>NZ_SNYG01000001.1:0-1408027 GCF_004362605.1 Klebsiella sp. BIGb0149 | reverse complement strand
TTCGTCGGAAAAACGCTTCTTCATGGGGATGTCCTCATGTGGCTTATGAAGACATTACTAGCATCGCAGTGTGTTAATCAACGGGGAGCAGGTCAGCTCTTTTACCAGTTGAGCTTATTACTCGTCCATGGAGAGCAAAATGAACACTGAACAACAAGTAGATAGTCTAATCAATGAACTTGAAGACCACGCATCTAATAGAGTTAAATCTCTATCTCAGCTAAGATCTAACTATACTAAACAGGACGCAGAATATTGGACAATAACAGCGGAACTATGCAAAGAGAAAGCGCGGAGACTCCGCAGATAGAAATATCAGAAGGGATAACAATCAATGAGATTGAACGGCTTAATCAAATGTTAGGCCGCCCATTTAAGTACGAACATCAAAGTTATTACTTTACAGACAGAGTTGTTCTGGTTAAGTTTGATAGTATCAGAACAGAGATATTGTTCTGGCATGCTTACAATACAACACCTGTTCAATCAGGATTTAGTTAATCGATATCAATCAGTGTTTCATCTTGTTCGGCTTCAATATCAGGCTCAAACAAATCAGCAACAGACAGTAACTCAGCATTAATGATTTCTTTCAGCTTAAACTTAAGATTATCAACTGAATCTGCGTGCTCAATTAACTCGATTGAATGTTTAGCTGGGATAAGTCTTAACGTATCTTTTATCGATGCACAGAACTTATTCAGTTCAGCTTGTACTATATCAACAGAGATAAGCTCGCCGGATTTTTCTTGAGCAGCATACATTGCTAGGTCTGCCTTAGCTTTTTGTTCGCGAAGTTTTTCGAGGTCCATCTCTTCTTTAACTGATGTGTTACGAAGAGGTTCAATTTTATTTTTGATAATCCATTGAGTCCCTTCAATTTCAGGAATTCCATTAGGAATTTCAGAATACGGTAGACCTTCAGCTCGCCACCCCTTGATTGCGTTAAATGTATAACCGTAGCGGCGTGCCATATCGGCCATCGAGACATATACTTTGCGTGACATTCGAGCTTCCTTTTGTGTTTTAAAATTAATAAGTTGTGGGATATTCTATATTTATTACGCTGGGCTTTAGGTTCTGGTCCTACTGTACATCCAGGTTTCCAAATGAATTGAAGTGGAATAAAAAATTTACATGCGTTTTAAAAGATGCGGTCCCGAAACATCCCGCCTCTCATCGTGCCCCAAAATAATTATGCATTTCCCGCGACATAAGCTTTAATCAGAGACACTCTGATTAAAGCTTTGTTCTCAATAGATTCAATTAAAGCCTTTTTAAAAGATCTCTGCTTCGCGAACAATGGACGATAATAGAAGTTTACGATTTTGTTTTAATGTATTATTATACGCACACACAAGGAGAACAAAATGAACATCAGTCAGAACGTAAAATCAAATTCCATTAAGACTCTTGTTACTATAGTTATTGCAGGTGCTATCGGTCTCGCATTCATGGCGGGTAAACCAAGAACTTATCAATGCGATGCGACAATTAAAGACATGCACAACCTAGAAGCAGAACCTGTATATGACACAGCTGTAGTACAGGACCATTACTTATGGTTTAACTACTCGATTAGCTCATCAGATGTTATTAACAAATCTGGGTTTATGTTTGTAGGCTTTTCAAATTACATGGGTTTTTCAGATTCCGTAGGCCAATCAAGCAATAGCTCTGGTGGGTATCTTAAACACGCCAAAGGCACCGATAGAATGTATATGCATGATAATTTGACTACAATGAGTTTTGTTTATCTTAACAACTGCAAAGTCAGTTAAGGCACAGATTCCAAATAACCTATGACTATATGATAAGGGACATTGTCCCTTATTTCTTCGCAATAAAATTGAACTCAGTTAAACCCGCAGCTTTCCAATATTGAAGGGATTCTAGCCCTTTCACTGGCTTATCAACTTTACTTCTTAACACGGCCCCAAGTTCTGTAAGGTATTGAATGCCAGTTTTAATAACTTTTTCCAAAAATAATCTAAAACGCTCGCTATCATCAGGAATGATTAAGTCAATTTCCGACTCGAACAAACGGTGGTTTCCATTACTATCAACATATGTGTTTATTGCCGTTTCGAGTACCCAGATATTGCAGTACCACATAACCTCCTGCTCGTCTGTTCTGTCCATAATGAACCTTATCTCTGGATTCCACTCTATTGCCTTAGATATCAGTTCTGGATGTATATGCCCCGCAAACTTATTTCGAAGGTATTTAGCGAACTCGAACTCCTTGGAGGCTGATTTGTATACCTTTGATAATGAAGGGTTTTCAACATACAAGGCTCTCATCGTTGACTCAAAATCAACCAAATTCGATAATGCAACCAATGCTCCTTTAAGCATTACAATGCCGCTCATATCGTTGTAACCAGCTGAAATGAAATATTGATCAGCAGCAACAAGATCAGCCCTAAGCATCTGAGACTTCACTAAATTTTCTAACACGGCATACCTCGCATATAGCTAACATTCGAGTAGTTTACATCAAAGGGACTCCGAAGAGTCCTGTTCGTTACTGCTATTGCCTACGTCTATTAGCGTCTTGTACGATTGAAGCCAACGCTTGCTGCTGCCGCTTCATAATCTGCATTATCTCTTTCTCACCATTAACTGAGCCACTGATATTGATTGAGGCATCGATTGGTTGCTCAGCCTGGGATTGCCCTTTCTGCTCATTACCCAAGAAATCTTTCAGATCCTGGTTCAGCCTGTTATCGACTACTCGTTCACCCTCTTGGAGTAAGTACGTTCCTGTGTTAGGTACGTTATCGATACCGTCATGGAACTGACCAAGTGTCATAGAACGCATCGACGCGACTTGAGTAAGAACATTAGCATATGAAGTTGCTGCCATTGCGTATCCCATCGGACCGGGATATTTAGCCATAGCGGTAGTTGCTGCTTCGTTAGCGTTAATCATACCGTTAGCAATCGCTAGACCTTTTGAAACAGCAAACATTGCTTGAGCAGCTTTGTTGTTCTCACCCATCAGCATCTGCAACCCGTTACCAACACCACGAGTAAAGTCATCCGCAATCTGTAATCGAGCTATAGACGATTGGCGGTCAATAGACTGAGATTTAATCGCGTATGATTCGTCTAGTTTCTGCTTCTGGTCCAAGAACGCTTGATAATCAATCAGGTCATTTTCGTAACGAACCTGATTAGCTTCGCGAAGTTCTTCAAATTGCTCATCAAGTTTCTGACGGCCTAACTGTTGATCATCTTCAATAGTACTGAAGCCAATTCCTTGTAGGTCAGACAGTCCATCTAATCGATGGTCTCCTTGACCAGACATTGCTACGGCTTCTTTGAATAGATTATATTGTTCAGTCAGATTGCTCAGTTCTCTGTTGTACTCAGTAAGAGTAATCTTCCCTTGGTCTAATGAGATTTTTAACAGTTCAGAGCTTGTCTTGAATGATGCACTTGCTTCAGAGATATTATCAGTAAACGTTTTACTATCTTGGTCTTTGAAGTCATCAAGATAATTTTTAATCTGCTGGAGTTTCTGAATATCTTTAATAGCACCAGAGAAATCAGATGATTTAGTAAAGAAATCATATTCAGAATTAAGACCAGAGAGAACACGAAGACTATCAATGTATTGTTCTCTAATACGAAGTTGTTCTTCGGCAATACGTTGTGCTTCAGAAGCCTGACGTTTGGCTTCAGCAAGTTGCTTATCTCTTTCAGCTTGAGCTTTAGCAGCAGCAGTTTTAGCATCAGCATCATTTTTCTCTTGTAATGCTTTAGCTTTGGCAGCAGCGTCTTTTCTGTCGTTCTCGGCTTTCTTAGTTATCTCGAATACTGCATTAGCTTTCTTTCGAGATGCGGCAATATCCTTCTGGAATTTCTTTTCTTTTTCATTAAGAAGGTCATCAGCCAATCCAACCATTGAGCTTCCGCCACCGGTCAGAGTACTGAACACCTTTATATAATCACTACCAGACCAGTCTTTGTTGAAGAACACCCATAGATCATTCATCGACTGAATTAAAGGCCCGCCGATAGCAACAGCAACTTTATCAACGTTAACACTTAAAGTCTTCATGTTAGCGTCAAATTCTTTAGCAGCAATAGCGGTATCAGTTGTTATACTTACAGACCTTGAGTTAATAGCGTTCATTGCTTCAGCAGTGCTATTATATTTCTGTAATGTTGAAACTAAATGGCTTGAGTCGGACGCCATAGTTTCCATTGCGTTAGTAATTTCAGCACCTGACTTACCAGCCGCTTTCATTTTGTAATAAACATCAATTACAGATTTTATACCACCTTCAGCGTCATAAGCATATTTCGTCAGTTCTTCTAAGCCAATTCCCCATTGTTCTAGGTCATCAGCCATACCGCCTTTGCCTTCTCTTAATGAGTCACCAAGATGGTCAAGTGCATCTTTGTTAATATCACCGAACTTTTCAACTTCCATTCCAGCTGACTTGAATTCTTGTTCAAGTTGCTGCAACAATTCGATAGACGTTCCTGTCTGTTGCTGAATAGTCATTAACCCGGTGGACTTTTCTAATGTTCTTTGAACAGAAGCTATACCTAGACCAGCGGCTGCCGCTGCTGCGCCAACAGCCATCATTGCAGGTCCACCAGCACCAATAGCTCCTATAGAACTTTGAATAGTCTCTAAGGGGCCAATAGCCCCTTGAAACATTCCACCAGCAGCTTTATCGAGTTTGTTTAACTCTTCGATAGAATTATCAACGGCGGATGTTAGTCCTTTGTTATTACCGTTAATTTCTATCTCATAATTTGACTTTGCCATTTCTTATCCTTTACGTTTAAGTTTTCTCGCTTTCTCAAGAAGTGTAGGGTCCATCAACGCTTCAAGATTTTTACGAGCTTGTTTTTCTTTCTGTTCGCGTTCTTCCTGAATTTCTTGTTCAGACTTAAACACTTTCGGCTTAATCAGATAGAAATCTTTCATGTCCAGTTTTCTGCGAGCTTCTTTAGTAAGATTAGGACTAACAGCAATAATGGAATGAGCTAATCGGGCTTGATGGGAATCGTTAAGAACAGGACTTTGAGGTTCAATAAAAGTATCGAACAGCCAGAGCTCGTAGTACTCTGGCATTGTTAGATTAAGTATTTCGTTAGGAGCTAGCCCACGACGAAGAATAGTCCTGTACTTAAATGTTCGATGACTACAAGCCCTTATTTCTTTTCCGTTTCATCTACCGGAGCAGACAGGATAGAAGCTTTAGAGACCAACCCAGCAAGTTGAGCACGAACAGTGGTATACAACGAATTAACCTGTTCAACAGTTTCAAACATAGGAGTTCCGTCTTCTTTTTGAACACAACTTAAAATCATCTGGTCATTGCGGTCAGAGTCATCAAGACCTTTATAGAAAAATTCAGAGAATTCTTTAACAGTCATTGGACGTGCATAGAATTTAAAACCTTGAATTTCAGCGTGCTCACGTTTAGGGCTAAGCGCATTCAGCATTTTTTCTAGATCAAACATAGTAGTTCCTCAATATATTAATAGATGTATTTATTAACTGAACGCGTAAGCGCTAAAGCCACCGTTACGAATAGTCTCAGTAACTCTGTGTGCACGATTAGGAGTTTGGCGAGCCCATCTGCTGTTCAGAGCTTCATCGGCAGCTTCGTTGTATTGTTTAAGTTCGAGATAACGAACCATTTTACGGAAACCTAATACACCGGTAAGTCCCAGTTGATATACCATGTTCACCAGGGCAGTCCTACGAGGCCCGTTCATACTAATGTATATGGAACTAAGGCTGGATTGTTCAATGCCTCTGAGTGCCTTAGATGTGTCCTGAGTGAACAACTGCTCAGACTCAGATTTGTTGATAACGCCAGATGTTATTCGTTTAAGGTCTTTATCTAAGATAGAAATTGCTTTTTCTTTGCTTGGGTCTTTGGTTACGAGATGCCCAATACCGATAGTCCAGAAACCTTCTGTGTCCTTATAGAGTTTAAGATTTTCGCCTTCGCCTTCACGAAGCATTTTGTACAAGTCTGACATACGCCCTCTTTAAGTTATTAAATAGATATACAGATATATTTAATAAGAGGCGTGCCGATGCTTAGTAATACACAAGTTAAAATCAGAGACGTTAAAATTACGTCTAATGCACCGTTTTTCTCAAACAGAGCCGTTTCAGGCAAATATCAACGTCGTTATACAGGTGTACAATTCTATGATTTAGAGTTCACTGCCCAGTATCAGTATGAACAACTAGGGTTAGTTAAGAAATTCGTTGCTGAATATATGTACGGACAACCGTTTGATTTCAATATCAGTTATGCAGGCCAATACACTGGTACAGCCCAAGGAAATATTACTTCAATGGACAGTCTTAATCCTGGCGCTAGACAAGTCAGGGTACAAGGTTTCACTGGAACAATGGAAGCGGGTACTATTGTTCAATTCCAGAACCACAAGAAGTTGTATACCGTTACGGCTGATTGCTTATCAGGACAACCAATGAAATTATTCCCGCAGTTGCTTGCTCAAGTACAAACTTCAGAGCAAGTTACTTATCGTAATCCTAAAGGCCGGTTTATTCTTACAACTGATGTTGTTGGGTATGATTTAAAAAGTCTTTCACAAGTTAAGCTCACTGCAACAGAGGATATCTAATGCGTATTAACGAAGTAAAAAAGATCTTCGAAGAACTTGGAAACAATCCAGACTTCATCGAAGCATACAATGATTTCTACGGAACTTCATTAACGGTTCTAACACCAGACCAAGTATTCTCTGTTGGTACTTTACCCATCTAGTTCAGATTAAAACGTCAGACAACAGAGAAGTTCTTATCACGGACTCGTATTTTGATATTCAGTACGAAGGCAAGAACTATATGGCGACTGGTGATTTTGTTGATATCAGTTCTATCGAGAGTCAAAAGAGATTAACAATCTTGGTTTGTCTGTTCGTCTGTCTAACGTTCGCACTGAGTACATCAGTATGATTACAGCAGGTCTGTTAGACCATTCTGAAGTTAAGATTGACCTAGGATTTTTAAACCCTAACAACGGCAATGTCCAAGCCCAGTTTAACATCTTCACTGGTGAGATTGAGAAAACCAATATTCAGATTGATTACGATGACAATGAAAGCAAGAACGAAACAGAAGTTACTATTAATTCAATATGGGCTGTTCTTGATAAGAAAGCGCGCAACCACTGTTCTGATGGCATTCATCGAAGCTATCCTGGAAATGAGAATGATACGTTCTTTAGCAGGATTGGAATGTGGAACTCTCAATCGAAGTGGACGTCTGTAAAGTAAAAAGGACCGCAAGGTCCTTTTTATTTGTATTATGTGCTTTATCCTAATTTCTGTTTTCAGTATGAGAGCCTTTATCTTTTTCACCTTGAATAAATTCACGCACCATTTCCATGATAACTGGAAAAATACTTATTTCCTCAACGGCAACTTTCAACTTGAAATCTTTGGTTATAGGTTCAATTATATTATTAGCTTCAATCCGAACCTGAATTGAGCTTTCTCTTACCCCAGGTGTATTTTTGATATAAGCGAACAATGAAAATTTTGCATCTTTAGTTTTATGACGCCATTCCTCACATTCAAGAGATATTTCCAATACAGGTGATACCTCTCTTCTCTTATAGTAAAAATCGTTTTTATGCCTCGAGGTTATTGCATCTGGCAGACGATAATCATAAGTACTTCTATGCATATCTATTGGTGGAAATCTATGCCCATAGCGCAGAGCTTCCATATCAGCCATTACACTTTTCCATCGACCTTTGGGTGCTATTGGTGGTGATTGAAAATTTACTTCACCATTTTTTACAAGCTCTTCATTTATATCCCAATCATTGCCACTTAGCGCAATTTTACCATTTGATTTGAATGTAACCACAGCTCTTTCGGCGACGACACTACCTACGTTATTCAATAAAAACGATAAGGGGTGTTTCGCTATGAGAGGGTTGAACTTTTCATGACATTTTTTAAGCACTTCTTCACATTGCTTCACCCATTCCGGATAATATTCCGACTTATATTTAGCAACTTCACTTTCTGAAGCCGGAATATATTTCCCTTTACTTCCATAACCAAGAGTCGCGCCTAAAACAATCGACTGTGCCCAATTATTTCTTTCGGCATCGAAATCAGTCACCATTGGAAATGCATTTATCAATATAGACATCACCTCATTAACTTCATCCTCAGACATAGCCGTATAAAAAGGACAAATGACATCACACTCTGTATTTTCAGATATTTTTATTTCAAATTCCGGCCTAGACCTTGTTAATTCTTTAATCTGACCTTCTAACTCTTTTATTTTTTTATCTTTTTCATCCGTTTCAGGAGGAAGCATCCATAACGAAGGAACTTTGTAGCAGTTAAGATTATGTTGCATGGCCGAGAATCGTGGACCACTATCGTTAGTAATTAACGCTACTTTCAAATCTTTATTTTCAGCGCTATACCCTGCAACTATACCTACAAAACGATCATCGGCTTCGTTATAATCAAGTTGTTCAGATAACTCACATGAAGGTTTAAGACTTAAATCCATGCTAATACAAACCCTCGGCGAACGTGCACGGACAATGAGGATTCCATCTGGAGAATCCAATATCTTGTCAAACAAAGCAGCAGCATTTCTTGCTTTTTTTGCTAGTCGTGTACTCCCTTTACCTTTCTGACGGTCAATCTCTTGTTGAATAGGCCTGGTAATTATTACATGGATCTCATCGCAATCGGTGATCTCTGCGAAACTTACGTTTCCTAGCGGTTTACATTGTAATAATACATTCGTATCGGGAAACAAATACAATGTCTCGTTCATTACAACCTCTTTTTCGAGTTCATTATTAATGAAAGAAGATAATGATTTTATAGATTTTGAATTATCACCACTATACTATTTGATAATAATAATACAACTTTTATGTACCATTACTGTTTCGTAAAGAGTCAATTATACTTCATTTCACTTTTGTCACCTGCGGCACAGATTTGCTGGTTCTTTGTGCCGCAGAGGAGCTAGACAGGATTTAACTCACTGAATTTCAATCAATAAGCCTTAATAGCGATGGGTTTTTAAAGTTATCATAGAACGATTCCCTCGTTTGATAGTACAAATCACATAGCTTCTCGCAGTAGTCAGTGTTCTCGAACTTCCAACAAAGGTTATTAATCGTCATCATTGAGACAAAAGCACCGAATTCTTTATTGTTCAGCATTGCATCAGACTGATTGCCTGGATTGACGACGTAATAGCCAGTGACATCCAACGGGTAGTAGATTAACCCCGGAAAATCCAACGAAGACCATTCTTGAGGAACGAAATCTTCACAGTACCGCCCTGCTGTATGACCAAACATACGCTCAAGGACTGGGAGTAGATGTTCAGTAATACCCACTTTCATGAACTCATCTTTGAACTTCTGGTCCATCAGTTTTCTCCCTTAAAAGCATATGTAGTACCTTCCGCAGTGATGGTCCTCACCGCTGCAAGTTTCCCGTTCCTGTACAGTTTTGTAACAGCTCTAGTACGGCCTATTCTTGTGTGCTCGACGATCGAGTTCACAGTATCAAACAAAATATCCTCAAAGCGACTTTCCATGTTAACTCATTGATAAACAGTGGTTTTTGCTCGGGGTTTTAATATAATCCGTGCGCGCACACGCGTACACCATAACTGTACTAATATACAGTAATAATAATTTAAGCCATTGAAAAATAATAAAATTAATATTTGTTAAAATGAAACTGTTCTTCAGGTAATAGTTCTTTCATATACTCCGCGCTTCGCTCTTGTTTGGCGCAGCGTAAATGCAACAATGCGAAAACATTATTATTACAAGAGACGAGCTATGGCGGCGGCAGATAACGGACAGGACTACCAGCGCTGGTTGGCGAAAATCAATCAGGTCTGCGGAAACTTTGCCGCACGTCCGCTGGACAGCGACTTTCACGGGGAGATTGACGCCAGCTATGCCGGCAATCTCAAGGTCAGCACCGTCACCGCGCGCGGCGTCAACCTGTACCGCACCCGCAACGAAATCAGGCGCGATAACGATGCCTGGTTTTATACCGTATTCCAGCTCTCCGGCCAGGCGGCCATTGAGCAGGACGATCGTCAGGTGGTGCTCGAAGCTGGCGATATCACGCTGATCGATGCCTCCCGCCCCTGCTCTATCTTCTGGCAGCAAACCTCGCGCCAGGCGTCGCTGCTGCTGCCCCGCCAGCTGCTGGAGCAGCAGCTGCGCGGGAGCGAAATCAGCATCGCCACCCGTCTGGGCAAGTCCCTGCCGATGGTGCAGCTGAGCCAGCGTCTGCTGCACGAAAGCATGAGCAGCCCGGCGCTTTCGCAGAGCGAGAGCGAGGCCGCGCTGGAAGCCATCGTCTGCCTGCTGCGCCCGATGCTGCACCATCACGAGGCCCAGCCGTCGCGGCGCGAGAAGCAGTTTCAGAAAATTATGGCTTTGATTGATGAGTCGATTCAGGCGGAACATCTGCGCCCGGAGTGGCTGGCCGGCGAGACGGGGATGTCGGTGCGCAGCCTCTACCGGCTGTTCGCCGATAAGGGGCTGGTGGTGGCCCAGTATATTAAGAACCGCCGTCTGGATCTGTGCGCGCGGGCGCTGAGCAACGCCCACGATGATGAAAAGCTGGCGGGGATCGGCTACAGCTGGGGCTTTAGCGACCACAGCCACTTCTCGACCGCCTTCAAGCAGCGCTTCGGCGTTTCACCGGGAGAGTACCGCAAGCGCTGCCGCTGATTACTTACGCAGCCATTTGCCGTTCAGACCCTGCACGTATTCACCCGGCTGCGCCCGCGCAACCAGCTTCTGGCCGGCCATTTTCGCCACCTCATCCACCGGCAGGTTGTTCTCATCCGCCAGCCGCTGATAGCTTTCGCTGCGCGCGGCGTTGATCTGCTTCACCAGACCCAGGGTTTCCCGATCCTGGCGCAGCGGGGCAAGATAGCCGCTCTGCGTTTCGCCAACCCGTCCCTGCTCCCGCGCCTCGCCGAGCGTCAGGGCCATCGCCGGGGCGCTAAACAGCGCCAGCGCCAGGGCGGTCGTCAACAGTCGTTTTCTCATCGCTACCTCAGAACAGGTCGCTACGCGACTTGAGCAAATCCTCGACGTCCTTATCCACTTTGATATGAATCTCATGTTCAATTTTGACATTCATATTGATGGTGATCGGCTCCTTCGATGCCGCAATCTCAATCCGCGGCGTACAGCCCGTCAGCAGTATCGTCGTTGCCAGCAGCATCGTTAGCAGTTTTATCATCGTTGTTCCTTAGCGCCTGTCCCAACAGGCGTACAGTGTTGCTTATCCTTACAGCGCTGAGCGGGAAGCACCGCATTCTGTTCAAGCCATGCCTGCAGGTTGTCGCCGAAGCGCAGGCTGCGCCACAGGTCAAAAATGTTCTCTTGATGAGAGTAGTTGAGATGGACCGTATTACTTCTCTCCCCGACGCGGCTGGTGCCGCTAATCGTCGCCTGCAGCGTCAGGACGCCGAGATTATCGAGATTAATGCGCGTCCACGAGCGGGCGATCTCCATATAGCGCAGCCAGTTGATCGCCGCACCCGCTGAAATATTGTCCTTCACCATCGCATCGGCCATATCCGGGTCAAGGCGCAGGGTCATCGGACCGGGGTTACTCAACCAGCCGTCCTTGACTATCCATTTTTCGTTATCCAGCCACAGCGGCAGCGCGCCGTTAAACGCGCCGGACATGGCGAACTGTTTGATATTCACCGCGCTCACCAGCTCGCTGCTGGAGATGTGCCGCAGGCGCAGCAGCGCCGGATCGTGCTGCGGCATACGCAGCTGCTGCATGGTCAGCTGGCCGCCAAGAATATCGACGCTGACGTTGCTGAGCTGCAGCGGGCTGCTTTCGCTCCAGGGATACGAGCCCTGCAGGTCGGCGGTGAGATTCCGCGCCGTCACCTGGTTAACTATCTCGCCGATGCGCAGCGAAACCGGCCGCCGGGTGCCGAGCTGCCAGGTCCCCTGGCTAAAGCGAAACGGCAGCACAAAATCGACGCCGTTGATCTGATTATCCGGCATCCAGGCGCTTCCGCCTTTCAGCACCCCGTGCCCGCCGGCCTCAAAGCCCTGATCGGCCGCGGCGGAGAAGGCCACCTGGGCGTACAGCGCCCCTTCGCGCAGGTTCATTTTCCACTCCGGCGGCAGCAGCGGCTGGAAGACGGTCAACGACTGCTTCGGCCACCACGCCTGGCCGCGCAGGCGCTCGCCGTCCCAGCGGCCGGTCAGCCGCACGGGGCCGATTTTATTGGCGTGCAGCGACCCGTTAAACTGGAACCAGGTCGGGTCGCGCCCGTCGAGGCTAAATTTCAGCGTTGAGGGCGGCAGCTCGCTGCCGCTGCTAAAGCTGGTTTTGCCGGCATCCAGCGACAGCGCGCCGGTCAGCTTCGGATGCTGTTCGTCGCGCAGCCAGCGAATCGGCTGTTCCAGCGTCAGCCGCGGGGTGCTGACCAGCATGGTGCCGTACTGCAGCTTATCGAAGCCGGTTGACAGGCTGTTCAGGACGATGGCGCTGTCCACCCACTCTCCCGCGCCCTTCACGTCCCAACGCGCCTGCATCGGCGTGAAGTGCCCCTCTCCCCAGTAGCGCCACTGCCAGCGGCCGCGGTCGGGCATAAAGTTGTCGGCCTTGCCGTCAAGATGCAGGACGAAGTCGCCCATCTCCTGCTCGTGGGCGCGCAGAATCGCCTGCAGTCGGCCGTCGACGCCCTGCTGGGTAACCTTGACCCCCGCCAGCGGCAGGCGTATTTCATCGATATTAAGGGAGTCAATCACCCTCCCTCGCGAGCGCAGCAGCGCGCCGGGATGGAAAGTCAGCTCCGGGGTGGTGAGCGGACCGCTCAGCCTGGCCGGCAGCGCGGCGTAGACGATAAGATCCCCGAGCTTCGCCTCGCCTGTGAGCCGCAGCGGCATATCGCTGCTATCCATGCTCAGCTTACCGGGTCCGACGTTCAGAACCGCGTTGCCTTTTCCGGCCTCCCCCTGGGTCAGCACGTTCAGGCGCCCGCTGACCTGCATATTCTCGGTTCCCTCCTGCCAGTCGTCCACCGACAGCGCCACGCGGCCGCTCAGCGGATAGCCGGCATATTCGGTGCTCCAGCGACCGTCGCTGATCGCTATGCGTTCGGGGGTAATTTCCCACGGCAGGTCGAGCATCGGCTGCACCTCGCCCCGCGGCGTCACCAGCAGCTGCCCGCGGTTTTTCTGCCACTCCAGCTCGGCGTCAACCAGCCCCGGCTCCTGCGGAAATTCAAAGGTGCTCAGCAGATGGCCGTCAACCGGGAAGCCGTCCGGCACCAGCGGCATATGGAACTCACCGACCAGCCTGACCGGCGCCTGGCCTTCAACCAGCCGCGCGGAGAAGTCGCTGACGGTCAGCGCCTGGCCGCGCAGGCGGGCCTGCACGGTGACTTCCGACCCGCTGTAGCCGATATCCTGCTGCGTCGGCGTCAGCGACATCACCAGCCGCCCCTGCCATTTTTCCCACGGCGACAGGCGCAGATTCTCGATAGTCAGCCAGCTATAGGGCAGCATCGACTGCCATTCCGCCAGGGTGCGCGGCGCGCCGGGGGCGGGTTCACTCTCCGGAAGTTTGCTCAGGCAGGCGCTGTTGATATCCAGCTCATCGAGATGCAGGCGCCAGCGGCTGGGGTGGGAAAGCTGGGCGTTGGTGACCCTTGCCAGCTCGCAGTCGCCAACCATGTAGCGTAAATCGGGGATACGCAGCGCGGTGCGCGTCAGGCGCGGGCTGTCGGTTAGCGAGATCCGGGTCCCCGCCGGCAGCCAGATCCCGGCGAGCGTCGGCACCCAGTGGGTTAGCGTCGACAGCAGCGCCAGCGGGAGCAAAAGGAGTGCTAACACCAGCGCGATAGCGGCTTTATATTTACCCTTCATGGGCGCTTAATATCCTGAATCAACAATAGTATATGCCGAATGTAGCGCGTATTGTGGCACGTTCGACCAGTGAGTTAAAGTTTGCGTCCTGCCTAAGAATAGCCGCTGCGCCGCCATCGTTGCGGCGATTTTTGACCCGCCGCTGATTTAGCCTTCATTTAGCCAGTCCCTGTCACACTGGCAAATCATCATCAGAGCAGGCCGGAGGGAAAGCGTGGCGTTTATCTACTCGCTGATTGAGTCGGCGCAGGACCACTACGCGCTGCTGTTGCTGCTGGTGTTCCTGCTGACGTTCAGTAAATCCTGCGCGATCGTCTCGCTGCTGGTGCCCGGCACCTCCGGTCTGCTGCTGCTCGGTACCTTCGCCTCCGCCAGCCTCGGGCATTTCTTGCTAATGTGGCTCAGTGCCGGGCTTGGAGCAATCGGCGGATTCTGGCTCTCCTGGCGGGTGGGGCGCCGCTATCAACACCATCTTCACCGCCTGCGCTGGCTTAGCGCCGAGCGTCTCTCTCGCAGCCGGCTGTTTTTACGCCGCCACGGGGCCTGGGCGGTATTTTTCAGCCGCTTCCTTTCTCCGCTGCGCGCCACCCTTCCGCTCGCCAGCGGAGCCAGCGGTGCCTCTTTCTGGCGTTTTCAGCTCGCCAACGTCAGCTCCGGCCTGCTGTGGCCGCTGATCCTGCTGGCGCCAGGCGCCTTCAGCTTCAGCCTGTGGTAAAAACACATTATGTTTTAAAGCGATACCTCCACGCAGAGATATACTCTAGAATTATGATTATAACCTGTTATTTAAACTAATTTTTAAGAATTGTATGATTATTTTAAATATGCTACCGTGACGGTATAATCACTGGAGAAAAGTCTTATGAAAATCGCTGTGTATAGTACAAAGCAGTACGATAAAAAGTACCTTCAGCATGTTAATGATACATATGGCTTTGAACTCGAGTTCTTCGATTTCCTGTTAACCGAAAAAACCGCGAAAACGGCCAACGGCTGCGAGGCGGTGTGCATTTTCGTTAACGATGACGGCAGCCGCCCGGTGCTGGAAGAGCTGAAGTCGCACGGCGTGAAGTACATCGCCCTGCGCTGCGCCGGCTTTAATAACGTCGATCTGGATGCGGCCAAAGAGCTGGGCCTGCGGGTGGTGCGCGTGCCGGCCTATTCGCCGGAAGCGGTCGCCGAGCACGCCATCGGGATGATGATGTCGCTGAACCGCCGCATTCACCGCGCCTATCAGCGTACCCGCGATGCCAATTTCTCCCTCGAAGGCTTAACCGGCTTCACCATGTACGGTAAAACCGCCGGCGTGATCGGTACCGGGAAAATCGGCGTGGCGGCCCTGCGGATCCTCAAAGGATTTGGCATGCGCCTGCTGGCGTTCGATCCATACCCAAGCGCCGCCGCGCTGGATCTCGGCGTCGAGTACGTTGATCTGCAGACGCTGTACGCGCAGTCGGACGTGATCTCTTTGCACTGCCCGCTGACCGATGAGAACTATCATCTGCTGAACCATTCGGCGTTCGATCGGATGAAGGATGGCGTGATGATCATCAACACCAGCCGCGGCGCGTTGATTGATTCACAGGCGGCCATCGACGCCCTGAAGCATCAGAAAATCGGCGCGCTGGGGATGGACGTCTATGAGAACGAGCGCGATCTGTTCTTCGAAGATAAATCCAACGACGTGATTCAGGATGACGTGTTCCGCCGCCTCTCGGCCTGCCATAACGTGCTGTTCACCGGGCATCAGGCGTTCCTCACCGCCGAGGCGTTAATCAGTATTTCGCAAACCACCCTCGACAACCTGCGCCAGGTTGACGCCGGTGAAACCTGCGCCAACGCGCTGGTCTGATATCCTTCCCCTTTTGTGCCCTCCCCCTGCGGGGGGCACATTCAGATAAGCCCCACAGAATTTGCCTGCAGTACAGTTACACTCCGCTTACCTAAAAGATGTGAAATATTTCTGGAGAAAAAATGAATAAGTTTGCTGCACTGCTGGCGGCAGGAATGCTGCTTTCCGGCTGCGTATATAACAGCAAGGTGTCCACCAGCGCGGAGCAGCTTCAGCACCATCGGTTTGTCCTGACCAGCGTCAACGGTCAGCCGCTCAAGGAGGGCTCGAAGCCGCTGGAGCTGAGCTTTGGCGAGAAGACGTTCGTCTCAGGCAATATGTGCAACCGCTTTAGCGGCGAAGGCAAGGTGTCGGATGGCGAGCTGAAGGTCAAAGCGCTGGCGATGACCCGGATGCTGTGCGCTGACCCGCAGCTTAACGAGCTCGACGCCACGCTCGGCAAAATGCTGCGCGACGGGGCGCAGGTCGATTTAACCGAAAATCAGCTGACGCTGGCGACCGCCGATCGCACGCTGGTGTATAAGCTCGCCGATCTGGTTAACTAATTCTACGGGCCGGCTGGCGCGCGTCGCCGCCGCGGGCATGATGCCCGCAGAGGACGTCCGTATGGGGCTGATGCTTAGTAGTTACCGCAGCTGCCGCCGGCCAGAGCCTGCTCGCTGCAGCGTTTGCCGTTAGGCAGCGCGCACATCCCTATCGCCGAGCCGTCCAGCTGACGCGCCACCGACAGCGAGCCGCCGATCATCGCGCAGTTTGCCTGCCCGGTGCTGCTCATCGCAGCGCGCATGCCCGGTGATACGTGGGCCGCCGTCGCCTGCTGAACGGGTTCACTACTACAGGCCGACAGTAATAACGCGGCACACCCAACTAAAAACGCAGCTCGCATCGTCTCTCCCCTCGGAAACATCTTAAAATAAACAAACCCAAGAATAATAGGCAGCCCGGCGCCCGACGTCGAGAGGCGAAACCGCTATTTATGCGCTCCATTAACATTTTCTAGCAAATTTCCCGCCGGATCGGCGATTCTCGCAAAGTATCCCCTCACTCCCCCGCAGATGAATAACCGCGGCGGCTCCCGCCGGATAACTTTGTTGTGAGATCGATCATGTTTTAAAACATGCGGGTTGACTTAAGCGGCGGCTGAAAATAGCTTACCGAACTATGATATCGTTTTCATAAAAATTCTATGGCCACCATAAAAGACGTAGCAGAAAAAGCCGGGCTTTCCGTCACCACGGTCTCCCGCTTCCTGAATAATCATCCCTATATCTCTGATGATAAAAAAGAGAAGATTCTGGCGGCGATGCAGGCGCTCGATTACGAGCCAAGCACCGTTGCCCAGCAGATGCGCGGCGTCAAAACGCACCGTATTGGGGTGCTTATCTCGCGCATTACCAACCCCTTCTTCGCAAGCCTGGTCGATGCCCTGGAAGTCACCGCGCGCAAAAATGGCTACTCGGTGCTGATCGTGCAAAACCACGACAGCGCCGGGGAGGAGAAAAACTGCCTCGACCTGCTGAAGAAAAAAATCATCGATGGCCTGATTTTATGCGCGGTAGAGAGCAATAAGAACGTGCTGGAGAAATACCAGCAATACGGTCCGATCCTGCTGTGTAATACCAGCCTCGAAGCCACCAGCCTGCCGGTGGTTAAAGTGGACGATCGCCGGGCGACCTATGGCGCCGTGACCTACTTGATCAACAAGGGCTATAAAAATATCGCCTATTCGACCGGCGGCACCTTCGAGCAGAAAGGCCACGGCAGCCGCAGAAACCAGGGCTTTATCGACGCCATGCAGGCCGGAAAGCTGGATATCAATCCCGCGCTGATTTTCCGCCAGATGCATACCTATAAAGACGGGCAAGGTCTCGCCACCAAAATGCTGCAAATGGCCGCCAGCGAGCGCCCAGACGCGATTTTTGCCGGCAGCGATGAGGTCGCCTGCGGCCTGATTGCCGGCCTTACCGCTGGCGGCGTGAGCGTGCCAGCAGATCTTGCGGTGGTGGGCTTCGATAATTTGCCGGTGGCGGAGATGATCAACATCCCTCTCACCACCGTCAGCCAGCCGATTGAGCAACTGGGCAGAATTTCCGTAGAACGCCTGCTCGCGCTCATCAGCGGCGCCCGCTATCAGTACGACGAGCAGGATTTGCACTCTGAATTGATTATCAGAGCGTCCGCTTAATTTTTTTATTTCAATATGGTATCGATATCATATCAAGGAGAAGTGATGAACACACCCCAGCAGCACGCATGGTGGAAGGAATCCGTCGTCTATCAGATTTACCCGAAGAGCTTTTATGACAGCAACAACGACGGGACCGGCGATATTCGCGGCATCATTGCGAAACTCCCCTATCTCAAGACCCTGGGAATTACCCTCATTTGGGTGTCACCGTTTTACCAGTCGCCGATGGCGGATAACGGCTATGACATCGCCGATTACTTCGCGGTGAATCCTGATTTTGGCGATATGCGGGACGTGGACGACCTGATAGCGCAGGCCGGAGAGATGGGGATAAAGGTGATGATCGATCTGGTGGTCAATCATACCAGCGACGAGCACCGCTGGTTCCGCCAGGCGTTGGCGAACCCAGACTCCCGCTACCGCGATTACTACATTTTTAAACCGGCGGTTAACGGTGCGGCCCCCAACAACTGGCGCTCTATTTTCGGCGGCAGCGTGTGGGAAAAAGTGCCCGGCGAAGAGACTTACTATCTCCACGTGTTTCATAAAAAACAGCCCGACCTGAACTGGGAAAACCCGGCGCTGCGCGAAGAAATTTACGCAATGATTAACTGGTGGCTGGCAAAAGGGATCGCCGGGTTCCGCATCGACGCCATTACCTTTATCAAAAAGGATCAGGACTTCAGCCCGCTGCCATCAGACGGTATCGACGGCCTGGCCTCCGTCAAAAGCAAGGCCCGCAACCGGCCGGGGATTGAGCTTTTCCTCAACGAACTGAAGCAACAGACTTTTAACAAATTCGGCTGCGTGACCGTCGGTGAAGCCCCCGGCGTTCCGCTGGAAGAGTATGAGCGCTTTATCGGGCCGGAAGGCTATTTCGACATGATATTTGACTTCCACGCCGCCGATATCGACGTTGAAAATGGTTCAGAGTGGTTCAGGGAATGCGACTGGAGCGTCAAGGCGTTCAGGGAAACCCTGTTTGCCAGCCAGCTGGCCTTCGCCCGGGCGGGATGGGGCACCACTTTTATTGAGAATCACGACCAGCCTCGCGCCCTGTCGAAACTGGTGCGCGACGCTGACTATCAGAACGAGATCGGCGCCACGGCCCTCGCGGCCATGTACTTTTTCATGCGCGGCACGCCGTTTATCTATCAGGGACAGGAGCTGGGGATGAAGAACTTCTGCCGCAGAGAGATTAATGAATTTAACGATATCTCAAGCCTCGATAACTACTACCGCTCGCTGGCGGAAGGCTTTAGCGCCGAGGAGGCTATGGGCTTTGTTAACCGCCGCTCAAGAGATAATTCGCGCACGCCGTTCCCGTGGTCCGACGGCGTCAATGCAGGCTTTAACAACGGCGCTAGGCCATGGCTGGCGCTGTCCACTGACGATACGTCGCTGAACGCGCAAAGCCAGCTGGCGCAAGCCGATTCGGTATTCTCTTTCTACAAAAAGATGATTGCCCTGAGAAATATCGACTTCCCTGAAACGCTGATTTACGGCACCTTCACCCCGCTGGAGGAGGCTGCCGAGAACGTTATCGCCTATGCAAGAAGCTCGGCCACCGAGCGCCTTATTTCCATCACTAACCTCAGCGCCAAAGAGCAGCCGTTTACCCTGCCTGACGGGGAAATCGTGCTCAGTAATTACACCAACGTAACTTCTACCCTCAAACCGTACCAGACCATTCTCATTAAGGGATGCGTTAAAAATGAACAAATATAAAAATATCGCCGTTGATATTGTTAATACGATTGGCAAGGACAACATTGCATCGGCCACCCATTGCGCGACGCGTTTGCGCTTACAGGTGAAGGATCGCGAAGCCATTGATGACGAAAAAATCCGCCAGATCGGCGAAGTGAAAGGCGTGTTTTATAATTCAGGTCAGTATCAGATCATTCTCGGCACCGGTATCGTCAACAAGGTTTACCAGGCGTTTGTGGAAGAGTTCCAGGTTGCCGAAGTTAGCAAAGACGAGATGAGTCGGCAGAGCACGGGCAGGCTGCAGCGGGGCATCAGAAACCTCTCTGACGTGTTCGTGCCGATCGTCCCGGTGCTCGGCGCCACCGGCCTGTTTCTCGGCCTGAAGGGGGTAATTTTTAACGATACGGTACTGGGCTGGTTTGGCAGCAACGTGCAGGATATACCGGTTTACCTGCAGACGTTAACCACCGTCCTTTGCGATACCGCCTTTGCCTTCCTCGCGGCGTTTATCTGCTGGTCGGCATTTAAAAAGTTTGGCGGCACACCAATTATCGGCTTTTTAATTGGCCTGATGCTGGTTTCCCCGGCGCTGCCCAACGCTTACGATGTGGCATATGGCCACGCCGCGCCGATATATATATTTAGCTTTATTCCGCTGGTCGGCTATCAGGGTTCGATCCTCACCGCGCTCATTACCGGTATTATCGGCGCGAAGCTCGAGATCTATTTCCGCAGAGTCATGCCGAACTCGATGGATCTTATTTTCACGCCCTTTATCGTCATCCTGATTGCACTCGCCATTGCCCTGCTGGTATTAGGCCCGCTGGTGCACGGATTCGAACATTATGCGGTGATGGCGATTGGGCAGTTCCTCGCCCTGCCGGCTGGAATTGGCGGCCTGCTGATCGGTTTTATTTATCCCATCGCCGTGATGACCGGGATGCACCATATGTTCATCATGATTGAAACGTCGCTGATTGCCGGCACCGGCTTTAATCCGCTGATTACGGTCTGCGCGATGTACGGCTTTGCCAACGCCGCCGTGTGCCTGGCTATTTCGCTGAAATCAAAGAACCTGGCCTTTAAGACCGCCGGCATCTCCGCCACTATAACGCAGCTGCTGGGGGTCTCAGAGCCGGCCCTGTTCGGGATTGTGATGCAGTCGGGGATCCGGGCCATTGTCGTGATGCTCACCAGCTCCGCGCTGGGCGGCATGGTGCTCTCGCTGATGGCGATCAAGGCTAACTCTTACGGCCTGGCGGTCCTGCTCTCTCCGCTGATGTACCTCTACGACCGCTACCAGTTTATTAGCTATATCACCGTCGGCATCGCGGTATTTATTTTTGCCTTTATTGCCGCGACTCTTTTTGTTAATACCAAGAAACCCGTGGCCAAAAAATGATAACCCGCAGCTAGCCGCCACCTGACGGCTTAATAACAGCAACATAATTTTTGCTGGCACACTCTTCCGTGCTGCAGGCTTGCCTATGCCCGCAGCGCGGGAATTCTCTGCACAGGGATTAATAATGAAAATCTATACCCTTACGCTCTGCGCGCTGGCGCTGCCGTTATCCGCGCACGCCGCCGATATTACGCTTAATGACATCAACGCCCGTCTGGAAAAACTTGAGGCTGAATTAAAACAGTCCAAAATAGATTTACGCTACGCTGAACAAAAGATTGATAAAGCGGAAAAGAGAGCCGCCGCCGCCGAGAATAATGCCAGCCAGGCCCGGCAGCGCCTGCTGACCGTTGAGCAAAAAACGGATCGCGATATTGCTTCAATAAAAAATAAGTCGCTTAACCAGGACCCGGCTGAAATTAAAATCGGCGGCTATGCCCGCACCGGGATCCTCACCGGAAAGCAAGGGGCCACCAGCACCGTCGGCCCTTCCCTGACGCCCGCCGGAAGCACCGGCGGCAGCGTCGGCCGTCTCGGCAATGAATCAGACACCTACGTCACCGCCGATATTAACTATCTGCGTCGCTATGATAATAACGCTAAGCTGCGTTATTACATGAAAATTGCCGAATGGGATAAAACCTATAATACCGACAGCGCCTTTAACGGCCAAATGAACCTGCGTCAGGCGTTTGCCGAAATGAGCGACCTTCCATCCTTTTCCGGGGCGTTCAAGCACGCAACCCTGTGGGCAGGTAAGCGCGAGGATCGCGATAACTTTGATATTCACTGGCTCGACTCCGACATGATGAATTTAATCGGTACCGGGGCCGGTATTTATGACGTTAGCCTGGCCGGTGACGTCAAAACCAATCTGGCGATTTACGGGCGTAACTTTAATGATATTGATGCCATGGAGAACGTTGAATATAACAACATGACCGGGGCCGCCAATACCTATATTCAGAACTATACCCTGTCGCTCAATAATAAATTAGGCCCGTGGCAGTGGATGGTCAACGGCCTCTACTCTAAGGATAACGATAAGCGTATTAATGATGGCCTGGCGACGGATAAGGCGGCGTCCAAAGGCTTCAACACCATGCTGGCGTATCATGGCGACACTTTCTATGGGCTCCGGCCCGGACTGTCCAAAACGGTGCTGCTGTATGGCCAGGCGCTGGGGGCGGAAGTGCGCGGCCCGGGGTCGGACGGTTATCTGATCGATGACGCCTGGACCGTTAAATTCGCCTCCTACGGCATCACCTCCCTGACCGACCGGCTTAGCCTGGCGCCACTCATCGTCGCCCAGAGCAGCAATAGCCGCTACCTGGACGGCGATCGCTACGACTGGGTCACCCTCAACGCCAGGGTTATCCAGGAGCTCAATCAGAACTTTGCCCTGCAGTACGAGGCCAGCTACCAGTATATGGATATCGACCCCAGAGGCTTTAACGGCAACCGGCCCGCCCGCGGAAGCTACTACAAGCTGACCTTTGCTCCGACCTTTAAAATGCACAAGGTGACCGACTTTTTTGAGCGCCCGGAAATTCGCTTCTTCGCCACCTGGATGAACTGGGACAAAGCCCTGGATAGCTACTCCACCACCGACACCTTTGGCAGCGCCGGCTACCACAGCGGAGGCACGCTGATCTTCGGCGCCCAGCTCGAGACCTGGTTTTAAGCGCAGCGCTTTGTTGCCAAAGCACCCGCAACGTTCAGACTAACGGCATAGTAATCAGCAAGATAGCAGCCACTGGTTCTCCTCGCCCGGCGCACAGGCAGGGAGAACCTCATGGATCAATTTGTGCACTCGAAAGCCGCACAACTTCAAGGGCATAGCGAAAGCCCCTATACTCACTCCATATAATTACAGGATCCGCCGCCGTTTTGCGGGTCCCTTCTTTTTTGTTTGCGCAATGTTAGGGTCTCTTTTTATGATTACTATCGACGGTAATGGCGCGGCCGCTTCTGTCGCGTTTCGCACCAGTGAAGTTATCGCCATCTACCCCATAACCCCCAGCTCAACGATGGCCGAGCAGGCGGACGCCTGGGCAGGTAACGGGCTCAAAAATATCTGGGGCGACGTGCCCCGGGTGGTCGAAATGCAGTCGGAAGCCGGGGCTATCGGCGCCGTGCACGGGGCGTTGCAAACCGGGGCCCTTTCGACCTCCTTCACCTCCTCGCAGGGTCTGCTGCTGATGATCCCGACGCTGTACAAGCTGGCCGGTCAGCTGATGCCGTTTGTCCTGCACGTCGCCGCGCGTACCGTCGCGACCCACGCGCTCTCTATTTTCGGCGATCACTCCGACGTGATGGCCGTGCGCCAGACCGGCTGCGCGATGCTCTGCGCCAGCAACGTCCAGGAGGCGCAGGATTTCGCCCTGATTTCGCATATTGCGACCCTCAAAAGCCGGGTGCCGTTTATCCATTTCTTTGACGGCTTCCGCACCTCGCACGAAATCAACAAAATCGCGCCGCTGGCGGATGACACCCTCCGCAGCCTGCTGCCGCAGGCTGAGATCGACGCGCATCGCCTGCGCGCGCTGAATCCCGAACATCCGACGATCCGCGGAACCTCGGCTAACCCGGACACCTATTTCCAGTCCCGTGAGGCCACCAACCCGTGGTACGACGCGGTCTACGACCACGTCGAAACGGCGATGGACGATTTCGCTGCCGCCACCGGCCGTCGCTATAAACCGTTCGAATTCTACGGCCATCCGCAGGCCGAACGGGTGATTGTAGTGATGGGTTCCGCCATCGGCACCTGCGAAGAGGTGGTGGATGAGCTGCTCAGCCGCGGCGAGAAGGTCGGCGTGCTGAAAGTGCGGCTCTATCGCCCCTTCTCCGCTGCTCACCTGCTGGAAGCGCTGCCGGAAAGCGCGCGCGCCGTCGCCGTGCTGGACCGCACCAAAGAGCCCGGCGCCCACGCGGAGCCGCTGTACCTCGACGTGATGACCGCGCTGGCGGAGGCGTTTAACCGCGGCGAACGCGAAACGCTGCCGCGCACCATCGGCGGCCGCTATGGCCTGTCGTCAAAAGAGTTCGGCCCGGAGTGCGTGCTGGCGGTGTTTAACGAGCTGAGCGCGGCGAAACCGAAGCCCCGCTTCACCGTCGGTATCTATGACGACGTCACCAACCTCTCTCTGCCGCTGGGGGAAAACACCCTGCCGTCGGAGGCGAAGCTGGAGGCCCTGTTCTACGGCCTGGGCAGCGACGGCAGCGTGTCGGCGACCAAGAACAACATCAAAATCATCGGCAACTCGACGCCGTGGTTCTCACAGGGCTACTTCGTCTACGACTCGAAAAAGGCCGGCGGACTGACCGTTTCGCACCTGCGCGTCAGCGAGAAGCCGATTCGCTCCTCCTATCTTATCTCGCAGGCCGATTTCGTCGGCTGCCATCAGCTGCAGTTTATCGACAAATATCAGATGGTGGAGCGGCTGAAGCCCGGCGGGATTTTCCTGCTGAACACGCCGTACGCCGCCGATGAGGCGTGGTCGCGTCTGCCGCAGGAAGTACAGGCGACGCTCAACCAGAAGCAGGCGCGCTTTTATATCGTCAACGCCGCCAAAATTGCCCGCGAATGCAGCCTCGGCGCGCGTATCAACACCGTGATGCAGATGGCGTTCTTCCATCTGACGCAAATTCTTCCGGGTGACAGCGCGCTGGCCGAGCTCCAGGGCGCGATTGCCAAAAGCTACAGCAGCAAGGGCAAGGAGCTGGTTGAGCGCAACTGGCAGGCGCTGGCGCTGGCCCGCGAGTCGCTGGCCGAAGTGCCGCTGCAGCAGGTCAACGCCGCCAGCCCGAACCGCCCGCCGGTGGTCTCCGATGCCGCGCCGGACTTTGTCAAAACCGTCACCGCCGCCATGCTGGCCGGCCTCGGCGATGCGCTGCCGGTCTCCGCCCTGCCGCCGGACGGCACCTGGCCGATGGGCACCACCCGCTGGGAAAAACGCAATATCGCCGAAGAGATCCCTATCTGGAAAGAGGCGCTGTGCACCCAGTGTAACCACTGCGTCGCGGCCTGCCCGCACTCGGCGATCCGCGCCAAGGTTATCTCCCCGGAGGCGATGGAAGCGGCCCCGGCCAGCCTGCATTCGCTGGACGTGAAATCCCGCGATATGCGCGGACAGAAATACGTTCTGCAGGTGGCGCCGGAAGATTGCACCGGCTGTAATCTGTGCGTTGAGGTTTGCCCGGCCAAAGACCGGCAGAACCCGGAGATCAAGGCCATCAATATGATGTCGCGCCTTGAGCACGTTGAGGAGGAGAAGGTCAACTACGACTTCTTCCTCAGCCTGCCGGAGATCGACCGCAGCGCGCTGGAGCGCATTGATATTCGTACCTCTCAGCTGATAAGCCCGCTGTTTGAGTACTCCGGCGCCTGCTCCGGCTGCGGCGAAACGCCGTACATCAAGCTGCTAACCCAGCTCTACGGCGATCGGATGCTGATCGCCAACGCCACCGGCTGCTCGTCGATTTACGGCGGTAACCTGCCGTCAACGCCGTATACCACCGACGCCAACGGGCGCGGCCCGGCGTGGGCCAACTCGCTGTTTGAAGATAACGCCGAATTTGGCCTCGGCTTCCGCCTCTCCGTGGACCAGCATCGTCAGCGCGTGATGCGCCTGCTGGCGCAGTTTGCCGACGCGATACCGGCGGAGCTCAACGATGCCCTGCACGCCGAGGCCACCCCGGACGTCCGCCGCGAGCAGGTGGCGGAGCTGCGCCGCGCGCTGGCCGGCGTTGAGGGAGCCCAGGAGCTGCTGACCGACGCCGACGCGCTGGTGGAAAAATCCATCTGGCTGATCGGCGGCGACGGCTGGGCCTACGATATCGGCTTTGGCGGCCTCGACCACGTGCTGAGCCTGACCGAAAACGTCAATATCCTGGTGCTCGATACCCAGTGCTACTCCAACACCGGCGGCCAGGCCTCGAAGGCCACGCCGCTCGGCGCGGTGACCAAGTTTGGCGAGCACGGCAAGCGTAAATCGCGCAAAGACCTCGGCGTCAGCATGATGATGTACGGTCACGTCTACGTGGCGCAGATCTCGCTGGGCGCCCAGCTGAATCAGACGGTGAAAGCGATTCAGGAAGCGGAGGCCTATCCGGGGCCGTCGCTGATTATCGCCTACAGCCCGTGCGAAGAGCACGGCTACGATCTGGCGCTAAGCCACGATCAGATGCGTCAGCTGACCGCCACCGGGTTCTGGCCGCTCTACCGCTTCGACCCGCGCCGGGCGGATGAGGGTAAGCTCCCGCTGGCGCTGGACTCTCGCCCGCCGTCGGACGCGCTGGCGGAAACGTTGCTCAACGAGCAGCGCTTCCGTCGCCTCAACGCCCAGCAGCCGGAGGTGGCGGAGCAGCTGTGGAAGGATGCCGCAGCCGATCTGCAAAAACGCTATGACTTCCTTGCGCAGATGGCCGGTAAAGCGGAGAAACCCACCGTCGAAAGCTAATTTGTACCGCGCCTGAGCGTTGCCATAAAAAAAGCCCGAATAGATATTCGGGCTTGTCATTTTACCGTTTAAATAGCCCGCAAGAGGACCGCGGGCGGCGGCAGCAAAAATGCGGCTGACAATAAACAAAGGCATATAACGCGCGAATAATATCCCATTAATTTCCCGCCGTATAATTTTTATTTTATATGTATTGCATTGATAGATTCACTAAAATTATCACCGCACCGACGGGATTATTTATTTCAGGATTTACTTATAGCCAGGTATTTTATATTTACCTTACTTTAATGGCCTTCACCTATAATAATTAAGCGTCTTCGAAGGAAGTCAAAAAAACGTCAAAGAACTCTCCAAATGAAAGAACGTGCTGGCCATCATGAGTCGATAATTCACATTATTTATCCGCTGATGCGTATTCTGCTGACGATATGAGCGATATCCATCCCGGCTTCAAAGGCGAAACTCATATTCGCGATCTGCTGACCGCCTACGGCCAGTGGGGATATCACGTTCAGGCTAATAGCAGCGAATCCGATACCAACAACGCCTGGGCCCGTCCGGCATTCGCCGGTCTGAAATTTAGCGAGTGCCGGGCGCACCAACGAGCAGACTCATCGCTCGACCGCCAACGGCGACAAGGATCTGGTGAAATATGCCGATATCGGCGCGACCTTTTACTTTAGCCGCACTATGTCCACCTACGCTGATGACAAAATCACCCTGCAGGACGAAGACCATAGCGGCTACGCAAACCACGGCATCGGCACCGATGACGTCGTGGCGCCAGGCCTGGCTTATCCGTTCTGCGGCCGTGGCCCGTTGGGAGCTGCGGGCCTGGCCCCTCTTTCTGCCGATATTTTAACCAAATCAAAACAATATACCTGTTGCGTTAAAATAGTCGTCCAGTGGATGATATATTGCTTATAAGACCGCTCGTAAAGGACGCCAGCCATGCATCACCATCCCGTAAAATCATCACGAATCCGCTCCGTCGCCTACGACGAAGCCTCCGGCATCCTTGAAATACGCTTTCGTGACAATAAAACGCTGCAGTACTGCGACGTTCCGCCGCGGGTGTTTCACAACTTTCTGCAGGTCGTTTCCAAAGGTCGTTTTTATGACGGGGTTATCAAAGGTAAATTTACCGAACGTTCCGCGGTCTGAAGCCAAAGTGTGACCCTGGTCATTGTACATATTGCCCCTGAATGTCGTACACTTTTAAAGGTTAATTAAACAGGAGGTTTTATGACCAGAATAATTCTTGTACCCATAGATATTTCTGATACAGAATTAACTCAACGCGTTATCAGCCACGTTGAAGCCGAAGCACGGATTGATGATGCTGAAGTCCACTTTCTGACCGTGATCCCCTCTCTTCCCTATTATGCCTCGCTGGGCATGGCCTATACCGCAGAGATGCCGCCGATGGATGAGTTCAAGGCGGATTCCGAAACCCGACTGAAAGAGGTGGTGAAGCAGTTTGCCATCCCTGAAGACCGGGTGCATTTCCATATTGCCGAAGGTTCGCCGAAGGACAACATTCTGGGACTGGCGAAGTCGCTGCCGGCAGATTTAGTCATCATCGCCTCGCACCGCCCGGATATCACGACCTACCTGCTTGGCTCTAACGCCGCGGCCGTCGTGCGTCACGCAGAGTGCTCCGTACTGGTTGTCCGCTAACCTCTCCAGCCCGCCGCCGGTGCGGGCTTTTTATCTTAATCCTTCGCCGCTTAAACTCTCTTAAATGTGCTGACATCCCCGGCGCGAATCCGTACCATACACGCCACAGACTGATACTCATCGACGTCAGATGCCATAAGTTGCCGCCGTCAGCAACGCTGCTGGCAGAATGCGTGCGCCACACTACGAACTGAGCCATTATTAAATGCTGCAGAATCAAGACATTAGTAAGAAAGAAAAGTACAACATCGACAAGTTGCAGAAGCGCCTGCGCCGCAACGTCGGCGAAGCCATTGCCGATTTTAATATGATTGAAGACGGCGACCGGATTATGGTTTGCCTTTCCGGCGGGAAAGACAGCTACACCATGCTGGAAATCCTGCGCAGCTTACAAAAAAGCGCCCCCATCTCTTTCTCTCTGATCGCGGTAAACCTCGATCAGAAGCAGCCCGGCTTCCCTGAGCACATTCTGCCTGAGTACCTGCAGCAGCTCGGCGTCGAGTATAAGATTGTCGAAGAGAACACCTACGGGATCGTCAAAGAGAAGATTCCTGAGGGTAAAACCACCTGTTCACTCTGTTCGCGCCTGCGTCGCGGGATCCTCTATCGCACGGCCACCGAACTCGGCGCGACCAAAATCGCCCTCGGCCACCACCGCGACGACATCCTGCAGACGCTGTTCCTCAACATGTTCTACGGCGGCAAGATGAAGGGCATGCCGCCGAAGCTGATGAGCGACGACGGCAAGCATATCGTTATCCGCCCGCTGGCATACTGCCGCGAAAAGGATATCGAGCGCTTCTCGCAGGCGAAGGGTTTCCCAATTATCCCATGCAACCTCTGCGGCTCCCAGCCTAACCTGCAGCGTCAGGTGATCGGCGACATGCTGCGCGACTGGGATAAGCGCTATCCGGGGCGCATCGAGACCATGTTCAGCGCCATGCAGAACGTCGTGCCGTCGCATCTTAGCGACGTCAGCCTGTTTGACTTTAAAGGCATTACCCACGGTTCTGACGTGGTTGACGGCGGCGACCTCGCGTTCGATCGCGAAGAGATCCCGCTTCAGCCTGCCGGCTGGCAGCCGGAAGAGGATGATGCCCAGCTGGACGAGCTGCGGCTGAACGTGGTGGAAGTGAAGTAAACCGCGAACGGGCGTCTCAGCGCGGTGGCTGAGACGCCCTTGCCTACTCTATTTCAGTAAACGAACCCGGCAGTTCTTGCCCTTAATCTTGCCGTTCTGCAGCAGCTTAAACGCTTTGTGGGCCACGCCCTGGCGCAGCGCCACGTAGACGTGCGCCGGATGAACGTTGATCTTGCCGATATCGGCGCCATCGAATCCCAAATCTCCGGTCAGCGCCCCCAGAACGTCCCCTGCGCGCATTTTGGCCTTCTTACCGCCGTCAATGCACAGGGTCGTCATTTCGGCTTCCAGCGGTACGATCGTGCCGCCGGCCGGTGCGTTCATCCAGTTCAGCTTCAGCTGCAGCATTTCCGCAAGAATATTGGCGCGCTGGGCCTCTTCCGGCGCGCAAAGGCTGATCGCCAGCCCGCTTGCGCCGGCGCGTGCGGTGCGGCCGATGCGGTGAACGTGAACTTCCGGGTCCCAGGCCAGCTCGTAGTTAATCACCAGCTCCAGGGATTTAATATCGAGACCGCGCGCCGCCACGTCGGTTGCGACCAGCACGCGCGAGCTGCCGTTCGCAAAGCGGATCAGGGATTGGTCGCGATCGCGCTGCTCGAGATCGCCATGCAGCGACAGCGCGCTCTGCCCGGCGGCGTTGAGCGAATCGCAAACGGCCTGGCAATCCTTTTTGGTATTACAGAACACCACGCAGGAGGCCGGCTTGTGCTGGCTGAGCAGCTTTTGCAGCAGCGCGATTTTGCCTTTCTGCGAGGTTTCGAAGAACTGCTGTTCAATTGCCGGCAGCGCGTCAACGGAATCGATCTCGATGGTTTGCGGGTCGTTCTGCACGCGTCCGCTAATCGCCGCAATGGCCTCAGGCCAGGTCGCGGAGAACAGCAGCGTCTGCCGCTCGGCGGGCGCAAAGCGAATCGCTTCATCAATGGCGTCGCTGAAACCCATATCGAGCATCCGATCCGCTTCGTCCATCACCAGCGTCTGCAGCGCGTCCAGCGAGACGGTGCCCTTCTGCAGGTGATCGAGCAGGCGTCCCGGCGTAGCGACGATAATGTGCGGCGCGTGCTGGAGCGAATCACGCTGGGCGCCAAAAGGTTGGCCCCCGCAGAGGGTGAGAATTTTAATATTCGGCAGAAAGCGCGCCAGGCGGCGCAGCTCACCGGCGACCTGATCCGCCAGCTCCCGCGTCGGGCACAGCACCAGGGACTGCGTCTTGTACAGCGTGGCATCAACCTGCTGGAGCAGGCCGAGGCCGAATGCGGCCGTTTTTCCACTGCCGGTTTTTGCCTGCACGCGCACATCTTTACCGGCCAGAATCGCCGGCAAAGCCGCCGCCTGGACCGGGGTCATTGCAAGGTATCCCAGCTCGTTCAGGTTATCGAGCTGGGCGGCGGGCAAAACGTTTAGTGTTGAAAAAGCGGTCACAATTTTTTCTCGTGTTAAAGGGCGCGCAATTGGCAGGCGCGTATCCTCGCAGAATTGCGCCTCTGATGCGACAATTTAATCGGTTCGTCGTCCGGCGGCGGGTCGGGTAAAGGATGCGGACGAGGCCGCGGGTCCGGCACCGGCGTCGGGTCGTTAGGTTCAGGTGAGATGGGTATGGAATTTAACGGCTGGTATCGCATATTGACTCTCCCGGTTATGAGCGGGTGTACCACCCATTAAGCGTAGAAGCTGGCCGCCGGAGAGCAAAAAAAAAGCCGACTCAATAAAGTCGGCATCGTACGAATCAATTGTGCTATGCAGTAATTCAAAAAAGGAAGTAAGACAATATGGAGCGCAACGCCCATCGCTTGACGTTGCATTCACCTGCGAGAGAGATATTGCCCCGAATGGGTAGATGGTTTATTGATTTCGCTCAAACATTGCCGGGTTTTCGCAATCAGACGCTGATAAAAGGCGATTATTTACAGCCATTTACTGCGATGTAACCACCACGCAACACCGCCAATCAGAACAACTAACATTACGCAAAAGATAGAAAAGCCCAAATGCCACTCATTGCCGGGGATCCCGCCGAGGTTAACGCCGAACAGGCCGGTCAGGAAGGTGCTGGGCAGAAAGACCATGGCCATCAGCGACATGGTATAGGTTCTGCGCGACATCGCCTCCTGCATAATTTGCGCGATCTCATCGCTCATTATCGCCGTGCGGGCAATGCAGCTATCGATCTCATCCAGGCCGCGGCCGAGGCGATCGGAGATATCCTGCATGCGCCGACGCTGGTCGTCATTCATCCACGGCAGACGTTCGCTGGCCAGCCGGGAGTAGGCATCGCGCTGCGGAGCCATATAGCGGCGCATCACAATCAGCTGCTTACGCAGCAAAGCCAGGAAGCCGCGCGGAGGGACCTGCTGATCCAGCAGATTATCCTCAAGGTCGATAATCCGGTCATGCAGCTGTTCGATAAATTCGCTGGCATGATCGGTCAGCGCATCGCAGATATCCACCAGCCAGCTGCCGCAGTCCACCGGGCCGGTGCCTTCGCGCAGGTCGCCGAGCACGTCGTCCAGCGCCAGCACCCGCCGCTGGCGGGTAGAGACGATTAGGCGCTCGTCCATATATAAGCGCATCGCCACCAGCTGATCCGGCCGTTCGTCGGTGCTGCCGTTAATGCAGCGCAGCGTAATCAGCGTCCCGTCGCCGACCCGCGTCACCCGCGGCCGGGTGCTTTCGCCCGCCAGCGCATCCCGCACGCTGTTCGGCAGCAGCGGCGTTTCCGCCAGCCACTGTGCGCTGTCGGCGTGGGTGTAGTTGAGATGCAGCCAGCAGGGATGCTCTTTATCAATAGTGTCGCTATTCGTCAGCGGTTTTACGCCGCCCTTGCCGTCAAACTGCCATGCAAAAACGGCATCCGGTACACTCAGTTCCGCACCTTTAATCGCCTCCACCAGACCTCCGTCAACTCAGGCTTAATTTTCGTAGTCTAGCCTGACGCCTCCGTTAAGCAAGGGCTAAAACAAGCAGGGTGCTGAATTCGCTGATAAAAGCCGCTGCCCGAGAATGCTGGCGCCGATAAGGCCGCCGTCGCTCGCGTGGCGGCCCGCAACGATCAGCGGCCGCGCGGTTTTCAGCAAAATCTTACGCCGCAGGGCCTCGTCAAGGCGGCCAATCAGCGCCTCCTCGCTCGCCATGCCCCCGCCGGCCACGATTCGGTGCGGCCCGAGAATATTGACCGCGTGGGCCAGCGGCTCGCTCACCACCTCCAGCCACGCGGCGAGGGTCAGGGCCTGCGGTTCGCGGCCCGCCAAACCCTGGGCAACAATCTCCCGGCTGCTCAGCGACCGGCCGCTCAGGATATGATGCAGCCGCTCAATGCCCCTCGCCCCGCCTAAGGTGTCGAGGCACCCAGTCTGCCCGCAGCCGCAGGGCAGGCGCGGCAGGCTCAGGCTATGCTCGCCCACCTTCAGCGTGGTCTGCACAATTGGCGCGTGACCCCACTCGGCGCTGATCCCCTGATTACCGTAAAGAATATTGCCATGAATCGCGATGCCGCCGCCGATGCCGCTGCCGAGAATAATCCCCAGCACCACCGGAAACCCCTGCGCCGCGCCGCTGCTCGCTTCCGCGAGGGTAAAGCAGTCGGCGTCATTGGCCATCACCGCCGGACGCCGCAGCTCCGCGCTAAGGGTCCGGGTCACGCTGACGCCCTGAAAAGGCGGCACGTTGCTGGAGAGAATGCGATCGGTAGCAACATCCACCACCCCGGCGCAGGAGAGCGCCAGCGGGCTTTCTGCCGATAGCCTGTCGCCATAGCCGGCAATGATATCGCCAATCGCGGCAGAAAAATCGCCCCAGCTGCCGGTGGGAACGGGGCGCTGGCGGATATCGCCGATAGCGCCCGCGGTTTCGGAGATCGCGCTTTTGATAAACGAACCGCCAATATCGAGACAGAGCACCCGCGCGTTCATAGGCGAGTGTCCAGCAGGTCGCGCAGGCCGTCGCCGAGAATATTAAATCCGAGAACCGAAAGGACGATAGCCAGCCCCGGCCACAGCGAGATCCCGAGGCTGATCCCGAGGAAGTTGCGCCCGTCGCTCATCATCGTGCCCCACTCCGGCATCGGCGGCTGCACCCCCATGCCCAAAAACGACAGCGAGGCGGCGGCCAGAATCACCGAACCGCCGGTCAGGGTGGCCTGCACGGTAATCGGCCCCAGCGTGTTGCGCAGAATATAGTGAATAATCTGCCGCCGGTAGCCGATCCCCAGCGCGCGCGCCGCTTCCATATACTCCATATTTTTAATGCCCAGCGTCAGGTTGCGGCTCAGACGGGCGTATACCGGCACCGAGAAAATGGCGATCGCCAGCAGCATGTTTATCAGCCCCGCCCCCAGCACGCTCACCAGCAAAATAGCCAGTACGATCCCGGGAAAGGCGAAAATCACATCCATAATCCACATAATGATGTGGTCAACGCTTTTGCCGCACAGCGCCGCCATAATGCCCAGCGGCAGCCCCATCGCCAGCGACAGCGCCACGCTGACCACCACCTCGATAAGGGAGATCCGCGCGCCGTATATGATGCGGGAAAAAATATCGCGCCCGTAGTCGTCGGTGCCCAGCCAGTGTTCCGCCGAAGGCGCGGAGAGAATATTGAGCAGATCCTGGTCATAGGGATCGTAGTGGCTCAGCCACGGCGCAAAGAGCGCGCCGAGAACAATTAAGGCCACGATAAAACCGCCAATGGCGATCGACGGATGGTCTATTCCCCAGCGCAGGCCGTTCATCAGGCCATTGCGCGATTTGGCGAGTGAGATTTCAGACATATTAATCAAACCTTATTTTCGGGTTGATTCTGGCGATAATCATTTCGCCCACCAGATTCATCACCACCACGCTGGCGACCGTTATCATCGTCACGCCCTGAATAACCGGATAATCGCGATAGCGCACGGAATCCACCAGGTAACGTCCGATGCCCGGCCAGTTAAATACCGACTCCGTCACCACCGCTCCGCCGATCAGGCTGCCAAAGTTGAGCGCAATAATGGTCACGATGGGGATGAGGGCATTGCGTAAGGCATGCTTAAAGTAGACGTAGAACGGCGCCAGTCCTTTGGCCCTGGCGGTGCGAATATAGTCTTCACCGAGCACGTCCACCATGCTCGAGCGGGTCATACGCGACATCACCGCCATCGGGAAAATACCGAGGCACACCGAGGGCAGAATATAGCTTTTCCAGCCCTCAGCCCCCAGGAGCGGCAGCCAGCCCAGCTTCACCGAGAAGGTGTCCATCGCGATCAGGGCCAGCCAGAAGTTGGCGATTGAGGCGCCGGCAATCGCGATCAGCATCAGGGCGTGATCGGCGGCATGATTGCGATAAATCGCCGCGCACATCCCCATCGGAATGCCGAGCACCACCGCCATCAGCCACGCCAGCAGCGCGAGGCCGAGGGTATAGGGCGCCCGCTCGCCGAGCTCGGAGGAGACCGGCTGCCCCGATTTTAGCGAAATGCCGAAGTCGCCTTTGAGCATCCCGACCACAAAGCGCCCGTACTGCAGCGCCAGCGGATCGTCAAGCCCGAGGCGGGAGTGCATTCGGCTCACGTCGTCCTGGGTCGCCTGCGGGCCGGCCATCAGCCGCGCAGGATCGCCGGGGAGCATCCTGATCGCCAAAAAGACGATCAGCGATGCGCCGAGCAGGATAAGCGGTAAGGAAAGCAGTTTTTTGATGACGTAGGCTTTCATAACGACTCCAGTCAGGCCCCTGCTTTATGGCTTCTGCGCGTTGATAACGATAATTTCGCCGCCCGGCTCCATCCGCACGCCTTTGATATCCGCGCGGGTGGCGTAGAGATCGTCCTGGAAGTAGAGCATCACGTGCGGCGCATCCTGCATGATGACTTTCTGCGCCTGCACGTAATCGGCGATGCGCGCCTTGTCATCCATGGTGGTCGCCGCTTTGTCCAGCAGATCGTCGAGGGTCGGATTTTTATAGAAGCCGAGGTTGGCGCCAACCGGCGCGGCGCTCTGGGAGTAGTACAGCGGACGCAGCTGTAAATCGGATCCGTTGAGGCCGGAGGACCAGGAGGCAAGCACGGAATCGGTGCGGTTCGCCAGCTTTTCAGCCGCCGGCGCGAAGGCGGCCTTGCTCCAGACGCCGCTTTCCATCTGCTGAATATTCAGCTTAACCCCCACCTTGCCCCACATCGCCTGCAGGATTTGCGCGGTCCGGGCGTCCGGCCCCTGTACGGCGATGTTGATGTCAAATCCCTGCGGATAGCCGGCATCCTTGAGCAGCGCCCTGGCTTTGTCGATACTGTAAGCGTATTCGTTGAGCGACTTATCGTAGCCCTCATTCACCGGCGCCAGCGGCGAGTTAGCGGCGGAGGCGTAGCCGAACATCACCGCCTTCAGCAGGGCGTCTTTATCCGTCGCCAGATTCAGCGCCTGGCGCACGCGGACGTCGTTGAGCGGTTTCTGCTCAACGTTGAGCGCCACCCAGAATACCGACGCGCCCTCGCCCTGCTCCAGCTTCACCTGCGGGTTGCTTTTCAGCTGCATACCGAACTGCGGCGGCACCGGGTTAATCACGTCAACCTGGCCGGAGAGCAGCGCCATATTCATCACCGAAGGCTCCGAGCTCCAGGTCCATTTGATTTGCTCCGGGCCGCCGCTTTCTCCCCAGTAATGCGGGTTCTTTTTCTCTAAAACATACTCCCCGGTTTTATATTCCTGCAGCATATAGGGGCCGGTTCCGTCCGCTTTGCGGCCAATGGTGCCGGCTTTGTCCGCCGCCGGGCTGACCATTTTCGCCGCACCGCCGGTGAGTAAATTGAGGAACGAGGGGTAGACTTTTTTCAGCGTAATTTCGACGCTGCCGTCGTCAATTTTTTTCACCGACGCAATCACGTTGCGCATCCTCGAGCTGGCGGCCAGGCTGCCTTTGGGATCGATATGGCGCTGGATATTGGCCACCACCGCGTCGGCGTTAAACGGCGTACCGTCATGGAAGGTGACGTTCTTGCGCAGCGTGAAGGTCCAGACCTTGCCGTCCTCGCTCACCTGCCAGGCCGTGGCCAGCGCGGGGGTGATTTTATAATCGGGGGAGAGATCGACCAGCCCTTCATACATCGGCTTGAGGACCGTATCGGTGAAGGTCGCCGTCTGGTCGCCGGGATCCATGCTGCGCGGCGCTTCATTTTGCATCACATTCAGCGTCGCCGCCTGCAGCGCCGTGATATTGCCTACCGCCAGAACGCCTGCCAGAACGGCAAGTCGATATTTGCTCATCAATACCTTCATCGCTCAACCCCTGCCCGTATGTTATTTCGCCAGTTGTGGTCATTATGTTGCTATTAAGTTTTGTTTTTACACATAACAAAATTCTTTAAATGTGATATTAGCCACCATTAGCGCTTAATTAGGTAATAAATTTAACTTATATGCGATCACTTAGTTACTTTTGTGAAAAAACTGATTGCTAAATCAGCAGGTCGCCACTATGTTCAAAAAAAAGCGAAGGATCGGGGCACTATGCTGAACAAACTCCAACAACAACTGGTTCATCTGGTCTGCAGCGAAGAGGGGGCAAGCCGGGCCGACCTCGCCCGCCTGACCGGCATGAGCAAGCCGGCCATCGGCGCGCTGGTCAAAGAGCTGCTGGCGGCAGGCGTCCTGCAGGAGAGCGCGATGGCCGCCTCCAGCGGCCAGGGGCGGCCTTCGGTTACCCTGTCACTTTCCCCTGATGCCGCCTGTGCCATCGGTATCTCCCTGATCGACCATCAGCTGGTGGTGGTGCTGATGAACGGCATCGGCGAAAAGATGGCCGAGCGCCATCTCACTCCCGAGGTCGAGATCCCGGCGCTGATCCAGCAGCTGGCGTCGGAAATTGCCGACCTGCTCAGCAGCGCGGCCGTTAACCGCCAGCGCCTGGCCGGCATCGGCTTTGCGCTCTCCGCCTTCGTTGACGCCGCCCAGTCGGTTTGCGTGCAGTCCGCGCTGCTGGGCTGGCATCAGGTTCCGCTGGCGGAGCTGCTGAGTCGCGCCACCGGCGGGATCCCGGTGGTTATCGAAAACGATACCCGCGCCCTGGCGACCTACGAGAAGACCTTTGGCCATCTGCGCAAGTACGAAAGCGCGGTCGCTATCTCCCACGGCAGCGGCATCGGCAGCGCGGCGGTGATTTACGGGCGCATCTGGCGCGGCGCCCACGGCGGCGCCGGGGAAATCGCCCACTGCACAATCGTGCCGGCGGGTAAGCCTTGCCGCTGCGGGAAGCGCGGCTGCCTCGACACCGTGGCCTCCCTGACCGCCATCTTTGAACAGGCGCGCATGGAGGGCATCGAGGCCAGCAGCCTCGCCGAACTCGAGGCGCTGGCCCGCAAAGGACACTCCGGGGCGATCCATATCCTGCACCAGGCCGGCGACGCGCTTGGGATGGCTATCTCCCATCAGATTCAGACCCACGATCCGGCGGCGATCATGCTGGCGCATCAGCCAGATAGCTTCCAGGGGCTGCTCAATACCGTGATGCAGCAGGCCATTGAAACCTATCTGCTCCCCGGCATGGCGGGGAAAACGCCGCTCATCTACCGGCCGCTCGAGCAGGACAGCTGGGCGCTTGCTGCCGCAAGCGTGGCCCTTACTCACGTTTTATTTCCTGAATATTAACGAGGTCCCTATGCGCATTGCCGTTGGCGGAATACACATTGAATGCAGCACCTTCAATCCGGTACTGACCCACGAGGACGAATTTCGCACGGTCGAAGGTGACGCGCTGCTGGCGGCGCCCTACTTTCAGTTTCTCAAGGACTATCCGGCGACCTTTCTGCCCACCCTGCACGCCCGCGCCATTCCCGGCGGCCCGGTCGCGCGTGCCGCCTATGAGAGCTTTAAGACCGAGTTTCTGACCCGCCTGCAGGCGGCGCTGCCCGTTGATGGCCTCTATCTGGCGATGCACGGCGCGATGTACGTTGAAGGGCTGGAAGATGCCGAAGGCGACTGGATCGCCGCCGCCCGGGCCTGCGTCGGCGACGCCTGCCCGATAGCCGTTAGCTACGATCTGCACGGCAACGTGACCCAGCGCATTATCGACGCCATTGATATGTACTCAACCTACCGTACCGCGCCGCATATTGACGTTGAAGAGACCATGCGCCGCTCCGTCACCATGCTGGTCAACAGCATCACCACCGGCGTACGGCCCGGGGTGGTCTGGGCGCCGGTGCCGGTGATGCTCCCCGGCGAGCGCACCAGCACCGAAGATGAGCCGGCGAAAAGCCTCTACGCCACCCTGCCGGCAAGCGATCGTCTCCCCGGCGTGCTCGATAGCTCGCTGATGGTGGGCTACGTCTGGGCCGATGAACCGCGCGCCACCGCCGCCGCCATTTTTACCGGCACCGATCTGAAGGTGCTGAAACAGCAGGCGGAGAAGCTGGCGCAGTCCTACTGGGACGCGCGCGAGGAGTTTGTCTTCGGCTGCCGCACCGGCAGCGTGGCGGAGTGCGTGAAGGAGGCCATCGCCAGCCCGACGGCGCCGGTTATTCTGGCGGACTCCGGCGATAACCCCACCGGCGGCGGCGTGGGCGATCGCGGCGACGTGCTGGCCGAGCTTCTGCGCCAGCATGCCGGCAATACCCTGGTGGCAGGCATTGCCGATGCCCCGGCGACCCAGGCCGCGTTTCGCGCCGGCGTTGGCGCAGAGCTTGAGCTGACCGTTGGCGCGCAGCTTGACCCGGCTGGCGAAAGCGTCAGCGCACTCTTTACCGTGAAGCATCTTCTGCCCGCGGGCGCGCACGGTAGCGCTAACCAGGCCGTTTTGCAGGTGGCCGGCATCACCGTGGTGGTTGCCGACCGTCGTCGCCCCTATCACGATCTCGCCGATTTTAGCGCGCTCGGCCTGGACCCGCGCCGGGTGCAGATTCTGGTGGTCAAATCGGGCTATCTGTCGCCGGAGCTGGCGCCGCTGGCCAACCCCAACCTGATGGCCCTTTCCGAAGGGGTGGTCGATCAGGATATCGAGCGCGTGCCGCGCCGGCGGATGCTCACCCCGACCTGGCCGTTCACCGGCACGCTTGAGTTCACGCCGCAGGCGTTCGTTTCCGCCAGAGCCCCTTTTGCCGGGGAGTGCTGATTGATGAATACCCCGACGCCTTCTCCGGTGCTGAGTGTAGATAATCTGTCGGTCTCGTTTCGCCGCGGCGACAGCTGGCAGAAAGTGGTGCGTAATATCAGCTTTACCCTTAATCCGGGCGAAACGCTGGCCATTGTCGGCGAATCGGGTTCGGGGAAAAGCGTCACCGCGATGGCGATTATGCGCCTGCTGTCATCGCGCAACAGCCGCACGGAGGGCAGCGTGTGCCTCGGCGGCAGGTCGCTGCTGGCGCTGCCGGAGGAGGAGATGCGCCGCATCCGCGGCGCCGAGGTGGCGATGATTTTCCAGGAGCCGATGACCAGCCTCAATCCCGCCTTTACCATCGGGCATCAAATCGCCGAAGTCTTTATTCATCACCAGGGATTATCTAAACGCGAAGCGAAGCGCCAGGCCATTGCCCTGCTGGAGAAGGTCCGAATTCCCCACGCCGCGCAGCGCTACGACGAGTATCCGCATCAGTTTTCCGGCGGCATGCGCCAGCGCGCCATGATTGCGATGGCGCTGGCCCTCAGGCCTAAGCTGCTGATTGCCGACGAGCCGACCACCGCCCTCGACGTGACGATTCAGGGGCAGATTCTCGATCTGATTAAAACGCTGCAGGCGGAAAATAATACCGCTGTGCTGTTTATTACTCACGACATGGGCGTGGTGGCGGAAACCGCGGATCATACGCTGGTGATGTTCCGCGGCGATGCGGTGGAGTGCGCGCCAACCCCGGGGCTGTTTTCCGCCCCCCGGCAGCCCTACACCCGCGCGCTGCTGGCCTCGGTGCCGGCGGCCGGTGAAATGGCGGCCGTTAGCGCCCCGTGCCGGTTTCCGTCGGTGGATTTGCAGACCGGCGAAACCCGGCGCTATCCGCCCGAGGCCGCGCTGCCCGACCGCTCGCAGCCGCCGGTGCTGTCGGTAAAGAATCTGGTGACCCGCTTCCCGGTTAAGCGCGGTTTTTTCAACCAGCTGGCCGGCCATATTCACGCCGTGGAGAACGTCAGCTTCGATTTGTGGCCGGGAGAGACGCTCTCGCTGGTGGGCGAATCGGGCTGCGGAAAATCAACCACCGGGCGCAGCCTGATCCGCATGATTCAGGCGCAGTCCGGCGACGTGACGCTCAATGGCTACAGCGTCCTGCAGGCCGACCGGGCGCAGCAAAAGCGCCTGCGTCAGGATATGCAGATGATTTTCCAGGATCCCTTTGCCAGCCTCAACCCGCGGCTAAAGATCCAGGAAACGCTGATCGAGCCGCTGCTGGAAAACGGGCTGGCCACGCGCCAGCAGGCGCTCGCGCGCTCGCAGGAGCTGATTGAAAAGGTCGGGATGAGCGTGTCGGTGCTGAACCGCTATCCGCACGAGTTCTCCGGCGGCCAGCGTCAGCGTATCTGCATCGCCCGAGCGCTGGCGATGAACCCGAAGGTGATTATTGCCGATGAGTCGGTGTCGGCGCTGGACGTGTCGGTGAAGGCGCAGGTGGTCAACTTAATCATCGAACTGCAGCGCACCATGCAGATCGCCTTTCTGTTTATTTCGCACGACATGGCGGTTATCGAGCGCATCAGCCACCGGGTGGCGGTGATGTATCTCGGCGAAATCGTTGAAATTGGTCCGCGTCAGGCGATTTTCACCCACCCTCAGCACCCGTATACGCAAAAGCTGATCGCGGCAATTCCGAAGACCGATCCCGCGCGCCGCCATCTGCTGCGCGAAGGCGGTAACGACGAGCTGCCGACGCCGTTTCGCGATAAGGTCTGGCAGCCCCCCGCCCGCACCTATGAACAGGTTGGCCCCCAGCACTGGGTAATGCGCTAGCCTCCCTGCCCGCAGGCCCTCTTGCGAGGCGCCTGCGGGAGCGGTAATCAGAACCTGTAGTTCATGCTCAGCGAAACGCTGCGCGGCTCCCCGTACACCGCGGAATCATCGAGGTAGGAGTAATATTCACGATCGAAGAGGTTGTTGATATTGGCCTGCACGCTAAGCTGTTTCGTCAGCTGATACTGCGTGAACAGGCTCACCAGCGGGTAGCTGCCCTGATACAGGCGCTGCGTTTCGCCGTCCGGCCCGCTGACGTCTTTGTAGACCCGATTCTGCCAGGTTGCCCCGCCGCCGACGGTTAGCTCAGGCAGCGCCGGGATACGATAGCGCGTGAAGAGCTTGAGCTGGGTTTGCGGCGCAAAGCTGTTATAGCGGCCGCTGCTGTCGGTGGCGACGTAGCGCGTGGCGCTGAAGGTCAGCTGCATGTTGTCGCTGACCGCGCCGTTAACCTCCAGCTCCGCCCCTTTGCTGACCGCGCCCTTCGCCGCGCGGTAGGCCTGCTCGCTGGAGCCGTTAACGAACTCGCCGCTTACCGCCTCGGGCGCATTCTCCTGCTCAATGCGGAAAATGGCGAAGCTGGTGGTCAGCCGGCTATCCAGCCAGTCGGCCTTCAGCCCGGATTCGTAGTTCTTCCCGGTTATCGGCGCCAGCCATCCGCCGTCCGCCGAACGCTTGGTCTGCGGGGAGAAGATTGAGGTATAGCTGGCGTATGCCGACAGGCTCTCGGTGATGTCGTACACCACGCCGCCGTACGGCGTGACGTTGTATTTACGCATATCACCGCTGCTGCCGTTGGCGCTGTACTGGGTGTAGCGCGCGCCGAGGATCAGCGATAGCGGGTCGGCGAGCGAGAACCGGGCGGCGGTATAGGCCGATTTCTGCCGCACGATATCATCCGCATTCAGATACCAGTCGCCCCACTCCGGCTGCGCCACGCTGCCGTTCCAGCCGTTATTAAAGACGCCGATCTGCTCGCTATCCATCGGCCCGTCCTGGCTAAAGCTGGCGTTATGCTGGCGGCTGTAGCCGGCGCCGGCCATCAGCTGATGCTGGCGCCCCAGCAGCTCAAACGGCCCGCTGGCGTAGGCGTCGAAGGAGTCGAGGGTTCGCTTGCCGCGATCCTTGCTTCCCCAGCCGCTGGCCCCTTCGCCGGTATCGGCATCGGGATTCCCCATCACATACAGCAGCGTGTCGTTCAGCGTCTGCTCGCCGTGGGTGCCGTTGAAGCGGAATGACCAGCCGTTATCCCACTCCTGCGTCAGGCTGGCAAATACCTTGCGGGATTCAATCGCGTAGCGCGTCCAGTCCGCCGCGGTGTTGGTGCTGCGGTCGTAGTGGGTCCGCGAACCGTCGCTATACAGGCTGGGGAGCCCGCCCCACGTCGGATTGCCGGTATTCGACTTCTGATAGTCCCAGCCCAGCGATACGTGGGTGCTATCCGTCAGGTCGGCATCCACGACGCCGTAGAGAAACTTTTTGCTCTTATGGTAGCGGTCCAGCCAGCTATCCTGATCCTGATAGCCGGCAATCACCCGCCCACGCACGCTGCCGTCGGCATTGAGCGGAGCCGACAGGTCGCCCACGTAGCGCTGCTTATTCCAGCTGCCGTAGCTGGCGCTCACGTTCCCGGTCAGGGTTTTGCTGTCCGCCTTTTTACGCACCATATTCACCGTGGCGCCGGGGTCGCCCGCGCCGGTCATCAGGCCGGTGGCGCCGCGAACCACTTCGATGCGATCGTAAATAGCGGTATCTTCCTGCGCATCGCCGTAGTTCCAGGCATCGCCAAGCGAGGTGGGGATATCGTCGTAGGCGAAGCTGGTGACTTCAAACCCTCGCGAATAGTAATACGAACGCTCGCTGTCGATCTGCTGCGAGGAGACGCCGGTCGCGTTGGTCAGCACATCGTCGATGGTCTGCAGATTTTGATCCTTCATGCGCTGCTGGGTCACAATCGTGACCGACTGCGGCACATCGCGGGGAGCCAGCAGCATCTTCGTCCCCGCACGGGTGGTTTTGGCCGCGTAGTCCTGCTGCTCCTCGGGCGCATTTCCCGCGCTGCCGTAGACCACCATATCCTGCTGCGTCCCGGTCGCCGCGTCTTCATCCTTCTCCGCCGCCTGCGCGGGGTGGGCAAAGGCCTGGATCGCCAGCGCCAGCAGTGAAACGGTAAATGGTTTAGATAAACGCTGTGCCGGCAGCCTGCCGCCCGTGCCCCTGTCGTTGAAAAACATAAATTTTCCCATCAGGAATTATTATTGTGAGTGGCGTTATCTCGCCCGCCGCCGCGCTGAAAAACTGCGCTTTGCCATCAGGTTGATGACGGCATACGGCGCGAGAAAACAATAAATGAGAATGGGAATAATAATTATTTGCCTTATTTATCGCAGGCTATTTTGTCAGTTAAATGTAAGCAAGTGTATACTTTTTGTAAATCAAAGACCTGGCGCCATCGCGAAGCGGATCTGCCGCCGGGCTGTGCGGAAACGAACGCGAAAATAGCCGCGTCGTCGGCGATCCTCGTGCCGGTTCGGGCGCTCAGGGCCGCACCTGAGGCCGGGATGATTTGCTCCCGCAGCATAAATGATTATGATTCTCATTCTTGTTTTTTTACGTTTCCGCTGCGGTTTGCCCGGCGGGAGTGCTTTATCCAATGATGGGGTTCAGAATGAAATCGTTGTTTGGCCCGCGTAAATCAGCGCTGTGCGCTGCGCTTCTCTCCGCGTTAACCCTGACGGCATGGCAGGCTTCGGCCGAGGCCTCGCCGCCCGCCAAAGCGCCGGCGTCGTTAAGCCAGCGGACGCTGGGGGATGGTTTGTACGAGATGGCCTATTTACCGGCGCAGAGCGCGCTCGTTGTCGCCAGCGCCCAGGGATTTAAAGCGGTTAACGGCGGCATGATCTACCGTCTGGACCCCACTACGCTGGCCACCCGGACGGAAACCCATACCGATTTGAAGAACTTCGGCATGGTGGTCGCGGATGACGGCAAGGCGTTCTACACCACCAACTCGCTGGACGGCGGGGTATCCAAAGTGGATGCGCAAAGCGGTAAGGTGCTACAGCGCCTGATGTTCGTCGGTCAGGATAAGGACGGCGACCCTATCGGCGCCCGTGAAGTGCTGTTCCACAATAACCAGCTGTTTATTGGCCGCGTGGCCGATCCGGGTTTTATCTCCATCGTGGATGCGCAAACCATGACCCTCAAGGGGCGCATTGATAACGCCGGGAAGTGGGTGACGGGGCTTATCTACTCCCCGCACACCGATCGCATTTATGCGGCAAACGGCGGCGGTGAAATTCTGGTGATTAACCCGGCCAGCCACAAAATTGAGCAGCGCTGGACGCCGGGCGACGGCAAAGAGTACCTGTTCCTCAATCTGGCGGAAGATCCGGCCACCGGGCGCCTGTTTGTCACCGATGATTCTAAGGCCAAAGCGACGCTGGTCTTTGATGAGCGTACGGGTAAGGTGATCAAGCGTATCGACGGCGATGCGCTGGGTATAAAGTTCAGCGCGAAGCGCAACGAGATTTATATCAGCCAGCGCGAATCGAAGAAGGTGCTCCAGCTGGATGCCACCACCTATGCGCTGAAGAACGCCTGGTCGTTCGCCAGCCATCCGAACAGCCTGCTGCTCTCCCCTGATCAGGACACTCTTTACGTCAGCATCAAGCAGGATTTCAATGAGGATAATTCCACCAAGGGCCCGGACAGCGTTGCCCGCATTAAGCTCAACTGAGTTTTCGCCGCGCCGCGCGCGACCCGGGCCTGGTAAAGAAACGCCGGGTCTTCGCCGCAATCAGCGCCCCGAAGCCCGAAAAACAACACCGGCCGCCAGGGATGGCGGCGCCTCCCCTCTTCACGCTTCATCGCTTTAGCCGGCGCGGGATTTCTTTTGCCGCAAAATGCTGTATTATGCGATTTATTGCAGCAATTTGCAGGATTGAAAGCCGTGCACAAAACCGCCAGACAAAAATACCTCCTGGATATCATTAGCGAAAATGGCCAGGTCAGCATCAGCGAGCTGGTCGACAGGCTGCAGGTTTCCGCGGACACCGTTCGCCGCGACCTGACCGACCTGCAAAAGCAGGGGCTGGCGCAAAAAAATCACGGCGGCGCTATCGCCCTCGACCTGTCGGCGATGAACCGCCAGGGCAGAAACGCCCTGCTGCCGAAGACCAAACAGCGGCTGGGCAAAATGGTGGCGGAGAAAATCCCCGCCGGCTCGACGATCTTTTTAGACGCCGGCAGCACCGTGCTGGCCGTCGCCAGCCACATCAAGGGGCCGATGACCGTCATCACCACCTCTTTAGACATCGCCCAGCACTTCAGCGACCGGGCGGATATTCAGCTGATCCTGCTCGGCGGCAGGTGGGATATGCAGCAGCGCCTGTTTGCCGGCAGCGCCACCCTCGCGCTGCTCGCGCGCTATCGGGCTGATATCGCCATTCTCGGCGCCTGCGCGCTGCATGCGCAGCTGGGCTTAAGCGCCAGCCAGGAGGCCGACGCCGAGATCAAGCGCGCCATGCTGGCGGCCAGTGCCGAGTGCTGGCTGGTTGCCGACCATATGAAGCTGAACCACTGCGAGCCTTATCAGGTCGCCGGATTAGCAGAAATTCATCAGCTATTTTTAGATACGGCCTGGGAAGACGCCGGGGACGACATTTCAACGCGCATCAACATTGCTGACGCTCAATAACGTGGAGAGAATAATGAACAAAGTTATCGCCGGTGACGGTAAGAACATTAATATTGCGCTGATCGGTTATGGGTTCGTGGGCAAAACCTTCCATGCGCCGCTGATCCGCTCGATTGACGGCCTGAAGCTGGCCGTCGTCGCTTCTCGCGATGAAGAAAAGGTTAAGCGTGATATTCCCGATGTTACCGTCATCGCCTCACCCGAAGAGGCGATCCGGCATCCGGATATCGATCTCGTGGTGATCGCCTCCCCTAACGCCACGCACGCCCCGCTCGCCAAACTGGCGCTAAACGCCGGCAAGCACGTGGTCGTTGATAAACCTTTTACCCTCGATATGCAGGAAGCTCGCGAACTTATCGCCCTGGCGCAGGAGAAGCAGCTGCTGCTCTCGGTGTTCCACAACCGCCGCTGGGACAGCGACTTCCTCGGGATCAAGCAGGTTATTGAGCAGGGGCTTATTGGCAACGTGAAGCACTTTGAGTCGCATTTCGACCGCTTCCGCCCGGAAGTTCGCGTGCGCTGGAGAGAGCAGAACGTGCCGGGCAGCGGCCTGTGGTTTGATTTAGGCCCGCACCTGATCGATCAGGCCCTGCAGCTGTTCGGCCTGCCGCAGTCGGTGCAGGGCAACATCGCCACCCTGCGTCAGGGCGCGGAGATCAATGACTGGGCGCACGTGGTCTTAAATTACCCTCAGCATAAGGTCATTCTGCACTGCAGCATGCTGGTCGCCGGCGGCAGCGCGCGCTTTACCGTTCACGGTGATCAGGGCAGCGCGGTCAAACAGAAAGCCGACCAGCAGGAGAGCCAGCTGCTGGCGGGCGTCATTCCCGGCAGCGCAGGCTGGGGCCAGGATGACGATAGCCTGAGCATTTTCGACGCGCAATCGCAGGTTCAGGAAGTGGGTGCGCCGCAGGGCGATCAGCGTCAGTACTACATCAGCGTGCGCGATGCGCTCACCGGCAAGATTGAAAACCCGGTGCAGCCGCTGCAGGCGCTCGCCGTGATGGCCGTGCTGGAGGCCGCCGTTCTCTCCGCAGAAACCGGCACGCTGCAGACGTTAGCGCTCACCGCCGACGAGCTGGCCGCGCTGAGGTAATCCTCGTATAAACATGGCCTGCGGCTACGCAGGTCATGCCCTTCCCCCGGCTTCAGCCCAGGGCTTCGTTTTCCAGCACGATCTCCATCGTTTTCAAATAATGCGCGGTAAGCAGCGACGTCGCCAGCGCGATATTGCGATCCAACGCGGCCTGCAGCAGCTGGCGATGCTCCAGCGCCACGTCGCGCCCCTGGCTGACCGGCGACTCCACCGCCAGCGCGCGGTAGCGCAGCGTCTGATCGCAGAGGGTATCGACAAAGTGCAGCAGCCACGGCGAGCCGCAGTTGGCGAGCAGCGCCGAGTGAAATGCCTCGTGCGCCTCTTCCCACGCCGGGTCCAGCTGCTGGCTTTGCGGATCGCGCATGTCGTGGCGTTCCATACGGTGATGGGCGGCAATCAGCCGGCTTTCCCAGTCGATGTCGGCATTAAGGATCGAGAGTTCCAGGGCTTTACACTCAATGTGCAGGCGAGTCAGGGTGATATCGCGCAGCTCCGGGGCCGAAACGCGGCGCACGCTAAAACCTTTCTGATCGACAGCCGCAACAAACCCGGTGGTCGCCAGGCGCGACAGCGCTTCACGCAGCGGAATAACCCCGGCGTCATAGTGCTCGGATAGCGCCTTCAGGCGCATTTTGCTCCCGGGCTTCAGCTTGCCGTTGATGATATCCCGCCGCACTCGCTCTTCCAGCCGTGACGCCATCGTACGTTTTTCATTCATCTCATCGACTCGCTATAGGGATACGGCAGCCCGCAGGCCGCGCTGAATGGCAAAATTATATACAGATCACACAATAGAACTTAATCCTTAAAAATATATATTTTTTATTGATCATATATTTTATTGCCATTAGCCTGCAACTAACTACTCACAACCACTACAGGAAATGACCTATGCGTTACGTGTATTTTACTCATCGGCAGCGGGCGACTCTCGGCGTGCGCACCGCGGAAGGCGTCAAAATCTTGGGTGAAGAACCGCTGGAATCCCTGCTCGGCCGCGGCGTCGACCTGAGGAAGTACGGCAAAGAGGCGCAGGGCGAAACCGTCGTGCCGGAGGAAGATAGCTACCTGCCGGTACTGACCCGCCCGGGGAAAATTATCTGCGTGGGCCTGAACTACGCCGACCACACCAGCGAATCGCCCTACGCTCAGCCGGATTACCCGACGGTCTTCCCGCGCTTTAACAGCAGCCTGCTGGCGCATAACCAGCCTATCGTCCTGCCCCGGCTTTCCGACACCCTCGATTATGAGGGCGAACTGGCGGTGATCCTCAAAAGCGGTGGGCGTTATATCAGCCCTCAGCACGCGCTGGAGTGCGTCGCCGGCTACGCGCTGTTTAACGACGCTTCCGTGCGGGAGTATCAGTTTCTGACTCCGCAGTGGACGGTCGGCAAAAACTTTGACGATACCGGCGCCTTCGGCCCCGATTTAGTCACCGCCGATGAACTCCCTCCCGGCGCCCGCGGTCTGCTGCTGGAAACGCGGGTAAACGGCCGGGTAGTACAGTCGGCCAACACCAGCGACATGCTGTTTGACGTCGCGACGCTTATCGCCACGCTGAGCCAGGCCATCACCCTCGAGGCTGGGGATGTGATTGTTACCGGCACGCCGGCAGGCGTCGGTTTCGGGATGAATCCAAAGCGCTATCTGCAGGCGGGCGATGTTGTCGAGGTGAGCGTGGAGCAGGTCGGCACGCTGCGCAATCCCGTGGTTTTAGAAAAATAACCTAACGTTACCCGACGTACCCTACATAACCGGGAGGAATGATGACGGAACTACGTGGTGTTCACTCCATCGATCACTTTGCGCTGTTTGTCCCTTCATTAGAGGAAGCCGCGTTTTTTTATGACCATTTTGGCCTGACGACCCGCAGCACGGCGGAGGGCCTGCAGCTGGCCGCCGCCGACGGGCATACCTGGGCCAAAATTTTACCGGCCGAACGCAAGTCGCTGGCCTACATCAGCTTCTTATGCTTCGAGCAGGATTATGACGCCCTGATCCGCCAGGTGCGCGCGAGCGGCGGCGAACCCGAGTTTGTTGACGATACCGGCTTCTGGTTCAGCGATCCCGACGGCAACCTGTTGAACGTCAGGCCCGGCAAAAAGACGATCCCGGATACCCGCCGGGTGGTGCCTTTCCAGTCGAAGTCAGCCGATACGCGCGGCACGGTCACCCGCGATGCGGTCAAAAAAATCAGGCCTCACCGGCTGTCACACGTGCTGCTTTTCTCACCGGACGTGCCGCGCGCTATTCGCTTTTATCAGCAGGCGCTGGGGCTGAATTTGTCTGATTTTTCGCAGGACATTATCGCCTTTATGCACGCCCGCCACGGCTGCGATCACCATCTGGTGGCGTTCGCCAAAAGCTCGAGCAAAGGCTTTCATCATGCGGCCTGGGAAGTTGACAGCATTGATGATGTCGGCAACGGCGCATCCCAGATGGCCGCCGCCGGCTATAAGGCCGGCTGGGGAACAGGTCGGCACTGCCTCGGCTCAAACTATTTCCACTACGTCCGCGATCCGTGGGGATCGTTTTTTGAGTACTCGGCGGATATTGATTTTATCAGCGCCAACGCCAGCTGGCCGGCGGGCGATTTTCCGCCGGAGAGCTCGCTCTACCTATGGGGCCCTGATGTCCCGCCCGACTTTATCCATAACAGCGAAGCGTAAATCCGCCATCAGGCGGCTCCCGTCACGAATACAGGCAAACGTTATGAATAACACTATGTACGATATTGCGATCGTCGGCTACGGGCCGGTCGGTCAACTGTTATCGCTCATTATGGGACGGCAGGGTTATCAGGTGGCGGTTTTTGAACGCTGGGAGACGCTCTACCCTCTGCCGCGCGCCGTTTTCCACGATCACGAGATCCGTCGAATGCTGCGCATGCTGAGTCTTGAAGAGGACGTGGCGGCCATTTCCCATCCCTCTTCTCTTTATCAGTGGTTCAACGCCCGCTGGGAAATGTTAGTGGAAGTTGACTGGGCGTCAGAATCGATCAGCGACGGGCCCTTTGGCTATTTTTTCAATCAGCCGGAGCTGGAGGCCATTTTTGATAAGCACGTGAAGACGTTAGGCAACGTGCACGTGCAGCATGGCTGGGAAGTGAAGCAGTTAAAGCAGCATCCCGAATCCGGCGAGCTGCTGATGGTACGCACCGCGGATCGCGATAACCCGGACGCGGCATGCCAGCGAGTGCAGGCCCGCTATATTATCGGCGCCGATGGGGCGAACAGCACCATCCGTCAGGCCTGCGGCATTGAATGGCTTGATTTAGGTTTTGCCGAAGACTGGCTGGTGGTTGACGTCAAGCCGCGCCCGGGCGTGACGCTCGACGTCCCGGAAGCTGCCCAGTGGTGCAATCCGCAGCGGCCGACGACCATGGTGCCGGGAGGCCCCGGCTGCCGCCGCTGGGAGTTTATGCGCCTGCCGCACGAGGCGCTGCACGAGCTGCAGTCAACGGACAAGGTCTGGCAGCTGCTGCAGCCGTGGGCCACGCCGGAGAACGTGGATCTGGTGCGCCACGCGGTGTATCAGTTCCGTTCACGTATTGCCGACACGTGGCGGCAGGGCCGGGTCCTGCTGGCCGGCGACGCCGCCCACCTGATGCCGCCGTTTATGGGCCAGGGTATGTGCTCCGGCCTGCGCGACGTCTGGAATTTAAGCTGGCGCCTCGATCGCGTACTGCGGGGTGCCAGTTCCGATGAGCTGCTGGATGATTATACGATCGAGCGCAGGCCGCAGATCCAGGCGGTGATCGAGGCCTCTATCGCGATGGGGCGCGTAGTCTGCGTTTCAGACGCGGAGCAGGCAGAGACCCGCGACAGGGCCTATCTTCGCGGGGATGTTCCCCCTCTCCCGCCTTTCCCGGGGCTAAAAGGAGGGCTGATTTACCTGCAGCCACACTCCTCTTCTTTACTCAGCGGCGAGCTTTTTGTCCACGGCTCGCTGCGGCGCGGAGGCCAGACTCAGCGCTTCGATGATGCGATGGGGCGAGGGTTTCATTTGATTCTCAGCGAAGCCGTGGCAACGCGCACCCTGCTCGATTTCGCCCGCCGCGCGATGGCGCAGATCGGCGGCGAGGTGATAGTGATTGCCGATAGCGCAAATTCTCCCAGGTACTGGGAGGATGTCTCCGGTAAATACCGGGAGTTTATGTGCCGTCATCAGGTTAACGCCGTATTAATGCGCCCGGACTTCTATATTTACGGCGCCGTGTCATCTGCGGAAAATATTGCCGGGCTGCTCAGCGCGCTGCAGCAGCAGCTCGTTGGTAGCGAAGTGAATGCCCGGGCGGCCTATTTGACGACGGGCAAATCGGCGTAGCGGGTCGTATAGCCGGGCGATAGCATCTCACGCTTCATCGCCCAGCTTTTTTGAATGCCCTGCCCGGCAAACCACACGCTGCCGCGCCCCGAGCGATTCAGGCTATCCACCACCTGCATCAGCGCGGCGCTGTTCGCCTGCGGCTGATATTCATCGAACAGGTTGAGCTGCGCCACGCCCTGGCTAAAGAAATCACCCAGCATGATACCGGCTTTCATATAGCGAAAGCCGTCCTTCCACACTCTGTCCAGCGCGTGGATAGCGACGCGAATAATGTCCCGGGTATCGTCGGAGGGCGTTGCCAGCCGACCGCTGGCCTGGGGAGCGTAGAAGGCTTCATTTTCGGCGTGCGGGCTGGTCCGCATAAAGACGCTAACCGCGCGGCAGTACTGCTTCTCTATCCTGAGCTTTTCCGCCGCACGTTCAGCATAGGCGCAAACCGCCTGATGCATATCGCTATATTGGGTAATACGGTGGCCAAACGAACGGCTACAGATAATCTGCTGTTTGGTCGGCGCAAACTCATCCGTCAGCAGGCAGGATTCCCCCCGCAGCTCACGCACCGTACGCTCCAGCACGACGTTAAAGTGTTTACGCATCACCCAGGTAGAACTGTCGGCAAGCTGCAGCGCGTTTTCGATGCCCATCAGCTCCAGCTTTTTTGCGATCCGACGGCCCACGCCCCAAACTTCATGCACCGGCACCAGAGCAAGCAGCTTACGCTGGCGATCGTGATTCGATAATTCGACCACGCCGCCGGTTTTGCTCCACGTTTTAGCCGCGAAATTCGCCAGTTTAGCGAGCGTTTTAGTCGGCGCGATGCCAACCCCAACCGTGAGTCCGGTATGCTTCAGGACCCGAGCGCGCATTTGCTGGCCGAAGGTCTCAAGCGGCATATAGCTGGAGATACCGGCTAAATTAACGAAGGCCTCATCGATGGAGTAGATTTCAATCGCCGGCGCCATCTCCGTTAGCGTCATCATCACCCGGTGGCTGAGATCGGCATAAAGCGCGTAGTTCGAGCTAAAAACCGCCACCTGCAAACGCTGCAGATCGTCTTTAATTTTGAAATAAGGCGCCGCCATGGGGATACCCAGCGCCCTTGCCTGCGGCGAGCGTGAAATAATACAGCCATCGTTATTTGACACCACCACCACCGCTTTTCCCTGCAGGTCTGGCCGGAAAACGGTTTCGCAGGAGGCGTAGAAGCTGTTGACATCAACAAGCGCGAACATGTCGGTGTGATTTTAAGCTGAAGGTGACCACGCCGAATATTTGTAGCTCCTCTCCCGGCTGGCAGACCACGGGGGAATAGCTGAGGTTACGCGGTATAAGCTGAAGGACAGGCCGGGTTTGCAGCTCCTTGACGGTAAACTCGCCGGCTACGGCAGCAATCACAATATCGCCATGTTCCGCGGTCAGCGAGCGATCGACCACCAGCAGGTCGCCATCATCAATCCCGGCCCCCGTCATTGAATCACCGCTCACCCTGACAAAGTAGGTCGCGTTTGGGTGCCTGATGGCCAGCTTATTCAAATCAAGGGTATCTTCGACATAGTCCTGGGCCGGGCTGGGAAATCCGCAGGGAACAAGATCGCGAAACAGCGGCACCAAAAACCGTGGCGACAGCTCAACCGGCTTGTAGAACGTCAACATAAACTCACCTGGAATAATTACTGTGTTTATATACAGTATTTATAAATCATCCGGGTTAATCAAGCCGCTTATGCTCCGTTATCGCGAAGGCCTTGAAGTTCGGCAATATTTAGACGGATGCTGCGGCTCGCCGCGCCCGGCGGCGCTAAAAATAACGCGTCTCTGGCAATCTCACGCGATTCGTAGCAGGATAGATGCTGCAAGCAGCGCGTTATGGTGAGGTACCATAACCCCAAACTATGGCGATTCGTCCGACATACTGAACGGGAGATTCTTATGTACTACACGTTAGGAGATACCACCCTCCACTTTTATCGCTATCAGTGCCGTTTCTACGTTGCCCACTGGGATGGCGGCAACGTAATGACCGACAAGTTCAGGCAGTTCATCGAGCTGATTACTGAAAAAACGGGCATTGACGCGAAGAACGTCGAGGCGGCTGCGCGAGACTATTTTAACAACGTCGATTAACGGTCGTTCAGTCGCTGAATACCCAACCACCGCTTATTACGTACATGCCCTGTGCTGGCCGGCTGGCGAGGCGGAAAACGCACGCTGTTCTTCCTCTCGCCTTGACACTGTACAAAAAAACAGTATAACTACTGCCTACCGTTACAGGAGCCAAAGCATGTTTGTAGAACTGGTTTATGACAAAAGAAATTTTGAAGGGTTAGCCGGGGCCAGAGAGACCATTATGGCTGAACTCACCAAACGTATTCACCGCATTTTTCCTGAGGCCGACGTTCGCGTTAAGCCGATGATGACGCTGCCCGCAATCAATACGGATGCCAGCAAGCATGAAAAGGAGCAGATCAGCCGCGCCGTTCAGGAGATGTTTGAAGAAGCGGATATGTGGATGACCGCAGACGAATAAGCCAGGCCGCCGCGTTGATATCAACAGCGTTTTTTCAGGGGCCGGCGTTAGCATTACCCAATACGGTTCCCTGGATAGCAATTTGCCCTGCAAATATTTTCCCCGGCCACCGGCGCTGCCCGCCGGCCGTTTAAATATGGTCTCCTGTTCACCAGACTTAAATTTATCCGCGGCCAGGGAAACAAGCTGCACCACCAACACCAGACACCAACTGCCCCCTGAATATTACGTAATTTTATATTCACAACCTTAATAAAATGAAACCCACTGCAGACTATCCTGACCATCGCGGCTGAGGAATGACTCCCGTCGTGTCCATAGCCATTTTTTATAGGCTGGTTTGCCGCAAAAGATTCAGGCAACGGCCGGCAGGTAGCGCAGGCGTTACCGCCTGCGGCCCTTTTTCCCTCCGCTGCGCTTTTCATCCGAGGGGCGCCAATGTTTCTAAATTGTTTCAGTCAGTTAGTTCATGAAAACGGCACGGATAATGCTCTCTTTTGGCGCGAACGGCCCAAATTCTCCCCAGCATCTTTAAGCAAAATAGCGGCGATTAATTGAAATATTATGCTACACCGCCGCGCACACATCGATATTAAAACCCATAATTCATTCACAAACATCATTAAAAAAGCTTTTTTGATAACTATGAAAAATATTTCATTAGGATTTTTCTTAAGGCGAGAGTAAATTTCTTCGCATAAAAGCAAGAATATCCATAAATTTCTCGGGGAATAAATGCGTATGGCGAATTTACTCTTTTTAGCACTGGCGGTCGCACTGCTCCTGGTCGCTGTTTTTTCTCTTATTTCGTATATAAGAGATCGCAAGAAACAAAAGTTTACCTTCAAGAAAAGACGCTAGCGGCAACAACGTTAGGGGGACGAGCACGCGTTGAGTCCCTTTAACCTACGCAGCCGGGCGAGCGCAGGGACCGTCCTTAACAGTATCTATTTGAAATAGCTTAAATAGCCAGAATTACTGAGCTGTACCCAGGCTTGGGGAAGCGAGAAATATATTATTGCATCACGTCAGGCCATCGCATCCCGAACGGGTTCTGTTTATTTGCGGAACTATTGCTCAGGTACGCAGTCTGATTACCGTCTGTATTAAACTATCGAGACTGCTGTGACCACACTTATGATTGTTGTAACAACGCTTGCCGTGCTTAGTCTGTTCGTATTGAGTCTGGCAAAAGTTGGAATCGCTGTATCCAATAACCCCGACGAGTTCTGATTGCTCTTCGGGCCATCGTCAAATCTCCGGACTCCCTGTCGCTGATCCTACATACCGCACGTCAGCGATTATCGTTTTTCCGTAGCGCCGCCCTCTTCTTTGCAGAACCCTCTCCTTTGCAGAAGCGCTTTACCGCCGCGGGTGCCCGACTCTCTCTTCCGCTGCCGTAACCTCTCCCCGGGCCGTCACCCGGAGGCGCTGACGCGCTGGCCGAGGAGACGGCCGGCATACCTACTTCTTCTTCCGCTTACGCCGATACTTACGCTTAAATTTAATATCGATGGCAAAAATAACCACGATAACACCGACAAGCCATAACAGGGTGGCACCAGTTTCAGCAACGTTCACAACGTCCCTTTTATCTATCACTCAATGTTATGGGTAACATTAAGAACCATATAAAACCAGTAAGCAATCGTTTTCATTACAATTGTATGGCGAATAAATGACGAAATGTCGCATCCGCAAGCAACAGGTCAGAAATCAGCCGTCGCCGGATGGAATGAAGCTCCCAGGACGGAGATTGACGGTTCGCATTCCCTCTTCCACCAGGCTATATCTTAGACACCTTTATGCGTACAGGAGTGATGATGGTGAGCAAGAAGATTCTGATGCTGGTGGGCGACTACGCCGAAGATTACGAAACGATGGTGCCGTTTCAGGCATTGCAGATGATTGGTCATCAGGTTGACGCGGTGTGCCCCGATAAAACCAAAGGTGACTACATCATGACGGCGATCCACGATTTTGACGGTGCCCAGACCTATAGCGAAAAACCCGGCCACCGCTTTGTTCTTAACGCCGACTTTTCCGCAGCGAAAGAACAAGATTACGACGCGCTGCTGATCCCCGGCGGACGAGCGCCTGAATATCTGCGCCTGAATGAGGAGGTGCTCAAGCTGGTGCAGGCGTTTGACCGCGCGGGCAAGCCGATTGCCGCCGTTTGCCACGGCCCGCAGCTGCTGGCCGCGGCCGGCGTGCTAAAAGGACGTACCTGCAGCGCCTATCCGGCCTGTGCTCCGGAAGTTCGGCTCAGCGGCGGACACTATGCCGACATCGGTATCGATCAGGCGCACGTTGACGGCAACCTGGTCACCGCTCCCGCCTGGCCCGCACACCCGCAGTGGCTGGCGAAATTTGCCGAAGTGCTGCAGCAGCAATAGGTTGAACCGACACGTCAAAGCGGGCGAAGGCCGCTGGCAGGCGGTAATGGCGTGGAAAACCGCGCCATTACCGAATCACGATGGGATAACGAACTACGGGTGCTTGACGATATACATTGTCCGGCTATAGGCAACATCTTCCGGGTTGGTAATCGGATAGCCCTTCAGCCACGGCTTAATCAAACGTCCGTTGGTGTACTGATAAATTGGCGCAATGGGCGCTTTGGCCATGATTATCTTTTCCGCTGCGTTGTAATCATCGTTGCGCGCCTTATCCGACGTCTCCTGCGCCGCCTGGGCTAAGATCTTGTCGTAGGTCGGATCGTTAAAGCGGGAGATATTACCGCTATGGGTCGAGGTCAGCAGCGACAGGAAGGTGGAAGGCTCGTTGTAGTCCCCCACCCACGAGGCGCGAATCACGTCGAAATTACCGGTGTTTCGGCTATCGATATACGTTTTCCACTCCTGATTCTGTAGCTTGACGTCGACGCCGAGGTTTTTCTTCCACATTGACGCCACCGCGATGGCAATCTTCTGGTGGTTTTCCGAAGTGTTATACAGCAGCGTCAGCTGCAGCGGACGGCCAGGGCCATAGCCCGCCGCCTGCAGCAGCGCCTTGGCCTGTGCGTTCAGCTCGGCCTGGCTCATGCTCTCCGCCTGCGAAGGCTGCGGCGTAAACCCTGCCGTCACGTCCGGGGTGAAGTGCCAGGCCGGCTTTTCGCCGGTTCCCAGCACTTTTTCCGCCATCAGGCGGCGGTCGATGGTCAGGCTCAGCGCCAGGCGCACGCGCTCGTCGGCGGTCGGTCCCTTCTGCGTGTTAAAGGCGTAGTAGTAGGTTCCCAGCTGCGGCGGGGTGTACACCTGTCCCGGAATATCTTTCAGCAATTTTTGGTACAGGTTTTTCGGGAAGGACTCAGTGATATCGATATCCCCGGCCAGGTAGCGCTTGGTCGCCGACGACTCCTGGTTAATCGGCACAAAGGTCACCTGCTGGATAACCGTTTTGCCATTATCCCAATAGTGGCTGTTAGGCACGACAACCAGCTTTTCGTTGACCACCCGGTCTTTTAACACGTAGGCCCCGTTGCCGATAAGGCTGCCCGGACGCGTCCAGTTAGCGCCGCTCTCGACGTTCGCTTTCTGCACCGGATAAAACGCGAAGCTGGCCGTCAGATTACTGAACCACGGCAGCGGCTTATCCAGCTGCACCCGCAGCGTGCGCGCATCTACGGCGGTAACCCCCAGCGTATCCACCGCGGCCTTACCGTCGATAATATTTTGCGCATTCGTGATGCCTGCCAGCGCGGCGAACCAGGCAAAGGGTGACGTCGTTTTCGGGTCAACCAGGCGCTGCCAGCTGTAGACGAAGTCCTGCGCCGTAACCGGGGTACCGTCCGACCAGCGGGCGTTATCGCGCAGGGTAAAGGTCCAGGTCCGGTTATCGTTGCTCTGCCAGCGGGTCGCAACGCCGGGAATAAGGTTGCCCTTGGCGTCCTGGTTGACTAAACCTTCAAAAAGATCGCGGATCACCTGAATTTCCGGCAAGCCCACGGCTTTGGCGGGATCTAATGAGGCCGGCTCATCTTTAATGTGCCGTACCAGTACCTGTTTCTCGGCTAAGACGGTACCCGGAGGGACATCCGCCGCCCAGGCCAGAGATGAAACGCTGGCTAACCACAGCGCGCCGCATGTCAATGTGACAGGATACTTCATAAGATCCCCTTTAAAATAAAAAAACCAGAGCTGGCAGAAGAGTGATTATTTGTTTCATCACCTGAAATTGCAAACGGCTTGTGATAGAAAATTGATGCGTATTCTGATTTCATCGTCCAGGGAAACTATTTGATTCCGGGGCGGTTTTACACAACACTGCTGAAAATAACCTGCTAACAGGATGCCCTATGCCCGTTTCTCGTCCTCGTACCCAGCGCGGCGCCTTTCCGCCCGGCACCCAGCGCTACGGCCAGTCGCACCTTGGCGCGCCGCTGCTGTGGTTCCCCGCGCCGCTGGCCGATAGCCGCAGCGGCCTGATCCTTGCCGGCACTCACGGCGATGAAAACTCGTCGGTGGTCACCCTCTCCTGCGCGCTTCGAACCCTGAAGCCCGAACTGCGTCGCCATCACGTCGTGCTGGCGGTCAACCCCGACGGCTGCCAGCTCGGGCTGCGCGCCAACGCGCGCGGTATCGATCTCAATCGTAATTTTCCCGCGGCAAACTGGAAAGAAGGGGAAACGGTCTATCGCTGGAACAGCGCGGCCGAGCAGCGCGACGTCGTGCTGCTGACCGGGGAAAAGCCCGGCTCAGAGCCGGAAACCCAGGCTCTGTGTCAGCTGATCCACCAGATCCACCCGGCGTGGGTGGTCTCGTTTCACGATCCGCTGGCCTGCATTGAGGATCCTGGCCACAGCGAGCTCGGCCGGTGGCTGGCCGACGCGTTCTCCCTGCCGCTGGTCGGCAGCGTCGGGTACGAAACGCCCGGCTCTTTCGGCAGCTGGTGTGCCGATATCGGCCTGCCGTGCATTACCGCAGAATTCCCACCGATATCCGCCGACGAGGCCACGGAAACCTACCTGCCGGCGATGATCGACCTGCTACGCTGGCACTCTCAAAGATGAAGAACGCCGGTGCTGAAATGCAGCGCCGGCTCCACGTCAACCGCCAGCCAGGTCGGGCCATCGAGATCGGCGAAACGCGCCAGCGGGGCCAGCGGCAGCGCCGCTGAAATCGCCCGCGAGGTGCAGAGCATGCAGCCGAGCATGCGCTCAAAGCCCTGCTGCTCCGCCTCCTGCGCGAGGAACAGCGCTTCGGTCAGGCCACCGGTTTTATCGAGCTTGATGTTCACCATCTCATAGCGCCCGCGCAGCCGCGGCAGGCTCTCGCGGGTGTGGCAGCTCTCGTCGGCACAGACGGGCAGCGGATGAATAAAATTCTCCAGCGCCTCATCGGCGTCCGCCGGCAGCGGCTGCTCGAGCATCGCCACCCCGATATCGGCCAGCAGCTGGCAGCGCGCCGCCAGGCCATCGCTGTGCCAGGATTCATTGGCGTCAACAATCAGCGTGGCCTCCGGCACCGCGCTGCGAATGGCGATCAGCCGTTCGCTGATAAGGCGATCGTCCAGCTTGACCTTCAGCAGGCGCGCGCCCTTTTCCCACAGCGCCGCGGCGCTGGCCGCCATCTGCTCCGGGGTGCCGATCACCACCGTCTGCGCCGTCACCACCCGGTTCGGCAACGCAACCCCCAGCAGTTGCGGAATGCTTTTGCCCACGCTACGCGCCTGCAGATCCCACAATGCGCAGTCGACGGCGTTGCGCGCCGCCCCCGCCGGCAGCAGATGCTGAAGCTGCTCGCGGGTCGCGCCGCTTTCCAGCTGCTCGCCGATCGTCAGAATTTGCGCCATAACCGAGGCAATGCTCTCCCCATAGCGAGGGTACGGCGTGCACTCCCCGACGCCCTTAACGCCATTCTCTTCTACCTCTACCACCACTACCTTCGCCTCGCTGCGGCTGCCGCGGGCAATCACAAACGGGGTATGTAGCGGCCAGGCTTCTTCGTACACTCGCAGGTTTCGCATTCCCAGGTTCCTCCAGGGGAAACGTTAAATAGGATTTGCCGTGCTGATAACGGATGTCATACACTACCCGTGACGTTAACTATATGTAAACAGGAAGATAAACATGTCACAAACCGTGCATTTCCAGGGCAACCCCGTTGCCGTTCAGGGCACCATTCCGCAGGCAGGCGCAGCCGCGCAGCCGTTTACGCTGGTCGCCAAAGATCTCTCCGACGTCGCGCTGAGCCAGTTCGCCGGCAAACGTAAAGTACTGAATATTTTCCCAAGCATCGATACCGGCGTGTGCGCGGCATCGGTACGTAAATTTAACCAACTGGCATCCGAGCTGAACAACACCGTTGTGCTGTGCATCTCCGCCGATCTGCCGTTCGCTCAGTCCCGCTTCTGCGGCGCTGAAGGCCTGAACAACGTCGTCACCCTGTCCACCCTGCGCGCGCCGCAGTTCCTGGCTGATTACGGCGTTGCCATTGCTGCTGGCCCGCTGGCCGGTCTGGCCGCTCGCGCAGTGGTCGTTGTTGATGAGAATGACCAGGTTGTTTACAGCCAGCTGGTGAATGAAATCACCGAAGAGCCGGACTACGATGCGGCCCTGGCGGCGCTGAAAGCGTAATCAGGCCTCTGCCCCGGACCGCGCTTCACGCCCGGCCCGCATGTTCTAAGCCCTCGTTTATCGGGGGCTTTTTTCTTTTCGCGGCGCATAGCGGGAGATAAACCGCGCAATCGCCGGGCCGGTCAACAGGATGGTGAACAGGCGCAGGGTCTGCATCGCCATGATAAACGACATATCGGCCCGCGTTCCCGCCGCAATAATCGCCACCGTATCCAGGCCACCGGGACTGGTCGCCAGATAGGCGGTCATAAAATCGAGCGGCAGCACCTGCGTCAGGCCAAACGCCATCAGCGAACAGAGTAAAATCAGGCCGATGATGGAGGCGAGGATCTGCGGCAGGGTCTTTAGCGCCAGCAGAAAAATCGCCCGATTAAATTTTAGCCCAACGCTCCAGCCAACGGCGGCATAAGCCAGCGCCAGCAGCCATTCCGGCAGCTCCAGCATCAGCCAGCCCTCTCCCTGCACCAGCGCCCCCGCCAGCATCGGCAGCAGCATCACGCCGGAAGGAAAGCGCATGCGCAGGCCCAGCCAGCCCGCGGCGGCGGTCAGCAGCAGCGTCAAAGGCAGCTGCCCGCTGATGGCGGGAAACCAGACGATCTGCTGGTTCATCTCCTGCGCCTCGCCGCCAGGGGCAAAGCGCACCACCAGCGCCGCCGCGCCGGCGACGAACAACACCCGCAGATACTGCATTAAGGCCACCAGCCGCACGTCGGCGCCGTAATCCTGCGCCATGACCACCATCGCCGAGGCGCCGCCCGGCGAGCTGCCCCACGCGCCGGTCGCCCCGGGCAGCGAGCTGTAGCGCACCAGCAGCCACCCGGCCAGCGCGCTGAAGGCCAGCGTAGCGAACAGAATAAACAACACCAGCGGCCAGTGGCCGAGCAGCACGCCAAAAATTGAGGGAGTGAGGGTTAGGGCGATCATGCAGCCAATGATGGCCTGAGCGGCGATAAAAAAGGGTCGAGGTACGCTGATTGTCGCGCCGCGCAGGCTGAAGGTAATGCCGGCGATCATCGGGCCAAGCAGCAGCGCCGCAGGCAGGTGCAGCCAGAACAGCACAAACGACAGCGCGGCGGAGAGGGTCAGGAGTTTCAGCCACGACAGCAGCGGGCCAGGCGACATTACCATCTCAAATCCTGGAAAATAAGTTTGCAGTACGTTGGCCGACGGCGATGCTGCCGGCCAACGAGGCTGCTCTATTCCTCACCCTTCTTCTGGCTGAGGCCGTACTCGCGCAGCTTATTGGCAATCGCGGTATGGGAAACCCCCAGACGCTTCGCCAGTTTACGGGTGCTCGGGAAGCTACGATAAAGCTGGGTCAGAACGGAACGCTCAAAGCGACGGGTAATATCGTCCAGCGAACCTTCCATCGCCTCTTCGCCTACCGGCAGCGAGGCGACGTCGCTATCCGGCAGCAGGATATCCTGAGGCCGCACTTCGTAGCCCTCAAGCTGCGTCAGCGCACGATAAACCGCGTTCTTCAGCTGGCGAACGTTGCCAGGCCAGCTATAGCGGGTCAGCACCGTACTGAGGTCGGCGGAGAGCTTCGGCCGCGGGATCCCCTGCTCGTCGGCAAAGCGGGCGACGAACAGCTCGGTCAGCGGAATGATATCCTGCGGGCAGTCGCGCAGCGGCGGCAAATGCAGGGTCAGGACGTTGAGGCGGTAGTAAAGATCTTCGCGGAACAGCCCCTTCTGCACCATCTCCACGAGGTTTTTCTGGGTGGCGCAGATCACCCGCACGTCGACGTGAACCTCGTGGTCTTCCCCCACCCGGCGGAAGGTGCCGTCGTTAAGGAAACGCAGCAGCTTCGTTTGCATGCGCGGCGACATTTCGCCGATCTCATCCAGCAGCACCGAGCCGCCGTTAGCCTGCTCAAAGAAGCCTTTTTTGCCCTGAATGGCATCGCCAAACAGCTCGCTTTCCACCGCGTCTTCCGGGATAGAACCGCAGTTCAGCGCCAGATAGGGCTTGCTCGCCCGCGGGCTGGCGAGGTGGCAGGCGTGCGCCAGAAGGTCTTTCCCGGTACCGGTATCGCCGACGATCAGCAGCGGCGCGCTGAGCATCGCCAGCTTGCGGGCCTGCTCAACCACGTGGCGCATTTTCGGGCCGACGGCGAGAATTTGGCTGAACGCGCTGGTATCCTGGGTGGTCATGGTCTGCAGTTGACGCCCCATACGCACGGTGGAACGCAGCATTGCCACCGCCCCGGTGAGCACGCGTTCGCCGTGCTCGCCTTCGAGATAGACCGGCGTAATCTCCAGCACAAAGTTCTGTCCGCCGATCACCACATGCTCGCTGTGCGACTCCAGCGGGCTGCTTTCCAGCCAGCGCTGGATGTTAAAATCGGTAATTAGCTGGGCCACCGGGTGATTGCGCAGCCGCTCCTGGCTTTGCGCAAAAAGCTGGCAGCTGGCCGGGTTCGCCAGCTCGACTTTCCCTTTGGTGTCCAACGAGAGCACCGGTTCCGGCATCGCCACCAGCAGCGCCGACAGCGCAAGATGCTCGCGCTCAGACGGCATCCACGGCACGGTGCGCACGTCGGTAACGCCGGCGATACGGCGGATTTCCGCCATCAGGCTGCTAAAGTTAGCGAACTCCAGCTCGGCAAAATTAAGATAGATTCGGCCAATAGGGTCGATGTCTATACCGCGGAGATCGATCCCCCGCAGCACCAGCAAATCGAGCAATTCACGGGTCAGACCAAGACGGTCCTCACAAAAGACTTCAAGACGCATAGGAGTTTTCACCCTAAAAAGGCCAATGACGGATGAATAATAGGACAGTTATTTGCTGGCGTGAAGATAGCTGTCAACAAATATTGACAGTATGGCGGAAAAATGGCCGCTGTGGCGTAAAGGCGAGCGAAGAAAAGCGAGAATGCGCCGCTGGCCGCCGGGGAGCGACGGCCAGATCGGCTAAGAAGGTTATTCCGGGCGGGCTTTGCTTTTTTGCAGCGTCTCTTTCAGCTGACCGATCAGCTCGCGGCGGAAATCCCCCAGCCGCGGCTTATCGTCAGCGATCCACGGCAGCGGGCGGCACAGCTCCATCGCTTTGATCCCCAGCCGCGCGGTGAGCAGCCCGGCACCGATGCCTTGCGCCGCGCGGGCCGATAGCCTGGCCGCCAGATCCTGCGACATCCAGTCCATTCCAACCTCCCGCACCAGCTCGCTGGCGCCGGCGAAGGCGATATTCAGCAGCACCAGACGGAACAGGCGCAGGCGGCTGTAGTAGCCCAGCTCGATGCCGTACAGCGTGGCAATCCGGTTAATCAGGCGTAAATTACGCCAGGCGATAAACGCCATATCCACCAGCGCCAGCGGGCTGACGGCGATCATCAGCGTCGATTCCGCCGCCGATCGGCTGATTTCGCGCCGCGCCTGGGCATCCAGCACCGGCTGAACCAGCTGTGCATACAGGCTTACAACTTCACGATCGCTTTGCGTTTCGTGGATCGCGGCATACCAGCGCTGGAGAGCCGGGTGCGCCTGATCGAGCCCCGCCTGCTGGGCAAGCTTTTCGCAAAACGCCCGCCCTTTTCCTACCGCATGGCTGTGCATCAGGTCGCGGGCCTCGTCGCGCTCGTGGGCGCGCTGGCGCAGCCGCCACAGGCGCCGCCATTCGGTGGCAACGGAACCGACGCCCGCCCCAACGATCAGCGCCCCGGCCGCGCAGCCGCCGAGCGCAATCCAGTCCTGCGTCTGCCATGCGGTCATCGTCCACTGCACGCCCTGCGCCACCACGCTGACGCCAAATATCGCCAGCCCGGCGCTGACCATCCGCCGCCACAGGCTGCGCTTCGGCCGCAGAACCGATTCCACCACCGCTTCCGCGGTGCCCTCTTCGTCTTCTGTCAGCAGGTCAACCCGCGCCGGGGCAAACTTTTCTGCGTCAGCGCCGGCAAACGCGCGGGCAGACTTTAGCGCCTCGCCAGGCTCCGCCTGCAGCGGTCCGTTGAAATCAAGACGCGGTTTTAACGGTTCGCTCATCGCAATTTATCTCCAATCAAAAACTCAAGCGCCGCGTCCAGGCGAATATGCGGCAGCGGCTTATCGACATCCATCACCCGCGGGCGGAAATTCTCAAACTGAAAGCCCTGCTGCTGCCAGAACGCCTGGCCCGGCAGGCGCGCAGGCACTTCGCCGGGATAGATGGTCAGCGGCTGGCCATCGCTCAGCCGATCGCCGCGCAGCGCGGGAATGTTCTCGCCGTTGACCGCAATCAGCCCGCCCTGGGTGGCCTGAATCGACGCCAGCCCCAGGCAGTCCATGCTAATCCCTTCGAAGGCCGCATTTTGCCACGCGTCCTGAATTAGCTGCTGCAGCAGCGACACCATGTTGGCATGCTGATCGACGGTCACGTGATCGGCCTTGGTCGCCGCAAACAGCAGCTTATCAATCACCGGGGAGAACAGGCGGCGGAACAGCGTCCGCTGGCCGTAGTGAAAGCTTTGCATCAGCTGGGTCAGCGCGAGGCGCATATCGTTGAAGGCCTGCGGCCCGCTGTTCAGCGGCTGCAGGCAGTCCACCAGCACAATCTGGCGGTCAAAGCGCAGAAAATGGTCCTTGTAGAAGCCCTTAACCACCTTCTCGCAGTAATATCTGAAGCGCTCGCGCAGCATCCCGGCGTTAGTGTGCTTGTCCGCCTGAGCCAGCCGGGCTTCGCCGACGGCGTCCACGTCCGGCCATGGGAAGAACTGCAGCGCCGGCGCGCCGGCCATATCGCCGGGCAGCACGAAGCGCCCCGGCTGAATAAAGTGCAGCCCTTCGCGCTTGCAGGCGTGCAGATAGTCGGTCCAGGCGGCGGCAATCTCCGCCAGCCGGTTTTCATCGGCCGGCGCCAGCGGATCCAACCCTTCGCACAGCTGGCGCCAGCGCGCCGACCACTCCGCGCGCTGGCCCTGCAGCAGCCCGGTCATTTGCCGCGACCAGCCGAGGTAGTCCTGCGCCAGCATGGGTAAATCCAGCAGCCATTCGCCGGGGTAGTCGACGATTTCCAGATACAGCGTGGAGGTATCCTTGAAGTGGCGCAGCAGCGACTCGCCGGAGCGGTAGCGCAGCGCCAAGCGGATCTCGCTGACGCCGCGGGTCGGCGTCGGCCACATCGGCGGCGAGCCGTAGAGCTGAGCCAGCCCTTCATCATAGGTAAAACGCGGAATGCCGAAGTCGCGCTGCGGGACGCGCTTGACGCCCAGAAGGCGCTCTTCCCTGACCGCGCTGAGCAGCGGCAGGCGCGCGCCGGAGTGGATATTCAGCAGCTGGTTGACCAGCGCGGTGATAAACGCGGTCTTGCCGCTGCGGCTAAGGCCGGTAACGGCCAGACGCAGGTGCCGGTCAACGCCACGGTTGACCAGCGCATTGAATTCAGTTTTAAGTCGCTTCATTGCCATCCCATGCTATCCGTAATATTTCAGGCTAGTGCTTTGAAGAAAGTGCTTTAATCATAAGCCATTAGGTGGGGATAAGCCGAGAAGTTATAAAGTGCGGCACTACGATCCCCGCCCGCTACTTCATGTTGCGGGTTAAGCGGTTTGCCAGGCGGCTGAGCAGCGGCTCGAGAGCAACCGCCAGCAGCATTTTCACCGGCCGACGCGCAACCGACTTGATTGCCCAGCCGGCAACGCCCGCCGGGCCATAGCGCAGCGCGGTCAGCAGCACCAGCCGGCCGGCGATTTTCAGACCCGGTTTTACTTTTTGTCCTGCCTGCTGCCATTTGATGTTCATAGGTAACCTCAGGTTAAGCTACAGCTGACGAAAGCGGCTGCGCAGGGTAAAGGTGTCGGAGGTGACGTAGCGCTCCATTTCCCGCAGGCGCCGCTCGCTGGCCGCCAGCTCGCGATCCGCCTCGGCGAGCAGCTCGCCGCTGGCCGGGACTTTCTCGCCGTTCAGCTCGTTTTCCGGTATCGGATCGAGGGCGAACGTCAGGATAATGTATGCCACCACCACAAAGAAAAAGAGACCAAAAATCATCGCCAGGACGGTTATCAAACGCACCAGCTTAACCGGCACATCAAGGTAGTGCGCGATCCCGGCGCAAACGCCCTTCACCATGCCGCGCTGGGGAATTCGCCACAGTTTTTTACTCAAATCGAGTCCGGCCATTATTTGTCCCTCCAGTTTGGATGCTCGGCATCAAGAATGTCTTCCAGCGTCTGAATCCGTTCGCGCATGCGCTTCGCGTCATCGGTCAGCTGCAGCAGGCGCTGCTGTTCATTCTGCGACAGGCTGCCGCTGGCAGAGCGATTGTTGTAGTGCAGCCAAAGCCACACCGGCAAAACGAACAGCACAAATAACGTCAGGGGTATGGCAATAAAAAGCGTACTCATGTGTACTCCTTACAGTGAGTGAGCGGCGGCGCGCTACGGCGCCGCGACGCTTGATCCTTCAGGCTGGCGGTATCGCCTGCCCTGGTCTTGTGACTGGCAGCGCGGCCTGAAGGATTTTGCGTAGGTCATCAGTTATTTTGATTCATTTTGCTTTTCAACGCCGCCAGCTGTTCGCTGATTTCGTCGTCAGCCTTCAGGTCGGCAAACTGCTGGTCCAGCGATTTTTGCTTGCCGAAGCCGTGGCTTTCCGCTTCCGCTTCCATCTGATCGATGCGGCGTTCGAAGGATTCAAAACGCGCCATCGCTTCATCAATTTTACCGCTGTCCAGCTGACGACGCACGTCGCGGGACGAGCTGGCCGCCTGGTGACGCAGGGTCAGAGCCTGCTGACGAGCGCGCGTTTCGCTAAGCTTGTTCTCCAGCTCGCCGATCTCTTTTTTCATCCGCGCCAGGGTTTCATCAACCAGCTGCGCCTCATTTTCCAGGCTGCCGATAAGGTCGGTCAGCTTCTGTTTTTCCATCAGCGCCGCCCGGGCGAGATCGTCTTTATCTTTACGCAGCGCCAGCTCGGCTTTTTCCTGCCATTCGGCCTGCTGCGCGAGCGCCTGCTCAATGCGGCGGCTCAGCTGTTTCTTTTCCGCCAGCGCGCGCGCCGAAGTCGAGCGGACTTCAACCAGCGTATCCTCCATCTCCTGGATCATCAGGCGAACCAGCTTCTGCGGATCCTCCGCTTTCTCCAGCAGAGAGTTGATGTTGGCGTTCACGATGTCGGCAAAACGAGAAAAAATACCCATAATTTCAATCCTCATAGTTCTGTTATCAGGCAACGGCCTGTGCAGAGACTAATACAAATAGCGTGCCAGTTTTTTATCTCGTTGATTTTAAAAGGCATGGTTGTTATATGCTCAGCGGGTTGCTAAAGTAACCTGGTGAATCACACGACTAAATGGCGAATTTCATCATGGCGGAATACAAGGACAACCTGCTCGGCGAAGCCAACAGCTTTCTTGAGGTGCTGGAGCAGGTCTCACGACTGGCGCCGCTGGATAAGCCGGTGCTGGTGATTGGCGAACGCGGGACCGGTAAAGAGCTTATCGCGAACCGTCTGCACTTTCTCTCATCCCGCTGGCAGGGGCCGTTTATCTCCCTCAACTGCGCCGCGCTGAATGAAAATCTGCTGGATTCCGAGCTATTTGGCCACGAAGCCGGGGCGTTTACCGGAGCCAGCAAGCGCCATCCGGGACGCTTTGAACGCGCCGACGGCGGGACCCTCTTTCTTGATGAGCTGGCAACCGCCCCGATGCTGGTACAGGAAAAGCTGCTGCGGGTAATTGAGTACGGGGAGCTGGAGCGCGTGGGCGGCAGCCAGCCGCTGCAGGTCAACGTGCGGCTGGTGTGCGCCACCAACGCCGATCTGCCGCAGATGGTTGAAAACGGTCATTTTCGCGCCGATCTCCTCGACCGCCTGGCCTTCGACGTGGTGCAGCTGCCGCCGCTGCGCCAAAGGCAAAGCGACATTATGCTGCTGGCAAACCAGTTCGCCATTCAGATGTGCCGGGAGCTGGGGCTGCCGCTGTTTCCGGGCTTTAGCGAGCGGGCGACCGCAACGCTGCTGGGCTACCGCTGGCCGGGCAATATCCGCGAGCTGAAAAACGTGGTGGAGCGCTCGGTGTATCGCCACGGCACCAGCGACAGCGAGCTGGATAACATTATTATCAATCCCTTTCAGCCGCAGCAGCCTCTGCCAGCCGTCGCGGAGCAAACCCCGGACGGCCCCGCGCTGCCGCTGGATCTGCGCGCTTTTCAGCAGGAGCAGGAAAAAAGCCTGCTGCAGTCCAGCCTGCTGCAGGCAAAGTACAATCAGAAGCAGGCGGCGGATCTGCTAGGGCTCACCTACCACCAGCTGCGGGCGCTGCTCAAAAAGCATCAGCTCTGAACCGTTCTCGGCAGCATCAGGGCGCTGACCGCCGTCGACCCCAGGCACAGCGCCGCGTTGAACCACAGCGCGTACTGCGCGGCGCTGGCCATGCCGAGGGGCAGGAACAGCGCGAAAAGTGACGCTGTCACGGCTATACCCATCGCGCCCCCCAGCGAGCTGCCCATTTTGTAAATACCGGAGGCCACCCCGACTTTGTTCTCCGGCGCATTAACCACCGCGGTGTCCGTCGACGGCGTCGCGTAGCAGCCCAGCCCGAGGCCAAACAGCACGTTGCTAAAAAAGACGGTCACGATATAGAGCGATTTATCGAGAAAGGTGCAGGAGATAAGCAGGATCCCAACGGCGGTGAAAAGGGGGCCGCTCATCATCGGCAGCCGCGCGCCGTAGCGCTGCAGCAGCTTCTCCCCGACGCGAATCATGACCAGCACGGTGAGCAGATAGCCCAGCGTCATCATCCCGGTCTCCAGCGGGGTCATGTTGTGGCCCTTCTGGAGCCAGATGCTGGTAATCATCATGGTGCCGATAGCGCCGTTGAGCATAAAGTTCGACAGCACCGCCGCCCCGTAGGCGCGATTGCGAAACAGCGCAAAATCGATCAGCGCCGCGTCGCCCTTGCGCCGTCCGCTGAGGATAAAATAGCCGCCCGAAACCAGCGAGCCGGCCAGCAGCGCCAGCGACAGCCCGCTGCCCCAGCCCCAGCTATGCCCTTTGCTGATAAACAAATTCAGCAGCACCAGCGAGACAATCAGCGTCAGCAGACCGCTGAGATCCAGCTTCTGCCGCTGCGCGCTTTGGCTGCGGCTTTCCGGCGTTCCGCGGAGCAGCAGCAGAGCCGCCAGCGCCACGACGATGGAAAAGACGAAAATCCAGCGCCAGCCAAGGCCGGTAGCAATCGCGCCGCCGACGAATGAACACAGGCCGCTGCCGCCCCAGGAGCCAATCACCCAGAAGCTCACCGCCCGCTGGCGCGCCTTCCCTTCATACCAGGTTTTAATCAGCGCCAGGGTGGCCGGCATAATGCAGGCCGCCGATAGCCCCTGCAGCACGCGGCCCGTCAGAAACAGCCCCGGCCCCTGGGCCACCACCAGCAGCGCGCTGCCGACAATACTTAGCCCCAGGCCCAGATGGGTCATGCGCATCCGGCCAAATTTATCCGCCAGCCCGCCGCTGGCCACCACAAAACAGCCGCTGAACAGCGCGCTGAGGCTGACCGCCAGGGTCAGGGTTTCGAGGGAAATATCGAGGCTGCTTTTCATCGCCGGAACGACGTTAATCACCGACTGGGCAAACAGCCAGAACGTCAGCACGCTGAGAACGATACCCGCCAGCAGGCGATCGGTACCGACGAACGACGTTGCGTTCAAAGATACGGAACTCATAATAAGGATCTCCCGTCGCAGGTGATTAACGCAGATACTCTTCCGTCAGGCCGCACCACAGCGCCGCGCCCGGGAGAAGGATCTCGTCGTTGAAGTCGTAGCCGGGGTTATGCACCATGCAGCGCTCCGCTTCATCCCCGGCGCCGATGGTGAAGTAGCAGCCGTGCGGATTGTGCTCGAGCATAAAGGCAAAATCCTCGCTGCCCATAAACGGCTTCACCTCCCCGACCAGCCCGGCGCCGAACAGCGACGTCGCCACCTTGCGCACGCTTTCGTTGGCGGCAGGATCGTTTCTGAGCACCGGGCTGCCGTTGACGTGCGTCAGCGTGGCGGTGGCGTTAAAGCTTTCCGCCTGCGCGACGGCAATATCGTGGATCCGCTGCAGCACGGTTTCACGCACCTCTTCATTCAGCGTGCGTACCGTCAGCTTCATCAGCACCTTGTCGTTGATAATATTCGGCGCATGCCCGGCCTGAATGCTGCCGACGGTCACCACCGCTGGCTCAAACGGCGTGACGTTGCGCGACACGATGGACTGCAGCGCCAGCGTGATGTGGCAGGCCACCAGGGTTGCATCGACGGTATGCTCCGGCACCGCGCCGTGGCCGCCAACGCCTTTTACCTCGATATGCAGCGTGTCTGAAGAGGCCATCATCGCGCCGTCGCGCAGGCCGATTTTCCCCAGCGTCTGCCCCGGCATGTTGTGCAGGCCAAAAATGGTGTCGCAGGGAAACTTATCGAACAGCCCGTCCTCAACCATCACCCGACCGCCGTACAGCAGCTCCTCCGCCGGCTGGAAAATCAGGTGCAGCGTGCCGTTGAACCGACGGGTGCGCGCCAGATACTCGGCGGCGTAGAGTAAGGTGGTGGTATGCCCGTCATGTCCGCAGCCATGAAAGCGGCCGTCGACCTGGCTGGCCCACGCTTTCCCGCTGGCCTCCTGCATCGGCAGCGCGTCCATATCCGCCCGCAGGCCAAGGCGACGCTCGCCGTTGCCGGCTTTTAGCGTACCGACCACGCCGGTCCCGGCCAGGCCGCGGTGCACCTCATAGCCCCACTGGCCAAGCAGCCGGGCGACCTCATCGCTGGTTTTATGCTCTGCAAAACCGATTTCCGGCTGCTGGTGAAAGCGACGACGGAGGGCAATAAACTGCGCTTCATTAACCTGTAGTGCTTCAATAAGGGGATGTGTCATTTTTATTATTCCTGTTGTTGTGTTTGCGCGACACTTTCGAGTTTATGCTGCCGGACCGGCTTTAATACGCCGTTTTTTGTTTTATATTGACGGGATATTGAGAAGTGTTTTTCATATAAATCGGTTATGACAAAAAATAACACGCAGTTTTTTGTCCTTGCCAGGAGACGACGGTGGAACATCATTCAGGCGACTTTAGCGTCGCGGTTCGCGATATTCGTCAGCTCAGCCAGCCGGAGGGCGACGCGCTGACGCTGCTGTGGACGCTGCAGGGCTGCGTCAGCCTGCATGACGGCGAGGAGCATCAGCAGCTGGATGCCGATCGGCTGAAAATAGTGAACCGCAACCGCCCCTGGCGTCTGAGCAGCCGCGAGCCCAACGCGGTGATGGTTCTGACGCTCTCCGGCAGCTGGCTGACGCGCCTCGACGGTGATTTTTTTACCTTCGACTACCAAACTTCCCTCGATACCCGCGACGCCGACGATAGCCTGCGCCGCCTGATGCGCCAGCTGCTGGTGATCGAGCTGGTGAACCACCAGCCCCGCTATCGCCTTGAGGCCAACCGCTGGCTGAGCGAAATCGTTCTGCTGCTGGCCACCCGCTTTACGCAGCCGATCGCCGCCGGCACGAGGCGCGGGACGGAGAACTGGAGCCGGCGGATAGCCCGGGTCGTCGCGCGCATAGAGGCCAGCTACCGGCACCGGCTATCGCTGCACGAGGTCGCCGCCGCCGAGTTTGTCTCCGAAGCCTGGCTGTCGCGTCTGTTTCACAAAGAGGTCGGCATGAGCTTTGTGCAGTACATCACCGCGCTGCGCCTGAACAAAGCCGCCGAGCAGCTTATCAGCACCCGTAAAACGGTGCAGCAGGTCGCTCAGGAGCACGGTTTTGCCAGCACCCGTATGATGAGCGATCTGTTTAAACGCCAGCACGGCCTGACGCCGCGGCAGTATCGCCAGCAGCGCCCGCAGCCGACGGCGGATACAGCCCGCCCGCGCGCCGGGGCCGGCGACGACTGGCAGCCGGTGGCCGTCGAGCGGCTCTACGCCCGGCTAAACGAGCCGGAGATAAAAGGCTGGGACAGCCCGCCGCTGCTGCTCAATCCCCAGCAGACGCGCCAGATTGATATCCGCCAGTTTCCCGAGCGCACGGCGCCGCTGCGCCATACCCGGATGGTCGTCACCGTTCGCGAGCTCGACGATTTACTGCGCGAAGACGTGCGCCGCGAGCTCGAGCAGCTGCACGGCAGCCTGCCGATTTACGCCATCGATATTAACGACCCTTTTCTCAGCAGCCGGCTGTTCGGCACCGGCTGGGACGACCCGCAGATGGCGGGCTACGCCTGCTGGTATAATCTGCAGCGCATTTTCAGCTGGCTGGCAAAAATGGGCTGGGGAGTGATTTTACATACCGGACTGACCACCCGCTGCGACCTGCTCCAGCGCTTCTTACGCCTCGCAGCTAACCATTTCTCCCCCGCCACGCTCGCCAGCTGGCGCTTTGTATGGCACTGGTCGCCCCAGGCCAGCGAAGAGGCGCGCCTGCACGCGTGGCGGCAGCAGCGTGAAACGCTGCAGGCTTTACTGCCGCAGCCGCAGCTGGGCGTCTGGCACCGCTTTAGCGAAGAGGCGACGAGCGACGATCCTTTTCTTGCTTCGCCGATCCTCGCCGAAGCCGATTTTCTCGCCTGCCAGGCCGACGCCAACGAGCTGCTGGATCTGGCGCAGCTGGATAGCAGCAGGCTAGCCTCCAGCGAGAGCTATCCGGTGCACAAGCTGCGGCAGATCCAGGCCGCCCTGCGCCAGCGCCAGCTCGCGCTTCCCCTGTGGCTGCTGTCGTGGAATACGCTTACCGGCAACACCCGCGACACCAACGGCCGCTTCTTTCGCGGCGCGCTGCTGATGGATAATCTGCTGGGGCTGGCCGATCGGGTGTGGCTGGCGGGATTCTGGCTCAATTCAGGCCTGCAGGGCGAGGCGCGCGCTAACGGCAGGCTGGACACCTCCAGCCTGGCCCTGCACTACCTTCACGGCCTGCCGCGTCCGGTTTACTGGGTTCTGTGGCTGTGGCGGCGCCTGCGCGGCGAAGTGCTGGTTACGGATAAAAACCTGCTGCTGCTGCGCCATAACGGGCACTATCAGCTGCTGCTGCGCAATACGGTCGTGTTCAACCCCTGGCTCTCCAGCGAAGAGACCTTTACCCAGCGCTTCAGCCAGCCCTACAGCATTCAGCTGCTTGGCCTGGCCGGGCGCTGGCGGATTAAACAACATCTGTTTGACCAGCATCACGGGGCGCTGTTTCCGCTGTTTGAAGCGTTTCGCAGCCGCAGCGGGCCGGATGACGAAGACTACGGCTGGCTGATGCACCACGCGCGCCCGGCGCTGAGCGTCGCCGAGGAGAGCCCGCAGTCGGGCTGGCATCGCGTTGATTCTCTGCAAAGCAACGCGCTGGTGCTGTATGAATTCTCGCCGCTGAACGAAGAGCCTATCGGGTTTCCGCCTGTGGCTTCTGCTCCCTGACCCGGGCGGCGATTTTAATCCGGCTCTCTTCGCTGGCCGGATTGAAAACCATCATGTTCAGATCCGCGCGCCCCTCGACGCTAAAGGTCGAGAATTCCAGCTCAATCATCCCTATCTGCGGGTGGTGCATGCGCTTAAACCCTTCCCCGTGCCCGGCGACATCGTTACTCCGCCAGTAGGCGTCAAACTCCGGGCTTTGGTGGGAAAGTTCGGCAATCAGCCGATCGGTGTCTGGAGAAGCACCCACCCGCGCGACGTCAGCGCGAAAGGCGCTGACGATAAGCCGGGCGACGGCGTGCCACTCTTCCAGCGCGCCGCGGGCCTGGGGGTTGGTGAACAGCCGGCGCAGAATGTTACGCTCGGCCAGCGGCAGCTGCCCGTAGTCGGTCAGAATGCAGGCCGCAGCGTGGTTCCACGCAATAACGTCCCAGGTTGCCGTTTTGATAATCGCCGGCACCTGGAGGACATCAAGCACGCGCTGCAGGCGCGGAGTGATATCGTCGCTGACGGTTACTCGGGACTCCGGCAAATGCCCGAACGCCAGGATAAACAGATGGTCGCGCTCCGGGGTCGTTAGCCTTAGCCCGCCGGCAATGCGGCTAAGCACCTCCCGGGACGGGGCGCCGCCGCGCCCCTGCTCCAGCCAGGTATACCAGGTCGGGCTGATACTGGCGAGCTGGGCGACCTCTTCCCGCCGCAGCCCGGGCGTGCGCCGTCGGCCGGCCTGAAAGCCAAACGCGGTTGGGTCGAGGCGTAAGCGCCGCGCCCGCAAAAATTCACCAAGTGCATGGGTTGAGGAGTCGGTCATGGTTAGCCTGTTAGTTTTTATACCCTGATAATGTCTCTACTTTTATAGTATCGCGTTAAGACTACCATAGCCTGGATACTCATTCTGGAGGTAGATCATGCGAATTTTTCTCACCGGCGCGACCGGTTTTATCGGCTCGCGTATTCTCAAAGAACTGCAGGCCGCCGGACATCAGGTCATCGGCCTCGCGCGCTCTGACGCCAGCGCCGCTGCCCTGAAGGCCGCCGGCGCTGAGGTGCAGGCCGGCACGCTGGACAATCCCGAAACGCTGCTGGCGGCAGTGAGCGCCGCCGATGCGGTGATCCACACCGCCTTCGATCATGATTTCAGCCGCTTTGTCGCCAACTGCGAAAAAGACCGTCGGGTCATTCTCGCCATCGGTAACGCGCTGGCGGGCCGGCGTTGCCCCCTGATTATCACTTCAGGCACCGCCATGGGCGACGCCGACGACGGAGAGCCGGCGAGTGAGTTAAACTTCAATCCCGCCCACCCAAACCCGCGCGTGGCCTCAGAACTCGCCGGCAACCAGCTGCTGGAAGCCGGCGTGGACGTACGGGTGGTGCGCCTGCCGCAGGTCCATGACACCGTCCGCCAGGGACTGCTGACGTACTATATTCAGCAGGCCGCCGAAAAAGGGGTCGCAGCGATCGTCGGCGAGGGCAATAACTGCTGGTCAGCCGGGCATATTGACGATGTGGCCCGGCTGTATCTGCGGGTGCTGGAACGAGGTGAGAAAGGTCGGCGCTATCATGCCGTTGACGAGGAAGCGGTGCCCTCAAGGCTGATTGCCAACGTGGTGGCTGAAAAGCTGGGCATTCCACTTAAATCGTTAAGCGCCGAACAATCTGCTGCGCATTTCGGCTGGTTTGCCGCCTTTGCCAATATGGATTTACGCGCTACTTCCGCCCTGACCCGCCAGCAGCTCGGCTGGCAGCCACAGGGCCCAACGCTGCTCGACGATTTGCAGAATATGGACTACCGAAGCGTGACAACGTCACGATAAGCGCAGGCGAGCTGCCGTCGCCTTCCCGCTTTACCGCGCTCCGCGGCCCCTCCCGGCCGCCGGAGCGCGTTCGCTCCCGGAGGGCTAAGCGGCGCGGTTAAAGATTTGTAACTGGTAAGATGTGCTAATGTGAATTATCATCTGCGCTATCATCTTTCAATGGACTGAAAACGCACATGATTCCGGTTAACATTCATACTCTTAGTCGCTATGCGGCGCATGTCAGCTTGACCCATACGATGAAAAGCCATCGCTCGCCGGCGCTCTCGGTGATGATGATTTTTTCGGATCTGTGTATTCGCTCAACCCGCGACGCCTATCACCTGCAGGGCTGGGAAATTACCGAGAAAAGAAGCGGACTGGTGCTGCGCACCTTTGTCGCCGTTCATCACGACGGCGCCGAGTTAGAAATCACCCCTAAAGACTATATCGGACGCTATAATCGGCTGCTGCCGCTGGACTGACCCCGCCCTTTTAACCGCCCTCTGACCTTGCGCCTGCCGGCGATAATCGCCTAAAAAAAAGACAAATAAAAAAGGCGATTGTCGTATGTTTGTAAGCTTAAGGGTGTATAACAGGGCTCGGACGCCACCAAAGCTAAGACGAGGTGCAGTTGTGGGAATCATTAAAGCCAGCAGTTTAGAACAAGCAGAAGCGCTCCTGAAGTCCGGTGAACCCATTAAGATCGAGCTTGATTTTGAGCTCGACTCTGATGCGTTTTTTAACTTTGCTATGGAATATTGCACAAACGGAACCAAACTCACCCGCAACGACGATCGTTTCGTGGTTTCACGTAAGAAAGTCGCTTCCTGAATGAGCCAACCTGCGCCATTTTTAGCCTCCGTGCGGCGCAATCTGCGGGATCCAGAAAAGTGAGTAAGCGTTAGCCAAAAAATTGATGGCTAACGCATTTTCACCGCCAACAGCGTAATAAGGTAAACACGGGACTTCATAGAGGGTTAAACCGTGAAAAAGTTACTGATATGTTGCTTGTTTGGTGAAACCGCCGGTATTTTAGCGAAAAGAATGCAAAAAATAGCCGATGCGCAGGATCTGGATCTGTTAATTAGCGCCGTGGGTATTGAGAACTACCCGAGCGTGGCCCCCGCGTATGACTGCGTGCTGGTCGCGCCTCACATTCAATATAAAATAAATGAATTCACCCACGCGCTGAACCATCATCAGGAGATTGCCGTTATCGAGAGCTTACCTTATGCATCTTTCGATGGCGAAAAGGTGCTGAAGTTTGCCATCGCCCATATGCCACAATCACTTTTCTAATATTGCCGTAGCCTTATGTACGCGACGCCGTGCGGATTGGCAGTGGATATGCGATCCGCACCGATTTAGTCCCCATCACGCTTTGTGCGTTCGGCATAACCTCGCGCCTTCCCTGCTCGCCAACCTGTCTGGCACAGGACCTCGCTCGTCACCTGGCCTATACAACCCGATACCCGCCGCGTGCCCCTGATAAAAAGGGAGGTACCTTTCGCCGCTATTGGCAATTATACTCATAGCGCCTGCCGCATATTTCAGGGAAGCTGGCACAACATCGCGCGGTGAAAAAATGAGCATAAAAGAAAAAAAGATCGCCATTATGTGCACTGTCTCTTGTTTATTTATTGGCTATCTTTGCGCAAAAATGGCGCTTTATACTTTCGACAAAAATAAAACCGAACAATATTCTAAAAACATATTAACCAGAACTATTTTAGTCATAAAACAAATCGATGAAGTTTATGCTGACGCGGATCGAATATCGCCAAACCGGCCCTGCTCAGCAGATTATCTAAGCAGCATCCGGGCGCTTTTATGGTCTAAATCGCTGCTGAAAGATATTGCCTATATCGACGGCAAAAGCATGCGCTGTTCGGCGCTGTGGGGAACCTTCTCGCCGGCAGAAAATATTACCAACACGCCTGCCGATATTATCTATCGCGGCGGAACGTGGTATCTCGATAAAGCGATAAATCAGGAGTTCAAAGCCAGCATTTATGCCAAAGGCAACCTCGCCATCACCGTTTCTCCGTTCATCTTCAATCGCTTCACCTCTGATCCGGAAAACAAAAGCGTCAGCGCCATCGTGGGTAACTACGATCGCAGCCAGCATATCTTTTTTATCGGCAACGAGACCGCAGCGGTGTATGACACCGAACACGGCGGCGAGCGTTATAAAAAATACGCCTTATCCAGAGCCTGCAGCAGGGAGTACGACCTTTGCGTGGTCTCCGGCATGTCCCTGCACGGTATTAAAGATATCCCCTGGGCAATAAAGGCCGCCGCGCTCATACTCTCGACGCTGATTGGCGTCCTGCTCTCGATCAGCATCAACCTCTACATCCGTAAAAAAAGCTCGATCCTCACCCGGCTCCAGTACGCGCTACGTAACGATCGGTTCAGCATCGTCTATCAGCCGATCGTCTCGCTGGAGCGCGGAGAAACGGTGGGCGTTGAAGCGCTAATACGCTGGAAAGATAATGAGCTGGGCGTTATTCCCCCGGACGTGTTTATTCCCCTGGCGGAGAAGCGCGGGGTGATTAACCAAATCAGCAGCTACGTTGTCAAAAAATCAATTAATGAGCTGCATGACGTTATAAATAACCACAAAATATACCTGAGTATTAACGTCAGTTCCTCCGATCTGTTCTCTAAAACCTTTAAAGACCATCTCGATACCGTCAGCAACAAGTTTAATATTCCGCCGCAGCTGATCGCCCTCGAGTTAACCGAGAGGCAGACGGCAAACCTTGCCAGCCTCGGTGAGAAAATTGCCCGCTTCCGCGCTGCAGGCTATCAGATTGCGCTTGACGACTTTGGCACCGGTTATTCCAACCTCGACTGGTTATCAAAACTGGCGGTGGATAAAATAAAAGTCGATCGCACCATTACGGAGTCAATTGGTACGGACTCAATTAATTCCGCCCTGCTCAATAACATCATCACGCTGCTTAGCAATATGCACAATCAGGTTATCTTTGAGGGCGTAGAAAAAGAGCATCAGAAACGCTTTCTTGAACAGCGAATACCGCAGGCCAACGTTCAGGGATGGTATTACGCCAAACCCATGAGCGCCGGCGAGCTGAAGAAATATCTCTTAGCTGCCAGCAATCCGGCAGCCAAGGATCCGCCGCCATAACGTCCCGCCGGCGGCCGGTCATCAAAGCCCTAAGTCGTTGCTAACTGGAGAAGTTAGCCAGAAAAAGATACCATGTCTCACCTGACAAGGCTGCGCCCGGCGCACCCAAACTCAAGCGCCTTATATTTTGCGGCATTTGCCGCTGGCGCAACCAGGGCGGATGACCCGCCGTGCCGTGCATGAAAATTTAAAGAATCTGAATGTGTCCAAAAATACGCCAGCCCTCTGCCTTTTGACCCGTAGCTGGCCCGCAACAGAGCGAAAGATGAATCCGGTCGCCTTATCTGGCCTGGCGCACGTCCGCCTGCCGGGCGCTTTGCTGCTGATGCTGAACCCTTTTTTATCGTCGTCCTGCCCCGGAATGAGAATGCCTGGGTGGTTTACGGGATATACTCAAGGTGAAACCCGGCGCGGTCAGGATCGGGCCAGAGCGTTGAGCGGTTCACCGCCAGGCACCGCGGCTAACGACGTCTCAGGACGATAAAGGGGATGAGAAATGTCATTGACTATTAATAAGACAGAGCGCTGCTCTGGAATCATAAAACCACTATGCGCCTGAAACTATGCTCTCTACTGGCAGCCGTATCGATGCTGTGCGGGCAGGCCGTTGCCGCCCCCGCGCTGCCCGCTCACGCCGATATTCGCGATAGCGGCTTTGTCTACTGCGTTAGCGGCCAGGTTAATACCTTTAACCCGCAGAAAGTCAGCAGCGGCCTGATTGTCGATACCCTGGCCGCTCAGCTCTACGATCGTCTGCTCGACGTTGACCCTTATACCTACCGTCTGGTGCCCGAGCTTGCCGAAAGCTGGGAGGTGCTGGACAACGGCGCCACCTACCGCTTCCATCTGCGCAGCCACGTGCCTTTCCAGACGACGTCGTGGTTTAAGCCCGGCCGCGCCTTTAATGCCGACGACGTTATTTTCACCTTCAGCCGTATTTTTAATCGCGACCATCCGTGGCACAACGTTAACGGCAGCAGCTTCCCCTATTTCGACAGCCTGCAGTTCGCCGACAGCGTGGAGAGCTTACGCAAGCTCGATAACCAGACCGTCGAATTCCGCCTGAAGCGCCCGGACGCCTCGTTCCTCTGGCACCTGGCGACCCACTACGCATCCGTTATGTCCGCAGAGTATGCCGACCAGCTAACCAAAAGCGATCGTCAGGAGCAGCTCGACCGCCAGCCGGTGGGCACCGGCCCGTTCCAGCTGGAAGAGTATCGCTCGGGCCAGTACGTTCGCCTGCAGCGTCACCCCGGCTACTGGCGCGGCAAACCGCTGATGCCGCAGGTGGTGGTCGATCTGGGCTCCGGCGGCACCGGGCGCCTGTCGAAGCTGCTGACCGGCGAGTGCGACGTGCTGGCCTGGCCCGCAGCCAGCCAGCTGACCATCCTGCGCGACGACCCGCGCCTGCGCCTGACCCTGCGTCCGGGGATGAATATCGCCTGGCTGGCGTTCAATACCGCCAAGCCGCCGCTGGATAATCCGCAGGTTCGCCACGCCCTGGCGCTGGCAATCAATAACCAGCGTCTGATGCAATCTATCTATTACGGCACCGCGGAAACCGCCGCATCGATGCTGCCCCGCGCCTCCTGGGCCTACGATAACGAAGCGAAGATAACCGAGTACAACCCGACCGCCGCCCGCGCCCAGCTCAAAGCGCTGGGGCTGGAAAACCTTACGCTTCGGCTGTGGGTGCCCACCAGCTCGCAGGCCTGGAACCCCAGCCCGCTGAAAACCGCCGAGCTGATTCAGGCCGATATGGCGCAGATCGGCGTGAAGGTGATCATTGTGCCGGTTGAGGGCCGTTTTCAGGAGGCGAGGCTGATGGATATGAACCACGACCTGACCCTTTCCGGCTGGGCAACGGACAGTAACGACCCGGACAGCTTTTTCCGCCCGCTGCTGAGCTGCGCGGCCATTGCCTCGCAGACCAACTTCGCCCACTGGTGCAACCGCGAGTTCGACGAGGTGCTGCAAAAGGCGTTAACCTCCCAGCAGCTGGCTTCGCGCATTGAGGCCTATAAGGAGGCGCAGCATATTCTCGCCCGCGAGCTGCCGGTGCTGCCGCTCGCCTCATCGCTGCGTTTACAGGCCTACCGCTATGATATGAAAGGTTTGATCCTGAGCCCGTTTGGTAACGCCTCCTTTGCCGGCGTTTCGCGGGAGAAAAAAGACGATGTGCAAAAAGACGACGTCAAAAAAGATGAGGTGAAAAAACCATGATCATTTTTACCCTGCGGCGCCTGCTGTTACTGCTGGTCACGCTCTTTTTTCTGACCTTCGTCGGCTTCAGCCTGAGCTACTTTACGCCGCACGCTCCGCTACAGGGCGCGTCGCTGTGGAACGCCTGGCAGTTCTGGTTCACCGGGCTGCTGCACTGGGATTTCGGGGTCTCCAGCATCAATGGACAGCTGATTTCACAGCAGCTGAAAGAGGTCTTCCCGGCCACCATGGAGCTGTGCATTCTCGCCTTTGGCTTTGCCCTGCTGGTGGGGATCCCCGTCGGTATGCTGGCCGGCATTATGCGTAACAAGTGGCCCGACACCCTGATTAGCGCCCTGGCGCTGCTCGGCTTTTCGATTCCCGTTTTCTGGCTGGCGCTGCTGCTGACGCTGTTCTTCTCCCTGACGCTGGGCTGGTTCCCGGTCTCCGGGCGTTTCGATCTGCTCTACGAGGTCAAAACGGTGACCGGGTTTGCGCTGATCGACGCCTGGCTGTCCGATTCGCCGTGGCGTCATGAAATGATCGTCAGCGCCGCACGCCATATGGTGCTGCCGGTTCTGACCCTGGCCGTGGCGCCAACCACCGAAGTGATTCGCCTGATGCGCATCAGCACCAGCGAAGTGTACGACACTAACTACGTGAAGGCCGCCGCCACCCGCGGGGTTTCGCGGCGGACGATTCTACACCGTCACGTGCTGCATAACGCCCTGCCGCCGGTTATTCCGCGCCTGGGGCTGCAGTTTGCCACCATGCTGACGCTGGCGATGATCACCGAAATGGTCTTCAGCTGGCCGGGGCTGGGCCGCTGGCTGATCAACGCTATCCGTCAGCAGGATTACGCCGCCATTTCGGCGGGCGTAATGGTTATCGGCGCGCTGGTCATTACCGTGAACGTGCTATCTGATATTCTGGGAGCTATGGCTAACCCGCTGAAACATAAAGAATGGTATGCCTTACGATAGCGATGATAAATAAAACCAATTCTTCGCTCCGGCAGTCCATTGTTTGATAGCGGCTGCCGGAGCCCGTCTTTATTTAATAAACATCCCGGACGTAGCGCTTCTCCTTTGACATCTGGACCACATAATCACTTGCCGCATCGGCGCTCAGACCGCCATGCTCCTGAACGACTTCCCTGAGAACGGTATCCACATCTTTGGCCATCCGGCTGGCATCACCGCAGACATAGAAGTGCGCCCCCTCCTGTAGCCAGGACCAGAGCTGCGCGCCCTGTTCACGGAGACGATCCTGAACATAAATTTTTTTCTCCTGATCCCGGGAAAAGGCCAGGCTGAGCTGGCTGAGAAAGCCCTCCTCGCGCATTGCCAGCAGCTCATCGCGATAATAGAAATCGGTTTCGGCATGCTGCTCACCGAAGAACAGCCAGTTGCGGCCGCTATCTCCCCGCGCGCGGCGTTCGTGCAGAAAGCCGCGAAACGGCGCAACTCCGGTTCCAGGCCCAACCATTATCATGGGAGTATCCTTGCCTGACGGAGGGTGAAAATGCGCTGACTTCTGGACGAAAATCGGTATTTCGACGTCTGCCGCCCGATCGGCCAAAAACGTCGAGCAGACCCCTCCCCGGCGCCTGCCTCTATAGTCGTAGCGGACGGTTGAAACGGTCAAATGAACTTCATTGGTCTGTACCTTTGGGCTGGAAGAGATCGAATACAGCCTGGGCTGTAATCGTCGGAGCGTCGTCATCCATTCCTGAGCCGTAGCCTGAACGGGAAACGCTTGCACAAGATCGACAATCTGTTTCCCCCACAGCCATTGTTTAAGGTCCGGCGCGCGTTCAGGTTTAAGCAGCTCCGTCAGCTCCTGGCTGCCTGAGCGATCCCGGATAAACCCCAGGATATCGGGCGTCAGCTTTGCTATTTCATGGTGGTGCAACATCGCCTCCATCACCGACATCTCTCCCAGGTCCTTTACTGCAACGGTCGCTGATGCGGAAATATTCATCGCGGTGAGCATCTCCTCCACCAGACCAGGGCAATTCGTTGGCCATACGCCCAGGGCATCCCCGGCCTCATAGCTCAGGCCCGATCCCTTGAGATCGAAAACAAACTGGCGCGTCTCTTTAGCGGATCCTGTCGTATTGAGCTCCCGATTTTGCAAAAGGCGAGCGCGTAGAGGATTCAGCCTGCCGTACGGGGATTGAACGACCTGCTGTACGGGCCGGTCGCTTAATATGCCGTTATCGTTGCCTGACGTTGCCAGCACGCCGCCGGCTGGCAGGGGCCGCGGGGCCTGGGAAAATGACCTTAGCGCGTCCCGCACCGTCATCGTCCAGCCGGATGCGCGAACCTGATAATCAGGTTCGCAATCGACGCGGGCCGTAAGCCGCGGCGCGCCTAACGCCTCCAGCCTTTCATCGAGCCTACGCCCGAAGCCACAGAACTGGTCATAGCTTGAATCGCCAAAAGCAAGCACGGCGTACGGGTTGGACTTCAGCCGGGATGCCGCATCGGATGCCAGCGCCTGCCAGAACGAGATGGCGTTGTCCGGCGGATCGCCATCGCCAAAGGTGCTGGTTAACAGAAGAAGGGGGGAATTCGCCGGGATCTGCTCCAGCCCGCAGGCGTCCATGCTGTGCAGCTTAACCTCCCAGCCATCGCTTTCAAACTGAGTTACGCACTCGCTGGCGTAGCCTTCAGCATTGCCCGTCTGTGAGGCCCACAGTATCGTGAGTTTTCTGGTGGATTCTGCGGCCGGCGCGGCCAGCGCCTGGTCTACTGCGGCAAGCCAGGCGTTGGCCGCCTGCTGGTAATCAGGTTCGCAGTCGACCCTTGCGGCGAGGCGTCGTCCCCCCAGTTCTGCCATGCGGGTATCAAGTTTGCGGCCAAAACCGCAGAACTGGTCGTAGCTTGAATCGCCGAAGGCCAGAACAGAGTAAGAGATGTCTTTAAACCTGCCGGCGTTACAGCTTCCCAGCGCCTGCCAGAACGCCGCGCCGCTATCGGGCGGGTCTCCGTCACCGAACGTACTGGTTACGAATAACAGATATCCCCGCGGCGGAAGATCGTCTACTCGACAAGCATCCATGCAGGTCAGCCTGACCAAACGCCCCTCTCCCTTGAGACGTTCAGCGCACTGGGCAGCAAAAGTTTCTGAATTGCCGGTCTGAGAAGCCCACAGCACGGTGATGACGGTAAGATCGGTTTCCGCCGGGGTCGCGGGTAAAAGGGAAGCTGGCGAATGGCCCGCGGCCAGGAGCGGGGTATCCACACCTGCGCCGGGAAGCCAGGTGCGGGAAAATAGCCCGGCCAGAATGCCGTCTATCAGCATGCGTTTGGCGGGGGTAAGCGGCGCCGTCAGCGGTAAGGATGGCACAACGCCCCCCTTTTGCTCCTGTTCGCCACTGCGCAGGCCCGTGAGGAATCCCTGCAGATACAGCTGTTCGTGGGGTTCGAGCACCGGAACCGGAGCGCTGTCAATGTTAAGTAGTCGGGCCAGGGTGTTGATTTGCATAATATGGTGCTCTCTTGCAGAAATGGCGGCAGGATCGGTACCTTCACTCAGCATATCGGCCATGGCCGCAACGGTACCTTGTGGCGTGGCGTCGCCTGCAGGCTGAGAGACGCTCGCATCAGGTTCGGACTCAAGGCGGATGAGCGCAACGGCGCTGTATTTGAATTCAGGCTGCTGTGACAGGGGATCGATGGCGTCGCTGGTGACGGCATTAATGGCGAGATTTTCGCCGTAGGCGTCATTCCAGTGGAAGGGCGCAAAGCAGTTCCCGGCGCGGACGCGATCTGTCACAACCGCGGGTAATATTGCCCGCCCCCGACGGGAGCGGATCTCAATGCGATCTTTATCCCTGACGCCTAACGCGGCCGCGTCTTCCGGGTGGATTTCAACAAAGGGGCCGGGATTGAGTTTGACCAGCGTGGGGATCTTCCCCGTTTTGGTCATCGTGTGCCACTGATGCTGAAGGCGGCCGGTGTTCAGCACGAACGGAAAGTCCACATCGGGCATCTCCGCCGGGTTACCGTAAGGACGAGGGAAGAATACGCCCCTCCCGCTCGCCGTGGCGAAGGCGATTTTGGGTTGGCTACCGTCCTCCCTGACCTTGAGTTTTTGGCTGATCCCCTCATTGAGGTAGCGAACAGGATGGCGATCTGCTCCATCGTTCGGTGGGCAGGGCCACTGTAAGGGCGTTTCGCGCAGCCGGTCGTAGCTTGCGCCGCGGATGTCATAGCCGGTCCCGGGATTCCAGAATCGTTTAATTTCCTCGAACACCTCTTCGGCGCAGGTATAGCTGAAGGCGTCAGCAAAACCCATTTCACAGGCAACGCGGGCGATAATCAGCCAGTCGGGTAAGGCCTGCCCGGGAGGCGGAACGGCTTTTTGCATCAGCGTGAGGTTACGTTCTGAATTGATCATCACGCCTTCCGCCTCGGCCCAGAGCGCTGCGGGAAGTAAAATGTCGGCATAACGATTCGTTTCGGTGTCCAGAAACGCATCCTGAGTAATAACCAGTTCGGCCTTTCGTAGGCCGGCAATCACATTCTTGCGGTTGGGTACCGTTGCCACGGGATTGGTGCAAATTATCCAGCAGGCTTTGATATCACCGGCCATCATGCGTTCAAACATGGCCACCGTTCCGCCGACCAGGCGGGTGTGCAGGGTTCCACGCGGAATGCCCCAGATCGCCTCGACAAAATGTCGCTCCTCTTCGACCAGTACCGTACGCTGGCCCGGCAGACCGGGGCCCATATACCCCATTTCCCGCCCGCCCATCGCATTCGGCTGGCCCGTCAGCGAAAATGGCCCGCTGCCGGGTTGACAAATGGCGCCGGTAGCGAGGTGTAGATTACAGATGGCATTGGTGTTCCAGGTACCGTGGGTGCTTTGATTTAGCCCCATTGTCCAGCAGCTCATCCAGGATTTGGCTTCCCCTAAAATCTGTGCCGCACGGCGAATATCGCTCTCGGGAATACCGGTTACAGCGCTGACTTTATCCGGGGGATAGTCCGCTAAAAACTCAGGCATGGCCTCCCAGCCTTCGGTGTACTGCATGATAAATTCAGGATCGGTATGACCGGCGGCGTGCAGCAAATGCAGCAGTCCGTTAAGCAGCGCAAGGTCGGTCCCGGGCTTTATCTGCATAAATAAATGGGCTTTATCCGCCGTCGCGGTGCGCCTGGGGTCAACCACGATCAGCTTCGCACCGGCTTTGACCCGATCCATCATCCGGAGAAAGAGAATCGGGTGGCAATCGGCCATGTTGGCACCAATGACAAAAAACGCCTCGGCCTGGTCAAAATCCTGATAGGAGCCCGGGGGGCCATCTGAACCCAGAGAGAGTTTGTAGCCGCTGCCTGCGCTGGCCATGCAGAGCCGGGAGTTCGACTCAATCTGGTTGGTTCCGATATAGCCCTTGCACAGCTTGTTGGCCAGATACTGCGCTTCCAGCGACATCTGCCCTGAAACATAAAGGGAAATGGCATCAGGGCCCTCTTTATTCAGGATTTCCCTGAGGCGCCCGGCGGTCTCTTTTATGGCGGCATCCATCGCCGTTTGGATCGGATCGTCCTTGCGGTCGTGCCTCAGGAATGCGGACTCCATTCGCCCGGAATCGCGGAGAGCCTGGGCGCTGGTGGAGCCTTTTGTGCATAAGCGACCAAAGTTCGTAGGATGCGTTTTGCTGCCTGACACCTTGATGACCTTTTCCCCCTGAACCTCGAGGGCCATGCCACAGCCCACTCCGCAGTAGGGGCAAACGGTTTTCACTGCTATAGCGGGCTCGGTGTTCATGCCAGTCGCTCCTGAATGGTTGTGATCTTGTCGGGCAGAAAGACCTTTGACGGTCATTGCTCAAACGATAAAAAAAGCGCCCATTCCTCCCTGAACACCGGTATCAATCGATGTGGGGAAGTATGGGCGCCGTTGTCCAGCCTGAATCACCCCCTTCGTTGGGAGTGATTCAGGTTTTTATTGCGATCGTGAAGGGTATAAAGCAAGAACGGTGCCATCGTTATATTTCTACGTACATAGCAACGATATTGGCAGCCGGACAGAGAGGCTTGCACCAAAGAGCGGCAACGGAATGGATATCTGTCCTGATTTAGTGCGGTTGCGCGAGACCGCTATCGTGGTGCAAACCCTCCGCTCAGCCCTACCCTGAACGCCGCCCTGTGCTCCGGGGCATGAAATAATGATACGGTCGGATTATCGCCAGTCGGCGGCTGAGCGGCTTTCCCGTTCCCTCTGTCGCGGTAAAAGAATGTTATACTGCCGGATATAGACAGCCTGACATTCAGACCCTGAGCCTCTGAAATGACCTCGATTTTGTCTTTTTTGCCAGGGGCAGTTCTTAATTTTGCGTCGGTGAGCAATGGGGACACTCCGGGAGAAGAGATACGCAGCTGCGTACGCTTTTTGCACAGCGTGATAACCGTCAAATAAGTGCGCAAGATTAGCGCATTAACTGTCGGCAAGGCATTGATACTAGCGGAAACTTAAAAAAGACATACAGCATGACTAACAAGATTAAAACGGATTCATATGCCTTACGATAGCGTGTACCTGGAGAAGCGCCCCCCCGGAGCGCTGCGCACCGTGTGGCGCAAATTCTACGGCGACACCAGCGCCATGATCGGCCTGTACGGCTGCGCCGGGCTGATTCTGCTGTGCGTTTTTGGCGGCTGGTTTGCCCCTTACGGCATCGATCAGCAGTTCCTCGGCTATCAGCTGCTGCCGCCCTCATGGTCGCGCTACGGCGAGGTGTCGTTCTTCCTCGGTACCGACGATCTCGGCCGCGACGTCCTGAGCCGTCTGCTGAGCGGCGCGGCGCCCACCGTCGGCGGCGCGTTCGTCGTCACCTTCGGCGCCTCGCTGTTTGGCCTGGTGCTCGGCGTGATTGCCGGTTCGACCCACGGCCTGCTGTCGGCGATGTTGAACCACGTCCTCGATACCCTGCTGTCGATTCCGTCGCTGCTGCTGGCGATTATCGTCGTCGCCTTTGCCGGACCGCATCTGAGCCACGCCATGTTCGCCGTCTGGCTGGCGCTGCTGCCGCGCATCGTGCGTTCGGTCTATAGCATGGTGCACGACGAGCTTGAAAAAGAGTACGTTATTGCCGCCCGGCTCGACGGCGCCTCAACGCTGAATATTCTCTGGTTCGCGGTCCTGCCCAATATCACTTCCGGACTGGTGACCGAGATTACCCGCGCGCTGTCGATGGCGATCCTCGATATTGCCGCTCTGGGCTTCCTCGACCTCGGCGCGCAGCTTCCCTCTCCGGAGTGGGGGGCGATGCTCGGCGACGCGCTGGAGCTGATTTACGTGGCTCCGTGGACGGTGATGCTGCCGGGCGCCGCCATTATGATTAGCGTCCTGCTGGTTAACCTGCTGGGCGACGGCATCCGCCGCGCAATTATCGCCGGGGTGGAATAATGCCGCTGCTCGATATTCGCAATTTAACCATTGAATTCAAAACCAACGAAGGCTGGGTCAAAGCCGTCGATCGCGTCAGCCTGACCCTCAACGAGGGCGAAATTCGCGGGCTGGTCGGGGAATCAGGTTCCGGTAAAAGCCTGATTGCCAAAGCGATATGCGGCGTAACTAAGGACAACTGGCGGGTCACCGCCGACCGCATGCGCTTCGACGATATTGACCTGCTGCGCCTCTCCAGCCGCGAACGCCGCAAGCTGATTGGCCACAACGTGTCGATGATCTTCCAGGAGCCGCAGTCCTGTCTCGACCCTTCCGAACGGATCGGCCAGCAGCTGATGCAGAACATTCCCGGCTGGACCTTTAAGGGCCGCTGGTGGCAGCGTCTCGGCTGGCGTAAACGTCGGGCGATAGAGCTCCTGCACCGCGTGGGTATCAAGGATCATAAAGACGCAATGCGCAGCTTCCCCTACGAGTTAACCGACGGGGAGTGTCAGAAGGTGATGATCGCCATCGCCCTTGCCAACCAGCCGCGCCTGCTGATCGCCGATGAGCCGACTAACGCGATGGAACCCACCACCCAGGCGCAAATTATCCGCCTGCTGACGCGGCTGAATCAGAACAACAGCACCACTATTTTGCTGATCAGCCACGACCTGCAGATGCTGAGCAAATGGGCGAACAGAATCAACGTCATGTACTGCGGGCAAACCGTGGAATCAGCGCCGAGCGAAGAGCTGGTCACCACGCCCCATCACCCCTACACCCAGGCGTTAATCCGCGCGATCCCCGATTTTGGCAGCGCGCTGCCGCACAAAAGTCGCCTGAATACCATGCCGGGGGCTATTCCGCTGCTGGAGCAGCTGCCGATCGGCTGCCGCCTCGGGCCGCGCTGCCCTTACGCCCAGCGCAAATGCATCGAAGCCCCGCGGCTGACCGGCGCGCGGGCGCATCTGTACGCCTGTCATTTCCCGCTGAACATGGAGAAAGAGTGAAATGGTCGAAACGTTGCTCGAAGTCCGCAATCTGAGTAAGACCTTTCGCTATCGTACCGGCTGGTTTCGTCGTCAGACGGTGGAAGCGGTCAAGCCGCTGAGCTTTACGCTGCGCGAGCGCCAGACGCTGGCGATCATCGGCGAGAACGGCTCGGGGAAATCCACGCTGGCGAAAATGCTGGCCGGCATGATTGAACCCAGCGCCGGCGAACTGCTGATTGACGACCGCCCGCTGGCATTCGGCGACTACTCGTTCCGCAGCCAGCGTATCCGCATGATTTTCCAGGATCCGTCAACCTCGCTGAACCCGCGTCAGCGCATTTCGCAGATCCTCGACTTTCCGCTGCGTCTGAACACCGAGCTTGAGCCGGAGGCGCGGCAGAAGCAGATTATTGAGACGCTGCGGATGGTCGGCCTGCTGCCGGACCACGTCAGCTACTACCCGCATATGCTGGCGCCGGGGCAAAAGCAGCGTCTGGGCCTTGCGCGCGCGCTGATACTGCGGCCTAAGGTCATTGTCTGCGATGAGGCGCTGGCGTCGCTGGATATGTCGATGCGTTCACAGCTGATCAACCTGATGCTGGAGCTGCAGGAGAAACAGGGTATTTCATATATCTACGTTACCCAGCATTTAGGCATGATGAAGCATATTAGCGATCAGGTTCTGGTGATGCATCAGGGGGAAGTGGTGGAGCGCGGCAGCACCGCTGACGTGCTGGCGTCGCCGCTGCATGACCTGACCAAGCGGCTGATCGCCGGCCACTTTGGCGAAGCGCTAACCGCCGACGCGTGGCGCAAAGACGGTAAATAGTCCCTCAATCACCCGGGTAAGGTCGGCGCCTTACCCGGGCCTGTTGCTTAGCGGTGCCCGCAGGCGCGTTCTCAGCCCGGAAGTATGGTTTGCGCCGGCAGCACCCGCCGGTCAAAGCGACGCAGCGAGTAGTACAGCAGCCCGGTGGCGAACCAGCCGATAATCCACGACACGTCGTTATCGGCAAATATCCACGTCAACGAGCCGTGGAACAGCGGGTTCTCGATAAACGGCAGTTGGATAAGCACCCCCACCACGTAGATGATAATGGCGTAAATATTCCAGTAGCCGTAGCGTTTTTTCGGGTCAGACAGCGCGGGAATATCCACGGCGCCGGCAGAGATAAGATAGTAATCGGTGAGGCTAATGGCGCTCCACGGAACGAAGAACGCCAGCAGGAACAGCAGGAAATGGGTGAAGTTCTTCAGAAACGCCGGCTCGCTCAGCAGGGCGATAATGCACGATATTGACACCATCAGAACCACGAAGATAAGACGCGATCGCTGCGATAGCGACGTCTGGCTGCGAAAGCCGGAAACGATGGTGCTCAGCGACATAAAGCTGCCGTAGGCATTGAGCGTCGTGAAGGTGATTTTGCCGAAGCAGATCGCAAAGTAGATAACCATCGCCATCACCTGGCTTTTACCTAATCCCACGATAAAACTCACCTCATGCCCGGGGAAAGCGCTGCCGGCTATGGCCGCCGTCAGCACGCCCAGGGTCATTGACGCCTGGGTGCCAAGCACCGTACCGCTAAAGACGCAGAAAAAGGTTTTCGCACCCGATACGTTGCTCGGCAAATAGCGCGAGTAGTCGGAAACGTACGGGCAGAAGGCTATCTGCCACGACGATGAGAGCGACACGGCCAGCAGGAACATCGGCAGGGAGAAATGGCTATTCTGCGCGATGGTCGACAGGTCTGCGGAGAGCAGCAGCGTAATAAACAGATAGGCAAACGCCAGCACGCCGACGATGCTCGCCACTTTGCCCAGCTTATGGATCACCCGATAGCCCAGCACGGCAATGACGATGATAATCGCGCTGAACAGCAGCATGCCGGTGACGTTGGAGACCGACAGCAGCCTTGCCATCGCCTGCCCGGCAAGGACGGTGCCGCTGGCGGAAAAGCCAACGTACATAATGCAGACCAGCACCAGCGGAACCACCGCGCCAAAAACACCAAACTGCGCGCGGCTGATGATCATCTGCGGCAGCCCCAGGCGCGGGCCCTGCAGGGCGTGCAGCGACATCACCGCGGCCCCAAGGACCTGCCCCAGCAGCAGGCCAATCAGCGACCATACCACGTCGCCGCCCAGCACCACGGCCAGCGCGCCGGTAACGATAGCGGTAATCTGCAGGTTGCCGCCAAACCACAGCGTAAACTGGCTGAAAGGATGTCCATGTCTCTCGCTTTCGGGGATAAAATCGATCGAGCGCGTTTCCCGTATGCCCTGTTCACTGCCTTTTGACTGTCCATCTGTTGAAGAAAATGAAGACATAGTTTCCTCGCTGTAAACGATTTTCTTGTTGCGTTGTGTTTTTCGCCGCCGACCCGCTATGCCAGCCAGTTCGCCGGCTGTTTTTTAATCGTCGCGACCGCTTTAGCGATTTCCGGGGCAAGCCAGCGATCGTCTTCCCATGTCGCCACGCTTTGCCGCAGCAGCGCCAGGCCGTGGCGGGTGCCCCGCGCCAGCATGTCGACAGGATGGAACTCCAGCGCCTGGGCGGCGAGCAAATACTCAATCGCCAGAATTTGATACAGGTTGCTCAGCAGACGCTGGAGCTTCAGCGCCGAGCCGGTCCCGAGGCTCAGGTGATCCTCCTGCAGACCCGAGGTGACAAAGTTATCGAGCACCGCGGGCTGCGCCAGCTGCCTGTTTTCCGCACACAGCGAGGCCGCGACGTACTGCGCAATCATCATCCCTGAATTCACCCCCGGCTTTGCCACCAGAAACGCCGGCAGGCCGCTGACGAGCGGATTAACCAGCCGATCCAGACGCCGCTCGGCAATGGCGCCGAGCTCGGCCATCGCAATCGCCAGTAAATCGCAGGCCATTGCCACCGATTCACCGTGCGGATGCGCCTGAGAGACCACCCGCCAGCCGTCGAGGGTGCCGAGAATCAGCGGGTTGTCGGTGCAGGCGTTAAGCTCAACGTCGACCTGCCCCATCGCGTGCGCGAACTGATCGCGACAGGCGCCATGGACCTGAGGCATAGAGCGCAGGCTCAGAGCATCCTGGGTGCGCACTCCCCGGCTGGCCGCCAGCAGCGGGCTGTCCGCCAGCATCTGCCGTAAGCGAAGGCCGCAGTGCTGCATTCCCGGGCTGGCCTTCAGCGCGAGGATCTCGGCGTCAAAGGCCACCGCCTGCCCGCACAGGGCTTCAAAACTCATGGCACCGGTCACATCGGCCCAGTCCAGCAGCCGGGCGGCATCATCCAGCGCCAGGCAGGCCATGCCGGTCATACAGGGCGTACCGTTGACCAGGCTTAGCCCCTCTTTTGCTCCCGGCGCAATGGGCTCGAGCCCGGCCTGCGCCAGAGCCTGCGCGGCAGGAACGACCTGCCCCTGCCAGCTCACGTCGCCGATCCCCATCAGCGCCAGGCCGATATGCGCCATATGGGTCAGGTAGCCCACCGACCCTTGCGACGGGACCTGCGGTGTAATCTGCAGATTCAGAAAGGCGAGCAGCTGCTCAACAATGGCGCAGGAAATCCCCGACTTCCCGTGGCTGTAGTTGGCTATCGCCGCGCACATAATGGCGCGCGCGTGCGTTTCATCCAGCAGCGGGCCAACGCCGCAGGCGTGGCTGAGCAGGGTATTGCGCGATAGCTGCCCGAGCTGCTCTTCGGGCAGCGTGATGTTGCACAGCGCCCCCAGGCCGGTATTAATGCCGTAGGCTATCTGCCCGGAGTCAATAATGTGCTGAACAATCGTCCGGCCCTGGGCAATGCGCTGCCAGGCGCCGTCGCTCAGCGCCAGCACGGCTTTTTCTCGCGCTACCCGCACGACGTCCTGCCAGCATAACGGGGCGTCTCCCCACAGCACGCGTTCGCTCATACTGGCTGCCCCGGCTGGTGGTGGCTGGAAATAAACTGCTGAAAACGCGGCGATGCGTGTGAACCAAAGAGCGCGTCCGGCGGACCGTCGCAGTCGATCGTCCCCTGATGCATAAACACCACGCGGTTAGAGACGTGGCGGGCAAATCCTAGCTCATGGGTCACCACCAGCATGGTGCGCCCCTCTTCTGCCAGGCTGCGCATCACTTTCAACACCTCACCGACCAGCTCCGGGTCCAGCGCCGAGGTCGGCTCATCGAAGAGCATCACCTCCGGATCCATTGCCAGCGCGCGGGCGATGGCCACCCGCTGCTGCTGCCCGCCGGAGAGCTGAGCCGGGTAGAAGTCCTTGCGGTTCAGCATGCCAACGCGATCGAGCAGCTGCTCCGCCTGCTCAATACACTCCTGCTTACTGCGTTTTAAAACGTAGTGCGGGCCTTCGATAACGTTTTGCAGGACCGTCATATGCGACCACAGGTTAAAGCTTTGAAAAACCATCCCCAGCCGCGAGCGAAGGCGCTCAATCTGCTTCGGGTTGGCCGCCAGGCGGTGGCCGCGGGCATGATGCTTCATCTCGATGGTTTCACCGCCGACGCTGACCACGCCCGCATCCGGCGTTTCCAGCAGGTTAATGCAGCGTAGAAGCGTGCTTTTTCCAGAACCACTGGCGCCAAGGATCGAAATCACATCGCCTTTTTGCGCCTGGATAGAAATCCCCTTTAACACCTCGAGCGAGCCAAAGGATTTGTGGATATCGCTGACTGACAGCGTCACGGGACGGGAATCGTGCATACTATTCTCCTTTAGCGGCGGTTTTGAGTGAAACGGTGGCAGGGTTTTGCCGGGTGTGCGGCGTCAGGCGACGCTCCAGCAGGGCATAAAGCTGCACGATAATAAAGTTAAGCAGCAGGTAGATCGCCGCGGCGCAGAGGAAGACCTCCATCGTCCGGTAGGTTCGTTGGATAATCTGCTGCGCCACGCCGGTGACGTCCCATACCGTGACCAGGCTGGCCAGCGCCGTCGATTTCACCAGCAGGATCGCTTCGGTGGAGTAGGCCGGCAGCGCGTAGCGCAGCATCACCGGGGCGACAATCCTGCGCAGCAGCAGGAAGCGCGACATTCCGCAGGCCTGGCCGGCCTCAATCTGACCGATGGGAACCGCCAGCAGCGCCCCGCGCAGGATTTCGGCCGTATAGGCCGCGGTGCACAGCGCCAGCGCCAGCACCGCGCAGATGAACGGCTCGCGCAGCAGCGGCCATAAAAAGCTGTGGCGGATGACGCCAAACTGCCCCAGCCCGTAGTAGATCAGAAACAGCTGAATCAGCAGCGGAGAGCCGCGAAAGACCAGGATGTAGCCTTTCGCAAAGCCGCTCAGCAGCGGCCAGCGGCTCATCCGCAGTGCCAGCACGCCCAGCGCCAGTACCCCGCCGCAGACAAACGAGCAGATAAACAGCCCCAGCGTTACCGGCAGCGCGGCGCAGAGTTTTAAAAACGTGTCGCTGAGGAAGGCGAAGTCGATAAACATAGATTCTCCTTAGGCCTGAGCCGCCGCGCGGCGGGACCAGGCCCGATTGAGACGAATTTCCGCCCGAATAAATGCCCGGTTAGAGAGTAACGTCAGGAGCAGGTAGCAACCGCCGCCAATCAGGTAGAACAGGAAGTATTCCCGGGTAGATCCGGCGGCTATCTGGCTGGCGCGCATCAGCTCGGCGATCCCGGTGACCGAAACCAGCGCCGAGTCCTTCAGGCTCATTTGCCAGACGTTGGACAGCCCCGGCAGCGAGTAGCGCACGATTTGCGGCAGCATAATCCGCTGGAAAATGCGCCAGCGCGGCATGCCGATGGCCAGCGCCGCCTCGACCTCACCCGGCGTCAGCGCCAGACGCGCCGCACGATAAACTTCGGCCTGGTAGGAGGCGGAGATGAGGCCGATAGCCAGCGAACCTATCAGGAACGGCGGGATTTCAATAAAACCATCGGCGCCAAACAGCTGCCCGACCCACGACACCAGCCCCGACCCGCCAAAATAGAACAGGTAGATAACCAGCAGTTCGGGGATGCCGCGAAACACCACCGAATAGGCCGAGCCAAACCAGCGGGCCGGCGCCCGGGGCGACAGCTTTGCGGCGGCAATGATGCCCCCCACTACCGCCCCCACCGCAAGCGCGGCGAGGGACAAAAGAAGCGTTGTCAGAGTTGCGCTAAGGATGACCGTCCCCCAGCCGTTCTCATCAAAACTCAGCAGACTTACCATCTTCAACCTCGCTTATGGGGTGACGTCGCTCTTAAACCATTTTTCACTCAGCTTTTTCACCGTTCCGTCGGCCAGCGCGGCCTGAATGGCCGCATCGAGCTTCGCTTTTAAATCGGCATCCGCATGGCGAACGCCCATCGCTTCGCCCTCGCCCCAGATTGGGCCGCTCAGCTGCGGGCCGCTAAAGCTCAGGTTGCTATTTTCAGGACGCGCAAGCGTGGTATTGGCAAAGGTAATATCGTCAAATACGGCATCAATACGCTCGGACTGCAGATCGAGAATCGCATCCGCCGAGCTGTTGTATTCACGAATGTCCGCGATATCTTTGAAGTACTTGTCAATAAACGGCGTATAGACGGTACCGGAGGCGATACCGATGGTTTTCCCTTTAAGCGCCGCCCGCAGCGGCGCAATCGCCACCTGAATCTCTTTTTCGTCATCGTGGAGCTTGATGGTGTGGCCGGCGCCGGTCGCCGGCGGCAGCAGCGTGCCTTTTACCGCAATAAATGAGGCCGGCGTGGCGGCATAAGGCTGCGTGAAGGTGACCACCTGCTTTCTCTCAGGGGTGATCACGATGGCATCCATAATCACGTCGTATTTTCCCGCGTTCAGGCCGGCGATCATCCCGTCCCAGTTTTGCACTACCAGCTTGCACTCAATCCCCATGCGCTGGCAGAGGTTCGCCATCAGCTCGGGCTCGAATCCGCTCAGCTTCCCTCCCGGCAGCGTCAGGTTCCAGGGCTCATACCCTCCTTCGGTCGCGATGGTAATCGACTTCCACTCCTTCGCATTGACCGTTCCACCGCAGAGCAATAGTCCAGAAAACAGGGCTGACAGGCAGGTCTGACGAAAAGTAATGCTCTGCTTCATGATTGATTCTCCTGAGATCATTAAAATAATTGCCGAACGGCGACTGCCAGGCAGGTGTAAATCACAGATGACAGATCATGTATATACAAGCATTGACAAATCCATACACTGTTCCGATGATGGATTTGTGAACCAGGCTGTAAATAATTTGTGATTAAATTGAAAAGTGCATGTATCAAAAAATTTACATGTATTCACATATAAGGTGGTATGCCCGCGATGATTATGCCCTTTACATTATCCTCCCTGCCCGTCACGCCGTGGAAAAACGGCGGCGGCGAAACCCGAGAAATCGTCAGCGTGCCGTCGCCCGATGCGCCGTTTCTCTGGCGGGCCAGCATCGCCACTTTACAAAGCGACGGACCATTTTCACCCTTTCCGGGCGTAGATCGGGTGATAACCCTGATAGACGGCGGTTCTCTGTGGCTGCGCGGCGGAGATATCGCCCATCACCTGCACCTGTGGGAGCCGTGGGCCTTTGCCGGCGAATGGCCGCTGGCCAGCGAGGGGATTACGCAACCGGGGCTGGACTTCAACATAATGACCCAGCGTAGCCGGGCCACGGCGCAGGTGAGCGTGGTGTCCACCGCGCAGCGGCCCGGCGCGGCGGGAGTCGCCTGGGTGCTGCAAGGGCGCTGGCAGTTGGGGGAGCAGCTGCACGCTGCCGGGAGCGGCATCTGGTGGCAGGATACGCCGCCGGGGGAGCTTCTCCCGCGATCCGCCGACGCCAGGCTGCTGCTGACGAGCCTGAGCGTAGGTTAGCCGTATTTCGCCCGGAGAACGGCGCCGAACGCCCGCGATATCCGGTGATATACTGGAGAGTACGCGATGGCAGGGATACGATAAGCCGCCTGCGCTGACCGTGAAGGTTGACGCCCATGAACGCAGCGGCAGCGCCGATGCCGCCCGCTGGATGTCCGCTATTGCTGAAAAATAGCGTGACACAGGGGGTCGTCAGTGGGATATAATTCTCGGCTAAATTTGAGTTATTTTGAAATAACAACACTAACTACATGATTGTTAAAGTAAAAATAAGCAATAACGATAAGGATTAAAGCTATGGGTTTTCTTTCCGGTAAGCGCATTCTGGTGACTGGCGTTGCCAGCAAACTGTCCATCGCCTACGGTATTGCGCAAGCAATGCACCGTGAAGGGGCTGAACTGGCGTTCACCTATCAGAACGACAAACTGAAAGGTCGTGTGGAAGAATTTGCTGCGGCACTGGGTTCCAACATCGTACTGCCGTGCGACGTGGCTGAAGATGAGAGCATTGAGTCTCTGTTCACCGAACTGAGCAAAGTATGGCCGAAATTCGACGGTTTCGTTCACTCAATCGGTTTCGCACCGGCCGATCAGCTGGACGGCGACTACGTTAACGCGGTAACTCGTGAAGGTTTCAAAATTGCTCACGACATCAGCGCCTACAGCTTTGTAGCGATGGCGAAAGCCTGCCGCGAGATGCTGAACCCGGGCTCCGCCCTGCTGACGCTCTCCTACCTGGGCGCAGAGCGCGCGATCCCTAACTACAACGTGATGGGCCTGGCGAAGGCGTCTCTGGAAGCGAACGTGCGCTACATGGCGAACGCGATGGGTCCGGAAGGCGTGCGCGTCAACGCCATCTCCGCCGGTCCGATCCGTACTCTGGCAGCATCCGGGATTAAAGATTTCCGTAAAATGCTGGCCCACTGCGAAGCCGTCACCCCGATTCGTCGTACCGTGACCATCGAAGACGTCGGCAACAGCGCAGCGTTCCTGTGCTCTAACCTCTCTGCGGGCATCTCCGGTGAAGTGGTTCACGTTGACGGCGGCTTCAGCATTGCCGCCATGAACGAGCTGGAACTGAAATAAGTTCTTTGCCCTCCTCACGCCGTGAGGAGGGTTTTACTCTGCTGCTGACGACCTTTCGCGCCTTCTCTCCCGCTCTGTTATTCCAATCAGCTATTTGTTAGCACGTATCAATATTTTCTCCTGCTCCAGGGTTACGCCAGGATAGTTATGCATAGATGGCCCACAGAAGTGCGGCCGGACACATATCGATCAAGGAACGCCCATGGAGCAACGCCGCGTGTATGGCAAAAACCACTGGTATCACGAGACCCAGTCAACAATCTGCCCGGTGGATGTATTACCGCTCGTCCCTGAAGCCGCTTATGTCGAAGACCGTTTTTTACTCGACCTGACGTTGCCCGAAGAGCTGCTCCACGCGCATGCGGGCTGGCTGGCGCCGGCTCGATGTTTGGCCGACGCGCTCTTTCCGACCTCAGTGACGGCGAATCGTCTGCAAACCTTTAGCGCCTACGATCGCCTGAGCACGGCGCTAACCGTCGCGCAGGTCTATGGCGTACAGCGCCTGTGTAACCACTACGCGGCGCGCCTGGCGCCGCTGCCGGGCCCGGACTCATCCCGCGAGAGCAATCGTCGTCTGGCGCAGATCACGCAGTATGCGCGCCAGCTGGCCAGCTCGCCCTCGGTCATTACCGCCCTCTCCCGCAGCCAGCTGGACGAAGTGGGATTAACCAGCCGCGATATTATCCTGATTAACCAGATTATCGGTTTTGTCGGCTTCCAGGCCCGCGCGATCGCCACCTTCCAGGCGACGCTGGGCTTTCCGGTGCGCTGGATGCCGGGAATGCCGCAGCAGGAGGATGCGCCGGCAGAAGGCTTTGCCGCTGCTGACGTCGACTGGCTGGCCGACGTCAGCGACGGCGACCTGCGCTACGCTGACGACGATCGCCAGGCGCGGCTGGTCAACTGGCAGCAACACCCCGGCCTCGCCGAGCTGGCGCCGCTGCTGGCGGTCCACGATGCTATCCTCAGCGCGCAGGATGAGCTGCTTACCCAACTGAGTGAAAATCAGCCGTTCGCGCCTCTGGTCGCGCTGATTGCGGCGCGGATCAACGGCAGCGTTAGCTGTTTTAACGCCTGGGAGCGAGAATGGACCGGCTCCCAGGCGTTTCCCGACGCATTACGCCATGACGATCGTGCGCTTCAGGCGTGGGGCGAAAAGCATCAATCCGAGCGCGCAATCTATCTGGCGGTGCAGCTGTTAACCCGCTCTCCCGACCGCTTCAGCGCCGCTCAGCTAACGCCCCTCACTGAATACGGGCTTTCCCGAACGCAGGTTATCGATATTCTGGCCTGGTGCGGGCTATGCGGCTGGATCAACCGGCTGAAAATCGCCCTCGGCAATGTGGGTCAACGGACGTAAAATGCCAAACAGCGCTTGCTGCAACAGGCATAATCGCGTAAAAATGACAGCCGCTCTTTTAGCCACGAAAATACCAAATTATGTTTCAGGACAACCCGCTGCTAGCGCAGCTTAAACAGCAACTGCATTCTCAGACTCCTCGCGTTGAAGGGGTCGTTAAGGGTACGGAAAAAGGCTTTGGCTTCCTCGAAGTTGACTCGCAGAAAAGCTATTTCATTCCGCCGCCGCAAATGAAAAAAGTGATGCATGGCGATCGTATTACCGCCGTGGTCCATACTGAAAAAGAACGTGAAAGCGCGGAGCCGGAAGAGTTGATCGAGCCTTTCCTGACGCGTTTCGTTGGTAAAGTGCATAAAAAAGACGATCGCCTGTCTATTGTTCCCGATCATCCGCTGCTGAAAGATGCCATTCCGTGCCGCGCCGATCGCAGCGTCAGCCACGATTTCAGCGAGGGTGACTGGGCGGTGGCCGAAATGCGCCGCCATCCGCTGAAAGGCGACCGCGGCTTCTACGCCGAATTAACCCAGTTCATCACCTTCAGCGACGACCACTTCGTGCCGTGGTGGGTTACCCTGGCGCGCCATAATCTGGAAAAAGAAGCGCCAGACGGCGTGGCTACCGAGATGCTGGACGAAGGGCTGGAGCGTCGCGACCTGACGGCGCTGGCGTTCGTGACCATCGATAGCGCCAGCACCCAGGATATGGACGATGCGCTGTATGTGGAAGCCGCCGCTGACGGTAAGCTGCAGCTGACCGTCGCGATCGCCGACCCGACCGCCTGGATTGCCGAAGGCAGCAAGCTGGACGACGCGGCAAAAATTCGCGCCTTCACCAACTACCTGCCGGGCTTTAATATCCCGATGCTGCCACGCGAGCTCTCCGACGACCTGTGCTCGCTGCGCGCCAACGAAATCCGTCCGGTGCTGGCCTGCCGCATGATCCTCTCGGCCGACGGTACCATTGAAGACGATATTGAATTTTTTGCCGCCACGATTGAGTCGAAAGCGAAGCTGGCCTACGACAACGTCTCCGACTGGCTGGAAAATACCGGCAGCTGGCAGCCCGAAAGCGAAGCCATCGCTCAGCAGATTACCCTGCTGCAGGACCTGTGCCTGCGCCGCAGCGAATGGCGTAAAACCCATGCGCTGGTGTTTAAGGACCGTCCGGACTACCGCTTCGTGCTGGGTGAGAAAGGTGAAGTGCTGGATATCGTTGCCGAGCCGCGCCGTATCGCTAACCGCATCGTTGAAGAGTCGATGATTGCCGCCAACATCTGCGCCGCTCGCGTGCTGCGCGACCGCCTGGGCTTTGGCGTTTACAACGTGCATACCGGCTTCGATCCGGCCAATACTGAACAGCTGGCCGCGCTGCTGAAGACCCATGACGTGCACGTCGATCCGCTGGAAGTTCTGACCCTTAACGGCTTCTGCAAGCTGCGCCGTGAGCTGGACGCGCAGCCGTCTGGTTTCCTCGACAGCCGCATCCGCCGCTTCCAGTCCTACGCCGAAATCAGCACCGAACCGGGCCCGCACTTCGGCCTTGGCCTCGAAGCTTACGCCACCTGGACCTCACCGATTCGTAAGTACGGCGATATGATTAACCATCGCCTGCTGAAAGCCATTATTAAAGGTGAAACCATCGCGCGCCCTAATGATGACGTAGCGGTGCAGATGGCAGAACGCCGTCGTCTGAACCGGATGGCAGAGCGCGACGTCGGCGACTGGCTGTACGCACGTTACCTGAGCCCGAACGCCGGCACCGATACGCGCTTCGCGGCGGAAATTATCGATATCAGCCGCGGCGGCATGCGCGTGCGCCTGGTCGATAACGGCGCGGTCGCCTTTATCCCGGCACCGTTCCTGCACGCCGTCCGCGATGAGCTGGTCTGCAGCCAGGAAAACGGCACCGTACAGATTAAGGGTGAAACCGTCTACAAGGTGACCGACGTTATCGACGTTAAGATTGCCGAAGTCAGAATGGAAACCCGTAGCGTTATTGCCCGTCCGTTCGCCTGATAGTACTCCTCAGCGGCTCCCGACTCCGGGAGCCGTTCGTTTTCCCGCTCCTGCTCTAAAAACCCCCAGATGAGATAGGTTGTGCGATCTTTTCACTTCTCTTTTGCATCCGTTTTTTGCATCATTGATTTCATTCGCTTTTGTAACCAGGATAATACTATGTCTGATCTGAATGCCCGCCTGCTCGCCCAACGTATCGATACCGTGCTGGATATTCTGGTTGCCGGAGACTATCACTCCGCGATTCATAATCTGGAGATCCTCAAGGCGGAGCTGCAGGCTCTGGCTAACGATGAGCCGGAAAGCAAGCCCGGTCAGCCGAAAGCCCCCTGGGAAATCTGACAGTCCTTCGCGCCGTAAGCGACCGCGCAGCGTCGATTGCCCGTAAAATAGCCCCCTAACAGTGATGTTGCTATGAACGCCCGACAACAAAGTATTTTGCAAATGGTCATCGATAAAGGCCGCATGAGCGTGGCCGATCTCGCGAAGATGACCGGTGTCTCTGAAGTGACCGTACGTCAGGATTTGAATCTGCTGGAAAAGCAGAGCTATCTGCGTCGTACCCACGGTTTTGCCGTGCCACTGGATAGCGAGGACGTAGAAACCCGCATGATGACCTATTTCGCCATTAAGCGTGAGCTGGCTATGCGGGCCGCTACGCTGGTTTCTCCCGGCGAGACGGTATTTATCGAGAACGGCAGCTGCAACGCTCTGCTCGCCAGGACGCTTGCCGAGCGTGGGGATATCACCATCATTACCGTCAGCAGCTATATCGCCCACCTGCTGAAAGAGACGCCAGGAGAAGTGATTCTGCTCGGCGGGATCTATCAAAAACGCAGCGAGAGCATGGTCGGTCCGCTGACCCGGCAGTTTATCCAGCAGGTCCATTTCAGCAAAGCGTTCATTGGTATCGACGGCTGGCAGCCTGAGACCGGGTTTACCGGGCGGGATATGATGCGCGCGGACGTGGTTAACGCGGTGCTGGAGAAAGGCTGCGAGGCAATTGTGCTAAGCGACAGTTCAAAATTCAGCGTCGTACACCCTTACCCACTCGGCCCGGTTGGGCGCTTCGATCGCATCATTACCGATAGCAACCTGCACGATACCGCCCGCCAGCAGCTGGCTGAAAGTGGTTTAACCGTCGATATCGTCAGCGTCGCCTGATCCGCCCCCCCTCTTTTATTCATTTCTTCGTCGCCCACTCAGGTGGGCGCAGGCCGCGCCGCGCCACGTCTGAGAGTATTCCGAGCCCCCAATTCAGACTATTTACCTGCCGGTAAAATTTAAAAAAAGTAGAATTATTGTTAGCGATATAACAGGAAGTGACTATCACCCGCGTGATTAAAGTAACACCTGCGCAACTAAACTTCATGGAATAGCCCTTAACGCATAGTTCACGCTATGCTTAAAGGAAGTTGTATCCATGAATAGATTATTCAGGAGAAAAATATGATGACTTCAATGAGCAAAAAAATGGCTGCGGCAGTTCTGGCTGTCACGGTAGTAATGTCCCTGAGCGCGTGTTCTAACTGGTCAAAACGCGATCGTAATACCGCCATTGGTGCCGGTGCTGGCGCACTGGGCGGCGCGGTATTAACCGATGGCAGCACCCTGGGTACCCTGGGCGGCGCAGCGGTTGGCGGAATTATCGGTCACCAGGTAGGTAAATAAGTTTTAAATCAGTTCAAATAAAAAATAACTGCTCGCAGATTTTCTGACTTACGCACCGGAAAAAATCAGGGCCACGGTATTTACCGTGGCCCTGTTGTTATTATCAGCCGCCGGCCAGCTTGACCTTCATACCCTTAGCTTCAAGCAGCGATTTTATCAGGTCGCGCTTATCGCCCTGAATTTCAATCACCCCTTCTTTTACCGACCCGCCGCAGCCGCATTTCTTTTTCAGCTCAGCGGCCAGCTTCGCCAGCGCGTCATCGTCCGCGTCAATGCCGACGATCAGGCATACGCCCTTACCTTTACGGCCGCTGGTCTGGCGCTGAATACGCACCACGCCATCGCCTTTAGGGCGTTCGACAACCTGCTTCGGCTCATCGATACGTCCGCTCTCCGTCGAGTAAACCAGACGGCTGTTAGAATCGGTCATTAGGCCCCCTTATTCAGCGATGCATTAATCTGGCGTAAGGTCGCCGCCGGGTCGGCAGACTGCGTCACCGGACGGCCGATAACCATATAGTCCACGCCCGCGGCCTGCGCCTGCTCCGGCGTCATAATGCGGCGCTGGTCGCCTGCATCGCTGCCCTCAGGACGAATGCCGGGGGTCACCAGCTTAAACGCCTGGCCCAGCTCCTGTTTGAAGCGCGCCGCTTCCTGCGCCGAGCAGACGACGCCATCAAGGCCGCAGCGTTGGGTCAGCGCCGCCAGCTTGGCCGCATGGTCGGCCGGAGAGAGCGTAATACCCAGCTCCTGCAAATCACCGGCTTCCATGCTGGTCAGCACGGTGACGGCAATCAGCAGCGGCGCATCTTTGCCAAACGGCAGCAGGGCTTCGCGCGCCGCGGTCATCATCCGCGCGCCGCCGCTGGCATGGACGTTGACCATCCAGACGCCAAGTTCGGCCGCCGCCGCAACGGCGTGAGCGGTGGTGTTAGGGATATCGTGAAACTTGAGATCGAGGAAAACCTCAAAATTACGCTGGTGCAAATCGCGGACAAACTGCGGCCCCAGCAGCGTAAACATCTCTTTGCCAACCTTGAGGCGGCAGTCCCGCGGATCGATGCGGTCGACGAACGCCAGCGCCTTATCGCGGTTATCATAATCGAGAGCCACAACAACGGGAGAGGATGTGACAACGCGAGAAGAAGATGTAGCAGTAGACGTCATGACCAGACCTTAATTGTTGATGGGCGCCGGGCTCGGCGCAAAAAAGGTAAACGGGCAGCATTCTACCTGCGATAAGGGGAAAATAACAGGCTGCGTTTCAGCGCCTGCCCGGCGATGGCGGCGCAATGGCCGAACGACAGCGCGGTGCAAAAAACCAACAGTATGTTGTAACTAAAGAAGGGCTTTTTTTAAATCTTACTGGCCGTCAAGGCCGCGAATCGGTTTGATGGTGGACCACGAGCGGCAGGACGGGCAGTGCCAGTAGAGGCTGTGGGCGGTAAAGCCGCATTTTTGGCAGCGGTATCGCGGCTTGCTGCGTACCTGCTCGCCGACCATATTGCGCAGCACGCCGAGGCTCTCTTTCGCGCGCCCCTCTTCCGCTTCGTTAAGGTGGTAGTCCATCAGCTTATGGAAAACGCGCATCGTCGGATGGCGCTCAAGCTGACGGGTGACGTAGCTTTGGGCGGCTTCAATCCCCTCGCGCTGTTCGAGGATCTGCGCCAGCATCAGCTCGGCGGTCGCGCCGGTATTCTCATCAACGCAGCGGCGGAGAAACGCTTCCCACTCGTCGATTTTACCCAGCTGCTGGTAGCAGGTCTGGAGCATTTCGAGGGTCTCGCCGACCAGCTCTTTGTCCTGATTGATCACCCGTTCCAGGCTCTCGACCGCCTTCGGATAATCGCCCTTTTCCATCCATACCCGGCCCATCATGATCGACACCCTGGCGCTGTTGCGATCGGCCGCGGCGCCTTTTTTCAACAGCGACATGGCCTTATCCATATCGCTGTTCGCCATCTGCTGCAGCGCCAGCTCGCACCAGAAGTTGGCGATATCGCCGCGATGCTTCTCTTTGCCGAGCTTCACCAGACGTTCGGCTACATCAATGGCGGACTGCCAGTCGCTGGTGGACTGGTAAATCTGCAGCAGCTGCTGCAGCGCGCTGAGGCGAAAATCGGTTTCATCCACCAGCTGTTTGAACATGTCCTCCGCCCGGTCGTACAGGCCGGCGGCCATATAGTCACGTCCCAGCTGCTGCACGGCAAGCAGACGCTGATCGTAGGTCAGCGAGGCGCTTTCCATCAGGCTTTGGTGAATGCGGATAGCCCGGTCAACCTCGCCGCGGGAGCGGAACAGGTTGCCAAGAGTCAGGTGAGCTTCAACGGTGCCGGTATCCTCTTTCAGCATATCGAGGAACAGATCCACGGCTTTATCCTGCTGATTGCTCAACAGGAAGTTAACCCCGGTCACATAATCACGCGACAGGCGGCTAGCGTCGTCCTGTTTGGACTGTTGTGCACTTCTGCGCCCCATATACCAGCCGTACGCGGCGGCTACGGGCAAAAGCAGAAACAACAACTCCAGCATAAACGATTATTCCTTCACCGCAGGGGTGCCTGCATCGAGTGGCGCTACGCCCGCTGGCGCAATCTGATGCTCAAGGCGCTTAACTTTACGCTCGGCGCGAGCCAACGAGACGCGAACCCGCAGCCAGAAAAGGCCGCAGATCAGCCAGCCAATGGCAAACCCTGCCGCGAAGAGCACCGCCAGCAGCGTTGAAATGCGGAATTCACCCTGTGCGAGTAAATAGTTGAACGTAACCAGTTGGTCATTTTGCGCACCCAGCGTCACGGAGATGACGAAGATCGCGAGTACCAGTAAGAAAATGAGTAAATATTTCACACTACTTCCCGTTATGTGGGTTGCGCGAAAAAATCCCGCGTTCAGCCCTATAAAGTATCATTTTCGCTGCAGCGGTGGAATGGAAAAGCACGACACCACTGCAGGATATGGGGCCAGATGGCGCGAAAAACAACGTTAGCCCTGTTATTGCGTCCGTTTCTTAATATCCTGCGCCTCTTCCCCGGGCGGCGTCAGCGGGCCACACAGCCGCTGTGTCAGCCAGGTGGCCAGCGTCACCAGCAGCCAGGAGATAAGCGTGGCAACGAGCAAATCCTGCGGCCAGTGCATTCCCAGCGCCAGACGGCTCCCCATCACCGCGGTGGCCCAGACCATCAGCAGCGCAATGGTCAGCCGACGGCGGCGCGGCCACAGCAGCCCCACCCCGAGCAGCGCCCAGCTGGCCGCAAACATGGTGTGTCCGGATGGAAAAGCAAAACCGGTCTCCTTCTGCCAGTGTTTGCGCAGGAATTTAGGAATTCCCTGCTCCTGAACCAGCTGTTCATGCACCAGTTTAGCGCGTTCTTTGCGTTTTAACGCGTAGAATTGATCGACCGGAACCTGCTGCGTTTTTTCCAGCCAGATAACGAAGGGACGCGGCTCCTGCACCTGGCCTTTGATCCAGGACTTAATGCCCTGCCCGAGCAAAATGGCCGCGGCCAGAATCATAAACAGCACCACCGCCGCCCGCAGGCGAAAGCGCAGGCACCACAGGAACCAGCCGCAAAGGATCGTATGAGTGATGATGCCCCACGGCTGAGTCACGCTTTCGGTAACCCAGTACAGCACCTTTAACCCCTGCTGCGGAAGTTCAGGATGCCACTTCCAGCCGGTGAGCCAAACCACTGCGGGCATAATCATTAATAGTGCCGCACCGGTGGCGGTTCGTCTGGCAATCGACAGCATTTCATCTCCTTAATCCTTTCTGCCGACTATCATAACGGAAAGTGGTTCGTTTGTGCGCTTTACGCGCAGGCAGCAGTGCGTAATTAGGAGAACCTCACGGCATTGTGGCAAAATAGCGGCAAACAGAAAGCACATTCAGGTGCTGACAAAGTCTGGAGAATCACATGCAGCTTAAACGTGTGGCAGAAGCCAAACTGCCAACCCCCTGGGGCGATTTCCTGATGGTGGGTTTTGAAGAACTGGCAACCGGGCAGGATCATGTCGCGCTGGTTTTCGGCGATATTTCGGGCCAGGCGCCCGTCCTGGCTCGCGTACACTCTGAGTGTCTGACGGGCGATGCCCTTTTCAGCCTGCGTTGTGATTGCGGTTTTCAGCTGGAAGCGGCGCTGTCGCACATCGCCGAAGAGGGTCGTGGGATCCTGCTGTACCATCGTCAGGAAGGCCGCAACATTGGCCTGTTAAACAAAATCCGCGCCTACGCCTTACAGGATCAGGGCTACGACACCGTAGAAGCGAACCATCAGCTCGGCTTTGCCGCCGACGAGCGCGACTTTACGCTGTGTGCTGATATGTTCAAGCTGCTGAACGTCGAGCGCGTCCGCCTGCTGACCAACAACCCGAAAAAAGTAGAAATTCTGACCGAGGCCGGGATCAATATCGTGGAGCGCGTGCCGCTGATCGTCGGACGCAATCCGAAAAATGCCCACTATCTGGATACCAAAGCCGCCAAGATGGGGCATCTGCTGAATAACTGATTCGGCAGCATAGATTCAGGGCCAGCGATTGCTGGCCCTTTTTTTTACAGCATATTGCGGATCACATAGTGCAGAATGCCGTCATTCTGATAGTAGGTCAGCTCCGTGGCGGTATCGATACGGCAGCGGCAGGCAATCACCTCCTGCTTCCCGTCCGCCCGCGTCAGGGTCACCGGCACCGTTGCGCCGGGTTCTAACGCCTGCAGCTGGCTGATATCAATCCGCTCTTCGCCGGTGAGCCCCAGCGTTTTGCGGGTTACGCCCTGCGGGAACTCCAGCGGTAAAATCCCCATGCCGATCAGGTTAGAACGGTGAATACGTTCAAAGGATTCGGCAATTACCACCCGTACGCCGAGCAGACGCGGGCCCTTCGCCGCCCAGTCGCGGCTGGAGCCGGAGCCGTACTCTTTCCCGGCAACCACCGCCAGCGGCGTCCCTTCGTCCTTATAGAGCATGGCCGCGTCATAAATCGCCACCGGCTCGCTGCCCGGCAGATGTCGGGTCATGCCGCCTTCGACGCCCGGCACCATTTCGTTACGGATACGGATGTTGGCAAAGGTGCCGCGCATCATCACCTCGTGGTTACCGCGCCGGGAGCCGTAGGAGTTGAAGTCGATACGCTCGACGCCGCGGTTTTGCAGATAGCGACCGGCGGGGCTTTCCGCCTTGATGCTTCCCGCAGGCGAGATATGATCCGTGGTCACCGAGTCGCCGAGCATTGCCAGAATCCGCGCACCGCGAATATCCTCTACCGGTTTGGGCTCAACGCCCATCTCATCGAAGAACGGCGACAGGCGGATATAGGTTGAGTCGCTCTGCCAGTCGTAGGTATCCGAACGCTCGACGTCGATAGCCTTCCATTCAGGCGTGCCTTCAAAAACCTCGGCATACTCTTTATGGAACATCTCGGTAGAAACCTGCTCTACCGCCCGCGCGATCTCCAGGCCGCTCGGCCAGATATCCTTCAGATAGACCGGCTGACCGTCGTTGCCGACGCCCAGCGGATCGCGGGTCAGGTCAACGTTCATATTGCCGGCCAGCGCATAGGCCACCACCAGCGGCGGCGAGGCCAGCCAGTTGGTTTTCACCAGCGGGTGAATGCGCCCTTCGAAGTTTCGGTTGCCGGAAAGCACCGCGCCTACGGTCAGGTCGCCCTTTTTAATCGCCTCTTCAATCGGCTCCGGTAGCGGACCCGAGTTACCGATACAGGTGGTGCAACCATATCCCACCAGATTAAAGCCCAGCGTATCGAGATAAGGGGTGAGTCCCGCATGCGCAAGATAATCAGAAACCACCTTCGATCCCGGCGCCAGCGAGGCTTTGACCCACGGCTTCGGCTTCAGGCCAAGCTCCACCGCCCGTTTTGCCAGCAGGCCGGCGGCCATCAGGACGCTGGGGTTGGAGGTGTTGGTGCAGGAGGTAATGGCGGCGATGGCCACCGCGCCGTCCGGCAGCGAATATTGCTGTCCGTTCAGCGTATAGTCGACCGGCCGTTTGTCTTTCTGCGCGTGGTTGACCTCCAGCTCGGTGCTGGCCGCAAACGCTTTTGGCACGTCCCCTAACGCGACGCGGTCCTGCGGGCGCTTAGGTCCGGCAAGGCTTGCTTCTACCGTGCCCATGTCCAGCGCCAGGGTACTGGTAAATACCGGCTCATCGCCGGTCATGCGCCACATTCCCTGCGCTTTGGCATAGGCTTCCACTAGCGCCACCTGCTCTTCACTGCGGCCGCTCAGGCGCATATAGCTGAGAGTCACCGCATCGATCGGGAAGAAGCCGCAGGTTGCACCATACTCCGGCGCCATGTTGGCGATGGTTGCCCTATCCGCCAGCGGCAGCGAATCCAGGCCGTCGCCGTAAAATTCGACAAACTTACCCACCACGCCGTGCTGGCGCAGCATCTGGGTGACGGTGAGCACCAGGTCCGTCGCGGTGATCCCTTCGCTTAATTTACCGGTCAGCTTAAAGCCGACGACGTCGGGGATCAGCATCGATACCGGCTGGCCTAACATTGCCGCTTCGGCCTCGATGCCGCCGACGCCCCAGCCGAGCACGCCGAGGCCGTTAATCATGGTGGTATGCGAATCGGTGCCGACCAGGGTATCGGGCCAGGCAAACCATTCGCCGTTATGCTCTTCGCTCCACACGGCCTTGCCGAGATACTCGAGGTTGACCTGGTGGCAAATGCCGGTACCCGGCGGCACCACGCTAAAGCGGCTGAACGCCTGCTGCCCCCAGCGCAGGAACGCGTAGCGCTCGTGGTTACGCTCCATCTCCAGGCGAACGTTCTCCTCAAAAGCGTCATCGTTACCAAAGCGGTCTACCGTTACCGAGTGGTCAATCACCAGGTCGACGGGGGAAAGCGGGTTAACCTTAGCGGTATCGCCTCCCAGGCGTTTTACCGCTTCGCGCATGGCGGCCAAATCCACCACCGCCGGCACGCCGGTGAAGTCCTGCATCAGGACACGCGCCGGGCGATAGGCAATCTCCCGGTCCGCATGGGCCTGCTTGAGCCAGGCGGCCAGGGCGTGGATATCCTCTGCGGTGACCGAGTCGCCGTCCTGCCAGCGCAGCAGGTTTTCCAGCAATACTTTAAGCGACTTCGGTAACCGGGTCAGATCGCCCAGTTCTTTAGCGGCCAGCGGGAGGCTGTAGTAGTGGTAGGTTTTATCATTGACCTGTAGCGCGTCCTTACTGGCTTCTCGTAGGGTTGACGACATAGCTCCTCCTTTATCTCAGGGATGGCATACCCTGATGCTCCTCAGGGTTTATATTAAAGATAACACATCCCAGGCATAACACTTTGATAACAACCCGAATTGCTAAAATCGGTAAAACCGCATCAAAGATATTGCACCAAAATAGACAGCAGGAATTTTGTGGTTATAAAGAGGCGAGTTCGGGAGGGATATTATTATTAGCGGAAGGAGAACTAAGTAGCGAAATGCGAAAAAGAACTAATCGCCGGTTCAGTGACGATTAGTTCAAAGGAATGGATTATTGATTAAAAACCATCGTGGCGAAATATATCCTCCTTAATGCCGTTGGTTTATTAAACTGGAATAAACACCGAGGTTCTTACTGTCATAAAAGTGACATTTTCAGCGAGACGAAAAAGCGTCGCTTAGCTCACGATCCAGACGTTACAGATGACTAGTGCAACGATACTCCAGAACATAGCCAGCCCGATGAACACAGCGCCCCAGGCCCGACTTCTCAACACAGGATCCACTTCCGTCTTGTCACCGGCCTGTGACATCGCCAACTTCATATAATCGATATCACTTATCATATCTTCACCACCAATCGTTGAAATTATCAGGTACAGTTAAATATTAATTACGGACCCTCTATTAATCCAGTGAATTTTGCCCAGAATTATTATCTTTAACCGTTAATTTGATCGGGGTAGGTATAATTGCAACCGTGTTAAAAGGAATAATGAAATTTGTGAGTTATACGAGGTTTACAATGTTAAATACGGTCCATTATAGGTATTGGCATCCCGGGGATGGGATGCCGAATATTTAGCCAAATCATTTTTCAGGCAGTTTAATATCCTTAAACATCGCCTCAATATCTTCATTCGAGCGTAAAGCCACCGCAGTATCCACCACGTCGCGCGTCAGGTGCGGCGCAAAACGTTGAATAAAATCATACATATAGCTTCGCAGGAAGGTGCTGCGGCGGAAGCCTATTTTCGTGGTGCTGTGGCTGAAAATGCCGTTGGCGTTAAGTTTCACGAGGTCCGGGTCGGACACCGGATCGACCGCCATGCTCGCAATAACCCCAACGCCCAGACCCAGGCGAACGTAGGTTTTGATGACATCGGCATCGGTAGCGGTAAACACGATGCGCGGCGTCAGGCCGGCGCGGTTGAACGCGGTATCAAGCTCGGAGCGTCCGGTAAAGCCAAAGGTGTAGGTAACCAGCGGATACTGGGCCAGCTCTTCAATCGTTACCGAGCCTCTGGAGGCAAGCGGATGCTCAGGGGTCACGACAATCGAACGATTCCAGTGGTAGCACGGCAGCATCACCAGGTCATCGTAGAGATGCAGCGCCTCGGTCGCGATAGCAAAATCGGCATTCCCCTTCGAGACCGCCTCGGCGATCTGCGTCGGCGACCCTTGATGCATATGCAACGAGACGCGCGGATAGCGTTCGATAAAGCCCTTAATCACGCCAGGCAGCGCGTAGCGCGCCTGGGTATGAGTGGTCGCCACGTACAGCGACCCCTTATCCGGCCACGTGTGCTCGCCCGCCACTGATTTGATGGCGTCAACTTTCGACAGCACTTCGCGGGCAATGCGGATAATCTCCTGACCGGCAGGCGTCACCTGAGTTAAATGCTTGCCGCTGCGGGCAAAAATCTGAATACCCAGCTCATCTTCCAGCATGCGGACCTGCTTGCTGATGCCGGGCTGCGAGGTATACAGGCCTTCGGCGGTAGAGGAGACATTTAGATTATGGTTAACAACCTCAACGATGTAGCGGAGTTGCTGTAGTTTCATGGCTGATATCCGTTAACGCGTAAAATGAATTCGCTTAATACAGTTGACGTTCAGGCTGCCTGTCGGCAGAGAGCTGCGGTTCGCCGCGCTGGCGCCGCAAAGCGTCCTGAAACGAGAATGTAGTAAGACGATTTAATAATAAAAAAGGGATTAACTATAACCACTATATCATTTATATCTACAGTGTATAGACGCTAACGGAAAATAATAAGGCGGTTATAAGCCCGAATAAATGCGGCAAAACTTCAAGGATTTCAGCAATCAACGGGAAAAGAAAAGGGCCGCAGTGCGGCCCTTTTGCGGGGTAAGGCGCTTACTTTTTCGCTTCAGTCCACTTGCCGTCGATGTAGAAGGCTGACCAGCCGGTGGCTTTGCCATCTTTTTCCGACGCAACGTACTGCTGCTTGGTTTTACGGCTAAAACGCACCAGCGTTTTATTGCCTTCCGGATCCTGCTGCGGCGCATCGGCAAGATAACGCAGCTTCTCGGCGAGGCGGTCACGGAAGCGGTACAGCTCCTCGACCAGCGGCGCGCGCGTTTCGCGGGATTTCGGGAAGGTATTTGCCGCGAGGAACACGCCGGCTGCACCGTCACGCAGAACAAACCAGGCGTCCGATTTCTCGCACGGCAGTTCCGGCAGCGGAACCGGATCTTCCTTCGGCGGCGCCACTTCCCCGTTACGCAGAATTTTGCGCGTATTCTTACATTCGTCGTTGGTGCAGGCCATGTACTTACCGAAACGCCCCATCTTCAGGTGCATCTCAGAACCACATTTCTCGCACTCAACTACCGGGCCATCGTAGCCCTTAATGCGGAACTCGCCCTCTTCAATCTCATAGCCGTCGCAGGTCGGGTTGTTACCGCAGACATGCAGCTTACGCTTAGGATCGATGAGGTAGCTGTCCATCGCCGTGCCGCACTTCTGGCAGCGGCGCTTGGCGCGCAGCGCGTTGGTTTCAGCATCGTCGCCTTCCAGCACGTTGAGCACTTCGTTTTCCGGCACCAGGTTAATGGTGGTTTTGCAGCGCTCTTTCGGCGGCAGCGCGTAGCCGGAGCAGCCGAGGAACACCCCGGTGCTGGCGGTACGAATGCCCATCTCACGCCCGCAGGTCGGACAGTCGATGCTGGTCAGCACCATCGGGTTAGGCTGCATGCCGCCCTCTTCCGGATCCTTCTCCGCCGTTTCCAGCTGAGCGGTAAAGTCGCCGAAGAAGTGATCCAGCACCTGCCGCCACTCGGCCTGATGATTCGCCACCTGGTCGAGACGGTCTTCCATCTGCGCGGTAAAGTCGTAGTTCATCAGATCGCGGAAGTTCTCTTCCAGACGATCGGTGACGATCTCACCCATTTTTTCCGCATAGAAGCGACGGTTTTCAACCCGAACGTAGCCGCGATCCTGAATAGTCGAAATGATCGACGCATAGGTTGACGGACGGCCAATACCGCGTTTTTCCAGCTCTTTAACCAGCGATGCTTCGCTAAAGCGCGCAGGCGGTTTGGTAAAGTGCTGCGCCGGGCTAAGTTCAACCAGGCTTAAGCTGTCGCCCTGATTAACCACCGGCAGGACGCGGTCTTCATCGCCCTTGCGCAGCGCAGGCATGACTTTGGTCCAGCCGTCAAAGCGCAGCGTACGGCCGCGCGCCTTGAGCTTAAAGTCGCCGGCTTTTACCGTCAGGGTGGTAGAGTCGTACTGCGCTGGCGTCATCTGACAGGCGACAAACTGGCGCCAGATCAGCTGATAGAGCTTCAGCGCATCAGATTCCATACCTTTTAAATCTTCCGCCATCACGTTGACATCAGAAGGACGAATCGCTTCGTGCGCTTCCTGCGAGTTTTCTTTGCTGGCGTACTGGTTGGCGTTCTCCGGCAGATACTTTTTGCCAAAGTTATCGCCGATATAGCCGCGCACCATGCTCAGCGCATCCTGACTCAGGTTGGTGGAGTCGGTACGCATATAGGTGATGTAGCCGGCCTCATACAGACGCTGCGCCATCATCATGGTTTTCTTCACCCCAAAGCCCAGACGCGTGCTGGCCGCCTGCTGCAGGGTTGAGGTGATGAACGGCGCGCCCGGCTTGCTGCTGGTCGGCTTATCTTCGCGTTCCAGCACGCTGTAGCCTGATTTCTCCAGCAGCGCGACGGCAGACATGGTCTCATCGCGGTTAACCGGACGGAACGGCTTGTCGTTCTTGTGCGTGACCTGCAGCGCTAAAGCGTCTCCGCCAGGCGTCGTGGTGCTGGCGTCAATCTCCCAGAACTCTTCCGGGACGAAGGCTTTAATTTCGCGTTCACGTTCGACCACCAGGCGGACGGCAACGGACTGAACGCGGCCCGCGGAGAGGCCGCGCGCTATTTTTTTCCACAGCAGCGGGGAAACCATATAGCCCACTACGCGGTCCATAAAACGGCGCGCCTGCTGGGCATTAACGCGATCGATGTTCAGTTCGCCCGGCTTGTCAAAAGCCTGACGGATCGCGTTTTTAGTAATTTCGTTAAATACAACGCGGCTGTAGCGTTTTTCATCACCACCGATAACTTCCCGCAGGTGCCATGCAATGGCTTCCCCTTCGCGGTCAAGGTCAGTTGCGAGATAGATGTGGTCGGCTTTTTCAGCCAACTGCTTGAGTTCTGAAACTACCTTTTCTTTACCCGGGAGTACTTCATAGTGCGCATCCCAGTCATGCCACGGGTCAACGCCCATGCGATTGACCAGAGCGCTACGTTCGTCCTTTTTAGGCTTTTTGGCCCCTTTGGTGGCGGTAGAGTCGGCGCTCTTTTTGGAAGCTGAGCCACTGGTCGGCAAATCGCGGATATGACCAACGCTGGACTTAACCACGTAGTCATTACCCAGATACTTATTGATCGTTTTGGCTTTTGCCGGGGACTCAACGATAACGAGAGCTTTACCCATATTCACCTTTACCTAATTTGATTCATCCAGGAATACATCGCACATTGATTCACCATCCGCTGGCGACGTCCGTCATATGTTGCGTCGTCGTCGAAGGATATCAACCCTCTGCACGTCCGGCCTCACGTCCATAAAACCAGATAGCCGGGTTTACTGACTTTGTCTAGCCAGGCGACATAGCACGAATAATTTTTGGCCGAATGTCAAGCAAATCTGCTGCCAGATCGCTGAAAGCGTCACACTGTACCTGATAAAATTCGTTACGCAACTTTATTAGCATGCAAAAACGAATCCTGCCAGTAAAGTCATGTTTCTTAGGCCCTTGCCAGTACCCCTGCAGAATAAATGGAAAATTTGCCCCTGCCCGCCGCGCGGCGTAGACTATGGCGCGAAGAATCACAGGAGGCCGTAATGCAAGGTACAACCCAACCCATCGATCGCCAGACGCTGCTTGAAAAAGCCAATAAACTTATTCGCGAACATGAAGATACGCTAGCCGGGATCGAAGCCACCGACGTCGTTCAGCGCAACGGTATTCTGGTATTTAGCGGCGAGTTTTATCTTGACGAGCAGGGTCTGCCTACGGCAAAGAGCACGGCGGTATTTAACATGTTTAAATACCTGGCGCACGCGCTGTCTGAAAAATATCATCTGGTCGATTAAGCCCTTGCGTTTTGCAGGGCGCTAAACGATAACGCGAGGCCAGGGCCTCGCGTTATTTTGTCTACATCAGCGGTTTTTGTCCCCGCTGCCACCAGCGCAGCAGCAGACGATCGGCGCTTTCAGCGGCGCTGCCGGTGAAGCGGTCAAACATCTTTTTCCTCTGCTGATAGCGCACGCTAATCACATCGTGGCTGTCGATCAGCCCCAGCAGCAGCTCATCGCTGGTTTCTACGGCATCGACCAGCCCTTTCTCCAGCGCCTGAACGCCGTACCAGTGCTCGCCGGTCGCCACCTGCTCAATATCCAGCGTCGGCCGCATTTTGTGGACGAAATCTTTAAACAGCTGATGGGTATCGTTCAGATCTTCCCGGAACTTACGCCGCCCTTCGTCGGTGTTTTCACCGAGCATCGTCAGGGTGCGCTTGTACTGCCCGGCGGTGTGCAGCTCAATATCGATATCCTTGTTCTTAAGGAAACGATTAATGTTTGGGATCTGCGCGACCACGCCGATGGAGCCGAGAATGGCAAACGGCGCCGAGACGATTTTATTGGCCACGCAGGCCATCATGTAGCCGCCGCTGGCGGCAACTTTGTCTACCGCCACCGTCAGCGGAATTTGCTTGTCGCGAAGGCGCTGCAGCTGCGAGGCGGCCAGGCCGTAGCCGTGCACCACGCCGCCGGGGCTTTCCAGGCGGATAATGACCTGATCGCGCGCTTTCGCCGTTGCCAGCACGGCGGTGATCTCTTCGCGCAGGCTGCTCACCTCGTGGGCGTCCATGCTGCCTTTAAAGTCGAGCACCCAGGCGCGCGGTTTGCCGTTTGGCTCCGTCGAACCGAGCTTCGCCCGCGCCTTCGCGGCCCTCGCTTCCTGCTTGAGCTTTTTCTTTTGCGCTTTATGCCAAAGCTTCTGCTGCGGGCCGTCGAGCAGCGCTACCGCGAGCTCCTCCCGCATCTCTTTATACTGCTCGCTAAGGTTGGTGACCCGCAGCTCCCCGCGCTGTTTCTTACGCTGAGCGAGGTTAACGATAATTACGGCGATAACCGCAATAGCGACGACAACAGTCGCGATTTTGGCCAAAAATAAGCCATATTGAGCAAGTAATTCCACGTTTTCACCTTGTGTAAACCACTGACGTTGAAGCACAGTGTACATCAGCCTTTGCCGGGAAGTCTCTGCGCTTTGTGTCCTGTGCGAGTCGCCTTCTTGTTTTTTTCAGCGACGATGAAATCGTTGCAAGATATTAATTCCGCAAAGAGTTTCCGCTTCGCCGATTGCATTACCCGGCCGTTTCAGGCATAAAACGCAAAAGTGAACGACCGAAGAGAAAGCGTGACCCGTCAGCAGGTCACCCAAGGAGTCACCGTGCACTATCAGCCGCAGAATCATTTATTGAAAGATCGCATCATCCTGGTGACCGGCGCCAGCGACGGGATCGGCCGCGAAGCCGCGCTGACCTACTCCCGATACAGCGCCAGCGTTATCCTGCTCGGCCGTAACGAAGATAAGCTGCGCCGCGTGGCGCAGGAAATTGAGCAGGACGGCGGGATCCCGGCACCCTGGTTTACGCTCGATCTGCTCACCTGCACCCCGCAGGAGTGCCAGCAGCTGGCACAGCAGATAAGCGTCCACTACCCGCGCCTCGACGGCGTATTGCACAACGCCGGTCTGCTCGGCGACGTCTGCCCGATGGACGAGCAGAAGCCGGAAGTCTGGCAGCAGGTTATGCAGGTCAACGTCAACGGTACCTTTATACTGACCCAGGCGCTGCTTCCTTTATTACTCAAGTCCGAGTCCGGTTCGCTGGTTTTCACCTCATCAAGCGTAGGCCGTCAGGGTCGCGCCAACTGGGGCGCCTACGCGGCGTCGAAATTTGCCACCGAAGGGATGATGCAGGTGCTGGCGGAGGAGTACCAGAGCCGCCACCTGCGGGTTAACTGCATCAATCCGGGCGGCACGCGTACGCAAATGCGCGCCAGCGCCTTCCCGACGGAAGATCCACAAAAGCTTAAGACCCCCGCCGATATCATGCCGGTTTATTTATGGCTGATGGGCGACGATAGCCGTCGCAAAACGGGAATGACCTTCGATGCCCAACCGGGGCGCAAACCAGGAATTGCACAATGAGTGAAGAACGCCACCGCGAACGCCAGCAGCGGGTAAAAGAGAAGGTCGACGCCCGAATCGAGGCAGCTCAGGAAGAACGCGGCATTGTTATCGTCTTTACCGGCAACGGCAAAGGTAAAACCACCGCCGGTTTTGGTACCGTTACCCGCGCCATCGGGCACGGTCAAAAGGCCGGCGTGATCCAGTTTATTAAGGGCACCTGGCCGAACGGCGAACGCAACCTGCTGGAGCCGCACGGCGTCGAATTTCAGGTAATGGCGACCGGCTTCACCTGGAATACCCAGGATCGCGAAAGCGATACCGCCGCCTGTCTCGCCGTGTGGCAGCATGCTCTGCGCATGCTGTCAGACGAGAGTCTCGACATGGTTCTGCTCGACGAGCTGACCTATATGGTGGCCTATGACTATCTACCGCTTGAAGAGGTGCTTAGCGCGCTGCGCCGTCGTCCAGCCCGGCAAACGGTGATTATCACCGGCCGCGGCTGCCATCGCGACATCGTGGAGCTTGCCGATACCGTCAGCGAATTACGCCCGGTTAAGCACGCCTTTGACGCCGGTATTAAGGCGCAGATGGGCATTGACTACTAAGAACCAGCCTCTCCAGCAGCGCGTCGTTTAGCGCCAGGCACAGGCAATCCTCGCCCTGAGCCAGCACGCTTTCGAGGCTGTTTTGTCGGGAGATAAAGTGCTTACGGTACTCTGTCGGCGTCAGCCCGCAGTATTTTTTGAAGGCGGCAATCAGGTACTTATGCTCCTGAAAGCCGCAGCTATGGCTAATGTCGGTAATTGGCGTGCGGGTATCGCGCAGCAGCGTCTTCGCCTTGTTCAGCCGCACCAGCGTCAGATACTCCTTGAAGTTGTGCCGGCTCACCTTCTTAAAAAGCCGCGAAAACCACGAATAGCTCATTCCGCTGCGGCTCGCTACCTCGCTGAGGGTCAGCGGCTGGTCAAAATGCTGGTTAATAAAGTCGATGCCTTTCTTTATCATCGCCTCTTCGCGCAGGGAGCTTTCCGCCTGCGGCACCGCGTCTCCCGCCAGCGCCAGCGCATCGAGCAGGAGATAGATAGTCGCGATGCGTTGAAACGGGGCGCGGTTGTCAATCAGCTGGCTGAGCAGGCTCAGCAGCCGTTGACGCACGACGCCATCGGCCTCGCTGTCGCCGCGCCCGGCGGTGCACCAGCTCAGCACCGGCGCGGGATGCAGCTCATCGAACAGGCCCGGTGAAAACTGCACGGTCACCAGCTGGCTGCCGGCCTCCTCCGCGCATAGCGAATGCACCGCCTCGGCGTTGATGTACAGCATGTCTCCCTGAGCCAGCTCCACGCTCTGCTGGCCGACAACGATAGAAAAGCGTCCCGTCAGCACGGTTATCAGCTCCGGCGCCGGGTGCCAGTGCGGTTCGCAGTAGCGTACCTCGGCGGCAAACGCGTTCAGCTTCTCGGCATCAAAAGCAATCAGCTCGTAGCCGCTGTTCACCGTATGCCGCCCGGCTTCCGTCGCCGAACGGGGGTGAGTGACTGAAAAGGGAAACATGCGCCATCTCCTGTAGTCGGACGATTATTCGCGCCCGGCAAGGACGCGATTCAGCTCGTCGCTGTCGATATCGAGCGCCAAAAACTCCGTCAGGGCGATCAGCAGGCCGCAGAAGAGATCCGGCGCCAGCTGGATCAGCCGCTCGCGGATCTGCGCCGGCGGCAGCTGGCTCTTGCGCGCAATCAGGGCAACCACCCGGTCAAGCGCCGCGGGCTGCTGGATCAGCTGCTGCAGCGAATTGTCATCCCGCAGCGGCACGTAGCGCGGCGCAGTGGCCACTTCGACGTCGGCGACGAGAGGCAGATCGCGCGAAGAGCCGCCAATCCGCACCTGCCAGTGGCCCGGAGTAATAACCCAGTCCGAAAGCCCGGGGTGATAGCAGGCCAGGTCGGCAATCGGCAGCTGCATACTGACGCGACGGCTCTCGCCGGGCGCAAGGGCCACTTTACAGAACGCCTTCAGCGCCCGATCCTCGCGGATCAGCTCGCCGTCCGGCGCGCTGACGTACAGCTGCGCGATCTCTTTTCCCGCCCGATCGCCGTCGTTGCTCAGGGTAAACGAGACGGTCAGCGTCTCGTCAGGACCGACGCGAGAGGCGGAAAGCTCGGGCTGGCCGTAGGTAAACCGGCTGTAGCTTAGGCCAAAGCCAAACGGGAACAGCGGCGTCATCCGCCGTTTGTCGTAGTAGCGATAGCCGACAAACAGCCCTTCGCCGTAATGGTGACGCAGGTTCTCTCCCGGGTAGTTTAGCCACGCCGGCGTCTCTTCCAGCGTATTCGGCACCGTCACCGTCAGTTTACCGCAGGGGTTACGCTGGCCAAACAGAATTTCCGCCACCGCCCGGCCCATGCCCTGCCCGGCGAAAAAGGTTTCCAGCAGCGCTTTACACTCCGCCAGCCACGGCATCACCACCGCATCGCTATTGGCCAGCACCACCACCACGTTGGGCTGCACCACCGCCACCTCGCGGAGCAGCCGTTCGTGTACCGCCAGGATGTTTAAATCATGACGGTCGCCGTTTTCGCCATCCTCACCCACCGCGGTACTGACGAAGATAACCGCCACGTCCGCCTCCTGCGCCACCGCTCGCGCCTGGGCCAGCGCCTGCTCATCGCAGCGCTCGTCGTCCGGAGCGCCAACCGCCCAGGTGACGGTAAAGTCGTCGCCCGCCAGATCGAAGATCTCGTCCAGCGGACGATCCAGCAAATAGGGTACCGTGGTGGCGCAGCCCGATCCCTGAATCACCGGCTCCTGCGCCGGCTTGCCCAATACCGCAATCCGCCGGCTGCGCTCCGGGGTCAGCGGCAGCAGATTGTCTTCATTTTTCAGCAGGACGATTGACTCCCCGGCCAGCTGCTGCGCCAGCTGGTGATGGGCCGTGAAGTCAGCCCGGGTCTCCGGGCGACGGTGGCGCTGCACCTTTTCCAGCAGCGCCAGCATTCTCCGGCAGGCGCGGTCGACCACCGCCTGAGGCACCTCTCCTGACTCGATCGCCGCCAGCAGCGTCCGCTTGTCGCGGCGGGTTTCCGGCATCGCCAGATCGTTGCCCGCCAGCAACGACGCCGGGCGGTCCTTGATGCCGTACCAGTCGGACATCACCAGCCCGTCGTAGCCCCACTCATCCCGCAGTACCTGGGTCAGTAAAAAGGGGTCCTGCGAAGTCTGTACGCCGTTGAGGCGGTTGTAGGAGGACATCACCGTCCACGGCTGCGATTTCGCTATCGCCCGCTGGAATCCGGCGAGGTAGATCTCACGCAGCGCCCGCTCTTCGATTATCGAATCCATTTCGGTGCGGCGATATTCAGAATTATTGGCGGCAAAATGCTTGAGGCTGGCGCCTACCCCTTCGTGCTGCAGGCCGTTGATCAGCGCCGCGGCAATATCGCCGGAGACAACCGGATCTTCGGCATAGTATTCATACCCCCTGCCGGCGAGCGGCGTGCGGCGAATATTGATGCCGGGCCCCAGCAGGATCCCGACCCCCATCTGCTGACATTCGCGGCCCAGCGCCTGGCCCATCTGATAGACCAGCTCCACGTCCCAGCTACAGGCTAAGCTGGAGCCGTTGGGAAAGCAGGTTGCCGGCAGCGAGGCGCTGAACAGCGCTTCGCTGCCGCCTTTTGCCGTCGGCTCCTCCGCGCTGACCTGGTCAGCGGTTTGGGTGATGACCGAAATAAAGTCATCCATGCTCCACTTTTCGCTGCCGTCGATTTGTGCGCTGCTGTAGCGCACGCCGTAGGTTCCGTCGGTCATCACGATATCGTTGATGCCATGCTGCGGCAGCGATGCCGTGCGCCACAGGCCGCTGCCGGTCAGCAGCGCCACTTTTTCCTCTGCCGTCATCGCCGCAATCACGGTATTAAATTCACTCTTCATCTCTCTGGCTCCCTGAGGTTACAGCGCATTCTGCTTGCGCAGGCTAATTTTATGGACAATATCGCGGTAGGTTTTTTCATCCAGCGAATAGCACGCCACAAATATGGCGCTGAGGGCAAACATGGCACCGGGGAATAATGTCATCAAAATATTAATCCCGTTAATCGCGCTCGCCGTGATACTCCCTGCATCATAATGATAATAGTCCAGCATCCATCCCGCACAGCCGCCGCCTATCGCCATCGCGATTTTAGTGATGAAATTAAAGAAGCCGTAGATCGCGCCTTCACTGCGCACGCCGTGATGCCATTCGGCATATTCTACGGTGTCGGCAATCATCGACCACATCGCCACAAAGCCCATTCCCAGCGTAATGCTATACAGGCATACGCCGGTCATAATCAGCCACAGGTTATTTCCGGCCACAAAATACTGCATCATCACCCCCAGGATACCAATCCCCAGAGCAATCAGCGTCATTCTCTTTTTACCCATCAGGGCAATAATTTTTTCAGAAATAACCGTCCCGACAATATACGCCGCTGACTGAATCAAAAAGAAGGTCGCGGTATAGCCTTCGCTGCCAATGATATATTTAATAAAATAGATCGCTATCGCCATCCAGACGGTATAGGCAATATAGAAGAACACCGTAAACAGCGACAGGTTAAGTAGCGGCGTATTGCCCGTCACCGCACGCAGCATCTCGCGCAGCGTCGGCGCAGGCGCCTCATCCTCGTCTTCGCCCACCCGCTCTTTGGTCATGCCAAAACAGGCGAGGAACAGAAAGGTGGCCAGCAGCGCAAAGCACGAAACCGCGAAAACGTAGCCCGTCTGTTTATCCGTAAACGGCGAAATCAGCAGATCGGCAGTCGTCGAAACAATTAAATAGCCGACGATCGCCAATACGAAGCGATATACCGACAACGACGAGCGCGAAGCTTCATGCTGCGTCAGGCGGTTAGTCAATGCCGAGTACGGCGTATTGACCGCGGTATACGCCAGGCAATATATCGTATAAGAGATTAAGGCAAAATAGAATTTCGCTTCGCCGCCAAACGGTACAAAGCACAGCACCGTCAGAAAACCGAGCGGAATCGAACCGTATAATAACCAGGGACGCAGCTTACCGTAGCGGCTGCGCGTTTTATCAATCGCCAAACCAATCAGGATATTAAAAATAGCATCAATTACCCGGGCAATAACAAATATCAGACTGGCCTGTACCGCGCTAATGCCATAAATATTGGTATAGAAGAAGAGTAAAAACAGCGAAACGAAACCAAATGATAAATTAGAAGCAAAGTCGCCGAAGCCGTAGCCTATTTTCTCTTTAACTCCGATAACCACGTAGCTGGCCGATAGTTTTCCTGCTGTATCCATTTTTGGCTACCTGTTTTTGTAATCAGTGTTGCCAGTATATGGCGTTCGCCGCCGCTTCACTTTGCGTTATTTGTCCGGGTATTTCCTGTTTTTTGTCTTTATACGGAAGTGTGAAAGGAGTCACATCAGGCAGGGAAAATAAACGTCCGGCGGGAGCCGCCGGACGCTACAACATCAATCTTTGCCACGACCCGCAGAGCGGCGGTTATTGCTGCTACCCACCTGGCTATGGCGTTTAACCGCGCGGCGGATCTGGTTCGCCTTCACGCGGCGACGATCTTTCTCTACCGCCACTTTAGAGGCGGTTTCCGCCGGCAGCTCCACCAGCTCGCGCAGGTAGTTAGTCTGCGCCAGGTCCAGCTCGGTATAGCCGCCGCGAGGCAGGCCTTTCGGCAGCAGAATGTCGCCGTAGCGCACGCGGATCAGGCGGCTCACCTGGACACCAACCGCTTCCCACAGGCGACGAACCTCGCGGTTACGCCCTTCCGTCAGGGTGACGTTGTACCACTGGTTAATCCCTTCGCCACCGGTGAATTTGATGGTTTTGAAGGCCGCAGGGCCATCTTCCAGCTGCACGCCGCGCGACAGCTGACGCAGCTTATCTTCATCGACCTGGCCGAATACGCGTACGGCATATTCACGCTCAACTTCCCGGCTCGGGTGCATCAGTCGGTTCGCCAGCTCGCCATCGGTGGTGAACAGCAGCAGGCCGCAGGTATTCACATCCAGACGACCTACCGCAATCCAGCGCGCGCCGCGCAGCTTTGGCAAGCGGTCGAAGACCGTCGGGCGGCCTTCCGGATCGTTGCGGGTGCAGAGCTCGCCTTCCGGCTTGTAGTAGGCCAGAACGCGGCAAATTTGCTCAGCGGACTCTTTCACCGAAATCAGGTGACCATCGATACGAATTTTTAAACCAGGAACAATTTCTACGCGATCGCCGAGGGTGGCGATTTTGCCATCGACGCTGACGCGGCCAGCTTCGATTTTGGATTCAATTTCACGGCGGGAGCCGTGGCCGGCGCGGGCCAGCACTTTCTGTAGTTTCTCGCTCATTGAGCTTCCTTAAGGTGTCGCCTTCCCAGGCGTCTGATATACTTTATGAAACAACAAGTTAATAAAACCATGCCCTGTTGTTAGGTAAATACTTTTGTCCCGAAGGGGTACCGCAGCCGGAGTCTGATAACCGTCACGACTGAGACACGCCTGCAAACGTGGTCGCACATATTACACTAACTTCAAAATGAATGCTTCTTCAGGTTATATTCGCCGCGCTCTGGCAGCGGCGCCCGGAGGTGGGCTGCATTGATTATGAACCAGCCGCGGTCATTTATCCCTGTCCCGGTGCGAAATCCTGCGCTATGCAGCAATAAAATGTCGCAAGCCTGCCGCCCGTAGTTGCTGTTCGCCAGGCCACGCGACCACAAGCATGGCGCTCTCCCCTCCGGAGACTGCGGCGCTCAGTCGCCGCCCTTAGCGCCCCCGCTCTGCCGGTAATAATGCTGCGCGAGGATTTTCCCGATCCTCTCCGGCGCGAGCCCCTGCTGCATCAATGTCAACAGCGTCTGCATAATCGGTAAAACGTGGCGCAGATGCAGCATGTAACCGTCGCAGAAGTAATTCTTATTGGGTCGTCCATCGTCGGACAGCATGAAGCGGTGCTTCGGACAGCCGCCGTTGCAGACCGGGCGGAGCGAACAGTTAATACATTCGCGGCCGATGTTGGTCCGCTTACGCTGGGCAAAGGCGATATTCTGCGCCGAGTTAACCAGCGCGGAGAGGCTATCGTGGTTGATGTTGCCCAGCTTATGCTCGGGATAAACGAAATGATCGCAGGAATAGATATCGCCGTTGGACTCCACGATCGGATTGTCGCCGCAGGTTTCGCTCATCACGCAGGAGCCGGATCTGCCGGCTATTTTTGCCAACGTCTGCTCGAAGTTCATCACGAACGCGCTTCCCATATCGTTTTGCACCCAGCTATCGAAGATAGCGTTGAGAAAGCGCCCGTACGCTTTGGCCGGCACCGACCATTCGGTCACCCGGCACTGCGCGGAAAAATCAGGAGAAATCAGCGTCAGACCGTTGGCATCGGGCTGTGCGGCTCGCCGCTCCACCAGCGGAATAAACTGCATGTAGCGGCTGCCGATATGCTTAAGGAAACGGTAGATTTCCAGCGGCCGTTTGACGTTTTCCGCATTCACCACCGTCAAGGTGTTGAAATCCACATTGTGCCTTTTCAGCGCCTCCAGACCGCGAATAACGGCGTCGAAGGTACTTTTCCCCCCGCGCGTCAGGCGATACGCATCGTTGCTGAGGCGATCGCCATCGAGGGAGAGACCGACGAGAAAACCGTGCTGTTTCAGGAACCGGGCCCAGTCATCATCGAGCTTTATCCCGTTGGTCTGAAAAATATTGTCGATGCGCTTCCCGCTGCGGTAGCGCTCCTGCAGCCGCAGCGCCTCGCGGAAAAAGTCAATCCCGAGCAGGGTCGGCTCGCCGCCCTGCCAGTGAAAATGAACCGTTTGCCCCGGCTGGCTGGCGATATTTTTCCGCACGTAGTTTTCCAGCGTCGCGCCGTCCATTTTCCAGCGGGCCTGCTGCTGCGGATAGAGCCGCCGCTTTTCCAGATAGTAGCAGTAGGTGCAATCGATATTGCACACCGACCCCGACGGCTTCGCCATCAGCTGGAACTGATTGATATGATGACTCATAGCCCGAGATAGCGAATAACCGCGGGTTTCGCCGGTTCGCCGCCGCGCGTGGTCACGCCATCCAGCCAGCTATCCAGCAGCTCCGGACGGCGTTTTAACTCTTCTCGCGCCGCCTGCTGCGCCGTTTGCTGCTGGTCCAGCATCCGGGCGATCACCGCGTTTTCCAGCCCGACGTTAAATGTCAGCTGGCTGTAAAAGCGATTCAGATTCGGGCATTCAGCGGCAAAATTCTTCCGCGTCACCGTATTCACCGTAGCGCTGCCATAGTTAGCGCCAAAGTACCGGTCGCCGCCGCTGAGGTAGACCAGCCGGAAGCGCGTGTTCATGGCGTGCGGCTCCCAGCCGAGGAACGCGATCCACTGCTGACGCTCCACCGCGCGCGCCACCTGCGCCAGCATGCCGCTTTCGCTGGACTCGACTAGCGTCCAGTTTTCGAGGGCGAAATCATGCGCATCAAGCATCTTCTTCAGACTGAGGTTAGCCGGCGCGCCGGGGGCAATGCCGTAAATTTTATGGCCGAACTTATCGGCAAATTTTTGCAGGTCGGCAAAATCTTTTACGCCTGCGGCGGCGACGTAATCCGGTACGGCAAGCGTAAAGCGGGCGGCGGGAAGATTCGTGCCGAGCACCTTAATCGCGCCATCGGCGGTGAACTTACTGATAACCGGTTCCTGCGCGGGCATCCAGTTGCCGAGGAACACGTCGACCTGGCCGGTTTTCAGCCCCTGAAACGCCAGCGCCACCGACAGGTTTTGCACTTTTTGCCGATAGCCCAGCGCGTTCAGTATCGTCCCGGAAAGGGCGTTGGTCGCCGCAATATCCGTCCAGCCCGGATCGGACTGCGTAACGGTGGCACAGCGCGCGTCATCGGCGGCGAAGCCGCTCAGCGGCAACCAGCCGGCAACCGCCAGCAGCATCAGTCGGGTCATGCGTTTCATTTTCATTATGATTCCTGGTGTTTCACGGGGGAAGGATAGCGGGCGAACGCCTCTTGCTCATCCAGGGTTTGATGGTTACGGATATAGCGCGTTGATGCGCGCTGAAACGGCTGATAGTCCCAGTTCGGAATGGCATCCCGTCCGGCGACCTGGGTCAAAAACAGCCGTTTTTGCTGACTGGCGAGCACCTGCTGGTAGAGGGCATCGAGATCCCAGCGCCCCCGGATTTCATCGACGAACGCCTGCACGACCGTTTGGTAATGCGCATTCGCCGCCAGGTTCACCCGCTCATGGGGATCGTCGCGTAAATTGAACAGCTGCGGCGCCTCGCTGGCGGAATGAATGTATTTCCACTCGCCCCGGCGAAACATCAGCATCGGCCCGAGCGCGCCTTCGGCCAAATATTCGCTCACCGCGCCGTCCGGCCCAGGCAGGCCCTGGAGATGCGGCACCAGGCTGTTGCCGTCCAGCGGGGCGATGGCCTGCGCCTTGCGATCTTCGCCGCTGGCAAGCTCGACAAGGGTGGGTAAAAGATCCACCAGCGATACGCTTTCGCTGACCCGACGGGCCGCGAAGCGCGCGGGGTTATGCACGATTAACGGCACGCGCACGGCGTTCTCGAAGAAGTTCATCTTGTACCACAGGTCGCGCTCGCCGAGCATTTCCCCATGATCGGCAATCACCACCACCACGGTATTTTCGGCCAGCCTCGTCTCTTCGAGGGTGCGCACCATTTCGCCAAAGCAATCATCAACGTAGGCCAGGGCGCCGTAGTAGGCGTGGCGGGCGCGCCGAATATGCTCATCGTGGATCAGGCCCGGTTCCTGCTGATACATGGCGCGCATCCGCGCCGAATGCGCATCGTCTGCAATATCTTTGCCGCGCGTGACGGGCATATCGATATCTTCCTGCGCAAAACGATCGAGGTAGCGTTTGGGTATCGCGAAGGGATCGTGGGGATGCGTTAGCGAAAGAAGCAGCATAAACGGCTGCTCTTCGGGACGGCGGGCGGCGTCATACAGGCGCTGGCGGGCGAGGAATAACGCCTCATCATCGAAATCGAGCTGGTTGGTGCGCACGCACTCGCCGGCTTCCAGCACCGAGCTCATGTTGTGATACCAGTCGAGACGGCGTTCCGGGTGTTGCCAGTCCGGCGTCCAGCCGAAATCGGCGGGGTAGATATCCGTTGTCAGCCGTTCGTCAAAGCCGTGCAGCTGATCGGGGCCGCAGAAGTGCATTTTCCCCGACAGCCAGGTGCGGTAGCCCTGTTCGCGCAGATAATGGCAAAAGGTCGGCGAGTCGGCGTGGAACTCGGCGGCGTTGTCATACACCTGGTTGCGGGAAATATACTGCCCGGTCATCAACGATGCTCGCGATGGCGCGCACAGCGGGCTGTTGCAATAGGCGGAATCAAATACCACCCCTTCACGGGCTAATTTATCTATATTTGGCGTCAAACTAACGTTATTCCCGTACGCTCTTAAGGCGCTGGCAGTTAACTGATCGGCCATCAGAATAACGATATTCGGTTTATTTATAAGCATGACCTACCTGCGAAGTAAAATAATTAATAAAACGTGTTAGCCTTATCTCATGTATCGACAGGCCCTGTGAAGGGGCTATTTTTTTATCATGGCATAAGGTGAATTTATGGCAGGGAAATTACAGCTTCCGCCTTTACAGGCGCTGGTGGTATTTGAAGCGGCGGCGCGTTTAGGTAATTTTACCGCTGCCGGAAATGAACTCGGGCTATCGCAGCCGGCGGTCAGTCAGCGTATTCAGATGCTGGAGAATCTGGTCAATTCACCGCTATTTGAACGCCGTCATCGCGGCGTTCAGCTGACCGAATCCGGCAATAGTCTGTATCTGATCGTCCGCAGCAGCCTGCTGGAAATCAGCGAGCAGCTCGAACGCACGCGCCTGCAGCGTAATGTCCTGCGCATCGATACCGATATGGGTTTTGCCAGCTACTGGCTGTTACCCCGTATGGAGAGGCTGCAGGCGCTCATTCCGGGGGTGGAGGTACAGATAACCACCTCGCCCAACGACTATAACCTTCGCGACAGCAGCGCGGATCTGGCTATCTATTTTGGCCAGGGCAGCTGGGCCGGAACGCAGAACCAGCGGCTGTTCCCTGAAATTGTCATTCCCGTTTGCAATCAAAAGATTAAGCAGGAAATGGCGCCAGCCGCCTCCCCCGAATCTCTGCTGAATTATCCCCTGCTGAAGCTGCCGGAATCCCGGCCCCAGCGCTGGATGACGTGGGAAGACTGGTTCCGCCAGCATCAGGTGCACGGGCAACACCAGGCCGCTTCCCGGACCTTCAACGCCTATTCCCTGGTGATCCAGGCCGCTCTGGAAGGCCAGGGGATCGCCCTCGGCTGGCAGCCCCTAATCGCGCCGTTTCTGGCCAGTAAACAGCTGGTACAGTGCGGCCCGATGCACCGTACCGAACGCGGCTATTACCTGATTTCCGCCAATGCTAAACCCGCCTCGGCGCAACAGGAAAAGGTCAAGGCGTGGTTATTGGATGAAGCCTGGAGTTTTCACTCTTCCGGCCATCTAATCGCAGAAAACAAATAAGCTAACGCAGAAAACGCATATTGATTTAATAAAATACATTAGCGCCACCGACGATTTTATATGTTAGCTTTTTAAGGCCACCCTAAAATAAATCTGATGCCATGTTACAACCTATATTTGAGTTACAGTCCGTTAATAAAAATTATTATTCATCCGGGAATAAACGTTTTTTCTCAACGACGCCCAAAAGCGCGGCGATTAATGCCTTGAGCGATATCAATTTAAAGATATATGGCGGAGAAATTTTTGTCATTGTCGGCCTTTCCGGCTCCGGCAAGTCGACGTTGCTGCGCACGCTTAACCACCTGCTCCCGGCCAGTTCCGGCTCGGTGATATTCCAGGGTAAAACGCTTTCCGCTCTCCGGGAGTCCGAGCTGATCGCCCTGCGTCGCCGTCATATCGGCATGGTTTTCCAGTCGTTCGCGCTGTTTGACGAACGCAGCGTGCTGGATAACGTGGCGTTCGGCCTCGAAGTGGCCGGCGAATCCCGGGATGTCCGCTATCGGAAAGCTCGCGACATGCTGGCAAAAGTCGGGCTTGGCGACGTTGCCGGACAGTATCCGCCTCAGCTTTCCGGCGGCATGCAGCAGCGGGTCGGTCTCGCGCGCGCGCTGGTCATGGATCCCACCGTGCTGTTAATGGACGAAGCCTTTTCGGCGCTCGATCCGATTATTCGCCGTGACATGCAGACGCTACTTCTGTCGCTACAGGCGGAATCCCGGCGCACGATCGTCTTTGTCACCCACGATATGGAGGAGGCGCTGCGCCTCGGTACGCGTATTGCGATTATGGAAAAAGGCAAGCTGGTGCAGGTTGGCAAACCGGAAGAGCTGATCGGCGCGCCTGCGACCGCGTATGTTCAACACTTTTTCTCCGGAATCGACGTTTCGCGCTGGCAGCTCGCCGAAAGCTATGCCGATATCTGGACTGCGCGTCAGGAGCCATCATGAGCTACCCCCTCGATTTTAGTCGTCAGATTGACGCCGCCGTGCAGCGCCTGCTGGTACACGCCGGCGGCGGCTTTGACGGGTTCGCCCATGCTATCGACAGCTTCGCCGGGGGCATCGAGAGCGTAATAAATGCGCTTTCGCCGTGGGGGCTGGTGATTATCGCGGTCTGGCTCGGCGCGTGGCGAATTGGCAAAAGTTTCGCGCTGTTTGCCCTGCTTGCTTCGCTGTATATCATTTACAGCGGCTACAGCGAGCACGCGGCGGTGACGCTGGCGCTAACCCTGTCATCCACGTTTTTCAGCCTGCTGATCGGTATTCCGCTCGGGATCTGGAGCGCGCGACGCGCGGCTATCGGCAGCATCATTCGCACCGTGCTTGATTTTATGCAGACCATGCCCGCCTTTGTATACCTGATACCCGCGACGATTTTGTTCGGGCTTGGCCGCCCTCCGGGGATCTTCGCCACGATTCTGTTTTCTATGCCGCCGGTCGTGCGCCTGACCGATTTAGGCATTCGCCAGGTTAACGCTTCGCGCATCGAGGCAGGCATCGCCTTTGGCTGCACGCCGTGGCAGCTGCTGTGGAAAGTGCAGCTGCCCGCCGCGCAGCCCTCGATTATGGCCGGCGTGAATCAATCGATCATGATGGCCATGTCGATGGTTATCATCGCTTCGATGGTCGGAGCCGGTGGGCTGGGTAACGATATTTTGAGCAGCATTCAACAGCTGGAGATTGGCACTGGCCTACAGAGTGGTTTCGTGGTGGTGCTGATTGCCATCCTGCTGGATCGGCTCTCCGCAAGCTTTGCACGACGCGGCGAGCCTTCTGGCGCCAGAAGGACGATTCCCGGCGGACTATTTCGACTCAGGTCAAAATAAAGCTGCCTGTATCACATGCGCCGATGGGGCAAGCCTGTCGCGATCCCGGCAGCCTGGATCGCGATGCTGCCGGGGAGGAGGGATTCCGTTACTGGAACGGTTTCACGTCGCCAACGCCTTCACGTACCACGACCGGCGAATCTTCGGTCAGGTCGATAACCGTGGTCGGCTGCTGGCCGAGATAGCCGCCGTGGATAATCAGATCGACCAGCTTCTCCAGCCGATCCTTAATCTCTTCCGGATCGGACTCGGTGAATTCGCTGCCCGGCAGCATCAGCGAGGTGGAGAGCATCGGCTCGCCCAGGGTCTCGAGCAGCGCCTGGGCAATCGGGTTCGACGGCACGCGCATGCCGATGGTTTTACGTTTTTCCTGCAGCAGGCGACGCGGCACCTCTTTGGTCCCCTTGAGGATAAACGTGTAGTTGCCCGGCGTATTGTTTTTAATCAGGCGAAACGCCACGTTGTCGACAAACGCGTAGGTCGACAGCTCGGAGAGATCGCGGCACATCAGGGTGAAGTTGTGGCCGTCCGGCAGCTGACGAATGCGGCAGATCCGCTCCATCGCGCCCTTATCTTCAATCTTACACCCCAATGCGTAGCCTGAATCCGTGGGGTAGACAATCACCCCGCCTTTACGCACGATTTCCACCGCCTGGTTAATCAACCGCGCCTGCGGGTTGTCCGGATGGATGTAAAAAAACTGGCTCATACTTCCCTCTCAATTTTATTCTGCGGCCGTTTCCCAACTGTGCCAGATCCCTTCCACACCTGCGGGTAGCCAAAGTTTCCGGCCCAGCTCAATCCACGGGCAGGGCTGATGGAAATCAGAACCCTGTGAACCCAGAAGACCAAACTGGACGGCGTACGCGGCAAGCTGCGTGCGCTCATGCGGCGCCTGCTGACATTGGGCCAGCTCCATCGCATCGCCGCCCTGCTCGCTAAAGTGGGCCAACAGCCTTTTCAGCCACTTGGCGGAGAGATCGTAGCGCCCAGGATGGGCGACAACCGCTTTGCCGCCAGAATGATGAATGACATCAATCGCTTGTTTTATTGTACACCACTGCGGCGGAACGTAACCGGTTTTCCCACGGGCGAGATATTTTTTAAAAACATCGGCCATATTGCCGGCGTGGCCGGCTTCCACAAGGAAGCGGGCAAAATGTCCGCGGGTCACCGCCCCGCCGTCGGCAAGCTTCATCGCCCCTTCCCACGCGCCGGGAATTCGGGCCTTATCCAGCCGCTCGGCAATCATCTGCGCCCGCAGCTGGCGGCGCGCCTTCTGCTCATCAAGCAGGGCCAGCATCGCCGGATGCTCAATATCAATATTCAGGCCCACGATATGAATTTCATGGTTTTCCCACAGGGTGGAAATCTCCACCCCGGTCACCAGCGTCAGCGGCAGGCCGGCGCGGGCAATTTCCGCCCGCGCGGCGGGAATGGCCGCCACGGTATCGTGATCGGTAATCGCCAGGGTGCCCACCCGCATCTGGTGGGCGCGATGGACAAGTTCTTCTGGAGTCAGCCGCCCGTCAGAGGCGGTGGTATGGCTATGCAGATCGTAAATCACTGCGTAAAGGGTATCGCTCAAGATGACTCCTGCTGGACATGGACTTAAATAAGCGCATTATCATACCGACTCGCGGAGAAAATCTGCAAACAGGGGTTGACATTATTCCTCTGGACTAGTTAACTAGTACGCAAGTTCACATGAAGGGGTATCACGATGAAAACGCAAACTATCACTCTGCACGGCTGGTGGCGCACCTCCTGATAACGGGCGGCGTGATCGCGTTTTGCACTCAGCATACAGATACCCGGCCCGCCAATGAGCGGGCTTTTTATTGGACAAATTATTATACCGAACAGGCGAGAACAATAATGCAAACATCAAAACCGGCACTCGAGCTTCTCACCAGCGACGCCATCTATCGCGAAAACCCGACGGCGCTGTTCCACCAGCTGTGCGGCGCGCGTCCGGCAACCCTGCTGCTGGAATCTGCCGATATCGACAGCAAGGATGATTTAAAGAGCCTGCTGCTGGTTGACAGCGCGCTGCGCATCACCGCCTTAGGTGACACTGTCACTATTCAGGCACTTTCCAGCAACGGCGCATCGCTGCTGGATTTACTCGACAACGCTCTGCCCTCCGGCATCGAAAATCTGCGTCAGCCGAACGGCCGGACGCTCACCTTCCCGCCGGTCAGCGCCCTGCTGGATGAGGACGCCCGCCTGTGCTCTTTGTCGGTCTTTGACGCCTTCCGCCTGCTGCAGGAGCTGGTGACCGTTCCGCACGACGAGCGCGAAGCGATGTTCTTCGGCGGCCTGTTTGCCTATGACCTGGTGGCCGGTTTCGAAAACCTGCCGCCGCTGGAAAGCGACACCGCCTGTCCGGACTACTGCTTCTACCTGGCCGAAACGCTGCTGGTTATCGATCACCAGAGCAAAAGCACGCGCATCCAGTCGAGCCTGTTCACGCCGCTGGCGAGCGAAAAACAGCGTCTGACGCAGCGCATCGCCCAGCTTCGCCAGCAGCTCAACGAGCCGCCGGCACCGCTGCCGGTCACGACGGTCGAGCATATGACCTGCGACTGCGACCAGAGCGACGACGAGTACGGCGCAGTGGTCCGCAAAATGCAGCGCGCTATCCGCGCCGGCGAAATTTTCCAGGTGGTGCCATCGCGCCGCTTCTCTCTGCCCTGCCCGTCGCCGCTGGCGGCCTACGACGTGCTGAAGAAGAGCAACCCGAGTCCGTACATGTTCTTTATGCAGGATAACGACTTCGCCCTGTTCGGCGCGTCGCCGGAAAGCTCGCTGAAGTACGATGCCGTCAGCCGCCAGATTGAGATCTACCCGATTGCCGGTACCCGCCCGCGCGGCCGTCGCGCCGACGGTTCGCTGGATCGCGATCTCGACAGCCGCATCGAACTCGAAATGCGCACCGACCATAAAGAGCTCTCCGAGCATCTGATGCTGGTAGACCTGGCGCGTAACGACCTCGCCCGCATCTGCACGCCGGGCAGCCGCTACGTGGCCGACCTGACCAAAGTCGACCGCTACTCTTTCGTGATGCACCTGGTGTCCCGGGTGGTCGGCGAGCTGCGTAACGACCTCGACGTGCTGCACGCCTATCGCGCCTGTATGAATATGGGCACCCTGAGCGGCGCGCCTAAGGTGCGCGCGATGCAGCTGATCGCCGCCGCCGAGGGCAAGCGTCGCGGGAGCTACGGCGGCGCCGTCGGCTATTTCACCGCCCACGGCGACCTGGATACCTGCATCGTGATCCGCTCTGCCTACGTGCAGGACGGCGTGGCCACCGTTCAGGCCGGCGCCGGTATTGTCCTCGATTCGGTGCCTCAGTCAGAAGCAGATGAAACCCGAAATAAAGCCCGCGCGGTGCTGCGCGCAATTGCCCAGGCCCACCACGCTAAGGAGACTTTCTAATGGCCGACATTCTGCTGCTCGATAATATCGATTCCTTTACCTATAACCTGGCAGACCAGCTGCGCGCCAACGGCCATAACGTGGTGATTTACCGTAACTCGGTTCCGGCGCAGACCTTAATTGAGCGTATCGGCACGATGGACAATCCGGTGCTGATGCTCTCCCCGGGCCCGGGCACGCCGAGCGAAGCCGGCTGCATGCCGGAGCTGCTGACTCGCATGCGCGGCAAGCTGCCGATCGTCGGCATCTGCCTTGGCCATCAGGCGATTGTTGAAGCCTACGGCGGCTACGTCGGCCAGGCGGGCGAAATTCTGCACGGTAAAGCCTCCAGCATCGAGCATGACGGCCAGGCGATGTTTGCCGGCCTGACTAATCCGCTGCCGGTTGCCCGCTACCATTCGCTGGTCGGCAGCAACATTCCGGCCGGGCTGACCATCAACGCCAACTATAACGGGATGGTGATGGCGGTGCGTCATGATGCCGATCGCGTTTGCGGCTTCCAGTTCCACCCGGAGTCGATTCTTACCACCCAGGGCGCGCGTCTGCTGGAGCAAACCCTGGCCTGGGCGCTGCAGAAGCTGGAGCAAACCAATACCATCCAGCCGATTCTGGAAAAGCTGTATCAGGCGGAAACCCTCAGCCAGCAGGAAAGCCACCAGCTGTTTTCTGCGGTGGTGCGCGGCGAAGTGAAGCCCGAGCAGCTGGCCGCCGCCCTGGTCAGCATGAAGGTGCGCGGCGAGCAGCCGCAGGAGATTGCCGGCGCCGCCACCGCCCTGCTGGAAAATGCCGCGCCGTTCCCGCGCCCTGACTATCCGTTTGCCGATATCGTCGGCACCGGCGGCGACGGCAGCAACAGCATCAATATTTCTACCGCCAGCGCGTTTGTCGCCGCAGCCTGCGGGCTGAAGGTGGCGAAGCACGGCAACCGCAGCGTCTCCAGCAAATCCGGCTCTTCCGACCTGCTGGCCGCATTCGGCATCAACCTCGATATGAACGCCGATAAATCCCGCGCCGCGCTGGATGAGCTGGGCGTCTGCTTCCTGTTTGCGCCGAAATATCACACCGGTTTTCGCCACGCGATGCCGGTCCGTCAGCAGCTGAAGACCCGGACGCTGTTCAACGTGCTGGGGCCGCTGATTAACCCGGCGCATCCGCCGCTGGCGCTGATTGGCGTCTACAGCCCGGAGCTGGTGCTGCCTATCGCGGAAACCCTGCGCGTGCTGGGCTACCAGCGGGCAGCGGTCGTCCACAGCGGCGGCATGGATGAGGTGTCGCTCCACGCGCCGACGGTGGTCGCCGAGCTCCATAACGGCGAGATTAAAAGCTATCAGCTGACCGCGGATGACTTTGGCCTGACGCCTTATCACCAGGAGCAGCTGGCCGGCGGTACGCCGGAAGAAAACCGTGACATTCTGACGCGCTTACTACAAGGTAAAGGTGAAGCCGCTCATGAAGCCGCGGTCGCCGCCAACGTCGCTATGCTGATGCGTTTACACGGGCATGAAGACCTGAAAGCCAACGCCCGGCAGGTGATTGACGTGCTGCGCAGCGGAGCGGCCTATGACAGAGTGACCGCATTAGCGGCAAGAGGGTAAATAATGCAGACCGTTTTAGCAAAAATCGTTGCCGACAAAGCGATTTGGGTAGAAGCCCGCAAGCAGCAGCAGCCGTTAGCCAGTTTTCAAAACGAGGTCGTCCCGACGCAGCGTAACTTTTACGATGCCCTGGCGGGGACGCGCAGCGTGTTTATTCTCGAGTGCAAAAAAGCCTCGCCGTCGAAGGGCCTGATTCGCCAGAATTTTGACCCGGCGGAAATTGCCGGAGTGTATAAGAACTACGCCTCGGCGATCTCGGTGCTGTGCGATGAGAAATATTTCCAGGGCAGCTTTGATTTTTTGCCCATCGTCAGCGCCATCGCGCCGCAGCCGATACTGTGCAAGGATTTCACCATCGATCCTTACCAGATCTATCTCGCGCGCTACTATCAGGCCGACGCCTGCCTGCTGATGCTGTCGGTGCTTAACGATGAGCAGTATCGCCAGCTCGCCGCCGTCGCGCACAGCCTCAATATGGGCGTGCTGACCGAAGTGAGTACCGAAGAGGAGCTGGATCGCGCCATTGCGCTGAAGGCGAAGGTGGTCGGGATCAACAACCGCGATCTGCGCGATATGTCGATTGACCTCAACCGCACCCGCCAGCTGGCGCCGCGCCTGGGCCATGACGTCACCGTGATCTGCGAATCCGGGATTCATACCTACGCCGAGGTCCGCGATCTCAGCCACTTTGCTAACGGCTTCCTGATTGGCTCCGCGTTGATGGAGCACGACGATCTCGACGCCGCCGTCAGGCGCGTGCTGCTCGGTGAAAACAAAGTTTGCGGCCTGACCCGACCTCAGGACGCGCAGGTGGCCTACGAATCCGGCGCCATCTACGGCGGGCTGATTTTTGTCCCTGGCTCACCGCGCGTCGTCAACGAGGCGCAGGCGAAAGAGATTATCCAGGCCGCCGGGCTGCGCTATGTCGGGGTATTCCGCGATGCGCCGGTCGAGGACGTGGCCGAGCGCGCAGAGAGCCTGCGGCTGGCTGCGGTTCAGCTGCACGGCAGCGAAGACCAGGCCTATATCGACGCGCTGCGTACGCGGCTGCCGGGTCAAATCCAGATCTGGAAAGCGCTCAGCGTGGGCGACACGCTGCCGGAACGCAGCCTGCAGCACGTCGATAAATATCTCTTCGATAACGGCCAGGGCGGCAGCGGCCAGCGTTTCGACTGGACGCTTCTGCAAGGCCAGGAGCTGGGTAACGTCCTGCTGGCAGGCGGACTCGGTGCCGATAACTGCGTAGAAGCCGCCAAAAGCGGCTGTGCCGGACTCGATTTTAATTCAGGCGTTGAGTCGCAGCCGGGTATTAAAGACGCCAGCAAGCTGGCCTCGGTTTTCCAGACGCTGCGCGCATATTAAGGAGCAATGCAATAATGAGTACTTTACTGAACCCCTATTTTGGCGAATTTGGCGGTATGTACGTCCCGCAGATCCTGATGCCCGCCCTGCGCCAGCTGGAAGAAGCTTTCGTCAGCGCGCAGAAAGATCCTGAGTTCCAGGCTGAATTTAGCGACCTGCTGAAAAACTACGCCGGTCGCCCAACGGCCCTGACCAAATGTCGTAACCTGACCGCAGGCACCCGCACCACGCTGTACCTCAAGCGTGAAGATCTGCTGCACGGCGGCGCGCATAAAACCAACCAGGTGCTGGGCCAGGCATTACTGGCGAAGCGCATGGGTAAAACCGAAATCATTGCCGAAACCGGCGCCGGCCAGCACGGCGTGGCCTCCGCGCTCGCCAGCGCGCTGCTCGGCCTGAAATGCCGCATCTATATGGGTGCTAAAGACGTTGAGCGCCAGTCGCCAAACGTCTTCCGCATGCGCCTGATGGGGGCGGAAGTGATCCCGGTACACAGCGGCTCCTCCACGCTGAAAGACGCCTGTAACGAAGCGCTGCGCGACTGGTCCGGCAGCTACGATACCGCGCACTATATGCTCGGTACCGCAGCCGGCCCGCACCCGTTCCCGACCATCGTCCGCGAATTCCAGCGCATGATCGGTGAAGAGACCAAAGCGCAGATCCTCGAGCGCGAAGGCCGTCTGCCGGATGCGGTCATCGCCTGCGTCGGCGGCGGCTCCAACGCTATCGGCATGTTTGCTGACTTTATCGAGGAAACCAACGTCGGCCTGATAGGGGTTGAACCGGCGGGCCACGGAATTGAAACCGGCGAGCACGGCGCGCCGCTGAAGCACGGTCGCGTGGGTATCTATTTCGGCATGAAATCGCCGATGATGCAGACCGATGACGGCCAGATTGAAGAATCTTACTCTATCTCCGCCGGACTGGACTTCCCGTCGGTGGGCCCTCAGCATGCGTTCCTCAACAGCACCGGGCGCGCCGACTACGTGTCGATAACCGACAACGAAGCGCTGGAGGCTTTCAAAGAGCTCTCCCGCCATGAGGGGATTATTCCGGCCCTGGAATCCTCCCACGCCCTGGCCCATGCGCTAAAAATGATGCGTGAAAATCCGGAAAAAGAGCAGCTGCTGGTGGTTAACCTGTCCGGTCGCGGCGATAAAGACATCTTCACCGTACACGATATTCTGAAAGCGCGAGGGGAAATCTGATGGAACGTTATGAGACGCTATTTGCACAACTGAAATCCCGCCAGGAAGGCGCGTTTGTTCCCTTCGTGACGCTTGGCGATCCCAACCCGGCGCTGTCGCTGCAGATCATCGATACGCTGATCGAAGCGGGCGCCGACGCCCTGGAGCTGGGTATTCCCTTCTCCGACCCGCTGGCCGATGGCCCGACGATCCAGGGCGCAGCCCTGCGTGCGTTCGCCGCCGGCGTGACGCCGGCGCAGTGCTTCGAGATGCTGGCGGCAATCCGTCACAAGCACCCGACGATCCCTATCGGCCTGCTGATGTACGCGAACCTGGTGTTCAGCCCCGGCATTGACGCTTTCTATGCCGAATGCGCGCGGGTTGGCGTGGATTCCGTGCTGGTCGCCGATGTCCCCATCGAAGAGTCGGCGCCGTTCCGCCAGGCGGCGATGCGGCACAATATCGCGCCCATCTTCATCTGCCCGCCGAATGCCGATGACGAGCTGCTGCGCCAGATTGCCTCTTTTGGTCGCGGCTATACCTATCTGCTGTCGCGCGCCGGGGTCACCGGGGCGGAAAACCGCGCCGCCCTGCCGCTGCATCATCTCATTGAGAAGCTGCGCGAGTATAACGCCGCGCCGCCGCTGCAGGGCTTCGGTATTTCCGCCGCCGATCAGGTGACCGCCGCGATTGACGCCGGCGCCGCCGGGGCGATTTCCGGCTCCGCCATCGTCAAAATCATCGAACGTAACCTCAGCGATCCGCAAACGATGCTGGCCGAGCTGAAGGCTTTTGTGCAGGGCCTTAAAGCCGCCACTAAAGCGGCGTAACGCCTCTACCGCCTGGCAGCTCGTCAGGCGGTTGTTTTTTGCTGCAGGCTGTCCGCGTATTTGCGCGTCAGGCGGAACAGCGCCAGCACATCCTCCTGAGTCCAGTCCATCAGCACCTGATTCATCAGCCGCGTTCTGGCTAGCGCAATGCGTTCGATCAGCGTCTGCCCCTGCGCGGTCAAGGTCACTTCGCTGATCCGTCGATCGCTAACGTTGGGCTGCTTCAGCGCCAGGCCCTGCGCCTCCAGCTTTTTCACCTGCCGGCTGACGGTGGTGTAATCCCGTCCCAGGCTATCTGCCAGCTCGACCACGCCCACCGGCCCATAGCGCCCAATAGCCACCAGCAGCGGAAAGAGGATCTGATCGAGCTGCACCCCGGCGGCCTGCAGTATCTGCTCATCGCGCACCGGCAAATTCATCACCCGGATGATATCCAGCAGCGCGCCGTGAAAGTCGGTGATATCGTAATTATTATGTGCATATTGCATATATTATTTAACCCGGTGTATAGTGCCGTTATCTGATATGTGCATTTTACACGTAATTCATCCCGGAGGTAACACCATGAAAGCAGCCGTCGTATTCGAACTCCAGCAGGGCCCGGTGTGGGCGGACTTTGCCGATCCGCAGGCCGATGAAGACCACCTCCTGGTTGACGTACGCGCCGCCGCCATCAGCCACGTCGTCAAGGGCCGGGCGAGCGGCAAACACTATAGCTTTGACGGTCGTCTGCCCTTTGTCGTCGGCATCGACGGCGTGGGAACATTGCCGAACGGGCAGCGCGTTTACTTCGCCTTCCCTCGCGCCCCCTGGGGCAGCATGGCGCAACGGGCGCCGGTGGCCGCGGCTAACTGCCTGCCGCTGCCGGATGCGCTGGACGATGTTAGCGCCGCCGCTATGGCCAACCCCGGGATGTCGGCCTGGGCTGCGCTGGTGAAACGCGCGGGCTTTATCGCCGGTGAGACGGTGCTGATCAACGGCGCCACCGGCAGCGCCGGCCAGCTGGCAATCCAGATCGCCCGCTATCTGGGTGCAAAAAAAGTGATCGCCACCGGACGTAACGCAGGGACGCTGGCAGCGCTCGACGCGGACATCTGCGTCAACCTGACCGCGGATGATGCGACTTTGCGCGCTCAGTTCGCCGAGCTTGCTGCGGGGCAGATTGACGTCGTCGTCGACTATCTGTGGGGGCATAGCGCCGAGCTGCTGCTCCCGGCGCTGGCAAAAAGCAGCCCCGGCCATGCGCCGGTGCGCTACGTCCAGGTCGGCTCTCTCTCCGGGGCAGATATCTCACTCAACGGCGCGGTACTGCGTTCGGCGCCGCTGCAGCTGTTGGGCAGCGGGATCGGCAGCCTGTCGATGGCCCAGCTGCTGGCGGCGACCGGGGAGATGCTGCAGGCCGCCGCGGCCGGCGGGTTTACTATTGCCACCACGCCGCTCCCGCTGCGCGAAGTGGCGGCGGCCTGGCCTCGCGACAACAGCCAGAAGCGCAGCGTTTTTGTGATCGAGTAAAAAAATCGCTTCCGCACAAAAGATGGGGTTGATATCTTAAATGAGAAACATTATCTTTCTCATTACCGAATAGTTGAGCAAAACACTCAGGTATTCGGTACGACATTGCTCACATTGCTTCCAGTATTTTTCGCCCGCATCCGTTGCGGGCTTTTTTTTGTCCTTATTCTCCCTGACGACATACGCTAAGCACCCGCTGACGCAACCAGCGGTGGCCCGGCTCCTGCTCCTGCCGGGGATGCCACATCTGTGAAACGGTAATTTCCGGCGTCTGCACCGGCAGCTCAAAAACGGCGATATCGGCCGCAAGGCTATCGCCAATGTAGGACGCCGGGACCAGCGCAATCAGCTGCGAACGGCGGGCAACCGCCAGCGCGGCGGCAAAGCTGGGCACCACGGCGACAATCTTACGCTGCAGGCCGAACCCGGCGAGGGCGTCATCAACCGGCCCCCGCACCATGCCATGACGAGACGTAATCACGTGCCCGCAGGAGATATACGCTTCCCGGGTCATGCGCGCCGACTGCGCCAGCGGGTGGCTCTTCGCCAGCACGCCGACGAAGCGATCGCGGAACAGCGCCTGCAGGCGGATTTCCGGCCCCATATTCTTGAGTACGCCAATCTCGAGGTCCACCCGCCCCTCGCGCAAAAACTGCGGATCCTTCTCGGTCTTAGCCACAAAGGTGAGCGTCACTCCCGGCGCATCCCGCGCGCAGGCGGCAATCAGCGCCGGAGCAAAGGTTTCGACGAAGCCTTCATTGGTGCGCAAGGTAAAGGTTTGCTCCAGCGTCGGGAGATGGAGCGGCGAAAGCGACGCGTTCAGGACCGAACGCACCTCTAACAGTGCATTCTGCGCACGCGCTTTGATATTTTGCGCGTGCGGGGTTAGCACCATTTTACGCCCCGCCCTGACCAGCAGCGGATCGCCGGTTGCGTCGCGCAGGCGGGTGAGCGTCCGGCTCATTGCCGATGCGCTGAGCCCCAGCCGTCGCGCTGCCCCGGCCACGCTCTCTTCGGCCAGCAGCGCGTCGAGGGCAACGAGAAGATTAAAATCGGGATCGGTCATAAGGTATCCTGCCGTAAGATATGGCGTGCGGTGCATGCTAATAGTGCACATGCTGCGCCTTCCGCCTGATATAGCCTATGACTATAGTCAGATCCTCACTCTTTGTTGCGGATTTCGACTATGACCACTCTTGCTCATCACAGCGTTTTAATCGTCGGCGCCTCTCGCGGGCTGGGCCACGCGATGGCCGCCGAATTTTTGCGGCACGGCTGGAACGTAATCGGCACCGTACGCGATATTCAGCACCCTACGCCGCTTCACCAGCTCGCCCGGGATAACCCCGGCCGGGTGCGGCTGGAGACGCTGGATATCTGCGACGACGAGCAGCTGGCCGCCCTGGACCACAGGCTCTCGGGAAGTCGCCTGGAGATGCTCTTTGTCAATGCCGGAACCACCAACCGCGATCCTTCGCAGACCATCGGCGAAGTCTCCACAGAGGAGTTTATGCAGGTGATGCAGACCAATGCCCTGGCGCCAATGCGGGTCATAGAACGCCTGCAGCGGCACGTTACCCCATCAGGATTGCTCGGCGTGATGTCTTCCGGACAGGGGAGCCTCGGCAATAACCTTAGCGGGCAGCGCGAACTGTACAGAGGCAGCAAGGCCGCGCTGAATATGTTTATGCGCAGCTTTGCCGCCCGCGCGGCTTCGGCAACGCATCCGATGGTGGCGATGGCGCCGGGCTGGATCCGCACCGCGCTGGGCGGCGACGCGGCACCGCTGACCATCGAGGAGACCATCCCCAGCCTGGTCAAGGTGCTGCTGGAGAAACGCCAGCGCCCGGGGCTGGAGTATCTGGATTATCAGGGCCGCACCGTGCCGTGGTGATGGGTACAGAACGGCAGGCGGGGTAAGGCACAGAGGCATCGAGAGCCGGTAGGAGCCACAGCAGGCCCTGGTCATACAACGACCAGGGCTACAAGAAGCTGAGAACCGGTAACATCGGGATTTGTTCATCAACGGGGAGCAGCTCAGCCCTTTTGCGAGTTCGAAAAATAGCCCGCTTTCTACACGGGATAACCCACCGAAAACGACTTAAGTTCTGCATAAGCGTCAGGACGGTCTGTATGTAACGCCTGATTTTATTTTATACTTAAAAAATATGGGATTAGGACAGGAACCAAAGCGGTGAAATTCGCAAAGTGGTTAAAACGTATCGTATTCTCGTTACTTCTCTTAGTGGTTGGCGCTATTGGGATACGGCTGTATGACATTCAGCGCGGACCCGACCTGCAGCTCTGGCATACGTACGTCCCTGATGAGATGGACGCGGATGAAATCGACAGCGCAGACTGGAACGATTACATCAAGAGAGAAAATTCGCTCTTCAACGAAGTTAAACGTAACGTCACGGATAAGCTTGATGTCCAACAGCAAACTGAACTGAATCGTTACTATGCCGATAGTCCTATCTATCCGGACAAATTCCCAACAAACTGGAATCGGTCTTACATTATGATGCCGGACGCCAGGCCCAAAGGGGCCGTGGTGTTGTTGCATGGTCTGACGGATACCCCCTACAGCCTAAGGCATATTGCCAATAACTACCGTCAGCATGGCTATATCGCCATTGGGATCAGATTACCGGGACATGGCACCGTCCCTGCAGCATTGACCGACGTGAACTGGCAGGACTGGCTTGCCGCAACGCGCCTTGCCGTGAGAGAAGCGCAAAAGCTTGCTGGCCATGATGTGCCGCTGCATATGGTCGGATTTTCCAATGGCGGTGCTCTGGCAATGAAATATACGCTGGAGGCACTGGATAATCCCGGCCTGGCTAAGCCACAGCGCGTGATCCTGATTTCGCCGATGATTGGTATTACAAGCTTCGCGCGCTTTTCCGGCCTGGCGGGTTGGCCTGCGTTTCTACCCGCATTCGCCAAAGCCGCATGGTTAGGCATAATGCCGGAATTCAATCCGTTTAAATATAATTCATTCCCGACCAATGCCGCCCGCCAGTCGTTCCTGCTGACAAAGGCGCTTCAGAGCCAAATTGTCACTGACTCGCGTAATAGAAAAATGGCAAGCCTACCTCCGGTACTGACATTTCAATCGGTCATGGATTCAACCGTCAGTACGCGGGCGATCGTCACGGCGTTGTACAACCGTTTACCGGATAACGGCAGTGAAATAGTGTTGTTCGATTTGAATCATGCGGTGAGGTTTAATTCGTTATTACGCAGAACATCTTACACCGCGCTGTCCCGGTTGCTCCCTGCAGCTCCGCGGCTTTATAGAACCACGATCATCACTAACGCGAATCCCGGCACGACAGAGATGGAGATCCGCACAACGCCTGCCGGGAAAACAGAACAATCTGTGGAAACCCTGCAGGGGCAGCGCTATTTGCCGGACGTCTACTCCCTTTCCCACGTTGCTCTCCCCTTCCCTTTAAGTGACTCCTTATATGGGCGCTATCCGCATCCGCTGAATCAATATGGTATCAGCCTGGGGACATTTGCTGCCCGCGGCGAGCGCTCGGTGCTTGTTGTTGGGCTGGATTCACTCATGCGCCAGTCTTCAAATCCATTCTTCCCCTATATGATTACGCGGATCAATGAAGGAATCGACGCCGGTGCCGCCGCTCCCGGCAGCGATTGATTTCGGCTGCGGCGTCGAATGACCCGGTCGCACCGGCAAGGTGGGCCATATAATGACCCGCCTTGCCGGGATTTTGCAGTAGAAATCAGAACCGGTATCCCGCAGAGAACATAAACACCCAGGGATCGATGCGGGTGCTGACCTTCTGGTCCACGCCGCCGGCCTTAAATTTCACATCGGTGTCGATATCCATGTACCACACCGACATATTGAGCAGCCAGTCGCGGTTAATCAGATAGTCCAGACCTACCTGCCCGGCGGCGCCCCACGAATCCTTGAGGCTCAGATCGGAGAGTCCGGCCTCTTTGCCGGTGTCGTTAAAGTCTTCGTTAAAGAAGGTGGTGTAGTTAATACCGGCGCCAATATAAGGGCGCACCTTGCTCTGCGCATCGCCGAAGTACCACTGCGCCATCAGGGTTGGCGGCAGCTGGTGTACCGTGGCGATGGTGCCCGTCGGGCCGGTGCCGACCTTATGGCGGAACGGCGTGGCCGCCAGCAGCTCGATGCCGATATTATCCGTCGCCATATAGGTGAAGGTTAATCCCAGCTGTGTGTTATTGCTGACGTTAAAGCTGCCCAGACTATTTAACACGTTGTCAGAACCTTCCGTCGGACGAACGGTGGCCGAACCTGCGCGAATGAAAAACTCTCCGGCTTCGTGCGCCCAGACGCCTCCGGAAAGCGTACTCAAAATTAATCCTACCGCTGCTAACTTCTTCATACCCACTTCCTCATTATGGTTATTCAGCGCGGAGAATATACCCATAATGAGTTAGGTTTGATCCAACATAGATCACACAAAATCATTAGTTTTAACATTTGTTGATCCAGATTAATTTTTGCAGCAGGATGCAATAAGCAAATGATTAAGCAGATCAATTTTCGCCATATTCCGTCGCCGGTGTACCGGCTCCCCGCTTTTACGGCAACAGCGCCCGCGGCAAAAGCCATCCTCAGCGGGATACGGCGCTCACTCCTCTTTACAAAGATATACTTAGCCTGGCGTGAGCAGAGGCTGCTACGCTGAAGCGATTTGCGGTACAATCGCCGGCTAGTTAACACCTGCAATACTCAAGGAGAGTGCATGTCTATCACGGCGAAGTCCGTCTACCGTGACACGGGAAATTTTTTTCGTAATCAGTTCATTACCATTTTGCTGGTTGCGTTGTTGTGCGCGCTAATAACGGTAGTCCTTGGCCACGCGTTTTCACCCAGCGAAGAGCAGCTCTCGATTCTGAGCGAAGGCGATAATCTGGCGGGTAGCGCAGGCTTGTTTGAGCTGGTACAGAACATGACGCCGGAGCAGCAGCAGGTTCTGCTGCGCGCCTCTGCGGCCTCAACCTTCTCCGGACTGGTGGGTAACGCCATTCTTGCAGGCGGCGTGCTGCTGATGATTCAGCTGGTCTCCGCCGGGCAGCGCGTCAGCGCTCTGCGCGCGATTGGCGCCGCGGCGCCGGTTCTGCCAAAGCTGCTGCTGCTGATCCTGTTCACCACCTTCCTGGTGCAGATTGGGATGATGCTGGTGCTGGTGCCGGGCGTGCTGTTAGCCATCGTGCTGGCCTTTGCCCCGATTATGCTGGTGCAGGATAAGCTGGGGATCCTCAGCGCGATGCGCGGCAGCATCCGCCTGGCGTGGGCAAATATGCGCCTGGTGGCGCCGGCGGTGCTCGGCTGGCTGCTGGCCAAAACCGCGCTGCTGCTGCTGGCTTCCAGCTTTGCGGTGCTGACGCCAAACGTCGGCGCGGTGGTGATTAATACCATCAGCAACCTGATTTCCGCCCTGTTGCTGATCTATTTATTCCGCTTGTATATGCTTATCCGCAACTAAATTTAACCAGGGTCGGGAAACCTCCCGACCCGCTCTGAACTACGGAACCTATGCATGAAGCAGTTTCTGGATTTTTTACCGCTGGTCGTCTTCTTCGCATTCTATAAGCTCTACGATATCTACGCCGCCACCACGGCGCTGATTATCGCCACCGCGGTGGTGCTGATCTACACCTGGGTGCGCTATCGCAAAATTGAAAAAATGGCGCTGATCACCTTCGTGCTGGTCGCTGTTTTTGGCGGCCTGACGATCTTCTTCCATAACGACGAGTTTATTAAATGGAAGGTGACCGTCATCTACGTGCTGTTCGCCGGCGCCCTGCTGTTCAGCCAGTGGGTCATGAAAAAGCCGCTGATTCAGCGGATGCTCGGCAAAGAGCTCACGCTGCCGCAGCACGTGTGGTCACGTTTAAACCTCGCCTGGGCGGTGTTTTTCATCCTCTGCGGGCTGGCAAATATCTACATTGCGTTCTGGCTGCCGCAGAACATTTGGGTCAACTTCAAGGTCTTTGGCCTGACCGCCCTGACTCTGATCTTCACTCTGCTGAGCGGCGTCTATATCTACCGCCATATGCCGCAGGATGACAAGTAATCGATAAAGGCCCGTCGCGCTGATTGCGCGTTTAACGCTAAAAAGCACGCCTGCGGATTCTAAAAACGCAAAGCGTGCTTTTTTTTGCGCGCCGCTGCGCAGGTTTGCGGCAATACCCGGCCTAGGGCTTGTTCCTGCTGAGGGCGGCAAACCAATCATACTTCTGCCGCGTGCCGATCTCTTTTTCTCCCTCATCTAACTTGATGATAAATCTGCGCTTATTGATGTCGTCGAGGTTAAAGAAGTAAGGCGCCAGGCGCTGCGATAAGGCCCCGTACATTGCCTGGGCGATGCGTTCCCCGGCCTCTTCCCCGTGCTTCTCGAATTCATCTTTTATCGCCTGGAAATCGTCGTTCATGCTCGCGTCCTCAACTTATACAGAGGGAGTGAGTATGATTTAGCCGCCATACATTTTCCATACCCCTTAATTTTTAGCCGACCCGGCGCTGGCTAACGGCCAGAGCAGCGAGGGCTATTCTCACGCGGCGGTTTTCATAGTAGCATCGCGCCAGATCTTCATTGACCATGACAGAGTACAGAATGACAACAACGGATCTCGTCCCCAAGGGCGAAATGGTTTTACGCACCCTGGCAATGCCGGCAGATACCAACGCGAATGGCGATATTTTTGGCGGCTGGCTGATGTCGCAGATGGATATCGGCGGCGCGATTATGGCCAAAGAGATTGCCCACGGCCGCGTGGTTACCGTCCGCGTGGACGGCATGACCTTTTTGCGCCCGGTGGCCGTCGGCGACGTGGTGTGCTGCTACGCCCGCTGCGTAAAGCGCGGCAATACTTCGATCACCATTAATATCGAGGTGTGGGTGAAGAAGGTCTCATCCGAGCCTATTGGCCAGCGCTACAAGGCAACGGAAGCGCTGTTTATTTACGTGGCGGTGGATAGCCAGGGCAAGCCGCGGGCCATTCCCGGCGAGTGAACCATTGCCCGGCAGGCCGGGCAATTTCTCGCTTACAGGAAGCCGAGCAGAGAAAAGAAGAAGTAGCCGATAACAATAATCACCACCGGCAGAACGTACAGCGGGAAATACTGCACCAGGATAGTGTGGCGCGGCACCACGATACGTTCGGCGATTTGCTCCCGCGACAGCCCTTCCGCGCCTTTGGCCTGTTCCAGAATCAGCTGATCCTCAACCCCTTCGCGAAGGAATTTCGCCTGGCGGCTCATGCGCGCGCCGGATGCCTGCAGCGCCATCCCGACGAAGACCAGAATATAGATTATCCAGAAGCCAACGTTGAGGCCGTGCTTAAAGTCCGGCAGCGGCGAGTTGTACCAGAAAAAGTTAAGAAACGGCGTATTAAATCGCATCATTTCAATCATGACGTGCGCAAAATCCATCATCACCGCGTCAATACCCGGCTTCTTCTCGCTGTGCTCATACATAAACTTCAGTACGGAAATCAGCGTCGATAGTATCGCCGGAATAAAGATGACCCACCCCAAAATACGTTTAAGTACTGCAATGCGTCCAGCTTGTTGATACGTCATGGGTTCCCCTTGTTTAAGACGCCTTCACTGCCAAGAACCAACCGGTCAGGTTCTAAGTCTACCTTCACTGGCGAATTTCGCCCACTAAAGCGCGGTATGATATACCATGAACGCAAATTGGTTATCGACTTACGCTACAGGAGAGGGACATATGTCAACCAGGCGCCAAATTCATGCCGCAATCTTCGATATGGATGGATTACTGATTGATTCTGAGCCGCTATGGGATCAGGCGGAGCTGGAGGTGATAGCCAGCCTCGGCGTGGATATCAGCCGTCGCGGCGAACTGCCCGATATTCTCGGGTTACGTATCGATTTAGTGGTGGACCTGTGGTTTGCGCAGCAGCCGTGGAGCGGGCCGGACCGCGCCGACGTTACCGCGCGGATCATCAGCCGGGCCATCGAGCTGGTGGAAGCCTCGCGCCCGCTGCTGCCGGGCGTGCGCGAGGCCGTGGCGCTGTGCAAGGCCCAGGGGCTGAAGATCGGCCTCGCCTCCGCCTCGCCGCTGCGGATGCTGGAAAAAGTGCTCACCATGTTTGAGCTGCGCGACCAGTTTGACGCCCTGGCCTCCGCCGAGCTGCTGACCTACAGCAAACCGCATCCGCAGGTCTATCTCGACTGCGCGGCAAAGCTCGGCGTCGATCCGATGCACTGCGTGGCGCTGGAGGACTCGATTAACGGCATGATCGCCTGTAAAGCGGCGCGCATGCGCTCAATCGTCATCCCCGCCGAGGAGCATAGCCACGACCGCCGGTTTGCCCTCGCCGACGTTAAGCTAACGACGCTGGCGGTGCTTAGCGTCAGCGACCTGCGCGGCTAACTTGCCGGCGTGATGAGGGAGCAGCGGCTGCCTCATTACACTAAATAAAACAGCGTTTCATTTTTAATTGTATTTTTCCGCCGGTCCCTCTATGCTGGCCGTAACGGCGTGTACTCACGCATACATCAGCATACGGAGGGACATATGGGACTTAACGCCTTCGATCTTACGGGTAAGGTCGCGATCGTGACGGGATGTGACACTGGACTGGGTCAGGGAATGGCCGTCGGGCTTGCCGAGGCCGGGTGCGATATCGTCAGCGTCAACCGTAAGATCCCGCACGAAACCGCAGAAAAAGTTCGGGCGCTGGGTCGCCGCTTCTGCGCCGTTCAGGCGGATCTCAGCCGCCAGGACGAGATAAGCCAAATCGTGGCTAAAGCCGTTGCCGCCATGGGTCGGATAGATATTCTGGTCAACAATGCCGGGACGATTCGTCGCGCCGATGCGCTCGACTTTAGCGAGCGCGACTGGGACGACGTCATGAACCTCAACCTGAAGTCGGTGTTCTTTTTATCCCAGGCGGTCGCCCGGCAGTTTATTCAGCAGGGCGGCGGCGGCAAGATCGTTAACATCGCCTCGATGCTCTCCTTCCAGGGCGGAATTCGCGTCCCCTCCTATACCGCCTCAAAGAGCGGCGTGCTCGGCCTGACCCGCCTGATGGCCAACGAATGGGCGGAACATAGAATTAACGTTAACGCCATCGCGCCGGGCTATATGGCGACCAATAATACCCGGCAGCTGCGTGACGACAGCGAGCGCAGTAAAGAGATCCTCGACCGTATCCCCGCCGGGCGCTGGGGGCTACCGGACGATTTGCAGGGACCGGTGGTGTTCCTCGCCTCCGCCGCGGCGGATTACGTGAACGGCTACACCCTGGCGGTGGACGGCGGGTGGCTGGCACGCTGACAATTTTGTGACAAAGAGTTACACCGTCACCTCTTTCGCACACTGTATAAAAACCCTATACTGTATGAATCGACAGTTTAGGGTTTTTATCATGACGGCGGAAGGCCATCTCTTCTTTTCTATCGCCTGTGCGGTATTTGCTAAAAATGCGGAACTCACGCCCGTGCTGGCACAGGGCGACTGGTGGCATATCGTCCCGTCCGCGGTGCTGACCTGCCTGCTGCCCGATATCGATCACCCTAAATCATTTCTCGGCCAGCGGCTGAGCTGGGTCTCCAGACCGGTGGCGCGCGCGTTTGGCCATCGGGGATTCACCCACAGCCTGCTGGCGGTATTCGCGGCGATCACCCTGTTCTATCTGAAAGTCCCGGAAAGCTGGTTTGTTCCCGCCGACGCGCTGCAGGGGCTGGTACTCGGCTACCTCAGCCATATTCTTGCCGATATGCTGACCCCCGCCGGGGTGCCGCTGCTATGGCCCTGCCGCTGGCGTTTTCGCCTGCCCATCCTGGCGCCGCGCAAGGGCAACCAGCTGGAGCGCGCGCTGTGCATGGCGCTGTTTGTCTACGCGGTGTGGATGCCGCAGACTTTCGCCGATAATAGCGCCGTGCGCTGGTCGTCCGGCATGATCAATACGCTGCAGATAACCTTCAATCGCTTTATTAGTCAGCAGACCGGACGATAATTAAACGAAATATCAAATTAGTTATAATCAATTCCATTTGAATATAAATAATGAATTCCGCTTCTGCTAACCTTGCGCCATAAGAGCTGGCCCGCAGGCCAGCCCAGGTAATAAAAAGATATCAGGAGAACGGGGATGAACTTTCCACTTATAGCGAACGTTATCGTGTTCGCGATTTTGCTGTTTGCGCTGGCCCAGACCCGCCACAAACAGTGGAGCCTTGCCAAAAAAGTACTGGTCGGTCTGGTCATTGGCGTCGTATTCGGTCTTGCGCTGCAGCTGATTTACGGCTCCGACAGCCAGGTGCTGAAAGATTCCATTCAATGGTTCAATATCGTTGGCAACGGCTACGTACAGCTGCTGCAGATGATCGTCATGCCGCTGGTGTTCGCGTCTATTCTGAGCGCCGTCGCGCGCCTGCACAACGCTTCGCAGCTGGGTAAAATCAGCTTCCTGAGCATTGGCACCCTGCTGTTCACCACCCTTATCGCCGCCCTGGTGGGCGTACTGGTGACCAACCTGTTTGGCCTGACCGCCGAAGGTCTGGTGCAGGGGAGCGCGGAAACCGCCCGCCTGAACGCCATTCAGAGCAACTACGCCGGTAAGGTCGCGGACCTCAGCGTTCCGCAGCTGCTCCTCTCCTTCGTGCCGAAGAACCCGTTTGCCGACCTGACGGGCGCTAACCCGACCTCTATCATCAGCATCGTTATCTTTGCCGCCTTCCTCGGCGTCGCTTCCCTGAAGCTGCTGAAGGATGACGTCGCCAAAGGCCAGCGCGTTCTCACCGCCATCGACACCCTGCAGGCCTGGGTGATGAAGCTGGTGCGCCTGGTGATGCAGCTGACGCCGTACGGCGTGCTGGCGCTGATGACCAAAGTCGTGGCGGGCTCCAACCTGCAGGACATCATCAAGCTCGGCAGCTTCGTTGTCGCCTCCTACCTTGGCCTTGGCATCATGTTCGTGGTCCACGGGCTGCTGCTGGCGGTGAACGGCGTGAGCCCGCTGAAATACTTCCGCAAAGTGTGGCCGGTGCTGACCTTTGCCTTCACCAGCCGCTCCAGCGCCGCGTCGATTCCGCTGAACGTGGAAGCGCAAACCCGTCGTCTGGGCGTACCGGAATCTATCGCCAGCTTCTCCGCCTCCTTTGGCGCCACGATTGGTCAGAACGGCTGTGCCGGCCTCTACCCGGCCATGCTGGCGGTGATGGTCGCCCCCACCGTCGGCATCAACCCGCTCGATCCGCTGTGGATTGCCACCCTCGTCGGCATTGTGACCGTGAGCTCCGCCGGTGTCGCCGGCGTGGGCGGTGGCGCAACCTTCGCTGCGCTGATCGTCCTGCCGGCGATGGGCCTGCCGGTAACCCTGGTCGCGCTGTTAATTTCGGTTGAGCCGCTGATCGATATGGGCCGCACCGCGCTGAACGTCAACGGCTCAATGACCGCCGGTACCCTGACCAGCCAGTGGCTGCGCCAGACGGATAAAACCATTCTTGAGAGCGAAGACGACGCCGAACTGGCGCACCGTTAACCTCAGGTCGGGATAAAAAAAACCGCAGATAGCGTACGCTACCTGCGGTTTTTTTATTGCTCAATTCTGCGCTCAGGGAGCCAGTTCGTTTTCCTGCCGGGTTTGCATCGCCCAGCGCTGCGCCGATTCCGGCACGCTAAACGGCGGAGAACGACGAAAGTGCTCTCCGAGTAAAATAAAGGCAACGTACTTCCCCCGCAGCAGCCACACGTCGCGAAAACCGTCCATTTTGACGGCGTGTTCCGGCGGCGCTGGCTCCGCTCGAGGCACGTAGCTAATGACAGGGCGATTTTGTTGGCGAAGTGTTTTCATAGCTCATGGATTCACTAAACAAAGCGGGAACAGAACCGCCATCATAGCCGAAAATCCCCCTTTGCGTCGCCCCCTGCTTGCCGCTCGTTTTGCTCCGGCAAGGCACGATGGCCGTAATGTTCTATAGTTAGAAGGGTTTTGGTTCAGCAACGACCATTTTCAGTAATGGAAACAGGAGACGAGCAATGTCCGATAAACACCATAACCCACAGTACCACCCGCCGTCGGTAGACGATGACCGCGAAGCGAAGCCCGGTCTTGATTCGCTGGCCCCTGATGACCAGCAGTGGCGCCCAACCCCGCACCCCACCGCCCCTGGCGAAGAGCCAACCGCCCCCGGCAGCCTGAAAGCGCCCGATACGCACAGCGACAAGCTTGACGCCCTGCAGAGCCAGCGTAAAGGCGGGGAAGATTTCCCGCTCACCACCAACCAGGGCGTCCGCATCGCCGACGATCAGAACTCCCTGCGCGCGGGAAACCGCGGCCCGACGCTGCTGGAAGATTTTATCCTGCGCGAAAAAATCACCCACTTTGACCACGAACGTATTCCGGAGAGGATCGTCCACGCCCGCGGGTCGGCCGCACACGGATATTTTCAGGCCTATCGCAGCATGAGCGACGTCACCAAAGCCGATTTTCTCGCCGACCCGGAGAAGAAAACGCCGGTATTTGTCCGCTTCTCTACCGTGCAGGGCGGCGCCGGCTCCGCCGATACGGTGCGCGATATCCGCGGATTCGCCACCAAGTTCTACACCGACGAGGGAATTTTCGACCTCGTGGGCAACAATACGCCCATCTTCTTTATCCAGGACGCGCTGAAATTTCCTGACTTCGTCCACGCCGTGAAGCCCGAGCCGCACTGCGCCATGCCGCAGGGGCAAAGCGCTCACGACACCTTCTGGGACTACGTCTCCCTGCAGCCCGAAACGCTGCATAACGTCATGTGGGCGATGTCCGATCGCGGGCTGCCGCGCAGCTACCGGACGATGGAGGGCTTTGGGATCCATACCTTCCGCCTGATAAACGCTCAGGGTAAGGCCACCTTCGTCCGCTTCCACTGGAAGCCGGTGGCGGGCAAAGCCTCGCTGATTTGGGACGAGTCGCAAAAGCTGACCGGGCGCGATCCCGACTTTCACCGCCGCGATCTGTGGGAAGCCATTGAAGCCGGTGATTTTCCCGAGTATGAGCTCGGCCTGCAGCTGATCCCCGAAGAGGATGAGTTTGCCTTCGACTTCGATCTGCTGGACCCAACCAAGCTGATCCCCGAGGCGCTGGTGCCGGTGCAGCGGGTGGGGAAAATGGTTCTCAACCGCAACCCGGATAACTTCTTTGCCGAAAACGAACAGGCGGCGTTCCATCCCGGACATATCGTGCCGGGGATCGATTTCAGCAACGACCCGCTCCTGCAGGGGCGGCTGTTCTCCTATACCGACACGCAAATCAGCCGCCTCGGCGGGCCCAATTTCCATGAAATTCCGGTCAACAAGCCCACCTGCCCGTACCACAACTTCCAGCGGGACGGCATGCACCGGATGGATATCGACACCAATCCCGCCAACTATGAGCCGAATTCGATCGGCGATAACTGGCCGCGCGAAACGCCGCCCGCTCCCCGGCGCGGCGGCTTTGAATCCTACGCCGAGCGCGTGGATGGCGAAAAGATTCGCCAGCGCAGCCCCTCCTTCGGCGAATACTACTCGCATCCGCTGCTGTTCTGGCGCAGCCAGACTCCGTTTGAGCAGCAGCACATTATCGACGGCTTCAGCTTTGAGCTGAGTAAGGTGGTCAGGACCTGGATCCGCGAGCGGATGGTCGATCAGCTGGCCCATATCGATATCCGGCTGGCCGAGGCGGTAGGGAAAAATCTCGGTATTGCGCTTAGCGACGCCCAGCGCGGCATTACGCCGCCGGCGGACGTCAACGGCCTGAAAAAAGATCCTTCTCTGAGCCTGTACGCCATTCCCGACGGGGAGGTCAAAGGCCGCGTGGTGGCGGTATTGCTCAACGACCGTCCGCTTGCCCAGGAGATGCTCACTCTCCTGCAGGCCCTGCAGGCAAAAGGCGTCCATACGAAGCTGCTTTTCTCGCGAATGGGGGACGTCAGCGCCGATGACGGGACCCTGCTCCCCGTAGCCGGAACCTATGCCGGCTCGCCTTCGCTAACGGTGGATGCGGTGATTGTTCCCGGCGGCAACGCGGCCAGCCTCGGCGCCAGCGGCGACGCGCAGTACTACCTGCTGGAGGCCTACAAGCACCTGAAGCCCATTCTGCTGGCCGGCGATGCGCGACGGTTCAAGTCGCTGCTGCAGGTTGCCAGCCAGGGCGAGGAAGGAATTGTCGAGACCGACGCCGTCGACTCACCGGCGATGGATAATCTGTTAACCCTGATGAAGGCGCATCGGGTGTGGTCCAGAAGCGGGAAAACGGCGACGATCCCGGCATAGTAAAAGGCCCGCCGACGTCACCGCCGCCGGGCCATTATCACCGACGAACCCTTCTTTAGACGTCGCGGTAGGTACCGAGACGATAGCCGCGCTCGGCAACCGCATATTTCAGCGCCTCGGAGGTCAGCACCTCCAGCTCCGCCAGCCGCGGGTGGCAGTAGGCGCTGCTCATAATGGCGTGGTCAATAAACGCCGGATGGCACATCACCTCCAGCGACGCCTCTTCCCGCCGGATTGAATCATCCAGGATCTGCAGCAGCAGCGCTTCAGAAATCGCCTCCCCGTAGAACTCGCTGGCAAAACCCTCGCTGCTGCGCGCCGCATCCTGATCCAGGCCGTCGCGCTGCGCCAGCTGGCGGTCAATACGCAGCGCCACGCCCTTCTCGCGGGCAAACGCCGCCACGATGGGGTAGACAGGCGCGATCATATGCACATGGTGATGGCTGTCGATATGCGTCGGTTCACAGCCAAACAGCGTGATAAACCGGCGATACTGACACTCCAGCTCGTGCGCGATCTCATCCAGCGGCAGGCTACCCTCTTCCGCCATCTGCCAGATCCACTTCCCCAGGCGCCCTTCGCGGGCGAGGCCCGGCATCGGGGAGAGCGGCTCGCCCAGCGTCAGGACAAAGTGCATCCCGACGCCCAGCTCCGGCACGCAGCGGCTGAGCTGGGCCGCGTGGCCGATCGCCGCGCCGTTAACCAGCGCCGTGGTGGAGGTCACCAGCCCGTTTTTGCAGGCTTCAATAATGCCGTAGTTCTGCCCCTTGCTGAGGCCAAAATCGTCGGCATTAACGATTAACACGCGTTCCATCAGCCGCTCCCGTTACTGTTTCAGTTTCGCAATCGTCGCCGCAAAGTTGGGCAGCCACTTTTCATGCGCGAGGATCATTTCACGCGCCAGCATTTCGGCATCGCGGTCGGAGTGAATCAGCGGACTCAGATTAAGCGCCAGCAGAACATCGTTCAGCTCGCCGCTTATCGCCGCCTGGCTCGCCGCCACTTCAAAGCCCTTGATGGTGTAAATCAGCCCCTGGACTTTTTCATCGAAATGGGTGATGCGCGGCGTCGGCTTCGCCCCGTCGCGGCCGAGCGTACAGGTCATCTCCACCGCCCAGTCGGCCGGAATATTATCGATGTGGCCATGGTGCGGGATATTCACGTAGTGCTCGGTCTGCTTGTCGTTGTAGATAGCGTTGATCACTTCGCAGGCCGCGTCGGAGTAATAGGCTCCGCCGCGCAGCTCCAGCTCCTTCGGCTTAACGTTCAGATCCGGGTTTTTATACAGCTCGAAGAGCTGTTTTTCCACCTTCTGCACCACCTGAGCGCGGGCGCCGCCCTTATAGTACTCGCCCATTTCAATCGCCAGCATCTCTTTTGGCTTGAAGTAGTACAGCAGATAGGAGCACGGAATCAGGCGCAGGGAGCGGATCAGCCCTTCGCTGAACGGCAAGTCGAAGATGTTTTTCACCGAGTTGGCGCTCAGGCTGCCGGAGGCGACGCCGTCCAGCAGTTCGTCAAAGCGCGATACGCCGTTCACCAGCACGTCGCGGACAAACACGAGGTGGTTGAGGCCAAACAGGTCGATATTCAGCTCGTCGCTCGGGCTCAGGCGCAGCACGTCGGTGATAAACATTTTCATGCCGATCGGAATGTTGCACACGCCGATAAAGCGCCGGAAGTTCGTGTGGCGATACACGGCTTCGGTCACCATTCCCGCCGGGTTGGTAAAGTTAATCACCCACGCGTCCGGGCAGATCTCCTGCACGTCTTTGACGATATCAAAAATCACCGGAATGGTGCGCAGGCCTTTAAACAGGCCGCCGGCGCCGTTAGTTTCCTGGCCAAGATAGCCGTGGCTAAGCGGGATACGCTCGTCTTTCTCACGCGCCTTCAGCTGGCCAACGCGCAGCTGAGTGGTGACGAAGTCCGCGCCTTCCAGCGCCGCGCGGCGATCCAGGGTTTTGTAGACTTTCAGCGGAACGCCGGCTTTTTCCACCATCCGCTCGCAGAGAGCGTGGATAATATCGAGCTTCTCCTGCCCTTCCGCCACGTCCACCAGCCACAGCTCCGTAACCGGCAGCTCATGATAACGCTTGAGAAATCCTTCGAGGAGTTCAGGGGTATAGCTGCTGCCGCCGCCGATAGTAACGATTTTTAATTTCTGGCTCATCATATTCTCCCTTGTGGCGCCACGAATTGCGCGTAGCCCACTCGCCGTATCAATACGGAGAGTTAACTTGAATATTTTCCAGCGCGGAAGGTTCCGCTCCGGTTAATTAAGGATGGTAAGCTTCTTACGATAATTGCTTGGCGTAAATGAGGTCAGCCTTTTGAATGTTTTAATAAACAAACTGGGGCTGCTGTAGCCTGATTCGTAAGCAATATCGGTTACCGAGTAGTTGGTAATTTCCAGCTGTTTCTTAGCGAAGTTGATGCGAATGTCATTAATAATCTGCATCGGCGTTTTACCATAATAGCGTTGGGTCGCCCGGGTTAAATATTCCTGAGTTTTCCCGGAGAGCTCAACCATCTGTTCCAGCGCCCCTTCGCCAAATTTATGTTTATCGTGCATATCCTCGACGGTATTTTTTAGCCACTGCGGAATAACATCCTGCACCGGCTCCTCGCGGTAGTGCCGTAAACGGTTAATGGTATAAAACGAGACCAGCTCAATAAATTCGTCAAATTCAGTTTCGCGAAAGTTCAGCGAAGCAATCACCGATTCGATGTAGCTGAGAAAGGTGCTTTTGACCGCGTAGACCTGAGAAGCAACCAGACCAAACGGCAGCAGCGGCAGATAGTGTTTCTCAAAGAAACTGCGGCTGATGCCGACGTTAAGAATGCGCGTCGCGCCAAACTCGTAAAAGCTTTGATGGTGCGACCCCATTGGGATGAAGACAAAATCCCCGCGCTCCAGCAGCACCCGTTTGCCGTTAATCTCCTGATAATAGCGCCCGGTCAAAACGATGGTGTATTCGTAATAGTCATGCTGGTGAAGCCCGCTCACGCTCTCGGTCTTGTTGTAGATGACCACATGAAAATTATTCCCGTTGAAGAGCTGCTGTTCGCGGGCGGTACTAATTTCTGCGGTCATCATCTTTGGCTGCCTCATCGTGTAGATGGCCTATTGTACCTTCTCATGGAGCTCAATCAATTCGGCAACCAGTTCGCGGGCCAGCATTGAGGTCATCAGATGATCCTGCGCATGAACCAGAACCAGGCTGACCTTCATTTTGCCTTCGCCCTCATCGCTCTCAATCAGCTGAGTCTGTACGCGGTGGGCTTCGCTCAGCGCCATCCGCGACTGCTCCATCATCGCTTTCGCGGCGGCGAAGTCGCCCTGTTTCGCCTGCTTCAGCGCGGCATAGGCCAGGCTGCGGGCCTGTCCGGAGTTGATAATCAGCCCCATCACCACCTCTTCGAGGTCATTCTCGGGCATCTCTGTTGCTTCAATATGGTCCAGATCAAACATAGCATTCCCTCATTTCTCAGGCGGTACGGGAAGCCTCCCGTACCGCTCGACATCAGAATTTCAGTGCGTTAGCGATATCTTCTTCGCTCTCTTCCTGCTCGATGGTGCTTTGCGCTTTGTTAGAAATCGCGACAAACGGCAGGTAGACCAGGGTCGAGACACCCAGGTTGAACAGCGCCACGAGCAGAGCAGCGACGCTGCCGTTACTGTTAAAGAAGGCGCCGAGGCCGGTCGGCATGGTCCACGGAGCCAGGTTGGTCACCGGCGGAATAATCCCCATGCTGTAGGCCGCCAGGGTGATGGCCGCCAGAATTGGCTGCACCAGTACGAACGGGATAAACATCACCGGGTTCATGATAATCGGCAGGCCGAACAGGATCGGTTCGTTAATCTGGAAGATGCCTGACGGCAGCGCCAGCTTAGCAACCTGACGATGGTCAGCGCGGCGTGAGCCGATAAAGATGGCGATAATCAGGCCCAGAGTCGCGCCGGAGCCGCCCAGCAGGATGTAGGAGTCGAGCATCGGCTTGGCCCAGAAGTGGAACTGTTTGCCCGCTTCGATAGCCGCTTCAACGGAGCCATACTGGTTATACAGCGCAATGTTTTCCAACGCCCACGGGGTCATGATGCCGTTATCCAGCGCGGTCAGCGCCAGCGAACCGTGTACGCCAAAGAACCACAGCAGGGAGTTGAAAATAACGTACGCCCAGCCGACAACGCTGCCCATCGCCGCCAGCGGCGTGGAGATGGAGTCCATAATAATCTGGTGGAAGTTGCTGCCATACGAGGCCAGCAGCCAGGAGACGATGCCGAAGATCGACAGGATCAGAAAGCCCGGGATCAGCGCCGAGAACGAACGCGATACTGATGACGGCACGCTGTCCGGCAGCGTAATGACCCAGTTGCGGCGAATAACGAAGGTGAACAGTTCCGCCACCACCAGACCAATGATCATCCCCGATATAATGTTTTGCCCGCCCAGCCAGTTGGCGCCCACGGCGTAGGCGTCGCCGACGCTATAGGGGGTGACGGTCATAAATGCCGCGACGGCTAACAGCCCGGCGGCCATCGGGTCAACCTTGCGCTCTTCCGCCAGCGCCGCGCCGATGAAGAACGGCGCCATCAGCGACATAATGCCGAGCGTACCGTTATAAACGTTGCCGCCGATGGCCTTAAAGCTGTTTAAGGTTTCAATGGTTGAAGCATCCAGGCGGATCCCCATTGAATAGAAGAAAGAGCCTTCACCAAAGCTAAGAAATACGTTGTTAATTAATACGAACATGGCCCCGGCGAGGGTCAGCGGCATTAATTTAATAAAGCCGTTTTTAATCGCATTAATATGCGGTTGCTTTCCTATTTTAACAGCAAAAGGAAGGAGTACCTTTTCAAGCGAGTCAATCACTTTACTCATAGTCAATACCCTTTAAAAGCCGTAATAGTGCGATTACGGCATAATGATGAAATTACTCTTTGACGGGAAAATAAACTCTTTAATATTCGGGCAGCCGGCAGCGTACATATTTCGTGAAAGCGAAATTGACTTTACCCGTTGCCCGAAAGATGAGTTTTAAAATTAAATTATTGTGCAGCAGCTTTCTTAATGGCCGCAACGGCCGCTTTCAGTACACCTAAACCATCAACCTTGCCGTACAGCGCAGAGTCGATCACTTCCACCGGCTTATTGGACAGCAGCCGCTGAATCTCGGGAAGCATATATGCAATCTGTGGGCCTAACAAAATCACGTCGGCTTCCGGCCCCTTCTCCCCGGCGAGGGTCTCAGGAAATGCTTCAATAATGACCGGCACCTCATATTTTTCAGCCTGGGCACGCATTTTGGATACCAGCAGCGAAGTGGACATTCCAGCCGAGCAGAACAGATAGATATGTTTCTTTTCCATGAACGCTTCCTCAATTTGTAGAACCTGGCGGCCTCCTGGCAGAATATTATGCCGAAGAACCGGGTAAGGCCTGTCACTGTTCAATTGATATTGTTTATGCATTGAGTATACGGCATCCCCCGGCACCTGGATAATTCCTGGTTAAACAAAATTGTCTCTCATTGACCTCGCGTTTTGACTACCTTCACATTTCCCTCAAATAATTCGCGCAATTAAATAAGCATCCGCACGCATAAAAAAGCCCGGCCAGGGGTCGGGCATTCGTAGAGCTCAGTATCACGTACTACTTGCTGTTGCGCGGGTCCGTATCGTACTCCGAGCAGGTCTGGTAGCCGGAGTTCATCACGTGACCGGTCTCGTCAAGAGCGACAAAGTAGGTTTCCATTTTACCATCCCGTTGACCCAGGATGTAGGTCTGGCAGGTGCCGCGGGCGTGGATCATCGTCACTTCAGATGACGGTTTGCCCGCCACCTGCAGTACCTGGGAGCGCGACATCCCTTTTTTGACATCTTTAACAACCGGCTGTGTGAACTGGTCTGCAGTCCGATCGTAGGCTGTACAACCAGCCAGCATGGTCAGTACTGCCGCTGCGCCCATAAGTCCTGCTAAATTCTTATTCATATTCCGTCCTCTTTTATTTGGCGTGTGAATAAGCCTGGAATAAATATCGTTATTTTTCAAGCCGAAGGTCGATTTAAGCGAAATTTCGGTGCGATATGCCGGATTAGCCCGCCGCAGCGTGCCGCCAGCGGGCCGCCGCACATACCATAAAAAAATCGTATGTCATTGATTGCCTTCTTTTGCAGCACTCAAAACGTCGATCCTTGTCGTTTCAACGGCAAAGAGGTAGCTTTAAGCCATGCTGGTTGCCAAACAGATTCACTTTCCGGAGGGCGCGATGACGCTACAACAAGAAATTATTCAGGCTCTGGGTGCCAGTCCCCAGATCGATACAGACGGCGAGATCCGCCGCAGCGTAGATTTTTTGAAGTCCTATTTGCAGACCTATCCCTTTATTAAGGCGCTGGTTCTCGGCATCAGCGGCGGCCAGGATTCAACCCTGACCGGTAAACTGTGCCAGCAGGCTATTAATGAGCTGCGGGCAGAGGGTGACGACAGCCGCCAGTTTATCGCCGTGCGCCTGCCTTACGGCGTGCAGGCGGATGAGCAGGATTGCCAGGATGCCATCGCCTTCATTCAGCCGGATCGCGTGCTGACGGTCAATATTAAGGGCGCGGTGCTGGCCAGCGAACAGGCGCTGCGGGAAGCCGGGATTGAGCTCAGCGACTTTGTTCGCGGCAATGAAAAAGCGCGCGAGCGCATGAAGGCGCAGTACAGCATCGCCGGCATGACCCACGGCGTGGTGGTCGGCACCGACCATGCGGCGGAAGCGATCACCGGATTCTTTACCAAATACGGCGACGGCGGCACCGATATCAACCCGATTTTCCGCCTCAACAAGCGTCAGGGTAAACAGCTGCTGGCGCGGCTGGGCTGTCCGGAGCATCTGTACAAGAAGCTGCCGACCGCCGATCTGGAAGACGATCGCCCATCCCTGCCGGATGAAGCCGCTCTGGGCGTCACCTACGATAATATCGACGACTATCTGGAAGGAAAAACCCTCGACGAGAAGACGGCCAAAATTATCGAAGGCTGGTACCTGAAAACGGAACACAAGCGCCGGACACCGATTACCGTCTTCGACGACTTCTGGAAGAGATAGTCCTTCCCTATCGCCCCGGCGCCGGCCGGGGCTATTTTTTGCACTTTTCGCCCTCTCCCCTGGCTGCTATACTGGTTAAATAAACAGCATCAGGAGCCACTGTGGTCAGAAGGCAATCCGCCCCGCGTCTGGAGTTTGAAGCGGCGGCAATTTATGCATATCCCGAACATCTGCGTCCCTGGCTGGCGTCTCTGCCCAGCCTGCCGGGCGTCTATCTGTTTCACGGCGAAAGCGACACCCTGCCGCTCTATATCGGTAAAAGCGTCAACATTCGCAGCCGGGTGCTGTCGCATCTGCGCACCCCGGACGAAGCCGCCATGCTGCGCCAGGCGCGGCGCATTAGCTGGCATCGTACCGCGGGCGAGCTCGGTGCGCTGCTGCTCGAAGCGCAGCTGATTAAGCAGCAGCAGCCGCTGTTCAACAAGCGGTTACGGCGCACGAAACAGCTCTGCTCGCTGCTGCTGAGCGACGCCCGCCCGCAGGTGGCGTATGCCCGCGAGCTGGACTTTTCCCGCCAGGAGCATCTGTACGGCCTGTTCGCCAACCGCCGCGCGGCCCTGCAGGCGCTGACCAGCCTCGCCGATGAACACCGGCTGTGCTACGGGCTGCTGGGGCTGGAACCGCTCAGCCGCGGCCGGGCCTGCTTTCGTTCCGCGCTCGGGCGATGCGCCGGCGCCTGCTGCGGTAAAGAGAGCGTAGAAGCCCACAACGCGCGGCTGCAAGCCAGTATGGCGCAGATGCGGCTGGTATGCTGGCCCTGGCCGGGCCCGGTTGCGCTGGAAGAGAAAGGGCCCGATATGACCCGCTATCATGTGATTCATAACTGGCTGTGGCTGGGGGCGGTCGAGACGCTAGCGCAGGCGCAAGCGCTGACGCAGCTGCCGGCGGGCTTCGATCATGACGGCTACAAAATTCTCTGCAAGCCGCTGCTGCGCGGCGATTTTACGCTCCACCCGCTTCAGCCGGCGCCCTGACAAACGAAAAAACCGCCGGTCCTGCCCAAAGCCTGACGGCGTATGTTGGGCAGAACCGGCGGTCTTCATTCCGCGGGCTGAATTACTCAGCAGATGGAGGCATTTTACCTTCCGGCGCTTTACGATCTGTCAGATGCTTCTCAAAATTAGCATTGAACTGTTTTTTCTGTTCCGGCGTCAGAATGTTGTAAATCTTGTTCTGGGTTTCGATACGAGAGAGTGCCATATCTTTATGCTGCGCTTCCATCTTGTCGATTTGCGCTTCCGCTTTCGCCTTATCGAAGGTATCGCTGGCAATCAGCTCATGCATCGCGCGGCGCTCGTCGAGAGACGGACGTTTCATATTTTCGCGCTGGCTCTTCATGATGTCGCGGATCTGCTGTTTCTGCGCATCGGTCAGGTTCAGGCCTTTAAACATCATTTCGTGCGGGCCGCCGTGCATTCCCTTATGGTGCATCATGGGTTTGCTGTCGCTCGGGGCGGCGGTGGTATCCGCAGCGTGAGCAAGGTTAGCGGCACCCAGGGCCAGAGTAGAGGCAACAAACAGAGCAGTAATCTTCTTCATATTCAGTCCTTACTTTAAGTTATTCTCACGGCCTGGTGCCGTGTTGACGAGATAAACTTTACGGCGTTTATCGTCAATTAGTCAGAGCAAGCGTAAAACAATGAAAGTGTAAAAAACATTTTCTCACCAATTGTGGAGAAAATAAGGAAAATGAGGAGAGAATTGCAACGAAAAATAATTAAGAAGCTGTTTTATAAAGAAATCATGGAGATTATAAAGCAGCGGAGATTAAAAACAAAGCGGTTAGCCAGGAATAATCTGCAATCAAACGTCAGCGCACGAAAAAATAAGACTATACAAGACGACCGGCAGTGAAAATTTACGCCGCCGCGATCAGGCAGCGGGCGTATTTATGTTCAGGGCAGCCGCTCCAGCATCAGCCCGGCGCGCAGGCCCAGCGCGACCGAAGGGTTCGGGAACAGCACGTACTCCTCGGCCTTTTCCACCACGTAACGGGTCTCACCGTCCTCCGCCAGCAGCGTCCCGGCGCTAAACGGCGTAAAGTTAAGCGTCTGCGCCGGCATATGCAGCTGAAAACGTTCGCTGGCGCGGGTGATCTGCTGTACCACCCGATAGCGCAGCGCTTCGTGCCCCTCTTCTACCGCCAGGTCGCCGACCAGTAAACGCATCAGCGCGCGCTGGGTAACGGCAAATTGCGTCAGATCGTTCGCGCCAAACGGCAGCGCCTTGCCCAGCTCAAGGGTGCAGGCGAGCGCCGCAAAGCGGTCGCTGCTGAAGTGGGTAAAGGTGCCTGCCGGCTGCTGATGAAAGACCAGTGCCTCCAGCCCCGCCGCGCCCAGCCAGCTAAGGAAGGCGTCATCCCACGGCGCCGGTCGCGCCGGAAGCACCCCAAAGCGGAGGTGATGCGATCCGCGGATCGCGGTATGCAGATCGAGATGCCAGCGCGCGCCGCCGGCGTCGGCATAAAACCGAGTCAGCACCGTTTCCAGCCGCCGCGCCCGCCTCGTTTCATCGCTGGCGGGGAAGCTCTGCCAGCGTCCGCTAAACATGCGGTTGATGTCGCTATCGAGATAGCGCCTGTCGGCCCGCAGCGCCGGAGGATTGCCCAACACCACCAGCAGCCGCCAGCGCAGCGGCAGCTCGCCGCTGAACAGCTGCCGCAGCAGGATGTCGGTCATCTCTACCGGCGCGGTTTCATTACCGTGAAGCCCGGAAGAGAGCACCAGCGCGCGCTCGCAGCGCGCGTGCGGCGTGAGCTGAAGCACGCCGTGGTCCAGCCAGTGCCAGCGGAAGTGCGCCGTTTCGCCGTGAAAATGATGGGGCAAACGCCCCGCGAGGGTTAATGTCAGAAAGTCGTCCACTGCGCCACCTCTATTGCTGGAACGGGTAAACGGAACCGAGCTGCATAATCTGCGTCAGCCGGTCAAGGGCCTCGCGTCCTTCGCTCAGCAGCTGCGGGTCCGCCAGATCCGCCTGCGTCAGACGATCGCGGTAGTAACGTTCGACCCAATCGTTGAGCGCGATGAACAGGCGATCGTTCATCAGCACCGCCGGATTAACCGCCCGCAGCTCCTCTTCCGTTAGCACCACCCGCAGGCGCAGGCAGGCCGGGCCGCCGCCGTTGGCCATGCTCTCGCGCAGATCGTAGACCTGCAGCTCATCGATGGGGTTGTCCTGCTCCAGCAGCCGGTTCAGATAGCGCCAGACTCCGGCGTGCTCCTGCGCCTCCTGGGGCAAAATAAGCCGCATCGCGCCGCCGGGTTTGCTCAGCAGCTGGCTGTTAAACAGGTAGGTCGCTACCGCCTCTTCAACCGTCACCGCGCTGGTCGGCACCACCACCGGCGTAAATCCGGCCACCAGTCCGGCCAGCCGGTGCAGCAGCTGCGGCTGATCGACAAACGCTTCCTCATGACAAAACAGCACCTGCTGATTGCTCACCGCAATGACATCGTTATGAAAAACGCCTTTATCGATAACCGCCGGGTTCTGCCGGGCGAAGACGATCTGCCGGGGGTTAACCTGATTGAGCCGCGCGACGGCCTGGCTGGCCTCCAGCGCCTGGCGCGCCGGATAGCGCGCGGGCAGAGCGTCACCTCCCAGCTCGCGACCATAGACAAACAGCTGCAGACCGGGCGCCCCGTACTCGCCGCCGAGGCGGTTATGGTTCGCCGCGCCTTCGTCGCCAAACAGCGCCACCTGCGGAAGCGCCGGATGCACGGCAAACCGCCCTTCGTCCGGGAAAATGGCGCGCAATAGCGCCTCGGTGGTCGGCGCCTCGCTGGCGCGGTGGAATTTGTCGTTCAGGTTGGCGACGGTCAGATGCACTCTGCCATCCAGCGAATCGGCAGAAGGCGACACCGTCGCGGCGTTGGCCACCCACATTGAAGAAGCGGAGCTGGCCGCCGACAGCAGATCCGGCGCCTGCCGCGCGGCACGCTCCACCACCTGCGCATCGCTGCCGGTAAAACCAAGCTGACGCAAAAGCGCGACGTTCGGCCGCTCCTGCGGCGGGATCACCGCCTGCTGATAGCCCGCGTCCGCCAGCGCCTTCATTTTTTTTAGTCCCTGCTTCGCCGCCAGCTGCGGGTTCGATACCCGATAGCGGTGCTTCGTCGAAGCCTCGTTGCCAAAGGAGAGCCCGGCGTAGTGGTGCGTCAGGCCGGGGAGCCCGTCAAAATTCACTTCCCACGCGTTCATCGGGCCGATCCTTGCCGGAAGTCGAGGCCCGGGCTGAGGGTTTCCGGCAGCGTCAGCTCCGGCGACTCCAGGCTTGCCATCGGCCAGGCGCAATAATCCGCCGCGTACCAGGCTCCGGGACGATGGTTGCCCGACGCGCCGATGCCGCCAAAGGGTGCGGTGCTGGCGGCGCCGGTCAGCGGTTTGTTCCAGTTTACGATCCCGGCCCGCGCCTCCAGCAGCAGCTGGTCAAACTTCTCGCGCTCGGCAGAAATCAGCCCGCACGAGAGCCCAAAACGCGTGGCGTTGGCCAGCGCGATCGCCTGCTCAAATTCGTCATAGCGCCAGACGCACAGCAGCGGACCGAAGACCTCTTCGTCTTTCACCCCGGCAACGTCGGTTAGCTCGACGATCCCCGGGGTCAGCAGCGAGGTTCCAGCCTCCAGCAGCCGCGGCTCCAGCAGCGTTTTGCCGCCGCTGGCGACGTGCTGCAGCCAGGCCTGATGGACCTTCTGCGCCGCCTGCGGGGAGATTAAACCGCCGAGGAACGGCTGGGGCTCCGCGTCCCACGCGCCGGGAATAAGCCGCTGCGCGACGGCCACCAATCGCGCCAGGAACGCATCTCCGGCCTCGCCGCGCTTCACCAGCAGACGGCGAGCGCAGGTGCAGCGCTGCCCGGCGGTAATAAAGGCCGACTGGATGGTCAAATGCACGGCGGCATCAATATCCTGCGGCTCGTCAACGATCAGCGGGTTGTTGCCGCCCATTTCGAGCGCGAGGATCTTCTCCGGCTGTCCGGCCAGCTGGCGATGCAGCTGAAAGCCGGTAGCGGAGCTGCCGGTGAACAGCAGCCCGTCAATATCGGACTGGCCGCTCAGCGCCTCGCCGGTTTCGCGCCCGCCCTGCAGCAGGTTCAGCACGCCCGGTGGCAGGCCCGCTTCGGCCCACAGCTTCACCACCGCCTCGCCGCTCTGCGGCGTCAGCTCGCTCGGTTTAAACACTACCGTATTCCCCGCCAGCAGCGCCGGTACGATATGGCCGTTTGGCAGATGGCCGGGGAAATTGTACGGACCGAATACCGCCAGCACGCCGTGCGGCCGATGGCGCAGCGTCGCCGACCCGTCGCCCATGGCGGTGTGCGCCTCGCCGGTACGGCTGTGGTAGGCCTTGAGCGAAATGGCAATTTTATTGATCATCGCGCCAACTTCCGTCGCCGCCTCCCAGCGCGGCTTGCCGGTTTCGGCGGCAATGATGGCCGTCAGCGGCGCTTTGTTGGCCTCCAGCAGGGCGGCAAACTTTTCGACGATCGCCTGGCGCACGCGAAGCGGCGCTTTGGCCCACGCCGGAAACGCGCGCCGGGCGGCCTCAACCGCCTGCGCAACCTGCCCGGCGTCAGCGTCGTTACCCTGCCACAGCGGCTCTGCGCTCACCGGGTTGCTTTTACTGCGGGCCGGGCCGCGCCCGGTTTGCCAGTCGCCGTTAATCCATAGACTCATCACTTTTTCTCCTCGGGGATCAGGCGCACCATGCGGATACGGTCGCCGGGGTGGCATTTGAGGGCATCCAGCTCGCGGGCGCTCAGCAGCAGACGGTCGGTATCGGGGTCGGCCTGCACCAGCATCGCGCGAAACTGCTGATACTGCTCGTTGGCGACCAGGCACAGCGGCCAATCGCCCGGCGCCGGCTGTCCTTCCGCCACGGCGACCAGCCGGCTTTTGCGAATCGCCCGCACCCGGTCGATATCGCACTCCAGGGTTGGGCCGCCGTCGAAAATATCGACATAGTTGCGGTAGCGGAAACCCTCCTTCTCCAGCACCGCCCGCGCAGGGGCGGTTTGCGGATGCACTTCACCAATGACCGCCCGCGCTTCATCGGATAAAAAGTCGATATAGAGCGGATGCTTCGGCATCAGCGCGGCGATAAACGCCTTCTGCCCGGTGCCGCACAGATAGTCAGCGCGGGAAAACTCCATCGCAAAGAAGCGCTTGCCCAGGCTCTCCCAGAACGGCGAGTAGCCGCTGTCGTCGATGACGCCGCGCATCTCGGCCACCACTTTTTCATTAAAGCGCTCGCGGAAGGCGGCCATAAACATAAAGCGCGATTTCGACAGCAGGTAGCCGTTGCCCTCTTTGCGCCACGCCGGGTCGAGAAACAGCGTGCACAGCTCGCTGCTGCCGGTGTGGTCATTGCTGAGAAACAGGGTCGGCAGCGCGTTGTAGACGTTCAGCTCTTTCGAGGCGTGAACCTGGGTGCCGACGCGGTAGTTGTACCAGGGATCGTTCAGCCCCACCGCCACCTCGACCGCGCAGATGCCCACCACCGCGCCGCTGGCCGTATCTTCAAGGACGAAAACGTAGCCCTGCTCGCTTTTCGGCAGCTCGCCGCGCCAGGTCTTTTGCGAGCGATCGATCCGCGCCGCCAGCGTCGCTGCGTCGGCCGGCAGCGAGGTCAGGCCGCCGCCGGTTTCACCCGCCAGCGTCAGCAGCCCCGCCAGATCGCCCTGTTCCACCGGACGGATAACCATCATGATGACGCTCCCGCGAGGAAGTGGCGGCAGGCCAGCTCAAAGCGATCCAGACCGGCGTTCACCTCTTCCTCACTCACTATTAGCGCCGGCGCGAAGCGCACCACGTTCGCGCCGGCAATCAGGATCATCAGCCCATCTTCCGCCGCCTGGGTGCTGATAGCTTTGGCCTTACCGGCGTACTCATCCTTCAGCACGCAGCCAATCAGCAGCCCGAGGCCGCGGGTCTCTTTGAACAGGCCATAGCGGGCGTTAATCGCCTCCAGCCGCTCGCTGAACCACTGGTGGCGCTGCTTAACGCCGTTCAGAACCGCCGGCGTATTGATAATCGACAGCACCTCGCCGGCGACCGCGCAGGCCAGCGGATTGCCGCCGTAGGTCGTGCCGTGAGTACCCACGGTCATCACGCTGGCGCACTCTTCGCTGGCCAGCAGCGCGCCAATCGGGAAGCCGCCGCCCAGCGCCTTGGCGGTCGACAGCACGTCCGGCGTCACGCCGTAGTGCATGTAGGCATAGAGTTCGCCGGTGCGCCCGACGCCGGTTTGCACCTCATCGAAAATCAGCAGCGCATTGTGGGCGTCGCACAGCTCGCGCAGGCCGCGCAGGAATGCCGGGTCCGCCGGCACCACGCCGCCTTCGCCCTGCATCGGCTCGACGATGACCGCGCAGGTATCGTCGTCAATCAGCGCCCGGGCGGAGTCCAGGTCGTTATAGACCGCGTGCTGGATCTGCGGGGGCAGCGGCGCAAAGTCTGCGGAATAGGCCGGCTGGCCGCCGGCAGAAACGGTAAACAGCGTCCGCCCGTGGAACGCATTTTTGAATGCCACGATGCCGCTTTTCTGGCTGCCGTAGCGGTCGTGAGCGTATTTGCGCGCCAGCTTCAGCGCTGCTTCGTTGGCCTCAGCGCCAGAGTTGCAGAAAAAGACCCGATCGGCAAAGGTGGCGTCAATAAGCTGTTTCGCCAGCCGCAGCGCCGGCTCGTTGGTGTAGCCGTTGCCGGTATGCCAGAACTTCCCGGCCTGCTCCGTCAGCGCGTTAACCAGCCGAGGGTGCGCGTGCCCCAGCGCGTTCACCGCGATGCCGCCGGCAAAATCGATATACTCTTTCCCCTGCTGATCCCACAGGCGTGAGCCCTCACCGCGTACCGGAATAAACGCCGCCGGCGCGTAAACCGGCATCATCCATTGATCAAAGTTGCTGCGCGTAATTGACTGAGACATATCGACCTCTTCCGGTAAATAAAAAGTATGAATAATGTTAAATATTATGAGTGATTACGCTGTAAATGTAGATTGCACGCATCGTGCCAGCCAGAGGAAAAAATGCATAAACTGAGGTAGATCGCGGAATATCAATAGCTTACAAAAGTGAAATATTCACATTAAATGCATAAATAGTGAATAACAATCCGATAAAGGCCGATGAACAGTGAATAAAACAGATAGTTTATTCATCAGTAAGATATAATTCTGTATTTGTGATCCTCTACGAAATTTATCGTAGATATTCGCCCTTTTTTGGCGCGGGACGCGCCAGAATGGTGCAGGATTTGGCCATTCACCGCCCTGCGCCCGGCGCGGCGGACAATAAAATGCCTTCCGGCAGCCAGCCCGCCGAATTTCTGCTAACATCCCTGCACTATTCACCTAGCACAGTGGCAGCGACTATGAAATTTGTCTCTTTTAATATCAACGGCCTGCGTGCGCGCCCGCATCAGCTGGCCGCCATCGTCGACAAGCATCAGCCTGACGTCATTGGCCTGCAGGAAACCAAAGTTCACGACGACATGTTCCCTCTCGAAGAGGTGGCAAAGCTCGGCTACAACGTGTTCTACCACGGGCAGAAAGGCCACTACGGCGTCGCCCTGCTGACCAAAGAGACGCCGGTTAGCGTCCGTCGCGGCTTCCCGGGCGACGATGAAGAGGCCCAGCGCCGCATTATCATGGCGGAAATCCCCAGCGCGTCCGGCAACGTGACGGTGATAAACGGCTACTTCCCGCAGGGCGAAAGCCGCGATCATCCGACAAAATTCCCCGCCAAGGCGGCTTTTTACCAGAACCTGCAGGACTACCTCGATAACGAGCTGAAAAAGGACAATCCGGTGCTGATTATGGGCGATATGAACATCAGCCCGACGGACCTCGATATCGGCATCGGCGAAGAGAGCCGCAAGCGCTGGCTGCGCACCGGTAAATGTTCGTTCCTGCCGGAGGAGCGCGAGTGGATGGCGCGCCTGCTGGGCTGGGGCCTGGTCGATACCTGGCGCCACGCCAACCCGGAAAACAACGAGCAGTTCTCATGGTTCGACTACCGCTCTAAAGGCTTCGACGACAATCGCGGCCTGCGTATCGATCTGCTGCTGGCCAGCACCCCGCTGGCGCAGCGCTGCGTCGAAACCGGCATTGATTACGAAATTCGCGCGATGGAAAAACCCTCCGATCACGCGCCGGTGTGGGCCACCTTTAAGCCGTAACCCCGCTGACCTGACTCTCCGCCCTCTGCCGGGCGGAGAGTCAGATTATCCTGAGCAAAATCAACAAAGCGGCGGTAATCCGTTGTTGCGCTGCGCGATTTACTATACTGTCGCGCGCACCGTTATTTCCCGAGAACAGGCTCAAGGGGCGCGGTTTTTACAGGAGACCCCCAATGCAAAAGAAGCCGTTATCCCGCTGAATATAAACTGCTGCTTGCCGCTATTCTGCTGTGTACTGCCGCCGGCGCCGTCTATCACTTCGGCCTCGGCGGGCTGCTGACCCATTTCCGCCATCTGCAGACGCTGATCGCTCAGAGCGGCGCCTACGGCTATCTGCTCTATATCGCGCTATTTATTGTCGCCACGCTGTGCCTGATCCCCGGCACTATTCTGGTGGCGGTGGGCGGTATTGTCTTTGGCCCGCTGACGGGCACGCTTTTATCGCTCTGCGCCGCCACCGTTGGCTCTGCGCTTTCATTCCTGCTCGCCCGCTGGCTGGGCCGCGACGCGCTGCTGAAATACGCCGGCGATACGGCAACGCTGCGGGCAATCGAGCGCGGCATTGCCCGTAACGGCAGCGATTTTTTAATTCTGACGCGGCTGGTTCCGCTGTTTCCGTATAATATCCAAAACTATGCCTATGGCCTGACGGCCATTTCATTCTGGTCATTTACGCTTATTTCCGCGCTCACTACTCTGCCGGGTATCTTTATCTATACCCTGATGGCCAGCGAGCTCGCCAGGGAGGGCATAACCCTCGCGTTTATGCTTAAGCTGAGCCTCGCCGGCATGACGCTGTTTGGCCTGGTTCAGGCGGCGAAAATGTTTGCCCGCCGTCGGCGGATCGCACCCGATAATATCAAGGCTGAGGATGAGACCCGATAAACCGCGCCCGTTTCGCTACTATCGGCTCGTGACCGTCGTCGCGCTGGCCGCCGCGCTGCTCATCGGCTGGCGGGTCCCTGCCGCGAATGAGTTTATTCAGCGCAGCCTGGCGGCGTTCTCGGCGCTGGACCCGCAGGCCGTTGAGCGCTTTATCGACTCGTACGGCCCGCAGGCAGCGCTGGTCTCTTTCGCCCTCATGATCCTGCAGGCCGTGGTCGCCCCGCTGCCCGCCTTTTTAATCACCTTCGCCAACGCCTCGCTGTTTGGCGCGTTCTGGGGCGGCCTTCTCTCCTGGGCCAGCGCGATGGCGGGCGCGGCGCTGTGCTTTTTCATCGCCAGAGTCTTCGGCCGCGAGGCGGTTGAGAAGCTGACCGGAAAAACGATCCTCCGCAGCATGGACGCCTTTTTTGACCGCTACGGCAGGCACACCGTGCTGGTTTGCCGGCTGCTGCCGTTTGTGCCGTTCGATCCCATCAGCTACGCCGCCGGCCTGACCTCCATTCGCTTTCGCCAGTTTGCGATCGCCACCGGCGTCGGCCAGCTACCGGCCACCATCGTCTACTCCTGGGCGGGCAGCCTGTTAACCGGCGGGACCTTCTGGCTGGTCACCGGACTCTCTATTTTGCTGGCGCTGGTGGTGGTTATCGCTGTCGCCAAAGCGCGCTACTCTGAACGTCAAAAGAGGAATTCACCATGAGTTTGCCGCCGCTGGACTCCGTTCCGCCGATCCTCCGCCCGCAGGCCTGGCTGCACCGCCGCCACTACGGGGAGGTGCTCAACCCGATCCGCTGGTGGGGGCGCATTCCGTTTATTTTTTACCTGGTGTCGATGTTTGTCGGCTATCTCGAACGCCGACGCTCGCCGCTCGACCCGGTGCTGCGTTCGCTGGTCAGCGCGCGCATTGCCCAGATGTGCCTGTGCGAATTTTGTATTGATATTACGCAGATGAAGCTGGCGCAACGCAGCGGCGGCCGCGATAAATTACTGGCGGTCGCCGACTGGCGGCACAGCGGGCTGTTCAGCGATAGCGAGCGGCTGGCGCTGGAATATGCCGAGGCCGCCAGCCTGACGCCCCCCACCGTTGACGACGCGCTGCGCAACCGGCTGGCGGCACGCTTTGATGCCCGGGCGCTCACCGAGCTGACGGCGCTGATCGGCCTGCAAAACCTCTCCGCGCGCTTTAATTCCGCCATGGCCATCCCGGCGCAGGGCCTGTGCCGGATCCCGACCTCCGGGCCTGCAGATTCAAAATCATAAGGAGTGAGTATGCGTTGTTGTTGGATTTGGCTGGCGGCGCTGCTGCTTATGCCGCTGGCGGTCAGCGCCGGCGAGAGCTGGCAGCAGACCGAAGCGCAGGCGCGCGGGCAAACGGTGTGGTTTAACGCCTGGGGCGGCGATCCGGCGGTCAACCGCTACCTGGATTGGGTCAGCGAGGCGGTTAAGCGCGACTATGCGATTGACCTGCGGATCGTCCATATTGCCGATGCCGCCGATGCCGTCAGGCGGATCCAGACCGAAGCGCGGGCCGGACGCAGCCGCGGCGGCTCCATTGACCTGCTGTGGGTTAACGGCGAGAACTTTCATACACTGAAAGCCGCCGGGCTGCTGCAAACCGGGTGGGCGCAGGCGCTGCCCAGCTGGCGCTATGTCGATCGGCAGAAGCCGGTCAGCGAGGATTTTTCCATGCCCACCGACGGCGCGGAGTCGCCGTGGGGCAGCGCCCAGCTCACCTTTATCGCCCGCCGCTCGCAAACCCCGGACGGTCCGAAAAACCCGCAGGCGCTGCTGGCGTTTGCCGCCGCCCATCCGGGAAGCGTCACCTATCCCCGCCCGCCGGACTTCATCGGTACCGCTCTGCTGGAGCAGCTGCTTATCGACCTGACCCGGCAGCCCGACGCCCTTCGCCAGCCGCCGCAGGCCGCGAGCTTTGCCGAGGTCACCGCTCCGCTGTGGCGCTATCTCGACGAGCTTCATCCGCTGCTGTGGCGCGAAGGCGGCGATTTCCCGCCCTCCGCGGCGCGCATGGATACCATGCTGGCGAACGGCACCCTGCGCCTCTCGCTCACCTTTAACCCGCTGCATGCGCAGCAAAAGGCCGCCAGCGGCGAGCTGCCGGAGGATAGCTACGGATTTGGCTTCACCAAAGGCACCCTCGGCAACGTGCACTTTGTGACGATCCCGGCCAACGCCCGCGCATCGGCGGGAGCGAAGGTGGTGGCGAATTTTCTGCTGTCGCCGGCGGCGCAGCTGCGCAAGGCCGATCCCGCGGTATGGGGCGATCCGAGCGTTCTGGACCCGCAGGCTCTGCCGCCGGCCGAGGGCGATGCCCTGCGGCGGCTGATGCCGCAGAATATGCCGCCGGTACTGGCGGAACCGCACGCCGCCTGGGTTGACGCGCTGGAGCAGGAATGGCTGCGCCGCTACGGCACACGCTGAGCCTGCTGGCGTGGGGCGCGATGGGGCTGATTTATCTGCCCCTGCTGCCCGCGGCAGGGCTGATGCTTGCCCCCGCGCTGCGCCTCTCCCGCTGGCAGGCGCTGTTTGCCGATCCGCAGCTGTGGCAGGCGCTCAGCGCAACCCTGGTCTCAACCCTGCTGTCGGTCGGCGGCGCGCTGCTGCTCACCCTGGCCGTCACCGGGGCGCTGTGGCCCTCCCGACGCTGGCGGCGGCTGGCCGGGCGTCTGCCGCTGCTGCTGGCGGTGCCGCACGTGGCCTTCGCCACCGCCGCGCTGCTGCTGTTTGCCGAAGGCGGCTGGTGGTATCGGGTCTGTACCTTCTGCACGCCCGCCGTCGATCGCTACGGCCTGGGGCTCGGCCTGACGCTGGCGGTGAAGGAGAGCGGCTTTTTGCTGTGGGCGATCTACGGCCTGATGGGCGAAAAGCGGCTGGCTGAGCAGGTCACGGTGCTGAAGAGCCTCGGCTACGGCCGCTGGCAGTGCCTGCACTGGCTTATTCTGCCGACGCTGATGCCCTCGCTGGCGATTATCCTGCTCGCCACCACCGCCTGGAGCCTGTCGGCGGTAGACGTCGCGCTCATCCTCGGTCCGGGAAATCCGCCAACGCTGGCGGTGCTGGCCTGGCAGTGGCTAAACCAGGGAGACGAGCTGCAGCAGGCAAAAGGGGCGCTCGCCAGCCTGCTGCTGGTGGGTATTCTGGGGCTGCTGGCCGCCGGCGCGTGGGGAGCCTGGCGCCTGTGGCGTCGGCGGATACCGGACCTGCGGGGAGTGCGGCGTCTCCGCTCCGACGCGGGCGTCGGGCGCGTCGTGGCCATCGCCGTACCGCTGAGCGGCCTGCTCTGCGCCCTGTTTCTCGCCGCCGTCGCGCAAACCGCCGTTCCGGCAGGCGCCAGCGTCGCCAATAGCCTGACCCTGGCGCTCCTCTCCTGCGCGCTGGGCGGCATCATTTGCCTGCTGTGGCTGGAGTATGGGCCTTCCCGCGGCGACGGTTGGATCTGGCTGCCGCCGCTTCTCCCGGCGCTGCCGCTGGCGGACGGTCAGTATCAGCTGGCGCTCTACGCGTGGCTGGACGGACGGCTCTTCACCGTCCTGTGGGGCCACCTGCTGTGGGTCGTGCCGTGGATGCTGTTTATATTGCGCCCGGCATGGCGCAACCGCGATCCGCGCATGGAGCTGATCGCCCGCACGCTCGGCTGGCGACGCGGACGGATATTGTGTCTGGTTAAGCTGCCGCTGCTCGTTCGCCCGCTGCTGGCGGCGCTGGCGGTTGGCTTCTCGGTCAGCATTGCCCAGTATCTGCCAACGCTCTGGCTGGGCGCCGGACGCACGCCGACGTTAACCAGCGAAGCCGTGGCGCTGAGCAGCGGCGGGGATACGCAAAGCCTTGCCGCTCAGGCATTATGGCAGCTGCTGCTGCCCGCGCTCTTCTTTACCCTCACCGCCCTGCTGGCCTGGCTGGCGGGCCGCTACCGACGAGGATTACGCTAGTGCTGACCGTGAATAACCTGACCCTGACGCTCAACGGCAGGCCGCTGCTGCGGGACGTTGAATTTTGCGTCGCCCCTGGGGAAGTGCTGACGCTGATGGGCCCCTCCGGGAGCGGGAAATCGACGCTGTTTGCCTGGATGGCCGGCGCGCTTGACGAGAATTTTCACGCCGCAGGCGAACTGTGGCTGGGCGACGAGCGCTGCGACCGACTCCCCACCGAGCGGCGGCGAATCGGCGTTCTTTTTCAGGATGCTCTGCTGTTCGATGGCTTTAGCGTCGGGCAAAACCTGATGCTCGCGGTGGCGCCTGAGGTTCGCGGCGCAGAACGGCGCGCCCTGGTGGAGCAAACCCTGGATCGCGCCGGGCTGACGGGGTTTTACCCTCGCGATCCGGCGACGCTCTCCGGCGGACAGCGCGCGCGCGTCAGCCTGCTGCGGGCGCTGCTGGCCCGGCCGCTGGCGCTGCTGCTGGACGAGCCGTTTAACCGCCTCGATGCCGGACTGCGCGCCGATTTTCGCCGCTGGGTGTTCGACGAGCTTGCCCGGCTGGCGATCCCGGCGGTGCTGGTCACCCACGACGGCCACGATATCCCCGCCGCCGGCCGCTGCCTGCAGATGATCCGCTGGCAATGAAAACCACCCTGACCTGCGTTATCGCAAAGAATTCACCGCCGGGAGCGAGGAGAATAGCCGCTCAATTTTCTACTGTCGGGCATTTCGATGAAACGTGTTTCTCAATTGACCGCGCTCGCCCTGCTGGTTGGGCTTGCTGCTTCCTCTACTTTCGCTGCTGACGCCATGCCGACGCTGACGCTCTCCGCCCTGCAACAACAGCACGGCGTCGCCATCGATACCCGCCTGAGCGCGTTTTATAACGGCTGGCCGCAGGCCAACGGCGGCCCGCAGGGCCACGAGCCGCAGGCGCTAAACCTCTCCGCCAGCTGGCTGGGCGCCATGAACGACCAGCAGCTCGGCGCATGGGCAGCCCAACATCGGCTGCAGGCCGCGACGCCCGTCGCGCTGTACGGTAGCGACGAGGACAATACCCGGGTTGCCGCTCGCCTGAAAGCCGCGGGTTTTAGCCATATCAACACCCTCAGCGACGCCCTCAGCCAGCCCGCGCGCCTGCAAAAGCTGCCGCACGTCGAACAGCTGGTCTACCCCCAGTGGCTGCACGATCTGCAGCAGGGTAAAGCGGTTGCCGCCGCCCCCGCCGGCCAGTGGAAAGTTTTTGAAGCCGCCTGGGGCGCGCCGAAATTTTACCTGCTGAACCATATTCCCGCCGCCGGCTATATCGACACCAACGAGGTGGAGAGCGAACCGCTGTGGAACAAAGTCTCCGACGCACAGCTGCAGGCCCTGCTGGCAAAAAACGGCATTCGTCATGACACCACGGTCATTCTCTACGGCCGCGACGTCTACGCCGCCGCGCGCGTGGCGCAGATCATGCTGTATGCGGGAGTGAAGGACGTTCGCCTGCTCGACGGCGGCTGGAAAACCTGGTCCGACGCCGGGCTGCCGGTCGAACGCGGCATGCCGGCGAAGCAGAAGCCGGAGCCGAACTTTGGCGCCGCTATCCCCGGACAGCCGCAGCTGATGCTGGATATGGAGCAGGCGCGCGGGCTGCTGCATCGTCAGGATGCCTCGCTGGTCAGCATTCGCTCGTGGCCGGAGTTTATCGGCACCACCAGCGGCTATAGCTATATCAAGCCCAAAGGTGAGATTGCCGGCGCGCGCTGGGGCCATGCGGGAAGCGATTCCACCCATATGGAGGATTTCCATAATCCGGATGGCACCATGCGCAGCGCCGACGACATTACCGCCATGTGGCAGCAGTGGAATATTCGCCCCGATCAGCAGGTCTCTTTCTACTGCGGAACCGGCTGGCGCGCCTCCGAGACCTTTATGTACGCCCGCGCGATGGGCTGGAAAAACGTCTCGGTCTACGACGGCGGCTGGTACGAGTGGAGCAGCAATCCTAAAAATCCGGTACAGAGCGGCGAGCGCGGTCCGGATAGCAGTATATAGCTGGCCTACGCCTGACGCTGAACCTGCTTCAGCGTCAGGTAGCCGCTGTAGATGCGGGTCGCCGTCGTCAGCCAGCACAGTCCGCCGAAGATCCACGCCAGCCAGACGAAGTGCGCCGGAAACAGGCAGCACAGCACGAACAGCAGGATCGTTTCCGTCCCCTCCGTCAGGCCGCCAATATAGTAAAACGATTTATGCGCATAGCCCGGGTTATCAATCTGGTGCTTTGCCGCCAGCGCCGCAAAGGCAAGGAAGCTGCTGCCGGTCCCGATAAAGGCAAACAGCAGCCAGCCGCCGGCAACGGCGTTGTGCAGCGGATCGGCGAGGATAAAGCCAAACGGCACCAGCGCATAAAACAGGAAATCGAGCGCAATATCGAGAAAGCCCCCGGCGTCGCTTAGCCCTCTGCGGCGCGCCAGCGCCCCGTCAAGCCCGTCCAGCAGCCGGTTCACGACAATGGCCGCCAGCGCCGCGTAATACCATCCTGCCGCCAGCAACGGCAGCGCCAGTACGCCAACGGCAAAGCCCAGCAGGGTTACGCCATCGGCGGAGGTGCCGGGGCGATCGAGCCGCACGGCGCAGGCGTTGAGCAGTGGCTTCAGGCGGGGGTGCAGATGGCGGTCGAGCACGGCATATCTCCAGCGGGCTAAGGGGTTGTCTGGGCGTCACAAAGGCGGTGATAATAGGCCATTATCCTTCATGGAACGATGATTCAGATGCTAAAAACCATTGATGTTGTGGCCGCCATTATTGAAAGAGACGGCTGCATTCTGCTCGCGCAGCGCCCGCCGCATGCTGACCAGCCGGGAATGTGGGAGTTTGCCGGCGGCAAGGTGGAGTCCGGCGAGAGCCAGGCGCAGGCGCTTGCCCGCGAGCTGCAGGAGGAGCTCGGCATCGTCGCCCTTCCCGCCCGCTATATCGCCAGCCACCGGCGGGAGGTCTCCGGCCGGCTGATTCATCTTCACGCCTGGTGGGTGCCCCACTTTAGCGGTACGCCAACCGCGCACTACCACAGCCAGCTCCGCTGGTGCTCGCCGCAGGAAGCCTTAACCTTCAACCTCGCGCCAGCGGATACCCCCCTGCTGGAAGCCTTTATCGCCCAAAGCGCGTCCCTCATTTCCCGCTAATACCGTCAGGCCGCGGTCATCGCTTTTAGTTATGACAGCCGGCGGATTATAAATTTTGCTTTCAGGGTAACTTTTCCTTGCTTGCCTAACGATTGCTGGTGTTATAGTCGGAAAATCGGCTTTTTCAAGGGCCGAATAATAATAAATATCCATAAAATCATTCAGGTTGCAGCGCGGCAGCATGGGAGCCTTTCTCCGGCGGCTTACGCGAGCAGGCGCACCGGGTAAGCGAGCGCCGCCAGCCTGAAGGATGACATGTATAAACGCAATCACAACCATAAGGGGAACTTATATCTATGGATCAGACGTGCACTCTGGAAGGTTTTCTCGCCCGCGTTCAACAGCGCGATCCTCATCAAACCGAATTTGCTCAGGCCGTCCGCGAGGTGATGACCACCCTGTGGCCTTTCCTTGAGGAAAATCCGCGCTATCGCCAGCTCAATTTGCTGGAACGTTTGGTTGAACCGGAGCGGGCTATCCAGTTCCGCGTCGTATGGGTTGATGACCGTAATCAGGTTCAGGTTAACCGCGCCTGGCGCGTGCAGTTCAACTCCGCCATCGGCCCGTACAAGGGCGGCATGCGCTTCCACCCGTCGGTCAACCTGTCGATCCTCAAATTCCTCGGCTTCGAGCAAACGTTTAAAAACGCCCTGACCACCCTGCCTATGGGCGGCGGTAAAGGCGGCAGCGACTTCGACCCGAAAGGGAAGAGCGACGGCGAAGTGATGCGCTTTTGCCAGTCGCTGATGACCGAACTGTATCGCCACTTAGGCCCGGACACCGACGTACCGGCTGGCGATATCGGGGTTGGCGGTCGCGAAGTGGGCTTTATGGCCGGGATGATGCGTAAGCTCTCCAACAACAGCGCCTGCGTGTTCACGGGCAAAGGGCTCTCCTTTGGCGGCAGCCTGATTCGCCCGGAAGCGACCGGCTATGGTCTGGTCTACTTCACCGAAGCGATGCTTAAACGCCACGGCCTGGGCTTCGAAGGAATGCGCGTGGCGGTTTCCGGCTCCGGCAACGTTGCCCAGTACGCCATCGAAAAGGCCATGGAGCTTGGCGCGCGCGTGATTACCGCCTCTGACTCCAGCGGCACCGTGGTTGACGAAGCGGGCTTTACCCCAGAGAAGCTGGCGCGCCTGTGCGAAATTAAAGCCAGCCGCGACGGTCGCGTTGCCGACTACGCCCGCGAGTTTGGCCTGCAGTACCTCGAAGGCCAGCAGCCATGGTCCGTGCCGGTGGATATTGCGCTGCCGTGCGCCACGCAAAACGAACTGGACGTTGACGCCGCCCGCCTGCTGATCGCCAACGGCGTGAAGGCCGTGGCCGAAGGCGCCAATATGCCGACCACCATCGCGGCAACCGACCTGTTCCTCGAAGCCGACGTGCTGTTCGCGCCGGGTAAAGCGGCTAACGCCGGCGGCGTGGCGACTTCCGGTCTCGAAATGGCGCAGAACGCCGCGCGAATGAGCTGGAAAGCAGAGAAGGTTGACGCTCGCCTGCACCACATCATGCTCGACATTCACCACGCCTGCGTGGAGTACGGCGGCGAAGCGAAGCAGACTAACTACGTGCGCGGCGCCAACATTGCCGGCTTCGTTAAAGTGGCCGACGCGATGCTGGCACAGGGCGTGATTTAATCCGCAGGCTCTCCCGGGTCGCGCGTATCCGGGAGAGCCGCTGACGGAGCCCAACGAAAAAGACCCCGGCCTGCGGGGTCTTTGATTATGGATTGTCGGCAGGCGCATCCGCCGCCGGCTTTTTGCCCTTCGCCCTGGCTCTCGGCTTGCCTTTGCTGAACTCTTTCTTACCGCCTCCCGGCGCAACGATACCGCGGAACTGACGAGCGGGCGTGCTGCGCGCCTGGTCGATAAGCTGATAAAGCGTTCCCACCAGCGGCTGCATAAAGTCCTGATAGCGGCACTGCTTTTCGCTGATTTGCGTCAGTACCGATTCCCAGTGCGCGGTCATATCCGGCCGCGCGGCCATTTCTGGCAGGGAGTGAATCAGCGCCCGTCCCGCGTCCGAGGAGTGGATATAGCGCCCTTTTTTGACTAAAAACCCGCGTTTAAACAGCAGCTCAATAATCCCGGCGCGGGTCGCTTCCGTACCCAGGCCGTCGGTAGCGCGCAGGATCTTCTTCAGATCCTTATCCTGCACGAAGCGGGCAATCCCGGTCATCGCGGAGAGCAGCGTCGCGTCGGTAAAGTAGCGCGGCGGCTGGGTTTGCCGCTCCACCACTTCACCCTTTTCACACAGCAGCTCATCGTCCTTCGCCACCACCGGCAGCGGCGTACCGTCGTTCTCTTCGTCGCGCTCTTTATTGCCCAGCAGCGCCCGCCAGCCGGCCTCGGCGAGGAAGCGCGCCTTGGCAACAAACTTGCCGTTGGCGATCTCAAGGTCAATCTGGCATTTGCGGAACACCGCGTCCGGCCAAAACTGCATCAGGTACTGACGCGCGATCAGGCCGTAGACCTTGATCTCGTTCTCCGTCAGCCGCACCTGGCTGCTGCGCGCGGTGGGAATGATGGCATGGTGCGCATCAACTTTTTTATCGTCCCAGCAGCGGTTGCGGATCTCCGGATTAACCGCCGGCTGGGGCAGTAAATCCGGCGCGTGAACGCCAATGGCGTTGAGTACCGTATGGCGACCGGCGAAATGCTCCTCCGGCAGGTAGCGGCTGTCCGAACGCGGGTAGGTGATAAGCTTGTGGGTCTCGTACAGCTTCTGGCAAATATCCAGCACGTTTTGCGCGCTGAAGCCAAAACGCTTTGCGGCCTCAATCTGCAGCGCAGAGAGCGAAAACGGCAGCGGAGCGGGCTCCGAATCCCGCTTATCGTTGTAGGCGGTGACCAGCGCCGGCTGGCCGGTAATCCGCGCGACGACGTGTTCGGCCAGCGGGCGGTGCAGCAGGCGACCTTCATCATCCTGCCAGGATTCGCAGGCATCGCTCGGCTGCCAGGTCGCGACGAAGCGCTCCTCCTGGGGCGTGACGATATGCGCTTTGACGTCGAAGAAATCCTTCGCCACAAAGTTCTCGATCTCTTCATCGCGACGCACCACCAGCCCGAGCACCGGCGTCTGCACCCGCCCGACCGAGAGCACGCCCTGATAGCCCGCGTTGCGCCCAAGCAGCGTGTAGGCGCGGGTCATGTTGATCCCGTACAGCCAGTCGGCGCGCGCGCGGGCCAGCGCCGATACGCAGAGCGGAATAAATTCGCTGTTGGCGCGCAGGCGAGAGATCGCCCGCTCAACCGCCTGCGGGTTAAGGTCGTTTATCAGGCAGCGCTGCACCTGCTGGCGCTTCTCCGGCGCCAGCTGCAGATAGTCGAGAACTTCATCCACCAGCAGCTGGCCTTCTCTGTCCGGGTCACCGGCGTGGATCACCTCTTCGGCGTCGCCCAGCAGCCGCTTGATAACGTTAAGCTGTTTGCTGACCGAGGGTTTCGGCTGTAGCTGCCACTTCTCCGGGACGATGGGCAGATCGACCAGGTTCCAGCGCGCGTAGCGCCCGTCGTAGACATCCGGCTGCGCCTGCTCCAGCAGATGGCCAATACACCAGGTAACCACCTGCCCGTTGCCGCACTCAATATAGCCGTCACCCTTGCGATGCGGCTTGGGTAACACCTCGGCGATGGCGCGGCCGAGGCTCGGTTTTTCTGCAATAAACAGCCGCATGTAATCAACGGATCTCGATCATGGGGCGTCCACCGCGGGCGGTAACCAGCTCGCCGATAGCGGCCAGCGTCACGCCGGACGCCTCTGCCGCCGCGCGGACCTCGGCTTCAGCTTCCGGCGAGACCGCCAGCAGCAGGCCGCCGGAGGTTTGCGGATCGCACAGCAGATCGCGCCACTCCGCGGGCATTTCGCCCATCAGATGGCCGTAGCTGGCGAAATTGCGTCCGGTGCCGCCGGGAACCGCGCCGGCGAGAATATACTCTTCCACGCCCGGCAGTTTCGGGATATCGGCATAGTTCAGCTGCGCCTGTACGCCCGCCCCGCGGCACACTTCGCTCAGGTGGCCAAGCAGGCCAAAGCCGGTGACGTCGGTCATCGCCTTCACGCCGTCGATATTGGCAAACGCGGCGCCAGCGAGGTTCATCTGACACATGGTTTCGGTAGCCAGCCCCTGATGCTCAGGCTTGAGCAGCGATTTTTTCTCGGCGGTGGTCAGCACGCCGATCCCCAGCGGTTTAGTGAGGAACAGCCGGCATCCCGCCTCGGCGGTGCTGTTTTTCTTGATGCGCTCGGTGGGCACTACGCCGGTCACCGCGAGGCCAAAAATCGGCTCCGGTGCGTCAATGGAGTGGCCGCCGGCCAGAGCGATCCCCGCCTGCTGGCAGGCAAACCGGCCGCCGTCAACCACTTCACGGGCGATTTCCGGCGCCAGGGTGTTAATCGGCCAGCCGAGGATCGCTATCGCCATAATCGGCCTGCCGCCCATGGCGAAAATATCGCTGATGGCGTTAGTCGCGGCAATGCGGCCAAAGTCGAACGGGCTGTCGACAATCGGCATAAAGAAGTCGGTGGTGCTGATGATGGACGTGCCGTTGCCCAGGTCGTAGACCGCCGCATCGTCGCTGGTTTCGTTGCCCACCAGCAGATTAGGGTCAATAAATTTTGCCTGGTCACTTTTAAGGATAGTTTCCAGCACCTTAGGGGAAATTTTACACCCGCAACCGGCTCCGTGGCTGTATTGCGTTAAACGAATAGCTTGCTCGCTCATGGACATCTCCTGTCATTGCAATCCCGCTATGGTAGCGCCCAAACGGCAAGGTGGTAAGTACGACAGTCTGAAATCGCGAATAGTTGCTCATTAAGCAGACAAATATGCGATTTTGCGATAGAGAACAATTTTTTCAGCGTCATTTTAACTTTAACTAAAAGATGACAGAAATGTGACAACCAAACGTTCTGCTCTCTCTGGAGTGATAACAACGAAAGGAAATTTTGATGAAAAAGCGCGTTCTCGCCCTTTGCCTGGCAGGCCTCTTCTCCGTTAACGCTTTTGCCCTGACGGCAACGGGTAACGATGCCACGACTAAACCTGACCTCTACTACCTGAAAAATGCTCAGGCCATCGATAGCCTGGCGCTCCTGCCGCCGCCGCCGGAAGTGGGCAGCATCGCCTTTTTAAACGATCAGGCGATGTATGAGAAAGGACGTCTGCTGCGGGCCACCGAGCGCGGTAAGCTGGCGGCAGAGGACGCAAACCTCAGCGCAGGCGGCGTGGCGAACGCCTTCTCCGGCGCATTCGGCTCGCCGATCACCGAAAAGGACGCGCCGGCGCTGCACAAGCTGCTGACCAATATGATTGAAGATGCGGGCGACCTGGCGACCCGCGGGGCGAAAGAGAAGTACATGCGCATTCGTCCGTTCGCGTTTTACGGCGTCGCCACCTGTAACACCACCGAGCAGGATAAGCTGTCGAAAAACGGCTCCTATCCTTCTGGCCACACCTCTATCGGCTGGGCCACGGCGCTGGTGCTGGCCGAAGTTAACCCGCAGCGGCAGAATGAGATTCTCAGGCGCGGCTACGAGCTCGGCGAGAGCCGGGTCATCTGCGGCTATCACTGGCAAAGCGACGTCGACGCTGCGCGCATTGTCGGCTCGGCGGTCGTCGCGACGCTGCATACCAACCCGGCTTTCCAGCAGCAGCTGCAGAAAGCGAAAGATGAGTTTGCTAAACAGCAGAAGTAGCGCCTGAAGCAGCCCGGCGGCAGGCGCCTCCGGGCAATTCATCCTCAGAAACGCACGACGAACGGCGCGGTGTCGGCCAGAGCGATGCTGGTTGATGCCTTCAGCTGCGGCGTGCCCAGATAGAGGAAGCCGACAATCTTATCCTGCTCGCGGCAGGCAAACCCTTCACGCACGATGGCGCTTTCGGTTAACGCTCCGCTGCGCCAGATACCGTTGAATCCCTGAGCGACCGCGGCCATCTGCATCGCCATGACCGCGCAGCCCGCCGACATCTCCTGCTCCCACTTAGGCACCTTGGGGTGATCCTCACAGCGGGCAACCACGGTGATAATCAGAGGCGCCCGGAACGGCGCGCTGCGCGCTTTCTCTACGCCCTTTTCATCCTGTCCGGCGGCCAGCGCGCCTTTTTCCAACAGCTGGCTGAAGCGCTCGCGCCCTTCATCGGCAATAATAAAGAACCGCCACGGCTGTAATGTCCCGTGATCCGGGGCACGCAGGCCGGCGCGAAGAATATTTTCCAGCTGTTCGCCGGCCGGAGCCGGTTCAGCCAGGCGCGAGGCGCTGCGGCGGTTAACCAGTAGGTCGAGAGCATCCATCTATGTGACTCCTGTGAGGTTATTTTTCATAAAATTAACATGCTCACGAATTTTGTTACAGCCCGACGGGTGATTCCTGCTGACAAGCGCCGATGGTCTCTTTAGGATAGCCAGACGCGGCAGCCCCTGCGGTTAGCCCACTTTTGATAATGTTAGGGAGAATACATGCGAACCCTTTGGCGACTGATTGCCGGATTTTTTAAATGGACGTGGCGAGTACTTAATTTTATTCGTCAGCTCGCACTGAACCTGGTTTTCCTGCTGCTGGTGCTGGTTTGCTTCGGCATCTGGGCGCAGTTCAGCAGCACCACTACGGAGCATGCCGCCCGCGGCGCGCTGCTAATGAATATCACCGGCGTGGTGGTCGACAAACCTTCGGCCAGCAGCAAGCTCGGGGTGATTGGCCGCCAGCTGTTTGGCGCCAGCTCCGATCGCCTGCAGGAAAACTCGCTGTTTGATATCGTACAAACCATCCGTCAGGCCAAAGACGACCGTAATATCACCGGTATCGTGCTGGATCTGAAAAATTTTGCCGGCGGTGACCAGCCGTCGATGCAGTACATCGGTAAAGCGCTGCGCGAATTCCGCGATAGCGGCAAGCCGGTCTACGCCGTCGGCAGCAGCTACAGCCAGGGGCAGTACTATCTGGCAAGCTTCGCCAATAAAATTTGGCTCTCGCCGCAGGGCGAAGTTGACCTGCACGGTTTTGCCACTAACGGCCTGTACTACAAATCGCTGCTCGATAAGCTGAAGGTCTCAACCCACGTTTTCCGCGTCGGCACCTATAAGTCAGCGGTCGAGCCGTTTATCCGCGACGATATGTCTCCGGCCGCCCGTGAAGCCGACGGCCGCTGGATAGGCGAACTGTGGCAGAACTATCTCAATACCATCGCCGCCAACCGGCAGATCACCGCCCAGCAGCTGTTCCCCGGCGCCCAGGGCGTGCTCGACGGCCTGCGTAAGGTCGATGGCGATACGGCGAAATATGCCCTGGACAGCAAGCTGGTTGACGAGCTGGCTACCTCCACCGACATCGAAAAGGCGCTGACCAAACAGTTTGGCTGGAGCAAGGCGGATAACAACTATCGCGCCATCAGCTATTACGATTACAGCGTTAAGACGCCTTCCGACCAGGGCGCCTCGATTGCGGTTATCTTCGCGAACGGCGCGATCATGGACGGTGAAGAAACGCCGGGCAACGTCGGCGGCGATACCACCGCGGCACAGATCCGCGATGCGCGCCTCGATCCGAAGGTGAAAGCCATCGTGCTGCGCGTTAACAGCCCCGGCGGCAGCGTCAGCGCTTCGGAAGTGATTCGCGAAGAGCTGGCGGCGGCGAAAGCGGCGGGTAAACCGGTAGTCGTGTCCATGGGCGGCATGGCGGCCTCCGGCGGCTACTGGATCTCCACCCCGGCGGATTACATCGTGGCGAACCCGAGCACCCTCACCGGCTCCATCGGCATCTTTGGCGTGATCAACACCGTTGAAAACACTCTCGGCTCTATCGGCGTGCATACCGACGGCGTATCAACGTCGCCGCTGGCGGATGTCTCCACCACCAAATCATTGCCGCCAGAAGTGCAGCAAATGATGCAGCTGAGCATTGAGAACGGCTATAAGCGCTTTATTACCCTGGTGGCTAATGCGCGTAAGAGTACTCCGGAGAAGGTTGACCAGATTGCCCAGGGACACGTCTGGACCGGTGAAGATGCGAAAGCCAACGGCCTGGTGGATAGCCTCGGCGACTTCGATGACGCGGTGGCGAAAGCCGCTGAGCTGGCGAAGCTGAAGCAGTGGCACATCGACTACTACCAGGAAGATCCGACCTTCTTCTCAATGGTGGTTGATAGCCTGACCGGTTCCGTGCGCGCCTCTCTCCCGGCGGCGCTGCAGGCCTGGCTGCCCGCACCCGTTGCGGCAGCCGCCAATGCGGTGAAGGCCGAAAGCGACAAGCTGGCGGCGTTTAACGATCCGCAGAACCGCTATGCCTTCTGCTTAACCTGCGCCAATATCCGCTAACCCCCCCGTTCGACAGTAAACCCCGGCTATCGGCCGGGGTTTTATTTTTCCCCCGCAATAGCAGGTATACCCTAAATAATTCGTTGCGCTGGCCCAGAAGGGGTGAGGCCGGAGGCCGAATCACGCGGCAAGCGAGCGAATCCCCGGGAGCGCAGGTCACTATGTGACCGGGGTGAACATACACAGCCAGCACATCTGTAAGCCGAATAACGGGTATACCCTAAATAATTCGAGTTGCAGAAAGGCGGCAAGCGAGCGAATCCCCGGGAGCATAGGCCACTATGTGACCGGGGTGAGCACACGCCGCCAACGCATCTGCAGCTCGAAGTATGACGGGTATAGGCCGGGGTGAGCACGCGCCGCCAACGCATCTGCAGCTCGAAGTATGACGGGTATAGACGCTGTATTTTTTTCGCGACCACCTTATACTGCGCCTGTCTACGTACAACCTAAGCGATGTTATGCAAAAGAAATCGATTTACGTTGCCTACACCGGTGGGACCATCGGTATGCAGCGCTCCGAACACGGCTATATCCCCGTTTCCGGCCACCTGCAGCGTCAGCTCGCGCTGATGCCTGAGTTCCACCGTCCGGAGATGCCGGACTTTACCATTCACGAATATGCCCCGCTGATGGATTCGTCCGACATGACGCCGGAAGACTGGCAGCATATCGCGGAAGATATTCGCACCCACTATCATGAGTATGATGGTTTCGTGATCCTCCACGGCACCGACACCATGGCGTTTACCGCCTCGGCGCTGTCGTTCATGCTGGAGAATCTGGGCAAGCCGGTAATTGTGACAGGGTCACAAATTCCGCTGGCCGAGCTACGCTCCGACGGGCAGATCAATCTGCTGAACGCGCTGTACGTTGCCGCGAACTATCCGATTAACGAAGTGGCGCTGTTTTTCAACAACTGCCTGTATCGCGGCAACCGCACCACCAAAGCCCATGCCGACGGCTTCAACGCCTTTGCTTCGCCGAATCTGGCGCCGCTGCTGGAGGCCGGGATCCATATCCGCCGCCTCGGGACGCCGCCGGCACCGCACGGCGTGGGCGAACTGATCGTGCACCCGATTACGCCGCAGCCGATCGGCGTGGTGATGATTTACCCGGGGATCTCCGCCGACGTGGTGCGCAATTTTCTCCGCCAGCCGGTGAAGGCGCTGATCCTGCGCTCTTATGGCGTCGGTAACGCCCCGCAGAACGGCGAGTTTATTCGGGTTCTGACCGAAGCCAGCCAGCGCGGGATTGTGGTGATTAACCTGACGCAGTGTATGTCCGGCAAAGTTAACATGGACGGCTATGCCACCGGCAACGCCCTCGCCCAGGCGGGCGTGATCGGTGGTTTCGACATGACCGTCGAGGCGACGCTGACCAAGCTACACTACCTGCTGAGCCAGAATCTGGACGTTGAGGCCATTCGCCGCCTGATGCAGGAAAACCTGCGCGGCGAGCTGACTCCCGATGAGTAAGGAGCTGATGATGACCAATCGAGCACTGCTGCTTGTTGATTTACAAAATGATTTTTGCGCGGGCGGCGCGCTCGCCGTTCCGCAGGGCGATAGCACCGTTGATGTCGCCAACCGGCTGATCGACTGGAGCCTGGCGCGCGGCGAAATCGTGGTCGCCAGCCAGGACTGGCATCCGGCAAACCACGGCAGCTTCGCCAGCCAGCACCAGGCCGAGCCCTACTCGCAGGGTGAGCTCGACGGGCTGGCGCAGACCTTCTGGCCGGATCACTGCGTGCAGCATAGCGCCGGCGCGGAGCTGCATCCGCTGCTTAAGCAGCAGGATATTGCCGCCGTGTTCCACAAGGGTGAAAACCCGGCGATCGATAGCTATAGCGCCTTTTTCGACAACGGCCATCGCCACAAAACCCAGCTTGACGACTGGCTGCGCGCGCGCGGGATCGTCGAGCTTATCGTGCTGGGTCTGGCGACCGACTACTGCGTCCAGTTTACGGTGCTCGATGCGCTCAACCTCGGATATCGCGTTAACGTGATTACCGACGGCTGTCGCGGCGTCAATATCCAGCCCCAGGACAGCGCCCACGCCTTTATGGCCATGGCCGCCGCCGGCGCAACGCTCTATACCCTCAGCGACTGGCTGGAAACCCAGGCCTGACCCCTCGCCCGAAGCCGCCGCTTCGGGCCACTCCCTTGCGCTTCCTCTGCGCGATTCATTGAGCTAACTCGCAGATTCAACAGGCTATTGCTGATAGTGTGGGCGGGCTATTTTTTCGCCACGCCATTCCGTGGCGTGTTTGCTTTTTTAATGTCAAAGAGGATCGTCCATGAAACTTTTGCCTTTGCTGGCAGTATTACCCCTGCTTTGCGCTTCTGCAGTCTCAGCTCAAGCCCTGATGTCCGTCGGCTACTTTAACGGCGGCGGCGACGTGACCGCCGGGCCGGGCGGCGACATCGATAAGCTGGACGTGCGCCAGATTACCCACCTCAACTACTCCTTTGGCCTGGTCTACAACGACGAAAAGGATGAAACCAACGCGGCGTTAAAAGACCCTGCCCGCCTGCATCAGATTTGGCTGTCGCCAAAAGTACAGGCTGATTTACGCAAAATCCCCGCACTGCGCCAGCAGAACCAGGAGCTGAAGGTTCTGCTCTCCGTTGGCGGCTGGGGAGCGCGCGGCTTTTCCAGCGCGGCGGCCAGCGCGGAGAGCCGCGCGACGTTTATCCGCTCGGCGCAGGAGATCGTCGCGCAGTATGGCCTCGACGGTATCGACCTCGACTGGGAGTATCCGGTCAACGGCGCGTGGGGACTGGTCGCCAGCCAGCCTGCCGATCGCGACAACTTCACCGCCCTGCTGAAGGAGCTGCGTGGCGCATTTGGTCATAAAAAGCTGGTGACCATCGCCGTGGGCGCCAACGCCGAAAGCCCAAAAAGCTGGGTCGACGTCAAAGCTATCGCCCCGCTGCTGGATTACATCAACCTGATGACCTACGACATGGCCTACGGCACCCAGTACTTCAACTCGAATCTGTACGATTCAACGCGCTGGCCGACGGTGGCGGCAGCGGATAAGTACAGCGCCGATTTTGTGGTGAATAACTATCTTGCCGCCGGTTTAAAGCCGAGCCAGATGAACCTCGGCATTGGTTTCTATGGCCGGGTGCCAAAACGGGCGGTTGAGCCGGGTATCGACTGGAGCAAACCCGATGCGCAGAAAAATCCCGTCACCCAGCCGTACTTCGGCCCCGAGCAGATCGCGCTGTTCAAATCCCTGGGCTTCGATCTGAGCAAAGATACCTACGTGAAGTACAACGATATCGTCGCGAAGCTGCTTAACGATCCGCAAAAGCGCTTTAGCGAGCACTGGGATGACCAGGCGAAGGTGCCGTGGCTGTCGGTGCAGTCGGCGGACGGCAAGGCGCTGTTTGCGCTCTCCTACGAAAACCCGCGCTCCGTGGCCCTCAAGGCCGACTATATCAAGAGTAAGGGGCTGGCAGGGGCGATGTTCTGGGAGTACGGCGCCGATGAGCAAAATCAGCTGGCTAAGCAGCTGGCAGAGTCGTTAGGGATTAAGCACTAACCTCAGGATCGTTACCGTCCGCAGAGCGGGACGCAGCGCCCTGGAGGAGATGAGGTGTGTCCCGTCCGGGGATAGGTTATGATTGTCGCAATCGGCTGCGCCAGGCTTTGGCGCAGCTTTTCATTTGCTACAGGAGGCATGGGGCTTTATGGCTTTTATCCCCAAAAACTACGCCCGTCTGGAAGTCGGCTATCGCGAAAAGGCGCTAAAGCTCTTCCCGTGGGTCTGCGGACGCTGTTCCCGTGAATTTGTCTATTCGAATCTGCGCGAGCTGACGGTGCACCATATCGATCACGATCACAGCAATAACCCGGAAGATGGCAGCAACTGGGAGATGCTGTGCCTGTACTGCCACGACCACGAGCACTCCAAGTACACGGAAGCCGATCTGTATGGCTCAACGGTAGTGGCGGGCGAAGACGCGCAGAAGAGCGTCGGTGAGGCGAAATATAATCCGTTTGCCGATCTTAAAGCGATGATGAACAAGAAGTAACCGGCTCGTAAAGCGTCAGCGCCCGGCGGCGAAACCCGCCGGGCCTGCGTAAGCTTCCCCCGCGCGAGCCGCTCAGGATTTAAACGTCGCAATAGGTTCTGGCGTAATGCCGAACTCTACCTTCAGCTGCTGCTTGCTCTTCATCACCATCTGCCCGCTGGTATCAATCGTCATGTGCTGGGCCTGGACGTTGTGTCGCGCCTGCCACAGCATCACCAGCTGCAGGCTATTCTCTTTCTGTTCCGGGGTAAGCGCCACCCCATCCGGCCATTTTCCCAGCTCCACCGCCGTGGCCAGACGCTGATAAACTTCCGGGGTCATACTGTCGATAATTTGCTCGATATCCATCGTCCGCTCAACTCCGCATTGGAATAATTTGCTGAATCGTTTCTCTAACCCTTGATCTGCTCGCCGTTATCATCGTCGCTGAAGCTTAACGACGCCGAATTTACGCAAAAACGCTCGCCGGTCGGCTGCGGACCATCCGGGAAGACGTGCCCAAGGTGAGCATCGCATTTGCCGCAGCGAATTTCCGTGCGCTGCATACCGTGGGAGTAATCATTCAGGTAGCGAATGGCCTCGTCGCTCACCGGCTCAAAAAAGCTCGGCCAGCCGCAGCCTGAATCGTACTTGGTTTGCGAGTGAAACAGCGCCGCGTCGCACACCAGGCAGTGGTAGACGCCGTCTCGCTTGTTGTGGAGCAGTCGGCCGGTGAACGGCGGCTCGGTGCCGTGATTCTGCGTCACGTAAAACTGCATCTCGCTCAACTCTTTTTTGAGCTCGTCCGAGGAGGGTTTATTCGACATGTGCATGCTTCTCGCTGTGAAAGGACAACTTTAACCGCTCGATTCTAACAAAACATTAACAATGAAGCGTGGACTTTTGTTCTAAACTTATTCGATGCCGATGGGCAGCTAGATAATTGTGATGCAAATCACATTTTTATCTTTAATGACCTTTAAAATTCCGCGCGCAGTCCCCATATGGAATTGGGCTCAAAGGGAGAGTGAGGCAAATCGATCGCGCAAAGGTGTGCTCAGGATTGATTTGTCGCAATGATTGACACGATTCCGCTTGACGCTGCGTAAGGTTTTTGTAATTTTACAGGCAACCTTTTATTCACTAACAAATAGCTGGTGGAATATATGACTATCAAAGTAGGTATCAACGGTTTTGGCCGTATCGGTCGCATTGTTTTCCGTGCTGCTCAAGAACGTTCTGACATCGAGATCGTTGCAATCAACGACCTGTTAGACGCTGACTACATGGCTTACATGCTGAAGTATGACTCCACTCACGGCCGTTTCAACGGTACCGTTGAAGTGAAAGACGGTCATCTGGTCGTTAACGGTAAAAAAATCCGTGTTACCGCTGAACGCGATCCGGCTAACCTGAAGTGGGACGAAGTAGGCGTTGACATCGTTGCTGAAGCAACTGGTCTGTTCCTGACTGACGAAACCGCTCGTAAACACATCACTGCTGGCGCGAAAAAAGTCGTTCTGACTGGCCCGTCCAAAGACAACACTCCGATGTTTGTTAAAGGCGCTAACTTTGACAAATACGAAGGCCAGGACATCGTTTCTAACGCATCCTGCACCACTAACTGCCTGGCACCGCTGGCTAAAGTTATCAACGACAACTTCGGCATCGTCGAAGCGCTGATGACCACCGTTCACGCGACCACCGCAACTCAGAAAACCGTTGATGGCCCGTCTCACAAAGACTGGCGCGGCGGCCGCGGCGCATCCCAGAACATCATCCCGTCCTCTACCGGTGCTGCTAAAGCAGTAGGTAAAGTACTGCCAGAACTGAATGGCAAACTGACCGGTATGGCGTTCCGCGTTCCTACTCCGAACGTATCCGTTGTTGACCTGACCGTTCGTCTGGAAAAAGCTGCTTCTTATGAAGACATTAAGAAAGCAATCAAAGCTGCTTCCGAAGGCGCAATGAAAGGCGTTCTGGGCTACACCGAAGACGACGTTGTATCTACCGATTTCAACGGCGAAGTTTGCACTTCCGTGTTCGATGCTAAAGCGGGTATCGCCCTGAACGACAACTTCGTGAAACTGGTTTCCTGGTACGACAACGAAACCGGCTACTCCAACAAAGTTCTGGACCTGATCGCTCACATCTCCAAATAAGTTGAGATGAGAACCTGATCCAAAAAGGCGACTTCGGTCGCCTTTTTTTATGGCTTAACTCAGTACCTGCACACCAAGGATTGCACCATGATTAACAAAATTTTTGCTCTCCCGGTTATTGAACAAGTTACCCCTGTCCTCTCCCGCCGCCAGCTTGACGACCTCGAGCTGATTGTCGTTGACCATCCGCAGGTGAAAGCCTCCGTCGCCTACCAGGGCGCGCACCTGCTCTCCTGGAAACCCGCCGGAGAAGAAGAGGTGCTGTGGCTGAGCGGCAACACGCCGTTTAAAACCGGCGTCGCGCTGCGCGGCGGCGTGCCGATCTGCTGGCCGTGGTTTGGTCCATCGGCACAGCAGGGCCTTCCCTCCCACGGTTTCGCCCGCAATCTGCCGTGGACGCTGAAGGGCCATGATGAAGATGAGAGCGGCGTGATGCTGACCTTCGAACTGAAAAGCAGCGATAAGACCCGTCAGTACTGGCCGCACGAATTTACGCTCTACGCGCGCTTCAAGCTGGGTAAAACCTGCGAAATCGAACTGGAAGCGCACGGCGAATTTGAAACCACCTCCGCCCTGCACAGCTACTTCAACGTTGGGGATATCGCGGCGGTGAAGGTCAGCGGCCTCGGCGATCGCTATATCGATAAGGTGAACAACGCCCAGGAAGGCGTGCTGAGCAACGGCGAAGAGACCTTCCCGGATCGCACCGACCGCGTCTACCTCAACGCGGATGCCTGCAGCGTTATCCACGACGGCGCGCTGAACCGCGGCATTGACGTTATTCATCACCATAACAGCAACGTGGTGGGCTGGAACCCCGGCCCGGCACTTTCCGTGAGCATGGGCGATATGCCGGACGACGGCTACAAAACCTTCGTTTGCGTCGAAACCTGCTGCGTTACCGAGCCGCAGAAAGCCAGCGAAGAGAAGCCGTCTCGCCTGGCGCAGACTATTCGCGTCACGCGGCGCTAAGCCCGCGCGCTGCCTGAACCACAGGCGCAGGATCAAAAACAGGGCGATTGCGCCCTGTTTTTTTGAGGCGCTGTCGCGTTACCAGAACCCCACCAGCTTCATCCACGCGCCCCCCAGCACCAGCCAGATGAGAATAGACGCCACCGACACCACGAAACTAACGCCCCACCACTGACCCGCGGTGTTATAGCCGGAGCCAAACAGAGCGGGCCCCGGGCCGCCAGAGTACTGCGTCAGGCCCATCGACAGGTTAGAGGTATAGCCCAGCACCAGGGCGGCAAACAGCGGCGGTACGCCGACGGAAACGGCAACGGCCAGAAATGCCAGATACATCGCGGAAATATGCGCCATCGCCGAGGCGAAGAAGTAGCGGGTATAGAAATAGACCAGCACCAGCAGTAAAAACACCGTTATCCATGCAAAGTGGCCGACGTAGCCGACAATACGCTCAGATATCCAGCTAATCATGCCGTATTTATTGAGCGCGTTGGCCATCATCACCAGCACGGCAAACCAGAACATCGTATCCCAGGCCGTTTTTTCTTCGATGATATTTTTCCACGACATGATATTGCTGACCAGCAGCACCATCAGACCAATAAACGCGGAAAGGGTGGCGGGAATGGCAAAGAAAATGTCGCCCACCGTCCAGAGCAGGATCAGCAGGACAAAATCAAGCGCGAGGATTTTTTCCGCCAGCGACATCGGCCCCATTTTGCGCAGCTCTTCTCTGGCGATCGCCGGGATTTCCGGCGTTTTCTTCAGCTGCGGCGGATAAATAGCGTACAGCACCAGCGGCAGCAGGATCAGCGAGGCGATCCCCGGCACGATCGCGCCGACAAACCAGGTCGTCCAGGTGATTTCAATGCCCTGGCTTCTCGCCAGTTCGGCGATCAGCGGGTTACCCGCCATCGCCGTTAAAAACATCGTACAGACAATGGCGTCAATCTGAGAAACGCAGAGCATTAAAAAGGCGCCGGCTTTTCTGGCCGTCGCGCCGGGCTCCGACTGGTAGGCGGTGGCAATGGACTGCGTAATCGGATACATAATGCCGCCGCCCCTCGCCGACGCCGAGGGAATGCCCGGCCCGAGGACCACGTCAGAGAGGGCCAGACCATAGGCAACCCCCAGCATGCTTGAACCGCATTTGGAAATAAACCACAGCGCCACCCGCTTGCCCAGCCCGGTCTTAATCACCGCCCGGGAGATAAACATCGCGATACCAATCAACCAGATCGTACCGTTGGCAAAGCCGGACAGCGCCGCGACTTTGTCGCTTTTACCCGGCGAGAGAGGCGTGACGCCCAAAAATGCGGAGACGATCAGCGCGATCATCGTCACCGCCCCCATCGGCATCACCTTCAGAATGATGGCAAAGATCGTTGCGGTAAAAATAGCAAACATTTGCCATGCGTGAATGGCCAACCCATCGGGCGGAGGGGTAAACCAGATAAGTGCGCCGAACAGGATTGTCAGGGCGGCCTTCCAGAGGGGAAAAGCCAGCTTCACGTCCAGGGGTTTGTTAGGTTCAGTCATGTGATTCTCCTTTTTCTTTTATCTTTAGGAGGAGAAGCACGGCCGAGCATTGATATCCATCAACGAATCACGTAGATACCGTTACAAAATCAGCCCCCTTACACCATATCTAAGGGCGTTTTGCGACCCGGCGCCGGAAAGGCCTTTTCCATCACCGCGATATCGTTCTCATCGAGCACCACCTCGAGCGCGGCAGCGTTCTCTTTGACGTGGGCAATGCTCCCGGCTTTTGGGATCGCCATCACCCCTTTGTGGCTGATGATCCACGCCAGCAGGAGCTGCGCGACCGTGACGCCCTTTTCCCGCGCCAGGCCGTTGAGTGCGGGATGACTGATTAGACCATCGCGCAGGCGACCGGCCTGGGCCAGCGGGCTGTAGGCCATCACCGGCAGCTGCTGCTGCTGACACCACGGCAGCAGATCGTATTCAATGCCGCGCGATGCCAGATGGTACAGCACCTGGTTGGTCGCACAGCGTCTGCCGCCGGGCACCTGCCACAGCGCCTGCATATCGTCGGTATCGAAGTTGGAGACGCCCCAGCGGCGAATTTTGCCCTGATCAACCAGCGCCTCCATCGCCTCGACGGTTTCGGCCAGCGGGAACTCCCCCGGCCAGTGCAGCAGATAGAGATCGAGATAATCACTCTTCAGGCGACGCAGGCTGGCTTCACAGGCCTCGCGCATTTTGTGCCCGCCGGCGTGCCACGGATAGACTTTGGACACCAGCGTCACGCGGTCACGCAGGCCGCGAATCGCCTCGCCTACCACCTCTTCCGCCCCGCCGTCGGCATACATTTCGGCGGTATCGATAACCGTCAGCCCGAACTCAACGCCCGCTCGCAGTGCAGCCGCTTCCTGTGAACGATGCTCGCTGCTTTGCCCCATATACCAGGTTCCCTGCCCGATGGCGGGAACCGCCTGCTGGTCGCCGAAACGGCTCATTTTTACGCTCATCGCTACCTCTCGTCAGCTATTGCACCACCGTAATGCAAAACAGGGCGTGACGCCCTGTTTTGATGCACAGATATCTCTATAAAGATGCACAATCAGAAAGTGTAGGTGATCCCGGTAGAAATCAGGCCGCTCCAGGATTTGTCCACCATCGGGCTGTCGGTGATTTCGTCGGACAGGCGGGTGTAGCGCGCCACGCCATAAACGCTCCAGTCGCCGAGGAAGCGATAGTTGGCCGACAGTTCGAGATACGGGTTCCAGCTGCTGTCCGGGTCGTAGCTGCGCAGGCCGCTGCGCTCGGATTCGCGCTTCGAGACGCCGTAGTAGTATTCGTTCTGGTTGTCGCTGCTCCACTCCACGCCGATACCCGGCGTTAAGGTCAGGTTGCCGTTGGTATAGCGGTAGAGCCAGGCCATGTCCCAGGTAATGCCGTTGCTTTTGTCCAGCGTGTCGCCGGCCAGCACCGTACGCAGGAAGCCATACTGGGTATTGTGCACGTAGGAGAGCCCGGCCATCATCGTCGATTTACGCCGATCCAGCTTACGCAGCTGTTCGCTGTCGCTGTCGCCCGGCTTAAAGTACATCGGCGACCAGTAGGCGGTAACCGACAGCTTATCGCTCTCGTCATTCCATAAATAGTAACCACCGCCTAAGCCACGGAACCAAAAATTATCGCTCTCGTAGCTGATAGCCGGCACCGGGTAAACGTCGACGTCATATTGCTTATACGGGCTTTCGACGATACCCACGCCGGCCCCCAGCGTTAATTTCCCGTCGGCGTGTGCTGCTGAGACACAGGCCAAAAGACACACGCCTGGTGCCAGAGATTTGATCTTCTTCACAATCCATATTCCCGTTTGTCAAATAATCCGCGCAGGCAGTTTAGCGTCGTAGGCCTCACGCCTCAAATTCTTTACCCGTCATTACAAAAAATGACTCACTCTCTCGTCAATACGCAAGCCCGGACCCGCAGCTTCATGACAACAGGATGAAGGCCCCCGGCAAGACGTGCGAAATCGCGACCTTTTTTGGGATGAGTTATTGATATGTCATTGAAATTGATTTTTCGCTGCATGCAAGTTTTCTAAATGCATCTACGCTTTAATTTAGAAGGCGTCATTGCAGGGCGCGTTATCTTAATCTCGTCGACAACCTGGCATAAGGGTTGCTGGAGAATCAGTAGACGTCGCGCTCTGCTTACCTCTTCCGGGAGCACCCACTATTCATATGAACGCTCTCAACTTGTGCTAAATACGAAAGGACGGCATGCCATGAATATATTCGATCACTATCGCCAGCGTTATGAAGCTGCCAAGGACGAAGAGTTCACACTGCAGGAGTTTCTTACCATCTGCCGGCAAGATCGCAGTGCTTATGCCAACGCGGCAGAAAGGCTACTGATGGCCATTGGTGAACCCGTCATGGTCGATACGGCCCTGGAGCCAAGGCTGTCCCGTCTCTTTTCAAACCGGGTTGTCGCACGCTATCCGGCATTTGAAGAGTTCTACGGTATGGAAGATGCCATCGAGCAGATCGTTTCTTACCTGAAGCATGCCGCGCAGGGTCTGGAAGAGAAGAAACAGATTCTGTATCTGCTGGGGCCGGTGGGCGGCGGTAAATCATCCCTTGCCGAGCGCCTGAAATCATTAATGCAGCGCGTACCGATTTACGTGCTGAGCGCCAACGGCGAGCGCAGCCCGGTGAACGACCATCCGCTGTGCCTGTTTAATCCGCAGGAAGATGCGCAGATCCTCGACAAGGAATATGGCGTACCGACCCGCTATCTCGGCACCATCATGTCGCCGTGGGCGGCCAAACGCCTGCATGAGTTTGGCGGCGATATCACCAAATTCCGCGTTATCAAGGTGTGGCCGTCGATTCTGGAGCAGGTCGCCATCGCCAAAACCGAACCCGGCGATGAGAACAACCAGGATATCTCGGCCCTGGTCGGTAAGGTTGATATTCGCAAGCTCGAGCACTACGCGCAGAACGATCCGGATGCCTACGGCTACTCCGGCGCCCTGTGCCGCGCCAACCAGGGGATCATGGAATTCGTCGAGATGTTCAAAGCGCCGATTAAGGTGCTGCATCCGCTGCTGACCGCAACCCAGGAAGGCAACTATAACGGCACCGAAGGGATCTCCGCCCTGCCGTTTAACGGGATTATCCTCGCGCACTCGAACGAATCCGAGTGGGTGACCTTCCGTAATAACAAAAACAACGAGGCCTTCCTTGACCGCGTCTATATCGTCAAGGTGCCTTACTGCCTGCGCATTTCCGAAGAGATGCGCATCTATGAAAAACTGCTCAACAACAGCGAGCTGACCCATGCGCCATGCGCCCCGGGCACCCTTGAAACGCTGTCGCGCTTCTCGATTCTGTCGCGCCTGAAAGAGCCGGAAAACTCGAGCATTTACTCCAAAATGCGCGTCTATGACGGTGAGAGCCTGAAAGATACCGACCCGAAAGCGAAATCCTACCAGGAGTATCGCGACTATGCCGGCGTCGACGAAGGCATGAACGGTCTCTCCACCCGCTTCGCTTTTAAAATACTGTCGCGGGTATTTAACTTCGATCACGCCGAGGTTGCCGCTAACCCGGTGCATCTGTTCTACGTCCTTGAGCAGCAGATCGAGCGCGAGCAGTTCCCGCAGGAGCAGTCGGAGCGCTACCTCGAGTTCCTCAAAGGCTACCTGATCCCGAAATACGCCGAGTTTATCGGCAAAGAGATCCAGACCGCCTATCTCGAATCCTACTCCGAATACGGGCAGAACATTTTTGACCGTTACGTCACCTACGCGGATTTCTGGATTCAGGATCAGGAGTACCGCGATCCGGATACCGGGCAGCTGTTTGACCGCGAATCGCTGAACGCGGAGCTGGAAAAAATTGAAAAACCGGCGGGGATCAGCAACCCGAAAGACTTCCGTAACGAGATAGTCAACTTCGTGCTGCGCGCCAGAGCCAATAACAGCGGACGCAACCCGAACTGGACCAGCTACGAAAAACTGCGCACGGTTATTGAGAAGAAAATGTTCTCCAATACCGAAGAGCTGCTGCCGGTCATTTCGTTCAACGCCAAAACCTCTACCGACGAGCAGAAAAAGCACGACGACTTCGTCGACCGGATGATGGAGAAAGGCTATACCCGTAAGCAGGTACGTCTGCTGTGCGAATGGTATTTGCGGGTACGCAAATCGTCCTGACGTACGGCAAGCCCGCTCGCGGCGGGCTAAGAGAGAGACCAGCAATTCGAGTTGCAGGGAGCCCCGGGGGTTTACTCAGGTAAGCGTCCGGGGTAAGCAACGCAAATGCGGCTTGAAGTATGACGTGTATGGTTGGCAAATGCAGTACGGGGGGCATATGACCTGGTTTATAGACCGGCGCCTGAACGGAAAGAATAAAAGCGCGGTGAATCGCCAGCGCTTTTTGCGTCGCTACAAGGCGCAGATAAAACAGTCGATCTCCGAGGCTATCAACAAGCGCTCGGTGACCGATATTGAGAGCGGGGAATCCGTCTCTATTCCGACGGATGATATCAACGAACCGATGTTTCATCAGGGTCGCGGCGGCCTGCGCAATCGCGTGCATCCCGGCAACGACCATTTTGTGCAAAACGACCGTATTGAACGCCCGCAGGGCGGCGGAGGCGGCGGTAGCGGCCAGGGGCAAGCCAGCGCCGACGGCGAAGGCGAAGATGGGTTCGTCTTTCAGATATCCAAAGACGAGTATCTCGACCTGCTGTTTGAGGATCTCGCCCTGCCGAATCTGAAGAAAAACCAGCAGCGGCAGCTTACCGAGTTCAAGACGCATCGGGCGGGCTTTACCGCTAACGGCGTCCCGGCGAACATCAGCGTGGTGCGTTCGCTGCAAAACTCGCTGGCGCGACGTACCGCCATGACCGCCGGCAAGCGCCGCGAACTGCGCGCGCTGGAAGCGGATCTGGACGTCATTAGCAAAAGCGAGCCCGCGCAGCTGCTGGAAGAGGAGCGGCTGCGCCAGGAGATAGCCGAGCTGCGGGCGAAGATTGACCGCGTGCCGTTTATCGATACCTTCGATCTGCGCTATAAGAATTACGAAAAACGGCCCGAACCCTCCAGCCAGGCGGTGATGTTCTGCCTGATGGACGTTTCCGGCTCCATGGATCAGGTCACCAAAGATATGGCCAAACGTTTTTACATCCTGCTGTATCTGTTCCTCAGCCGGACCTATAAAAACGTCGAGGTGGTCTATATCCGCCACCATACCCAGGCAAAAGAGGTGGATGAGCACGAGTTTTTCTATTCGCAGGAAACCGGCGGCACTATCGTCTCCAGCGCGCTGAAGCTGATGGATGAAGTGGTTAAAGCGCGCTACGACCCGGCGCAGTGGAATATCTACGCCGCGCAGGCGTCGGACGGCGATAACTGGGCGGACGACTCGCCGCTGTGTCACGAGCTGCTGGCGAAGAACATCCTGCCGGTGGTGCGCTACTACAGCTACATTGAGATAACCCGCCGCGCCCACCAGACGCTATGGCGTGAATATGAACATCTGCAGACGACCTTTGAAAACTTCGCCATGCAGCATATACGCGACCAGGAAGATATCTACCCGGTGTTCCGCGAGCTGTTCCACAAGCAGGGCACCACCACCAGCTAACCCTAAAAAAAATCAGCCAGTGAATGCTATTTTCTGGCTGATTTTCCCACCACTGCCGGAGAGTTATTCCCCCCTTGCCGCTGCGCTTCTTCCCGTTTCGCCATGCCGCTGCGCCTAAAGCCGCCTCAGGCCATCCGTCGCCGGGAAGGCTAGTACCAACGCCACTGCGGGCCGCCTGAGCAATCACAGGACCGGTGAATGGCGACGCCGGCCTTACTCGCCCGCCGGGTTCACCTGACCGTTCATCAGGATATATCGGGCATCTTCCCGCTGGTGCCGGTCGATCAACGGGACCAGCCGTCTGAAATGTTCGCTGGCACAGTGGGCGTCGAGGGCCGCATGGTCCGGCCACTCCTCGATAAAAATGAAATGTCCGGGATCCTTTTCATCAATATAGAGATCATAGGCGATGCACAGCGGCTCCAGCCTGGTTGCCGCGACCAGCTCCCGGTATAACGGCAGAACGGCTGCAACGCATTCGGGCTTGATAAAATCTTCGGCAATGACTTTTAGCATAGGGTCCTCTCGGTGAAAACGGATACGTAATCGTCCCGGGGATCGCCGGGACCTCGGCCGCACCTGGCCCGTTCTCCGTTGGAATAGCGCTGATGCTGGTCATTTTTTGCTGGTGGCATCATAGCCTTTGCTCTCGGGAAGTGCACGACGACCCGCCCTTCACTCGTGAAAATTAAAGGAGGGTCACGGGCAGTTTTGTGGCATAGGTGAACATACGACCGTGGCCTTAGATGAAAGAGAGAAGCAGCAAATATAAATGGGAGGTTTTTTAAATAGGTTAATTTTTACCCAGACGTGATAGACTGAAACACATTCATTGAAAGGTTAATCATCATGTCATTTCTCGATTACGCAATGAAGCTCATCGGTGGAACGTCCACCGCCACCTGCCCCATCTGCGGCTTAAAATCCCCCCAGTCTGCATCAAAGATCCGATTAAAGCAGGCAATGCTATGCCCGGGATGTAAGGCCCTTTTTGTCTCGCCACGCTAACCCCTTACGCCGGCTCACGTACAAACCGGTGTTCTATACTGAAATAAAGACCGGCAGCTGTTAAATCCCTGATGCCTTACGCCCATCCTGAGAGAACGTTTCTGAACTGATTTCGCAACTGCTCCTGCGCGTTAATGTCGCATCAGAGCAACGCTATGAAAATGAATCCCCGAGCATGGTTTAGCCGCTCCCGTATGTCTACGAAATCTCCTGAACTGGTGCCGTTTCCTGCCAACGACTCAACAAGCGAAAATAGCTTGCGCTCAGAGCTGTTTTCGACGCCTCAGATGGAACGTTACGGCCAGAAACTGGCGCACACTCATAAGTTGTCACCGGACAAGCTGCCTTACTATCTTCTTAAACGTCTGGGAGATAATGAGGCTGCGATCACGCAAAACTGTTATGCGCTCAATGCCGGGAAAAAATCGAGCATCATGCCCGCGGGTGAGTGGCTGCTTGATAATTACTACCTGATTGAGGAACAAATCCGCATTGTCCGCCAGCATCTGCCAAAAAGCTTTGGCAAAGGCCTCCCGTCCCTGGCATCGCCTCACCACTGCCCGCGTATTTACGATATCGCATCTGAAGCTATTGCTCACGGTGACGGGCGCTGGGACGTGGCCAGCCTGACCAGCTATATTGCGGCCTATCAGCAGGTGACGCCGCTGACGTTAGGCGAGGTCTGGGCGCTACCGGGCATGCTGCGTCTGTCTCTAATCGAAAATCTACGTCGCGTCAGTATGGAAGTAGTAAAAGCCCAACAAGAACGCAGTCTGGCAGATACATGGATTACGCGGATTTTCGAATGTGCCGAGAATACTCCGGCAGACTTAATCATGGTGGTCGCCGACATGGCGCGCGCACGGCCGCCGCTGAGCAGTGCGTTTGTCGCAGAACTGGTACGCCGCCTGCAGGGGCGCGGCAATGCGCTGGCACTGCCGCTGACCTGGGTGGACCAGCGTCTTGCTGAACAAGGCGTGACAACCGAGGTTCTCATTCACCGCTTCAATCAACAGCTTGCGGCCAGCCAGCTTTCCGTCAGCAACAGCATCGCGGGCTTGCGTTTGCTGAGCGAAACGAACTGGGCTGATTTCGCCGAGGCAATCAGCGTCGTAGAACAGACATTGCGTCTCGATCCTGCCGGCACCTATTCCCGTATGCACTTTGATACCCGGGATCATTACCGCCACGTCATCGAGATCCTGGCCAGAGACAGTCGCTTTAGCGAGTCAGAGGTAGCCAGCCGGGTACTGGCGCTTTCTGTGGAAAATGCGCCCGGCACGCCGGGGCATCATATTGGTTATTATCTGGCCGGTGGAGGCCGCGAGCTGCTGGAAGTGCAGCTTTCCGCCGATACCTCAGGGCTGATACGCCTGCGGCATAGTTTCAACAAAATCCCCTTGTTGTCATGGCTTGGCAGCCTGAGCCTGCTGACGACAGCGGTGACGGCCGGAATTTTGCACGAAACCGCGCAGCAGGGAATGGGCTGGATGCTGATACTTTTGGCGTTGCCGCTTATTTTGGCGGTCAGTCAGTTAATGAACGATTTGTTGAGCGAAGCGACCACCCGCTTTCGAATACCCCGACCGCTGCCGCGAATGGATTTTTCCGCTGGAATTCCGGCTGATTGCGCGACCCTGGTAGTGGTCCCTTGTATGCTGACAAGTCACGAAAGCATCAGCAAGCTCCTCACCAGCCTGGAAGTGTGCTGGCTGGGTAATCAGAACGAAAACCTCCGCTTCGCCCTTCTCACCGATTTTGCCGATTCCGCCGTTGAAAAACCGCCAGAAAACAGCGGGCTGCTCAGACAGGCCATCGCGGAAACAGAGGATCTTAACCGCCGCTATCCAGCCAGCCGCCCACGCTTTTATCTTCTGCACCGACAGCCAGAATGGGCCCCCACGCAGGAAAAATGGATGGGTTATGAACGCAAACGGGGAAAGCTGGCGTTGCTGAACAACTGGCTGCGCCATCCCGCGGCGCAATTTTCCAGCGTCGCAGATGCGCCAGCGCATCTGTTGCCGGGTCATATTAAATATGTCATCACCCTGGACAGCGATACGGTGTTACCGCGCGACACGGCGCATAAGCTGGTCGCGACAATGGCGCATCCGCTCAACCTGCCAGAGTATGATCCGCTACGGCAGAGGGTCGTCAAAGGGTACGGCATTTTACAGCCCGGGCTGGCGGAGGAAATGCCGCGCAACGGACAGGGACGCTATGCCGCCATGCGCAGCAGCGTGCCGGGTAATAATCCCTATTCGATGATGTCTTCAGATATCTATCAGGATCTCTTCGGCGAAGGATCGTTCGTTGGTAAGGGCATTTATGACGTCGATATCTTTGCCCTGGCTACCGCCAACGCCTGCCCGGAAAATCTGGTCCTCAGCCACGATTTACTCGAAGGGTGCTACGCTCGCTCCGGGCTACTCAGTGAAGTTTTACTCTACGAGCAGTACCCAAACAACTATCTGTCAGACGTTGCCCGCCGCACCCGCTGGATCCGTGGCGACTGGCAGCTGCTTAACTGGCTCAGCCCGTACGTCAGAAAAGCGGATGGAACCCGGGATAAAAACCCGCTATCGGCGCTTTCCTGCTGGAAGTTATTCGACAATTTACGCCGCAGCCTGGTCAGCCCGTCTTTGCTGGCGCTTCTTTTTTGCTCCCTGCTGCTGGTCCCCAACCCGCTTTATTGGCTTGGCGCGCTGGCGCTGGTGTGGTTATTGCCTTCAGCGCTGAGCATCAGCCACGACCTTCTGCATAAACCTCTTCGTCGCCCTTTGCGGCTGCATATTCCACTCGTCGCGGCCGGGGCGCTGAAACGGTTTTCCCGTATCGGGCTCAATTTTGCGATACTGCCGCATGAGGCCGGATACTCATTGTACGCCATTGCCGTGACGCTCTGGCGCCTTGGCGTCAGTCAGCGCAATCTCATCCAGTGGACCAGCCACAGCCCCGACGGCCATCAGCCCGGCGTTTCGGTGATTCGTTTTTATCGGGCGATGTGGCTGAATGTTGTCGCCGGGGCGGCATTGACGATGATGACTTTTCATTTTTCCCCACGGCTTCTGACTATCGCTCTGCCCGTCGGCATTCTATGGTGTCTTGCCCCCCTGCTGCTGAGCTGGCTAAGCCGCCAGCCTGAACGTAAGGCGGTTTCGCTGAACCAGGAACAGAAGCAGCTGCTGCGTCAGACGAGTCGCGAAATCTGGGCCTTCTTTGAAACCTTTGCCACGGCAAAAGAGAACTGGCTTCCACCGGATAATTACCAGGAAATACCGCAGCCAACCATCGCACATCGCACCTCCCCCACCAATATCGGACTTTCCCTGATGGCCAACCTGACCGCCTGGGATTTTGGCTACCTGCCCGGGGGAGAGGTTTTACAGCGCGTGACGATGACTCTCGACTCAATGGATAAAATGGAACACTTCCGGGGCCATCTCTTTAACTGGTATGACACCCGCACGCTTGCGCCCCTCAGCCCACGCTATGTTTCGAGCGTTGACAGCGGCAATATGGCCGGCCATTTACTGACATTGCGCGAAGGCCTGTCCGCCATGCGTCATCAGCCGGTTTTGAACAGCGAGCAGATCCTGGCCGGGCTGAACGATACGATAATCATTCTGGAAAAACACTGGGGTCAGAACGCGCCAACCGGCCTGCGACTGCTGCGCAAGCACTGCCTGAACGCAGCGTCGCTGCCTCCGGCGCAGCTGTTCAGCGAACTTAAAAAAATGCGCGCCCAGTGTAACCATCTGACGACGCAGTGCGCTCAGGAGAGCAGCCTTGTGGTGCGCTGGACAGGACACCTTGAGCATCAGCTGGTGCAGCTTTGCCATGAATGGTCGCATTTGCTTGGCTGGATACCTCAGACGTATAGCGAACAGATGCTGCCGACATTGAGCTGGCTTGCCGGCGCGAGCTATTGCGGCGAAGGAACGCCTCCGGCATCGGCTACGGCGCTGGCCCGCATGCGGCTGAAGATTATCACTGAACTTGAACAGCGGCTGAACGATCATGCGAGAATGGATTTTGCTTTTCTGTACAGCGAGGCGACCAGCCTGCTCAGCGTCGGCTACAACTGTGATACGAACACACCCGATAAAAGCCATTACGATCTTCTGCCGTCTGAAATCCGTCTGACCAGTTTTCTCGCCATCGCGACTAACCAGCTGCCGTTAAAAAGCTGGTATGCCCTGGGACGGTTGTTCACCGCCATTGACCATGAAACCGCGCTGATGTCGTGGAGCGGTTCGATGTTTGAATACCTGATGCCGAACCTGGTGATGCCCACCTGGCCCGGTAGCCTTCTCGATGAAATGAGCCAGTCCGCGGTTAAGCGTCAGATACGCTGGGGCAAAGAGCGTGGGGTGCCGTGGGGGGTATCGGAGTCCGGTTATCATGCTTTTGATGTTCAGCACAATTATCAGTATCAGGCATTTGGCGTACCGGGCCTCGGTCTGCGGCGAGGACTTGCTGACGATATGGTCATCGCCCCGTATGCGACACTGCTGGCGCTAACGATCTCTCCGCAGAAAGCCTGCGAGAATCTGCTCAGCCTGGAAAAAAACGGCGCGCGCGGCGAATACGGTTTTTATGAAGCGCTGGACTATACCCCATCCCGCCTCGCAACCGGGCAGCTGTATGCCGTCGTGCAGTCCTGGATGGCGCACCATCAGGGGATGGCATTTCAGGCGCTGGCTCACGTGCTGCTTAACGCCCCGATGACGGAGCGATTCATGTCCAGTACCGTCTTCCGCTCGGCGAGCCTGCTGTTACAGGAGCGCGTGCCGGATGCGGTCGATCTCTACAGCCCGCGCCGTCATTTCGAATCCCATGAAGGAAGGGTCAAACCCGTTCGCTACGAACCGCGTATTTTCACCGGAGCAGATACGCCGGTGCCTGAAGTTCAGCTGTTGTCCAACAGCCATTACCATCTGATGTTGACCCCCGGTGGCGGTGGCTATAGCCGCTGGAACAATATTGCCCTCACGCGCTGGCGCAGCGATACGACCCGGGATAACTGGGGAGCATTCTGCTATATCCGCGATTCGCAAACGGGCGAAGTCTGGAGCAATACCTGGCATCCCACCGGCAAAGACGCCGATAACGGCGACGAGGCGATCTTTACCGATGCCGGCGCTGAATACAGGCGTACTTTCGGATCGCTGAGTGTCAGAACCCAGATCGTGGTCTCCCCGGAAGATGATATTGAACTACGGCGGCTCACGCTGGTACACAGGGGGCGAATGCCGCACGACCTTGAGCTGACAACCTATTCCGAAGTGGTGCTGGCGTCCGACGCCAGCGATCGGGCCCATCCGGCATTCAGCAATTTATTCATCCAGACCGAGATTAACCCCGATCGTGACGCGATCCTGTGCCATCGCCGCCCGCGTTCGCTGGACGAACAGAACCCGTGCATGTTTCACATGGTGGTCGTGCATGGCAATAACAGTAAGAGCATCTCGTTTGAAACCGACAGGGCAGCATTTATTGGCCGCGGCAGAACCCCTTCAAATGCGCTGACAAGCGTAAAAAAAGGACCGCTCAGCAATACCTCGGGGGCCGTTCTTGATCCGATACTGGCGATTCGCCACGCTATCACGCTACTGCCGGGACAGCCCGTCACTATCGATATCGTTTACGGTATCAGCGAAAGCCGCCAGCACAGCCTGGCGTTGCTTGAAAAATACAGAGATCACCCCATCGCTGACCGCATCTTTGAACTGGCCTGGTCCCACAGTCTGGTGGTGTTACGCCAGATGAACGCCAGTGAAGATGATGCCACGCTGTTTAACCGTCTCGCCAGCGCGGTGCTTTACCCCTGTCACGAGCTGCGCGCCGACGGCCAGATTATCAGCCGTAACCGACGAGGTCAGTCCGGCCTGTGGGGCTGGGCGATTTCAGGCGATCTGCCGATAGTGCTGTTCAGTATCACCAGCGAAGAGGGTATCGCCTCGGTAACAACACTTATTCAGGCGCACCGATACTGGCGCCAGAAAGGGCTGGAGGTCGATTTGGTGATCCTCAATGAGAGCCCCGGCGGCTACCAGCAGGCGCTGCAAAACCAGATTATGGATTTGATTTACGCCAGGTCAGGAGCCAGCATGCTGGATAAATCAGGCGGGATTTTTGTCCGTAATGGCGAACATCTCTCCGCCGAGGATAAGCAGCTTCTGATGAGCGTCGCCTGCCTGTATCTTGATGATCGAGCCGGCGGGCTAAGTGAACAGCTTAACCAGCGCATTCATACCCTAAAACCCCAGCCCAGGTTGCTAATTCCGCACCCTGCAGCAGAGGGCAATCGACATACCGACTGGACGCCTGATACCCATCAGCTGCGCCATTTCAATGGTCTCGGCGGCTTTTCTCAGGATGGTCGGGAGTATCAGATTGTCCTCAGGGAAAACGAGCCGACGCCAGCCCCGTGGTCAAATGTGCTGGCAAACGCCGATTTTGGCAGCGTTATTTCAGAGGCGGGACAGGCCTACAGCTGGTATGAAAATGCCCATGAATACCGCTTAACGCCCTGGGAAAACGATCCGGTAAGCGACCGCAGTGGTGAAGCCTTCTATCTGCGTGATGAAGAGAGCGGTGCGTGCTGGTCGCCGACGATACTGCCGGTGCGCGGCCACGGCGACTATCTGACCCGTCATGGTTTTGGCTACAGCGTGTTTGCCCACCGGGAGAGCGGGATAGACAGTGAGTTGACGATACTGGTCGCCGAACGGGCGCCGGTTAAACTGGCGATCCTGACGCTCAGTAATAATTCGGGACGAACGCGTAAACTGTCCGTCACCGGCTATGCGGAGTGGACGCTTGGGGATTTACGAACCCGTTCGGCCTCCCATATCGTTACGTATCCAGTCAACATTGCTGGCGGTTGCGGGGTGATGGCCAACAACTTTTACGGCGCTAACGGCGGCGAGCGCACGGCATTTTTTGCCGTCAGCGGCTCCTACTGCTCGCTGACGGGCGACCGCCGCGAGTTTATTGGCCGAAACGGTTCATTGCAAAATCCGGACGCCATGAAGCTGCGCAGGCTCTCGGGTAAAACGGGGGCCGCGCTGGATCCCTGCGCAGCAGTACAATCCGCGGCCACGCTAATTGATGGCGACCAGAGAACGTTTATTTTTGTCCTTGGCGTGGATGAAAATCATAGCCGGGCTCAGGAGACCCTGGCCCGCTATCTGAATGAGGATACCGTCCGCCAGGAGCTGAACAACGTTCACCGCTATTGGCATCACGTACTCGATAAAATGGTGGTCAATACCCCGGATACCTCCGTGAACTTACTGGTCAACGGGTGGCTGCTGTATCAGACGATGGCCAGTCGCCTTATGGCGCGTAGCGGTTACTATCAGTCCGGCGGCGCATTTGGTTTTCGCGATCAGCTGCAGGATACGCTGGCGCTCAGTCACGCCGCCCCGGAAAGGATGCGCGAACAGATAGTGCTGTGCGCAACACGACAGTTTGTTGAGGGAGACGTGCAACACTGGTGGCACCCTCCTCACGGTAACGGCGTGCGTACACGCTGTTCGGATGACTATCTCTGGCTCCCGCTCGCAGTCTGTCACTATGTCGAAACGATCGGGGACACAGAAATACTGGAATTGAATATTCCTTATCTGCAAGGTCGCCCGCTCCATCCGGGTGAAGAGTCCGTCTACGACACGCCGGTCATCAGCAGCAGCGAAGAGACGCTATGGTTACACTGCGTCAAAGCTATTCAGCATGGATTACGCTTCGGGCAGCACGGTCTCCCGCTGATGGGGGCCGGCGACTGGAATGACGGGATGAACCAGGTTGGCATTGAGGGGAAAGGTGAAAGCGTCTGGCTGGGCTTCTTCCTGTACGATATTTTACAACGCTTCGCTTCGCTTGCCGATCGGCGACAGGATGCCAGCGTCGCTTCAATGTGTCGTTCAGAGGCGCTGCGCCTGCAAAAAAATCTCGAAACCTCGGCATGGGACGGTGAATGGTACCGGCGAGGATATTTTGACGATGGTACTCCCCTGGGCTCAAAAGCGTCCCAGGACTGTCGAATTGATGCGATTGCGCAAAGCTGGTCGGTACTGTCCGGGGTCGCCAGCCAGGCGCGTAGCGTCATGGCGATGCAGGCGCTGGATAAGCATCTGGTGGATAACGAGGCCGGGCTAATCAAACTGTTAACGCCACCTTTCGATGGGCACGGGCCGAATCCGGGATATATCCAGGGCTATCTGCCAGGAGTGCGGGAAAACGGGGGGCAGTATACTCATGGCGCCATCTGGGCGGTGATGGCGTTTGCCCGGATGGGGAATGCAGAACGCGCGTGGCAGCTGTGGTCAATGATCAACCCGATAAACCACACGCTGGATGCAGGTGAAGTGGAAAGATATAAAGCGGAGCCCTACGTCATGAGCGCTGATGTGTACAGCGTCGCGCCGCATACGGGTCGTGCCGGATGGAGCTGGTATACCGGTTCCGCAGGCTGGGCATACCGTTTGTTGACCGAGGAGCTGCTGGGGATAAAACGTTGCGGTGCTTCCCTTACCGTTCATTCTCTGTTGCCGGACAACTGGCCGTCGTTCTCCATGACATATCAGTACGGCGACAGTCAGTATCACATTAGCGTTTCACGTGGCGTCGGGAAATACCAGGCCACTCTGGACGGCATCATCCTCCCCGATGACAGCATTCCGCTGATGGATGACGGACAATTCCATACCATTGATATCATTCAGAACTGACGCTGGCTTAGCGTGCGCATTAACGTCTGCCGTTAGTGCGCTGATTGTCCCGGAGAACATCAATTGCGGTCTTCATCGCGGTTTTGTCATCCCTTCTTTTTTGTTTGTCCTGCATCACCTGCAGGTACTCAAGCAACGTCCGGGTGTTAATGGGGCGGCCCTGTTTGCCGACGGCCAGCACGGCTTCACCAAGGATAATTTTCACTGGCGGCAATTGCGCCGGGTACCAGTCGAGGATGTCTTCTGATTTCATTATAAATTTCTCACGGAAGGGTATTATATCACAAATCACCCTGGTGGTCTGCGGGTCTGACTTGCTGATTTAGTAATAAATCCACATAACATTATCTAAATAATCTTGTTTAAAGGCGTATAATGAATATTACATTCCATAGAGTATCAATTTATGTCTTATACAAATGGACTCAGGCATTTTAAAGAGAGACCCGTTCACGTGGCTTGCCCGGTATGTGCCCACCGGGCCGATCAGAAAGCAGGTAAATTACGGAAAAATGCGGTTCTGGAGTGCCCCGCCTGCGGGCTATTATTCAGACCGTCAGAATGCTGGTGTATTGGAGGCTGATCGGCAATTTCGCATTTGAAAGATACACAAACGGGAAAATGGCGACCTACCTGTTTTACTCCTGTAATGAAGGTTATGCTTATGAAAACCAGTAAAGTTGTTCTTATTGAAGGAGATATCATTGGCTGCCGTCTTTCCGGCGAAATAAATCAACCTTTCTGCATTCACAGAGTCAGATTTAGCAATGATAAATATGCGATTGTGCGGGTCGCATCAGGACAGTGCTTCACGCCAGGGGAGATCATTGAACGGCACGGGAACCAATGGTTTTACAACCATGAAAAAATTCGCCTGTTCGGGTTTGAATACCTTGACGAAAAGGAATCCGCCAGACAATTCCATGAACATTACTGGCATATATAGAATAGTCCTGAGGGATATTTTACTGATGCAAACCGAACGATTATAATTTCCGGCCACTGGCTAAATTCTGCACTTTAGCGATTTCATTTAAATAGATGAGTATCATCAACATTAACATACGCCGTTAAATATTAGCCCTACCGTTGTTTATCCTGTTCGCCATAACATGCAGGTACATTAAAGAAAAACGATGCCAGGTGTACTGCTACGATTGTGCTTTATCCCCAAACGGGTTTTTCTGGTTTTGATTGCGTCTGCGGTTCCCTTGAGGGGATATTAAGTTCAGCGCACATCACTGATAAGATGACTTCTACCCACAACAGCTATGCAAGAAATGCACAGATGCAATCAGAGAAATTCGCCGAGTTCCCTGGAGTCTTTGTCGATGTCGCCCGTGAGAGCAGTTTTTCGGGTGCTGGTCGCCGTCTCGGGCGCACTCCCTCCTCGATAGGACGGCAGATTGATGCGCTGGAAGCGTACCTGGATACCCCGCTTTTTTTGCGGTCTACGCGTCATTTAACCCTGACCGATGCAGGGGAAATGCTGCTGATTCGCGCCAGACAAATCCTCGATTCACGGGAGGACACGCAGCAGGAACTGGCGTCAATGAAGGGCGAAGTAACTGACGTGCTGAGAGTGGCGTGTTATCCCACATTTGGTAAACGCTATGTGCTGTCGGTTATGGCAAAACTCTCCCGCCAGTATCCGGCGAAGGCCCTGTCGTCACACGGAACTGAGCTGATATCGCCCTGCGGCCTGGCTATTTTAACCAACAACATAGCACTGCTGCAGGGCTTTCACTTTCGACACCTCCGTCGTTTAAGCGACCGGCGCGCGCAAATAGGTTTACTGTAAAGCTTGCAAAATGGTATATCCGGCGGTGATACGCGCCGGGTTCGGGTAGCTCTTATTCGCTAACATAACAATTCCCAGCTGCAGCTGAGGGATAAACGCCACATAGGCGCCGAATCCGCCGGTGGAGCCGGTTTTATGCACCCATGAGGCGGCGACCGCCGGGACCGGCGGTTCTATCGCCGCTGCCGGATGCGGGGCCAGCGCCACCGCGTTATCGCCGCCTTTTGCTATCGCCACGCCATTGACCGGCCAGTTGAGCATCTCCCAGCCCAGCCCCTGATACATATCGCCAATCCGCCAGTAGCGCGCCTGCGCCATCTCGAGGCCTTTTCTGAGCGTGGGGCTGCCGGCCTCCCGGGGCGCCATATTGGCCTGTAGCCAGGCGGCCATATCCGTAATCGTTGATTTCACCCCGTAGGATTCGGCATCCAGCATACCGGGTGAAACGTGCACCGGCTGGCCGCTGCGGTAGCCCCAGGCATAGTTTTTCTCTTCCGCGGGCGGAATGTTAATCCAGGTATGGTTGAGATTCAGCGGCCGCAGGACCCGCTGGCTCATGGCGTCTTCAAAACCGAGCCCCGAAGGCTTCACCGCCAGCATGCCGAACAGACCGATGCTGCTGTTGGCATAGACGCGCATGCTGCCCGGCGCCCACTGCGGCTGCCAGCGCCGATAGAAATCGAGCAGCGAGGCCCTGTCCGTAACGTTATCCGGTACCTGTAGCGGCAGACCGCCTGCGGTATAGGTTGCCAGATCCAGCAGCGTTATCCCCTGCCACCGCTTGCCGTTAAGCTCCGGCCAGTAGCGGCTGGCATTGTCGCTGAGCTTGATTTCGCCGCGGGCCACGGCGTCTGCACCCAGTACGCCGGTGAAAGTTTTGCTCACTGAGCCAAGTTCAAACAGCGTGTCCGTCGTGACCGGGCGGCCGCTGCCGACGTCCGCTTTACCCCAGGTGAAATAGTACCGCTGGCCCTGATAAATAACCGCCACCGCCATGCCAGGGATCGCCTGCTCTTTGAGCAGAGGCTCGATGGTTTGGCTGACCACCCGAGAAATCTGCTGCTCGGTGAGCGTCTTCGGTGCAGCGAGACTTGCCGCGGTGAGCGAAAGCGCGGCCAGTGCCAGAACGCCGTTCAACATTTTTTGCATGGGTAAAACCTTCCATAGAGTGAGAGAGATATCAGGGCCCTGAAAACGCGCTAAGTCTGTGGGCTTTGACTCGCTCTGACAAACGATTAAACTTAGCATCTGCCTGCAGTTTTTCTAACACATACGGCCATGACCAGAAGCTATCTCCCACTGAATGCCCTTCGCGCTTTCGAAGCCGCAGCCCGGCACCTAAGCTTTACTCGCGCAGCCGTTGAGCTCAACGTCACGCATTCTGCTATTAGTCAGCAGGTAAGATCGCTGGAGGAACACCTTAATTGTCAGCTATTTGTGCGGGTATCGCGCGGGCTGATGCTGACGACAGAAGGCGAAAACCTCCTGCCGGTGCTGAACGGTTCTTTCGACATCATCGCCGATACGCTCGATCGTTTTAGCGCCCGGCAACGGCGAGAAAAACTAAAAATAGGCGTCGTCGGGACGTTTGCGGTGGGGTTCCTGCTGCCCCGGCTGGAGGATTTTCGCCGCTGCTGCCCGCATATCGACCTGCATCTGTCGACGCATAACAACCGGGTCGATCCCGCCGCCGAAGGGCTGGACTATACCCTTCGTTTCGGCAACGGCGCCTGGCACGATACCGAGGCCATATTCCTTTGCGATGCGCCGCTCACCGCGCTCTGCACGCCGGCGATAGCCCAGACGCTCTACAAACCGGCGGATGTGCTTAAGTACACCTTGCTGCGCTCCTACCGCCGCGACGAATGGGCAACATGGATGACGAAGGCCGGTGAAGCCCCGCCGGCGCCGACGCATCCGGTGATGGTTTTTGACACCTCGCTGGCGATGCTGGAGGTGGCGCAGTGCGGGGCCGGAATTGCGATTGCGCCAGCCAGCATGTTTAGCCACTTGCTCAGCGCCGGGCGCATCGTGCAGCCGTTCCCAACGGAGATTCACTGCGGCGGATACTGGCTCACGCGGCTGCAGTCGCGCCCCGAAACTGTCGCCATGCGCGACTTTGCTGCCTGGATAGCGAAGCAGTGGTAAGCCATTGCCCTATTAATTGCGCAAAATATCCCCGGTTCGAGAGAGTGACGCCCATCAGGAAAGCGCCCGTTCGCCCTGCTCCGGCTCTCCGGGAACAATAAGCTGCAGCAGGGGATAACGCTCAACCCACCTTTTGGCGGCAACCCGATGTTTAAATACGGACAACCTTTGCAGCTCAAACTGCGGCGTCGGCCTTAGGCGGAGCTCGAATAAATCGGCCAGGCCGTAGGGGGCAATTATCTCAATCAGGCCCGTATCGCCTATTCTGACGGCGACAGCCGTGGCCGTTTCAGGCCAGTAGCGGATAGCATCCTCCGTCGAGCGGTACGGCGCATTGCCGCTATGGTGATGCATTCTGGCCTGGTTCTTCACCGACCAGTCGAACGCGGGGCTCACTTGATTAAGCGCGGCTTCCAGAAAGCGATCGCCATCGGCAGCGCAGCGCGCAGCGTCAAACCACACCACGTCAACGTCTCCGCCCACGGGCCGCTGGCCGTATCCATGCAGGCGATCCCAGACCGCATCCCGCACGAATCCGGCGCCGATCCAGCCGTCGTTGAGCCTTAAGCTTTGAACGGCATAAAGCGCCTTCATCCTCACGGCATCGTCTAACAACAATCTCTGCAGCGCCTGCTGATATGCCATCGTCTTCCTCATCTGTGCCCCTTCCGGCTATTGCCGCTTTAGCCCCGCAGCTCGCTCCGGGTCCCCTGATACTCTGCATTATTAACGATCGCGGCGGGCCTCAGCGAGGCTGACGCTGCGCATAATGGCGGTGATGCCATCGCCCTGCATCATATCTTCAGTGTATCAATGACGATTCTCAGGGCCGGCGACACGTTGCGATGGGGATAATAGAGGAATGAACCCTCCATGCGCAGGCTGTAGGGCTGTAACACTCGGATAAGCACGCCGCGCGCTAAATCATCGGCCACCAGCTCTTCGGGAACATAGGCCAGCCCCAGGCCTCGCCGGGCGGCCTCTGCCTCCATATAGCTGTCGGAGAAGACCCACTGCCCCTGCGGTCGGTGGGTGATCTTTTTATCGTCCAGATTGAGCTCCCACTGGTACAGGCTGCCGTCGCCAAACTGATAGGCAATACAGGGGTGCGCCGCCAGCTCGGCCGGAGTTTGCGGAAAGCCGTAGCGACGAAAATGCTCGGGAGTGGCGACAACGACCATCTCCATATCCGGCGTAATGCGTACCGCGATCATGCCGCTGCCCACCTCCGGACCCAAACGGACGCCCGCATCGAATCTCTCGGCGATAATATCGACGAACCGGCTTTCACTCATCAGCTCCAGCCGGATATCGGGATAGCGTTGCTTAAATACCGCGAGCTTTGGCAGGAGGCATTTATCAATGGCGTGCTGGCTGGCATTGATGCGCACCGTGCCGGACGGGGTCTGACGATAGTGCGCCAGCGTGGCAAGCCCCGAATCTAAGGCGTCAAATCCGGACTCGGCCGTCTGGTAGAGCTGCTCGCCCGCCTGCGTCAGGGATAGCCTGCGCGTGGTGCGCACCAGAAGCTGGACGCCCAGCCTTTCTTCGAGCTCGCGAACGGAACGGCTAATTCCCGACTGCGCCAGCCCAAGCCGCTGGGCCGCTGCGGTGAAGCTCCCCTCCCGCACCACCTGCATAAACAGGTAGAGCTCATTATAGTTTTCCCGTTTTGCCATCAGTGCCTCCTGCGGTGTCGGGCTACGTATCGCCCGCTTCGCCGCCCTTTCTATAACAATATGATATTAATCCTAGCATTTAACCCCCTCTAATCAGCACTATTTTTGCTAACTATAATGAGCCCCATGAAACAAAGCACCGCAGCGTTGTCCGGATGAAACCTGTACCTGTATCCTTTTTCCCAGGGGAATTTTTGATGAATGCTTTCACCAAAAAACTGACGTCCGCTATACCTGCGATGCTGCTATGTGCATCATTAAGTGGAGTCACGACAATGAGTTATGCTGATACTACCAATCCAAATGCGCCCGTTTCGATGGTCGAGAAATGGGATAAGACCTTCGCCGAAAGCAGTAAAGTGGATCACCGTAAGGTGTCATTCCAGAACCGGTATGGCATCACCCTGGTGGGCGATCTTTATATCCCCAAACGGCGGGGAGACCGCCGGCTGGCGGCAATCGCGGTCAGCGGGCCCTTTGGCGCGGTGAAGGAACAATCCAGCGGCCTGTATGCGCAGACGATGGCTGAGCAAGGCTTTGTGACGCTGGCGTTCGATCCCTCCTACACCGGCGAGAGCGGCGGTCACCCCCGCAACGTCGCCTCCCCGGATATCAACACCGAGGACTTTAGCGCGGCGGTTGATTTCCTCGGCTTACAAAAAGAGGTCGATCGCAACCGTATTGGCATCCTCGGCATCTGCGGCTGGGGCGGGATGGCGCTGAACGCGGCGGCAATGGATACCCGCGTTAAGGCGGTCGCCACCAGCGTGATGTACGACATGAGCCGGGCGATGGGCCACGGCGTTGGCGAAGGTAAAGATCGTTATTCCACGGCCGATCGCCGCGCCGTCCTGCAGTACCTGAACGAGCAGCGCTGGAAGGATGCGCAGAGCGGAACCTTCGCCCATTCCGGTCACGACATCTACGTCGACCAGAACGGCAAAGCCAGCGCTGCGGAGCGTATTCTGCCGGAGACCCTCCCCGCCGATCCTCACCCGGTGCTGAAAGAGTTCTTTGACTACTACCGGATGCCGCGCGGTTTCCACGAGCGTTCGGTTAATTCCACCGGCGCATGGACGGCGACAACGCCTTTATCGTTTATGAATATGCCGCTGCTGAGCTACGCCAGTGAAATTACCATCCCAACGCTTATCGTGACGGGGGAAAAGGCCCACTCGCGCTACTTTGCGGAAGATGCTTTTAAAGCCGTTGGCAGCAAGCAGAAGGAGCTGGTTATTGTGCCGGGCGCGAACCACGTGGACCTCTACGACAACGTCGCCGGTAAAATACCTTTTGCGCGCTTCGGGCAGTTCTTCAAAGACGGCTTAAAATAGAAACCTCGAAAGCTAACCTTTAACAAGCCGCCGGACGCTGGCCGGCGGCTTTTATTCCGACGCCTCCAGCCTGATGTTATCGAGCCCGCTGACAACATCGCACTTTATCCTTATCCATAATGTCGATCGCTATTGCATAAATAGCGTCCGTTCCGGCGCGAGCACCGCCAGCCCGGGGCGATATTCAGAGATGTAGCCCATGTCCACGCTGAACCCTGTAACACCCCGCGCTAAAGAGCACGCCCGCTGGGGCGGCATTTTTGCCATGACCCTGTGCGTTTTCGTGCTGATTGCCTCGGAATTTATGCCGGTCAGCCTGCTGACGCCGGTTGCCAAAGATTTGGCCGTGACCGAGGGGCTGGCAGGCCAGGGAATTGCCATCTCCGGGGCGCTGGCGGTCCTGACCAGCCTGACCCTTTCCACTATTGCCGGCAACGTGAATCGCAAATACCTCCTGCTGGGGATGACGGCTCTGATGGCGCTGTCGGGGATCGTTATCGCCCTCGCCTCCAGCTTTTCGATCTACATGGCGGGACGGGCCCTGATTGGTATTGCCATCGGCGGATTCTGGTCGATGTCCGCGGCCACGGCCATTCGCCTTGTGCCGCAGCATCAGGTCTCCCGCGCGCTGGCTATTTTTAACGGCGGTAACGCGCTGGCGACGGTGGTGGCCGCGCCGCTGGGTAGCTATCTCGGGACCACTATCGGATGGCGCGGAGCCTTCATGTGCCTGGTGCCCGTGGCGATAGTCGCCTTCATCTGGCAGTGCTTCAGCCTGCCCAATATGGCGGGCAGCACAAGCCGCACGCCGCGCGCAAACGTGTTTCGGCTGTTCAGCCGCCCGGTGGTCGCCATGGGCATGTCTGCCTGCGGCCTGTTCTTTATGGGGCAGTTTGCGTTATTTACCTACGTGCGCCCGTTTCTGGAGACGGTAACGCGGGTAAATAGCTCCGACCTGTCGCTTATCCTGCTCACGATCGGGGCGGCGGGTTTTGTTGGCACACTGTTCGTCTCCGCGTTCCTCAACGCGAGGTTTTATCTGACGCTGATGGCCCTTCCTCTGCTGATGGCCGCCATCGCCGGGACGCTAATAGTGGCCGGGCACAGCTTGTGGATTGTTGCCCTGCTGCTGGGCCTTTGGGGGATGTTTGCCACCGCTGCGCCCACCGGATGGTGGACATGGATAGCCCGCACCCTGCCCGAAGATGCCGAGGCCGGAGGCGGGCTGATGGTCGCGACGATCCAGCTCTCTATCGCCCTGGGTTCGACGGCAGGCGGCGTTGTGTTTGACCATTTCGGCTGGCAGTACGCTTTTGCGATGAGTCTCGCGCTGCTGCTCGGCGCCGTCGTGCTGACGTTTTTCACCGCCCGTCAACAAGCCGACGCGCGTTAATCACCGTCTGACGAATGCTGCGACGAGGATCCCACCGGCGATGGCAATGAGGGGCCTTTTAAGCACCAGCATCAGGATGGCGGTGGTCAGCAACGCCATCTGGGCGCCTCTGTCGCCGGTCGCTGCCGTGGGGGCGATAATGGCGACAAGCACGGAACCGGACATGGCCTGAATAAATCTTTTTATCTTGCCGTTGAGCGGCACAAAAGACATCACGTATACGCCACCCCAGCGGGTGGCGAGCGTCACCAGCGCCATCACGATGATGACCATTACCGCCCCGGCATCCGACATCTCAACGTTCATTTTTTTTGCCTCCCGGCACCATGCCCACGATCCCTCCGGCGATGGCGCCGGCAATCACGTGGCTGTTTTGCGGCAGCCATTTATAGGCCAGCAGCGAGGCGCCCGCCGCCACGCACCAGATAATGAACGTCCGCGGGCTCCTTTCCCCCTCAAACACCATGGAGAGAAGAAAGCACCCCATCACCATATCGAGGCCGTAGCGTTGGGGATCGTGGATTGCGCTGCCGAAGTAGAGCCCCACCACCGTACCGACAACCCAAAAAAGCCACAGCGCCAGACCGCCGCCAAAGAGCAGGCCCAGCCCCGGCCTGCCGCGGCTAAATGCCTGTATCGCCATCGCCCAGTTCGCATCGGATGCGACCGCCATGATCCCATAGCGCTTAGCCGGGGATAAATAGCGTAGCCACGGATACAGCGTGGCCCCCATTAGCAGATGCCTGGCATTGATCGCGAAAACGGTCGCCACAAGCGTGACTAGCGGCACCGGCTCTCCCCACAGGCCAAGCGCGGCGAACTGGGCGTAGCCGGCGAAAACCAGCAGGCTCATCATGGTCGCCGTAAGATGGCTTAGGCCCTCCTGCGAGGCCGCGAGGCCAAAGGCGGCGCCGAAAACGGCGACAAATAATGAAATCGGCATCAGCTCGCGAAAGCCGGAGCCAATAAGTGAGCCGTTCAGCAAAGCTAAATCGGCGCTGTTTTTCGTCATCGCGGGCATCGTCTTCTTCCAGTGGCGCAAACCTCAACTGAGAGCCACTATGCCCGCGTTGCGCGATCGATAAAAACGCATAATAATGGATGATACTATTTGCTTATCGAATACATGGAGCCAGCATGCATTTTCCGGATCTCCAGATGGACTGGCTCAAATGCTTTGTCGCCGTGGTCGATGCGGGGTCGCTTTCTGCGGCGGCGCCTGAGGTTCATCGCTCCCAGTCGGCGGTGAGCATGCAGCTTAAAAAGCTTGAATCGGCTCTCGGCTGCCAGCTTATCCTGCGCGGCCCCCGGCAAAACCAGCTCACGCCCGAAGGACAGAAGCTGCTGGGCTATGCCAGGCGGATGCTTGATTTGCACGCTGAGACCCAGGCCGCCTTTCACGGCGAGGAGCTCACGGGGCGCATTCGGCTGGGCGTGCCGGACGACTATGCGGCCAAATACCTGACGCCGGCCCTCAAGAGGTTTGCCCCTCACTTTGGCTCGATAGAGATCGAGCTCAGCTGCGAACAATCGACTTCGCTGATCCCGCGCGTTGAGAGCGGCGATTTAGACCTTGCGCTGGTCTCGCGGGAAAATGCCGGCCAGGGGACGCTGCTATTCTATGAACCGATGGTATGGGTCGGTTCTCCACAGTTTGAGGTTTGGCGGCGCGACCCGCTGCCCGTAGCGGTATACGAAAGTACGAGCATGGCAAAACGCAGCGCTATCAACGCACTAGCCCTACAGGGACGCCGGTATAAGGTGGTTTATAACAGCTCCAGCCTCTCAGGCCAGATTGCGGCAGTGGAGAGCGGGCTGGCGGTCGCGGTGCTGACCCAGTGCAGCGCCCCGCCGCACCTGCAAATTTTGGGCAGGGAGCAGCAGCTCGGGCCGCTGGAGCCGATGGCGGTGGCCTTATACCGGAGCCGCGCGTCAAAAGACTCTCTGGCGGTCGGGAGCCTGTATGAGTCGCTGCTGAGGACGCTGAGAACGTCGGCTGCGGACCCTTTCGCTTATAGAGACCCCGAGCAGCGCTGACGGCCCGTTTTATGCCCCGGACGATCGCCGCTAACGGCGCCGGCCCGGGATTGATCGTCAGGATGGCGCGAGGTCGGTTCGATCTCCGCGCGTCGTCGGATGGGAGATAACGATAAACTCCACCGCAGAATCACTATCATTTCTGGCCTGATGCTCTGAGCCAGGGGGAATTTCCAGCCCCTGCTGAGCGCCGATTTCGTGCCTCTTACCCGCCAGCTCCATGGTGAGAACCCCCTGCAGCACGAAGAAAAACTGTCTGGACAGGCAATGATAATGGCGCTTTTCGCTGGTGCCCGGCGGCATTTTTTCGTGAATGACGAGCATGTCCTGGCGGTTGAGCAGATACCAGCCGTCGCAATTATCGCCCCAAACATAATGCTCAGCGTTCTCTTTTGAAATCATCGCCCTGCTCCTTTTTTAGGCTATCCGCTTCTCAGGGAAGTGATTGCCAGCTTACCGAGCAAGCGCGGCAACCGCCAGCGTAACGCATTGCTCAACGGACAGTTTTCCGCTGTCGAGAACCAGCCGCTCTCTGTTCCAGGGCTCATAGTACAGGCCGGTAACGTTATGCCACTCCGGCAGGATTAATCCCTTGACCTCTGATGTCCGGGTTTCGACTCGCCGGCGATGTTCATCCCTGTCGGAGCACACCACTTCTATCTCTAAGAAGTCGCGTCCCGTAGAGAGTGCAACGTCGCGGTAAGCATCGCGCGTGAGGGTCAGGGGGTTCACCGAATCGGCAACGACCGTCGCCCCCATCTTCAGGTTTTCCCTCGCCACTGAACAGGCGACAAAGTAGCCCTCAGGCCCCATCTCCCGCGGATGTTCATGCGCTTCGCGGATTGCCTGCTCGATGGTGTCTATCCGCAGATAGAAGGCGCCGAGTCGCTTCACCAGCGCCTGCGCAATCGTGCTTTTCCCGCTACCGGGTAAGCCGCTGAAAATAATGAGCATCGTTAGTCCTTAACCTCCTTTAGGCCGGAGAATATCGTGCAGGCAAGCATTTACTCCGCCAGGTAGCCGCCATCGATGGGATAGACGCCGCCGCTGCAGAACCCGGCCTTTTCCGACAGCAGGAACAGGATAAAATCCGCCACCTCCTGCATTTTAGCCATTCTCTTTAGCGGATGGCTATTCGCAAAGGCGCTCTGAACGTCTGCGGGCAGTTGATTTATACGCGGCGTGCTGACGTATCCCGGAGCCACGGCGTTGACCCGCAGGCCCTGCTGCGCAAACTCCAGCGCGGCGGTTTGGGTGAGGCCAATAACGCCGTGTTTAGCCGTCGTATAGGGCGCCAGCCCGGGAATACCGACCAGGCCATTGACTGAGGATAAATTAACGATCGCCCCGCCGCCGGATTTTAGCAGCGGCGGAATTTCATATTTCATACAGTAAAAAACGCTGCTCAAAGAGGTGGCGATCACCCTCTGCCAGTTATCTATCGTCTGCTGCGCAATATTTTTATGACTTTCGCCGGTGATACCCGCGTTATTAACCGCATAATCCAGCCTGCCAAAGCGGGACACCACCTCATCGATCATCCGCCGCACCTGCTCCGGCTGCGAAACATCGCACGCGATACCCGCCGCGGTGCGTCCATCCGCTGACAGCGATTTAGCCTTGCGCTCCGCCTGTTCGCGGGTTCGGCCAACCACGACCACCCGCGCGCCCGCGCGGTGTAATTGCTCCGCGACCACCGCACCGATGCCGGCGGTGCTGCCGGTCACTATCGCGACTTTGTGTTGAAAGCTCATGTTCGCTCCTGTAGAGAATGATGTTTTTTGCTCTACAGGAGTATATGAAAAGGCAGTGACAGCTTTTGTCAGTACTCATCGCCCAGGCGAAGCCCCTCCTGCGCCCTCCATTTTCGCAATAAGCGGATCCTGCTTTCGTTATATTTATCGGCAAGCAGCGCGATTTGTATTATCCGGTCGGTTCTGAAATGGCGAAAATCTTTTCGCAGCTCGCACCATCCGGCCAGCAGCCAGCACTCCTCCATATAAACCAGTGCCACCGGCCATATCACTCGGGAAGAGAGTCGCTCGTTTTTAGCGCAATAGGCTATTTGAACTTTATGTCGGTGATTAATCGCGTGGCGCAGTTCAGGAAAAAAAGCCTCATCTCTTTCACCCGGCCCGGTCAGCAATGACTGATATTCGATGTGCTCCTTTAATTTATCAGGCGTCACCGAATGTATTTTTGCCAGCGTGCTTTTAGCGATCTTTTTAAAATCCGCATCGGTATTATGACAAACCCAGCTTAGCCCGAGCGTCAGGGCGTTAATTTCCTGGGCCGTAAAAACCAGCGGCGGCAGATGGTAGTCCGACTTAATAATATATCCCATGCCGGAACCGCCCTCGATGCAGACCCCCTGCTGCTGGAGCGTCTGAATATCCCGGTAAACGGTGCGCACGCTTATCGCCAAACGTTCTGCAAGGGTCGATGCGGTAACCGGATAGCGGTGCTCCCGCAGGATCTGGAGCATTTCAAGGAGCCTTTGCGTACGGGTCATCGCGTTTTCCTGTTATTCGCCGTGCCTCATTCTGCGCTTTGCCCGGCAGCTGACGTTAATACCGGGACGGTGCGCAGAGAATCAAACGCCGATCGGCAACGGCCTGATAATAGATAGCTGAAGAATACCCCATTCCTCAATGCAGCGGCAGCTATCGCAGGCCTGATTGCCGACCGCCGTTGAAACCCGCGGCCGGGTCAGGATAGAGAAGTTCGCTGAGAAAAATTATCGTTCGCGGGCGGAGGCCAGCCGTGCGCTATCGGATAGCTGAGATGAGGCATCGATCTGCCGGTTATTAACCCAGCGCACGGACAGCGGCGTAATAATGGCGGCAACCACCGACAGCGCGGCAATTAACAGATAGCCGGACGACAGATTAATATGCTGCAGCATCAGCCCCATAATCACCGGGCCGACAAACATTCCCAGCGAGTAAATCGTCTGAAAAAGCCCCATCCGGGTAGACTGTTCGTCCGGGCTGGTATTAATCACGCTAAGCGACATGAAGGCGGCAAAGGCCATACCGAATGAGAAACCGGCCAGCGCCTGCAGGGCATAAATGAGGTACATATTGTCGGTAAACGGAATACCGAGCGTCGAGAGGATCTGCAGAATAATCCCCGCCACGGCGGTTTTCATCACCCCCAGGCGCTTATAGAAAACCGAGCTGCACAGGGCGATGGCGAGCGCATAGAAGATCAGATGGATATTGCTTAGCAGCGACAGGATCCCCGCCCGGGCCCCCAGCTTTTCGGCGTAAATAGGGGTCAGGGTATCGCGGGTGGCGAACGGCACCAGAATAACGATGGTGGCTAAAATACCAATCAGCCACACGGAGCGATCGCACAGCTGCTTACGCGCCCCGGCGATACAGGCCTGCAGCGTCGGGGCGCGCACCGAATCGTGCACGTCGCTGATGCGGGTGGTCAGGATCAGCGCCAGCAGCCCGGAGACGCAGGAGAGTAAAAACGCGATGTTATTCTCAAAATAGTGAATTAATAACCCGCCGATGCAGTTGCCAATGAAAACGCCCACCGGACCGGCCAGCGCCAGCAGCGCCACGGCGGCCGGGGCTTCTTTACGGTCAAAGTAGCGGATAAACAGGATGTTATACAAAACCCACGTCGCGGCCGTTACGCCGTCCGCCGCCTTCGCCAGATACAGGGTCACCGCATTCGGCTCCAGCCAGGCCAGAGGCCAGGTGAAGATAGGCAGCAGCAGGCTGATTTGGATAAAGATTTTCCGACTTTTCACCACGTCAGAGACGATCCCCAGCGGAAAGCGAATCAGCAGCGTCGCCAGCCCGCTGGCCCCCATGATTATCCCCATCACCTGCGGTTCAATGCCCCTCTCCAGCATCATCGGCGCCAGAAAAGCGTCAATGCTGTGAATACAGATAAAAAACAGAATGCTAATGATAAAAAAGAGCCGGGCTTCAGGTCGGCGAAGTAGTGCTTGAAACATGGTTTGAACCTCTGAGAATTAATGGTTTTTAACCAATCAAGAACGGCATTTACCGGCTCTTCCCTCTGGCTGAATCTCCCTTTGCCCGGTATCGTTGACGGCATGAAATTGTCGTGAATACGTATTCAATTATTGAAGTTACGAAAAGGTTTCAATTTTGTAAAGTGACATAATTAACATTGTGAGAAATTTAATTTTTACTGTTGCATACGCATGCAAAGATGGTGTAAGTATAAAAAACACCCTCCTGCTGACGGCGGCCTAACGGCGTTGGCGAGAGTCCAGGATGAGGAACCGGGGTAATGAAACGTAAGAGTTTTGCGGCGGTCACGTCGCAACAGGTGGCGCAGCTGGCGGGGGTATCGCAGTCGGCGGTATCGCGCAGCTTTACGCCAGGGGCGAGCATCTCCCCGGCGACGCGTGAAAAGGTGCTGAAGGCTGCCCGGGAGCTTGGCTATCGCCCAAACGCGATCGCCCGCTCTCTCAATACCGCCCGGTCGCGCATCATCGGCGTGGTGATCTCCTATTTCGATAACCAGTTCTATCCGCAGGTTCTGGAAGCGCTGGCGCAAAAGCTCGATACCCTCAACTACCACCTGCTGCTGTTTATCGGCGACAGAGAGGGCAACGTCGACCGGATTTTCGATCAGATTATGCAGTACCGGGTCGACGGCATCGTGCTGGCCTCGGTCACGCTGTCGCTGGATCTCTCCGAAGAGTGCCTGGCAGCAGGGATCCCGGTGGTGCTGTTTAACCGCAGCCAGGAGAACGGCATGGCGTCGAGCGTGAACAGCAATAACGAAGCGGCGGCGCGGCAAATCGCCGAGTTTCTGCTGGCCGGCGAGCACCAGCGCTACGCCTACGTCGGCGGCGTTGCCGACTCGTCGGTGAATATCGCCCGTCAGCGCGGCTACCTGACGGCGCTGCAGGAGCAGGGCATCACCGACGTGCGGGTAGTGAACGGCAACTATGACACCAGGCAGACCATTCGTGCCGCCTATAGCCTCTTCTCAACGCCTCCGCTGCCGGACGCCATCTTTGTCGCCAACGACCATATGGCGATAACGGTGATGGATGTCGCCCGCTACGAGTTCGGCCTGCAGATCCCTCAGGATCTGTCGGTCATTGGCTATGACGATACCGGCCCGTCCGGCTGGCCCTCGTATGCCCTGACCTCCGCTTCTCAGCCGGTACAGGAGATGGTGGAGGCAGCGGTTGGGCTGCTGATGAAGCAAATTGAGAGCGGCACCATCGAGCCCGAGCAGATTACCGTACCCGGCATGCTGGTTGTGCGCCACTCTGCCCGCCGTCCGCACAGCGGCATCATTGAAAAAGAGGGTCTATCCCTGTTTCAGCCCCAGGAGCTTAAATGAGCAGATTACGCGGCTTCAGCCCCCAGTTTGATTCTATTCAGCAGTTTATTACCACGCTGACCCACGTCGTCTGGGAGCAGAAGGATATCGGCCAGCTGGCCGATTTCTACGCTTCGCCGGTGGTGTTTATTACCCCGGAAAAGCAGCTGACCGACCTTTCCCAGTTTATGCGCCATACCCTGGAGGCCATGCATAGCTTCCCGCAGCGCAGCGTGCTGACGGAGGATATTCTCTGCGCGGAAAGCGAGGGCGGCGAGTATTACGCCTCCCAGCGCACCGTGGCCTCAATACGCCACCAGGGCGAGGGCTTTTTCGGCGCGCCGACCGGCAAAAGCGTCTGGGTGCGCACCTGGACGGACCGCATCTGCGCCGACGGGGCGATACGCCAGGAGTGGCTGCTGCAGGACCGCACGGCGATCCTGGCCCAGCTGGGGCTGGACGTCCGCGAATTTGCCCGCAGCCTGGACAGCGTCCGCCAGCAGCTGGGGCTGGAAAAGACGCCGGCGGAGGCGCTGGACGCGCGCTGGGCCGGCGGACCCGACGGGGACGACGTCGATGGCCCCATCGCCGGGGTGATTGAGCGCTATCTGACCATGTGGGCCGGCGGCAACAGCGGGACGGTGCCCGGTCTATATCACCCCGCCGCGACGCTCTACGCGCCGGGCCACTGTATGGGCACCGGAGAGGCGGAAATCAGCGCGCTGCTCTCCGGCTACCGCGCTTCGTTCGCCGATAGCGAAACCCAGCTGCATCATCTGACCGTGCGTAAAGATGCCCATGAGCCGGTGCGCATCTCGCTGCGCTGGTCGCTATTAACCTGGCACGACGGCTACGGCAAATTTGGCGCGCCGACGCGCAAACCTATTTCTATTGCCGGCATCAGCCAGCTGGAATTACGCGATGGTTTAATTATTCGCGAATATCTCGGTATCGATGAATTATCAATATGGTCGCAAATCGTTAACTAGCAAATATTTATCATAGTTTATCTGCCGCAATATTAATTGCGGTAATAACATCGCCCATTTATAGGGTGCAGGTCGCTTATTGTCTGAATAACTCTGAACATCTATGCAGGAGGTCCTATGTCTTCAACAGAAGTAACAAATAAAGCTCCAGCAGTACCCGAAAAAAATAATAGTAAAATTCAGCGTGACGAGCCGGTATTACAGGTTGAACGCCGCGACTTTATCGATCTGGTTCCGGAAAAACGCCCGCGCGCGCAGTCGTTAAAAGGCTTTGATGAGTGCTATACAGATATTGTCGACTATATCGTGCGCTGTACCCATAAAATATGGGATGAGCGCGACGTCGGCCTAATTTATACCCACTACACCCACAACTGCGTGCTTTATAACGCGCTGGGGACGCTGTATAACCGCGAGGAGGTGGTGCAGGATACCCTGAAACGGCTGGTGGCCTTCCCCGAGCGTCGGGGCATGGCCACCCAGGTTATCTGGAACGGGAATGACGTTGACGGTTTCTATACCTCGCATCTGGTCACCGGCAGCGGCCGACATACCCAGTTCAGCCATCTCGGCCAGCCCACCAACCGCACGTTTGTCACCCGCACCGTTGCCGACTGCATGATCCACGAGAACAAGATCTACCGCGAGTGGGTAGTCAGCGACAACATGTCGCTGATGAAGCAGCTGGGGCTGAATACCGATGAAATCGCCGGCAACATGGCGAAAGAGCAGTTTGATAAGGGCTTCCGCGTGACCGATATCGGTGAGAACGGCCGCCTGCTGGGCCAGTATCCGCCGGAGATAGAGTGCGATACCTCCATCGCCCATACCGATACCGAAGAGCAGTGCCTGCGCTGGATGCACGAAATTTATAACCGTCGGATGCTGGGCAAGATCAAAGAGGTGTACGCCCCTAACGTCCAGTGGCACGGTCCGCTGATGAAAGAGCTGTACGGCGTGGCGTCCGTGACCCACCAGACCCTGGCGCTGATTGGCATGATCCCGGACGGCGCGTGGCTTCCGCAGCACATCTGCTCCAACCCGTGCGATGAGGGCGGCGTGAAGGTGGCGATCCGCTGGATTATGGAAGGTCATCACCTCGGCTACGGCGAGCTGGGCAAACCTACCGGGGAGCGTCTGTTCGTGATGGGCATGTCCCACTATCACATCGTGAACGGCAGAATTGTCGATGAGTGGGTGGTTTACGATCACCTGGCGCTGCTGGCGCAAATCAAACTTGGTCAGATGGAGAACGCATGATGCCTGCACAGTCAATTGCCGATCGGGTTACGTGGGTTAAACGTCCTCAGGGGCAGGATGAGAAGGCGGACCGCACGCTGACCGAAACCGTCAGCGCCATTATCGCACGCGTCAGGCAGGACGGGGACGAGGCGCTCAGGGACTACTCCCGCCAGTTTGATAAGCTGGTGCCGCAGCAGTTTGAAGTCACCGCCGACGAGATAGCGCAGGCGCTGGCCGACATGGACCCGCAGACCCGTCGCGACAGCGAATTTGCCATCGCCCAGGTGCGCCGCTTTGCGCAGGCCCAGTTTGCCACGATGCTGCCGCTGGAGGTGGAAACGCTGCCGGGGGTACATCTTGGGCATCGCATCATCCCGCTACAGAGCGTGGGCTGCTACGTCCCCGGCGGGCGCTACCCTATTCTCTCCGCGCCGGTGATGTCGATTGTGCCCGCCACCGTTGCGGGCTGCGAGCAGATTATTGCCTGCCTGCCGCCGGGCGCGCATCCGGCGATGATAGCCGTCTGCCATCTGGCCGGGGCCCACCGCATCTTTAAGGTGGGCGGCGCGCAGGCGATTGCGGCGATGGCGTGGGGCAGCGAGAGCATTCCGGCGGTGGATAAGATCGTCGGCCCCGGCAACGCCTACGTTAATGAGGCCAAGCGCCAGGCGTTCGGTAAAGTGGGGATTGATGCCCTTGCCGGGCCGAGCGAAATCTTCACCGTGGCCGATGAGAGCGCCGATCCGCGCATTCTCGCCGCTGACCTGCTGGCCCAGGCGGAGCACGACGTCCATACCCGCGTCGGGCTGGCGACCACCAGCGAAGATATCGCGAAACGCACCCTTGCCGAGATTGAGCGCCAGCTGGGCAACCTGCCTACCGCCGCCACGGCGGGAGAGGCCTGGCGTCGTCAGGGCGAAATCGTGGTCTGCGAGACGGAAGAGCAGCTGATCGCCTTTGCCGACCATATCGCCACCGAGCATCTGCAGGTTCATACCCGCGATCCGCACGCCACCGCGGCAAAAATCCGCCACTACGGCTCGCTGTTTATCGGCCAAAATGCCAGCGTCGTCTTTTCGGATAAGTGCTGCGGAACCAACCATACGCTGCCGACCATGGCGGCGGCACGCTACACCGGCGGGCTGTGGGTGGGCGCCTACGTCAAAATCTGCACCCATCAGTGGATCGACGAGCCCGGCATCGCGGCCATCGCGGAACCGGCCATTCGCCAAAGCCGCACCGAGGGAATGCAGGGACACCGCCGGGCGGCGGAGATCCGCCTGCATCCGCAGGCGATTGACGCCATTACCGCCGGCCTGCGAGATTAGGCTGCGAGCACCGGCAGGCCGCGCGGCCTGCCGCATTACCGTCTTCAGGAACCTACGCTATGCGCGCAATGCGTCTTATCCCACCTCCGGACTGTCGCGAAGAGATAGCCCGCAGGCTCCAGCTGATCGCCGACCATCATCACCTCAACGCCATTATTGGCGTGAACGCGGATGCCGTCGCCGAGGCCGAACGCTGCCAGCGGCTCCGGCGCGAAGGCGGCCTCGCCGGGCCGCTGCACGGCGTACCGCTGATCGTGAAGGACAATATCGCCTGCGCCTCCCTGCCGATAACCCTCGGGTGCCGGGGGCTGGCATCGCTACGGGCGACATCCGACGCGCGGGTCATCCGCCGCCTGAAGGCCGCCGGAGCGATTATTCTCGCCAGGGCGAATATGTCCGAGTTTGCTTTTGACGTTCGCTCCCGCAGCTCCCTGGCTGGCGACGTGCGTAACCCGCAGCGTCCCACGGTGACCGCCGGCGGCTCGAGCGGCGGCAGCGCGGCCGCCGTGGCCGTCGGTATGGCGGACGGCGCCCTGGGAACGGATACCGGCGGTTCGATTCGCATTCCCTGTAGCTATAACGGACTCGTGGGGCTGCGCCCCGCCTTTCGCCGCCAGATGCTTGAAGGCGTTGCTCCGCTCTCCGTCAGCAAGGACACCGTCGGCCCGATGGTCCACGGCGTGCGCGATGCCGCCCTTTTACACGCCATTATGCACGGCGAGCGGCCCGTTGAGCCGCCGGCCGCATCGCTGAAATCGCTCCGCTTAGGGGTGATTAGCGCGCTGGAGGGCGCAGACCCGGCCCAGCTAACGGTCTGGCATCACGCGCTGGAGGCGCTTCGGCTGGCCGGTGCGACGCTTGTCGAGGTGGAGCTGCCCGTTCTCACGGAGGTGCACTCCCGGCCCTGCCTTAGCCTTTGTGAATTTCAGGTGGCTATCAACGGCTGGCTGGCGCATCAGCCGGGCGCGCCCGCCAGCCTGCGGGCGATTATCGCCTCCGGCGAATATCTCCCCGAGTTTCGGCCGCTGCTGGAGCAGATGCTCACGTCGAACGGCCTGAAAACACCGCAGTGGCTGAGCGGCCGCCGCTTTCAGCGCCGCCTGTACCAGACCCTGGGCCAGGCCGCAGAGCACAACGCGATCGACGCCTTTGTCTATCCCACCGTCAGCCGTCAGCCGATAAGCCTTGAAAAAATGCCTCCGGGCTGTGCGCCGGAGCTGGCGGCTATCAGCGGCCTGCCCGCCATCACCCTGCCGTGCGGGCTGGTGCAGAACGGGTTACCGGTTGGAATGGAGCTGCTGGCGAAGACGCGGGACGAGCGCGCTTTACTGTCCATCGCCCTGGCCTGCGAAAGCATTTTTCAGCCAGGCTAAGCGAGGCGCGTTGGGGCAATGCCAACCGGCCCCCGGGCGGGAACCCTTCCCGGGGGCGCCACCCCTGAGCCTGATGTGCCGTCGCGGCGGCCCCTGGCGCCTCTCGCTGCTGCCTGCCAGAGAAACAGGCAACTTTCAGGCAGGATCGGGCTCACCTCTACCATTATCTCCCCGCTACAGTGTGGCTTTCTTACCCGCAAACAAGCTGGAGCAACAATGAAAACTTATGGTTATGCCGCATTGAGCGCCGATTCGCCCTTAGCCCCTTTCGCCTTCGAACGCCGCGCCCTGCGCGATAACGACGTGGCAATTGAAATCCTCTACTCCGGCGTGTGCCACAGCGATCTTCATCAGGCACGCAACGACTGGCAGGAGTGGGGACCCACCGTTTACCCGCTGGTCCCCGGCCATGAGATCGTCGGTCGGGTGATTGACGTCGGTGCCAACGCGAAACGCTACGCCATCGGCCAGATGGTCGCGGTAGGCACGATCGTTGACAGCTGTCAGGAGTGCGATCAGTGTCGCCGTCATGAAGAGCAGATGTGCCGTGAGTTCCCCACCGTCACCTACAACGGCCGCGACCGCCAGACGGGAGATATCACCTACGGCGGGTACTCAAAACAGATAGTGGTGCGCGAAGAGTTTGTCCTCAACCTGCCGCAGGGGCTCGATCCGTCGCTGGCCGCGCCGCTGCTGTGCGCCGGTATTACCGTCTATTCGCCTCTTAGAACCTGGCATGTCGGACCCGGTTCGCGCGTTGGCGTGCTGGGGATCGGCGGTTTAGGCCACCTCGCGGTACGGATGGCGGCTGGCCTGGGAGCGGAGGTGACGGTGATCACCCGCAGCGCCGCCAAGGCTGAAGAGGCGCATCAGCTCGGTGCAGAACGCGTATTGCTCTCCACCTCGGATGAGGCCATGCGCGAGGCGGCCTCTTCGTTTGACGTCATTATCGATACGATCCCGACGCGGCACGACGTCTCTCCCTACGTGCAGCTGCTGGATGTCGAAGGCGCGCTGGTCATCGTTGGCGCGCTGGGGGATATGGAAGGGTTCAGCACGCTACCGCTGATTATGGGGCGTCGACGCATTACCGGCTCGCCGTCCGGCGGGATTGCGCAAACGCAGGAGATGCTGGATTTTTGCGCGCGCAAAGGCATCTATCCCGACTGCGAAACCATCAGCATGCAGCAAATCAATGAGGCGTTCGAACGCATGGAGCGGGGCGACGTGAAGTATCGTTTTGTGATTGATATGGCGTCGCTCACCGCCGCCTGAATACGCATCAGCCGGTCACCCCGGCTGATTTTATTTCACACCAAAGGCCGGGTAGCCGGCCCCTTTCAGCAGCTGTTCTTTGTCCTGGATCGGCGTCACGCCAAACATCCGCTTATACTCGCGGTGAAACTGCGTCACGCTCTCATACCCAACGCGGATTGCCACGCTGGCAGCATCGCCCTCCTCGGCAACCAGCAGGCGGCGCGCTTCGTGCAGCCGCAGCCGCTTTTGATACTGCAGCGGGCTCAAAGAGGTCATCCGGCGAAAATGATGGTGAAGCGTCGAAACGCCCATGCCGGCCATCCGCGCCAGCTCTTCGACCTTCAGCGGCTGCAGATAGTTGTCGCGCAGCCAGCCGATCGCCACGGAGACGCGCTGGCCGCTGGTGCCCGCCACGACCGTCTCGCGGAACACGCTGCCGGCATCCCCAATCAGTATCAGGTAGAAGATTTCGCGAAGGGTTAAGTCATTTATATATTGCCGCTCATGCTCCGGCAGTTCCGCATTGGCCAGGTAACGCCGCACGGCATCGAGCAGACGAGCGTTCGCCTCTCCCAGGGCCATCCCGGCGCTCGGCTGGCTCACGCGCCCGCCGCGGAGTTCCATATCGGCTATCACCTCCCGCGCCAGCCCTAAATCCAACCCGATCAGCAGCGAGAGAAACGGCGCGTCCGCGCTGACGGCAGGGACTTCAGAGACGGTGGGTAAATTTATCGCCGTGAGGAAAAAATAGGATTCGTTATAGGTATAAACCGTCTCCCCCACGGTCACGTTCTTTTCACCCTGAATCACCAGCGACAGGCTGGGATCATAAACATGCGCCATCGGCGGCATCGGCTCATGCAGCTCCGCCATCATCACGCCGGGAAAAGGCGTAAAAATGCCCGGCTGGCCGGCGGTATGGCGCTGAATCAGGGTCGCAATATCCTTCCGGACCCCGGCAGTCTGCTGCCGTAGCCGCTCTGTTTTTCGGTCAATACGCTGAAGCACTCGGTGACACCTGTAGTTGGAGTGAAAATGAGCGGAAGTGATTATCTTAAAACAGGAATGAAAAATTATCGGCGTGGATTGTGCTGAATAAGATAAAAGAGCGCCGCCTGCGCGATGAGGAGATATGCTGCAGGGCGGCAGGTTGCCGGGTCCGTGCGTCGTTAAAGTGACGGGGCGCCTTTTCAGGTCGCCCCTGTTTATCGCTGCGGCTACGCCTCATACGCCGCGGTATGGAAATCGATCTCCCACTGCAGCACCTCGCCGTACAGCGCCGACAGCGCCTGCTTTTCGCTTTCATTTAGCGCCATTGCGCAGCGGTCCAGCTCCGCCTTCAGCCAGCAGGCCTGGCTGTAGAACTCCTCCTCCGCATGCATCTCGACCCAGCGCCGCAGATCCGCGTCGCTCTGGGGGCCCTCGCTCACCCGCCGGCACCAGCAGTAGTACATCCACTCCGCGCCGAACATCAGGGTAATAATCTGTTCATAGCTCCCCTCTTGAGCGATACGCAGCATGCCGTCGCGAAAACGGCGCACCCCGGGGCGGTCGTCCGGATAGTCGACAGGATTAACCCGGCGCTCGGCCAGCACCTGTTCAAACCAGGCGATCTGGGTGTCCACCAGCGCGTTGAGGACGCCGATCAGCCAGCGCTGCTGGCGAATATCCGGCGCCTTGCTGACGCCGAGGGCAAAAATGGCGATCGCCGTGGCGACAAAGTTGCCCTCAAAGACCAGATAGCGGTTAAAAACCGTCTCCGGCAGGCGGTCCTGCTCGATATCGACCACAAAGCGGTGCTGCTGCATCGCCTGCCAGACCTGCTGATGTTCACGCAGCAGGCGCTCGCTAAAGTCCTCCATTACGCCTCCTCCAGCGCGGCCTGAGCAACCGACATAAAGTGCTTCACCCGCGCCAGATCGACATCGTTCCACCAGACGCCGTCCACCTTCATGGTGCTGGCGACGATCACTCCCTGCGTGCGCCCGAGGATCTGGCAGACGTTGGCCGGCGTCACGCCGGAGCCCACCAGCAGCGGCAGCTCTGTGGCGGCGCGGATCTCATCGATCTCCTCCATGGTGGCGCTATCGCCGGTGCGCTGGCCGGTGGCGATCACCGCGTCGGCCTCGAAGAAGTCCACGTCGCGGGTCAGCTCCTGAATCGAACGGTCGGCGACGATGGCGTGGCTGCCGTGCTTAACGTGGCTGTCGGCAAAGACGCGAATATGCTCCGCGCGCAGCTGGCTGCGATAGCGCAGCGCCTTCGCCGCCGCCCCTTCAATAAACCCCTCGTTGGCGATATAGGCGTTGGCCCACTGGTTTACGCGGACGAAATCGGCACCGCCGGCCAGCGCGGTAGCCAGCGCGGGGATCGCGGCGTTGGCCAGTACGTTAATCCCCAGCGGCACGCCGAAACGCTCGCGAACTTTCTCGGTAATGACCGCCATCAGCGCCGATGTTTCAGGGCCAATATCCTCCGGTTTGGCAAAGGGAATATCGCCGTGGTTTTCAACAATCAGGCCGTGAACGCCGCCCGCAATATAATTTTCGGCATCCCTAAGCGCACGTTCAATAATACCATTAACTGATTTACCACGATATTTAGGTGTACCAGGAAAGGGATCGCAGTGAATAACACCGATGACAGCTTTGCGACGTGAAAAAATATCTTGTATTGCGTTAGGTTTTTCTGCTGATATAGAGGTCATGTTATCCATCCTGTTAAGGGAACACTATGCGTGTTTACGTTATCGGTAATATTACCGTAGATGAAACCTGGTCTATTTCGGATATACCGAAAAAAGGCACATCGATTCATGGCATTAAAGTTTCGCAGGATCTCGGCGGAAAAGGCGCGAATCAGGCGATTATATTATCCCGCTGCGGCATAGATACGCGCTTAATTGCGGCCACGGGAAATGACAGCAACGGAGCCTGGATACGCCAGCAGCTAATAAATGAACCATTGACGCTGCTACCCGTCGAAAATTTCAACCAACATAGCGACACCTCGATTATCTTAAATAGCGCCGATGGCGATAATGCTATTATTACCACCACCGCCGCCGCCGATACCTTTAGCCTCGATGATATTCTGCCGCATCTGGCAGAGGGCGCTGCGGGCGATATTGTGCTGCAGCAGGGTAACTTCTCGCTGGACAAAACGCGGGCCCTGTTCCAGTTCGCCAAAGCGCGCGGGATGACCACGGTATTTAACCCTTCGCCGGTCAATCCTGATTTCTCCCTCCTGTGGCCGCTTATCGATATCGCGGTAGTGAATGAGTCGGAAGCGGAGCAGCTACAGCCCTACGGCGTACCCACCCTCGTCATTACCCAGGGCGCCGCCGGCGCCTGGCTGGTTCGCGATGGCCAGCGTCGATTCTCTCCCGCTGCCGCCGCCGAGGCGCTTGATACCACCGGCGCGGGCGACACCTTTCTCGCCGTTATGCTGGCATCCGCGCTGCGGCGTGGCGTCGCGCCCGACGCTCTGGCGCTGGCTCATGCCAGCCGCGCGGCCGCCATCACCGTAAGCCGTCGGGGTACGTTCAGCGCCTTTCCCGACGGCCGCGAGCTCGCCGCCCTGTTAGCGACGGGCGATGCCTGAAGATTACTTAAACAGCGAACGGTAGCTATCAACGTTCGCTTTGGTCACCACCGTAGCCGGAACCAGAATGGTTTTCGGCACGGTTTTACCCGACGTAATCGTGTTCAGCGCCTTCAGCGCCTGGGCCCCCATCTGCTCAGGATCCTGCTGCAGCACGGCGGTAACGTAGCCGCCGTCGATGCCCGAAATCGCCTTCGCCGTCAGATCCCAGCCGAAGACCTTAATATCCTTCTGCCGCCCCTGGTTCTCCACCGCGGCAATAGCGCCGAGCAGCGCGGGTTCGCCGGTGGCGTAAATCGCCGTCAGATCCGGGTTGCCGGTAATCAGGTTTTCCGCCGCGGTCATCGCTTTATCCTGCACGTTCTGGCCGTCAACGACGTTGGCGACGGTAATTTTCGGGTTACTTTTCAGCGTCTCCTCAAAGCCCTTCTGCCGCTGGTTCTGAATCGCCGAGTTCAGGGCGCCGACGATCCCCAGCCGCGCCTGGCCGCCCATCTCTTTCTGCACGTAGTCAACGAAGTATTTACCAATAATGCGTCCCCCTTCGATATTATCCACGCCGACCTGGGCCGCCTGAGGCCCCGCCGGTAATACCGCATCAATAGCAATTACCGGAATGTTAGCGGCGGCGGCCTCTTTTACCGCCGGCATAATTCCGTTGACGTCGATGGCGGCAACCAGGATGCCTTTAACGCCTTGCTGAATATAGTTTTCAATCGCATCATTCTGCGCGACGGGATTATCGTTGGAGTTGAAAATAACTAAATCTTTGCCGCTCGCCCTGGCCGCATCCTGCGCACCTTTATTCATCAGATTAAAAAACAGCGCCTGCTGATTGATTTGCACTAACGCATAGGTTGGATTGGCGGCACTGGCGGAAGAAATAAAGCTAACCGATGCCAGCAGAGACGTTGCAACAGCAATAAAACGCAGTTTTCCGGTGTTAAATAACATCATCAGTATCCTCGTCGGGAATCATTGATAGCCAGCAGAGTTCCGCGCCGCGGTGCGAACGCAGAAGGAGTATTTTTTTGGCGGGCAAATATCGTATATGGCCAGCACGATCGCAGATCGTTTGGCTAATACCAGCTTGATGCATTCCGGCAACCGGTCCGTTTCGGTGCGCGACTGGAATGTTTTAAGCGGGTTTGGGAATGACTTCCCGGATGATGCGGTAAACTTCCTATACAATTCTCCGCCGATTAAATTTTGTCAAGCATTTATTTAGCGCCGCCGCGGGCGGAAAAATTGCTGTATTGACCGCGCTTAACTATGTTACAGATAGCCGACTCTGGCAGAAATGGCGCAGGAAATGAGTATAAAACGCGTATTGTTATCCGATGTGGCAAAGCTGGCGGGACTGTCAAAGGCCACCTTATCTCGCTATATGAACAACAATATCGTGCTGCCGCAGGAAACTATCGACCGCATTGAAACGGCGATCCGCGAGCTGGACTATCGCGGAAACAGCCTGGCACGGCGCCTTAGCAAAGGGGGCAGCGAAACCCTCGGTCTGGTCCTCCCCGATATCACCAACCCCTTCTTTGCCGAACTGGCCGACGCCGCCGAGGAGGCCGCTTCGGCCAGCGGCTACAGCCTGGTGCTGTGCATCACCCGCAACAACCCGGAAAAAGAGTGCCAGTTCATTCGCTGGCTGGATACCTGCCAGGTTGACGGCCTGCTGTTCACCACCAACCGCCCCGATAACGGCCTGCTGCGTAAAGAGGTTCAGCGTCACGAGCGCATCGTTTTGCTCGATGAGGATATTCCCGGCAGCACGGTGCCGAAGGTGTTTGCCGATAACGTCCAGGGCGGACGAATTGCCACGGAGAAGCTGATCGCCGCCGGGCATCGCCATATCGCCTTCATCGGCGGGCCGGACAAGCTGATGAGCGTGCGTGAACGCTACCAGGGATTCTGCACCGCAATGGAGCAGGCCGGCCTCAGCTGGCCCCCCGAGTGGGTCATGTACGGCGACTACCAGCGCGAATTCGGCCAGCAGGCGCTTAAGCGCCTGTTCAGCCAGCCGCTGCGCCCCACCGCCGTCTTTGCCGCCAGCGACTATCTGGTGCTTGGCCTGCTCGACGGGCTGCGCGCCTGCGGGCTACAGGCGCCGGAGGCGCTGTCGCTGGTCGGCTTCGATGACGCTAACTATGCCGATTTTACCCAGCCGCGCATCTCCACCATCCGCCAGCCCGCGCGGGAGCTGGGCCGCACCGCGGTGAGCATCATGCTGCGCCTGCTGAATAACGAGCAGGATATCCCGGCGGAAACCCGCCTGCCGGTGGAATGGATTGGCCGCGATTCGATCAAAATTTGTTAAGCACGTCCCAAAATGGCGCAAAAGCGCCCAATTTTGGCGCAAAAAACGTTCAACTTAAAATCCCTTTATTATAATTAGTAAACCGGTTTACTTATAAACCGTTAATAAATTCTTTCTGTTACATAGGGTTAAGTGATGGGGCTGCTGTGGTTTTTCTGCCCTGGCACGGATGCTGCAATGTTCTTACTGGCGAACAAATATCTTAATAGCGTTTGACCTGACTGCGCTTGTGAAAGCTCCACTCCGCAGGTAAACCGGTTTACAAGGGCGTAAACCGTGTTGGATGGAGTCTTTTACCCACGACGGCAAACATTTTCCCGGCAATAGCGATGGGAGCGATCGGATGCAGCAGCCACAAACTATCCCGCCAAGGGTAGAGATGATCAATATCACCAAGACCTACGGGTCGATACGTTCCCTGCGCGGCGTAAACCTGGAGCTGGCTCCGGGCGAAGTGCTGGGCCTGGTGGGCGATAACGGCGCGGGGAAATCAACCCTGACCAAAGTGCTGTCCGGGGCGGTGATCCCCACCAGCGGCACTATCCGCATCGACGGCGAACAGCACCAGTTTACTAACCCGGCGGACTCTCGCCGCTGCCATATCGAGATGGTGTATCAGGACCTGTCGCTGTGCGACACCGTTGACGTTGCGGGCAACCTGTTTATGGGCCGCGAGCCGATGAAATCGGTGCTCGGCATCCCCTTCCTCGACGAGGCCAAAATGCACGCCGACGCGCGGGAGATGCTCAAGGGGCTGGGTATTTCCATTCCCGATACCCGCCTGCTGGTCCGCAACCTCTCCGGCGGTCAGCGCCAGGCCATTGCCATCGCCCGCGCGGCGGCCTTTGACCCCAAGGTGCTGATTATGGATGAACCCACCGCCGCGCTTGCCGTGGCGGAAGTGGAAGCGGTTCTGGAACTTATTCGTCGCGTTTCGGCTCGCGGCGTGAGCGTCATTCTGATCACCCACCGTCTGCAGGATCTCTTCCTCGTCTGCGATCGGATCATGGTGATGTATGAAGGCACCAACGTCGCCGACCGGCGGGTGGCCGACACCAGCCTGAGCGATATCGTAAACCTGATCGTGGGCGAAAAATTCACCGCTCGCTCAGCGGCAGCACACTGAGGTAATAGGATGAGTATCATGAACTTAAGCAGCTCCCGCATGATCCAGCATTCGCTGCCGCGCCGCCTGCTGCATAACCACTCTGGCGTGGTCAGCATCGCGCTGTTTTTCGTCTTCTGCTGCGTGGTGTTTTCACTCATTACCAGCAACTTCCTTACCGGAACCAACTGGCTGAATATCATTCGCCAGAGCGCCCCGCTGCTGATCGTGGCGACCGCGATGACCCTGGTGATTACCACCGGCGGCATCGACCTGTCGGTGGGCTCCACCCTCGCGCTGGTGGGCGCGCTCTCCGCCATCGCCCTCAACAGCTGGGGTTTGCCGTGGCCGGTGGTGCTGCTCGGCGGTCTGCTGCTCGGCGGATTAGTCGGCGCCATCAACGGCTTCTTCATCGCCTATGAAGGCATTCCGGCGTTTATCGTCACCCTCGCCACCCTCGCCGTGGTCCGCGGCATCGCGCTGCTGGTGACCCAGGGCTATTCGATTCCGGTTCCCGCCGACAGCCTGTTTACCTTTATCGGGCGCGCGTGGGTTGTGGGTATCCCGATGCCGGCGCTGATCGGCATCATGATCCTGGTTATCGGCCATATCGTGCTGAATCATATGCGCTTTGGCCGCTACGTCACGGCTATCGGCGCCAACGCCGAGGGCGCACGACGCAGCGGGATTAACACCAAAGCGGTGACCATGCGGGTGTATATCATCAGCGGAATGGCCGCCGCGCTGGCCGGCATGATCATTACCGCGCGCCTCGGCAGCGGCTCGTCCAACCAGGGGGAAGGCTTCGAGCTGCAGGTGATTGCCGCCGTGGTCCTCGGCAGCACCAGCCTGTTTGGCGGCTTCGGCACCATTATCGGCACGCTGCTCGGCGCGCTGTCGATTGCGGTTATCCAGAACGGGCTGATCCTGTCGCATATCTCGCCGTTCTACACCCAGATAGCCACCGGCACCATTATCCTGCTGGCTATCTGGCTCAACACCCGCATTCTTAACCCCACGCGATCTGCGGCGAAAGGATAGCTCATGAAAGGATCAATTTTTCGCCACCCTACTCCGCTGCCGGTCGGCGTCAGCAGCGGCTACGTGATGACGGTGCTCGGCCCGCTGCCGGTCAGCGAGATGGGCGTCACGCTGATGCATGAGCATATCCTGCTGGATGCCTCCGGCAAGTGGGTACCGCCCTGCTGCTGCAGCGATCGCCATTTTGCCGAAATGCCGGTGAAGATGGAAAACCTCGGCGAGCTGTCGCTGAATCCGCTGATCAGCCGCGATAACTGCCAGCTGTTTGACGTCGACGTGGCGATCGAAGAGCTGACCAAATATCGCGCCCTGGGCGGGGAAACGGTGGTCGACCCGACCAATATCGGCATCGGCCGCGATCCGCAGGCGCTGGCGCGCATCGCGCGTCTGACCGGGCTGAACATTATTATGGGCACCGGCTTCTATCTCGAGCCGTCGCATCCCGAGTGGGTGAAGAGCAGCAGCGTCGAACGGCTGACCGAGCGGCTGATCTACGACCTCGGCGGCGCGGAGGAGAAGCCGGAGATTGTCGCCGGGCTGATCGGCGAGATCGGCGTCTCCAGCCGCTTCACCGCCGATGAAGAGAAGTCCCTGCGCGCGGCGGGCCGGGCCAGCGCCGCGACCGGCGTGCCGATCGAGGTCCACCTGCCGGGCTGGGAGCGTCTGGGCCATCGGGTGCTGGATATTCTCGAACAGGAAGGGGCCGATCTGCGCCATACGGTCCTGTGCCATATGAACCCAAGCTTTGCCGACAAGCGCTATCAGCGCGAGCTGGCGCAGCGCGGGGCGTTCCTCGAATACGACATGATCGGTATGAGCTACTACTACGCCGATGAGTCGGCGCAGTCGCCCTCCGACGAGGAGAACGCCCGCGCCATCCGGGAGCTGATTGACGACGGCTATATCCAGCAGATTTTGCTGTCGCAGGACGTTTTCCTGAAGACCATGCTCACCCGCTACGGCGGTCACGGTTACGGCTACATACTCAAGCATTTCGTTCCCCGCCTGCGCCGCCACGGCGTCAGCGGCGAACAGCTTGAAACCCTGATGATTGGCAATCCCCAGCGGGTATTTGGCGGATAAAAAGGAAAGTTATAATGAAGAAGAAAGTTTTACTGGTCGGTGAATCCTGGACCAGCACCTCAACGCACGTTAAAGGCTTCGATCAGTTTGCTACCGCCACCTGGCACACCGGCGCGACGGATTTTCTGGCCGCGCTGGCCGACAGCAGCTACGCCGTCACCTATATGCCGGCCCACGCGGCGGCCACCGAGTTCCCGCTGAGCCTGGAAGGGCTGCAGGAGTGGGATGCGATTATCCTCTCGGATATTGGCACCAACACGCTGCTGCTGCACCCCGACACCTGGCTGAAAAGCCGCCGCACCGCCAACCGCCTGACGCTGCTGCATGACTACGTTGCCGCCGGCGGCTCGCTGATGATGATTGGCGGCTACTACAGCTTCCAGGGGATTAACGGCGGCGCCCGCTACCGCCATACCGCGGTGGAGAAAGTTCTGCCGGTGCGCTGCCTGGCGTGGGACGATCGCATTGAAACCCCGGAGGGCTGCTATGCCGAAGTGACCGAATCCCACGCCCTGTTTAACGATATTCCCGGCGAGTGGCCGTGGCTGCTGGGCTATAACGAAGTGGAAATGCACCCGGAAGGCAGGCTGCTGGCGACGGTGGCCGGGACCGGGCATCCGCTGCTGGCGGTGCGCGAATATCAGCAGGGGCGTTCGCTGGTGTGGACCAGCGATATGTCCGCCCACTGGCTGCCCGAGGAGTTTGCGCAATGGCCCGGCTATCGCCAGCTGTGGATTAACTGCCTCGACTGGCTGACGGAACGCGGCTGATGGCGAACGCGACCCGCGAACTGGCCCGGCGGCTGCTGGGCTTCAACACCATCAACCCGCCGGGAAACGAAGCCGACTGCATGCGCTTTTTTGCCGACTGGCTGCGCGATAGCGGCTTCGAGGTTGCGCTGTCGTCGTTCGGCGAAGGGCGCTGCAACCTGATTGCCCGGCTGCCGGGGGCGACGGCGGGTAAACCTCTGGCCTTTACCGGCCATCTCGATACCGTGCCGCTCGGCAATGCGCGGTGGCGCTTCGATCCCTTCGGCTCGCAGGTTGAGAACGGCCGGCTTTACGGGCGAGGATCCAGCGATATGAAGGCGGCGGTGGCGGCGTTTGCCGTCGCCTGCGTCCGGCGGCGAGAGGCGATCCTCAAAGGTCGCGGCGCGGTGCTGCTGATCACCGGCGGGGAAGAAACCGGCTGCGACGGCGCGCGGGCGCTGATAGCCTCCGGCACGCTGCCGGAGATTGGCGCGCTGATCGTCGGTGAGCCTACCGCCAATTACCCGGTTATCGGGCACAAAGGGGCGCTGTGGCTGCGCGCGGAAACCCGGGGCAAAACCGCCCACGGCGCGATGCCGGAGCTGGGGATTAACGCCATCTATCTGGCGGCGGATGCCCTGGGTAAGATTCGCCATTTTTCGCCCGGCGCGCCGCATCCGCTGATGAAGCAGCCCACGCTCAACGTCGGGCGCATTGAGGGCGGGCTCAATATTAACTCCGTGCCGGACCGCGCGTGCTTTGATGTCGATATCCGCAGCGCCCCCAATTTACAGCACGCCGTCATTCGACAGCGGCTGAGCGCGCTGCTTGGCGAGAGCGTGACGCTCACTACCCTGGTCGATCTGCCCGCGGTGCTGAGCGAAGCGCGGCACGCGTGGATAGCCCAGGTTTATCAGCGCTGCCAGCCGCTGCACGATATGCCGCTGGCGCCGCGGGTGGTGCCCTACTTTACCGACGCCTCCCTGCTGCTGCCCGCGCTGGGTAATCCGCCGTGCATTATTCTCGGCCCCGGCGAGCCGTCAATGGCCCACCAGACCGACGAGTACTGCCTGCTCAGCCGGCTGGAGGAGGCCGAGCGGCTGTACGGGGAGCTTATCGGCGACTGGATGGCCTAGCGCCGCAAAAGTTTCAATGTCACCCCGGGAAAAAATATTATATCTTCATCAATCATCCGGCACCGCCCGGCCGCCTGGCGACGGCACCGCCCGCCGCTAAGCGATTCATTGATTAATAATCTCGAGGTTGATCGTGCAGGATCTTGTCAGATTTGGTCGTATCGCGGCCGTGCTACCGGTTAAAAACATCGCCATCGCCAAAGAGTTCTATATCAACGGGCTGAACTTCAGCGCTGTTTTTGAAAACGGAGATCCGCTGGGTTTTATGATCATAAAGCGTGAAGAGGCTGAACTCCATTTAACCCTCCAGCCGCAGCACAAAGCACCCTCCTGGCCTGGCGCACACCTGCTGGTGGATGATGCCAACGCCTTATACGCCCGCTGTCAGGAAATTGGCGCGAGGATTATTAAAAGCCTGGAGGATAAAGATTATGGTATTCGGGCATTTGTTTTCGCCGATCCGGATGGAAATCGTATCGACGTTGGGCAGATCCTGCAGAAGTAATTAAGGTCGGTTTTATAGCCCCCCCATATGTCCTTATACCGGTAATTTTCCACCGCCATAATAGCGTCGCTGTCGCCATCCCGTCTGCGACGCTAATATGCCGGGCGCTTATCTTACTGCTTCAGCTTTACTTCCTGCGGTGGTAGCATTTTAAGGCTTTCTTTCCATAAGGATTTTAAAATGAGCATCATTTATGTAGTTGTTTTAACTTATATAAAACCACTCGAAGAAGTTGATTCTCAAATACCTGCTCACGTTGAGTGGCTTAAACAAGGCTACTCCGATGGCGTGTTTCTGGCATCAGGAAGAAGAATTCCCCGTAATGGCGGCGTCATCCTTGCAAAATCTGACAGCCTCGAATCTCTGGAAGAACGTCTCAGCCAGGACCCATTCCAAAAATTAAAAATAGCTAAAGCGGAAATTATTCCCTTCGATGCCAGTATGAAGGCTCCGCTGCTCGAAAATATTTTCTGACTTTACATCGGCTCAGTAGCTCATATTGAGCCGCCCATAACGGAACATTCCCCAGTTTGAATCGCCGCCGGCGCCTGACTATGCGGAAAACGCCGGCCATAAAGAGAGCAAGCAACGCGTTTCATCTCCGTCAGGCAGCAATCAGGTGAAAAGTGATGTTGACGCGGGGCCGGGATACTTTCGGACTGACGAAGTGCAGAGGTTCAGGAAAGGAATCGCTGCCAGGCCCCGCTGTAGCGGTAAACTATTTATGCAGGGATAAACCCTTTATAACCTTATCCACCGCTTTTTTATGGCCGCGGATACCGATACCGACAAAGTCCAGATTATCCGCATCGGCGGCCATAAATACTTCGCGATTTGCCTCATCATGCCCGGTGGAGAACATGGCATGAATATAAGGAATGATGGTCACCTCCCGCTCCAGCGCCTTACGGTGAACCGCCTGCAGTTTTTCAAGGTCCGCCTCAAAAATCAGCATGGGCTGACCGGACATGTTGCCATAATGCCGGCCTAGCGAATCGACGTAAGGTTTACCCATAATTTCCGGAGCCGCAGAAGCAATCCCCGTAGCCAGAAATGCCACAACATTCAGGCGCTGCCAGTCAGGTAAGTCATCTCTCACGATAAATGCAATTTTGGTGTCAAACGTCATTCAAATATTCCCGTCTTTAACTACGAAGCAGGCATGTTCACATGACGGCGGAATATCAGTATAGAACGTTTGAGCAGTGGCTCTGGAATGCCGCAGGAGACATACGGTAAGCGCGTCTGAACCAGCGGCCTAAATGACTTTGGTCGGCGAAACCCGTCTGCGACGCCACCAGCGACGGAGCAAATCCTCGGGCCAACAGCCCGCGCGCGGTGCGAAGGCGTAGCCTGACAAGATAGGCATGAGGCGACTGACCGAATGCAGCCTTGAACTGGCGGCTTAAGCGAAAGCGATCGATACCGCTGACCTTTGCCAGCTCATCAAGTCCGGGATTTCTTGCCAGATGCTCATACAAATAATCCCTGACCCGGTTCATTTTGATGCGAGAATCGGTCAGCTCTTCCGAGGGCTTCAGTTCGACATGGGGTGTGAGGTGAGCCAGCAATCCGTCCAGACATTCATCCCGCGCAAGCCTCCCCTCGCCGTTGTGTAGCGCATCAAAAGCCCGGGAGATCGACGCAATTAACGCGCGGTCATCCGTGAGGGTATGGCGAAAAGCCGCCTGTATTAGCGAAATATCCCCCATACCACGCTGGCGGAAGCTGTCCGACACCCACTGTTGCGGAATATACAACATGGCATACGTGAAGCCGTCGCGTTGGGCGGCGTAACCATCATGCACAGCGCCGGGCTCGATGAGGATGGCCTTGCCCGGCGTGCTGGTATGTACCGTGCGATGGCAGCTGAAGCGCTGTGAACCCTGCAGGGTTACGCCCAGAAGTAGCTCTTCATGATCGTGGCTATCATAGGCGTGACCCGTAAAGTGGGCGTTAACGCTTTCAATGCCCGTTTCGGCATCACGACGAAAATCGAGCCAGTCTCCAGGCATCGCCTGTTCAGCAACTTCTGACATAACCACGCTCTGACAAAGATCGACGGAGAATCAGCCTGACTGCCTGCATTATTAGATGTTGTCCTGTTCAAATTCGGCCGCCACAAGACGGGACAACAGGGCCTGCAGCGTCGCCGCCTCCGCCTTCCCAAGTTTTTGTTCAAACTGCTGCTGCGCCTGCGCCCAGCTGGCATCTGACTCGCCGAGTTTTTCCCTGCCGGCCGGAGTCAATGACACCAGACGCGAGCGCCCATCGGAGGGGTCTGCGTCGACGCTTATCAGGCCATCCCGCTGGAGAGGTTTGAGCGTATGGGCAAGTCCTCCCCGATCCATGACCAGGGCCTCAGCCAGATGGCTGACCGACAGGCTGCCAGCTCGCCGCAGCTGGGCCAGAATCGCCCTCTGGGTGGTCTTGAGTCCGCTCTCAGCCAAAATACTGTCGTAATATTGCGACAGACGTCGGGAGGCTTTGCGCAAGGTAGTGCAGTGACAACTTACGCCAGACGACGCGCCGATACCCTCATTCTGAGACATACATCCCCTTCCTGATTAACGTTGACGTCCTGATTTTACCAGCATATGCTGATATTGCAAATAAGAGCATATGCACGTATTTTCAATCAGCCGCGAGGAGACGTTATGCCATTTGTTCGCATCGATTTACGTAAAGGGAAGCCCGCCGACTATCGTCAGAAAGTGGCTGACGCGGTCTACGACGCATTGGTAAGCGTGGGCGTTCCGGAGAATGACCGTTTTCAGGCGATCGGTGAATATGAGCCGGCAGGGTTGATTTATGATCCGGGCTACCTCGGCATAAATCGCACCGATGACTTCGTTGCCATTCAGATAACCTGGAACGAAGGGCGTAACACGCAGCAAAAAAAGGCGCTGTACCGGGCCATTGCAGACGGACTCCACCACGCGGTGGGACTTCGTCAACAAGATGTCTTTATCAGTCTGGTGGAAGTCAAAAAAGAAAACTGGTCCTTCGGCAACGGTGAGGCGCAGTACGCGGACGAATGATCCCGGGTTACGGGGTGCGGTCAGAAGTGAAAAATAAAGTCGTTGATGACGTTTTATCAATTACCTCGAGGGTTTTTAATGACATTTTCGCAGAATAAAAGCGTCTGGCTGATTACTGGCGGGGCGCTGGTCCTCTTTCTCTCCCTTGGGATAAGGCATGGATTCGGCCTCTTTCTGCATCCTATGAGCGCTGAGTTTGGCTGGGGACGCGAAGTTTTTGCGTTTGCGATGGCAATACAGAATATTATCTGGGGAGTTGCGCAGCCGTTTGCCGGGGCGCTGGCGGATCGCTTCGGGACTCGCAGGACCATCATCACGGGGGCGATTTTTTATACTGCGGGACTGATGCTAATGGGGTTTGCGCATACCCCCCTGCTGCTCTCGCTCAGTACCGGATTACTGATTGGTATTGGTCTGTCCGGTACTTCATTTTCTGTCATCCTCGGGGCGATTGGCCGCGCCGTTCCCGCTGAAAAACGTAGCATGGCAATGGGGCTCACTGCCGCGGCGGGGTCATTTGGGCAGTTTGCCATGCTGCCCGGCAGCATGGTGCTGATCCACTGGCTGGGATGGGCATCGGCCCTGATCGCTCTCGGCATGATTGCTATGCTAATGCTGCCCGCCGCGGCGCTGTTTCAGCGTCAGGAAGCGGCGCATTCTGAACCGCATCAGACGATGAGCGAAGCATTACGGGAAGCTCTGGGACACTCCGGATTCTGGCTTTTATCCCTCGGTTTTTTCGTCTGCGGATTCCAGGTCGTCTTCATTGGTGTTCACCTACCCTCATATCTTATGGATAACCATCTCCCGGTCATCGCCGGAACCACCACGCTGGCTCTGGTCGGTTTATTTAATGTTTTCGGGACCTATTTCGCCGGGATGCTTGGCAGCCGCTATTCAAAAACAAAGCTACTGAGTCTGATCTACATTGTCAGGGCGGTAATCATTACCTTGTTTATCTCGTTCCCGGTTACAACCTGGTCGGCCTACTGTTTTGGTATCGCCATGGGGCTTCTCTGGCTTTCAACCGTACCGTTAACTAACGGAACGGTAGCAACAATGTTTGGCGTAAGGAACTTATCAATGCTGGGGGGAATTATCTTCCTGATGCATCAGGCAGGCGCTTTTCTTGGCGGCTGGCTGGGAGGATATCTTTACGATATCACCGGAAGCTATAGCATTGTCTGGTACGTAAGTATCGTTCTCAGCGTTATCGCTGCGGCGCTGAACTGGCCCATTCGGGAAGTTTCAAAGCGTGCGCTGACGGGGCTGAAAGTATGAATTGTTCATTCAGGACCGTAGCGGCTTGCCTCATTCTGGCCCTCCTGCTGCTGATATTTCTCATGTGGCGAGAAAATAAAGACCTGATACTGCATATCGGCATGAGCCACTGCTTCTGATTAACTTTTCACTTTACAGAGCCGCGTCGCTGTTATTATCGTCAGCGACGCCTTCTTAATATCCTCATTTCCGTTCGGCATATTTGCTGCGTTTATGTTGATAGAGTAAATCGTCAGCTTTGAGCATCGCCTGCGCCAGCGTATCCCCCGACTGAAGTTGATACGCGCCCCAGGAAAACGCCACCAGCCTATCACGATCGATGGTGAGCAAATGTTCCTGCGCGCGGGCAATAACATCGCGGGATTTACTCAGGGAATAATCAATAAGAATCAGACAGAATTCATCGCCCCCCAGCCGTATTCCGTAGTCGCTCTTACGAATGGCGCTCCCCAGCGCTGAACCCAGCATCTGTATCGCTTTATCCCCCATATGATGGCCATGGGTATCATTGATTTTTTTAAGCCCATCGCTGTCAATTGCAATAACCGTGACCGGGATATTTCGCTCAACGAGGGAGCGGATTTTTTGTTCAAACTCCGGCGTCATGATTTTTCTGTTACGCAGTCCGGTCATCGCATCCGTCACGTTATCCCGGGAAAGCGATTCATGCCTGATTAACTGCTTACGGGCATAGCGACATAGCGCCCAGGTTCCCAGGATATAAAGCATGAACAGCCATAAATTAGCGATAATGACGTAGATGGCGTCCAGCTTCGCATGGAGGGTGTAATACTGGGTAAGCGAGTCTGCGTAGCTGATCAAATCATAAGTTTTGACGTAGGGTTTATGGAAAAAAATATGCGTTCCAGTCACATTATCAGTAACATACAACGAGAGGAAGCGCCACAGCAGCGGGCGATCGACGGTTTTAAACGAAACCACAAGATCGTTAATATTGATGTCTGTGATCAGAATGCCTTTCACCTTATCCCCCAAAAACACCGGGGTAAGCATGCTGATAATATTGTTTTGGGTATATCCATCATGATAGATATGAGACAGCGTGCTTTCACCTTTAAGCAGGTCATTCAGGGCGTTGTCATCAATAGAAATGGTGTGCGCGCTGCGCGCAATATTGATGCTGCTATTATCGCCAACTAACCAGTTACTAAAAGTGTAATTCTGTGTATTAATCAAATGATTAATATAAATATAGTTATGAGAAAGATCGATATAGTATCTGATATTCCTGAAAGTATAACCGGCATAGTTTGAAAAGCTGTACTTCGATATAGCCGCGCTCTCCGCGGAGTGAATAACCGCCAGCGCATTAATATCACCCGCCCATTCTTCACACGATTCATTGCGGGTTTGCAGGGTACCTTGCAGGTTATTTCTGTTCTTTTTCAGCAGATTGAAGCCGTGGATGTCGCCTTCAGTTTCAAGGGACTGACAGACATTTTTCCGTTCACGTTCGCTTGAGGGGGCAGAAAATGCCTGGGTATAAAATGCCCGCGAAAGCCGGGTGGCAATATTCTGGTTAATGGACTCTTCATGGAAAAGTGCTGATTTACCATTTTCGGCAACATATCCCATATAATTCTGCAAAGCACGCCCTTCACGGACGGCCAACGCGGTAAAAAGAGCCGTAGTACAAACCACGATCAGTACGATTGCGCTGATATATTTTTGACTGGACAAGATGGCTAACTCCCTGTCGTACCACCAACAAGTGACGGCAATTATAGCACCAATCAATACCTTCTCACCCGGTAATGACCACGGGAAACATGTCCGTTGAGCTCAACCTGACGCGAAATTCCCGGCCACGACGGTTTAAAGCAATATCGGGCAGCAAATGCCGCCGGCGACGTGATGGCGCTGCCCGCAGAGAGCGATCCCGGTCAAGGCATTCAGCGCGCTACCGTGGCATAATGCGTGAATACCGTACGGTATAGTTATTCATTTTTTAACCAGCTAAGGGTTCAACATGAAGGTACTGACGCAAGCGCGCCGCGAGGGGATCGTGGCCGCCGCCGCCGAGGTGTTTCTGGAGGTTGGCTACGAACGTGCCTCAATGGATGAAGTAGCCAGACGTGCCGGTGGCTCGAAGGCCACGCTCTATAAATACTTCTCTTCAAAAGAGGCGTTGTTTGAAACGGTTGTGCGCAACTACAGCGCCAGGTTTCTCACCGAAGCGGCAAGCGGGCTGACTCAACCGGAAAACCAGCACCTCTCCCTGGAACAAAAACTCATCCGCTTTGGTGAAGATATGCTGCGGGTAGTGGCATGCGATAACCAGGCGCTGCAGATCTATCGCGTTGTGCTGGGCGAAGCCGGCCACTCCGATATCGGGAAACTGTTTCTGGAATCCGGCATCCGCCAAAGCATGGAGGCGCTGGCCCAGGAAATGCAGGCGGCGATGGAACGGGGTGAACTGGCGCCGTCGGAGCCAATGCTTCGCGCCATCCAGTTTACATCGCTGATCAAAGCGGAAACCGAGGTCTTGTTTTTCTTGCGCAATATGCCCGATTTTACTCAGGAAAAAGTCAGTGAGATGGTCAGGAATGGCGTGCGGCTGTTTCTCGACGGCGCGCTTAAAAAACCTGAATAGCCCCTGCCCGGCCAGCGGGCATGTGAAGACCGGGTTCGCCGCCGCGAACCCGGTTGTTTATACGCTAAGAAAGTTACGCTAAGAAAGATTAGTCGCGGCGACAAACGGCTGCGCCCGTCGCCACCCAGTCCGTCGCGGTCTGTCCTATCTGGCTCGCCAGGCGCTCAACCACGCGCTGCCAGGCAGCAAACATCTGCGCCGGATCGCCGGAGAGAGTTTGCGACAGGTGGCTTTTGCACACCAGCCGGCGATTTTCGTCCCCTCGCTGCGTGGATAGGCTCCAGCCAGCATCCAGGCTGACGGCCTTGCCGGGCCAGCTATCAAAACGCCGAACCTGCAGCAGAACCCGTATCACAGGTTTGCTGTTATCCCGCGCCAGCCCCGCCACATCCACAGTGTTAAGCTGCTGCATCATGCTGAGGGACAGCGCCGTCTGCAGCTCATCGCCCAGCGGGCTTAGCCAGCGATCGTTGTCCAGAACGACGATGCGACTGTCGCTTTGGCGAACCACAACTTGTTGAGTGTCCAGCTGGGCCGGAACGCCAACGGGCAGCAGATCAATCACAAAGTCGGCCGGCGCGACGGCGCGGGAAACGGGGTCAGAATTGACCAGCGAGTGGTAGCGCACCTGGGGAGATGAGCATCCTGCCGGCAGGCACATGACGCCGAGGATAAGACATAAAACGGTTCTCATGGTCGTTCTCCTGCCTTAAGTGAACGGGGATCGTTCAGCTCCGCATCTGCGGAGCGGCCCTGCAATAGCGATTCCGGCTGGCGATCCAGCTGGTTTGTCAGGCTGCGGACGGCCCGCAGCGTTCGCGTGGTCTCCTGTAAGGACTGCAGGAGGTTAATCATCAGAGGGGAATCTTCCGCCAGCAGGTTCCGCGCGTCTTGTGTCGTTTTCTGAGTCTGTTGCATCAGGCGGTTGGCGGCGGGCAAAGACTGATTGTTCACCATTCGCAGAGTTTTATTCAGCTCTTCCAGCGTGTTATTCATGTTGGTCCCGATCTTATCCAGCGGCATTTTGTTTATTTTCCTGGCGATATCCGTGAGCTGGTCCTGAAGGATTGTCAGCCCGCCATTCACGGTGGGCAGCTCAACCGGGCGCCTGGTCGCATCAAAGTTCACTTTTGGCGCATCCGGTAAGAAATCGAGCGAGATGTAAAGTTGCCCCGTCAGCAGACTGCTGGAAGTGGCCTGCGCTCGCAGCCCGTGCGCGATCATCTCGCGCGTGAAAAGGGCCGTATTGAGGTCCGTGTCGCCTGTTGGTTTCGGCAGCTTTTCCAGCACATTGCCCATCCGCGAGGGATAAACGTCAATATCCACAATGGTCGGAAAGCGATATCCGTCGGGGTTATAGTCAAGCTCGACGGCGGCAACGCGTCCGATCCGCACGCTGGAAAACTCAACCGGAGCGCCAATGTTCAGGCCATGTAAGCCGTGTTCAAAACGCAGTTGAAAACGCACCGGCGGACCATCCTCAGGCGCCATCGCGCTTTCCCGATCCGCTGCCAGTTTGTAACGCGTTTGCTTATAGAGCACGCCGCGGGTTGGGTCATCCGGCCTTGAGAACGCGATCCCCCCCGCCATGATGGCGGCGAGCGTCTGGGTTTTAAGCTGAAAACCGTCGCTCCCTACCGAGAGATCCACGCCGCTCACATTCCAGAATCGCGAATCCGCCGTGACCAGGCGGTCATAAGGGGCATCAATAAAGATGTTGAGATCGATTCCCCTGCCGTCTTTGCGCAGCTGCCAGGAGGTGACCCGCCCCACCGGAATGCGGCGATAGTAAACCGGAGAGTTAATATCCAGCGATCCAAGGTCGTCCGCTTCCAGCATAAACTGGCTGCCCGTCATGTCGTTGACGATAGCCGGAGGGGTTTCCATACCGGTGAACTGGTATTTACTTTCATCGGACTTCCCTCTGTCCACGCCGATGTAGGCCCCGGACAACAGCGTATCAATGCCGCTGACGCCGCTTATTCCGACTCGCGGCCTGACCACCCAAAATCGGGTGTCGGCGAGCGCCAGATGCTGAGCGCTTCTGCCAAGCGTGACCCGAACTAACACCAGGGTGTTATCGGGGCTGAGGGTGATTTCCTTCACCAGCCCGACGGTGACATCTTTATATTTCACCGCTGTTTTTCCGGCTTCGAGACCGGCGGCGCTGCGAAACGTAATCACCACCTCCGGCCCGACGGACAGGCGTGCCTGGATAACCATCGACGCGGCGACCACAAACGCGACCGCGGGGATCAGCCAGATGACGGCATTGCGCCAGCGGCCGTGACGAAAAAGAGGAATACCCGAAACAGGAGGCTTCATTGCTTGTCTTCCCATAGCGTTTTTGGTTTAAAACTCAGCGCACAAAACATAGTCAAAATGACCACCAGGCCGAAAAGCAGAATCCCAACCCGGGGTTCGGCCTCGCTGAGCACATGAAAGCGGAGCAGGCCGCATACTGCGGCCACCACCACCACATCCAGCATCGACCAACGGCCAATCCACTCCGTTATCCGGTACAGCCTGGCCCGTTCGCATCTGGCCCAGCGGCTCTTTCGGGCAGTTGAGATCAGCAATACGCTCATTGACAGAAATTTCAGGCAGGGAACCATCACGCTGGCAATAAAAATGATCGCCGCAATGCCCCACGACCCGCTTCGCCAGAAGGCCACGATGCCGGAAAGGATCGTGCTTTCACTGCCATGACCGAGAAGCGTTGTGTACATTACCGGGAAAATATTGGCGGGTACGTATAGGATCATGGAGGTTAAAAGCAGCGCCCAGCTCAAATGCGGGCGCCCGGACTGGCGGCCGGGCAGCACCGTCTGGCAGCGAGGACATTTACCACGCACGCCGAACGCCGTTTCGTCGGCGCACACCAGGCCACACAGAGAACAGCGGCACACCTGCATCTGACGGGCAAAGGGGGGATTACTCACCACGGCCCTTCTCCTCGACCGTAAGCAGATCCCACAGCGGACGCAGATCGTGGCTGTTGATGAGGACAACCAGCACGCAAGATAGGGCCAGCGCCCAACCGCCCGGCCCTATGGAGACATCCAGCAGTGACGAGAGCTTTATCCCGGCGACAAGAAACCCCAGCACGCCAACTTCCACCATGCTCCAGGGATGCAGCCACTTGAGCGCTCTCATAATGAAGATAAACGCCGGTGCCGGACGCGCGAAATACGCAAAGCTCAGCAGCCATACCGTGAGGGTTATCTGTAAGAAAGGGGCAATAACCAGAAGAAAAGCGGTACAGACCGCCATAATCGGATTGCCGTCTCCGGCAGCCAGCGCCCATGCCACATTCCACAGCGTGACGTCGTTCGCCATCCCGTGAAACCCAACGGATATAACCGGAAAAATACAGGCCAGAAACAGGATGATTGCCGCCGTCAACATCAGGGGCAGTACATGGCCAGGCACGCGCCGGTGACCACGCCATAGCACTGCGTAACAACGCTGGCAGAGCGCGATTTCGCCCGACGCGCAGGGTAATCTCTGGTAAACGCTGTCGCAATGTGGGCAGATGATCAGATGCGGGAATGTCTTCATAACGCCGGGCCGCCAGGACGTTGCTAATGGGGAAAATCACAGCCGGTTGCGCTTAAAAGCTTCCGGCTGCGCGTACTGTGTCTGAGGCTACCTGAGCGCTTCCGCCAGCTCTTCCGCCCCTTTTTCAATACCGACTTCGGCGGCGCTCAGCGAGCCGATGCTGGCAGAGATATTCATGGCATTCGGATACTGCCGGGCAACGTAGGCTTTCAGCAGTTCGTGGCTGTTTGCGTCATAAATTTCGACGGCATAATCCACCGAGCCGCTCATCAGCCCCCGACCGCCGCGCACCGATTGCACAATGTTGTAGGGGCCCCCTGCCAGATCGAATTTGGTGAACGTTCCGATCACCTGCGGGGTGGTGTCAGCCCCGGTCAGCGTCAACTTCAGACGCAAGGTATTCGCCGCGGGCTCTTTGAGCTCTTTAAAGCGCGCGCTCAGCGCTTTGCTGAACTCCTGTTGCATGTGAGCGGCAAGCGTTTGGCGATCGGCCTGCGCCATATCGTCAAACTGTCCATCGTTGCCCTGATAAATTCTCACCGGGTCAATGATGATGCTGTCGTACTTACGCCAGTCCACCAGAGGCGAATAACGATATGGCATGCGATCGGCATTATCATCGGTGTTTGCCGTCAGCTTTGAAGCCGAGTCGATACCGCTGTAACGCGCGGGCTCATTACCGGCACAGCCCGCCAACAGCAGGGTGACACCGATAACCGCCAGCCCACCGATTTGCCTTAACATCTTCATGTGCAGATCCTTTCGTTTTGGTTAAGGGCTGCGCCTACCGGCCAGCCTTGCGTAAAAACAGTCAAATTCACACTCAATGTGAACTGTACGGTTTAGTTTTGATCGCATCACTGAAATCTGTCAACTTAATTGTTCGGCGAAAATATTCTGTTTGGGAATTAACGCATGGATGCAGCGCGGATGGCTTTTTTGAGGAGAGCGGGTCGCGTAGGACAACGCGGCGCCCGGCGCGGACAATGAGCCGGGCGTATTAGTGCATAACCATTTGAAAAGAATGGATTTAACACCTCTTCAGGGCCCGAATATGATATCTTTCGCCTTGCCGATCTATTGGAAGAACACCGGTGTGTCGCGCCAGGCGAAAGTTAGCCGGCGCCGATCATCAGGTTCAGGTTTTGCACCGCGGCGCCCGATGCCCCTTTGCCGAGGTTATCGAAGACCGCCGTCAGCAGTATTTGCCCGCACTCAGGATTTGAAAATACGCCAAGTTCCATCTCGTTGCTGCCGTTCAGCCGCTGGGGATCGAGACGCTCAATCTCGCCGACGACTTCAGGCGCCAGCACCTTGACCAGATCGCTATGGCGATAATGCTGCGCCAGGCAGGCATGTACTGCTGCCGCATCGGCACGTTCAGGCAGCAGGCGCTGCTGTAGCGGCACGCTGAGGATAATCCCCTGGCGGTAGGCGCCGTAAGCCGGCATGAAAAACGGCGGCGTGGAGAGCCCGGCATAGCGCGCGATCTCCGGCACATGCTTGTGCCTGAGGCCTAAGCCATACGCCTGAAAAGCAGGCCCGGAGCCCGCCTCCCCGCCTTCGTACAGCTCAATCGCCGCCTTTCCGCCGCCCGAATAGCCGGACACGGCGTGAATGGAAACGGGGTAATCAGCGGGCAGCAGCCCGGCGTTAACCAGCGGGAGCAGCAGGCCAACCGCGCCGGTTGGGTAGCAGCCTGGGTTGGTGACGCGCTTCGACGCCCTGATGCGTGCGGGCTGGTCGGCGCTCATCTCCGGGAAACCGTACGTCCACCCGGAGACGGTGCGATGGGCCGAGCTGGCATCAATTACCCGCACCTGCGGATTCTCCAGCATCGCCACCGACTCACGCGCCGCCTCATCGGGCAGGCACAGAATAGCGATATCGCAGCCGTTCAGCATCTCCGCCCGAAGCCGCCGGTCTTTGCGCTGGGACGGAGGCAGAGTCATCAGCTTAATATCTGAACGGTGGCGCAGACGATCGTGGATTTGCAAACCCGTGGTGCCCTGCTCGCCATCAATAAATACGTGAGTCATCGTCATTTCCTTAAACCAGACAGAACGTCAGTGCATAAATGTTGTGCCAGGTTTAAGTATTGGTAAAGTTGAATTATCCTAACGTCAAATTCAGTTTTTCTGAGGTACGCCTATGCGGGAGATCAACCTCGATCAGCTGCGCACGCTGATCACCATTGCCGATACCGGCTCTTTCAACGAAGCCGCCCGCCTGCTGCACCTGGCGCCACCGACGGTCAGCCTGCATATCTCCGAGCTTGAAAGCCGCGTCGGGGCTAAGCTGCTCTCCCGCACCCGCGGCAAAGTCAGGCCGACGGCCATTGGAGAGAACATGGTCGCGCACGCCCGCCGGCTCCTTGCCGACGTCGCCTATGCGCTTGACGACATATCCCGCCAGGCTCAGGGGTTGAGCGGTCAGGTCAGGCTTGGGGCGTCGACCGGGGCCATTGCTTATCTGCTGCCGCGGGCGATTGAAAAACTGGCGCAGTCCCATCCGAATATTGACGTACACATTACCGTCCTGACGTCGCAGCAGACCCTTGAGCAGCTGAAATCCGGTTCGCTCGATATCGGCATCGTGGCGCTTCCACAGCCCCGGAGCAGCGGCCTGAAAATTGATGCCTGGCGGCGAGATCCCGTTGTCGCGTTCCTGCCTGCGGACTGGGCGGCACCGGAGGTGGTGACGCCGGAATGGATGATTGCAAAGCCCCTGGTGCTGAACGGCTCCGGCACCCACCTGTCGCAGCTGACCAGCGGCTGGTTTGCCGATACGGGCCATAGCCCCACGCCGCGGATCAAGCTTGATTACAACGATGCCATTAAAAGTCTGGTGGGTGCCGGGTATGGCGCCACGTTGCTGCCTCTTGAATCGGGTACCCAGCTCTCCGCCGATAGCCGTATCGCCATTCGTCCCTTAAAGCCGGCGCTGTGGAGAGAGCTGGGATTAGCCTGGCGGGAGAGTGAAAACGAGCTATCGACGCAGCATCTGCTTGCAGCGCTGCGGGATCTGCAGCAGGAATAAATTCACCGGCAACTGCTGCACGTGATTGCGGGAGTGCCTGCCCCAGGTTTTATCTCCCCGGGGCGGCCCATCGGGCACGTCCATCGTCGGGCATAGGCCCCGCCGCCGAACTTTAGCGAGGGGCGGTAGCCCGGGCCGATTTTGCGCTTAGCGGTTTTTCAGCACCTGAGGATCGATCTGCGCGACGATGAGGTCGGCAAGATCGTGCTGCTGGTGCACCTTGCCGCATTTAACGATGATCTGCCGCGCGTTGTCGTACCCCGGCGCCCACAGCCGGTTGTTCATCCGCACATCTTTATAGACCGCAACCAGCGGTTTTTTCCACGCCGCCGCCATGTGGACGATCGACGTATCCGGCGAGATAACCAGGTCGGCTTCGGCAATCAGCGCCATCGCGTGGTGCAGGGTCTTAAACGGATTCACGCTCACCTTTTCCGCAAGCGGAATGCGAATTTCGTTGCGATGATCGAGCAGAATAACGTTGACCCGAGGATACTCCGCCTGCAGCCTGGCGATAAGCGCCGACAGCTGCTCCTGCGACAGGCTGCGGTCCTGATGGCCGGCAAAAATGTTCACCACCGCTTTGGGCCCCTCAATAGCGGCCAGATGCTGGCGAACCTGCTGGTGGACATCCTGCGGAATATGCAGGTCGTAGGTCCCGAGATGTTTCTTATCCAGCTGCATATGCTCAGCAATAAAATCAAAGGTTTTGCTGACATGCCAGTTTTCACAATCAAATTTAAACGAGGTGGTGTAATGGTTAATTGATGGCCATTTATTAAAACCGAGCACGGTTTTTGCTTTTATTTGTTGGAGAAGCAGCATTCGGTGTACGGGCATATCAAACAAAGAGGGGTCAATAACGATATCGTACTTATTATTTGCCAGCTCATTAATAACGGACCGAGGAACGTTGTGGGTAAATTTCCGCAGAAAAGCGGCGGAGTCGACGTTATCAGCCTCATAGATATGGCGGATCCGCGGGTTATGGCGCATCACCTGGCTATTCGATTTAGTCAGCAGGAAATCCACGGTATAGCCCGATTCATGCAGGCATTTCACCAGCGCGGAGTCCACGACCACGTCCCCGACGGCGCCTTCGTTGCGCATCAGCAGCACGGTTTTCGCCGACCCGACGTCGGCCTCACGGCGGGTATGCTGGTCCCAAATCGTTTTCGCAATATAAACGCGCATCACGTTACGAACTTTCTTAATAAAATAATTACGGCGCCTGTTCAGTTCCCTTATTTTTTTGAACTTCCGGGGGGATACCTGCACCGCTGCGTTTTCCATCATCATAACCTCGTTACCACTATCAACAGCACCTCGTTAGTCCCATTAAGGACTAAAGAAAATGAGAAAAGTTCGCTTGATTAATAAATTCCTTTCGCTTTAAGCAGCGCAAGGATAGTAATACGTTTCACTATTCCAGCATATCGTTACGCAGATAAAATGAGTGAAATATGGATTTAATGTGGAAGAATGCGGCGCCAGCCGACGGTTTTCATTCGCCGCGGGGAGGATTAGACTGGCCTTTTTATCCCGGAGAGAACCGCGCATGAACGCACCTGAAAAACCGAACACCCACCAACTGCTGCTGGCGCTGCTCGACGAGCGCCAGGCCCGCTATCGGCTGGTAGAGCATGAGGCGGTGGGGAAATGCGAGGCCGTTTCTGAAATTCGCGGCACCGCGCTCGGACAAGGGGCCAAGGCGCTGGTTTGCAAAGTGAAAGGCCACGGCGTCAATCAGCACGTGCTGGCGATCCTCGCCGCCGACCAGCAGGCCGATCTCTCGCGCCTGGCGCTGCACGTTGGCGGCAGCAAAGCCTCGCTGGCCAGCCCCGCCGAAGTCGATGCGCTGACCGCCTGCGTTTTTGGCGCCATTCCCCCTTTCAGCTTCCATCCGGCGCTGCGCCTGGTGGCCGACCCGCTGCTGTTTGCGAACTTCAGCGAAATCGCCTTTAACGCCGGGCGGCTGGACCGCTCAATTATCCTCGATACGGCAGACTATCTGCGCATCGCCCGTCCCGAGCTGGCTGCCTTTCGCCGGGAAGCCTGAGGGGTCTCTATCTCTGCCGCGCCGGGCCGTCAGCAGCAAGCGCGCCGGCGTGACAAATAAGCCTGTTTATTCACGCTATTATGCGTAAAGTAGACGGGCTTATTATTTTGGCAAGGATCTCCTGACATGTTCGATACCACCCTGTTCGTGCTTCTGGGGCTGGCCGCTCTCGGCTTTATCAGCCACAACACCACCGTGGCAATCTCTATCCTGGTGTTAATTATCGTGCGCGTCACGCCGCTCAACGTCTTTTTCCCATGGATTGAAAAACAGGGGCTGACGATCGGTATTATCATTTTGACCATCGGCGTGATGGCCCCTATCGCCAGCGGCACCCTGCCGCCCTCGACGCTGCTGCACTCGTTCGTGAACTGGAAGTCGCTGCTGGCTATCGCCGTCGGGGTGTTTGTCTCCTGGCTCGGCGGGCGCGGCATTTCGCTGATGGGCTCGCAGCCGCAGCTGGTCGCCGGACTGCTGGTGGGAACCGTCCTCGGCGTCGCGCTGTTCCGCGGAGTGCCCGTCGGCCCGCTGATCGCCGCAGGGATCATCTCGCTGTTTATCGGAAAGTCGTAGTCAGGCTGGCAAGATAGCGTCCGGGAGACTGGCCGAGGCCCTTTTTGAACATGGTGATAAAGGCGGTCGTCGAGTCATATCCCAGGCCGTGCGCGGTCTGCTGCACCGTTTGCCCGCGGATCAGCATCTGTAGCGCGAGGATCAGCTGCAGCTGATGGCGCCAGCGGCGAAAGCTAAGGCCGGTTTCGCGAACCACCAGCCGCGCCAGGTTGCGCTCGCTCATTGCGAACTCCGCCGCCCACTGTCCAAGAGTCTGCCACTGCGCCGGCGCCACCGCCATCAGCTCCGCCATCTGGCGGATTTTCGGGTGCGCGGAAACCGGCAGCTGCAGATGCTCCTCCGGCTGCTGCGGCAGCTCGTCAAACAGCACCTGCACCAGCCGTCGGGTAGTGGGAGCGTCGCTCTCGGTCGCGCTGCGCCCGGCAAGGGTCAGGATCAGCTCACGCACCAGCGGAGAGATCTTCAGCGTGCAGCTGCGCTGCGGCATCGGCGCCGCGCCCGGCTCGATAAATAAAAAGCAGATCCGCGCCCCCGGCGTTGCCCGGTTGCTGTGGGGCTGCTGCCCCGGTACCCACACCGCATACTGCGGCGGCACCATCCACATACCGCTTTCCACCTCACAGGTGAGCGCGCCGTGCAGCGCGAGGATCAGCTGCCCCTTGCGGTGCTGGTGACGCGGAATAAACTGCTCGTCCTCCACCACCTGAATATGGAATGCGAGAGCCGCCTCGTGCCCGCTGTCCGGGTCATAGCCGTCAAGACTTAATCCAATCATCAGATTGTCCGATATTAGCGATAATCTGTCATTTTAGCTTGATTTAAACATTCGGCAAACGCGCTATTGTAGCCTCCCTGTTTACTCGTTTGAGATAGCCATGAGTTCTGTTCTTCCTTCTGCCGGCCGCCGTAATCTGCTGCTGATTGCCGGTATTTTATTTATTGCCACCACGCTGCGCGTGACCTTTACCGGCGCCGCCCCGCTGCTCGACGCCATTCGCGCGGAGTACGGGCTGACCACCGCCCAAACCGGGCTGTTAACCACCCTGCCGCTGCTGGCCTTTGGCCTGGTTTCGCCGCTGGCGGCAGGCGTCGCCCGCCGCTTTGGCATCGAGCGCAGCCTGCTGATCGCGCTGGGGCTAATTTGCCTCGGCATCGGCCTGCGATCGCTGCCTTCCGCAACCATGCTGTTTGGCGGAACGGCCGTCATAGGCTGCGGGATTGCGTTAGGCAACGTGCTGCTGCCGGGCTTAATCAAGCGCGATTTTTCGCAGCACGTGGCTAAAATGACCGGCGCCTATTCGCTCACCATGGGTGCCGCCGCGGCGCTGGGCTCCGCCATGGTGGTCCCACTGGCGCTGGCCGGCTTTGGCTGGCGCGGGGCGCTGCTGATGCTGATGGTCTTCCCGCTGCTGGCGCTGTTCATCTGGCTGCCGCAGTCGCGCAGAGAGGCCGCAGCTCCGCTGACCGCGTCAGGCGCCCTGCACAACCGCGGGATCTGGCGCTCGGCGCTGGCCTGGCAGGTGACGCTGTTCCTCGGCATTAACTCGCTGGTGTATTACGTGATAGTCGGCTGGCTGCCGGCCATTTTGCAGAGCCTCGGCTATAGCGAAGCGCAGGCCGGCTCCCTGCACGGTCTGCTTCAGCTGGCAACCGCCGCGCCGGGCCTCGCGATCCCGCTGATCCTGCACCGCCTGAAGGACCAGCGCGGCATCGCGGTGCTGGTGGCGCTGATGTGCGCCGTCAGCTCGGCCGGGCTGTGGCTGGCGCCGGGGCAGGCGGTTCTCTGGGCGCTGCTCTTTGGTTTCGGCTCCGGGGCAACGATGATTCTGGGGCTAACCTTTATCGGCCTGCGCGCCAGCTCGGCGCACCAGGCGGCGGCGCTTTCCGGCATGGCGCAGGCCGTTGGCTATCTGCTGGCCGCCTGCGGGCCGCCGGTGATGGGGAAAATCCATGATACCAACGGCGACTGGCATATTCCGCTCATCGCCGTGGCGCTGACCGCCGTGGTGATGGCCATATTCGGCGCCCTTGCCGGCCGCGCCCGGGAGATTAACGGCTAAAGCGCTCTTTTGCCCTCGGCCCTACGACCCCGGCGTTACGGGGTCGTGGCGGGGGCCAGAGCGCGCTATTGGCTGGCGGCGCGTAAAAAGGCGTGCACCAGCGGCGACGGACTTCCGGCCAGCGCGTTGCGCTCGTGCTGGAACAGGGTCGCGACAAAGAACGGATGCGTTACCAGCTCCACCGCCCTAATATCCCCCTCTTCGTCCCAGCCAGTCACCCGCAGGTCGCCCTGCTCCAGCTCGCGGGCAAACTCCTCGGCAATGCCATAGCTGCAGTGATAGCCCTCTTCAATGCTGTCGCGGCCGTAGGCGCGGGCAATCAGCGTATTCGCGCGCAGCTCAATCGCCGCCGTTTTCTCCACCAGGGAGCAGCTCAGCGGCGCAATCACCATTCGCCCTTCGCTATCCGTTTCCGCATGCGCCGCATCCTGCCAGCCCAGGACGTTGCGCGCATACTCAACGATCGCGTGCTGAAAACCGCCGCAGGTGCCGAGGAAGGGAATGCTGTTTTCGCGCGCATAGCGGATCGCGATAAACGCGCCGGCGGCATTTTTATAGGGGCTGGCGGGAACGACCCAGATGGCGTCGTAGTCGGCGAGCGCTTCGGCATCGTGGATATCGCTGGTTGCCAGCCAGTCATAGCGCAGAGGCAGCTCCAGCACGGCAGCGGCATCGTCGATGGCCAGGGGAATCGCTTTGTGAGCGACAACGTCAGGGTTGTAGTCGCCAACCAGGGCAATACGCAGGGGAGTGTTCATAGCAGGGTCCTTATGTCGGAACGATTTTCGGGCAACACAAGGAGCCTCAGATTAGCGATCTCCCTCACGGAACACAATCCTTATTTTCCGCCCGACCGGCGACCTGCATTTGACGTGAGGGGCGCTGCCCGCGCTGAAAATGAATTAAAAGTCCTCGCGACTTTTTGACTATCTTATTCAATTCCCGCTATTTATTTACCCCGCTCTTTTTGTAGCTATTTTGTTAAATAAAAAACAGTGTTATTACTCTCGCAAAAAAGGAATTATTCACTTTATTTATAAATTAGCCTGTTAAATAATCCGTAATGATTTATTAAGCAGTAGAGGCAGCAAGATGCGTTTCAGTACGATGTCCGATAGCGAAATTATCTCTGAACTGTGCCGCAGAATTAAAGAAACGCGTATGCAGCTCGGGCTCTCCCAAATTGAACTCGCCGAACGTGCGCAGGTCGGCGCAGCAACCATCAAACGCGTAGAATTAGGTGAATCTGTTACCCTGAGTACGCTAATCGGAATATTGCGTGGTCTCGATCGTTTGCATCAGCTGGAGTCCGTTTTATTCGATTCGCACATTCGTACTTTTAATGCGCAAATCAACGCCACCGCCCCTCCCCGCATCCGTATTCGCAAAAAGGCGCAGCCGCCAAAAGAGCAATGCGCCGCAGCCGAAAAGGCCAGCGATGCGAACGCCACCATTAACGAATGGTACACCTCATCAGCGTCTCATAGCGTTGTCTGGTCTTTCCCGCCGGCGGAAGCAGAGAAAAAAAGCTAGCCTGGCGGGGGAAATCGCCCGCCGGCTGAGGCAGCCGCGCGGGCAAAGAATGGCCGAAAAAAAACCGCCTGCGGCGCAGGCGGCGTGAGCAAACGTCAGGATTCGCAGACCGCGACTTTAATCGCCAGCCCGCCACGGGCGGTTTCGCGATACTTGGCGTTCATGTCTTTCCCCGTCTCAAACATGGTATCGATGACCTTATCCAGCGACACTTTCGGATCGCTGGTGCGGTGCATCGCCATGCTGGCGGAGTTGATCGCCTTCACCGCCGCAATCGCGTTGCGCTCGATACACGGCACCTGGACCTGACCGGCAACCGGATCGCAGGTTAGCCCGAGGTTGTGCTCCATGCCAATTTCAGCGGCAATGCAAACCTTCTCCGGGCTGGCGCCCAGCAGCTCCGCCAGCCCGGCGGAAGCCATGGAACACGCCACGCCGACCTCCCCCTGGCAGCCAACTTCCGCGCCGGAAATGGAGGCGTTCATTTTGTACAATATGCCTACCGCGCCGGCGGTCAGGAAGTAGCGCATATAGATTTCCGGCGTCACCGTTTTGATAAAGCGGTCGTAATAGGCCAGCACCGCCGGCACGATGCCGCAGGCGCCGTTGGTGGGCGCAGTCACCACCCGGCCGCCGGAGGCGTTCTCTTCCCCGACCGCCATCGCAAACATATTGACCCAGTCCATCGCGCTGAGCGGCGTAATCGACTGGCTCTGGGGAGCCAGCACGCGGTGCAGCGCGGAGGCGCGACGCGGCACCTTTAACGGCCCCGGCAGCAGGCCTTCGGTGCTCATGCCGCGGTTAATGGCGTTTCTCATGGTCTCCCAGATTTTCGCCATAGTTTGCTCGACGCTTTCTCTGCCGTGGCGGGCAACCTCATTTTTCATCATCACCGCGGAAATCGACAGGCTGTTATCGTGGCAGTGCGCCAGCAGGTTGCGGGCGGAGTAGAAAGGGAACGGGATATCGACCTCCGCATCCTGGCTCTTGCCGAACGCCTCCTCGGTGACGATAAAGCCGCCGCCGATGGAGTAGTAGGTCTGGAAGTGGACGATTTTTCCGTCGCAGAGCGCGGTGATGCTCATACCGTTCTCATGCAGCGGCAAAAACTCATTATGAAAACGCATGCACTCCGCCACCGGGAACTCAATTTCCCGCTGGCCCTCTTCAATGCGCAGACGCTGCAGGGTATTAACGTCACGAATAATCGTGGGAATGGCGTCGATATCGACGGTATCCGGTAAATAGCCCGAGAGTCCAAGAATAATCGCAATATCGGTATGGTGGCCCTTACCGGTTAACGAAAGGGAGCCGTAGACGTCCACTACCAGGCGAGTCACTTTATGCAGCAGGCCCTTTTCCTGCAGGGTATCAACAAACTGTTTTCCCGCTTTCATCGGCCCGACGGTGTGTGAGCTGGAGGGCCCGATACTGATTTTAAAAATATCGAAAACGCTAATCATGTGGCACCCATTGGGTTACAAAGCAAAACGAATGCGCCTCCCGTGACGGGAGGCGCCGGGAGCTTAGCTGAACAGAGAGTAGAAGATGGCTGAGATGGCAATCAGCCCAATCACCACCACAAACGCGTTGCTGATGTGGCCGCTGTATTTACGCATGGCCGGTACCTTATTGATGGCGTACATCGGCATCAGGAACAGGATCATAGCGATAACCGGGCCGCCGAGGGTTTCGATCATCCCCAGAATGCTCGGATTCAGGGTCGCCACCAGCCAGGTGGTCACCAGCATGAACAGCGCGGTGATTTTATTCAGTTTGGTAATTTCAATGGTTTTACCTTTACCGCGCAGGGACTTGATAACCATACCGTTAAAGCCTTCACGCGCGCCGAGGTAGTGGCCGAGGAAGGATTTGGTAATCGCGATCATAGCGATAATCGGCGCCATCCAGGCAATCAGCGGCGCGTTAAAGTGGTTTGCCAGGTAGGAGAGGATGGAGATGTTCTGCGCCTTCGCTTCCGCAAGGTTTGCCGGAGAGAGGCTCAGGACGCAGCTGAACACGAAGAACATCACCGTCAGCACCATCATGATGTGCGCATAGCTGAGGATGCGGGCGCATTTACGCTCGGCGTCCTGACCATACTCTTCCCGTTTCGCCACCGCAAAGGAGGAGATAATCGGCGAGTGGTTGAAGGAAAACACCATCACCGGAATAGCCAGCCACAGCGTCATCCACAGGCCGTTGCCGGTGGCGGCAGCGCTGCTGAACGACAGGGTATCCAGTACCGCACCGTTCCACTGAGGAATCAAATAGAGCGCCAGGATCATCAGCGCCGCGACAAACGGGAACACCAGCACGCTCATGGCCTTAACAATCATTTTTTCGCCAAAACGTACAATACCCATCATGCCCACAATTAAAATCAGCGATAAAATTGCGCGCGGCGGAGAAACCAGGCCGAGCTGGTGGGTAATAAAGCTGTCGACGGTATTGGTGATCGCGACGCTATAAACCAGCAGGATCGGGTAAATCGCAAAGAAGTACAGCAGGGTAATCAGCTTGCCGGCACCGACGCCAAAATGCTCCTCCACCACTTCGGTAATATCTTCGCCAGGATTTTTACCTGAGAGCACGAAACGGGTTAAACCGCGGTGGGCGAAAAAGGTCATCGGAAAGGCGAGAATGGCCATGATGATCAGCGGGATCAGGCCGCCACCCCCGGCGTTAATCGGCAGAAAAAGCACCCCGGCACCAATCGCCGTCCCGTACAGCCCCAGCATCCAGACGGTGTCACTTTTTCTCCAGCCGCTGCTTTCGCGAGCAACAAGGGTATTTTGAACGCTTTCCATAATATGGCCTCAATAATATAGAGTGGAGTCAGATCTAACTGACTCTGTTTCAGGTAATAAATTTCCGTGTTTATTTTGCTATTTTATTAAATTAAGCCAAACTGATGTATATACGGCGATCACATAACCTGATTTATCGCGGGGACTTTTAAAGTATCAAAAATAGCACCTGAGATTTAATATATTTTTAAGGTATCATTTTTAATACGTTATTATAAACAAGAGAATTCCTGAAGGCGTAAAATAATATATTACAAGAGCGCTATAGCGGAGAAAAGTCCCGTTTTTAAAATAAAAAAAACCCGCAGAGATACGGGCTGATTCAAAGCGCAAAATCCATTTGTAGCAATAACAACTCAATGTGTCCTGAGCTATTCTATGCGTCGCGCAAAAAAATAACACTCCTGATTCCAGGGGGATTCCCCCGCGTTGACAGCAGACCGGCCGGCGGCGACGCCCTGACGACGCTTTGGCAGTCGGTGATGGCAGATGATAATATCGGTATCGCCACGCGCTGCCGTCAGCCTTCCGCACCTGCTGCGGGATCCCTGAGGCATTACGGTGAATTTTTTATACCGGAGAGACCGATGCAAAAACCACTTCCCATTACGGCCGATGACGGGACGACCCGTTTGCTTTCGCCCCGCCCCGGCGGCGGTAAGCTGCTGGTGAGCGCCTGCCTGATGGGGTTCCAGGTACGCTATAACGGCAGCGACAAAGCGCAGCTGGCCGAGACTCTGGCGCGCTGGCAGCGCGAAAACCGGCTGGTTATCCACTGCCCCGAGCTGGCCGCCGGGCTACCGGTGCCGAGACTGCCGGCAGAAATTGTCGACTCTCAGGGTGCGGAGGTGATGCAAAATCGCGGGCGCATCGTTGAAAGCGACGGCCACGACGTCACCGCGCACTATCAGCTGGCCGCCTGGCTGGCGCTGAAGGCCGCCCGGGAGGAGGGCTGCCAGGCGGCGCTGCTCACCGACGGCAGCCCGACCTGCGGCAGCCAGTTTATCTACGACGGCTCCTTTAGCGGACAGCGCAAGCCCGGCTCCGGCGTGGCGGCAGCGCTGCTGCGCGAACAGGGTATTACGGTTTTTTCCGACGGGCAGATCCCGCAGCTGCTTGCCTGGATGCAACGGATGGAGAATAGCGATGATTCAATGTAAACGCGTCTACGATCCGGCCGACGCCGGCGACGGCTATCGCGTGCTGGTCGACAGGCTTTGGCCTCGGGGGATTAAAAAAGAGGCGCTGCGCTACGATGAGTGGTGCAAAACCCTGACCCCGTCCGCGGAGCTGCGCAAGGCCCTGCACGGCGAAGCTATCGACTTCGCCAGCTTCCGCGAGCAGTATTGCCGGGAGCTGGAGAGCCATCGTGACGAGGGGCTACGCCTGGCCACGCTGGCTCACCGGCAGCCGCTAACGCTGATCTACGCCGCAAAGGATACCCGGCAAAACCACGCGCTGGTGCTGGCCGAGTGGCTGGAGAATCTGCCGGTTGGCGAGATTACGCCTTAGCAGGATGATCCCGGCGCCACAGCTCCCATTCATCGAGGGTTTCACCGCCGGGCAGCCTGCAGTCGCTACGCACGCCCTGCGGCGTCTGTATCGGTATCAGCTTACCGCCCTTCTCGCCGCAGTAGACCGAGGCCGGGTTCGCCATGCCGATTGACTTCGGCGGCGGCGGTGCATCCGGGGACGTTGTCGGCTTCGCGCACCCGGCCAGCGCCAGCGGCAGTAGTATTGTCATCCACTTCATTTTGACTCCTTCAATTGACCAGCGCCGCGATGAGGGCCCTGATTCTTCACGATTTCTCCATTTTAACTACACTTTTGCGCCGTAGAGTAGCCCTTGTTCTCGAATTGACCAGAGAACAGATCATTCCATAATCAATGAGTTTTTCCCCGTCGCCCCCGACGGGGCTTTTTTTCCCGCTGCGACCGCAGGTATTCCCGCCGCTAATGTGTTAAATTTGTTGTATCTATGTTTACTTTTCGCTGTTAGCCGTTTCAGCCTTTTACCGGCGATAGCGCTCGGCGATCGGGAGCCGTACATTCATGTCAGATTTTATTCTTGCTCGCGTCTCGCAAACGCTCGCCAACGAACATTCGCTGGAGCTGTTGGTGCGACAACTGCTTGAGATGCTGGAACTTGTGACCCGAATGGAGTCGACCTATCTGACCCGAATTGATCTTAGCGCCCAGCGCCAGCTGGTTATGTATGCGCATAACAGTAGCGAAATGACGATCCCGGAGGGCTTTTCCGTCCCGTGGAACGAGTCGCTGTGCAAGCGCGCTATCGATGATAACTGCCTGTTCAGCAACGACGTCGCCAGCCGCTGGCGCTCGTGCATTGCCGCCCAGGAGCTCGGTATCGCCACCTTTTTCAGCATTCCCGTTCGCCTGACCGACGGCTCGCTGTACGGCACGCTCTGCGCCACCAGCCGCCAGAAACAGCCCTACAACCTGGAAGGCGAGCAGGTGATGGGCCTGTTCGCCAACCTCATCTCGCACTACGTTGAGAAAGAGACGCTGGTCGAGCAGCTGCGCGCCGCCAACTCGGCGCTGGAGATGCACTCCTACACCGACGAATTAACCGGCTTACCCAACCGTCGCGCGCTGTTCAAGCACCTCTCGACGATATTCCCGCGCGCGCGCGAACTGCAGCGCAATATTTTGCTGATCTTCATCGATCTCGACGACTTTAAGGCGATCAACGATCGGTTCGGCCACCCATGCGGCGATAGCTTCCTTGTCCAGGTTGGCGAGCGTTTAAACGCCCGCGTGCGCCAGGGGGATCTGGTGGGTCGCCTCGGCGGCGACGAGTTCTTGATTATCGGTGCGGGTCTCGAAGCCGAAGAGCAGCAGGCGTTTATTGCCGCTCTGCGCAAGGAGCTCGGCGGAATTTACTTCCTGGCCGAGCACCGGATTAGCTACCCTGGCGCCAGCTTTGGGGTGATCGACGTGGATCCGCAAACGATGGATATGGAGAGCGCGCTGCGGGCCGCTGACGATGCGATGTATCAGGATAAAAAGTCGCGCCGCAAAGAGACCTTCCTGAATATTGACTAACCCGGCGGGATTTCCAGTATGATAGCGGACATCACTTGCAGGCTCAGGGACAACACAATGAAATTGGGTATTCTTTTCCCGGTAGTAATTTTTATTATCGCCGTCATTTTTCTTGGCTGGTTTTTTGTTGGCGGATACGCGGCGCCGGGCGGCGCTTCGTGAAAAAAAGCACCATTTTGATGATTATTATCGCCGTTATTGCGCTGGCTGGCGTGCAGTTTGGCTGGTGGTAACCGCCCTTTTCCGTGGTGCTTAAATTGCAGAGTTGTCTTATCCACTCAATAACTTAACGCGATACACTCACTTCACCAGCCGAACCCGTCGCCAGTTGCGGGCGGACGGCGGACTAACGGAGAAGTGAGAAATGAAAAAACCGATCGTGTTGTCGTTGATGCTCGCGCTATGCACGCTGTTATCGGGATGCATTGTTGATGATGGCTATCATCACAGACACCACCACCATCATTACGACGGCAGAGGCTGGTGAAAAAAGGCGGATCAAGGCGAACCTGGGTTCGCCTTGTTTCATTTAGTCCTGGCGGTCAGAACCTAAGAAGACGAAGCCCAGCGGAATGGAAAAAAGCAGCGTAAATACGATGCTGTAGACCGTCACCATCGCCCCTTGCAGGAAGAACATCGAGGTTGTCCATTCGGAGTACGGCATATTGTACTCGCTCACCACGCCGCCAAACGTCGCGCGTCCAACCACGGCAAGCGCGATGGCAAACACCACCGCTATCGACAAGAAAAATTTCTTACTGTTTTTATTGCTGATGAGTTTATGCAGAATCATCCGGGTTCCCTTTTATCTGACCGACAATCGGCTGTATATGTAACACCAATGCAATTAAAATTGAAGGGCTTTTGTTACAATCCAGAGATTATCGCTGCGGGCCGGCGCAACGCCACCGGCCGGACGGCTACGACTGCAGCGTCGCCAGGCGCGCGGCAAATCCGACAAAGACCAGACCTATCAGGCTGTTGCCAATTTTGGCGAGCTTCTTCTTCGTTTTAACGTAGCGCGTCACGAAAGATCCGGAGACAATTAAGAAGCTCATGTACATAAAGCTAATCACTTCCAGGGTCAGCGCCAGAATAAAGAAGGCCAGGCCCGGCGTCTTCGCGCTGACGTCGATAAACTGGACGAAGAAGGAGACGTAAAACAGGATAGCCTTAGGATTGGTGAGGCTGAGGGTCAGCGAACGCTTGAGGATCGCACTCACCGGCTCGGCGTCGGCATCGCTCTGCCCTTCCCGCTGCGTCAGCACCGCGTAGAGCATTTTGCCACCCAGCCACAGCAGATAGATGGCCCCGAGATAGCGCACGATATTGAACAGTACCGGCGTCGTCTTGATCAGCGTCGCAACGCCGGCAAAAGCCAGCAGCATCAGCACCGCGTCGCCGATAAACACGCCAGCCGCCGCCAGATAGCCCTTCCTGATGCCGTGCGCGATGCCGGTTTTGAGGACAAAAAAGGTATTGGGGCCGGGCACCAGGATGATAAAAATAGCCCCGACCAGGTAGGTCAAATAGTTCAAAACACCAAACTCAGCGAACACACTGCACTCCTTCGCGTTCAACAAGAAATATGATCGCGCTCACGTTAACGCAACTAACGTGATTTTGAAAGAGCTTACTCTGCCTGGTGGCTTAGTACAGAGAGGCTTCACCCAGCGGACGCGTTTTGAAGCGTCGGTGAACCCACAGATATTGTTCAGGCGCGCGCAGGATCTCTCTTTCGATAACCCTGTTGATGTAGGTGGCCGCTTCCTGCTTATCTTCAACAGGATAATCGTCCAGCGTGTCGCCAATGTATAAGGTGTAGCCTTTGCCGTTCGCTTTACGCACCATGCTGATGGTCAGCATTTTGGCACCCGAGAGGCGCGACAGAACGTAGGTGCCGTTGGTCGTTGCGGCCTGGGGCACGGAGAAGAACGGAGCAAAGACGCTGCCCTTGGGGCCGTAATCCTGATCGGGAGCAAACCACACCGCCTCACCGGCTTTCAGAGCGTGCACCAGGCCGGATAAATTGCGGCGATCGATCATCGCTTTGTTCGAACGCAGGCGTCCGCGAGTCTGCACCCACTCCATCAGCGGGCTGTTGTGCGGACGGTAGGTTGCCATCATCGGCCGGCAGAGGCCCATCGTACGGCCGCCGAGCTCAAGAGAAATAAAGTGCACGCCGACCGCCATGACGCCTTTACGCGCGCTCATCGCCTTTTCGAGATTGTCGAGACCTTCGACATCAAACCATTTCCTGACGCGCTCGTCGCTCCAGAACCACGCCATGCCGGTTTCAATTAACCCCATTCCCAACGACATAAAGTTCTGCTCGATCAGCTTTTCTCTCGCTTCAGCAGGCATGTCGGGGAAACAGAGCTCAAGGTTTCTTCTGGCAATCTGCTCCCGGCGCTTAAGGAAGCGTCGCGACAGCTTACCGGCGCGGGTGCCGATGCGGTGAAGGAGCGGATAGGGTAATTGCACGAGCGACCAAAGAATGGCCAGGCCTAGCCAGGTTCCCCAATTGCGGGGATGCAAAAGACTCTTATCAAAAGCGGAAGGCATCATTTTTCCTGTAAACATCCTAAATGAGGTAACGCTTAAGGAAAAAACGATTCCCTTCATCAGTCGTTAGGCGGTACATATAGCAAGTACGACAATAGTAATCTGCCTAAATTCACTCGGGCAAGTAAAAACGAACGCTGAGGGTAAAAAAACATAATGCCAGCACACTTGTTACAAAATGTAAATTAAAAATCAATAATTAATTAAGAATATTCATCTGTAAAATCATTTTCATGCTATTCATTTATACAAGCGCCAAACTCGCGCCTGCTGAAACACCCTTTTCCACCGCCGTTCCCGGCATCGCCGTCGATCGGCAAAAGCCCGGCAATTCGGCGCTGCCCGCGCCTTCAGCCTCCCCCAGGCGCTGCTTAATAATGATGCGCAACGAGGCGGCGAGGAATCAACCGTGGTATCGCCGGCGGCAGCGGAAAGAATAATTTACCTCGCTCATATTCGGTCAAAAATTTACCGCCGGCGGTGACGCAAAAAATAAGACTCAGCTTATTTTATCTTCCTGACAAATAATGACAGATATATAGGGTTGCTTTTATTTCGAACGTTTATTACACATTATTTTTGTACCGTACGGCTTTTAGCCGAACAGCAGGCAATAAAATTAAGCTGCCGCCGCTGACGCCGGAAAAAGCGCATCATCGCCAGAAAACGCGGACGATTCTCCCGCTTAAGCAGGCCATTACAGATGATCCTCAGGGCCTGGCGGAAACCTTCGTCTTTTATCAACCCCCGCGCCGACATCAGCGACATCGGGCCCGCGTGGCAGCGCACGGAGTCAAAGCCCGCCTCTTCGAAGAGAGACTGCCAGCGCGCCTGGCTCATCGGGCTGACGTGAGATCTGACGACTCCCTGCAGTGCCATGCGATCGCCCTCCCCCAGCGCCTGTCGGGTGTACATAATATCGTGGGTCAGCAGGCGGCCGCCGGGCTTGAGCACGCGATAATATTCCGCCACCAGCTTTGCTTTAGCTTTATCGGCATACATGGTCAGCATCGCCTCATTAATCACCGCGTCAAAGGTGGCGTCGGGAAACGGCAGGCTGGTAGCGTTAGCCTCCATCACCAGAACCTTATTATCCACGCCTTCAAGAACGGTATTTTGCCGGGCCTTCGCCAGCGCGTCTTTATCCATATCGATGGCGTATACCCGACAGCCAAATCGTTTCGCCAGCTCTATTGAGGTGGTCCCCATATTACAGGCCACCTCCAGCACCGTACTGTCCGAGGACAAATCGGCCTGGCGGAACAGCCACTCCGTCGCCTCTACGCCACCGGGCCGCAGCCGGGTTTTCCCCAGGCTGGCTAAAAATGTGTGTCCGGCCTTTTCACTCGCATTCATCTGCAGCACCTCACGACTTATAAGATGCATTATAAATACATCATTATCTTTGATGAGGGAATATTGATAATGACTTTTATTTGCATTTGACCGTTGAGAAGCCGCCGCCGCGCGCCAGGCCAGGCGGAGATAAAATCAATTGTAATGGGTAACAATTACTTAAGGTGATAACCCGGCCTGGAGGCGCACTTAGCGCTGCGTTTTAATTGTAATGAGAAACATTCTCATATTAACATATGCGCCATCGTTCCATTTTTCCTGAATCCGGCCATGTCCTCACTCTCCGCCACCGCCGCACCGCTGACGCTTGCTTCGCTGTATCACGCCCATCACGGCTGGCTGAAAAACTGGCTGACCGGCAGGCTGCAATCCTCTTTCGACGCCGATGACGTCGCCCAGGACACCTTTATACGGGTGATGGGCGGCGAACCCTTAACGACCATCCGCGATCCGAAATCCTTTCTGTGCACCATCGCGAAGCGGGTAATGATCGATCTGTTTCGCCGCAATGCGCTGGAGCGCGCCTGGCTGGAGATGATTGCCCAGCTCCCGGAAGCGCTGGCGCCCTCCGCCGAGCTGCAGCAAATTCAGCTGGAGACGCTGCAGCAGGTGGACGCGATGCTGGATGGCCTGAGCCAGAAGGCGCGGGAGGCGTTTTTGCTCTCGCAGCTGGAAGGCCTGACCTACGCCGAAATCGCCGTACGCCTGACGGTCTCCGTCAGCTCGGTGAAAAAATATGTTGCCAAAGCGACCGAGCACTGCCTGATTTTTCGCCTGGAGAACGATCTGTGACCCCGAAGCTTAGCGACTCCCGTCGCCAGGCCCTGCGCTCGGCCTCCCACTGGTATGCCCTGCTCAGCGACGGCCGCCCCAGTCCGCAGCAGGAAGCCCGCTGGCAGCAGTGGTACGAGCAGGACCACGATCACCGGTGGGCCTGGCAGCAGGTCGAAAACCTGCGTCAGCAGATGGGCCATCTTCCGGGCGCGCTCGCCAGTCGGGCTCTCAACGACGGTCGGGCCGCCCGCCGTCAGGTGCTGAAAGGATTGATGCTGCTGGCCATCGCCGGCGGAAGCTGGCGGCTGTGGGACAGCGAGCTGGCGGAGGGACTTCGCGCCGACTACCGCACCGCCAGGGGGATGACGCGACGCCAGCCGCTGGCGGACGGCTCAATTCTGACCCTCAACACCGACAGCGCCGCCGACGTCTATTTCGACGCGCGCCAGCGCCTGGTGCGCCTGCGCTACGGCGAAATTGCCATCCGCACCGCCCGCGACGAGAGCCAGCGGCCGTTTCGCGTGCAGACCCGCGACGGGAACCTTACCGCGCTGGGCACCGAGTTTACCGTGCGCCAGTTTGCCGATGAAACCCGCCTGGCGGTGCAGCAGCACGCCGTTGAGGTGCGCTTAGCGCACGGCCAGATTCAGCGGGTCGAGGCCGGAGAAAGCCTGCGCTTCAGCGCCGGGGCCTTCTCGCCAATACGGACGCTGAGCGCCGGAGAAGATAGCTGGACCCAGGGCGTGCTCAGCTTTCGCGACCGTCCGCTGGGCGAGGTTATCGCCACGCTCTCCCGCTATCGTCCCGGCATTCTGCGCTGCGACCCTCGCGTTGCCGATTTACGCCTCAGCGGCGCCTTTCCGCTGAGCGATACCGGGCAGATTTTGCAGATTATTACGCAGACGCTGCCGGTAAAACTACAGTTTGCCACCCGCTACTGGGTCACCGTCGTGCCCGCCTGAGAAAAAAAACACAAAAAATTCTCATTCTCCATTGTCCCTTTTCCCCTGCTCGTTCGACTTAACAGGTGAAAACAACCAAAACAATCGTGGAGAACAGATGACGCCTTTACGCGTTCTACGCAAACCAATGCCTCTGGTGATGGCAATCCGCTTAAGCCTGCTGCCGCTGATAGCGCTGGCCGCCGCGCCGGCCTTTGCCGCCGCGCAGTTTGATATTGCCGCCGGAGATTTAGATACCGCGCTCAATCAGTACGCCGCCCGCAGCGGCATCACCCTCGCAGCCGATGCCAGCCTGACCCGGGGCAAGCACAGCGACGGCCTGCACGGCAGCTACGACGTTGAGGATGGCCTGCAGACGCTGCTCAACGGCAGCGGCCTGCGGCTCAAAGCGCTGGGCAATAACGCCTGGACGCTGGAGCCCGCCCCCGTTGACAGCGAGGCAACGCTGACGGTAGTCGGCGACTGGCTCGGCGACGCCCGGGAAAACGACGTGTTTGAACACGCCGGCGCCCGCGACGTTATTCGCCGCGCGGAGTTTGCCAAAACCGGCGCCACCACCATGCGCGAGGTGCTGAACCGCATTCCGGGAGTCAACGCCCCGGAGAATACCGGGACCGGTAGTCACGACCTGGCGATGAACTTTGGCATCCGCGGCCTCAACCCTCGCCTGGCCAGCCGCTCGACGGTGCTGATGGACGGTATCCCGGTGCCCTTCGCCCCCTACGGCCAGCCCCAGCTGTCGCTGGCGCCGGTATCGCTGGGCAATATGGATGCCGTGGACGTGGTTCGCGGCGCGGGCGCCGTGCGCTACGGACCGCAGAACGTGGGCGGCGTCGTTAACTTCGTCACCCGCGCCATTCCGCAGGATTTTGGCATTGAGGGCGGCGTTGAGGGTCAGCTGAGCCCAACCTCCTCGCAGAACAATCCCAAAGAGACGCACAACCTGATGATTGGCGGCACGGCGGATAACGGCTTTGGCTCCGCGCTGCTCTATTCCGGCACCCGCGGCAGCGACTGGCGCGAGCATAGCGCTACCCGCATTGACGACGTGATGCTGAAAAGTAAATATGCGCCCAACGAGGTCCATACCTTTAACAGCCTGCTGCAATATTATGACGGCGAGGCCGACATGCCCGGCGGGCTCTCCCGCGCCGATTATGATGCCGACCGCTGGCAGTCTACCCGCCCGTACGACCGCTTCTGGGGTCGCCGCCAGCTCGCCAGCCTCGGCTATCAGTTTCAGCCGGACGCCATGCACAAGTTCAATATTCAGGGCTTCTACACCCACACGCTGCGCAGCGGCTACCTTGAGCAGGGCAAGCGCATTACGCTCTCGCCGCGCGAATACTGGGTGCGCGGAATTGAGCCGCGCTACAGCCAGAGCTTTACGCTCGGCGCTACCGCGCACGAAGTGGGCGTCGGCTATCGCTACGTGAACGAATCCACCCATGAGATGCGCTACTACACCACCACCGCCAGCGGCGAGCTGCCGAGCACCGCCAGCCCTTACGATCGCGATACCCGTTCCGGTACCGAGGCGCACGCCTGGTATATCGACGACCGGGTTGATATCGGCAGCTGGACGATCACCCCGGGCATGCGCTTCGAACATATTGAGTCTTATCAGGACAATAACCTGAAGGGTAGCCGCGAGCAGGTCAGCTACAACGCCCCGCTGCCGGCGCTTAACGTGCTTTATCATCTCACCGACAGCTGGAATCTTTATGCTAACACCGAAGGATCGTTCGGTACCGTACAGTACAGCCAAATTGGCAAGGCTGTGGAGAGCGGCAGCGTGGAGCCGGAAAAGGCCCGCACCTGGGAAATCGGCAGCCGCTACGACAACGGCGCCCTGAGCGCGGAAATGGGCCTGTTCCTGATTAACTTCAATAATCAGTATGACTCCAACCAGACCAACGATACCGTCACCGCCCGCGGCAAAACCCGCCACAGCGGGCTGGAGACCCAGGCACGCTACGATCTCGGCGATCTCTCGCCGCGCTTCGACAACCTGTCGGTCTACGCCAGCTACGCGTACGTTAACGCTGAAATCCGCGAAAAAGGCGACACCTACGGCAATCAGGTCCCCTTCTCGCCGAAGCATAAAGGCACCCTCGGCGTTGACTATAAGCCGGGCAGCTGGACCTTCAACCTCAATAGCGATTTCCAGTCCAGCCAGTTTGCCGACAATGCCAACACCGTCGAGGAGAGCGCCGACGGCAGCACCGGCCGCATCCCGGGCTTTATGCTGTGGGGGGCGCGCGTCGCCTACGACTTTGGTCCACAGATGGCCGACCTCAACCTCGCGGTCGGGGTGAAGAATATCTTCGACCACGAGTACTACACCCGCTCGTACGACGACAACAACAAAGGCATTTACGCCGGTCAGCCGCGCACCCTGTACCTGCAGGGATCGCTGAAATTCTGACACTGCCCGTTCGCCGCCTCGACCTGAGGCGGCGCTGTTGCTGGTTGATATCGGCGGGGCGGTTGAAGCGTCCCGCCATTGTGGAGTGAGTATGTTGGCTATTTTACGTCTTGTCTTTGCCGCGCTGCTGGCGTTCGGCGGCCCGGCTTGTGCCGTGACGGTCGAGGATCTGCAGGGGCAGTTTACCCTCGATAAAGCCCCGCAGCGGATCGTCGTGCTGGAGCTCTCTTTCGCCGATGCGCTGGCGGCGGTTGACCTCAGCCCCGTCGGCATCGCCGACGATAACGACCCCGCGCGCATTCTGCCCGAGGTCCGCGCGCGCCTGAAGCCGTGGCGGTCGGTCGGCACCCGCGCCCAGCCCTCACTGGAGGCGATTAGCGCCCTGCGCCCGGACCTGATCGTGGCCGATAGCAGCCGCCATCGCGGCATTTATGCCGCCCTGCGGCAAATCGCTCCGGTGCTGCTGCTAAAGTCGCGCAATGAAACCTATGCCGAAAACCTGCAGTCGGCGGCCATTATCGGCAAAGTCGTCGGCCAGGATCCGCTTATGCAGCAGCGCCTGGCGCAGCACCGCCGGCGGATGGCCGATTTCGCCGCTCAGCTGCCGGCAGGCGCCAGCGTGGTCTTCGGCACCTCCCGCGAACAGCAGTTCAACCTCCATTCGCGCGATACCTATACCGGCAGCGTGCTGAGCGCGCTTGGGCTGTCGGTTCCGGCAGCTATCGGCGGCGCGCCGATGGCGACGATCGGCCTCGAGCAGCTGCTGGCCATCAACCCGCAGTGGCTGTTTGTGGCTCACTATCGGACGGAAAGCATCGTGCGCAAATGGCAGCAGGACCCGCTATGGCCGATGCTGCAGGCGCAGCAGAAGCAGCAGGTGGCCGCCGTGGACAGCAACAGCTGGGCGCGGATGCGCGGCATGTTTGCCGCCGAACGCATCGCCGCTGATGCGGTTAAAATTATTCACCACCGGGCGGTCGACGTGCAGCAATGAAATCATCCCGTTCCGCTCTGCCGATCTGGGGGCTGCCGCTGGTCGGGCTGGCGGGCCTGCTGTGGCTGAGCCTGTTTGGCTTTTCGCCGATCCCCATTGCGCCACTGGAGGCCCTGCAGGCGCTGCTGGCCCCCAAAAACCCCTCTCTGGCCCAGGCGCTGGTGCTTAATCTGCGCCTGCCGCGTAGCCTGGTGGCGATCGCGCTCGGCGCCAGCCTGGCGCTTTCGGGCACGCTGCTGCAAATTCTGACCCACAATCCGCTGGCCTCGCCGTCCCTGCTCGGTATCAACAGCGGCGCGGCGCTGGCGATGTCGCTGACCAGCGCCTTCAGCCCGGCGCCGCTGGCGGGCTATTCTCTGGCATTTATTGCCGCCTGCGGCGGCGGCGTCAGCTGGCTGCTGGTGATGGCGGCCGGCGGCGGCTGGCGTCAGGAGCTCGATCGCAGCCGGCTGATCCTCGCCGGGATCGCCCTGTCGGCGCTGTGTATGGCGCTAACCCGCGTCACGCTGCTCCTCGCCGAAGATCGCGCCTACGGAATTTTATACTGGCTGGCCGGGGGCGTTTCGCACGTTCGCTGGCCGGAGTTCTGGCAGCTGTTCCCCTTTGCGGCGCTGATTATTCCCGGCGTGTTTCTGCTGGCAAACTCCCTGAACCTGCTACACGTCGGCGATAGCACCGCCCACTCGCTGGGGGTGAATCTCTCCCGGCTGCGGCTGCTAATCAACGCGGCGGTGCTGCTGCTGACCGGCGCCTGCGTCAGCGTAGCGGGGCCGGTGGCGTTTATCGGCCTGCTGATACCGCACCTCGCGCGGCTGTGGGTGGGCCAGGACTGCCGCGTCCTGCTGCCGATGGCGGCGCTGCTGGGCGGCATATTTATGCTGCTGGCGGATATTCTCGCCCGCGCGCTGGCCTGGCCCGCGGAGCTTCCGGCGGGCGCGGTGCTGGCGCTGGTTGGGGCGCCGTGCTTTGTCTGGCTGGTCAGGAGGCGCGGATGAAAATGCGCATCGCCTGCCTGCTGCTGGCGCTGCTGGCGTTAAACGTTATCTCCCTGCTTATGGGGGCCGTTCCGCTGCCCTGGCGGGCGCTGTTCGACGGCTGGCACAAAACCAGCGAGTACCACTACGTCCTGATGCAGTATCGCCTGCCGCGGGTGGTGCTGGCACAGATCGTCGGCGCCGCGCTGGCGGTCGCCGGGGTGCTGATTCAGGGCCTGGTGCGCAACCCGCTGGCGTCGCCGGATATTCTCGGCATCAACCATGCCGCCAGCCTGGCGTCGGTCGCCGCACTCTATTTTATCCCTTCGCTGTCCGTGCTGTGGCTGCCGCTGGTGGCGTTTAGCGGCGGCATAGCGGCGATGCTGGCGCTGGTTGCGCTGGCCGGCTTTGGCCGCCCGATGCGCCTGGCGCTCACCGGCGTGGCGCTGTCGGCCTGCTGGGCCAGCCTTACCGACTACCTGCTGCTCTCCCGGCCCCAGGAGATCAACAACGCGCTGCTGTGGCTGACGGGGAGCCTGTGGGCGCGGGACGGTTCATTCGTCGCTATCGCCCTACCCGTTCTGGCGCTCCTGCTGCCGTTAAGCCTGCTGCTCAGCCGCGGCCTGGACTTGCTGGCGCTCGGTCATGAGCGGGCCGGGACCCTCGGCGTCAATCTCCGCCAGCTTCAGCGCGGCGGCCTGCTGCTGGCGGTCGCTCTCGCTTCGGTGAGCGTCGCCGTCTGCGGCCCAATCGCGTTTATTAGCCTGGTGGTGCCGCATCTCGTGCGCCGCTTAACGGGCGGCAGCCACCGCTACCTGCTGCCCGTTTCGGCGCTGACCGGCGGGCTGTTGCTGCTGTTGGCCGACCTGCTGGCCCGTACGATTCATCCCCCAATGGAGCTGCCGGCGGGCGTATTAACCGCCGTTATCGGCGCGCCATGGTTCATCTGGCTGCTGGTAAGGATACGTTGAATGGAACTGAGAACCGAAAACCTGAGCGCCGGCTATGGCGCAAAGCGCATTATCGACCGGCTGGATCTGACCCTGCCCGGCGGGCAGATCAGCGCCCTGCTCGGGCCAAACGGCTGCGGTAAATCAACCCTGCTGAAGTGCTTCTCGCGGCTGCTGGCGCCGACGGCGGGTAAAATATGGCTCGGCGAGCGGCCCCTGCCGGGCTTTAGCCCGCGCCAGCTGGCACGGCATCTGGCGCTGCTGCCGCAGCAGCACCACGTTCCGGAGGGGATTAGCGTACGCGAGCTGGTGAGCTACGGCCGCAGCCCGTGGTTGCCGCTGTGGGGACGCCTCAACGCCGAGGATCGGCGGATCGTTGACGACGCGCTCGAGCGTACCGGCATGACGCCGCTCGCCGGGCAGCCGCTGAGCGAACTGTCCGGCGGGCAGAGACAGCGGGCGTTTGTGGCGCTGATCCTTGCCCAGCAGACGCCGCTGGTGCTGCTTGATGAGCCGACAACCTGGCTGGATATCAATCATCAGGTGGAGCTGATGAAGCTGATGCGCGAGCTGCAGATGTGCGGAAAGACGGTGGTGACCGTCCTTCACGATCTTAACCAGGCCAGCCGCTACTGCGACCACCTGGTGGTGCTGGAAAGCGGGAAAGTGCGGGCCCAGGGCCTTCCGGAGGAGGTGCTGACGCCCGCGCTGCTGCGCAGCGTTTTCCAGCTGGAGGCGGAAATTCACCCCGACCCTATCTCACGACGCCCGATGTGCGTGATGAAATAGCCCGGCCCATCGGCTAACAGGACGATCAGTACGTATGGAAGTAGTTCTGAATCACTTCCGGGTTACGCGTTTGCGTCAGGGCGGTCATCAGCAGAATGCGCGCTTTTGCCGGATTCAGCGAGTCGGCCACCAGCCCAGGCTGGCTATCGTCGGCCGGGACCACGCCGCTGCCGGTGCGGGAGGCGCGTACCACCACGATGCCGGCTTTTTGCGCTTTTTCGATCCCAGCGGCGCTGCGCACGGATACCGAACCGGCGCCGGTTCCGGCGTAGACGATGCCGTCAACGTGATGGGCAATCGCCGCATCGTACATATACTCCGGGTCGTCCTGATAGCCGTAGATAATCACCACCTTCGGCAGCGTATTCAGCTGACGAACGTCAAAGACCGAGCGCAGGGTATGAATCTTATCGACGCGCGTTGCAAACTGCGGCTTGCCGCCGACGATAACGCCCAGGTAGCCCTCTTCCGGCGCTTTGAAGGTATCGAGGCTGTTAGCGTTGGTTTTGGTCACAAAGCGCGCGGCGCCGATGCGGTCGTTCAGCACCACCATCACGCCCCGCCCCTTCGCCTCGGGATCGGCGGCAACGGTCACCGCCTCCAGCAGGTTCATCGGGCCATCGGCGCTTATCGCCGTTGCCGGCCGCATCGCCGCCGTCAGCACCACCGGCTTATTGCTTTTCACCGTCAGGTTGAGGAAGTAAGGCGTCTCATCGAGCGTATCGGTACCGTGGGTGATCACCACCCCGTCAACGTCATCCCTGGCCAGCAGCTCATTCACCCGCTTAGAGAGTTTGAGGATAATATCGCTGGTCATATTTTCACTGCCGATATTCGCCACCTGCTCGCCGTCCACCCGCGCCACCTTGCTCATTTCAGGCACCGCGTTAATCAGGGTCTGGACGCCAATCGCGCCGGCCTTATAGCCGGTGGTTTGGGTATTACTGGCCGCCGACCCGGCAATGGTTCCGCCGGTGGCGAGGATCACGATATGCGGCAGGCGCGTTTCGCTGGCTGCCAGGGAACTCATCGTCAGTAACGCAATCGCAAGTAATGCTCTAAAATTCATATTCACTCTTCCCCAAAATAGATATTAATCAAACTGGCGGAGAGTTAATGCAAACGGCTTGCCACTATTTATTTTCTTTTTACAGGCAAAATGGTTAACTATCGGGCAGTAAAGGCTTTTTCATTCATTTCTCGCGCAGATTTGGTGCAGCGATGCTCCAGGATGGGCATGTTTTGACAATGAAATCGCCGCCGGACTAAGCGTTTATTATTTTCGTCGTCCCGCTTCAGACGCGTTGCCATTAAATTATCACGACAGTAACGGCCATGATCGACCTATTTTATGTGGATATCGCGAAGAGGGAAAAACGATGCGTCTCGCCTTAAAATCAGCATTGATGCTTACCACTCGTGTCATACAGATAATCAATCCCGAACTCCATCTGCATATGCAGCGAACGGCCCTCATCGCCCTTGAGCTTTCGCTGGCGTTACGGCTGCCGCGTCAGCAGCAGCAGACCATCTTTTGCGCCGCGCTGCTGCACGATATCGGAGTACTGGGCGACAAGCGGATGATTACCTCGCTCAATGCGATAGATAATCTGAACGATCCTCACCAGCACCGGGGAGCGGAGATGCTCAGCGGCCTCGCCACCTTCGCGCCGATCCTGCCCATTATTCGTCACCACCACTTCAGCGTGGACTATAAAGGTAGCCTCGACGAGCATATCGTCTGTTTTGCCGACTCCTTCGAACGTCTGCTCTCCGCAGACGAGACGGCGACCGCGTATCAGACTGATATTATTATTGATAAATTCCGCACCCTGCATCAGGAGCTGGACCCGCAGCTGTGCCGTACCCTGTGTCAGCTGGCGAAAAAGGAGCACTTCTGGCTGCATCTTAATCCCGGCCATATCCAGCGGATGCTGGAAATTATCGGCCCGATTAACGATCTGTATATCGATATCGACGGCCTGAAGGATATTTGCTTATTGATTGCCAAAATCGTTGATACCTACAGCAGCTTCACCGCCAGCCACAGTATTATGGTCGGCGAAATCTCCTGGCAGCTGGCGCGCTACATGGATCTGCCGGTAGAAGAGTGTAAGAAAATCGAGGCCGCCGGCTACCTGCACGATATTGGCAAGATCTTTATCCCGCTGGATATTCTGGAAAAACAGGGAGAGCTGGCCCCGGAGGAGCGGCTGCAGGTGCGCGAACACAGCTATATGACCGGCGAGCTTCTCAGCGCCTTTAGCGAACTTGGCGAGATTATTAACTGGGCCGCCAACCATCATGAAAAGCTCGACGGCAGCGGGTATCCGCTGCATCTGAGCGCGGATTATCTGCATCTGCCGGACAGAATCATCGCCGTCGCCGACATTTTTACCGCGCTGACCGAAAATCGCCCCTATCGCCAGGCGATGAGCTATCAGCAGGCATTACGGCTGATTGAAAACGATGTTATAAATGGCGCGCTGGATGCGAATGTTTTTGCCGTTTTACGCCAGCATGCCGACACGCTTCATCGCGAAATCATCGGTAAAAAACGCGATCGGTCACCGCCGTAACCTGCCGGCAGCCTGCGGACAGGACGGGGTTCTATAATAAAAAATAACGTTATAAATTCATCTGCACGCAAGGAAATTACCGGTGAGAATCGCCACCATGACCAACTGGGCCTACGGTATAACCGTCGCCCTGACCCTCGCCTCAGGCATTGCGATGCTGATGGCCTCAAACGCGGATACTGCCGAACGCCAGGCGGTGCAGCAGCGCCAGATTTTCGACCAGCTCACCGAAGAAGTTGAAACCGACGCCTGGGCGCTTTCGGACCTCGCGCGGGCCTATGTTATCAATAAAAACCCTGACGTTTTAGAGGAGTATCGCCAGAATGCTCAGACGACGGTCGCCATCGAGCACCGGCTAGCAAAGCTTAGGGATAGCGGCGCAACGCCCCAGGAGCTGGCGCTGCTGCGCGAGGGTTTACGCATCGCCGACGAGCTGCAGGATGAGCAGCAGGCGGCGCTGGCTAATATCGCCCGCGGCGAAGATAAAGAGGCTATCGGCCTGCTCTACGGCAAGGTCTATGAGCGCGAGCTCGAGCGGGTTCAGACGCAGATCGACCACTTCCGCCTGCTGCTGGAAGGCCGGGCCAACGGCGCTATTGCGCAAGCCACCGAGAAGTCCCACACCTGGCGCAGCCTCTCCGAGCTGATGGTCGGACTGACGGCGCTGATGTTCCTGTTTGTGCTGGGTTTTATTCTGCAGCGCCGTGTGCTGTACCCGGTTGTGCGCCTGAGCGATGTCGTGCAAAGGCTCGCCTCGCAGGATTACGCCGTCGAAGCGCCTAACTTCACCCAGATTGATGAAATTGGCGATATGGCGCAGGCGATCCGCATTTTCCGCGAGAACGGCCTGGCGCGCCAGCGTCTGGAGCAGGAGCGGGACGCCGACTGGGCGATCCGCGAGCTGCTGGCGCGGATGACCCAGCGCCTGCAGGGGTGCGAATCTTTCGAGGATGTGATTAAAGTGGCCGAGCTTTTCGCGCCCAACATCGCGCCGGAGATCCCCGGGCGGCTCTATATTCTCGACCTCGACCCCTGGCAGATGCGCTGCGTCGCCCGCTGGCTCTCGCCGCCGGATGAACCGGAGATCTTTCATCCCGAGAACTGCTGGGCCGTGCGGCGCGGGCTAAGCCACCCTCCGGTCAACGGCGAGCCGGATATCGCCTGCTACCATCTGCCGGAGTCGAGCGCGGAGTGCTCGCTTTGCGTTCCGCTGATTGCCCAGGGGGAAGCCATCGGCCTGCTCTCCTTCAGGAACGTCACTCCTGCCACCGCCCCTTCACGCGCCTACCTTGAGCTGATGGCTGAAGCGCTGGGCCTGGCGCTGGCTAACCAGCGCCTGCGCAACGCCCTGCTGGAAAAGGCGCTTTTCGACTCGCTAACCGGGCTGCGCAACCGCCACCACCTTGAAGACGCCCTGCATACCCAGATGAACCTGGCGGTGCGCAACGGCACGCCGCTGAGCTGCCTGATGATCGATATCGATCACTTCAAGGTAATCAACGACAGGTACGGTCACGAGGCGGGCGATCTGGTGATTAAAAACGTGGCGACCATCGTGCAGCGCGCGGTGCGTGATATCGGCATGGCTTTCCGCTACGGCGGGGAAGAGTTTTTAGTCCTGCTCGCCGGGACCAACGAAGAGTCCGCCCTGGCGTGCGCCGAGGATATCTACAACAACGTTCGCAATATGACGCTGCGCTACGGCCTGAGCGAAATGGGTCAGATAGATGTCTCTATCGGGATTGCCAGCTTCCCGCAGCATACGCAAAGCGACAGCCTGCTGCGCGCCGCCGATGCCGCGCTGTACCGGGCAAAAGAGCTCGGCCGCTCGCGGATCGTCAGCTTCGGAATGCTAAAAACCGACTGACGGCGGGTCGCCTAAACCCGCCCGGCAACGCTTTCATTCATCGCCGGCTGAGCGGGAATACGCGCGCTCTTGCGCACGATAAGCCGGCCGGTCAGCACCTGCTGCACCGCCGGCGATGCGGCATCGGCAAACTGCTGCGTAATGGTGCGTACCGCGCAAGCCACCATTTCATCGACGGGCTGAACCCAGGTGGTGAGGTTAAATAACGGCCAGTCGGCCATCGCGATATTATCAAAACCGATGATCGAAATATCGCGCCCGGCAACCAGCCCAAACTCGCCCACCGCCACGTTGAGCGCGCCGATGGCCATAATATCGTTGGCGCAAAAGATGCCGTCCGGGCGCTGCTTCCCGTTCAGCAGGGCGCGCGTCGCCGCCATTGCCGTTTCCACGCAGTAGAGTCCCTGAGCCCGCAGCGGCGCGGGAAAACCATGCCGACGCAGGCGCTCGGTGAAGCCCTGCTCACGGTCTCTGCTGGTTGAGGAGGAGTCAAAGCCGGCAATAAAAGCGAGCTGGCGATGCCCTCCCGCCACCAGAAAATCAGCAATCTGCTCCCCGCCGCGCAGGTTATCGCTGGTGACGCTGGAGACGTTTTTACTGGCATTCTTACGGTTGAGCAGCAGCACGGGTAGGCCGTTATGCTGACACTCTTCGGCAAAATGTGAGGAGAGCATGGTGGAAACTAAGATCAGCGCCTCAACCCGGTGACGCAGGATATCTTCGAGAATAGGATCGGTATCCCCGTCGCTGTTCATCGAAAAGAGCAGTACGCTGTAGCCCATCTCCTTGAAGGCCTGCGCCAGCTCATCCACCAGGCCGGCGTAAAAGGGATTCATCAGGCCAGGTACGACGACGCCAATAAGGTTTGAGCGGCGGGTAATCAGCGAGCGGGCAACAAAGCTCGGCCGGTAGCCAAGCTGGGCGGCCGCATCCTTGATTTTTTCGCGCGTTGTCGCCGAGACCTTCCCGCCCTCAGTAAACGCACGCGATACCGCAGATTGTGACACTCCGGCCAGTTTCGCCACATCGTAACTGGTCACGGGGCGACGTATACGCTCAACCATTGAGACATCCCTCCTGACAGAAAAACCGTAGGCCCATTATGGGCGATTGACGCGCCGATGCATAATTTTTGCGATCTGCGTTGCATTCGAATGCATTAATGATTTCCTTCCTGATTCATTCGCGATAAATATGTTTGCATTCGAATTCACCTGCACACAATACATCATCGGGAGTTAACAATCATGGCTAAATGGCTGAAACAGGGCGCAGAGGCGGAAGCCGTCAAAATCGCCGACCGTCAGGTCCGGGAAACGGTAGAAGGTATCCTGGCCGATATCGCTGAACGAGGAGATGCCGCGGTGCGCGAGCTTTCCATCCGCTTTGATAACCTCGATCGCGCCAGCTATCGTCTGAGCGTAGAGGAGATAGCCACCTGCTATGAGCAGCTCTCAGAGCGCGACATCGCCGATATCGCCTTCGCCCAGGAGCAGGTGCGCAATTTTGCCCGCCATCAGCGCGATAGCATGCGGGACATCGAGGTGGAGACCCTGCCCGGCGTCATCCTTGGCCACAAAAACATCCCGGTCAACGCCGCCGGCTGCTACGTACCCGGCGGCAAGTACCCTCTTTTAGCCTCCGCGCATATGTCGGTGATCACGGCCAAAGTCGCCGGCGTGCCGCGCATTATCACCTGCGCGCCGCCCTTCAACGGCAAGCCGGCTCCGGCCATCGTGGTGGCGCAGCATATGGCGGGCGCCGACGAAATCTACTGCCTCGGCGGCATTCAGGCGGTCGCGGCGATGGCTATCGGCACGGAGTCCATCGCGCCGGTTGATATGCTGGTTGGCCCGGGCAACGCCTTTGTCGCCGAAGCCAAGCGCCAGCTCTTCGGACGCGTTGGCATCGACCTGTTTGCCGGTCCTACCGAAACGTTGGTGATTGCCGATGACAGCGTCGACGGCGAGCTTTGCGCCACCGACCTGCTCGGCCAGGCCGAACACGGACCTGACTCGCCGGCCATCCTGCTGACCACTTCGGAAGCGCTGGCGAAAGAGACCCTTGCCGAAATCGAGCGTCTGCTGACCGTCCTGCCCACCGCGCACATCGCCCGCCAGGCGTGGGACAAGTTTGGCGAAGTGATCGTCGCCGAAAGCGACGAGGAGATGCGGGATATTGCCGATGGCCTGGCCTTCGAGCACGTCCAGGTCATGACCCGCAATCCTGACTGGTTCCTGCAGAATCTGCGTAACTTCGGCGCGCTGTTCCTGGGGCCCCGCACCAACGTCGCCTACGGCGATAAGGTCATCGGCACCAACCATACGCTGCCCACCCGCCAGGCAGCACGCTATACCGGCGGCCTGTGGGTCGGCAAATTCCTGAAGACCTGCTCCTATCAAAAGGTCCTGACCGATGAAGCGTCGGCCCACGTCGGCGAATACTGCTCTCGCCTCTGCGCGCTCGAAGGATTCGCCGGCCACGGCGAGCAGGCCAATATTCGCGTCCGTCGCTACGGCCACAGAGACGTCCCTTACGCCGGAATTGTTGAATAAGGACCTGCATATGACCTTGCCAAAAACGCCCAGCTTTCGCCTGGACGGCAAGCGCGCCCTGGTCACCGGAGGCTCGCGCGGCATCGGCTTTGCCGCCGGGCTGGCGCTGGCCGAGGCCGGCGCCGAAGTATGGATTGCCGCGCGCGACCGCGCGCAGCTTGAGGCGGCCGTGGACGCCGCCGGCGAGGCCGGGCTAACGCTCAGCCCGCTGGTGGTTGATATCACCCAATCCGCAGAGGTAGAGCGGGCCATCGAGCGCCTCCCGGCGCTCGATATCCTGATCAACAGCGCGGGCCTGGCCAGGCATCAGCCGTTTACCGACGTCAGTCGGGAGAATTATGACGCCGTCATGGATATCAACGTTCGCGCCACCTTCTTCGTGTCGCAGCAGGTGGTGCGGCGGATGATCGATGCCGGTATTCAGGGCTCGATCGTGCATATTTCATCCCAGATGGGCCACGTCGGCGGGCCGATGCGCAGCGTCTACTGCGCGTCAAAGTTTGCCCTCGAGGGCATGACGCGGGCGATGGCCATTGAGCTTGGGCCCAGCGGGATCCGCGTCAACACCCTCTGCCCGACGTTTATTGCCACCGAACTCTCGCAAACCTCGCTTGCCGACCCGGCATTCCATAAGCAGGTGCTGAGCAATATCAAACTCGGGCGTTTAGGGCAGCTGGAAGATGTGATGGGGCCGGTGGTGTTTCTCGCATCACAGGCGGCAGCGCTGATCACCGGCACCGCGCTTTTAGTCGATGGCGGCTGGACCGCATCCTGAATCTGGAGGTTATTATGTCCCTGCAATTACTGCGTCGTGATGTCCTGCTGTTCTTTATTATCAGCCTGCTCTTTTTTGTCAGCATTCACGCCTTCGACCCGTTCCTGGCACCCTACATCACCTCGCTCAACGTCGAGGCCAGAACCATGGGTATTATCATCGGCGCCACCGGACTCGCCTCCATGCTGCTCCGTTTCCCCACCGGCATCCTTTCTGACCGCTTCCATAACCGCAAGCGCATTATTCAGATTGGCCTCCTCTTCACCATTCTCTCCTGGCCGGTGGTCTTCCTGCACCCCACCCCGGAGACCCTCTTCATCGCCAAGCTCGCCGACGGCGTGACCAGCGCCACCTGGGTGATTTACAACGTCATGTTCGTCGCCTTCTTCCCCCCGCTTGAGGCCGCCGCCGCCGTCGCACTCCTCAGCGTGACCTCTCCCGTCGGCACCTTTATCGGCATCTCCCTCGCCGGCTTTATGGCCCGCCATTTTGGCCCCGAGTCGAGCTTCCTCGTCGCCTCCGCCGCCGCCACCCTCGCGCTGGTGCTGACCTTCTTTATTCGGGAACGTCGCCCGCTGCAGGCCCGCGAGGACGCGGCTCAATCCGCCGTGCGCAGCCAGCTCACCGATAAATCCGTCTGGTATCTCGGCGCACTCTGCGCCGCGGTAATGATGGTCCCCTTCGCCACCCGCGATACCCTCACGCCCCTGCTGGCCGAAGGCTTCGGCATGGCCGCCGGCTCGCTCGCCACCCTGAGCAGCATTCACCTCTTCTTCTATGCCCTCTCCACCGCCCTCTGCGCCCCGCTGTTCTATCGTCGCCTCGGCCTCGCCAGAACCGCGGTTATCGGCGGCATCCTGCAGGGCGTGGTGGCCATCGCCATGCCCTACGCCCCCAATATCATGGTGCTCTTCGCCCTGCAGGCCCTCGCCGGCACCGCATTCGGCATGATCTTTACCGTGCTTAACTCCCTGATTGTCACCCATACCCCGGTGTGGCAGCAGTCCACCCGCGTGGGTCTCTACCAGAGCATCTACTCCGCCGGCATCTTCTTTGGCCCGGTGCTGGTGGGCTACATTAAATACTACTTTGCCATGAAGCAGGGGTTCCTCGTGGTTGGCATTATCTCCATTGTCTCCATCGTCCTGATCCGCCACGTTATCCGCATGGTTGAAGCCCGTCGCGAGCCCCAGCCTGCAGGCGTGCCGGCGGTATGATGCGGCCAATTAACAACGCCAGCGTACCGCTCATCCTGCTCGGCGGTACGCTTTGCGATGAGCGGCTGTGGCAGCCGGTGCTGGAACAGCTCGACGTTAGCGACGCGCGGCGTTTTACCCTGCAGGCGGATGATTCGTCCACGGCCGCGGCCGAGCGCCTGCTGGCGCAATTACCGCCGCGCTTCTGCCTGGCCGGATTCTCGCTGGGGGCGATCGTCGCGCTGGAGATGCAGGCCATCGCGCCGGAGAGGATTGCCGGGCTGGCGCTGATTTCGGTTAACCCGCTGGCCGACAAAGCGGAAAACGCGGCGGGCCGGCGGCAGGCCGTCGAGCACGCCAGGGCCGTCGGCTTCGCGGCGTTTATTACCCAGCAGCTGTGGCCGCGCTACGTCGCACGCCGGCGGCAGAATGAGACGCCGCTGCGCCAGCAGATTATCGCCATGGCCGACGCCTGCGGCCATGACGTCTTTTGCCGACAAACGGAAATCGCCATCGGCCGCCGCGATCGCCGCGCTGACCTGAGCCGGCTCAGGGTACCGATCCTGCTCCTCAGCGGCGAGGAGGATCCTATTTGTACGGCGCAACATCACCGGGCGGCGCTGCTGGCGGCGCCTTCTGCCCGCTGGCAGGAATTGCCCTGCGTAGGCCACTTTGTGCCGCTTGAGGCGGCGCAGGAGACGGCAACTGCGCTTCATTCATGGATAAACGAGGTTCTTGTATGCGATTCAATCCGCTAAAACAGCGCCAGCAGCCGATCGTTAACGGCTGGCTGGCCCTCCCCTGTAGCTACAGCGCCGAGATTGTCGGCCATCAAGGCTATGACTGCGTCACCGTAGATATGCAGCACGGCATGATTGACTTCGCTTCGGCGCTGAGCATGCTGCAGGCGCTCTCCTCCACTCCCGCCACGCCTATCGCACGGGTGTCGCATAACGACGGCGCGCTGATCATGCAGCTGCTTGACGCCGGCGCTTACGGCATCATTTGCCCGATGGTATCCAGCGCTGAAGAAGCGCGCCGCTTCGTGGCCGCCTGCCGCTATCCGCCGCTGGGCAACCGCTCGTTTGGCCCCGCGCGTGCGCTGCTCTACGGCGGCAAGGATTATCCCCAGCACGCCAATGAGCAGATCCTGACGCTGGCCATGATTGAAACCCGCGACGGCTTAAAAAACCTCGAGGCCATTCTCGACGTCGAGGGCCTCGACGGCATCTTCATCGGCCCTAACGACCTCTCCCTGACTCTGACCGGCACCGCCAGCGCGGAGTCTCAGCACCCGGAGATGCTGGCGGCGATCGATCGCGTGCTGGCCCATACCAAAGCGGCCAATAAAATCGCCGGAATATTCTGCACCTCGGGCCCGGCGGCGGCGGCGCGCATCGCCCAGGGCTTTACGATGGTGACCCCCGCCAACGACGTTATGCAGCTCTCTCAGGCCGGACGTGATGCGGTTGCGCAATCCCGCGGCGAAGTTCCCCCCGCCCGTTCGGGTTCAGGTTATTAATGGAGACCTTATGAAAAATACCGTGTTAACACATGAAGAAGCGCGTCAGCGCCTGGTCACCCCGGCGGATATGGTGTCGTGCAGCGTGGCCTTTATCGACTGTAAGCTGCCCGGTTCCCACCTCAAGCAGAACTACTCGTTTATCGGCCCCGGCGTGACCCAGTCGAGCGAGCAGGTAATCAATATTCCGCTGCCGCACGGATTTAACATCGGCGCCGCCGCCATGCCGAAGGGGGTCACCAATAACCTGCACCTTCACTTCACCGCCGAGGTATTCCTTATCCATGAAGGAAGCTGGCGTTTTCGCTGGGGGGCAAACGGTGAAAATGAAGCGACCTTCAGCGCCCCGGCGATTTTGTCGATCCCGACGTGGATCTTCCGTGGCTTTACCAACGCCTCTCCTACGGACACCAGCGGCTGGGTATTCACCGTTCTCGGCGGGGACAACACCGGCGGCATTATCTGGCACCCTTCGGTGATGCAGGCGGCGAAGGAGTACGGCCTGTACCTCAGCCGTGACAATATGCTGATTGATACCGAAAAGGGAGACGCCGTTCCCGATGAGTCGGCGCTGATGCCCGAGATTTCCCAGGCCGACATCGATGCGTTGACGCACTACACCCCGCAGCAGATGGCCGAGTTTGCGGTGACGGGCGAGCAGCGCGAGTGGTCGACGCAGGGGTTACTCGACGCGGCCATCCCCGGCCACGGCGCCGAAATTGCCCCGGTGATTGGCTTTGGAATAAGCCAGGACCGCAGCAGCCGGGCGAAAATCATCCGCCCGCATGGTTTCTCCGTGGAGTGGCTGAAGCTGCCGGCGGGCGGCAAAATGGGCCGCCACCGCTGCGAGCAGGTGCAGGTCATTATGGTGTTTAAAGGCACCCTGGAGGTCACCTTTAACCAGCGGGGCGAAGAGGTGGTGATAACCGCGCCCGAGCGCTCGGTTATCTCTATCCCGGAAAACTGCTGGCGGCAGTACCGCGCGCTGGACGGCGTCTGCGAAGTGACCTTAACCACCCGCGGCGACGAGCGTAAAACCCTCTACTGGGACGAAGAGATCGTTGCCGCCGCCGAGCAGCAGGGCTGGGCTGTGGATCCCGACGGCTACCTCGCCGCCGCCGACCTCCTTCCGCTGACGGCGCGCAGGGTTTACCCCCGCGTGCAGCGCGCCTACCAGAATCGTCTCGGGGAGTAGCGCGCCCGCGATGCTTGCGCCGCTGGCCGCTAACCGCTAACCGCAGGCTGAAAACGGCGCCAAAATCCCACTTCCCGCAAAGCCATCTGAGCAATCAGATGGCTTTTTATTTGTCTGCTCATCTCATTATGTGGTTTTGGTGTTGTTTTTTCTTTTTATGTGTTGTTTTTGATGTTGCTTTATGGTGACATTAGGCATCATTCCAGCACAGGCAAAATTTCTATGGAGCAGAAGACTCACGATTTTGATGTCGTCATTATTGGCGGCGGCGTTATTGGCTGCGCGGTCTTTCGCCGCTTCACCCTGATGGGCGCGCGTACGCTACTACTCGAGAAAGGCGGCGATATTCTTTCGGGCGCCAGCAAGGCAAACAGCGCCATTCTGCATACCGGCTTTGACGCGCCTCCGGACAGCCTGGAGCTGGCCTGCATGCAGGCGGGATATAGCGAATACAAAGCCATTCACCAGAAAATGAATCTTCCGCTGCAGGAAACCGGGGCTATTGTCGTCGCCTGGAATCAGGAGCAGCTGGAGGCGCTACCGGGAATCGTCGCTCAGGCGCACCAGAACGGGGTGCAGGACGTCGTGCAAATTTCACCGGAAGAGATCTACCGGCGCGAGCCGCAGTTGGCCACCGGCGCGCTAGGCGGAGTTCTGGTTCCGGGCGAAGGTATTATTGACCCCTGGAGCAGCCCGCTGGCCTATCTGACGCAGGGGGTTAAACACGGCGGGCAGTACCGCTTTAACTGCGAAGTGACCGGTGCCGAATTTAATCACGGCCGCTGGTCAATCCAGACTTCCGCGGGAGTTTATCGGGCCGCACTGACGGTCAACTGTGCGGGAAACCATGGCGATCGTATCGATGCTTTATGGCGTACCCCGGAATTTGAGATCAGACCGCGTAAAGGCCAGTTCCTGGTATTTGATAAACCGGCCTCGGCGCAAATCAACGCGATTATTCTGCCGGTTCCCACCGCGCGCAGTAAAGGCGTGCTGCTGTCAAAAACCATTTTCGGCAATCTACTTTTAGGCCCGACGGCCGAAGAGCAGACCGATCGCGATTGCGCCGAAGTCAACGAGGCGGTATTGCAGTCTTTGATTGCTCAGGGTGAGCGCATTTTACCCTCCTTAGCCGACTACACGGTGACCGCCACCTACGCCGGTTTACGCCCTGCAACCGAGTCAAAAGAGTACCGAATTTACCCTTACCCTGAGAAACAGTGGATAACAGTCGGCGGTATTCGTTCTACCGGTCTTACCGCCGCGCTCGGTATCGCCGGTTACCTGGAAGCGCTCTATCTCCAGGACTTTGCGACCCTGTTCGAGCACGCGCCGCCCGAGCGCCTGGAGTGGCCGCAGATGCCGATGCTGTCGGACTATGAGCCGCGCGACTATACCTGCCCGGGTAACGGCGGCGTGGTATGCCATTGCGAATGGGTCACGCGGCGGGAGCTGGAGGCGGCGTTTGATTCCGCCGTTCCGCCGGGCTGCATCGGAGGGCTGCGGCGGCGGACCCGCGTCATGATGGGGCGCTGCAACGGATTTTTCTGTAGCAACCACGTTGCCGAAATTGTCGGCGATCGCTTTAGCAATACGTTGATCACGGGACAGATAAAATGAGCAAGCTGTACGATGTCATCATCATTGGCGCCGGACCGGCGGGACTGGGCGTTGCGCGCGCCCTGCAGGAAGCCGGCGTGAAGGACGTTCTGCTGATCGAACGTGAAAATCAGCCGGGGGGCGTTCCCAAACACTGCCGCCATCCCACCTTTGGCCTGCTGACCTTTTGGCGGCCGATGAAGGGGCACACCTGGGCGGAAAAGCTCCTGAGCTACGTCCACTACCCTATCCGCACGGCAACTACCGTCACCGCGCTGCTACCGAACGGGCAGATCGAAGTCTCGTCGGATAGCGGCATGGAAACGCTACGGGCGCGGAAAATCGTGCTGGCCACCGGCGTCAGGGAGACCCCTCGCCACCCGCGGCTGGTGAGCGGCGTCCGGCCGCAGGGCGTGCTGACCGCCGGGGCGCTACAGCAGTTTGTCTATCTGCGCGGGCTGAAGCCGGGAAACCGCTCGGTCATCGTCGGAACGGAGCTAGTCAGCTTTTCCGCCATCTGGACCCTCAGAAGCGCGGGCATTCGGGCGGTGGCGATGATTGAAGAGGGCCCGCGCCCTACGGCCTGGCGCTGCTGCCTGCTCTTTGCCAAACTCTTGCAGGTTCCGGTCTACTTCAACAGCCACGTATCCAGAATCACCGGCAGCGAACGCGTTGCGGCGGTCGAAACGATCGGCAACGGGGTAGAGAGAGTCATACCCTGCGATAGCGTGATTTTTACCGGCCGGTTCACCGGGGAATATACCCTGATACGTAAAAGCCATCTGGCTGCGGACTTTGGCACCGGGCGTCCGCTATTTGACCAACACGGCGCCTGCTCCGACCCACAATATTATGCCGTGGGTAACATGACCCACCCGGCCGATATGGGCGACCAGTGCTATCAGGAAGGGCTGCGTATCGGTCAAACCCTGGCACGGGTGCTGCGGTCCGAGGTTGCCGACGTCGCCTTTATTTCTCTCCAGCATGACGACAGCATCCGCATCTCAGCGCCCAGCATCGTTCGTCTCGATGGGGCCGATGCCAGAACCACGGTGAATATCCGCGTACAGCGCCCTATCGTTGGCGATGTCGTGGTACGCGACGGCGATAAAGAGCTCTACCGCCGCCGCCGCCGCTGCATGCCAGAACGCCGGATCCTGCTCAAGGATATTGATATGAGCGGCGTCACGGCGCAAAGCGTCCTGCATATCGCTATCGAAACGCGCTAACGTCCTTAAGATCGACTCCGCTGCCTGCCGCCAATAGTGCCGGCAGGCATTCTCCCCTGTCGACACGCCCGGCCATCTTTTGCAACGACTCTGCCGCCCTCTTCTCCAGGGAAATTCCGCCTGCCGCCGAACGAGGGTTCAAAGGGAACAAACGCTCTAGCTTCGTCAACCGCAGAGATGACAAAGGGGAAGACGACGCTTCCCCTTTACCCGATTATCGGGCGCGATACTGACAATAAGCGCAGCGGGTGATAGCCGCCGCGCCGCAGGCTATTTTAGCTGGCGATAAACTCGTCCTCGACCTCTGACCATAGGCTTACCCTCTGCCCCCGCTGTTCAAAAAACTCGATTTCCCGCTGAATACCGATGCTTTTATCCCAGCCCGGCAGGTCAACAATAATCAGCTCATCCACGACGCCCATAAAAAATGCATCCACCGGCGCCCAGCGTTTACCAATATCCTGCTTCGCAGTGTGTCGCATGACCTGATTGATGGGGTGCGATAGCGTCACCTGACTAAAAACAAGATTGCCGGACTCAATAATCGCCGCCGCGACCTGATTACATGAATTAAAGCGCTGGTTGACGACCGCTTCGTCGACGTGGCTATAGGGACAGGCCAGAAAAATCTTTCTCATTACGGGTACTCTCCATATTTACAGGGGGGAATATAGGATGGCATCAGGCGATTAATTTTTTACCTGCGGCGGTCGCCGGCGCTTGTGCCTCCAGCTTTTCTGCCGCGGGCACCGAAATAACCATCGCGATAGCAATGGCTAAGATTCCGGCAATAAACTTACCGGCCATAATTGGAATAACCAGCGAGGGCTGGAAGTTGGCGGTGAACGCCAGGTGGTCACCCAGGGTGGCCTGAGCGCAGATACCAAAGGCGATACACAGCACTTTGTCTCTGGCGCGCATATTACGAAATAAATGGTACACCGCGATGATATTAGCCAGCACCATCACCAGTCCCAGCGCGCCGGTCTCGGTCAGGGAAAGCTTTTTGCCGATATAGCGCATAAATCCCTGGCAATACTTTTGGAAAAGAAAGCAGATCGGGAAGGTCCCTGCCAGCATAATGCCAATATATCCCGCTATTTCGATAGCGCGGTACAGGCTTTTCTCATCGGCAAACAGCGGGTCGAAAATCCAGCCGCCAAAAAGTCGGGTAAATACGCCGGTAAAATGTTCAATAATGCTCAGCGCGAGGACAATTTTAATAAAAGCGTCCATGAGTTTCCCAAATATCAGAAAAGCGCTGACCATAATCAATGGCCGATACTTCAGGCCGATAGCAAGGATAAAACAAAAGGCGAACAGCGGCGCCAGGAGCTTTAGCGCGGAGAGCAGGTCGATGCTGAGCATGTAGTTGGCGGGAGAGGTTGTGGAAATCATTTCCCGGACCGGCACGTGATATAGCGTGATGGCCAGCAGCGAAACCAGCACGCCAAAAGGAATGCTGACAAGCCCGGCCATAGCCCCTAGCGCAAGGTATTTATGGTCAGCTTTGTTGAGCATGACCAGCCCCACGGGAATGAGATAAACGATGCTCGCGCCGGAGGTATAGCCGACGAGCATAGCGGTTATCCACATATCGCGGTTCGCGGATAGCGCGTCAGCCAGCTGATAGCCCCCCATATCGACCGCAATCACCGACAGCGCCGCCACGGCCGCGTTGGAGCCCATTGCCTGAAACAGCGGCCCGACGGTTTGCAAAATCGCATGGGTTAACAGAGGAAGCGCGGCCATAATACCCGCCTGCGCCAGAAAAACCGGGCCGATGGAGTGAATACCGTTTACAAATTCACGCCCGAGGCCGCTTTCAGGACGGATAATCGAGGCTAAAGCCCCTAACAGCGTACCCGCCATAATAATGTAAACGATCGCATTGCCAATTTCTGACATAAACAAATCTCTTATTCAGGGCGTAAATTGCGGGCGCGGGAGATAATGTCCTGATAGCGTAAGAACAGATCCGCGAGGTTATTTTCCGAGGGTGTAATCACTTCCCGTTGATGGTTAATCTTTAACTCGCGATCGACGCCTAAACCCTTACGAGCCAGCATTGCAATACCCTGGGCCGTCATCTCTTTATTGCTGGGGGTCACAATATTCTTTTGTAGCAGGTTAGCGAGGAACTGCTTGAAATAGTGATTGGCGGCCAGCCCGCCATCAACAGAAATGGATTCACCGACGGTCCCGACCTTTGCCATAGCGGCAATGACCTCGGCCGAACGTACCGCGATCCCTTCCAGAATAGATTGCAGCATATCCTTGCGCTCCGTTTCGAGCGACAGGCCGGCCCACAGCCCTGCGGCAGAGCGGTCCCAGTACGGGCAACCTAATCCGGACAGGGCGGGTACAAAGGCCAGACCCCGCGCAATCGCCGACTGGGTGGGGAAATCGCTGAACTCTTCGATATCGGTAAACAGGCCGATTTTGCGCGCCCAGTTAATCGCAGAGGCGGCATTGTACACGCCGCCGTCGAGCCCGTAGACCGGCGTCTCTCCAGGCATTTTCCAGCACAGGGTGGGCAAAAGGCCGGAGTCCAGTGGATCGGGTATCGTATGACCTGCGATAGACTGCAGGAAGGCTCCGGTGCCGAAGGTAATTTTCATCTGCCCTGCCGACAGGCAGCCGTGCCCGTAGGTCCCGGCAAACTGGTCTACGATACAGGCCGTAAGCGGCACCGCGTTGCCGTCCAGCATGACGTCGCCAAAATGACCGACGTTATCCTTAACCGCCGGTAGCGCATTGACCGGCACGCCAAACAGGCGGCACAGCTCTTCATCCCACTCCAGCGTGTGGATATTAAACAGCGAAGTGCGTGAGGCCGAGTTATAGTCCGTTGCGTGCACGCCGCAAAGGTGGAACAGGAAAAAGGAATCCATCGTGCCGAGACGCAGGCGCCCCTGCTTTGCCAGCGTATCTGCGCCCGGCACGTTGCGCATGATCCAGCCTAATTTCGTGGCCGAGAAATAGGTATCAAGAGGCAGGCCGGTTCGGGCCTTAACCATCTCTTCGACGCCATCCAGCTTCAGCGCGCGAACCACGTTTTCAGTCCGCTGATCCTGCCAGATAATGGCGTTATAGAGCGGCAGCCCGCTGCGTACATCCCAGGCAACGACGCTCTCCCCCTGATGAGCCAGGCCGATGGCGTCAACGGCATTACAGCTTCCCAGACAATTGCGGATATTGCGCAGGATCTCCAGCGGATCGTGCTCAACCCAACCCGGGTTAGGCGTAATCTGCTTGTGGGGAACGCTCGCTGGCGAGTGGTGCTTTCCATCTTCTGAAAAGACCACCACCCGTGTTCCCGTCGTTCCCTGATCGATAGCGGCATAGCGTTGGTTCAACATAATCGGCTCACTTGCAGGTGTGATTTAATTGTTGTTTACATGTGTATTTAGTGTGAGATTTACATAAAATCCACAAATACACAACACAAAAAGGCATCAATCGCCAGGGATTTGTGACTGAGATCTCGTTTTAATTTGCTCTCGGCCGGACGGGTGTTACATAAAATGATGTAGGCGTTTATGCTGGTAATGTATAATTGCGCGTCGGGAAAATATACAGGGCTTGTATGATGCCCTTTTGAATCAAAATAAAACGATCAGGGAAAATCAATGAATACTGAAATCGTCAGTTCGGCAGACAGAAGAACCATCATTCTGGAGAAACTTAAAAATAATGGTCAGGTTTCTGTGAATGAGCTTGCTGACATATTTCAGGTCTCTCAGGAAACCATTCGCCGCGATTTGAATAAGCTCGAAGAGCAGCGCCTGATTAAAAAAATCCACGGCGGAGCCGTCAGCAGCCAGTTTGGCTTCGAAATGGAGTTTAATGAGCGGGCGAAGATTGCGGCGAGTGAAAAAAAGGCCATTGCGCGCAGCGCGGTAAAACTGTTTAAGCCCGGAGATTCGCTGTTTATCGACTTTGGTACCACCACTCTGGAGTTTACCCGCCAGTTAGCTGAAATAAACGATCTAACCGTCATCACTAATTCACCGCTGATTGCTAACGTGCTGCATGAAAATGATTCGATAAAAACGATCCTGATTGGCGGCGAGTTTATCAGTTCAAAATTTGAGTGCGTCGGCGCCATTGCCCTCGATAATATTAAGCGCTTCTTTGTGGATTATGCGGTCATCGGCGCCGGCGCGGTGCATACCGCCGTCGGGGTGATGGACCAGGATATTAACGAAGCGACCATTGCCCGCCAGATGATTGAAAACAGCAGCCGTACGGTGGTTCTCGCCGATGGCCACAAGCTGCAAAATCACGCGACCACCCTCGTTTGCGAGTGGGACAAAATCCATTACCTCTTTACCACTAATGACGGCTCTCAGGCGAAAAAAAGCAAATTCCCGGACAATGTTCAGGTCACATTCGCCAAAGCTGAGCGGGAGTAATCCCGCTGTCACCGCGTTTGAGCACGCAGGCCGCGGTACTCCTTACCACGGCCGTTTACGTTAAGCGCGTTTTCCCACCGAGATTGGCAGGCTACAGCGCGGCGTTCGTTGCTGCACCAGCTTAGCCGCCAGCGCAATAAGCAGCGCGGCAGCGGACGACAGAGCGGCGATCAGCATATAGCCGGCCTGCATCGTGAAGTATTTCAACATAATCCCCATCAGCACCGGCCCCCAGAACATCCCGGTGGAATAGATAGTCTGGAACAGGCCCATCCGCGCGGTTTGTTCTTCAGGGGTGGTGTTTACCACGCTGAGCGACATCATGACGGCGAAGGCCATGCCGAACGAAAAGCCCGCCAGCGCCTGAAAGGCCGAAATCACCATGTAGTTTTGCGTCAACGGAATACCCAGGGCAGCAATCGCCTGGAGCAGCGATCCAATGACGGCGGTTTTCACCAGCCCCAGCCGCGGATAAAAGACGGCGCTGCACAGCGCAACGGCGAGCGCATAAAACAGCAGATGCAGGTTGCTTAGCACCGCGATCAGCATGCCCGTATTTCCCAGCCTCAGCATATAGATAGGCGTCAGGGTATCGCGGGTGGCAAAGGGCACGAGGAGGACGATGGCGCACAGGATCCCGACAAACCAGATAGTGCGGTCCGTCAGCTGCCCCCATGCGCTTTTAAAACAGTCGTTGAGCCGCGATTTTACCGGAGTTTCAACATGTTCCTGCAGGAATAAGGAGATAAATAACGCGGCTAACGCCGCCGCGCTGGGGATCAAGAAGCCCAGGTTCGGCGGGAAATTCTGCACAATAATGCCGCACAGCGTGTTACCCAGGAAGACGCCAACCGGACTTGCGAGGGCCAGTAACGCCACGGCGGCCGGCGCTTCGTTCTTACTGAAGTAGCGGATAAACATGATGTTGTAGAGTACCCACGTTGCCGACGCGATGCCTGAAGAGGTTTTGGCAATATACAGCGTGATATCGTTGGTATGAAAATAGGCCACAGGCCACATCACCATCGGTAACAGGAGGCTGATCTGGATAAATATTTTCCTGTTATGCAGCGTTCCGGATATAACGCTTAACGGAAAACGCAGTAATACCGTAGCCAGCCCCGTCGCGCCCATAATCAGCCCGACAATCTCAGGGGGAATATCGTGTTGCACCATATATGACGCGAGAAACGCGTCATAGCCATTAATACAAATAAAAAACAGCAGGCTCATAATAAAAAAGAGGAAAATTTCCCGCCGGGTGAATAATTGTTTAAACATATTCGCGTCCTGGTTTGTTATTACAGTCATAAGAACGAATTTATTACACGTCACGCTGCATTCGCGCCGCAGGTAGATGATAAATATTTAATTGATATTACTCATACCGCTCGCCTTCATTTTTTCTCGCTCATCCCTACCCGTTATTAGCCGCGCTCGACTCCGTGCGAGCAGGAGGTCCGTCACCGCTGCGGGCCGACCTTCTGCTTTCAGTGTACACATCAAAACAACACAATAACAACCAATATAAACGCACAAAACAACATAAAAACAACACACAAGTCACATCTCAGCGATAAAGTCAGCCTCTCACGCGCTTAGAGATTGCGGTTGGCGGAACGGATTTAGCCTTTTAGTGTGAGCACGATCACTAAAACAATCTAGCCTGTGACATTTATGTTGCTTTTAGTTGTTTTTAACGTAAAAGATTTTACATAAACAACACCAAGACAACAACAAGTCAGCGTGGAGTTATAGGCCAATCGGCCAGCGTGATTAATTAATTCATTGAAATAACACATTAAATAAAGCTAAACCGCATACAGAGGGCATGATGAACAAACCACAGATCGTCAATGATATTAGCGACAATAAAGCTGCGTCAGAAGTAAAGGCCGAGAATAGCAATGAAAATCAGAAAGATAAGAAGACGGTGCCGGTTTCATTAAACCGCCTGCCGCGTCAGCTCGACGAACAGCACATGCCGGCAGATTTCACTATCTCATGGGACAGCTATAAGCGAGGCGGGACGGACAAATTCCTCGCCCAGACCCCGTCTCACCTGCACCGCCATCCGATGCGCGGTTTTGACAAAGAGTACGTCAATATCATTGATTACATCATCCGCATCACCCACCGCATCTGGGAAGAGGGAGATATCGGCTATATCTACGATACCTACAGCCACGACTGTAACGTGTGGGATGATGTGGGACTGCACGTCGGTCGCGATCGCGTCGTGGCCGGCACGGCGCGCACGCTGAACGCTTATCCTGATATCCGCATTCTGGGGGATGAGGTGATTTGGGCCGGCGATGAGAACGTGGGATTCCACTCCTCCCACCGTAGCTACATCATGGGAACCAATACCGGCTTCAGCGAGTTCGGCGCACCGACGAACAGGCCCGTCCGCTTCATGTGTATTGCGAACTGCGTGATGTTGGAAAACGAGATATTCTATGAACACGTGCTGCATAACACGGCGAGCCTGATCCAGCAGCTCGGTCTTAACGTATTTGACGTTGCCCGCGACATGATGACCAGGCATGGCGAAAACCCGCTGGCGCGCGATTTCGTTTCAAGCGAGCCTTTCCGCGTGCCGGGCCAGGGCAAGCCGGCCCTGCTGCCTTTACCGCAGGGGAATAAGCTGGACGTCCGCGCCTTTATCAATGCGTTCTATCAGAACGTGTGGAATCGCAGAATGCTGCGCTCCCTGACGGATTTCTGTTCACCCAACATCGCCTATCAGGGACCGACGGAGCGCGTATATCAAGGCCTTGGTAACTACAAATCGTGGATCCTCTCTCTGCTCGCGATGTTCCCGGACCTGACGTTCTCCGTAGATGATGTTTACTGGATGGGTAACGATCAAAGCGGATATCTGGTTTCCGTTCGCTGGAGCGCGCAGGGTACCCACCTGGGTCACGGTATTTACGGTAAGCCAACCGGTAAAGAGGTCCATCTGGTCGGGATCAGCCAGTACCGCATTCAGGACAATATCATTCAGCAAGAGTGGTCAATCTTTAACGAGTTTGGCGTGATTACTCAGCTCGTTTCCTGATCTTTATCTTAAATAAGGGGCGGTCAGCCCCTTATTCATATCGACGCTAAGCCGTAGCGCTCTGTACCACCCGATCGTGAAGGTGTTTTTTTCAATGCTGCGCTATCGGGTTTCTACGATGTAACTCTTTCCCGCACTCTGAATCTGGAGGCTACTATGTCCTTGCCATTACTGCGTCGTGATGTCCTGCTGTTCTTTATTATCAGCCTGCTCTTTTTTGTCAGCATTCACGCCTTCGACCCGTTCCTGGCACCCTACATCACCTCGCTCAACGTCGAGGCCAGAACCATGGGTATCATCATCGGCGCCACCGGACTCGCCTCCATGCTGCTCCGTTTCCCCACCGGCATCCTTTCTGACCGCTTCCATAACCGCAAGCGCATTATTCAGATTGGCCTCCTCTTCACCATTCTCTCCTGGCCGGTGGTCTTCCTGCATCCCACTCCGGAAACCCTCTTCATCGCCAAGCTCGCCGACGGCGTGACCAGCGCCACCTGGGTGATTTACAACGTCATGTTCGTCGCCTTCTTCCCCCCGCTTGAGGCCGCGGCCGCCGTCGCACTCCTCAGCGTGACCTCCCCCGTCGGCACCTTTATCGGCATCTCCCTCGCCGGCTTTATGGCCCGCCATTTTGGACCCGAGTCGAGCTTCCTCGTCGCCTCCGCCGCCGCCACCCTCGCACTGGTGCTGACCTTCTTTATTCGGGAACGTCGCCCGCTGCAGGCCCGCGAGGACGCGGCGCAATCCGCCGTGCGCAGCCAGCTTACCGATAAATCCGTCTGGTATCTCGGCGCCCTCTGCGCCGCCGTAATGATGGTCCCCTTCGCCACCCGCGATACCCTCACGCCCCTGCTGGCCGAAGGCTTCGGCATGGCCGCCGGCTCGCTCGCCACCCTGAGCAGCATTCACCTCTTCTTCTATGCCCTCTCCACCGCCCTCTGCGCCCCGCTGTTCTATCGGCGCCTCGGCCTCGCCAGAACCGCGGTTATCGGCGGCGTCCTGCAGGGCGTGGTGGCCATCGCCATGCCCTACGCCCCCAATATCATGGTGCTCTTCGCCCTGCAGGCCCTCGCCGGCACCGCATTCGGCATGATCTTTACCGTGCTTAACTCCCTGATTGTCACCCATACCCCGGTGTGGCAGCAGTCCACCCGCGTGGGTCTCTACCAGAGCATCTACTCCGCCGGCATCTTCTTTGGCCCGGTGCTGGTGGGCTACATTAAATACTACTTTGCCATGAAGCAGGGGTTCCTCGTGGTCGGCATTATCTCCATTGTCTCCATCATCCTGATCCGCCACGTTATCCGCATGGTTGAAGCCCGTCGCGAACCGGTGCCGGCCGTCGGCTGAGGCCGACAAACTATATTCTGCGCGGGTCCAGGGACGGGTGCATGGCTATTCCGCTGACGTTGCTCATCCCGCTGATAATGGCCTCGGTGAGCATCCGCGCCTTCAGCGGGATAAAGCGTCGGGTAGGATAGAGCGCATACAGCGCGAGCGGCTGCCAGCGATACTCCGGCAGCACCTGGACCAGCGTTCCCTGCGCCAGCTGCCTGGCCACCAGCGGCTGCTGTATGCCGCCAATCCCGCCCCCCGCCTCCAGCGCGGCAATGAGCGAGAAGCTATTGTTGGCGCGGAAAACAGGGGTCAGGCGGACGCTCTCTTTACCGCCCGCGCCTTCCAGGGTTAGTTCGTCTCCGGCGGCCAGGCCGCTGTAGCGAAGCGTCCGGTGCTGTGCCAGCTCTGACAGCCGCGACGGCGTCCCCGCCTGCTGCAGATAGTGCGGCGCGGCGACCAGCACGCGCTGAACGTTAGCCAGCCGTCTGACGACCTGGCTAAGCCCAGCGGGTTCTCCCAGGCGGATGGCCAGATCGACGCCCTCGCTCACCACATCGGCAAGCCGGTCCTCCAGCGTCAGCTCGACGCTGAGCTGCGGATTCTGCTGCTGAAAGGCGACAACGATCGGCGTCAGAAGATGCTGGCCAATCCCCGTTGGCGCCTGCACGCGCAGCGTTCCGCTAAGTTTCTGCTGCTGCTCAAGCAACGTCTCTTCCGTTTCGCTCAGCGCATCGAGGATTGGGCGGATCTGCTGATAGTAGCGCTCGCCCGGCTCGGTCAGGGTCACCGAGCGGGTGGTGCGCAACAGTAACGCCACCCCGAGGCTCTGCTCGAGGGCCATCACCTGCTGGCTGACCGCCGGCTGGGTCAGCCCGAGGCTGCGGGCCGCGGCCGAGAGATTGCCGGTTTCAGCCACGCGGATAAAAACTTCCATCGCTTTGAGCTTGTTCATCGCCTTCACTTCAAAGATTTTGTTATTAATCTTATTACAAATGCCCCTCTTCTGCCTTCATCGCTAATGAATCATGCTCAGGTTTCACTTTCGACTCGCAAAGAGGTGCTTAGCATGAAGACTCAACAACATCAGCGTTTGGCCGCGGTTGCCGGCGCCAACGGCGTCGCCGGAAACAGGCTTATCGATGAGCTGGAGCGCTCCGGCTGGCAGGTCATCGGGCTGTCGCGGCGGGGAGGCGCCTCGCGTCCCGGCGTTCGCTACCTGGCGGTGGATCTGCACGATCGCAAGGCGACGATGGCGGCGCTGGCGGATCTGCCGGTCAGCCATCTGTTTTATGCCGCCTATCAGCATGCCGACAGCTGGGCCGGACTGGTGGAGCCGAACCTCAGGATGCTGGATAACGCGCTCAGCGCCGCCGAGCAGTCGCCCCGGCTTGCGCACGTCAGCCTGATGCAGGGCTATAAGGTCTATGGCGCGCATCTTGGCCCGTTTAAGACCCCGGCGCGCGAAAGCGATGCGGGGCATATGCCCCCGGAGTTCAACGTGGCGCAGCAGATGCTGTTGGAAGCGCGTCAGCCAGGAACAAACTGGCGCTGGACGGCGTTACGCCCGTCGGTCGTGGGCGGGCTATCCACCGGTAATCCGATGAACCTTGCCCTGTCGCTGGCGGTGTATGCGGCTATCTGCAAGGAGCTCAATATTCCGCTGCGCTTCCCCGGCCGGCCGGGCGCCTGGCACAGCCTGATTGAGATGACCGATTCCGGCCTGCTGGCCAGGGCGACGCTGTGGGCGGCCACCAGCGAGGCGGCTGAGAACCAGGCGTTCAACGTCAATAATGGCGATCTGTTCCGCTGGCAGGAGATGTGGCCGCGTATTGCGGCCTGGTTCGATCTGCCGGTCGCCCCGCCCCTGCTGATGTCGCTGCGTGAGGTGATGGCGGATAAAGCGGCCACCTGGCAAAAAATGGCGGCAAAATATCAGCTCAGGGAGAGCAATATCGGTGCCATTACGGGCTGGGAATTCGTCGATTTCGTTTTCAGCTGGGACTACGACATGTTCGCCGATGGCAGCAAAATACGCCGCGCCGGCTTCCATGACTACTGTGAAACCGAGCAGATGTTCTTTCAGCTGTTTACCCAGTTCCGCCAGATGAAGCTCATTCCCTGAGCGGGTTAACCCGAGCCGAATGAGCCCGGCCGCGGCTCATTCGCCGTTAGCCGGCCGCCGCCTGCTCGCATAGCTGAAATTTATCATCCAGACTTAAAGCAAAGGCGTAGTCTGCGCAGGGATTGTGTTTTACACTGCGCGCTGCAAAAACTCAGTAGATAAACGATTAAGTAGGCGGTAATGGCGATGAACGGAACAATCACAACCTGGTTTAAAGATAAAGGCTTTGGATTTATCAAAGATGAAAACGGCGATAACCGTTATTTTCATGTGATTAAGGTCGCCAATCCGGAGCTGATTAAGAAAGATGCGGCGGTGACTTTTGAGCCCACGACCAATAACAAGGGCCTGTCAGCCTATGCGGTGAAGGTGGTCCCGGAAAGCAAATATATCTATATCGCCGGCGAGCGCATTAAGCTCACGTCGATCAAGTCTTACCTGGTCTACAGCGAAGAAGTGCCTGCCGATATCCGCATTGATAAAGAAAATGCGGTGCTCTCGGTGGGGGCGCTGATGGGCAGCATTCGGCCGAAGGCAGCCGCCGAGCCGGGTGAAATGCGCGCGCTGAAAAAGCTGGCGATCACCACCTTCCAGGGAACAACGCTCATCTTCTCGGAAGATGAGATAGACGTTGATGCCACGGTGAAAATGCTCAAGGTCTGAGAACCTGCGAACGGCCCGCTGCCAAAGCCCCGCCTGCGCATGGCGCAGCGTCCGGGACCTGGGCCGCGTTTTGCAGAAGCTATCCGCACCGCAGAGTTAATGAAAAGTCCTTCAGGACTTTTCATCTGAAAGCGCTGACGCAGGCAGATTTACCACATCAAATCATCAGGCACTTTGAAGTCGGCGTACGGATCGTCTTCATCCTGCTCTTCCTGACTCAGCGCGCTGTTTAAGACAATGTAGCTGGCATCGCGCTGGGCAATTTTATCGGCGACGACGGCGGGGATAATCGCGTATTCGTTCTCGCCGCTGCCCTCAGCAACCAGGCGCGCGATGGCGAGGCGGCCGCTAATCAGCTGAGCGTGGGTTGGCTTATCGACCACGATTTTTTTAATTAAGTTGCTATCGGTGAAGTTAAAATCGATATTGCCTCTGGCGACGCTGATTCGGTTCATTTCAATCAGCTGCTTGACCTGCGCTTTATACTCTTTCGATAAGGTGGCCTGCTTTTGCTGTTCGCTCAGCTGCTTATCACGCTCAAGCTGGGTCTTTTTGTTTTCTTCCACCGCCTCTCTGGCCTCACGCGCCTGAACCCGTGATTTTTTAGCCGTTCTTTGGACTTTAGCTATTTTCTTGCTGGTCACCAGACCCGCTTTTAGCATCTGCTCTTGTAAGGTAAGTTTTGTCATTTCCGCTTCTGAACCCGTTGAATAATGCGTGGGATTATACCCGTAATTTTAGCCGATATACCAGGCCACCTGCCCCGTTTGCGAGGGGTTTCCCAAACGGCGCGCCCGAGCAAAAGCGCTCATCCGCGTTAAGCCGCTTAAGCGCCTACGGGCAGCGATAATCGGTACGCCAGCGAGGGGCGTCGGTCGGGCGAAGAAACCGACGCCCGCGGTTAGCGCTTTTTTCATTCAGGGACAGCGGTCTGGCGCAGGGCTTGCGTCATGGACTCTCATTATATATTTTAATCTCTGGCCCCGTGCTGCCCGCCGCTCGCTTCCGAAAGGAAAAGGTGAAAGCACGTCATTGACCCAGGTTGCTTAGCTCACATCTTGTGACGATCGGGGTTTGGTAATGCGAGCGCCAAAATGCCCTGACGACAGGAGAAATGATGTTTTCGATCGAGCAGGCAAAGCTTATGGCAACCAAACTGCGCAACTCGCTTGAGTCGCGCAACGTCACCCTCCCCCACTCTTCGGCGCTTGAAATCGTGGCGCAGCAGCTGGGCTATAAGGACTGGAATACGGCAGCGGCAAGATTAGATCCGCCGGCGGCTCCCGCTGCGGTCTCATTTGAAAAAAGCATCCCTATTTTACGCATGTTTGACGAGCGCAAAGCGCGCGAATTCTACGTCGATTTCCTCGCCTTCAGCGTTGAATTTGAGCATCGCTTCGCGCCAGACCTCCCCCTTTATCTCGGGATTGGCCGAAACGGCCTGCAGATTCACCTCTCTGAACATCACGGCGACGCCAGCCCGGGTGCGACAATTTTCATACCGATGCGCAACATTGAATTATTCAGGGATGAGTTAAGGCGCAAGAATTACGGCTACGGGCGGCCGGAAATCGTGCACCAGGCGTGGGGAAAAATCCTCGAGGTTCACGATCCCTTTGGCAACAGGCTGCGCTTCTGCGAAAGCTAATCCCCGCCAACGCCTCCGCGCAGCGCCCTTCCCCCGTCGGTTGACGGGGGAAATCCTCCACTCCAGGGTCGTGCGCGGCGCCGACGCATTCAGCCCGATCCCGGATCATGAAGATAGCTCATGTTGTAATGAAATTAACTCGCTTTCGCTCATCTGGCGCCTCTGGCATAAATACACAATATTAACTTATTGACAACATGAAGAGTGACGGACGAGAAAACCAGCCGCTGCTGGACAATCACCCCGCAAACTCAGTTTTCATGTCAGAGCCAGGATACAAGATCGCGATGAATAAAGACTTTACGTTTACGGTTAAGACCACTCTTTTCGATGAAAACTATAACCCTTCTGAAAATACGCGTGTTACTACCAACTTCGCGAATTTAGCCCGTGGCAAAGAGCGTCAGCAGAATTTGCGCAATACCCTGGTGATGATTGACAATCGTTTTAATACGCTGGCGCATTGGGATAACCCTAAAGGCGATCGCTATGCCGTCGAACTTGAAATTATTTCTGTTGAAATGAAGCTCGAAGCCAACGGCGAAACCTTCCCGGCGATCGAAATTTTAAAACCCTATATTATTGATAAAAAGACCCAGCAGCGCCTTGACGGTATTGCGGGGAATAATTTCTCGTCCTACGTGAGAGATTATGACTTTAGCGTCGTGCTGTTAGAGCACAATAAGAACCAGGCGCAGTTTAGCATCCCGGACAACTTTGGCGTCCTGCACGGCAATATATTTAAAAACTTTGTTAGCTCCAGCGAATATAAAGAGAACTTTAAAAAGCCGCCGGTCATCTGTTTAAGCATTTCAAGTAAGGATACCTATCAGCGGACCGGCAACCGGCATCCGGTATTAGGTATCGAATACCAGCAAAACGGATCGTCTTTGACCGAAGAGTATTTCGGCAAAATGGGCTTAACGGTTCGCTATTTCATGCCTAAAAATAGCGCGGCGCCTTTGGCCTTTTATTTCACCGGGGATCTGCTGAGCGATTACACCGACCTTGAGCTGATCGCCACCATCAGCACCATGGAGACATTCCAGAAAATTTACCGCCCGGAGATTTACAACGCCAACTCCGCGGCAGGGCAATACTATCAGCCCAACCTGAATCACCAGGATCATTCATTGACCAAAATCGTTTATGACCGGGAAGAGCGTAGCCGGCTGGCTATCGAGCAGGGAAAATTTACCGAAGAGCATTTCATCAAACCATACCAGAATATTCTTGCGCAATGGTCTGCTAGCTGCCCTCTTTGATTAATAGAAAATAAAGGTCATCCATTATGAAAACGTTATTACCGACTTCAACCGCCGGCAGCTTACCGAAACCTTCCTGGCTGGCGCAGCCTGAGACCCTGTGGTCGCCGTGGAAATTGCACAACGAAGAACTCGTCGAAGGGAAACAGGATGCGCTGCGCCTCTCCCTGGAAGACCAGCTTCGTGCGGGGATCGATATCGTCAGCGACGGCGAACAAACCCGTCAGCACTTTGTCACCACGTTTATTGAGCACCTCAGCGGCGTTGATTTTGAGAAACGCGAGGTGGTTAAAATACGTAACCGCTACGACGCCAGCGTTCCGACGGTCGTTGGAGCCGTGGCGCGTCAAAAGCCCGTTTTCGTCGAAGATGCGCGCTTTTTGCGCCAGCTCACCAGCCAGCCGATTAAATGGGCCCTGCCGGGGCCGATGACGATGATCGATACGCTTTACGATAACCACTATAAAAGCCGCGAAAAGCTCGCCTGGGAATTCGCAAAAATTCTCAATCAGGAAGCAAAAGAGCTGGAGGCGGCCGGCGTCGATATTATTCAGTTTGATGAGCCCGCCTTTAACGTCTTTTTTGACGAGGTGAATGACTGGGGGATCGCCGCTTTAGAGCGAGCCGTCGAAGGGCTTAAATGTGAAACTGCGGTACATATCTGCTATGGATACGGCATCAAGGCCAATACCGACTGGAAAAAGACCCTCGGCTCAGAGTGGCGGCAATACGAAGAAGCGTTCCCCAAACTGCAAACCTCTAATATTGATATCATCTCGCTGGAGTGCCACAACTCGCGCGTGCCGATGGATCTGCTCGAACTGATCCGCGGTAAAAAAGTGATGGTCGGGGCCATCGACGTGGCCACCAATACCATCGAGACGGCAGATGAAGTCGCCGCGACCCTGCGAAAAGCGCTGCAGTTTGTCGATGCCGACAAGCTCTACCCTTCGACCAACTGCGGCATGGCTCCCCTCTCTCGCCGGGTAGCTACGGGTAAACTCAACGCCCTAAGCGCGGGCGCGGAGATTATTCGCCGCGAGCTCGCCAACGGGTAGTCGCGTTACCGGGTAATGGCGATACTCGCCGACAGCCCGGCGACCAGCTCAACCCCTGCCGGTAGCGTATCTATATGGATACGTACCGGCACCCGCTGCGCAAGCCGCACCCAGCTGAAGGTCGGGTTTACCTCCGGTAGACCCAGCCCGCCGGTGTCGTCATTACTGTCGCCGATGCCGTGTCCGATACTCTCAACGTGGCCGGCGATGGTCGCTTCAAACCCCATCAGCGCGATCTGCGCGCTGTCGCCCACCCGAATATGGCGCAGCTTCGTCTCCTCAAAATAGCCCACCACCCAGAAACTCTGCGCATCGATAACGGCAACGGTGGTCACTCCGGCGGTGGCGTAATCGCCGGGACGCAGCCTGAGATGGGTGACGTAACCGGCGACCGGAGCCCGGACCGTGGCATGGGCCAGGTTGAGCTGCGCCAGCTCCAGCGCCGCCAGCGCCCCGTGATAGTTCGCCGCCGCAACGTTCGCCGCGCTGCCCGTTTGCTGTAAATCCTCCTTCGAAATCACGCTGCTGAGCTGCGCGCGCCTGCGGGCGGCGTCCTGGCGCATGGACATCTCATGGCGCCTCGCTTCGACTTCGGCCTCGGCGCTGGCTACCGCCAGCTTCAGCCAGTGCGGATCGATGGTATAGAGCACATCGCCCCGATTGACCCACTGATTATCCCTCACCGCCACGCCGTTCACCGGCCCGGAAACATCCGGCGCAATCCGCACCACATCCGCGCGAACCCGGCCATCCCGGGTCCAGGGTCTCTGGGCATAATGCTTCCACATCATGAAAGCCAGAATGGATGCCGCCGCGACCGCAATAAGCGTCAGCGCGTAGCGGCTCAGTAGAGACAGAAATGACTTCATGCTAATAACCCCAGCGCGTTCACTCCCTGCAGCAGCAGGAAAAAGGTGAAAATATAGGTCGAAAGCCCAATCAGCGGACGACAGGGCAAACTGCGGTATAGCCTGCTGAAAGCGAAAAGCGCCACCAGCAGCAGCGTGCACAGCAGGGCCACCAGCGCGACCGCCAGCAGCCCGGGGACGAAGACCCCGCCCAAATTAACGTCATTCATCATCGGATAGCTTCCTGTTTTGTTCGCTCAGGGCACAGTGCAGATCGACAAGCTCGTCCGTCAGCCGACGCGATAGGCCATCCGTCGCCGGCGCGTAGCGGTCCACGATGGCCAGGATCCGCGGGCGTAAGGCGGCGGCCTCTTCCCCACGGGCCAGCCGGGAAAATAGCGCATTAATTTCCTTCGCCGCCTCGCTCCCCATCTGAAGACGCAGGCGGCGTAACCGCATCACGCAGCGCCCCACGCGCAGATGGTGCAGCATGTGGTTGAGCGCCTGCCCCGACGATTGCCGGCTTCGCGGCAGGCGCGGCAGCAGGAGCGCCGTGCGGTCAATCATCAGATTCGTCCACTGCGCCTCATCCGGCGCAAAGGTCCCCTTTAGGCTGCGCCTGACGTCGCGGCGGCAAATGCGCAGCAGGCGATTGATGGCGGAGTCTGCCTGCACCGTTTGCAGCACGCGCATGCTCGCCACGGCAAAACCGGTGGCGGCAAACAGGGCGATGGCCGTGTTGATCGCCACCGCGAAGTCGCCGCTGTAGTGAGGGCCCAGCTCGCATAAAATGGGCAGCGTCAGCGTAATCCCCATGGCCATAAACGTGGTGGGCGGCCGCGCCTGCAGCGAGCCGGCCAGCAAATAAACCGGGGCCAGCGCCGCAGCCAGCACGCTGAAATCGGTAATCTGGGGGAGGAGCACGAAGCTGTAGATCAGGCTGGCCGCCACGCCATAGGCCGAGCCGACGATATACTTAACGATATGGGGCGCCGGCGTATCGAAACTGCCAAACAGCGTGCAGCAGACTCCGAGAATGGAAACCGCCGTGCCGCCATCGGGCCAGGCAGAGTAAATCCAGACCGCGCAGCCGCTCGCTATTATCGTGAAAGCGCCCAGCGCGGTACGCGCAGCCGACAGGCCGTCGCGATGGAAAACGTAGCCCGTTACCGCCCTGCTTTCGGCGGCTATTTGCGCGGGCTGCGCATGGCGGATGGCGTCAGCGAGCCGTTCGCACTGCTGCAGCAGGATGATTGCCTGCTGGAGATGACGGGCCAGGCTCACCTGCTGGTACCGGGCAAACGTCTGCGCATCGGCCGCGAGCCGCGCCGTTAGGCGCGCGCTGCGTTCTGCCAGCGCGTCTCCCGCTATTTTCCGCTGCCCCGCCTCCTCGCAGGCCAGCCATGTTTTGACATCCTCCAGCAGCTGCTGCAGATCGCCCGGGATGGCGCCGATCGGCTGCAGGCGATCGCGTAATTCGCAGCTGACCACCAGCAGCTGCGCCAGCCGGTCATGGATCGCTTTTCTGCCGTTGCGGGCAAATCCCAGGATCGCAAAGTCATAGGGGAGATGGTGATTGACGCCCTGCAGGAACTGCAGCGCCAGAGCCAGCTGCAGGCTCCCCGCGGCCTCATCGGGTTTACCCGTTAGCGCGTGGGCGAGAGTCTGGCGCACGGCGCGCAGCGTTTCTGCAACCTTGCTGTTAAACAGTCCGGATAGCCGCTTTGGCAAAACGTACCTGTGGACCAGGGCTGCACAGAAGATGCCGATGGCAATCTCCTGCACCCGGGTGATAGCGACATCAAAAATGGTGCCGGGATCGAGTACCGCGGGAAAGCCGATCAGGCTGGCGGTGTAGCCGGCTAACAGATAGGCATAGGCGCGGGGCGTGCGCTCAAGCAGCGACAGGTAAAGACAGAAGGTAATCCAGCCGGCGAGCACCGCGCTGCAGACCAGCGGCGTATTAACAAAGGCCGGCACGATCAGCACGGTCGCCCCGGCGCCGGCTATCGTGCCAATCAGGCGATAGACGCAGCGGCTCAGCGACGCACCAACCGACGTTTGCGACACAATGTAGACGGTAATAATGGCCCAGGAGGGTCTTTCCAGGCCGATGGATAAGGCGAGGTAATAGGCCAGCATCGCGGCCGCAAAACTTCTTGCGGAATAGAGCAGAGCATCGGCATCGCTCAGGAGGCCGGGCGAGGAGAGTAGCGCCCCCGCCCGACGGAAGACCACGCTTTTAGCCCGCAGCAGGCGGGAGGGACAATCGTTTATTTGGCTCATGCCGGCAATTATTACCGGGTTGCGCATCTCATTAAATACTATATTCTGTCAAAAAATCCCTAAATACTGCCAATACGATGCCGTCCCAATACGCCACCACATTCTTTGACCCGGACGCCGCAGGATCTCCGGCGGTCGCCCGGCAGCTTGATTTCGTTGATTACGCAGCGGAAGTGCCGGTCCACACCCACCGTAAAGGGCAGCTGATTATCGCGCTTTACGGCGCCGTTATCTGTCGCGCGGAGAACAACCTGTGGATCGTCCCCCCCGACTGTGCCGTGTGGATCCCCGGCGGCGTCCCCCACAGCGCTAAAGCCACCTGGAACGCGCACCTCAACTATTTATTCATTGAGCCCGGCGCCGCGGCGCTGCCGGAGCGCTGCTGTACCCTGGCGGTATCTGCGCTGATCAAAGAGCTGGTCGAGCGCTTAACCCGCGAGGAGGTCGGCTATTCGGCAGACAGCCACGCCGCCAGGCTGACTCGAGTCACGCTCGATGAGCTGGCCGCCATGCCGCAGCAGAACTTCAGCCTGCCGGTCTCGGCGAATGCCAAAATACGCGCTATGGCCGATGCGCTGGTGAGCCATCCGGAGGATCGCAGCACGCTGCAGGAGTGGGCGAAGCGGCTGGCGCTCAGCGAGCGCTCGCTGGCGCGGCTGATGCAGCGCGAGACGGGTCTGACCTTCGGGCGCTGGCGCCAGCAGCTGCACCTGATTATTGCGCTACGGGAGCTGGCCAGCGGCACCTCCGTGCAGAACGTCGCGGCTCAATTGGGCTATGAGTCCGTGAATGCCTTCATCACCATGTTCAGAAAAATGATGGGGAGCACCCCGGCGCACTATTTCGCCGAGCGTAAAACCGCGGCTTCCTGACCGCGCAGGCGAATGAACGTGCGCTCACGGCGATATTTTGCGTGGGGCGGGAGATTAGGATTGATAACGTTTATTTTTACACGTTAAAGCGGCGCTGAAGTTATTTAAAATTAAATAAAATCGTCCTTATTAAGGCATGCTGATAAATAGCCGAAACGCCACGTTAATATCAAAACGCCCTCCTCTGCTTGATTCTCTCTTTTTCAGACGACGTGCGCGCGTACCGACCCCGGTGAACGCTGGTTGAGGATATCCGCATCGGGAAAACGGCCGTGTTGTGACGACATGGCGACAAGATCGCAGCCCCGCTAACACTGAAGATATTTTTTCTGGCATATTTATGTGCTATGGGTATTTCGCCGCACCAACAACGAAGATAGCCATCGGCAACCCCGTTTATCTTATTGATTTGAGGAGTATCATGAACAATGTCATTCTCAGCATAATCGCGAAAATCTCTTCTATGGACGCGGAAAGCAAACAGCTTGCTGCTCAGGTTGAAGCTCAGTCATTACTTATCAGCGCCTTAATGCTGGCCATCGGCAAGGAAGGCGGCGTATCAGAACTGGTAGGCAGCGTTTCTAAGGCGATAAATTCCGTTCTCGAATCTTCCGAAGAGGTTCTAAAAACGGACGCTGAGCTTCTGTTGACAAAATTCCAGGAGCAAATCGCGCTGACGCAGCTGATCAGCACGCATGCCGATGAGATAAACCCGGAAGCGACGGACGGTTCTTCCCCCTCTTCCGATCCGCGCCCTGATTGAGCTGGCAAGCCAATAGCTGAGCGATAAAAACAATGAGGGCGGCCTGAAGACCGCCCCGTTGATTAAAACGACATGGTTACGCCGGCGTAATAAGCGCGACCCGGTTCGTTATAGGTTGAAGCCCCCGCGTTCTCACGGTAGATCTGCTTATCAAACAGGTTGTTGATACCCGCATTGGCGCGCAGATTTTTGGTGATATCGTAGTTAACGTTCAGGCCAACGATGGAATAAGGACTAATTTCACGTTGTGAAAGACCGTTATTGTTTTCAAGGGACGTTTCCGCATACTGGCGCGGTTTCTGGCGGCCATATTGCGTCCAGTTAACGTTCGCGCTCAGATCTTCAGTGGCCTGCCATTCCAGCTGGGAGTTAATGGTAAATTCCGGGATCACCGACAGCGGATTGCCGGTCTTCTTGCTTTCAGAACGGAACATGTAGGTGGCGTTAGAGCGCCACTCCAGCGTATCGGCAATCAGAGGAATGGTCAGGTTGCCTTCCAGCCCTTCAACGATGGCTTTACCGCCGTTCTCCCACTGCAGCACGTTATAGGTGCCGTTGGTGTAAATGGCCGAAGTGCCGGACACGATTTTATTTTTGTAGTCATTGCGGAAGTAGGTAATGCCAGCGGCGTAGCCGGCATGACTGAATTCAATCCCCACCTCTTTGTTCACGCTAATTTCAGGATCGAGATTATCGTTACCCAGTAAATAACATTGACTGAGGCCAATCGGGCAACCGTTGCCGCGCGTAGAAAGCAGGTAGCCCGGCGTTGACTGATAAAGATTAGGCGCTTTGAACGCGCGGGCAATACCGGCTTTCATGGTGAAATATTCCCCCAGCCCCTGCGAAATATTCAGGCTTGGGCTCCAGTTAGCGCCGAAATTATCGTGATAGTCAAAGCGCAGCCCCGGAATCACCTCGGTGCTGTCGGTCGCGGCAATATTATCCTCGAAATAGAGTGAGCTAATCGTGGCCGAGTTTTCACTGCTGCGCTGGGAAGGATCGCCTGAGCTACCCGGTAAATAGAGGTTAGTACTCGACGACTGCATGGAGGCGGGATCGTTGAGCTCATCGCGGTTCCACTCCGCGCCCAGGGTCACCGTTTGATCGACCAGCAGCTGCAGCGGGAAACTGACCTCCCCGCCCGCCCGATAGCTTTCCAGCCGGCTGGTCGAATAGACATCGCTGTTGATCATCCCTTCCGTACTGCCGCCGGTGCCCTCTTTTAAGCGGGTGTTATTGGTCTTTTCATAGTTAAAGTTAAGCCTGGACGTCCCCCAATCCCAAATACCGTTGTGAGTGATACCATAGTTTTGACGGTATAAGCGGTTGGTTTCATCGCCATAGAGCGACTCTACTAAGCCACCAGCGCTGCTATTACTGTTGCTGTTTTGCGTATCGCCCGCGTAGATATTGCCCTGACGGCTATAGCCATAGGAGAAATCAACGATCTGGGCCGGGGTGATTTTCCACGACAGCACGCCGCTGATATCTTTATTACGCACGCCTTCGCGACCCGCAGCATAGGAACCGTTTTGTGCGGTATTGATGTCATAGGCATCGGCATCGGTGCGGTTGATATTGCCATACAGACGCATCGTTAGCGCGTCGCCCGCCAGCGGGCCGCTGAGGTTGAAGTTAGCGCGTCGGGTGTCACCTTCTTTGCTGCTTTCCGGCTGATTGGTGAAGAGGGACAGCGAGCCATGCCAGTCATTGGTGGGGCGTTTAGTAATAATATTGACCACGCCGCCCGCAGCGCCAGAACCATAGCGGGCCGCCGCCGGGCCGCGAATCACCTCAATACGTTCCACCATTTCCGCCGGCACCCAGTTGGTATCGCCGCGAGAGTCGCGTTCGCCGCGCCAGCTGTAGCGCACGGAGTTACGAGAGCTCACCGGCACGCCGTCAATCAGCACCAGGGTGTTTTCCGGGCCCATGCCGCGGATGTCGATTTGCCGATTGTTACCGCGGCTGCCGCTGGCGCCATTGCCGGTCAGGTTCACGCCCGGCATTTTGCGGATGATATCGGCAAGATCGTTAACAGGAGGGCTTTTTTGAATATCTTCTTCGGTGATGATCGACACGCCGGGCTGCTGTTTCAGCCCCTGCTCGGCGGTGACGAGCATCGTTTCATCGTCAGCCAATTTCTCCGTGGCTTCTTGCGCAAAAACGGGTGAGCTGAGTAAACCGGCCAAAAACAGCGCAATTGGGCGCTTTTTATCTAAAGTTACATTCACTTAAATAATCCCCAGAAGAGTTAATATTTGTAAGCAAATGCTTATGATAATGAGAGTGATTCTCATTGTACACACGCCGAAATAGCTCCTCCTTTTTTTCTACATTATTTGATGGCTTCGCGGTTTATATGTAAATAAACGTAAGTCCATCGATAAACCGAAAAAAGAAATAGATATTGGAAAATACTCAACCACGAAACATTCATTAATATTCTTATAAATCATAGTAATGAAAAAATTAGTAACATACTGCAATTATATGGCTTTTGGTTGCTCCCCACCGTTATGCCAAAAGGAGCTGCGGTGAATGAGCGAAAATTGAGGAGAAAGCGTGCAGAAGGTCATACAAAGCTTTACATTGAGCACCATTATTTCGCCAATACTTGCCCCTCATCAACGCCCGACGCTGGCCGCCCGATCGCGCCGTAATACCCAGCAGATGAATGAGTTAAATCTAATGCTGTGACCCTGCCCTGACCAATGTGCTCCAGTCACAATCAGACGCTGGCGCCGAGGGCCGCCCGCCCGAATAACCGTTCACGATTCTGGATATAACGATAGATATTAATTTTGAATTCAGTACAAACTGAAGGGAAATTCCTGGCCGGGTTACAGAGAGGATCGTGCGAAATTATCAGTGCCTGGTTTCGAGCGCCAAAATTACCCCCCGATTGCTGATTTCAACATATTGCACGTAGTGGCTTCGATGGTACCGGAGGGTGATTTGAGGTTTAAAAATCCCCCATCCGCTGACCGCTTCAGTTTATCACCCAGGCTGCCTGGTTAAACCACAATGCAGGTCAGCGCCAGGTAACTGATTTATTTAATATAAGAGTCTAAAACTTTCAGCACTACGTCTAAATCACCCTCACGTTTTGCTTCACTATCTTCATGAACAATATGTTCGCTCAGATGACCTTTAATAACCTCACGCATCAAGCCGTTGACCGCTCCACGAATGGCGGCAATTTGCTGCAGTACGGCAGCGCATTCATGAGGCTCATCGAGCATTTTTTTCAGCGCAACGACCTGTCCCTGGATTTTACTGGCCCGGGCCTTAAGTTTCTGTTTATCACGAATAGTGTGGGACATGTTGCCCTCTTAAAAGCTGTAAATTATTAGAGATTATATCATTGCCGTTCTACTGGGGGGTAGTATTTGGTACTGGGGGGAGTAGAATTCCTGTCACGTATTCTACGATGTCGATCATCCTCATGTTTGAATTCACAACGCTTTTGCAGCAGGGCAATGCCTGGATCTTCATCCCCAGCGCGATCCTTCTCGGTGCCATGCACGGACTGGAGCCCGGTCACTCAAAAACGATGATGGCGGCTTTTATCATCGCTATCCGCGGAACGGTGAAGCAGGCCGTTATGCTGGGTCTTGCCGCCACGCTTTCGCATACGGTAATAGTCTGGATGATTGCGGCAGGCGGCATGTATATAAGCCGCAAATTTACCGCTGAATCGGCCGAACCCTGGTTTCAGCTAATTTCTGCCGTCATCATTCTGGGCACTGCGGCCTGGATGTTCTGGCGTACCTGGCGCGGTGAGCGCCTGTGGCAACGGGAGCAGGAAGAAGAGCATGCGCACGGCCATCATCATGCCGAAACGCGGATTATTGATACCGGCCACGGTAGAGTTGAACTCTCTATTTTTGCAGAAAGACGCCTAGCACACTGGCGTTTTCGTACCCTGAGCGGGCGCAGCTGGCAGGCACGGGATGTGTCACTGGTGACAAACCGGGGGCAAGGCACTTTCTCGCAGGTTTTCGATTTTGTCGAAATAGACGGCTTCATGGAGTCCACGAAGGCTATCCTGGAACCGCACAGCTTTGATGTTCGTCTGACGCTGGGCCATCGCGGCCATGTTCATGACTACGACCTGACATTCCATGAGCACCATCACGATCGTTCGGCGCTGGCAGGAGCAGATGCATCATCAAAGGAGTACCAGGATGCGCATGAAAAAGCGCACGCCAACGACATTGCAAAACATTTTGCCAACCGGAATGTGACCACGGGTCAGATAATCCTCTTTGGTCTGACGGGCGGACTCATCCCGTGCCCCGCGGCCATCACCGTGCTTCTGCTTTGCATCCAGGTGAAAGAATTTTCGCTCGGTGCGGCGCTGGTTTTATGCTTCAGCGTCGGTCTGGCGATCACCCTGGTCACGGTCGGCGCTGCTGCGGCATACAGCGTGCGGCAGGCGACCAAACGCTGGGGTGGCCTTGATACGCTGGCGCGACGTGCTCCCTATTTTTCCTGCGTGTTGATTGCTCTGGTGGGGATTTATATGGGTTATCACGGCTGGACCGGCATCATGCAGTAACTCGCTGAAGACTCTCTCCAGACCCGCTTTGCAATTTGACCTGAGCATGTGCGTGCTGAGGTCGAATATTTCGTCTAACTTCCATTGAGCGCTAAAGCTTCACCTTCAGGCATGAAGTTGCCGTCTGAACAGCTACCATCAACATCCAGCTTAAATTAGGGATAAGCATAAATGCGGATGAGTTTTACAATGGTGTATTTTCAACTGTATGATGTTAATCGGAAAAAGAATTCAACCGTAAGGAAACAATATGCCAGATTTTTCTTTGATATTTTTTGGTGCAATAATATTAAGCCTGCTGATTTACGTGATCATAAACTTAATAAAATCGCCGAATAAAAAAGACTCCATTTTAAATATTTTAATCTGGTTGGCTCTTGCTTTCTCTATTGCCTATATCTCTTACTCAGAGAATGCCATCCAGGCTTTCGTGTATTTATTATCAATCTCATTCATTGTCTTGTTCTCTATAGCATTTTTAAATATAGCGATAGACTCTGTGTTAGTTAGCACATGCATATCAAGAGCTTTAAAAAAATTACACGCTCAGGAGGAACTTGATCTTACTGATATATTCAAGCTAAAACGATCCATCCTCTATTCAAATAAAACATGGTACATCGTTTATTCAACAGCTAATGGATTTACTCTCATCGGCATAAATAAACTCAAAGAAAAGCCGCATGCGGATAAGAAATTTAACTTAAAAGCTTTAAGCGGTGAAAATTATTGCGCTGACTCAATAAACCCTTTCCGGGAGGAAGATATAGGGAAAGTCGCTATCATTTGTCCTCTGAAAGAATTTTATGATTCCGGCGAGGAAAACAGAAAAATAGTTTATGCCTATTTATTAAAACTAAAAAATGAAAAGTTTTAGTTATTTTTCTTCTGTAGTCACTATTGATAATGTCTCGATTAGAAATGTAGGCAATCAGACACCGGTGTGAACCAGAAAGCCCTGGTCCGCCGCCGGGATTCGACCTTCAACAACCTGAATTATTGTGCCTGAATAACTTCTGTCTCAGCCGGCGGTTTCGCTGTCGAAACCTTATCGCCGGGCAGGAGCTGAAGGTTATGGCGGGGTTTTGACAGCCCGTCTTGATAAAGCTTAGATATCCATGCGAAAGCTAATCATAAAAAAACGGGAGCTCAATGGCTCCCGTTTTTGTCTAACCCAGAGACTGGATTACATGTTCGCGATAATCGCGTCGCCAAACTCGCTACATTTCAGCAGCTTAGCGCCTTCCATCAGACGTTCAAAGTCATAGGTCACGGTCTTAGCGGCGATAGCGCCTTCGGTGCCTTTAACGATCAGGTCTGCGGCTTCGAACCACTGCAGGTGGCGCAGCATCATCTCAGCGGACAGGATAATGGAACCTGGGTTCACTTTGTCCTGACCTGCGTATTTCGGTGCAGTACCGTGGGTCGCTTCGAACAGCGCACACTCGTCACCGATGTTCGCGCCCGGTGCAATACCGATACCGCCAACCTGCGCCGCCAGGGCGTCAGAGATGTAGTCGCCGTTCAGGTTCATACAGGCAATAACGTCATACTCGGCCGGACGCAGCAGGATCTGCTGCAGGAAGGCGTCAGCGATAACGTCTTTGATGATGATCTCTTTACCGGTGTTCGGGTTTTTGACCTTCTGCCACGGGCCGCCGTCAATCAGTTCGCCGCCGAATTCTTCGCGAATCAGCTCGTAGCCCCAGTCTTTAAAGGCGCCTTCGGTGAACTTCATGATGTTGCCTTTGTGTACCAGCGTCAGCGAATCACGGTCGTTGGTGATGACATATTCGATAGCAGCACGAACCAGGCGTTTGGTGCCTTCTTCAGAGCACGGTTTGATGCCGATGCCGCAATGTTCCGGGAAGCGAATTTTCTTCACGCCCATCTCATCACGCAGGAATTTGATGACCTTTTCGGCTTCAGCGGAGTCCGCTTTCCATTCGATGCCCGCATAGATATCTTCTGAGTTTTCACGGAAGATAACCATATCGGTCAGTTCAGGATGTTTAACCGGGCTCGGCGTACCCTGGTAGTAGCGTACCGGGCGCAGGCAGACGTACAGGTCCAGCTCCTGGCGCAGGGCAACGTTCAGAGAACGAATACCGCCGCCAACTGGCGTCGTCAGAGGGCCTTTGATAGCAACACGATAGTCACGAATCAGATCAAGAGTTTCGGCAGGCAGCCAGACGTCCTGGCCATAAACCTGGGTCGATTTTTCGCCGGTGTAAACTTCCATCCAGGAAATTTTACGCTCGCCTTTATAGGCTTTCTCAACGGCGGCATCCACCACTTTCAGCATCGCTGGGGTCACATCAACACCGATACCATCACCCTCGATAAACGGGATAATCGGGTTATTAGGGACGTTCAGTTTGCCATCTTTCAGGGTGATTTTTTGACCTTCCGCCGGAACTACTACTTTGCTTTCCATTAACCTCTCCTTCGAGCGCTTCTGGTTCTGCTCTTCCTTTTCACACTAACCGAGCGTTGGCTTTATCCGCCCACTCCGCTACCGGGTGATCCCGCTAACCGGAGATTCGCGTCCGTGCCGCCTTCTAGTAGCGCGAATCAGTTTGAGCAATATTTTTGTTAAAAAATTGTGATGAGCATGTCAATACTACCTGAATGTTTGCGTCCATGAAAGGCATTCGTAATTAGGCTATAATGCGGCAATTGACGGGGCCTGAAAATACCATGCAGAAAACTTCATTTAGAAAACATCGCGTTGAGCGATTCAGCTCACAACAAGTCACCAGACAACGTAAAGAACGCCAACCAACCAGCGTGATCTTGTTCAATAAACCCTATGATGTGTTGCCGCAGTTTACCGACGAAGCCGGGCGCAGCACGCTAAAAGATTTTATTCCGCACGCTGGCGTCTACGCCGCGGGCCGTCTTGACCGCGATAGCGAAGGGCTGCTGGTGTTAACCAACGACGGCGCGCTGCAGGCGCGGCTCACCCAGCCGGGCAAGCGCACCGGTAAAATTTACTACGTCCAGGTGGAAGGCGAACCGACGCCAGAGGCGCTGGCCGCGCTGCGTGACGGTGTCACTCTAAACGACGGCCCCACCCTGCCCGCAGAAATTGAGCGCGTCCCGGAGCCCGAGTGGCTGTGGCCGCGCACTCCCCCCATCCGTGAACGTAAGGCGATCCCCACCAGCTGGCTGAAAATCACCCTCTACGAAGGCCGCAACCGTCAGGTACGCCGCATGACCGCGCACGTGGGCTACCCTACGCTGCGCCTGATTCGCTACGCGATGGGCGGCTATACTCTCGACGGTCTGGACAACGGCCAGTGGCGGGAAATCCCCGAGGAGAACAAACAGTGAAACGACTGATCCTTACCCTCGCCCTGCTTAGCCCCCTTGCCGCCAGCGCGGCGAGCTTTGATTGTCAAAAGGCCAGGGCGGAGGATGAAAAGGCCATTTGCGCCCATCTTTCGCTAAACGATAAAGATGTCGAAATGGCCACTAAGTACCAGTTTCTGAAAGGGCTGTTCTCCATGGGCGGACGCGGCGCCATCCAGGACGCGCAGCAGAGCTGGCTTAAAACACGCCGGCAGTGCGGCGGGAATCTCTCCTGCCTGACGCAGGCCTATGACCAGCGCCTGAAGCAGCTGGATGAAATGTACGCCAACATTAATAAGCCGCTTTAATAAGGATGCCTATGTTCAAGCCGCACGTCACCGTAGCCTGCATCGTGCACGCTAAAGATAAATTTCTGATCGTAGAAGAGACCATCAACGGCAAAGCGCTGTGGAACCAGCCGGCCGGTCATCTCGAGGCGGATGAAACCCTGGTGCAGGCGGCCGAACGCGAGCTGTGGGAAGAGACCGGGATCCGCGCCACCCCGCAGCACTTTATCCGCCTGCATCAGTGGATCGCCCCGGACCGCACGCCGTTTCTGCGCTTTCTGTTCGCCATCGAGCTTGACGAACCCTGCGCTACCGAACCGCACGACAGCGATATCGACCGCTGCCTGTGGCTAAGCGCCGAGGAGATACTCAACGCGCCCAACCTGCGCTCTCAGCTGGTGGCGGAAAGTATCCGCAGCTATCAGGGCGATCCGCGCCACCCGCTGTCGCTGATCGGCGCCTTTAACTGGCCGTTTTAACACGCAAAACCGGAGCCGGCGCTGGCGGGACGCGGCGGCACTTTTGGCGCGCACGCGCGCTATCCCCGCAGAGATAAGGCCGGTCAGCGCAGCGGCACGCAAAGTATGCCCCCTTGAGGGGGTGCCTGAGCCGCGACTGCGTGCTAGAATATGCCGCCTTGAAGTTCAATGTGGTGAGTATTCCAATGTCAGAAAATCCAAAAAAAGTGATCGTCGGCATGTCCGGCGGCGTCGACTCCTCGGTTTCCGCCTGGCTGCTGATCCAGCAAGGCTACAAGGTCGAAGGCCTGTTCATGAAGAACTGGGAAGAAGACGATGGTGAGGAATACTGCACGGCCGCCGCCGATCTCGCTGACGCGCAGGCGGTCTGCGATAAGCTCGGCATTGAGCTTCATACCGTAAACTTTGCCGCCGAATACTGGGACAACGTGTTTGAACTGTTCCTGGCTGAATATAAAGCCGGACGCACGCCGAACCCGGATATTCTGTGCAACAAAGAGATCAAATTTAAAGCCTTCCTCGAGTTCGCGGCAGAAGACCTTGGCGCCGACTATATCGCCACCGGCCACTACGTGCGCCGCGCCGACGTTAACGGCAAAAGCCAGCTGCTGCGCGGGCTCGACGGTAACAAAGACCAGAGCTACTTCCTCTACACCCTCGGCCACGAACAGATCGCCCAGAGCCTGTTCCCGGTGGGCGAACTGGAAAAGCCGCAGGTACGCAAAATCGCCGAAGAGCTGGACCTCATCACCGCGAAGAAAAAAGACTCGACCGGCATCTGCTTTATCGGCGAACGCAAGTTCCGCGAATTCCTTGGCCGCTACCTGCCCGCCCAGCCGGGTAAAATCCTCACCGTGGACGGCGAGGAGATCGGCGAGCATCAGGGTCTGATGTACCATACCCTTGGTCAGCGCAAGGGCCTCGGCATCGGCGGGACCAAAGAGGGCAGCGAAGATCCGTGGTACGTCGTCGATAAAGACGTCGAGAATAATATTCTGGTCGTCGCTCAGGGTCACGATCACCCGCGCCTGATGTCGGTAGGGCTGATTGCCCAGCAGCTGCACTGGGTCGATCGCCAGCCGGTGCAAGGCACCCTGCGCTGCACGGTGAAAACCCGCTACCGCCAGACCGATATCCCCTGCACCGTGAAGGCGCTGGACGACGAGCGCATCGAAGTCATCTTTGATGAGCCGGTTGCGGCGGTGACGCCGGGCCAGTCGGCGGTCTTCTACAGCGGTGAAGTGTGCCTCGGCGGCGGCGTAATCGAACAGCGCCTGCCGCTGCAGGCCTGACAGACAGTTTTTACCGCCGATAGCTGAATCCGCTACCGGCGGCTTACAAGGAGCACGTGTGGCGAAGAATTACTATGACATCACGCTGGCGCTGGCTGGCGTTTGCCAGGCAGCCCGTCTGGTTCAGCAGCTGGCGCACCAGGGGCATTGCGATAGCGACGCCCTGCACGTCTCGCTGAACAGCATCATCGACCTCAACCCGGATTCAACCCTGGCGGTGTTCGGTGGCAGTGAAGCCAATCTTCGCCTCGGGCTTGAAACCCTGCTCGCCGTCCTCAACACCGGCAGCCGTCAGGGGCTGAACGCCGAACTGACCCGCTACACCTTAAGCATGATGGTGCTTGAACGTAAGCTTGCGGCAGGCAAAGGCGCCATGGATACCCTTGGCAACCGCATCGCCGGCCTGCACCGCCAGCTGGAACATTTCGATCTGCAGTCTGAAACCCTGCTCAGCGCCATGGCGGGCATCTACGTAGACGTTATCAGCCCGCTGGGGCCGCGCATCCAGGTCACCGGTTCTCCCGCCGTGCTGCAAAGCCCGCAGGTGCAGGCGAAGGTTCGCGCCTCGCTGCTGGCCGGCATCCGCGCGGCGGTGCTGTGGAACCAGGTTGGCGGCGGACGTCTGCAGCTCATGTTTTCTCGTAATCGTCTGGTTAACCAGGCAAAACAAATTCTTGCTCATTTAACCCCGGAGTTATGATCTATGGAATTATCCTCACTGACCGCCGTTTCCCCTGTCGATGGACGCTACGGCGATAAAGTCAGCGCGCTGCGCGGTATCTTCAGCGAATTCGGTTTGCTGAAGTTCCGTGTTCAGGTAGAAGTACGCTGGCTGCAAAAACTAGCCGCGCACGCAGCGATCAAGGAAGTTCCTGCTTTTGCTGCTGACGCAATCGGTTTCCTTGATAAAATCGTTGCTGATTTCAGCGTAGAAGATGCGCAGCGTATCAAAACCATCGAGCGCACCACTAACCACGACGTGAAGGCGGTAGAGTATTTCCTCAAGGAAAAAGTGGCCGACGTTGCCGAGCTGCACGCGGTTTCCGAATTTATTCACTTCGCCTGCACCTCCGAGGACATCAACAACCTGTCCCACGCGCTGATGCTGAAAACCGCCCGCGACGAAGTGATCCTGCCCTACTGGCGCCAGATGATTGACGCGGTAAAAAATCTCGCAACGCAGTACCGCGACGTGCCGCTGCTCTCCCGTACTCACGGCCAGCCGGCGACGCCGTCCACCATGGGTAAAGAGATGGCTAACGTCGCTTACCGCATGGAGCGTCAGTACCGTCAGCTGAACCAGGTCGAAATCCTCGGCAAAATTAACGGCGCGGTCGGCAACTATAACGCCCACATTGTCGCCTATCCGGAAGTTGACTGGCACCAGTTCAGCGAAGAGTTTGTCACCTCCCTGGGTATTCAGTGGAACCCGTACACCACGCAGATCGAGCCGCACGACTATATCGCCGAGCTGTTCGACTGCATGGCGCGCTTCAACACCATCCTGATCGATTTCGATCGCGACGTGTGGGGCTACATCGCGCTCAACCACTTCAAGCAGAAAACCATCGCCGGTGAAATCGGCTCTTCCACCATGCCGCACAAGGTCAACCCAATCGACTTCGAAAACTCCGAAGGCAACCTCGGCCTGGCTAACGCCATGATGCAGCACCTGGCAAGCAAGCTGCCGGTCTCCCGCTGGCAGCGCGACCTGACCGACTCCACCGTCCTGCGTAACCTCGGCGTCGGTATCGGCTACTCCCTGATCGCCTATCAGTCCACTCTGAAAGGCATCAGCAAGCTGGAGCTCAACGGCGATCGCCTGCTCGACGAGCTGGATCACAACTGGGAAGTGCTGGCCGAGCCGATTCAGACCGTGATGCGCCGCTACGGGATCGAGAAGCCGTACGAAAAGCTGAAAGAGCTGACCCGCGGCAAGCGCGTGGACGCCGAAGGCATGCAGCAGTTCATCGACAGCCTGCCGCTGCCGGAAGACGAAAAAGTGCGCCTCAAGGCCATGACGCCGGCCAACTATATCGGCCGCGCGACCACCATGGTTGACGAGCTGAAGTAAGCCCCGCTACCCTCTTCCCGCTGGGGAAGAGGGTTTTGCCACCTCGCGCGCCAGCGCCAGAAAAGCGGCCAGTCCGGCAGACGGATTGCGCCTTCCCGGATAGTAAAGACAGAGCCCCGGAAACGGCGGCGTCCAGTCCGACAGCAGCCGAACCAGCCGCCCGGCGGCAATGTCATCCATCACGTTTTGCTCCAGAAAAAAGCCGATCCCGACGTTTTCAAGCACCGCAGCGCGGGCCAGCGAGGCCTCGTCCAGCGTCAGCGGGCCATCGATCTGCGGATGGACCACCTCCCCCTGCTTTTCCAGATGCCAGCGATAGAGAGAGCCGTCCGGCAGCCGCACGCGAATGCACGGATGATTTTGTAGATCCGCCGGCTCGCGCGGCGCCTCGCGGTTGGCCAGATAGCCCGGGGAGGCGACCACCGCATAGCGCTGCGGCTGACCGAGGGAGAGCGCGATCATGTCATTGGGGATCAAATGCGCGACGCGGACCCCGATATCAAAACCCTCGGCGACGATATCTATCAGCCGCCCCTCCGTCACCAGATCGACGTGCATCTCCGGGTAGCGCCGCAGAAACTCCAGCACCAGCGGCGTCAGAATCGCGCGCCCGGCAAACGGCGGCGCGTTTATCCGCAGTACGCCCGACGGGGTCTCCCGCCGCGAACGCACCTCCGTCAGCGCGTCATGAACGCCCTGCAGCGAAGGGCCCATGCGCGCGATGAACAGCTGCCCGGCATCGGTCAACGCCACGCTGCGCGAGGTGCGATTAAATAGCCGCACGCCGAGGCTGGCCTCAAATTTGGCAACGGCATGGCTCAGCGCGGTCGTGGAGACCCCTAGCTCAACGGCCGCCGCCCGAAACGTCCCCCGGCGAGCAATCGCCATCACAGCATCTAAATCAGTGAGCGCAATACGCGACATTATCCCGATTCCTTCATTGTGGCATCCCGGCTGGGCCCAATTGTTTAAATTATAAAGAGTTCTTACAGTAAGTGGGTCATTTAATTACCGGAGTTTACCGATGAATATACCCGCAGCCGTCCAGCTTTTTTTCACCGCCCACGATGAAGATTCGATTGCCGAAGCGTTCACCGCCGACGCCGTGGTCCGCGATGAGGGTCATACCTACAGCGGACGTCAGGCCATTCAGGCGTGGCGGATCGCGGCAAGAGCGCAATATCAGTTCGTTGCCGAGCCCTTCGAAGCCCAGAGCCAGGACGATATCGTTACGGTACGCGCCAGGGTGAGCGGTAATTTCCCCGGCAGCCCGGTGGTGCTCGACTACCGCTTTCAGCTGGCGGATGCGCGCATCGCCCGCCTGGAGATTAAATAATGGCTGACTTTCTGACCTTCAGCGGCAAACGCGTTCTGATCACCTCCGGAACCAAAGGCGCCGGCGCCGCCACCGTCGCGCTGTTCAGCCAGCTCGGCGCGCGGGTGCTCACCTGCGCCCGCCATCCGCCCGCCGTCCCCTCAGAGGCGCTCTTTGTCAAAGCCGATCTGAGCGAGGAGGCGGGCTGCGCCCTGCTGGCAAAGCGCGTACAGGAGCAGCTGGGAGGCGTCGATATTATCGTGCATATGCTGGGGGGATCTTCCGCGCCGGCGGGCGGGTTTGCCGCCCTCGACGACGCGCAGTGGCAGCGGGAGCTGGCGCTTAATCTGTTTCCGGCCGTGCGCCTCGATCGGCTCCTGCTGCCTGAGATGCTCGAAAAGCGGTCCGGGGTGATTATTCACGTCTCCTCTATCCAGCGGACCCTGCCGCTGCCGGAAGCGACCACCGCCTACGCCGCCGCCAAGGCCGCGCTATCGGTGTACAGCAAAAGCCTGTCCAAAGAGGTTTCGCCGGCAGGCGTGCGCGTGCTTAGCGTATCCCCCGGCTGGATTGAAACCGAAGCCGCCGTCGGCTTAGCCAACCGGCTGGCGGCGCAGGCGGGTACTGACTACGCCGGCGGACAAAAGATCATCATGGACGCCCTCGGCGGCATTCCTCTCGGCCGGCCGTGCCGGCCAGATGAGATAGCCAATCTGATCGCCTTCCTGGCCTCCGAGCGCGCCAGCGCCATCACCGGCGCCGAGTACGTTATTGACGGCGGCACCATCCCAACCGTCTAAGCGCGGCGGGTCGCAAACCAGAACATGAGCGCCAGCAGGCTGACGGCAGACCCCAGCAGGCACACCCCCTGCCATCCGGCGGCGGCGTATACCGCCGTCGTAGCGGCGGCGCCCAGGCCGCTGCCGGCGGCATAAAACAGCATATAGAGGCCCACCAGCCGGGAGTGGGCTTCTGGCCGAGTGCGAAAAATCATACTCTGATTGGTCACGTGCAGCGCCTGGCCGCCCAGATCCAGCAGCACGATCCCGAGAAGCAGCGCCACCGGCGACCACGCCATCAGCGACAGCGGCCACCAGGCGAGCAGCAGGATCGCCAGCGCCGCGGCGCTGGTGCGCTGTCCGTAGCCCCTGTCGGCCCATTTCCCCGCACGTCCGGCGGCCAGCGCCCCGATAACCCCCACCAGCCCCAGGGCACCGATAGCGGTATGGGAGTAGCTATAGGGCGGCGAGCTCAGCGGCAGCACCAGCGCGCACCAGAAGATATTGAAGGCGGCAAACATCAGCAGCGCCAGCACGCCGCGAACCTGGAGTATCTTCTCCTGACGCAGCAGCGTTAGCATCGATGCCAGCAGCTGGGGATAGCTCAGCGGACTCCTTGCCGCCGCCAGCGCCGGCAGCCGTCGCCAGAGCGGCAGGGCAATACCCAGCATCAGCAGCGCGGCGAAGAGATAGACCCCGCGCCAGCCGACGAGGTCGCTGATGCCGCCGGAGAATACCCGCGCCAGCAGCAGGCCGATAAACACCCCGCTCTGGGCGGCACCGACCACCCGCCCCTGCTCGTGCGTCCCGGCGGCGCTGGCGGCATAGGCTATCAGCCCCTGCGTCATCGCGGTGCCCAGCAGGCCCACCGCCAGCATGCTGACCAGCAGCATAAGCGCCGACGTTGCGGCGCTGACCGCCGCCAGCGCGGCGATCAGCAGGATCAGCTGCGCGCCCATCAGCCGACGGCGATTGAGCCGATCGCCAAGCGGCACCAGCAGCAATAGCGCCAGCGCGCAGCCGATCTGGGTCGCCGTTACCACGCCGCCGACGGAGGCGTCGCTGATAGCAAACTCCCGCCCCAGGGCATCGAGCAGCGGCTGGGCATAATAGACGTTTGCGACGCTCAGGCCGCTGGCGATAGCGAACAGCCAGACCAGGCCTGCGGGCATAGCCGCGGCCGGGTCGGCGGGTGTCAGGGATGCAATAGATGCCTTCATGATTCTCTGCCTCAGTAGTCTGGTTTCAAAATAAAACCACTTGAAGGCTAGAGCATGTAGTTTTAAAATGCAACCACACTGCACCACGCCGAGGAGCGCGCTTCGCGCCGCACAACATGATGAAAAACGAAACCTGCCCCGTTGCCCGCAGCGTGGATATTATCGGCGACCGCTGGTCGCTGCTGATCGTGCGCGACGCCTTTGATGGCATGAGCCGGTTTAGCGACTTTCAGCGCAGCCTGGGAATGGCGCGCAATATTCTCTCCGACCGCCTGCAAAAGCTGGTTGCCGCCGGCATCCTCAGAACCCAGCCTGCCTCGGACGGCACCGCTTATCAGGAGTATGTCCTGACGGAAAAGGGAGAGCGCCTGTTTCCCCTCGTGGTCGCGCTGCGTCAGTGGGGGGAGCGCTATCTTTTCGCCAGCGGCGAGCCACATTCCGTCCTGATCGATAAACGCACGCTGCAGGCGGTTCCGCCCATGGCGCCGACGGCCGAAGACGGCGCCCCGCTGTTGCCTTCGGCGACCGAGGTCCGCAAGGTGCAGGCGGACGGATAGCGGCCGGCGCCGCGCGTTTAAATATTCCGCCCGCTTATCAATGACCTGCTGCGAAAATAGCGGCCCAGCGAGAAAGCACGCGGAAAAGCAATTGAAATTCGTTATTTAACAGCCGTTTATATTCAACGTGTATAATTAGCGCTAAACTATTCAAATCAAATAATGAATATGGAGAAGCGGCATGCGCGTACTCGTGGTTGAAGATAACGCTTTACTGCGCCATCACCTGAAAGTTCAGCTTCAGGAGTTAGGCCACCAGGTCGATGCGGCGGAAGATGCAAAAGAGGCCGACTACTATCTCGGCGAACACGTGCCGGATATCGCCCTTGTCGACCTCGGCCTGCCGGATGAAGACGGCCTGTCGCTGATCCGCCGCTGGCGCAGCCACGAGGTGTCGGTGCCGGTGCTGGTGCTCACCGCCCGCGAAGGCTGGCAGGATAAGGTCGAGGTGCTGAGCGCCGGCGCGGACGACTACGTCACCAAGCCCTTTCATATCGAAGAGGTCGCCGCCCGCATGCAGGCCCTGCTGCGCCGCAACAGCGGCCTGGCGTCGCAGGTTATTTCCCTGCCGCCTTTCCAGGTCGACCTGTCGCGGCGCGAGCTGTCGGTCAACGAGCAGCCGATTAAGCTGACGGCGTTTGAGTACACCATTATGGAAACGCTGATCCGCAACCGCGGCAAAGTGGTCAGCAAAGATTCGCTGATGCTGCAGCTCTATCCTGACGCCGAGCTGCGCGAAAGCCACACCATCGACGTGCTGATGGGGCGTCTGCGCAAAAAAATCCAGGCTCAGCATCCGCATGACGTGATTACCACGGTGCGCGGCCAGGGCTATCTGTTCGAACTGCGCGGATGAAGGGTCCGCTGCGGCATATCTTGCCGCTTTCCCTGCGCGTCCGCTTTCTGCTGGCGACGGCGGCCGTGGTGCTGGTGCTCTCGCTGGCCTACGGCATGGTCGCGCTGGTCGGCTACAGCGTCAGCTTCGATAAAACCACCTTCCGCCTGCTGCGCGGCGAAAGCAATTTGTTCTATATGCTGGCGAAGTGGGAAAACAACCGCATCGAGGTTGATATCCCCGAAAATCTCAATATGCAGAGCCCGACGGTCACCCTTATCTACGACGCTAACGGCAAGCTGCTGTGGACCCAGCACGACGTCCCGTGGCTGACCAAACGCATTCAGCCGGAGTGGCTGAAGAGCAACGGCTTCCACGAAATTGAATCCGACGTCGACAGCACCAGCAAGCTGCTGAGTAATAATCATGAGGTGCAGGAGGAGCTGGACGCGCTGCGCCAGCAGGACGATGGCTCCGAGATGACCCACTCGGTGGCTATCAATCTATATCCGGCGACCGACAAGATGCCGCAGCTGAGCATCGTGGTGGTCGACACCATCCCGGTGGAGCTCAAACGCTCCTATATGGTGTGGAGCTGGTTTATCTATGTCCTGGCCGCCAACCTGCTGCTGGTCATCCCGCTGCTGTGGGTCGCCGCGTGGTGGAGCCTGCGGCCCATCGAATCGCTGGCGAAAGAGGTCCGCGAGCTGGAAGAGCACCACCGCGAAATGCTCAACCCGAATACCACCCGGGAGCTGACGCGGCTGGTCAGCAACCTGAACCGCCTGCTGAAAAGCGAGCGCGAGCGCTACGACAAGTACCGCACGACGCTGACCGATCTGACCCACAGCCTGAAAACGCCGCTGGCGGTGATGCAGAGCACCCTGCGCTCGCTGCGCAGCGAAAAGATCGACGTCAACGCCGCGGAGCCGGTGATGCTGGAACAGATCAGCCGCATCTCGCAGCAGATTGGCTACTACCTGCACCGCGCCAGCATGCGCAGCGGCGGAACTCTGCTCAGCCGCGAGCTGCATCCCATTGCCCCGCTGCTCGATAGCCTTACCTCGGCGCTGAATAAGGTCTATCAGCGTAAAGGGGTCAACATCACCCTCGATATCTCGCCCGAAATTAGCTTCGTCGGCGAACAGAACGACTTTATGGAGGTGATGGGCAACGTGCTGGATAACGCCTGTAAATACTGCCTGGAGTTTGTTGAAGTCTCCGTCCGCCAGGCGAACGATAACTACCTGCATATTCTGGTCGAAGACGACGGCCCGGGGATCCCGCACGGCCAGCGGAGCGTGGTGTTCGATCGCGGACAGCGCGCCGATACGCTGCGTCCCGGCCAGGGCGTAGGCCTCGCCGTCGCCCGCGATATCGTCGAGCAGTACGATGGCGATATTCTTACCGGCGACAGCCTGCTCGGCGGCGCCTGTATGGAGGTGATTTTCGGCCGCCAGCTGCCCGACGAGAGCGAAAGCTAACCGCCCTTCCCCCCCAATGACGCCTGCGTCCTGCGGGCGTCGCGGATCTCTGTGACCAGACGAACAAACGCTGCCAACAAAGAGGCAGTTTGAGGGATGGCGTGTATAATCCCAAACAGACACCTGCTGTGGAATATAAAAATGGATTATCAATTAACGCTTAACTGGCCTGACTTTATCGAACGCTACTGGCAAAAACGCCCGGTGGTACTAAAGCGGGGCTTTGCCAATTTCGTCGATCCCATTAGCCCGGATGAGCTGGCCGGACTGGCGATGGAAAACGAAGTCGATAGCCGCCTGGTTAGCCATCAGGACGGAAAATGGCAGGTCAGCCACGGCCCGTTCGAAAGCTACGATCACCTGAGCGAGAACAACTGGTCGCTGCTGGTGCAGGCGGTCAACAACTGGCACGAGCCGACGGCAGCGCTGATGCACCCGTTCCGCGCCCTGCCGGACTGGCGTATCGACGATCTGATGATCTCCTTCTCGGTGCCCGGCGGCGGCGTAGGCCCGCATCTCGATCAGTACGACGTGTTTATTATTCAGGGGACCGGACGCCGGCGCTGGCGCGTGGGCGACAAGGTGCCGATGAAGCAGCACTGCCCGCATCCGGATCTGCTGCAGGTTGACCCGTTCGAGGCGATCATCGATGAAGAGATGGAGCCGGGCGATATCCTTTATATTCCGCCGGGATTCCCGCACGAAGGCTATTCGCTGGAAAACTCGCTGAACTATTCCGTGGGCTACCGCGCGCCGAACGCCCGCGAGCTGTTCAGCGGCTTTGCCGACTATATTCTGCAGCGCGAGCTCGGCAGCCAGCGCTACGCCGATCCTGACGTGCCGGCGCGCGACCATCCGGCGGATATTTTACCCGTCGAGCTGGATCGCCTGCGCGAGATGATGCTGGAGCTGATTAACCAGCCCGAGCATTTCAAACAGTGGTATGGCGAGTTTATTACCCAGTCCCGTCACGAGCTGGACGTGGCCCCTGCGGAGCCGCCGTATCAGCCGGATGAAATTTACGACGCGCTGCAGCAGGGCGACAGGCTGGTGAGGCTCGGCGGGCTGCGCGTGGTGCGCATTGACGGCGAAGTGTTCGTCAACGGCGAGAGGATTAACTCCCCGCATCGTCCGGCGCTGGACGCGCTGGCCATGCACCTGGCGCTCAACGCGGAGCACTTCGGCGATGCGCTGGAAGATCCGTCGTTCCTCGCGATGCTGGCGGCGCTGGTCAACAGCGGCTACTGGTTCTTCGAAGACTAAGCTATCTTTCCCGGCCTGCGGGCCGGGCTACGGGCCCCGAGCGCGCTGCCGGCAGCCCGGTTTAGCCGGGCGCTACTGCGCGCCCCGCTTTGCCGTCAGTTCGGCTATCCGCACGATAACCTGTACCGCCTTCTCCATCCCTTCCAGCGTCACGAACTCGTGCTTGCCGTGGTAGTTATAGCCGCCGGTAAACAGGTTCGGGCAGGGTAATCCCATAAAAGAGAGCTGCGCCCCGTCGGTGCCGCCGCGAATGGGCTTCATTTCCGGTTCGATGTGGCAATCGACCATCGCCTGGCGGGCAATCTCCACGACGTGCGGATGCGCCATCACCTTTTCATGCATGTTGTAGTAGCTGTCTTCAATCACCAGCTCGATATAGCAGTCCGGATGCAGCCCTTTGCCGACCTTTTTGGCGATCTCCATCATCCTGCGCTTGCGGGCTTCAAACTGCTTGCGGTCAAAATCGCGGATAATGTAGTGCATCTCGGCGCGGTCAACGCTGCCCTTGATAGTCGACAGGTGGTAAAAGCCTTCATAGCCTTCGGTGGTTTCCGGCGCCTCATCGGCCGGGACTTCAGCATGAATTCTTGCCGCCAGCGACAGGGCGTTAACCATCACCCCTTTGGCGGTGCCGGGGTGAACGTTATTGCCGACGATTTTAATGGTCACCGAGGCGGCGTTGAAGTTTTCAAACTCCAGCTCGCCGACGCCGCCGCCGTCAACGGTGTAGGCCCAGCGCGCGTCGAAGGCGGCAACGTCGAAGTGCTTCGCCCCTTTCCCCACCTCTTCGTCGGGGGTAAACGCCACGCGGATATCGCCGTGGGGAATATTTTTCGCCTTCAGCGTCGCCAGCGCGGTCATAATCTCGGCAATGCCGGCCTTATCGTCCGCCCCGAGCAGCGTTTTGCCATCGGTGGTGATCAGCGTTTGCCCCAGCAGCTGATGCAGCACCGGGAACATCACCGGCGAGAGCACCTCGTCGCCGATGCCGAGGGCGATATCGCCGCCGCGGTAGTTTTCGACAATTTGCGGGCTGACGTGCTTGCCGCTGAAGTCAGGCGCGGTATCGACGTGGGAGATAAAGCCGATGGGCGGAATATCCCCCGCCACGTTCGCAGCCAGGGTCCCCATCACCGTCCCTTTCTCGCTTAGCGTCACGTTAACCAGCCCCATTTCTTCCAGCTGCGCCTGCAGCAGGCGCAACAACTTCCACTGCCCTTCCGTGCTCGGAACCTGACGCACGCCGGCCTTCGACTGCGTGTCTAAAGAAACGTACTGTAAAAAACGCTCAAGCAATTTATCCATGTGGCCACCCTCATCTTTTGTGACAACATTATTGATAAGCCCGAAAAGACAAATATTGCGTCAGGTCATTTTTAACCCGGCAAACAGGAATTTAATACATTAACTCGCGTAATGTTGTAAAGGTAAGCTATCTGCAGGCGACAAGGATTGGCGATCGGTAACCTTTGCCGTAGAATGCTTGCCCTTATTAATTATGTGCAGCCCCAAAGGTGGTTAACCACAAACCCCGCATCGGTAAGCCTTCCGCTGCGTCTACACGGGACAGAGTCAAAAATTGAATATACAACCGCGTTCACGTTCTCCGCTGGTTCAGCTGGCGGGAATTGGTAAAAGCTTTGATGGCAAAACGGTTATCGCCGATCTGAATCTGACCATCAATAACGGTGAGTTTCTCACTCTGCTTGGCCCTTCTGGCTGCGGTAAAACAACCGTTCTCCGCCTTATTGCCGGGCTGGAAAATGTCGATAGCGGACACATTCATCTCGAAGACCACGATATCACCCACGTTCCGGCGGAAAACCGTCACGTCAATACCGTCTTTCAAAGCTACGCCCTGTTCCCGCATATGACGGTGTTCGAAAACGTCGCCTTCGGCCTGCGGATGCAAAAAACGCCGGCGGCGCAGATAGCGCCCCGCGTCGTCGACGCCCTGCGCATGGTGCAGCTGGAGGAGTTTGCCCAGCGCAAGCCGCACCAGCTCTCCGGCGGCCAGCAGCAGCGCGTAGCTATTGCCAGAGCGGTGGTCAACAAGCCGCGCCTGCTGCTGCTCGATGAATCCCTCTCGGCGCTGGACTACAAGCTGCGCAAGCAGATGCAAAACGAGCTCAAAGCCCTCCAGCGCAAGCTCGGCATCACCTTCGTCTTCGTCACCCACGATCAGGAAGAGGCGCTGACGATGTCCGATCGCATCGTTGTGATGCGCGATGGCAAAATTGAGCAGGACGGCACCCCGCGCGAAATTTACGAAGAGCCGAAGAACCTGTTCGTGGCCAGCTTTATCGGCGAGATCAATATCTTTAGCGCAACGGTGATTGAGCGCCTCGACGAGCAGCGCGTCCGCGCCTGCGTTGAGGGCCGCGAATGCAATATCTACGTTAACTTTGCCGTTGAGCAGGGGCAGTCGCTGAACGTCATGCTGCGCCCTGAGGATCTGCGCGTCGATGAGGTTCACGACGCCAGCGAAGCCGATGGCCTGATAGGCTACATCCGCGAGCGCAATTACAAAGGCATGACCCTCGAATCGGTGGTCGAACTGGAAAACGGCAAAATGGTGCTGGTCAGCGAATTCTTTAACGAGGACGATCCCGACTTTGACCACCCGCTTGACCAGAAAATGGCCATCAACTGGGTCGAGAGCTGGGAGGTTGTACTGGCTAATGAAGAACACCAGTAAATTCCAAAGCGTGGTGATTGCCACCATCGTCGGCTGGCTGGTGCTGTTTGTTTTCCTGCCCAACCTGATGATTATCGGCACCAGCTTTTTGACCCGCGACGACGCTAACTTCGTCAAATTGGTCTTTACGCTGGATAACTATGCGCGCCTGCTGGATCCGCTCTATTACGCCGTGCTGCTGCACTCGCTGAATATGGCGCTGATGGCGACGCTCGCCTGCCTGCTGCTCGGCTACCCCTTTGCCTGGTTTCTCGCCAGGCTGCCGGAAAAGGTCCGTCCGCTGCTGCTGTTTCTGCTGATCGTCCCGTTCTGGACCAACTCGCTGATCCGTATCTACGGGCTGAAAATCTTTCTCAGCACCAAGGGCTACCTCAACGAGTTTCTGCTGTGGCTGGGGGTTATTGAAACGCCTCTGCGCATCATGTACACCCCGTCGGCGGTGATCATCGGCCTGGTCTACATTCTGCTGCCGTTTATGGTGATGCCGCTCTACTCCAGCATTGAGAAGCTGGATCGCCCGCTGCTGGAAGCGGCGAAGGACCTCGGCGCCAGCAGGCTGCAAACCTTTATCCGCATTATCATCCCGCTGACCATGCCGGGGATTATCGCCGGCTGTCTGCTGGTGATGCTGCCGGCGATGGGGCTGTTCTACGTCTCCGACCTGATGGGCGGCGCGAAAAACCTGCTGATCGGCAACGTCATTAAGAGCCAGTTCCTCAATATTCGCGACTGGCCGTTTGGCGCGGCCACCAGCATTACGTTAACCCTCGTGATGGGCCTGATGCTGCTGATTTACTGGCGCGCGGCAAGGCTGCTTAACAACAAGGTGGAGCTGGAATGATCGGTCGACTGCTGCGCGGCGGTTTTATGACCGCCATTTACGCGTACCTCTACATTCCCATTATTATTCTGATCGTTAACTCGTTTAACAGTTCGCGCTTCGGCATCAGCTGGCAGGGGTTTACCACCAATTGGTATAGCCTGCTGATGAACAACGACAGCCTGCTGCAGGCCGCACAGCACTCGCTCACCATGGCGGTGCTGTCGGCGACCTTTGCCACCCTGATCGGTTCGCTGACCGCCGTCGCGCTCTACCGCTACCGCTTTCGCGGTAAGCCGTTCGTCAGCGGAATGCTGTTTGTGGTGATGATGTCGCCGGATATCGTGATGGCGATCTCCCTGCTGGTGCTGTTTATGCTGATTGGCATCCAGCTGGGCTTCTGGTCGCTGCTGTTCTCGCATATCACCTTCTGCCTGCCCTTCGTGGTGGTGACGGTGTTTTCGCGGCTCAAGGGTTTCGACGTGCGGATGCTGGAAGCCGCGAAGGATCTCGGCGCCAGCGAGCTGACCATTTTGCGTAAGATTATCCTGCCGCTGGCGCTGCCGGCGGTGGCAGCGGGATGGCTGCTGAGCTTTACGCTTTCGATGGATGACGTCGTGGTGTCATCGTTCGTCACCGGACCGGGCTACGAAATACTGCCGCTGAAGATCTACTCGATGGTCAAAGTGGGCGTATCGCCGGAGGTGAACGCGCTGGCAACCATCCTGCTGGTTCTGTCGCTGGTGATGGTTGTCGCCAGCCAGCTCATTGCCCGCGACGGCACCAAAGGCTCGCCCAAACGGGCCTGATTACTGCAGCCGGTTCGGGCCTTTTCCCGGACCGGCAACTACCATAGCCTGCTGAACAGGCTTAAACCAGGGGACGTTAAATGAAAAAATGGTCACGCCACCTGCTCGCGGCGGGTGCTCTGGCAGTCGGGATGAGCGCCGCGCACGCGGACGATAGCAAAACGCTCTATTTCTATAACTGGACCGAATACGTGCCGCCGGGGCTGCTGGAACAGTTCACCAAAGAGACCGGGATCAAGGTTATCTATTCGACCTACGAGTCGAATGAAACCATGTACGCCAAGCTCAAAACCTATAAAGATGGCGCCTACGACCTGGTGGTGCCGTCGACCTATTTCGTCGATAAGATGCGCAAAGAGGGCATGCTGCAGAAGATCGATAAGAGCAAGCTGACCAATTTCAGCAACCTCGATCCGCAGATGCTGAATAAGCCGTTCGACCCGAATAACGACTACTCCATTCCCTATATCTGGGGCGCAACGGCGATCGGCGTCAACAGCGACGCCATCGACCCTAAAACCGTGACCAGCTGGGCCGACCTGTGGAAGCCCGAGTACAAAAGCAGCCTGCTGCTGACCGATGACGCCCGGGAAGTGTTCCAGATTGCGCTGCGCAAGCTGGGCTACTCCGGCAACACCACCGATCCCAAAGAGATTGCCGCCGCGTATAGCGAACTGCAAAAGCTGATGCCAAACGTCGCGGCGTTCAATTCCGATAACCCGGCGAACCCGTATATGGAAGGGGAGGTGAATCTCGGTATGGTATGGAACGGCTCGGCGTTCGTCGCTCGCCAGGCCGGGACGCCGCTGGAGGTGGTGTGGCCGAAAGAAGGCGGTATCTTCTGGATGGATAGCCTGTCGATTCCGGCCAACGCCAAAAACGTCGACGGCGCGCTGAAGCTTATCAACTTCCTGCTGCGCCCGGACGTCGCCAAACAGGTTGCCGAGACCATCGGCTATCCGACGCCGAACCTCGCCGCGCGCCGGATGCTCAGCCCGAGCGTTGCCAACGATAAGTCGCTCTACCCGGATGCGGAAACGATCCAGAAAGGCGAATGGCAGAACGACGTCGGCAGCGCCAGCACCCTGTACGAAGAGTATTATCAAAAGCTTAAGGCCGGTCGTTAGTCCCGCGGCTCGCGCATCAGTATCTGGCCGAATTCGGCCCGCAGCTGATTCTTCAGGACCTTGCCGGTGGCGCTCACCGGCAGGGCATCAATGAAAACGATGCGGTCCGGTACCTGCCATTTCGGCACCCGCTGCTGGTACCACGCCAGCAGCGCCTGCTCCTCGACCTCTCCCCCTTCCGCCCTGACGCACAGCAGTACCGGACGCTCGTCCCAGCGCGGATGCTGCGCGGCAATTGCCGCCGCGCTGCGGATAGCCGGGTGCGCAAGGGCAATATTTTCCAACTCCACCGTTGAGATCCACTCCCCGCCGGATTTGATGATATCTTTGGCCCGATCCTGAATCGTCAGATAGCCGTTCGCATCGACGGTGCCGATATCGCCGGTATCAAACCAGCCGTCGTCGGTGAGCGCCGTTTCGCTGCGGCCAAAGTAGCTGGCCACCACCCAGTGCCCGCGGACCTGCAGATATCCGCGGCTTTCGCCATCAGCGGGCAGCGGCTCTCCGTCGACGTCCACCACCCGCAGATCGATGCCAAAGATGGCCCTTCCCTGCCCCTCGGCCACCCGCTGACGCTGCGCCTCCGTCAGCGCCTGATGCTTACCCAGCGGCGTATTGATGGTGCCGATGGGCGACGTTTCGGTCATCCCCCAGGCGTGGATCAGCTCGATACCGTAGTCGCGGCGAAACGCCTCCGCCATCGAGGGAGGCAGCGCGGAACCGCCGACGAACGAGCGTTTAAAACAGGGCAAGCGGATATCCGATTTACGCAGCGCCGCCAGCAGTCCGGCCCAAATCACCGGCACGCCAAAGGCCACGCTGACCCGCTCGGCGCTCAGCAGCCGCAGCAGGCTCTCGCCGTCAAGATGCGGCCCCGGCAGCACCAGACGCGCCCCGACCATTGCGGCGATAAACGGCGTACCCCAGGCGTTGACGTGAAACATCGGCACCACCGGCAGCAGGGAGTCGCAGGCGGAGATCCCGGCGGCATCGGGCTGATTGCCGCTCAGCGCGTGCAGCACCAGCGAACGATGGGTATTGAGCACCCCTTTGGGTTTCCCGGTGGTGCCCGAGGTGTAGCACAGCGACGCGGGGGTGGTTTCGCTCAGCCCCGGCCAGTCGTAGCCGGGATCCCCTGAGGCCAGCAGCTCATCGTAAAACAGCAGCGAATCGAGCTCGCTGAGCGCCTCTTCGCTGCGGGCTTCCATCAGGACAAAGTAGCGCACGGTGGGCAGATGGGGGCGCAGCTGGCGCAGCAGCGGCAGGAAGGTGGCGTCAAAAAACAGCACCTGGTCCTCGGCGTCGTTGATGATAAACGTCAGGTGCTCAATCGACAGCCGCGGGTTGAGGGTATGGGTAACCCGGCCTCCCGAGCCGATGGCGAAATAGACTTCCAGATGACGGCGATTATTCCACGCGAGGGTAGCGCAGCGGGCGCCGGCGGGGATGCCCAGCCGATCGACGGCGGACGCCAGGCGGCGCGCGTTATCCGCCACCGCTCCCCAGCTGCTGTACTCCGTCTCCCCGCGCGTGGACACGGAGACGATTTCGCTATCGGCATGGTAGCGCGCCGCGTGATTGATTAACGTTCCGGTGGTTAAATCCTGATACATCATCGATGGGTGCATGGCAGGTTCTCCGCGGCGTCGGCGCGCTTTTTGGGCAAAAAAAAGCGCCGATACGGGCGCCTTAGGGGTTATGCAAATTTTCTGGATTCGGTTTCGCGGCCAGAGATCAGGCGCGCACGGGATGCGCTCGCGATTTAATCAGCGCATCTTCCACGTCAAAATCGCTCAGCGGATAGTTCGTCGCCACCATATAGAAGCGGCCATCCTGGGCTGGATATTCGTGGACGTTGTAATTCACCGTTCGCGGCTGAGTGCCGGGGGCTTCTTCGGCAGGGGAATGGGCATGATTCGCCAGCGGGTATTTCGAACGAACTTCAAGACGGTGGGTTTTAACGCCGCTGTAGATCTCGCCGTGATGTTCATCCCCGAGGATCAGGTAGTCAAAATACTCTGTGCGCATGCTTACACTCCCTTTCTGTTGCAAGAATGTAAGAAGATGTCATAAAAGAGCACGCAATACTGCTTTCTCTGTCACATCATCGCATCAATTCCACAACCTCAGACGATAATGCCGGGAGCGCCGACCGGCAATACGCCGGAGGGCGCTACCCGCTAACGCCCTCCGGCCCCGAGATCAGAGATCTTTGAGCAGCTGGTCGATAAACTCCGGCACCACCTGGCTTGCGAGACCATAGCGTTTTTCGGCAAACTCGCTGCCCACCTGGCTCGGCTCCAGGTTGAGCTCAACCGTATGCGCCCCCTGCAGGCGAGCCTCGTGAACGAAGCCCGCCGCCGGATAGACGTGCCCGGAAGTGCCGATGGCGATGAAAATATCGGCATCGCCCAGCGCGCTGTAAATGTCGTCCATTCCCAGCGGCATCTCGCCAAACCAAACCACGTGCGGACGCAGCGGCGCCGGGAACTGACAGCAGTGACATTTGTCGTCCACGGTGACGTCCCCGGTCCACTCCAGTACCTGTCCGCTCCACGAACAGCGCACCTTCAGCAGCTCGCCGTGCATGTGGATAACCCGGCGGTTGCCGGCGCGCTCGTGCAGGTTATCGATATTCTGCGTCACCAGCACAAAACGATCCCCCAGCGCCTCTTCCAGCCGCGCCAGCGCCAGATGCGCGGCGTTAGGGGCGATATCCTGCCCCTGCAGCTGACGACGGCGGGCGTTGTAAAACGCCTGCACCAGCGCGGGATCGCGGGCAAAGCCTTCCGGCGTCGCCACGTCTTCCACCCGATGTTCTTCCCACAGGCCGTCGGCCGCGCGGAAGGTTTTAATCCCCGACTCGGCGGAAATGCCTGCGCCGGTGAGCACCACTACCCTGGGTTTTTCCATCGTTTCCGGAGCCACCTTATCCTCTTTAAAGAAAATTCGCTGACGCAGTCGCTCGCGCAGGCGTCGTTTATTGCGGCGAAAACGGCTCAATCGATGTAAGCGGCGCGACAACATAGCTACCTCTGTGATTAATCAGTCAAATGAAGGAAGGCCGCACCGCGCATTCCTCCCGCATCGCCGTGGCGCGCCCGCTCAATCCGAGGCACCCGGGCAACGGGAAGTAAGTGACGCGGCAGGCGCTGCGCCAGCCCTTCGCTTATTGCAGTAAAGTTAGACAATCCTCCGCCAACTACCAGCAGATCCGGGTCAACGATGGTTAAAATATTACCCAGACACACCGCCAGCAGGTCAAGATAGCGCTCGACGTGGGCGCGCGCTTTTTCATCGCCCTGCTGCCACTGCGCGACGATTTCTGGTGAGGTGAGGGATTGTTGGTAAAAGTGTTCGTACAGCCAGGCAAAGCCGCGACCGGAAAGATAGTTTTCGATGCAGCCCAGCTGGCCGCAGCCGCAGCGAGTCAGCGGAAAGTCACGCCCCACCACCTCCAGCGCATCCACCGGCAGGCGGATATGGCCAAATTCGCCGGTGATATAGCTATGCCCGGTAATCGATTTGCCATTAAGGATCAGGCCGCCGCCTACGCCGGTGCCGAGGATCAGCCCCATCACCAGCGGATAGCGGGTAAACTCGTCGTCCCAGGCTTCCGAGAGCGCAAAGCAGTTGGCGTCGTTATCGAGACGCACTTCACGCCCCAGCCGGGCGCTGAGGTCGGCGCGCAGCGGTTTACCGCTGGCGGCAGGCACGTTGGCGGCGTACAGCGTGCCGTCCGCGGTTTCCGGCATTCCCGGGATACCTATCCCTACCGAACCCTGGCAATCAAAGCGGGCGTCCGCCTCAAGCACCAGCGCTTCTACCGCCTGGAGAAAATCTTCATAACTCTCTTGCGGAGTGGCGACGCGCTTTTCCCACTGCAGCCGCCGCTCCTTGTTAAATACGCCTAACGCAATCTTGCTGCCGCCAATGTCAAATCCGTAATACATTTCAGCAATTCCTCTTTCTAACCCTGCGCTTCACTTTGTAAAATGAAGCACATTAGCGGGTCATGACGATAAATTACTGGCCACTCAGCACCCTCGCCGGGTCAATGCGGCTGGCGCGGCGGGCGGGATACCAGCTGGCCAGCAAACTCAGCAACAGTGCCGTCACCAGCACGTAAATGACGTCCAGCCAGTGCAGTTCAGACGGCAGGAAGTCGATAAAATAGATGTCGCCGGAGAGGAATTTATGCCCAATCAGGGATTCAAGGCCGTTAATAATCGACGTCAGCTTCAGCGCGCAAACCACGCCAATGGCGACCCCGATCAGGCTTCCGACCGAACCGGCAAGTAAACCATACCATACGAAAATCGCGCGGATCAGGCCGTCTTTCGCGCCGAGCGTGCGCAGCACCGCAATATCGCTGCTTTTATCTTTCACCGCCATCACCAGGGTGGAGACGATGTTAAAGCAGGCAACGCCGATAACCAGCACCATCGCGAGATACATAATGGCGCGGATCATCTGGATGTCGCGATACATATAGCCGTAGGTGCCGATCCAGCTCTTGATATAGACGTAGCTGTTGGTGACTTCACCGGCGTCGCGCACCAGGGTGTTGGCGTGGAAGACGTCGGTGACTTTAATCGCGATCCCGGTGACGCTGCTGCCCATATCCAGATACTGCTGAGCATCCGGCATCGGGATCATCGCGAAGCTGTGATCGAGCTGGCCGCTCAGCTGCAGGATCCCGGTGACGTGGAGCCTGACGCGTTTCGGCTGCAGCAGCTGGTGCTCGGCGTCGGAGTTGGGGATCATTATCGATACCCAGTCGCCCTGCTTAACGTGCAGCGCATCGGCGACGCCCTTGCCTAAAATAATCTGCTGCTCGCCGGGCTTAAAACCGGCCCAGGCGTTGTTCTGCACGAAGGTCGGCAGCGAGCTCAGGCGGCTCTCCTGCTGAGGATCGACGCCCTTGACCTGAATGGCGCGCATGTTGCTGCCGCTCTCCACCAGCCCGGTAAAGTTGATATAGGGCGCAGCCGCAACGATGCCCTTGACCTTCTCAACCTTCGCCAGCGCCTCGTTCCAGTTGCTCCAGGGCTGCTTAACCGGCTCGATTTCCCCGTGGGGAACCACCGCCAGAATGCGGTTATTGAGCTCGCGCTCGAAGCCGTTCATGGCGCTCAGGCCGACGATCAGCACCGCCACGCCCAGCGCAATGCCGACGGTCGAAATCACCGAAATAAGCGATACCATGCCGCCGCGTCGACGGCCCCGGCTAAAGCGCAGGGCGATCAATAAGGATAACGGAGAGGCCATTACTCGGCCCCCATCAGGGTCAGTTCCGCGTTCAGGTGGCCATCACGCATCTCCAGCTGACGGTTCATCCGTTTGGCCAGCTGCAGATCGTGGGTCACCACCAGGAACGCGGTGCGCTGCGCGATATTGAGCTCGCCCAGCAGCTGGAAGATGCTGTCGGCGTTGCGGGCGTCAAGGTTACCGGTCGGCTCATCCGCCAGCACCAGCCGCGGCTTGTTGACCAGCGCGCGGGCAATCGCCACCCGCTGGCGTTCGCCGCCGGAGAGCTCGGACGGACGGTGGCTGCTGCGGTGCTCAAGGCCGACCGCGCGCAGCATCTCTTTGGCCTGGCGTTCGATATCGGCCGCCTTCTGCTTGCCGATCAGCAGCGGCATCGCCACGTTTTCGAGGGCGGTAAAATCCGGCAGCAGGTGGTGGAACTGATAGATAAAGCCCAGCTCGCGGTTGCGCAGGTCGGCGCGGGCCGCGGCGGAGAGCTGGCTCATCGGCTGGCCGGAGAAAATAACGTCGCCCGAGGTCGGCGTATCGAGGCCGCCGAGCAGATGCAGGAGCGTACTTTTGCCGGAACCGGAGGTGCCGACAATCGCCATCATCTCGCCCTCTTCAATGCTGAAGCTGACATCGTGTAGCACGTCCGTTTGCACGTTGCCTTCCTGATAGCGTTTGCACAGGTTGTCGCATTGCAGCAGGATCTTATTCATAACGTAAAGCCTCAGCGGGTTGGGTGGCGGCAGCGCGCCAGGAAGGGTACAACGTTGACAACAGTGCCAGCACCATCGCCACCAGCGCAATGATCGTCACCTGCAGCGGTTCGATGGCAACCGGCAGCGCGGCGCCGTCAAGAAACGCGCCGATAATCGGCATCAAATTGTTCAGCTGGCTGGCGAGCAGCACGCCGAGCAGCGCGCCGAGCAGCGCGCCGACGATACCGGCGCTGGCGCCCTGCACCATAAAGACCAGCATAATCTGCCGCGGCGTCAGGCCGAGGGTTTGCAGAATCGCCACCTCGCCCTGCTTTTCCATCACCATCATCCCAAGCGAGGTGATGATATTAAAGGCCGCCACCGCCACAATCAGGCTCAGCAGCAGGCCCATCATATTTTTTTCCATCCGCACGGCCTGGAACAGCTCGCCCTTGCGCTCGCGCCAGTCCTGCCACTTCGTGCCTTCAGGCAGGGTTTGCTGGCTGAGCGTATCCACCTGCAGCGGCTGGTTGAGCCACAGGCGCCAGCCGGTAATATTCCCCAGCGGGTAGCGCATCAGGCGCGACGCGTCGTCAATATTGGTCAGCATCTGGTAGCCGTCGACTTCGCTACTGGCGGCGAAGGTGCCGATGACGTTAAACAGGCGCTGGCTCGGCACCCGGCCCATCGGCGTAAACTGGCTGGCGGACGGCACCATCACGCGGATCTGGTCGCCGCGATTAACCCCGAGCTGGCCGGCCAGCTGCTCGCCGAGAATAACGTTATATTTCCCGGCCTGCAGATCGCTCTGCTTGACGTTAACGAGGTACGGCGTCAGCGGATCTTTTTGCGCCGGGTCGATGCCGAGCATTACCCCAACCGCGACGCTGCGCGCGCTTTGCAGCACCACGTCGCCGGTGGTCAGCGGCGCGACCCGGCTGACGCCCTGCAGCTTCACGGCGCTTTCCGGCAGCGTTTGCGGATTGATTGAGCCCTGCTGGGCGCTAAGAATGGCCTGCGGCATCAGCCCCAGGATGTTGTTCTGCAGCTCGCGTTCAAAGCCGTTCATCACCGACAGGACGGTCACCAGCGCCATCACGCCGAGCGTAATGCCAATGGTTGAAAGCCAGGAGACGAAACGACCGAAGCGGTCAGCTGCGCGCCCGCGCATGTAGCGAAGGCCGATAAAGAGTGCGGCAGGTTGGTACATGTATTCCATCTGGTTGCTGATAGCCGATGCACGAGTATATATGTCATAGCACAACGCGTAAATCACTGAAACGGTAAGTTTTTGTCGCCAGACGGAGAAAAAGTAAAGATAAATCAATCGGATATTTGATATGTCAGTTCTTATCTATCAGAATCTTTCCCCGCAAACGAACATCCTTTTGTCATTCGGGTTGGCGAATTAAGGCCAATCGCGGATAATCAGAGGCATTGAATATCAGCGATTTGCCCCTACATCGTAGAGCGAATCACTCAGAGCCTATTGCGGTAGGCGTACTTTGCTGGCAAATAAAAAAGCCTAATGGGATAGGCTCTAAGGGATCCTGACAACCGCTATGTCTCAACAATATCGATACTCACTGCCGGTCAAACCCGGCGATCAGCGGCAGCTCGGCGAACTCACCGGCGCGGCCTGCGCGACCCTGGTCGCAGAAATGACCGAGCGTCACGACGGCCCGGTGATCCTCGTCGCCCCCGATATGCAAAACGCCCTGCGCCTGAATGATGAAATTCGGCAGTTTACCGACAGCATGGTCATCGCCCTGGCGGACTGGGAAACCCTGCCCTACGATAGCTTCTCGCCGCATCAGGATATTATCTCCTCCCGTCTGGCGACCCTTTACCAGCTGCCGACCATGCAGCGCGGCGTGCTGATCGTACCGGTCAGCACCTTGATGCAGCGCGTTTGTCCGCATAACTACCTGCACGGCCACGCGCTGGTGATGAAAAAAGGCCAGCGCCTGTCGCGGGATACTCTGCGCGAGCAGCTCGATAGCGCCGGCTATCGCCATGTCGATCAGGTTATGGAGCACGGCGAATACGCGACCCGCGGCGCCCTACTCGACCTCTACCCGATGGGCAGCGAACAGCCCTATCGCCTCGATTTCTTCGATGATGAAATCGACAGCCTGCGCCTGTTTGACGTTGACAGCCAGCGCACGCTCGAAGAGGTGGCGGCGATCAATCTGCTGCCGGCCCACGAATTCCCGACCGATCAGACCGCCATCGAGCTGTTCCGCAGCCAGTGGCGCGATCGCTTCGAGGTCAAGCGCGATGCCGAGCATATCTATCAGCAGGTCAGCAAAGGCACCCTGCCCACCGGCATCGAATACTGGCAGCCGCTGTTTTTCAACGAGCCGCTGCCGCCGCTGTTTAGCTACTTCCCGGCGAACACGCTGATCGTCAATACCGGCGAGCTGGAAGCCAGCGCCGAACGTTTCCAGAGCGAAACTCACGCCCGCTTTGAGAGCCGCGGCGTTGACCCAATGCGCCCGCTGCTGCCGCCGGAGCTGCTCTGGCTGCGTAGCGATGAGCTGTTCAGCGAGCTGAAAAAATGGCCACGCGTGCAGTTAAAAACCGACCGCCTGGCGGAGAAAGCGGCTCATACCAACCTCGGCTACCAGAAGCTGCCGGAGCTGGCGATTCAGGCGCAGAACAAAGCGCCGCTGGATAACCTGCGCCGCTTCCTCGAATCCTTCAGCGGGCCGGTTATCTTCTCGGTCGAGAGCGAGGGCCGTCGCGAAGCGCTGGGCGAAATGCTGGCGCGCATTAAGGTTGCGCCAAAGCATATCCTGCGTCTCGAAGAGGCGACCGGCAGCGGCCGCTATCTGATGATTGGCGCCGCCGAGCACGGCTTTATCGATAGCCCGCGCGGCCTGGCGCTGATTTGTGAAAGCGATCTGCTGGGCGAGCGCGTGGCGCGCCGACGCCAGGACTCGCGGCGCACCATCAACCCCGATACCCTGATTCGCAACCTCGCAGAGCTGCATATCGGCCAGCCGGTGGTGCATCTTGAGCACGGCGTCGGCCGCTATGCGGGAATGACCACTCTCGAGGCCGGCGGCATCAAGGGTGAATACCTGATGCTCACCTACGCCAATGACGCCAAACTGTACGTCCCGGTCTCCTCGCTCCATCTGATTAGCCGCTATGCCGGCGGCGCGGAGGAGAGCGCCCCGCTGCACAAGCTCGGCGGCGACGCCTGGGCGCGAGCGCGGCAAAAAGCGGCGGAGAAGGTGCGCGACGTGGCGGCGGAGCTGCTGGATATTTATGCCCAGCGCGCGGTCAAATCCGGCTTTGCCTTTAAGCACGATCGCGAACAGTATCAGCTCTTTTGCGACGGCTTCCCGTTTGAAACCACCCCCGATCAGGCCCAGGCCATCAACGCGGTGCTGAGCGATATGTGCCAGCCGCTGGCGATGGACCGTCTGGTCTGCGGCGACGTGGGCTTTGGTAAAACCGAAGTTGCCATGCGCGCCGCCTTCCTGGCGGTAGAAAACCATAAGCAGGTGGCGGTGCTGGTGCCGACGACCCTGCTCGCCCAGCAGCACTTCGACAACTTCCGCGACCGCTTCGCCAACTGGCCGGTGCGTATCGAAATGTTGTCTCGCTTCCGCAGCGCCAAAGAACAGGCGCAGATTCTGGAACAGGCGGCCGAGGGCAAAATCGATATTCTGATCGGCACCCACAAGCTGCTGCAGAGCGAAGTGAAGCTGCGCGATCTTGGGCTGCTGATCGTCGATGAGGAGCACCGCTTCGGCGTGCGGCATAAGGAGCGCATCAAGGCCATGCGCGCCGATGTCGATATTCTGACGCTCACCGCGACGCCGATCCCGCGTACCCTGAATATGGCCATGAGCGGCATGCGCGATCTGTCGATTATCGCCACCCCGCCGGCGCGCCGCCTGGCGGTGAAAACCTTCGTGCGCGAGTACGATGCGCTGGTGGTACGCGAGGCCATGCTGCGTGAAATACTGCGCGGCGGCCAGGTCTACTATCTCTACAATGACGTGGAAAACATCCAGAAAGCCGCCGACCGTCTGGCCGCGCTGGTGCCCGAGGCGCGCATCGCCATCGGTCACGGGCAGATGCGCGAACGCGAGCTTGAGCGGGTGATGAACGATTTCCACCACCAGCGCTTTAACGTGCTGGTCTGCACCACCATTATTGAAACCGGGATCGATATTCCGACCGCCAATACGATCATCATCGAGCGCGCCGATCATTTCGGCCTTGCTCAGCTGCACCAGCTGCGCGGGCGCGTCGGGCGTTCACACCATCAGGCCTATGCCTGGCTGCTGACCCCGCATCCGAAGGCGATGTCCACCGATGCGCAAAAGCGTCTGGAAGCGATCGCCTCGCTGGAGGATCTCGGCGCCGGGTTCGCCCTGGCCACCCACGATCTGGAAATTCGCGGTGCCGGCGAGCTGCTGGGCGAAGACCAGAGCGGGCAGATGACCACCATCGGCTTCTCGCTGTATATGGAGCTGCTGGAGAACGCCGTTGATGCCCTGAAGGCCGGGCGCGAGCCGTCGCTGGAGGACCTGACCAGCCAGCAAACGGAGGTCGAACTGCGGATGCCTTCCCTGCTGCCGGACGACTTTATCCCGGATGTGAACACCCGACTCTCGTTCTACAAGCGCATCGCCAGCGCCAAAAGCGAGCACGAGCTGGAGGAGATCAAGGTTGAGCTTATCGACCGCTTCGGCCTGCTGCCGGACGCGGCCAGAAATCTGCTGGATATCGCCCGTCTGCGCCAGCAGGCGCAGAAGCTTGGCATTCGCAAGCTGGAGGGGAACGAAAAAGGCGGCATGATCGAGTTTAGCGAAAAGAACCACGTCAACCCGGTGTGGCTGATTGGCCTGCTGCAGAAACAGCCGCAGCACTTCCGCCTCGACGGGCCGACGCGGCTGAAGTTTATGCAGGATCTCGCCGAGCGGAAAACGCGCATGGAGTGGGTTCGCCAGTTTATGCGCCAGCTGGAAGAGAACGCCGTCGCCTGACCGTGACGGAGAAAATGGATACGGTGACATTCATCGTATCCATTTTTTCATCCGACACATTCAGCAAACTTTACAAATGTTTTGCAATCCACCAGGGTTTCCCCACACTCTCCCGCGCCATAATTTGTTTCTGTTTTCGTAGAAAAATAACCACTTATTTATTATGGTCATACACTCTTCGCGTTTCTCTCTGTGGCTGGCGCTGGTTGCCGTTGTCGCCGCGCTGGCGCTTCCGGCCCATGCTAACACCTGGCCTTTACCGCCGCCGGGAAGCCGTCTGGTGGGGCAAAATCAGTTCCACGTAGTGCAGGATAACGGCGGCTCGCTGGAAGCCATTGCCAAAAAGTATAACGTTGGTTTTCTGGCACTCCTGCAGGCCAATCCCGGCGTCGATCCCTACGTTCCCCGCGCCGGCAGCGTGTTGACCATTCCGCTGCAGACGCTGCTTCCGGACGCGCCGCGCGAAGGGCTGGTGATTAATCTCGCCGAACTTCGTCTGTACTACTATCCGCCGGGCAAGAATGAGGTGACCGTCTACCCTATCGGTATCGGCCAGCTCGGGGGCGATACCCTCACGCCAACGATGGTCACGACCGTGTCGGATAAGCGCGCCAACCCAACCTGGACGCCGACGGCCAATATCCGCGCCCGCTACAAGGCGATGGGCATCGAGCTGCCTGCCGTGGTTCCCGCCGGGCCGGATAACCCGATGGGGCACCACGCGATCCGCCTGGCGGCCTACGGCGGCGTCTATCTGCTGCACGGCACCAACGCCGATTTCGGCATCGGTATGCGCGTAAGCTCGGGCTGCATTCGCCTGCGCGATAACGATATTAAGACCCTGTTCAATAAAATTACCCCCGGAACCCGGGTGAATATTATCAACACGCCGATTAAGGCTTCCGTTGAACCAAACGGCAGCCGGCTGGTCGAGATTCATCAGCCGCTGTCGAAGCACCTTGATGACGATCCGCAGACGCTGCCCATCGTGCTTAACGCCGAAATGCTGGCCTTTAAGCAGGCTCAGCTGACCGATCGGCCGGTTATGGAGCGCGCTATCGAACTGCGTTCGGGCATGCCGATTGACGTGACCCGCCATCAACCGGACGCCGGTCAGGCGCTGTAGTCGCCCTATTCTGCCTGGCGGTGACGCGGTATTCATTCGCCCTGCGTCAGGCAGAACGTCCTTCCCCGGCACCGGGTGGGCGGATTTGGGGGAAGAGAAGCCTCTTTCCCTTTAACCTCGCGTAACCATCCCCGCTGTCCCGCACCGAAATCACCGCTGCGCGCTGCGCCCGGCTCAATTCGACCGACTCGCTCCTGTCTCAATTTACCTCTTGCGGCCTTCGGTTTGCCTTTTCCTCTGCATACGTTCATCAGCGCGAAAGCGTCGGTCGAAACAACCGATACTATCAGCCTCAAGGGGGCGACGGGACTGCCTGCAACCTCACGCGAGGAAACGGTGGGAGCGCAGTTATGCACGGCGTCCGCTGAGCGGAAACCGCTTAACTGAGGGGTTCTGTATGGCGTTTTATTGGGGGAGAAACCGGGGATTCAGACAGCGAGTCGCGGTCCATAAGGGTGTGGACCGCTTCGCAATCTTGGCATAACAGGGGAACAACTTACTGCTTACTACCGCGGCCTGATAAAGGGGTCAGAACCGCGTTTGTCAGTGGCATGACAGAGGGAACAGCTTATTTGTAGATAACCGCAGTCCCGTGCAGGGTGTTAGGACCGGTTACCGACGTAATGCGGAATGAAGTTGCGCCCATTTCTTCAGCTTTCTGCGCCAACTGGTCTTCCAGAGAGCCCAGGTTGGTGCCGGCGGAAGCGGAAACGGTGCCGATTTTTTGCTGGCCAGCAGGAGTGGATTGCACTTCAACGGCAGCAAAGCTTGCGAAAGAGAGTGAGCTTAGTACAGCAGCGAGGGTCAGAGTTTTGATGGTTTTCATGATTATTATACCTATGCAGATGATTTTTTTATTAGGGTCGTAAGAATTAACTTAACGATCGATAGGTAAATAATAATGTGACCTGCATCACACGTCAACGCATTTTTATAACGATCGTTTAATTATTTATAAAAAACTTAAAATTCATATATATATGAATTATTTATTTTTGGACTGACTCTGCTGGCAGGTTATGCCGTTTATTTTTATAATGGCCCTTCAACAAACCAACATAGGTACAGGCGGCATCATGACAACTGACGTTCAAAGTTGCACAAAAAAAAGCCGTGGCCGACCTAAAGTGTTCGACAAGGAAGCGGCGCTGGATAAGGCCATGGCACTGTTCTGGCAGCATGGGTATGAGGCAACCTCCCTTGCCGATCTGGTGGAAGCCACCGGGGCGAAGGCCCCTACGCTCTACGCCGAATTCGTCAATAAAGAGGGGCTGTTTCGCGCGGTGCTCGATCGCTATATCTCGCGCTTTGCCGCCAGACACGAAGCGCAGCTGTTTGACGAAGAGAAGTCGGTCGACCAGGCCCTGCGGGACTATTTCACCGCTATCGCCACCTGCTTTACCAGTAAAGATACCCCGGCGGGCTGCTTTATGATCAACACCTCCGCAGCGCTGGCGGCCTCCTCTACCGATATCGCCAACACCATTAAGTCGCGGCACGCTATGCAGGAGCAGACGCTGACCCAGTTCCTGCAGCAGCGCCAGCTGCGCGGCGAGCTCCCGGAAAACGGTGACGTTCGCCAGCTCGCGCAGTTCTTAAACTGCGTCCTGCAGGGGATGTCGATCAGCGCTCGCGAAGGCGCCGATTTCACTAAATTGATGCAAATTGCCGACACTACCCTGCGCCTGTGGCCGCAAATCCTCCAGCACTAACCCGCTCCTCCGCAGCCCGGTGACCTACGTCACCGGGCCTGCCTCTCCTCCGCGACATTCCGCTGTCTTAACCCCATTTTTATTAATGTTTTCACATCCTTAAGCGTTAATTTGTTGTAAATGATATTGATAACAATAATCACTGCGTGCAGAATTCGCATTTGAGTTTTTCAATGTGTTTCACCTTGTAACAGTCGGTGCGCCCGCGCCGAAAAAATAGAACAACAATGCTTAACAACAAAGCAATTAACTCATAAAAGGAATGCGAATGAACACGCGTCTCTGGGTGCTTAACCCACTGCTGCTGGCTACCACCCTCCCCGTCTTTAGCACCCAGGCGGCCGAAGAAAACCTGATCGTTAGCGCCAACCGTACGCACCGTACCGTTGCCGAAATGGCGCAGACCACCTGGGTTATTGAAGGTCACGAAATTGAACAGCAGGTTCAGGGCGGCAAGGAGTTCAAAGATGTGCTGGCGCAGCTTATTCCAGGCATCGACGTCAGCAGCCAGGGACGGACAAACTACGGGATGAATATGCGCGGTCGCGCGATCGTGGTGCTGATCGACGGCGTGCGGCTAAACTCCTCCCGCACCGACAGCCGTCAGCTCGACTCCATCGATCCGTTCAACATCGAGCACATCGAGGTCATCTCCGGCGCCACCTCGCTGTACGGCGGCGGCAGTACCGGCGGGCTTATCAATATTGTGACAAAAAAAGGCCAGCAGGATCGCCAGGTCGATCTCGAGTTGGGCGGCAAAACGGGTTTTGCTAACAGCAACGATCATGACGAGCGGGTGGCAGCGGCGGTGAGCGGCGGTACCGACCACGCCTCCGGCAGATTATCGGTGGCTTATCAGCGCTTCGGCGGCTGGTATGACGGCAATAACGATGCGCTGATCCTCGATAATACCCAGACCGGCTTACAGCACTCCGATCGCCTCGACGTGATGGGCACCGGCACCATCAACATCGACGATAATCGTCAGCTTCAGCTGGTCACGCAGTACTATAAAAGCCAGGGCGACGACTACGGCCTGTACCTGGGGAAAAACATGTCGGCGGTGACCGGCGACGGCAAGGCCTACACCACCGACGGGCTGGACTCCGACCGCGTACCCGGCACCGAGCGCCACCTGATAAGCCTCCAGTATTCCGACGCCGACTTCTACGGTCAGAATCTGGTCAGCCAGATCTACTATCGCGACGAATCCCTGACCTTCTACCCCTTCCCGACCCTCGCTAAGGGCCAGGTCAGCAGCTTCTCCTCCTCGAAGCAGGATACCGATCAGTACGGAGCCAAAATTACCCTCAACAGCCAGCCGCTGGAGGGCTGGGACCTGACCTGGGGACTCGACGCCGATCATGAAACCTTCAACGCCAACCAGATGTTCTTCGACCTCAACGAATCGATGGCCTCCGGCGGGCTGAATAATCAGGCCATCTACACCACCGGCCGCTACCCGGGCTACAGCATCACCAACCTTGCCCCGTTCCTGCAGAGCAGCTACGACCTGAACGATATCTTCACCGTCAGCGGCGGCGTGCGCTACCAGTGGACGGAAAACCGGGTGAATGATTTTGTCGGCTATGCGCAGCAGCAGGACGTCGCCAACGGGAAAGCCCGCTCGGCGGACGCCATTCCCGGCGGGAAAACCGATTACGATAACTTCCTGTTTAATGCCGGGATTGTCGCCCACATTACCGACCGCCAGCAGACCTGGTTTAACTTCTCCCAGGGCGTCGAGCTGCCGGATCCGGGTAAATACTACGGCATCGGTAAATACGGCGCCGCCGTTAACGGCAACCTTCCGCTGCTGTCGAGCGTCAACGTCGGCGATTCGCCGCTGCAGGGGATAAAAGTTAACTCTTACGAGCTGGGCTGGCGCTACACCGGCGACAACCTGCGCACGCAGCTGGCGGCCTACTACTCTACGTCGGATAAAACCATCGTCGTCAACCGCACCGATATGACGATTGACGTTGAGTCCGATAAGCGGCGTATTTACGGCGTTGAAGGGGCGGTGGATTACGCCTTCCCGCAGAGCGACTGGAGCACAGGAGCTAACTTCAACGTCCTGAAATCGCAGGTGAAGAGCGACGGCAGTTGGCAGAAATGGGATGTGACCCTCGCCTCACCGTCGAAAGCCACCGCCTGGGTCGGCTGGGCGCCGGACCCGTGGTCGCTGCGCGTGCAAACCCAGCAGGTGTTCGATCTTAGCGACGCCAGCGGCAACAAGCTTGATGGCTACAATACCGTCGACTTTATCGGCAGCTACGCGCTGCCGCTGGGTAAGCTGACCTTCAGCATCGAAAACCTGCTGAACGAAGACTACGTCACCATCTGGGGCCAGCGCGCGCCGCTGCTCTACAGCCCAACCTACGGCAGCCGTTCGCTGTATGAGTACAAAGGCCGCGGCCGCACCTTTGGTCTGAACTACGCCCTGAGCTTCTGATAAAAAAAGCCCCTCACCCTGAGCGTGAGGGGCAAATATCAATAAACGTCTTTTTTACGCTTTGTTATTCAGGATCAGCTGACCGTTACTATCCAGCGGAATTTGCGTGCCGGGGTCATGTTCCATGCGAATCTTGCCCTGCTGTCCGCCAATTTTGTACGTGACGTCATAGCCCAGCATTTTATCCGATTTGTCATACACCGTTTTGCAGCGCTGCTGCGTGGTGGTGTAGGTATCGCCTTCCTGCATCGATCCCTGAATCTGGTTACCGGCATAGCCGCCGCCCAGCGCGCCCACGACGGTGGCAACGCTGCGTCCACGGCCGCCGCCAAACTGGTGGCCGATAACCCCGCCGGCGACCGCGCCGAGCACCGAACCGGCAATCCGGTTTTCATCCTGTACCGGACGACGGTGGGTCACGGTGACGTTGCGGCACTCCTGACGCGGCGTTTTAACACTTTCTTTGATCGGCGTACTGGAGACCACCTGCGCATACTGCGGTCCGCGATCCAGTACGTTCAGACCGGCGACAGCTGCCACACCCAGCGCGGCGGCCACGCCAATCCCTATACCCGCCAACATTGATTTATTCACGGGGCATCCTCCGTTGTTGCTGATAGCGATAATTTTGCTATCTACCCGGGGAGCTTGCAAATGAGAAAGCGGATGAAAAATGCGAGGATCTGCAGCAAACGGCGGGGATTCAGAGGAATCCGAGAGGATATAGCGAATATTACAGGACGATATTCCGGATAATCGCCCGGCAGCGCGTTATCTGACCGGGCGACGGCTCGCCGCGCTCCGCGAACCCGGAGAAGGCGTTAACGCCGTCATCCGGGAGCGGAGCGCCCGAGGATTAGTGCAGCTTCAGGCGCGGACGAATGATGCGGTTGATGCGCCCTACCAGCATCATCAGGCCGGTTTTAAAGTAGCCGTGCAGCGCAATCTGGTGCATGCGGTACAGGGAGATGTAAACGAAGCGCGCAATGCGGCCTTCGATCATCATTGAGCCACGCATCAGGTTACCCATCAGGCTGCCGACGGTCGAGTAGTTGGAGAGCGAAACCAGCGAGCCGTGATCCTTATAAGCGTAAGGTTTCAACGGCTTGTTTTTCATCTGCGCGAGGATGTTATGCAGCGCGCAGGTTGCCATCTGGTGAGCGGCCTGCGCGCGCGGCGGCACGAATCCGCCTTCCGGACGGGCGCAGGAAGCGCAGTCGCCGATGGCGTAGATATCCGCATCGCGGGTCGTTTGCAGCGTCGGCTCAACCACCAGCTGGTTGATGCGGTTGGTTTCCAGACCGCCGATCTCTTTCATAAAGTCCGGCGCCTTAATCCCGGCAGCCCAGACCATCAGATCGGCATTAATAAACTCGCCGTCTTTGGTGTGCAGGCCGTTAGCATCGGCGCTGGTGACCATAGTTTTCGTCAGCACCCGTACGCCAAGCTTGGTCAGCTCGCTGTGCGCGGCGCCGGAAATACGCGGCGGCAGCGCCGGCAGAATACGCTCACCGGCCTCAACCAGCGTGACGTTCAGCGCTTCGTTAGTCAGCCCTTTGTAGCCGTAGCTATGCAGCTGCTTAACCGCATTGTGCAGCTCGGCAGAGAGCTCTACGCCGGTGGCCCCGCCGCCGACGATAGCAATATTCACTTTGCCGTTGGCACCGAGATCCGCGGAGTATTTCAGGAACAGGTTCAGCATTTCCTGATGGAAACGTCGTGCCTGGTGCGGGTTATCGAGGAAAATGCAGTTCTCTTTAACGCCCGGCGTATTAAAGTCGTTAGAGGTACTGCCCAGCGCCATCACCAGGGTGTCGTAAGGCAGCTTGCGCTCGGCCACCAGCAGCTCGCCCTTTTCATCACGCAGTTCACTGAGCGTGATGGTTTTGGTTTCGCGATTGATATCCGCGACTGACCCGAGCTGGAACTGGAAGCCGTGATTGCGGGCATGAGCCAGGTAGCTCAGCGCATCTACACCTTCGTCGAGCGAACCCGTTGCCACTTCATGCAGCAGCGGTTTCCACAGGTGGCTATGGTTGCGATCCACCAGAGTGATTTTCGCTTTTTTGCTGCGGCCCAGCTTTTTACCCAGCTGAGTAGCCAGTTCCAGTCCGCCGGCGCCGCCACCAACGATTACTATTCTTTTCAATGGTGTAGTCACGTGACCCCCTAAAATTATTAACCAATTGTTAATTAAAAGTTATATAAATAGCCTTTAATTAACAACAAGTTACAGCATTGAAACCATTCAGCGAAATCGAGAATAACATGAACGGTTCATTGGTCATACCAAAATTGATATGCATCAAGTTTTACCGCATATTTTTTGCACAGGCAATCACGGAATGGATAAAAAAAAGCCCGCGGTGCGTTCACACAGCGGGCTGGAGGGGGGCTATCAGCCGAGGGTTTTAAAGGCCTTTATCCGCTGCAAATGCGGGGAGATACTCTTGAATTTATGGCCCTGCTCGTTATCCCAGATGATTTCATAGTAGTGATGCAGCAGCTCAGCCGAACGCTGGCTGTCGAGGGCTTCATCCTTGCGGGAAAGCATCACCAAGCAACGGTCGCGATTTTTTTCACGGAAGTTATTCACGCACTTCGTGCCGATATCCGCGTACTCTTCCGGGCGATCGATCTTCCCTTCCATGTTCTCATCGGGAAACAGATTCGGGTTAAAAATAGCCTGGCGGATATCGCAGAGGAAACCAATCCGTTCCGCCCAGTAGCCGCCCAGACCGACGCCGCAAATCAGCGGCCGATCGTCGGCGTTGAGCTGCAGCATCTTATCGACCTCTTTTAACAAGTGCTGCATGTCGTGTTTCGGATGCCGCGTACTGTAGCTAATCAACCGCACGTCGGGATCGATAAACTGCAGCTGCAGCACCTTTTCATGGTTACCGGGGCTGTTAGAGTCAAAACCGTGTAAATAGATAATCATCGCATCCTCACCAGACAACAACGCCCTTCAGGTTTGCTACGCGGACTTCGCCTCCTGCCAGCGCGCGTGGAGCTGCTCCAGCTGCGCGTTGACCCTCTTCCAACGGGCGGAATCCCTTAGCTCCTGACGGGTAAAGGAACCTTTATGATACAATTTCGTAACACGCTCTGCTTTGATCGGCGACAGGTTATCCAGCACGCTGACCGCCCCCTTACGATTATTGCAGACCAGGATCATATCGCAACCTGCATCCAGGGAAGCCTGTCCGCGTTCGGCGTAGCTGCCCATAATCGCCGCGCCTTCCATCGACAGGTCGTCGGAGAAAATCACGCCATCAAAGCCTAACTCTCCGCGCAGTACCGTCTTCAGCCAGTGCGGCGAGCCGCTGGCCGGACGCGAGTCAACGTCGGTATAAATAACGTGGGCAGGCATAATCGCATCAAGGCGCTGCTCCGCAACCAGGGTGCGGAAAACGGCCATATCCCGGGCGCGAATTTCCGCCTCAGCGCGCGGGTCACGCGGCGTCTCTTTATGCGAATCCGCGGTTACCGCGCCGTGGCCTGGGAAATGCTTCCCGGTCGCCTTCATGCCCGCTTCATGCATACCGTCAATAAAACAGCGCGCGATGGCCAGCGCCTTCTCGGGATCCTCATGATAAGAGCGCTCGCCGATGGCGGCGCTGATGTGGCCGACGTCGAGCACAGGTGCAAAGCTGATATCAATGTCCATAGCGATCATTTCGCTGGCCATCAGCCAGCCGGCCTGCGCCGCCAGCCTGCCGCCCTCTTCCATTCCCAGCAGTGCGGCAAAGGACTGCGCGGCCGGCAGGTGGGTAAAGCCCTCGCGAAAACGCTGGACGCGCCCGCCTTCCTGATCGACCGCGATCGCCAGATGATTGCGCGAAGCTTCGCGGATCTGACGCACCAGCTCGCGCAGCTGCGCCGGATCGTGATAGTTGCGGGTGAAGAGAATCAGCCCGCCAACCAAAGGGTGCGCAAGGATCTCCCGCTCTTCCGCATCCAGTTCAAAACCTTCGACATCCAACATTACCGGACCCACACTGACCTCTCTTATATTATGTGTCTAACTGACGCCAGGCCGCATCTGCCAGGGCGATAAACTGCCGGTCGCCGGTTTGCTGCCAGCGACGCTCGTACCAGCCTGCCATGAGCATCAATACCCACGGGCGCCAGCGCTGGATTTGTCGCCACAGCTGGCGCTCATTAATGTTCGCCTGTCGGGCGTACTCCGCTGCCAGCTGCCGATGCTGCGCGGAATCAATCCACACGGCGGCAAGCTCCAGCGCAATATCGCCGTCGCCGGCATATTCCCAGTCGATCAGCCGCAGCCCGCCCTCGGTATGAACCAGATTGCCCGCATGTACGTCCATATGCAGCGGCGCCAGGCGCAGCGGCCGGGGCTCTCCGCGCCGTAGCAGACGCTTATACCAGCGCAGCCATAGCGGGGTTCGTCGCGAGCCATCGCTCTGCTGCCAGTAGCGTTCCAGCAGCGGCGCCAGCGCGATACGCCAGCCCAGACGCGGCTGCTGGTGCAGATGATACAGCACCCCGGCCAGCTGCGGGCACGGCGGCAGCGCGCTTTTCATTTCACCGATGCAGTACTCCACCACCATCCAGCGCGGGGAGTAAAAAATCGGCGACGGCGCAAGCGTATCCGGCATCCGGGATAAGGCGCGATATTGACGAAGGAAATCGCTGGCGGGCGCGGCAGGATCGTGCGGCTGGCGTAATACCAGGCGCCGGGTGCCGTCGCTGACGATGCAGCTACCGCCGCTCAGACCGGCAAAGGCCGGATCGTCGAGCGGCGAATAGCGGGGGAAAAAGCGCGACAATAGCTCATCGCGCGTTAGCTTACTGTTGCTGAACTGCACCTTTACCTGACCAAATAATCTCGCCGGTTTGTACCAGCATCAGCTGCATCTTCAGCTCAGGTGAATTGACGTTGCCGGTGGCATTAGAGTAGAGCACGTACTGGGCGCCAACGGTGCGCGCAATGCCCATCGCTTTGCTGCGGCTGCCGAGGCTATCCTGCGGCGACAGGCCAAGCTGCTGTTTCGCCACGCCGAGCTGCTGCTGCGAGACCAGCGTAAACTTGCCGTTTCCCGTCAGCGCATTGCGCAGGGCCTCGGTCGCCTCACCCGCGTTTAGCGTACCGTTCGTGCGGTTATTGACGCTATCGACCAGCAGAATGCTGCCCGCGTTCACGCCGCCCGCCTGCAGCATCTGCCCGACCATCGGCTGTACCGCACCGCTCCAGTCATAGTGGCGAACGCGCGGGGTTGGCTGAGTCGGCTGCTGTTCATGCTCAATCGGACCCGGCTGCGCCGGCACTGCCGGAATGCCCGGCACCGTAGGTACCGTAGGCTGAGCCGGCTGCTCCGGTTTCGGCTGCGCCTCCCCTACCGGCGCGGGCTCCTGACGCTGCCCAACGCACCCGGCAAGGAATATCGCCAGTGCTGTGATCAACGCATAGCGACACATTTTAATCATCACAATTACCTCTTACAGATAAAGATAGAGTCGGGCCTTATGCGCCCCCAAAATATTTGCGCTACCGTAAAGCGTCACGGATGAGCGTGCGGGCACCGTTATGCTCCGTGCCGGCTCCAGCGGGTGCATCTCCAGCCCTCTGGCGTCATACCAGAAAAAGCGGTAATGCACGACGATCGGCTCCTGGCGTTCGTTAAACAGCCTTGAGGTCGCGGTGGCCTGAATCTGTGAGGCGGTGACCTCAGGCGCATCGGCGCTGATACCTGCGGCTAAGACGTTAGATTCCATCACCAGCGTCTGCTGCTCTCCCACCGGAATTTCCGCGTGAGAACCGCAGCCGGCCAGCAGCGCCGCCGCCAGAAGAGTGCCGAAATGAGCTGCGCGCATTGATTAGCCTTTGTGAGCCAGCATGGGACCCAGCGGGCGACCGCCCAGCAGGTGCATATGAATATGGTAGACTTCCTGGCCGCCGTGGCGGTTACAGTTGACGATCAGGCGATAGCCGTCGTCGGCAAGACCTTCATCACGCGCAATTTTCGCCGCGACGGTCATCATGCGACCCAGCGCCAGCTCGTGCTCCGTGGTGACGTCGTTGACGGTAGGAATCAGGATATTGGGGATAATCAGAATATGGGTCGGCGCCTGCGGAGAGATATCGCGAAAGGCGGTAACAAGCTCATCCTGATAAACAATATCCGACGGGATCTCCCGGCGAATGATTTTGCTAAAAATCGTTTCTTCTGCCATGACTGATTCCTTATTAATTTTTATACCGTGCTCTGGCCTGCCCCTGCAGATAAACGCGGATGCACAGGATTCGTCTAAGAGTATGAGCGAGTTACTCCCCCTCTTTCAACCCGAATGCACTTTTTCTTACGCGGCGGCGGACTTAGCTGATGACGGATTAAGCATATCCCTGATTATGTCCCGGCACCGCCGTCGATAGAGCGCCTTTTTGACTACCTCTCTTACGTCTGTTTACACATTAAATATAAATGCGTATATTTCTCATTTGTATTCACCACATGGACGCACCGCACTTCGGGAATGATTCGACCGCGGCCACAGAGCCCCGGCGTATAACGACAGTCTCCTCATTAAGGGTTAATCATGTCTTTCACTACCAGCTCACGGGACGGCCAGCGCGCGCAGTCTCTCCTCGCCGTCGGCATTGCGTTAGCGCTCTACCCCGCCCTCGGCCTTGCCGCCGACGCGACCGACGACACCATCATTGTAGAAGGAACAACGCCAGCCGGCACCGACGAACAGCGGCAGGATTACAGCGTTAAAACCACGTCAGCCGGAACAAAAATGCTGATGACCCAGCGCGATATTCCGCAGTCGGTGAGTATCATCAGCGAGCAGCGGATGCAGGATCAGCAGCTGCAAACGCTTGGCGACGTGATGGACAACACGCTCGGCATCAGCCGCAGCCAGGCGGACTCCGATCGCAGCAGCTATTACTCCCGCGGTTTTCAAATAGACAACTATATGGTCGACGGTATCCCGACCTATTTTGAGTCCCGCTGGAACCTCGGCGACGCGCTCTCCGATACCGCGCTCTTTGAGCGGGTCGAGGTCGTACGCGGCGCCAACGGCCTGCTGACCGGGACGGGCAACCCCTCCGCATCGATCAACATGATCCGCAAGCATGCCACCAGCCGCGAGTTTACCGGTAATGTCTCCGCCGAATACGGCAGCTGGAACAAGCAGCGCTACGTCGCCGATATGCAAAGCCCGCTGACCGAAGATGGTAACGTTCGGGGGCGTATTGTCGCCGGCTATCAGAATAATGACTCCTGGCTCGATCGCTACAACAGCGAAAAAACGTTCTTCTCCGGCATTCTCGACGCCGACCTCGGCACCTCTACCAGCCTCTCCGCCGGCTACGAATATCAGCGTATCAACGTCGACAGCCCAACCTGGGGCGGCCTGCCGCGCTGGAATACCGACGGCAGCAAGAACCACTACGATCGCGCCCACAGCACCTCTCCGGACTGGGCCTATAACGATAAAGAGTTCAACAAAGTCTTCGTCACGCTGAAGCAGCGCTTTGCCGATACCTGGCAGGCGACCATGACCGCAACCCACTCCGAGGTCAAATTCGACAGCAAAATGATGTACGTCGATGCGTACGTTAACAAAGAGACGGGAATGCTGGTCGGCCCCTACGGCAGCTATGGCCCGGGCTATGACTACGTTGGCGGAACGGGCTGGAACAGCGGCAAACGTAAAATCGATGCCGTAGATCTGTTTACCGATGGCGGCTTCGATCTGTTCGGTCGCCAGCATAACCTGATCGTCGGCGGCAGCTACAGCAAACAAAATAATCGCTATTTCAGCTCCTGGGCCAACGTGTTCCCGGATGAAATCGGCAGCTTTAATAACTTCAATGCGGGTAATTTCCCTGAAACGGACTGGAACCCGCAAAGCCTTGCCCAGGACGACACCACCCGGATGAAGTCCCTGTACGCCGCGACGCGCTTCTCGCTGGCCGATCCGCTGCACTTAATTCTCGGCGCGCGCTATACCAACTGGCGTATCGACACCCTCTCCTACAGCATGGAGAAAAACCACACCACGCCGTACGCCGGCCTGGTGTACGACATCGATGATAACTGGTCGACCTACGCCAGCTACACCTCCATCTTCCAGCCGCAGAACGTCCGCGACAGCTCGGGTAAATATCTGACGCCGATCACCGGCAATAACTATGAGCTTGGCCTGAAATCAGACTGGATGGACAGCCGTCTGACCACCACGCTGGCCGTTTTCCGTATCGAGCAGGATAATCTGGGCCAGTCTACCGGGACGCCGATTGCCGGCAGCAACGGCGAGACGGCCTACAAAACCGCCAACGGTACGGTGAGTAAAGGCGTCGAGTTCGAAGTTAACGGGGCGATTACCGATAACTGGCAGATGACCTTCGGGGCCACGCGCTTTGTTGCGGAAGATAATGAAGGCAATGCGGTGAACCCTAACCTGCCGCGCACCAGCGTCAAGCTGTTCACCCGCTACCGTCTGCCGGCGATACCCGAGCTGACCGTTGGCGGCGGCGTGAACTGGCAGAACCGGGTCTATAAAGATACCGTCACGCCGTACGGTACCTTCCGCGCAGAACAAGGCAGCTACGCGCTGGTTGATTTATTCAGCCGCTACCAGGTCACCAAAAACTTCGCCTTGCAGGGTAATATCAACAACCTGTTCGATAAAACCTACGATACCAACATTGACGGCTCGATTGTTTACGGCGAGCCGCGCAACTTCAGCATCACCGCCAGCTACCAGTTCTGATTTATCCTCAGCGCTGACCAGCTGAACCCAGGGAGCCAGCCGGCTCCCTTTTTACTCGCTTAAGCCAATAAAAAAGGCAGCCATTCGGCTGCCTTAGTCTCCCCACATCACAACTTAGTTGGCGCGGATGTACTCGTCCATTTCAGTTTTCAGGTTATCGGATTTAGTCCCGAAGATCGCCTGAACGCCTGAACCTGCAACGACCACACCGGCAGCGCCCAGTTTTTTCAGGCCAGCCTGATCAACTTTCGCTACGTCAGCAACGCTAACGCGCAGACGGGTGATGCACGCATCAAGGTTAGTGATGTTTTCTTTACCGCCGAACGCCGCGATCAGGGCCGGAGCCATTTCGCTGGTTGCGCCCACTTTGCTGTCTTCGGTTGAATCTTCACGACCCGGAGTTTTCAGGTCCAGTGCTTTAATCAGCACGCGGAAGACAACGTAATACACGATCGCATAGCAGATACCGACAATCGGGAACAGCCACAGCTTGCTGCTGTTACCGGACAGGACGATAAAGTCGATCAGGCCGTGAGAGAACGATGTACCGTCACGCATACCCAGCAGGATACAGATCGGGAATGCCAGACCTGCAAGAATTGCGTGGATAACGTAGAGGATCGGCGCAACGAACATGAAGGAGAACTCGATCGGCTCGGTAATACCGGTCAGGAACGAGGTCAGCGCTGCGGAGATCATGATACCGCCCACTTTCGCGCGGTTTTCCGGTTTAGCGGAGTGCCAGATAGCGATAGCCGCAGCCGGCAGACCGTACATTTTGAACAGGAAGCCGCCGGACAGTTTGCCCGCAGTTGGGTCGCCTGCCATGTAGCGCGGGATATCGCCGTGGAAGACCTGACCCGCCGCGTTGGTGTATTCGCCAATCTGCATCTGGAAAGGAACGTTCCAGATGTGGTGCAGGCCAAACGGTACCAGGCAGCGTTCAATGAAGCCGTAGATACCGAACGCCACAACCGGGTTCTGGTACGCAGCCCACTGAGAGAAGGTCTGGATAGCAGTACCGATCGGAGGCCAGATGAAGGAGAGGATCACGCCGGTGAAAATAGCGGCCAGACCGGAGATAATCGGCACAAAACGCTTGCCCGCAAAGAAGCCCAGATACTCTGGCAGCTTGATGCGATAGAAGCGGTTGAACATGTACGCTGCGATTGCACCGGAAATAATACCGCCAAGTACGCCGGTATCAGCCAGGTGTTTAGCCGCAATCTCTTCAGCAGGTAAATGCAGAACCAGAGGGGCAACAACCGCCATGGTTTTCACCATGATGCCGTAAGCAACAACCGAAGCCAGCGCGGATACGCCGTCGTTATTGGTGAAGCCAAGCGCCACACCGATAGCGAAGATCAGCGGCATATTAGCGAATACCGAACCGCCTGCTTCTGCCATGACGTGGGAAACGACTTCTGGCAGCCAGCTGAAGTTTGCGGAACCGACGCCCAGCAGGATACCTGCGATAGGCAGCACGGAGACCGGCAGCATCAGCGATTTACCGACCTTCTGCAGGTTAGCAAATGCATTCTTAAACATAATTGAGAGTGCTCCTGAGTATTTGGTACTTTTTTACGTTTTCACGCATTGGCACGGGGGGAGAACCGTGCCGTGGACAGGACATCTAAGCGCCCTTTATTTATTACACAGAGTAAAATAATTGGCGGAATGATTGTTTGACGGCTATCACGTTTCAATCAGTCGGCGTGGGAAAGTTTACATCAACTTACATAAGCTGTATCTAAATGTAACCAAAAGCACGTCACCGCCCCTTTTGTGGCGGTGAACTTTACTCGCTTTAAGTATTAATTACGAGCCTTAAAATAATAGGAAGATCGGCGGGTTACAGGCGGGAGGGGGCGATATGGAACAATCTGGCGAAATTATCGGTGGTCTGCTGCGCCAGCTGCTCCAGCGAAACGCCCTTCAGAACCGCCATGTATTCGGCAACGTCACGGACCATCGCCGGCTGGTTCTCTTTACCGCGATGGGGAACCGGCGCGAGGTACGGCGAATCGGTCTCCACCAGCAGGCGATCGAGGGGAACGTAGCGCGCGGCGTCGCGCAGCTGTTCGGCGTTGCGGAACGTGACAATACCGGAAAACGAGATATAGAACCCCATGTCCAGCAATTTACCCGCTGTCTCTCTATCCTCTGTGAAACAGTGTAGTACGCCGCCGCAATCCGTCACTTTTTCTTCCTGCAAAATTGTCAGCGTATCGGCCCGTGCGTCCCGGGTGTGCACAATCACCGGCTTGTTGAGCTCGCGGCCGATGCGGATATGATCGCGGAAGGACTCCTGCTGGCGAGGCCTGGTTTCCGGGGTGTAAAAATAGTCCAGCCCGGTCTCCCCCATCGCCACCACGCCCTCTTCCGCGGCCAGCTTGCGCAGCTCGTCAACGTCGTACGCTTCATCCTGGTTGAGCGGATGCACGCCGCAGGAGAAAACCACGTTGTCACGCTGTCCGACCAGCTCGCGCATCCCGCGATATCCCGGCAGCGTAGTCGCAACGGCAAGGAAGAACTTCACGTCACGCGCGGCGGCTTTTGCCAGCACATCGTCCACGTCTTTATGCAGGGTTTCATAATCCAGGCCATCAAGATGGCAGTGGGAGTCGACTAAAAACATAATGTCTCGCTCAGAGATGGGAAACGGGCAGAACCGCCCCAGGTTGCAGGTAATGTTCCCAGCGCAGAAGGCGCTCGGTTAGCAGCAGTTCGCGGTTGACGCCGACCACGTTCAGCAGCTGCTCTCGGCAGGCGCTGACGTCCCGCGCAATAGCCTGCAGGCGGCTGGCGGGCAGCGCCTGCGCCAGCTGGCTTATCAGCGTCCAGGCATCGGGGTTGCTCACCAGGGAGATTCCCTGCTGCCTTTTTTGTGCATCCAGCAGCAGCGATGCCAGCCAGTGCAGGCGAACGGCGGCCTGTTCATGATTCAGAATCGGCAGCAGCGTTAGCCAGTCACCGCCGGTTAGTACGTTTGCCAGAGTCTGGATGAGCTGCTGCCGGGCGGCCCAGCGGCTCTCTTCGAGCAGCTCCAGCGCCGCCGCTGGCGCGTTGGCGCTCAGGCGCAGCGCGGCCAGCAGCGCGTTTTGCTCAAGCGTTACTTCGCGTTCCAGCCACGCCAGGCCATAGGACTCCGCCGGCGGAGCAAGATGATACAGGCGGCAGCGGCTGCGCAGCGTGGCCAGCAGCCGCGCCGGCTCCTGACAGGCGAGGAAGAACCAGGTATTTTCCGGCGGCTCTTCCAGCGTTTTCAGCAGGGCATTGGCCGCCGCATCGGTCAGCAGCGCCGCGTCGCTAATCCACACCACTTTGGCGCCGCCGAGGCGCGAGCGTTCATAGAGCTTTTCATTCACGTCGCGAACGGCATCAATGCCGAGGGCGCTTTTGCCCTTCTCCGGCACCAGCGTGTAGTAGTCGGGGTGGGTACCGGCCTGCATCAGCTGGCAGCTATGGCAGTGACCGCAGCTTTTGTGTCCTTCCGGCTGTCGGCACATCAGGTAGCGGCACAGCGCGTAGAGCAGCGCATCACCGCCCATTCCCGGCAGCGCCTGCAGCAGTAGCGCATGGTGACCCCGCCCGGCCTGATAGCTGGTGACTAACTGCTCGAACGGCGGGCGTAACCACGGATACCATTTCATGCGCTCTGCTCCGCCACCCACTGGCTGATAACCGCGCGGATATCGCGCGCGACCGCTTCCAGCGGCTGGGTGGCGTCGATGGTGCGGATCGTCGGGTCCTGCGCCGCCAGCTCAAGATAGCGCGCGCGGGTCCGGTTAAAGAAGTCCAGCGACTCCTGCTCAATGCGATCGAGCTCGCCGCGGGCGCGGGCGCGCTTGAGGCCCACCGCAGGCGTGACGTCGAGATAGAGCGTCAGGTTCGGACGAAAATCGCCAAGCACCGCGTCGCGCAGCGTCGCCAGCATCGTCTGGTCAATGCCGCGGCCGCCGCCCTGGTACGCCTGGGTTGAGAGATCGTGACGATCGCCAATCACCCACTGCCCGCGGGCCAGGGCCGGCTTAATCACCGTTTCCACCAGCTGAACGCGGGCGGCATAAAACATCAGCACTTCGGCTTTATCATTAATCACTTCATCGCCGGTGGACTGGATATCGAGAACCAGGCTGCGCAGTTTCTCGGCAAGGATGGTACCGCCCGGCTCGCGGGTAAACAGCAGATCGCTGACGCCGGATTGCTCCAGCGCCTCTACCACCAGGTTACGCGCGGTGGTTTTCCCTGCGCCCTCCAGGCCTTCGATAACGATGTAATTACTGCGCATTTTTTTCCTTAAGAACTTTTAGATAATCCTGAACCGAGCGGTTGTGGCTGGACAGATTGGTATTAAACGTATGTCCGCCCTTGCCGTCAGCGACAAAATAGAGGTACGGCGTTTTCGCCGGATGCGCGGCGGCGGTCAGCGAAGCCTCTCCGGGCGCGGCGATCGGCCCCGGCGGCATACCGCTAATCACATAGGTATTATAGGCCGTCGGGGTTTCGAGATCCTTGCGCGTCAGCCTGCCATTATAGCTCTCACCCATGCCGTAAATCACCGTCGGGTCGGTCTGCAAACGCATGCCGATACGCAGGCGGTTGATAAATACCGACGCCACGCGATCGCGCTCTTCCGCTACCGCCGTCTCTTTTTCGATAATTGACGCCATGGTCAGCAGCTGGTTTTGATCCTCGTACGGCAGGTTATCCATCCGCCCTTCCCACGCTTTGTCCACCTCGGCGACCATCTTCTGATGCGCCCGCTTGAGGATCGCTACATCGCTGGTATTGGCGGTATACATCCAGGTATCCGGCCAGAACCAGCCTTCCACCCACTCCGGGTGTTCAAGATCGAGCGTTTTCGCTACCGTTTCATAGCTGTCGTCGGCCAGCGTATGCTTCACATACGGCGCGTCGCGCAGCTGGCGCAGATAGTCGCTCACCCGCATTCCCTCAACGAAACGCAGCGGGAACTGGGCCTCTTTGCCGCTGCCCAGCAGCTGGAGCATTTCGCGCACCGTCATTTTCGGCGTGAAGCGGTAGGTACCGGCTTTGAAGTGCGACAGCTCCGGCTCAATGCGCAGCAGCCACTGGAAGACGCGAGGCCGGTTGATGACCTTGTCACCGTACAGCTGCTGGCCCAGCGCGAGGCGCCCGGTGCCGGCGTCAAGGGTGAAGATGGTCTCTTCTTTGATAAGCAGCTTGCTGTCAGCGAGCTGGCGGACTTTCCACATGCCCACGCCTGCGGCAATGCCGAACACCACTAACAACAGCAGGATAAAACGTAACATTTTCTTCATGACTAACCAGACAGCTCACACAGTGGGGCTAAAAAATGATAAAGCTCGCGCGAGGACCAACGGCTCTCGTCCCAGCGGCGAACCGGCACCAGCGGCATCAGGGCATTGCAAATCAGCACTTCATCGGCATCGCGCAACGCATCAGGGCCCGTGGTGACTTCGACAACGCGAAACGGCGATTGTGCCAGCCTCGCGATACAATACTGGCGCATAATCCCGTTCACGCCCGCCTGGTCAAGGCGCGGCGTAAATACCTCCACTCCCTTGCGCCAGAACAGATTCGCGGCACAGCATTCCGTAAGCCACCCTTCGCTGTCAAGAACCAGCGCCTCGTCGGCGTCCGTCTGCTCAAGATGAGAGCGGATCAGCACCTGCTCCAGGCGGTTAAGGTGCTTAAGGCCGGCAAGCGACGGGTTACGCCCCAGCCGTATCGGGCTCAGATTCAGGGTGATGCCCTCTTCACGCCAGCGGGAGTAGTGCGCCGGCAGCGGGGATACGCTGAGGATACGGGTCGGCTGCTGGCACAGCGTACCGCTATAGCCGCGGCCGCCGGAACCGCGCGTCAGGATAACCTTGAGGACGCCGCTTTTCTGAACCTGCGCCAGGCGCAGCATTTCCTGTTCCAGCGTTTGCCAGTGGGTATAGGGGATCATCAGCTTTTCGCAGGCCTGCTGCAAACGCCGCAGATGGGCAGGCAGCATCTGCACGTGACTTTGCACAATCCGCGCGGTGGTAAAGCATCCGTCGCCAAACTGTATCGCCCGGTCGTTAGCGGCCAGGACGTCCTGTTCAAGGCCATTAATCAAGAACATAGTGGCTCCTTATCGGTAGCCCGCTAGTGTCGCAGGATGAATTACGCAGGACAAGCAGAGAAAGCTGAAGAAAAAAGAAGGCCCGCATAAATGCAGGCCTGAGTCATGGCTGGATGAGGCGACTAACGCGCTTAGACCTTTTTAAAGATCAGCGAACCGTTGGTGCCACCAAAGCCGAAGGAGTTACACAGCGTGTACTCCATACCGGAAACCTGGCGGGCTTCGCGCGGAACGAAGTCCAGGTCGCAGCCATCGTCCGGGTTATCCAGGTTGATGGTCGGCGGAACCACGCTATCGCGCAGCGCAAGGATTGAGTAGATAGATTCTACCGCTCCCGCGGCGCCCAGCAGGTGCCCGGTCATCGATTTGGTCGAGCTGACCATGACGCTGCGAGCCGCATCGCCAAAGACCGACTTAACGGCCTGAGCTTCCGCTTTATCGCCCGCTGGCGTCGAGGTACCGTGCGCATTGACGTAGGCGATTTGGCCCGGTTCAATGCCCGCATCGCGAATGGCGTTAACCATTGCCAGCGCGGCACCGGCACCGTTCTCCGGAGGAGAAGTCATATGGTAGGCATCGCTGCTCATACCAAAACCGACGATTTCCGCGTAGATTTTCGCGCCGCGTTTTTTAGCGTGCTCGTACTCTTCCAGCACCACCATGCCCGCACCGTCGCCAAGCACGAAGCCGTCGCGATCTTTATCCCACGGACGGCTTGCCGCCTGCGGATTGTCGTTGCGGGTAGAGAGCGCACGCGCTGCGCCAAAGCCGCCCACGCCAAGCGGGGTACTGGCTTTTTCCGCACCGCCGGCAACCATAGCGTCAGCATCGCCGTAGGCAATGATACGCGCGGCCTGACCGATATTATGCACACCGGAAGTACAGGCGGTCGCGATAGAGATGCTCGGCCCACGCAGACCAAACATGATGGTCAGATGTCCGGCCACCATGTTAACAATTGTAGACGGTACAAAGAACGGGCTGATTTTACGAGGTCCGCCGTTGGTCAGCGAGCTGTGGTTTTCCTCAATCAGGCCGAGGCCGCCGATGCCGGAGCCAATAGCTGCGCCGATGCGGTCCGCGTTCTCTTCCGTTATTTCAAGACCAGAATCCTGCATGGCCTGAACGCCAGCGACAATTCCATATTGAATGAAGGCATCCATCTTGCGCTGTTCTTTGCGCGAGATGATGTCATCACAGTTAAAATCCTTTACTAAGCCAGCAAATTTTGTTGCATAGGCGCTAGTATCGAAATGGTCGATCAGGCTGATGCCACTCTGACCGGCAAGGAGAGCTTTCCAGGTAGACTCTACGGTATTGCCGACAGGAGACAACATGCCCAGTCCGGTCACAACTACACGACGCTTAGACACGGTTGTCCTCCAGGGAGGGAAAATAAATTCTTGTGGGACAAACTAAAGATAAAACTCAGGCGGTCGAATGACCGCCTGGAGATGTTCACTTACGCCTGGTGACCGTTGATGTAATCAATGGCAGCCTGAACAGTGGTGATTTTCTCAGCTTCTTCGTCCGGAATCTCAGTATCAAACTCTTCTTCCAGAGCCATTACCAGCTCAACGGTGTCAAGAGAATCAGCGCCCAGATCTTCAACGAAGGAAGCATTGTTGGTAACTTCTTCCTGCTTAACGCCCAGCTGTTCGCCGATGATTTTCTTAACGCGTTCTTCGATAGTGCTCATACTCTTAAATTTCCTATCAAAACTCGCTTTCGCGATGGTTTTCGTAGTGTATAAAATGTTGAAAAATTTGCAACTAAATCCCGGCAGGTCGTACCACGATTTTACGCTATTTTGCGGCTGTTTGCCCTCATAACGCAAATCATTTTGCACAAAACCGTACCCGGAACCGCACAGACTGCGCGGTTCCTGAACGTTTTGCGCAAAACTCGGTCAGACCATATACATTCCGCCGTTGACGTGCAGGGTTTCACCAGAGATGTAACCCGCTTCGTCAGAAGCTAAAAACGCAACCGCACTGGCGATTTCTTTTGCATCGCCGAGGCGACCCGCCGGAACTTGCGCCAGAATACCCGCACGCTGATCGTCAGATAGCGCACGCGTCATGTCCGTTTCAATAAAGCCCGGAGCAACAACGTTAACAGTAATACCGCGGGACGCGACTTCACGTGCCAGCGACTTACTAAAACCGATCAGACCCGCTTTCGCCGCAGCGTAGTTAGCCTGACCAGCATTTCCCATGGTACCGACCACAGAACCGATAGTAATAATGCGGCCATGACGCTTTTTCATCATAGCGCGCATTACTGCTTTTGACAGACGGAAAACTGATGACAGATTGGTTTCGATAATATCGTTCCACTCGTCATCTTTCATCCGCATTAACAGGTTATCACGAGTAATACCGGCATTATTAACCAGGATATCAACTTCACCAAATTCTGCGCGAATATTTCCCAGAACAGATTCGATAGATGCCGGGTCGGTCACATTCAGCAGCAGACCTTTACCGTTAGCACCTAAATAGTCGCTGATCGCCTGCGCACCGCTCTCGCTGGTGGCAGTACCGATAACCTTCGCGCCACGGGCGACGAGCGTTTCAGCGATTGCACGGCCGATCCCGCGACTTGCACCGGTAACCAGCGCGATTTTTCCTTCAAAACTCATGATATTCCTCTTTTATTGCTCAAGCGCCGCAGACAGCGCTGCAGGCTCGTTAAGCGCGGAAGCGGTCAGGGTGTCAACAATACGTTTAGTCAGGCCGGTGAGGACTTTACCCGGGCCCACCTCATACAGATGTTCTACGCCCTGAGAGGCCATAAACTCGACGCTTTTGGTCCACTGAACCGGGCTGTAAAGCTGGCGGATCAGCGCGTCGCGAATGGCGTCAGGCGCGGTTTCGCACTTCACATCAACGTTGTTCACCACCGCAATAGTCGGGGTGTTAAAGGTGATTTTTTGCAGCTCAACCGCCAGTTTTTCCGCCGCAGGCTTCATCAGCGCGCAGTGGGACGGGACGCTCACCGGCAGCGGCAGCGCGCGTTTGGCGCCGGCAGCTTTGCAGGCGGCGCCAGCGCGTTCTACGGCTTCTTTGTTGCCCGCGATAACCACCTGACCCGGGGAGTTGAAGTTGACCGGTGAAACCACCTGGCCTTCGGCAGACTCTTCGCAGGCTTTAGCAATTGACGCATCGTCGAGGCCAATGATGGCCGACATGGCGCCGGTACCTTCCGGTACCGCTTCCTGCATGAATTTGCCACGCATCTCAACCAGACGCACGGCGTCGGTGAAGTCGATCACCCCGCTGCAAACCAGCGCGGAGTATTCGCCAAGGCTATGGCCTGCCAGCAGAGTCGGCGCGTGGCCGCCCTGCTGCTGCCACGCGCGATACAGCGCCACGGAGGCGGTCAGCAGCGCGGGCTGGGTCTGCCAGGTTTTATTCAGTTCTTCTGCCGGGCCCTGCTGGGCAAGGGCCCACAGATCGTAACCCAACGCCGCGGAGGCTTCACGGAAAGTCTCTTCAATCACCGGATAAGCGGCTGCCATCTCTGACAACATGCCGACCGCCTGCGAGCCCTGTCCCGGGAACACAAAAGCAAATTGCGTCATCTCTAAATCCTTATACTAAAAACGAACCAGCGCGGAACCCCAGGTGAAACCGCCACCAAAGGCTTCCAGCAGAATCAGCTGACCGCGCTGAATGCGGCCATCGCGCACCGCTTCGTCCAGCGCGCAGGGAACGGAGGCGGCGGAGGTATTGCCGTGACGATCGAGCGTCACCACCACGTTGTCCATCGACATCCCAAGCTTTCTCGCCGTCGCGCTGATAATACGCAGGTTGGCCTGGTGCGGTACCAGCCAATCCAGGGCGGTACGCTCCAGATTGTTCGCCGCTAACGTCTCATCAACAATGTGCGCCAGCTCGGTCACGGCCACTTTAAAGACTTCGTTACCCGCCATCGTCAGATAGATCGGATTTTCCGGATCGACGCGATCGGCGTTAGGCAGCGTTAACAGCTCACCGTAGCGGCCGTCGGCGTGCAGATGGGTCGAGATAATGCCCGGCTCGCTGGACGCGCCCAGTACAACGGCGCCCGCGCCGTCGCCAAAAATAATGATCGTCCCGCGATCGGTTGGATCGCAGGTGCGCGCCAGAACGTCAGCGCCAATAACCAGCGCGTAGTCTACCGCACCGTTTTTGACATACTGGTCGGCGATGCTCAGGGCGTAGGTGAAGCCGGCACAGGCCGCGGCAACGTCAAACGCCGGGCAGCCGTTAATGCCCAACATAGACTGAATCTGACAGGCCGAACTCGGGAACGCGTGGGTGCCGGAGGTGGTCGCAACAATAATCAGACCAATTTGCTCCGGCTTAACGCCCGCCATATCCAGCGCATTTTTTGCAGCTTCAAAACCCAGCGTAGCAACGGTTTCATTCGGTGCGGCAATACGACGTTCACGGATACCCGTACGGGTGACAATCCACTCGTCAGACGTATCTACCATTTTTTCCAGGTCGGCGTTAGTACGCACTTGCTCAGGCAGATAACTGCCGGTACCAATAATCTTCGTATACATGTACGCTCAGTCACTCTTGGGTAACATACCCGCCTTGTTCAAGCCGCCGGGGCGTCAGTCCTGCTCGTTCGTCCCGCTTTGCTGTCGGGAGTTCCCGTTTCTGCCGCCCCCCGGCAGTTCAAAGCCTGCTGGGTATAAAGATTCCAGGCGAGCGGCGATCCGCTGAGGTATCTGCCGCTGCACCGCCTGCACTGCCTGCTCTATTGCAACGCTAAAGGCGCGCTGATTGGCAGCACCATGACTCTTAATCACGGAACCGCGCAATCCTAACAGACAGGCGCCATTATACTGGTCGGGGTTGAGGTGACTGAATCGCCTTGCGAGGCTTTTTTGTAACCAACGTTTCAATAACAGCAGCCACCACGACCGTTTTTTGCCCTCTCCCTGCGATTTCAGCAGCGAAAGAAACATTCTGACAACACCTTCCATAGTTTTTAATGTGACGTTGCCCGTGAATCCATCACAAACCAGTACATCGGTTTTGCCCGTCAATAGTTCATTGGCTTCAAGATAGCCTATATAGTTGAGAGACGGCAGCGTTTTCAAAACCGCCGCGGCGTCGCGAATGCTGCTGAGGCCCTTCATTTCTTCTTCGCCAATATTCAGCAGCGCGACGCGGGGATTTTCAATACCGACAACCTCTTCCGCCAGTACCGCCCCCATCACCGCAAACTGGACCAGCATGGTGCTGTCGCAGTCGACGTTGGCACCAAGATCCAGCACCACCGTTTTCCCCTTCTGCTGGTGCGGCAGTACCGTCACCAGCGCCGGGCGCTCAATCCCCTCAATGGGCTTGAGCAATAGTTTTGCCAGCCCCATCAGCGCGCCGGTATTGCCCGCGCTGACGCAGGCCTCTGCCCGCCCCTCTTTCACCAGCTCGAGCGCCATGCGCATTGAGCTTCCGCGGCTGCTGCGAATCGCCTGCGCGGGTCGCGCATCACTGGCAATAACTGACTGCGCAGGAATAACCTGCAGACGTGAACGTTGTTCGAAATCAGCTTTGGCAAGTAATGGCGTGATGGCGTCGGGGTCGCCGACTAAAAGAAGTGTGAGTTGCGAATTAGAGATCAGTGCCTGCAGTGCTGCAGGCACCGTCACGGAGGGACCAAAATCGCCCCCCATGACATCTAACGCCAGGGTTAGACGTGTCAAGGTATCGTCGCTGCCCGGTTCGGTTATTCCCCAGTTACCTGGGGAAATCCTCACTAAGCTTCACCACGCTTATACTCGTTGTCCTTCACGCTGCAGCACCGTTAACTGCACGGACTTCATGCAACACGAAGTTCATAGAGTATCGCGTGATTACTTAGTGATAACCTTGCGACCGCGGTAGAAACCGTCGGCAGTCATGTGGTGACGCAGGTGTTTCTCACCAGAAGTTTTGTCTACAGACAGGCTGGTGACTGCGGTCAGAGCGTCATGGGAACGACGCATGCCACGTTTGGAACGGGTTGGTTTATTCTGTTGTACGGCCATGGACCTTACTCCTCAATTACTTATTCTTTAAGCTGGCTAATACGGCAAATGGGTTTGGCTTCTGTGCCTCTGCAGGCAGTTCACCAAAAACCATGTCCGCGTCGGACACTTCACAGTGTTCAGAATCATGCACCGGAACTACAGGCAAGGAGAGAATAATTTCATCCTCAACCAGCGCTTGCAGATCGATTTCACCGAATTCGTTAACCTCAATCGGCTCATACGCTTCCGGCAGTGCTTCGGCCTGTTCGTCATTTCTGACCGGGCTGAAACAATACGTTGTGTGGACATGACGGGGGAACGGTTTCCCGCAACGCTGACATTCGAGGGTTACTGACACCGTCGCATCGCCGGTTATAACGGCAAGACGCTGGTTATCAATAGCGAACGACATGCTGCATTCCACATCGGTGTCCACGCTGACTACAGAATCGGCCACACGTGCTACCTGATCGCGAGCATAAATGCCCTGGTAATCAAGGCGTTTTTGAGCCGTGCGAACCGGGTCAAGAGTCAGGGGTAATTTTACTTTTTGCATAGGGCGCGCATATTAACTTTGTAATGTCATAGAGTCAAAGAAAAAGGCAGCCTCAGGTTGCCTTTTGCCATTTATTCGCACACATTGCGGCCCATAGTTTAAAATGATGCTCTTCGAAGCGCTATATGTGGATGAAAAAATATGTCTGAGCTTATCCTGGCGTCGACCTCGCCCTGGCGGCGCATGCTGCTGGAGAAACTCTCCGTGCCGTTTGAGTGCGCGGCGCCTGAGGTCGATGAAACCTCTCACCCCGGCGAGTCCGCTCGCCAGCTGGTCGTACGTCTGGCGCAGGCTAAGGCGCAGGCTCTCGCCGCCCGCTACCCGCAGCATCTCATTATAGGCTCCGATCAGGTTTGCGTCCTGGATGGCGAAATCACCGGTAAGCCGCATAGCGAAGAGAACGCCCACCTGCAGTTAAGAAAAGCCAGCGGCACCATCGTGACCTTTTACACCGGGCTGGCGCTCTACAACTCGGCGAACGGCCATCTGCAAACCGAATGCGAGCCCTTTGACGTTCATTTTCGCCATTTAAGCGAGCGGGAGATAGAGACCTACGTGCGTAAAGAGAACCCGCTGCAGTGCGCCGGGAGCTTTAAAAGCGAAGGGCTGGGGATCACGCTTTTCGAGCGCTTAGAAGGCCGGGACCCCAATACGCTGGTGGGCCTGCCGCTGATTGCGCTTTGTCAGATGCTGCGCAGAGAAGGCTATAACCCGCTGCTCGCCTGAAGCGCGGATCCACGTTCTGAGCATCACCGCCGCGGGCTTATCGGCCCGCGCGATGAAAGCGGCGGAGAGTGCATCCGCCGTTCCGCTACTTCTTGTCGCGTAGCACCTGCAGGCAGCGCTTCAGCTGGCCGTCCAGCGGCGCTTCAACGCGCATCACCTCACCCGTGCCCGGGTGGGTAAACTTCAGCGCCGCGGCGTGCAGGAACAGGCGATTGAGGCCGGTTCCCGTTAGCTGCTTATCGAATTCCCGATCGCCGTAGCGATCGTCAAACGCGATCGGGTGCCCGGCATACTGCGTGTGCACGCGAATCTGATGGGTTCGGCCGGTCACCGGGCTGCAGCGCACCAGCGTGGCGTCGGTAAAGCGCTCTTCTACCTTAAAGCGGGTTTCCGACGGCTTGCCTTCCTGATTCACGCGCACGATACGCTCGCCGCTTTGCAGAATGTTTTTCAGCAGCGGCGCCTGTACCACTTTGGTATGCGACTGCCACTGCCCGCGCACCAGCGCCAGATAATCCTTTTGCATCCCCTTCTCGCGCAGCTGCTCATGCAGCGAACGCAGCGCGGAACGCTTCTTCGCCACCAGCAGCACGCCGGAGGTATCGCGGTCAAGACGGTGCACCAGTTCGAGGAAGCGCGCCTCAGGACGCAGCGCGCGCAGGCCCTCAATCACGCCAAAGCTCAGGCCGCTGCCGCCGTGAACCGCGGTACCGGAAGGCTTGTTGAGCACCAGGATATGATCGTCTTCATACAGAATCACGTCCGCCAGAGCCGCGACTTTTTGCAGATGCGGGGAGACCGCGTCTTCCTCACGCTCGGCTACGCGGACCGGCGGAATACGGATCTCATCGCCTGCTTCCAGCTTGTACTCAGGCTTGACGCGTTTTTTGTTTACCCGCACCTCGCCTTTACGCAGAATGCGATAAATCATGCTCTTTGGTACGCCTTTAAGCTGCGTACGCAAAAAGTTATCGATGCGTTGCCCGGCTTCATCAGCGGTAATGGCAACCATTTTTACGGTTGGGGTCTCAGTTTTCATGGTGCGCGATTCTAAATAGCCCGACGCATTAGCGCCACTCATTTTTATATGCTTATATTTATCATTATCCGGTTTTCATCGTATGGGTCATCGTCGTTTTGTTTGTTATTAGAACAATCTGTATACGCAGGTGATAAAACTGTGAGTAACCGGGTGATAAAAGGTAAAAGTCAACTTGCTATAACAAGCTTAGCAATGGAATAATGATGCCGTTTTCCGTGTTGAATCTTGTTAGAACAAGAGATTAGCGGAATGACCAATTTTGTCTGACCGATCATCAACGCAGCAATGGCGTAAGACGTATTGATCTTTCAGACAGTTAGCGGGCTGCGGGTTGCAGTCCTTACCGGTACAGGCTCTATGGATTTCACGTCGCAGGAAGGCGTCGACTCCGGGTATCCCCGGGAGCTCATGATAATCGCATGATTGTGATGAGCAGGTTAAGCCAACACGCCTGCAACGTGAAAGACGATAGAATATACGCAAAATTATTCGAGATGCGTCATGGCAGCAAGAGAGTGAATCCCCGGAAGCCTGCATCGCCAGGTAACAGGGATGAACGAGCGCAGCCAGTGCAAAAGCAGCTCGATGCATGAAGCGTATAAATGGAATCTTCTCTGGTGATACATCCCAGGCAATTCCCCTGACAATTGCGCTGTGTTTCCGTTTGAAATGCAGGCGACCGACACTCTGCGCCTCTTAAGCGCGCGACAACCGTGAGGTTGGCGACGTGAAACAGACACGAGGCCATCGGTTTCCCCCGGCAAGGCGTTACTCTGCCCGCAGCTTAGTCGTCAATGTAAGAATAATGAGTAAGTTACGATGAAAAGAATGTTAATCAACGCAACTCAGCAGGAAGAGTTGCGCGTCGCCCTTGTTGATGGGCAGCGCCTGTACGACCTGGATATCGAAAGCCCCGGGCACGAACAGAAAAAAGCGAACATCTACAAAGGCAAAATCACCCGTATTGAACCTAGCCTGGAGGCCGCATTTGTTGATTACGGCGCCGAGCGTCATGGTTTCCTCCCTCTTAAAGAAATTGCCCGCGAATACTTCCCAGCCAGCTACAACGCTCACGGCCGTCCTAACATTAAGGATGTGCTGCGTGAAGGTCAGGAAGTTATCGTTCAGATTGATAAAGAAGAACGTGGCAACAAAGGCGCCGCGCTCACTACCTTTATCAGCCTGGCAGGCAGCTATCTGGTACTGATGCCGAATAACCCGCGCGCCGGCGGTATTTCCCGCCGCATCGAGGGTGACGATCGCACCGAGCTGAAAGAAGCGCTGGCCAGCCTCGAGCTGCCGGACGGTATGGGGCTAATTGTACGCACCGCGGGCGTCGGCAAATCTGCCGAAGCGCTGCAGTGGGACCTTAGCTTCCGCCTGAAGCACTGGGAAGCTATCCAGAAAGCCGCAGAAAGCCGCCCGGCGCCGTTCCTGATCCACCAGGAAAGCAACGTCATCGTGCGCGCGTTTCGCGACTACCTGCGTCAGGATATCGGTGAAATTCTTATCGATAACCCGAAAGTGCTTGAGCTGGCTCGCCAGCACATCGCCGCGCTGGGTCGTCCGGACTTCAGCAGCAAAATTAAGCTCTACACCGGTGAAATCCCGCTGTTCAGCCACTACCAAATCGAATCGCAGATCGAATCCGCTTTCCAGCGCGAAGTTCGTCTGCCGTCCGGCGGCTCTATCGTTATCGATAGCACCGAGGCGTTGACCGCGATCGATATCAACTCCGCACGCGCAACCCGCGGCGGCGACATCGAAGAAACCGCCTTCAACACCAACCTTGAAGCATCCGATGAGATTGCCCGCCAGCTGCGTCTGCGCGACCTCGGCGGTCTGATCGTTATCGACTTTATCGATATGACTCCGGTACGCCACCAGCGCGCGGTAGAAAACCGCCTGCGCGAAGCCGTACGTCAGGATCGCGCGCGCATCCAGATCAGCCATATTTCTCGCTTCGGCCTGCTCGAAATGTCGCGTCAGCGCCTGAGCCCGTCGCTCGGCGAATCCAGCCATCACGTCTGCCCGCGCTGTAGCGGCACCGGCACCGTGCGCGATAACGAATCCCTGTCGCTCTCCATTCTGCGTCTGATTGAAGAAGAAGCGCTGAAAGAGAATACCCAGGAAGTTCACGCGATCGTTCCTGTGCCAATTGCGTCCTATCTGCTAAACGAAAAACGTGCGGCGGTAAGCGCTATCGAAACCCGTCAGGGCGACGTGCGCGTTATCATCGTGCCGAACGATCAGATGGAAACCCCGCACTATTCCGTGCTGCGCGTGCGCAAAGGCGAAGAGACCTCTACCCTGAGCTATCTGCTGCCGAAGCTGCATGAAGAAGAGATGGCGCTGCCGGCTGATGAAGAACCGGCGGAACGTAAACGTCCGGAACAGCCGGCTCTGGCAACCTTCGTGATGCCGGATGCGCCGCCTGCACCGGCATATGAAGAGCCTGAAGCCGTCGCCGCAGCCGCCAGCGCACCGACAGCGGCCGTGGCCTCAGCGCCGGCCCAGCCGGGCCTGATTTCTCGCTTCTTTGGCGCCTTGAAAAATATCTTCTCTGGTACGGAAGAAGCCAAACCGGCTGAAGTCCAGGAAGAGAAAAAGGTCGAAGAGAAGCCGGAGCGCCAGCAGGAGCGTCGTAAACCGCGCACCAATAATCGCCGCGATCGTAACGATCGTCGTGACAACCGTGAAGGTCGTGATAGTCGCGATAACCGCGAAAATCGTGACAACCGCGACAACCGTGCAGAGCGCGATAACCGTGCAGAGCGTACCGATCGCGATAACCGCAGCGAAAATGGCGAAGGCCGTGAGTCTCGTGAATCTCGCGAGGAGAACCGCCGTAACCGTCGTGAGAAGCAGCAGCAGAACGTCGAGCAGCGCGAACCTCGCCAGGCCACCGGCGACGAAGCGGAAAAAGCGAAATCCCGTGACGAGCAGCCGCCGCGCCGTGAACGCAACCGTCGTCGTAATAATGACGATAAGCGTCAGGCACCGCTGGAAGCCGTTAAGGTACAGGATGAGCCGGTTGTTCTGCAGGAAGCTGAGCTGGAAGAGCGCGTTCAGAACATGCCGCGTCGTAAACCTCGCCAGCTGGCCCAGAAGGTTCGCATTGAATCTGCGGTAGCGGAAGTCGCCGTAGAAGCAGCTGAAGCCGTAGCTGAGAAAGCGCAGCCAGACGTTGTTGTGGCTCCGCGTACTGAACTGGCGAAAGTTGACCTGCCTGCGGTTGTTGAGACTCACGTCGAGCACGAAGAGAGCAACGAATCCCGTGATGCTAACGGTATGCCGCGTCGCTCCCGTCGTTCGCCGCGCCACCTGCGCGTGAGCGGCCAGCGTCGTCGTCGCTACCGCGACGAGCGTTATCCGACTCAATCACCGATGCCGCTGACCGTAGCCTGCGCGTCGCCGGAAATGGCTTCAGGTAAAATCTGGATCCGTTACCCGGTAGCCCGCCCGAACGACCAGCAGCAGGAAGAGCCGCAGGTTCAGGCTGTTGCCGAAACCGTCGCGCCAGCTGTTGTTGTCGAGCCAGCTGTTGTTACCGAGCCAGCTGTTGTTGCCGAGCAGATCGTTAGCGAACCGGCCGTTGCGGAAGTCATCGCGCCGGTCGCGACTGACGTCGCTGCCAGCGAAGCCGAAGCGCCGGAAGCGGCTGCGCAGATTATCGCCAGCGAACCGCAGGCGGCGCCTGAGGAAGTCGTTGCCGAGACCGTAGCCGAAGACGCAGTAGAAGCTGAAGTTGCTGAAGTTAAAGCAGAAGCTGAAGCCGTGGTTGAGCCTGCCATCGCCGCTGAGTCTGCAGCCGTAGACGAAGAAGCCGTGGTTGAGCAGACGGCTGCCGAGCCTGAAACCGCCGTCGTTGACGCCGAGCCTGCAGTCCAGGCAGAGGCGCCGGCTGAAGTGGAAGAGGCTGTGGCACCGCAGGTCGTTGACCCGGCACCGGCAGCAGCGCCGGCCCCTGTTGCCGCGGTAGCGCCCGCTCCCGTTGCCGCAGCGGCTATCGTTTCTGACCGCCACGCTACCGCACCGATGACCCGCGCCCCGGCTCCAGCCTACGAACCGGAAGCACCGCGTCGCAGCGACTGGGTTCGCCCGTCGTTCGCGTTCGACGGCAAAGGTTCTGCCGGCGGCCATAGCGCAACTCATCAGGCTACGGCGGAACCAACCCGCCCACAGTCCGTCGAGTAAGCGTTAAGTCTAAAAAAACCGGCCTCTGGCCGGTTTTTTTTATTCCCCTTCCGGGCGCTGCATGCCGGCAACCTGCGGCATAACCTCGCGCATCAGGTCGAGAAACTTGCGCAACCGGGTCGGATAGTACCGCGCCCACGGATAGACCAGATGGACCGGCAGCGAAGAAGCTCGCCACTGCGGGAACGGCTCGACCAGCCGTCCGGCAGCGATATCCTCCACCACCGCCCAGCTTGAAACGATAGCCACTCCCAATCCCGCCAGCGCGGTATTGCGCGCCACGTACACGCTGTCGGTGCTCAGGCACGGCACGATGCCGAAGACCTGCTGCTGACTTTGCTCCTGATGGAATAGCTTCACCTCATGCTGATAAAAGGTGCTGATCGCCACCCACGGCAGCTGCGACAGCTGCTGGGGCGTTTCTAATGCCGGATAGCGCGCCAGCAGAGAGGGAGAGGCAACCACGCTGCGCGGTACCTCAGCCAGCAGCACCGACACCGTCTCCGGATCGACTTCGGCCCCGACGCGAATCGCGCAATCGATATTATCGCTAAGAAAATCAACGTTTTTGTCATTCAGCATCCACTCTACGGAGAGCTGAGGGTAGCGCTGCAGAAAGCTGACCAGCGGCTCCAGCAGCTGCTGCTGGCCAAAAGCGTGCGGCGCGCGTACCCGCAGCACGCCAACGGGCCGGTCATCGGCAATGCTCAGGTCATCCTCCAGCGCCAGCCACGCGTCAACCACCCGACGCGCATGCTGATAGCAGCGCTCGCCGTCGTCGGTCAGCTTCATCGCATGGGTGGTTCGCAGAATAAGCTTGCTGCCCAGCAGCCCCTCCAGCGACTGCAGGCGCCGGCTCACCGTCGCCTGGGTCGTGGTCATCTGCAGCGCAGCGGCAGAAAGCGAGCCGGCTTCGACGATTCGAATAAAGGTGCGCATCAGTTCAATTCGGTCTATACGTTCCTGCCGTTTCATACCCACTATGCCTATACGTTTTGCGTATAACCGTTTTACCACCACGCTATCTACCGCGCCAGCCGGATTCAGGGAAAAATAGCGCCATCGCATCTACGAGGGCTTTATCATGGCACCGACAACACTCTCCTCCCGCGAAGCCGGCTGGATTATCTTCATACTCGCACTTGGCGCAGGTTTTAGCGTCGCCTCTATTTACTACGCGCAGCCGCTGCTGCCGCTGATGGGTGCCAATCTGCATCTTAGCGTCGAAGGCATGGGGCTGGTTCCTACCCTGACTCAGGCGGGCTACGCGCTCGGCATTCTGTTTCTTCTGCCGCTGGGCGATCGTCATGACCGTCGTACGCTCATTTTGCTGAAAAGCGCGGCGCTGGCCGTACTCCTGCTGCTGTGTAGCCTGACGGGGCAGCTCACTTCCCTGCTGATTGTCAGCCTGCTTATCGGTATGGCAGCGACGATGGCCCAGGACATCGTTCCGGCGGCCGCGATCCTCGCCCCGGCGGGGAAACAGGGAAAAATGGTCGGCACCGTCATGACCGGCCTGCTGCTGGGGATCCTGCTCTCAAGAACGGTGAGCGGCGTGGTCGGCGCGCTATTTGGCTGGCGGGTGATGTACCAGGCTGCGGCGGTAAGCATCGCGCTGATTGGCCTGCTGATGTGGCGGGTGGTGCCGCGGTTTGAAATTCACTCCGCGCTGAGCTATCCGCAGCTGATGAAGTCGATGGCGCACCTCTGGCAGCGCTACCCCGCCCTGCGCCGCGCCGCGCTGGCGCAGGGCTTTCTCTCCGTCGCCTTCAGCGCCTTCTGGTCAACGCTGGCGGTCATGCTGCTCGAACGCTATCAGATGGGCAGCGCCGTAGCCGGCGGATTCGGCATCGCCGGGGCCGCAGGCGCGCTCGCCGCACCGCTGGCCGGAGGCCTGGCGGATAAGTATGGCGCCGGGAAGGTCACCCAGCTGGGCGCCGCGCTGGTTACCCTCTCTTTTGCCCTGATGTTCCTGATGCCGGTACTGCCGCCTCACGGCCAGCTGGTGCTGATCGCTATCGCGGCTATCGGCTTCGACCTTGGCCTGCAGTCAAGCCTCGTTGCGCACCAGAACCTCGTCTACGGCCTGGAGCCGCAGGCCCGCGGCAGGCTGAACGCCCTGCTGTTCACCGGGGTCTTTATCGGTATGTCGCTCGGCTCCGTGCTCGGCAGCAGGCTGTACGTGATAGCCGGCTGGAGCGGCGTGGTGATTCTGGCCGTCGTCGCGGGCGCAATCGCCCTTGCCATTCGCCTGCTGGAAAACGCGCGGATCGCGGCGCTGCAGCGCGCAGGAGAATAAAAAAACCCGCTCCGCGCTGCGGAACGGGCCTGTTTCTACCCGGCGTTTAGCTTCAGGCCGTGCGTCGGGCAAACTCTTTCACCCTAAAGCCCAGCAGCAGCAGGCTGGCAAAATAGGCCACCACACCAACCCCCACCACCGCCATCAGGCGCAGCAGACGGAACGGCATGGTCCCCTGGGACCACTCCGGCATGATATACATCATCCCGAGCAGCGCCGCAGACATCACCAGCACCGCAATCACCAGACGCAGCAGGAAGGCAAACCAGCCCGGCTGCGGGGTGAATATTTTTTGCTTACGCAGCTGCCAGTAGAGCAACGCGGCATTGAGGCAGGCGGCAAGCCCGATTGAGAGCGACAGGCCGGCATGCTTCAGCGGGCCGATAAAGATCAGGTTCATCACCTGGGTCATAATCAGGGTGACGATGGCGATTTTAACCGGCGTTTTAATATCCTGGCGCGAGTAGAACCCCGGCGCCAGGACCTTGACGACAATTAGCCCCATCAGGCCGACGGAATAGGCCACCAGCGCGCGCTGGGTCATCGCCGCATCAAAGGCGCTAAACTTGCCGTACTGGAACAGAGCTACCGTCAGCGGCTTCGCGAGGATCCCCAGCGCCACCGCGCTCGGCAGGGCCAGCAGGAAGCACAGGCGCAGCCCCCAGTCCATCAAACGGCAGTACTCGTCATGATTGCCGCTGGCAAAGCTTTTCGACAGCGACGGCAGCAGGATAGTCCCCAGCGCCACGCCCAGCACGCCGGAGGGAAACTCCATCAGGCGATCGGCGTAGTACATCCAGGAGACCGACCCGGAAACGAGGAAAGAGGCGAATATGGTGTTGATAATCAGTGAGATCTGGCTGACGGATACGCCGAGGATCGCCGGCCCCATCTGTTTGACGACCCGCACCGCACCGGCGTCTTTCAGGCTGATACGCGGCAGCACCAGCATGCCGATTTTTTTCAGATGCGGCAGCTGATACGCCAGCTGCAGCACGCCGCCGACGGTGACCGCCCAGGCCATTGCCAGCATCGGCGGGTGGAAATACGGCGCCGCAAATAGCGCAAAGCCAATCATGCTGACGTTAAGGAAAGTCGGCGCAAAGGCGGGGACCGAAAAACGGTTCCAGGTATTAAGGATTGCGCCAGCTAACGAGGCCAGAGAGATAAGCAAAATATAGGGAAAGGTGATGCGCAGCAGCTGGGTCGTCAGCGCAAACTTATCCGGGGAGTCGGCAAACCCTGGCGCGGTCACGGTGATGACCCACGGCGCGGCCAGCATGCCGAGCACGGTCACGACCGCCAGAACCAGCGTCAGCAGGCCTGAAACGTAGGAGACAAATACGCGGGTAGCGTCTTCGCCCTGCTTGCTTTTATATTCAGCCAGTATCGGTACAAACGCCTGAGAAAACGCGCCTTCGGCAAAAATGCGCCGCAGCAGATTCGGTAATTTGAACGCCACAAAAAAGGCGTCCGTCGCCATGCCGGCACCAAAAATACGCGCGACGATGGCGTCTCGCGCAAAGCCCAGCACGCGCGAAAACATGGTCATCGAACTGACTGCCGCCAGTGATTTTAAAAGGTTCATTGAGGTGTTTTCCACAACCCTGAAGTAAAACGCCCGCAATGGCGGGCGCTGGAAAGTGGCGATAGTCTACCGGGTTCGTCATGAATTACTACTGCCAGATGTTACAACGAATTATTCGCTCATCGCCTCGCGCCACAGCTTTTCAACGATGCGCTGGGCCAGCAGCGCCTGTTCGCCAGCGGTTTCGGGAACCGTCTGATTTTGCACGCATTCGATAAAATGACGCGCGCAGCCGACAAAGCCGCGCTGCTCGAGGGTGGTTTGCCAGCCGGGAACCGGACGCTGAACCACGCCCTGACCGCGCTCTTCCTGCCACTCGCGCATATCGCGAACCTCATACAGGCCGCCGTCGGTAACCGCCTGCACCCACTCCCGCTGGCTGCCGGCGCGCCGGTGCATGCTGGTGGTGACCTCCAGCTGCGGCGAGCTGAAGCGGTGCTCAGCATAGAGCATTTCGCCCTGGGCGGTGGTTTGCAGCAGACCGCCGCTGAGACGCGCCTTCCCGCCGGCCAGCCACAGCGCGGTATCGACCACGTGCAGGTAGTCATCAAGCAGCGTAAAGCGCAGGTCGTGACCGACGCTGTCGCTGCGATGCTTATCCATACGCAGCGAGGCGGCATCGTCCAGATGCGCTTTCAGCTCGCGATAAAGCGGCGCAAAGCGACGGTTAAATCCGACCATCAGCGTCAGCCCGCGGCGGGCGGCCAGCTCGACCAGGGATTCGGCGTCGCTGAGCTTATCCGCCAGCGGCTTATCCACGCAAACGTGCACCCCGGCGCCAAGCAGCCGGCTGACGACCTCAAAATGCGAGGCCGTTGAGGTATGGACAAATACCGCATCGCACTGCGCCGCCAGCTGCTCCAGAGAGTCAGCGTAGGGTATGCGCCAGGTTTTGCAGACGCGCAGCGCCTTCTCTTTCCCCGGAGACCACGCCGCCTGCAGCGTCCAGCCGTCCGCGGCGCCTAACACCGGCAGCCAGGCCTTCTGCGCAATGCCGCCCAGCCCCACCACTCCAACGCGTAGTTTTGCCGTCACGATTAATCCCCCAGATGAGCCAGCAGCGAGGCCAGCCGCTCTTTAAGTTCCGCCACTTCGGCCTCCAGCACCTCAACCCGGGTCTGGAGATCGTCTCCCGACGGCGATACCGCTTCTACCGCCGTAATCAGCGAGTCCATATCATCGCAGAACAGATGCATGTAGCGGCATTCGCGCTTCCCCGGCTCGCGAGGCAGACGCGCGACGAACGGGCCATCTTCGCGGCCAGCCATCGTCTCGAGCACGCCTTCGATTTCCGCCATATCGCTGAATTCGTACATTCTCTGCGCCCGGCCGCGCAGCTCACCCGGGGTCTGCGCGCCGCGCAGCAGCAGCGTCGTGACCACCGCAACCTCCGCCGGGGTCAGCTTCAGATCGCCGAACTCGGAGTTGCAAAAGCGCTGTTCGTATTTGGTCACCCGATTGCCAAACCCGCTCACCGTGCGCAGGAAATGGCGCTTAACTAACGTATCCAGCAGATCCTGGATATCGCTTTCGCTGAGCGACATTACCGGCTCGCGGTTGGTTTTCTGGTTGCAGGCGGTCACCACCGCGTTGACCGATAGAGGATACTGCTCCGGCGTCGTGACCTGTTTCTCCAGCAGGCAGCCAATAACGCGCGCTTCGTGCGCGGTTAACTGATATTTCATGCTCTCTCCTTAGCGACCCGGGATCCAGTCCGGTGTCGTCAACGCCGTCAATACGTGGTCACGCCACTGGCCATCGATTAACAGATAATCTTTGGCGTAACCCTCTTTTTCAAAGCCAAGACGCGCCAGCAAATCGCCGCTGCGCTGGTTGTGCGGCATATAGTTGGCCATAATGCGATGGATATGCTGCGTGCGCTGCATATAGCGAATCGCCGAAGTCAGCGCTTCAAACATCAGCCCCTGCCCCTGCCACTTCTCGCCGATGGAGTAGCCGAGGTAGCAGGCATGAAACGAGCCGCGCACCACGTTCGAAAAATTCGCCACGCCGACTATCTCTTTTTCTTCCGGATCGAGGAGCGCAAAGTAGAACGCCGATCCCTGCTTATGAAACTCCGAAATCATCGACAAGCGCGCCTGCCAGCCGGAGGGGTAGCAGTGGCTGTCATCGCGCACCGGCTCCCAGGGTTTTAAGAACCCTTTATTCTCCGCGTAGTAGTCGGCCAGACGCCAGGCGTCACGATCGTGGACCAGCCGCGTCACCAGCCTGTCCGTCGTCAAACGCACCTTTGGTACGTTACTGCGGTAGCCAAACATTCCCCTCTCCTGTTCCCCTGACTTATTACCCTGCTCCCTTCACTATACCTGTCCTGAACGACGGTGTGAAAACAGCAACATACCATTTTCTGCACCATCTCCCCTTTTCGATGAATAGCCTCTATCAAACTTGCTTTTTGATAAAAAAATATTGTCGCAGGTACGCTGGGAAACGCCCGCGCTTCCCCGCACACTAGAAGGGCTAATCTTTATTTTCCCAGGAGGGGAAATGTCCCGCGTATCGCAGGCAAGGAGCCTGGGTAAATACTTCCTGTTGGTCGACAATATGCTGGTCGTTCTCGGCTTTTTTGTCGTATTCCCGCTGATTTCCATTCGCTTTGTTGACCAGATGGGCTGGGCCGCGCTGATGGTTGGTGTCGCCCTCGGCCTGCGCCAGCTGGTTCAGCAGGGTCTGGGGATTTTTGGCGGGGCGGTTGCCGACCGCTTTGGCGCCAAGCCGATGATCGTCACCGGTATGCTGATGCGCGCGGGCGGCTTTGCCGCGATGGCGGTAGCCCACGAGCCGTGGGTACTCTGGCTATCCTGCATTCTCTCTGGCCTCGGCGGAACGCTGTTTGACCCGCCGCGCGCGGCGCTGGTGGTTAAGCTGGTGCGTCCGCATCAGCGCGGCCGCTTCTTTTCACTTCTGATGATGCAGGACAGCGCCGGCGCGGTCATCGGCGCCCTGCTCGGCAGCTGGCTGTTACAGTACGATTTCCGCCTCGTCTGCAGCGTAGGCGCGGCGCTGTTCGTCGCCTGCGCCGGCTTTAACGCCTGGTATCTCCCGGCGTGGAAGCTGTCGACGGTAAAAACGCCGGTGCGCGAGGGGCTGGGGCGCGTGCTGCGCGACAGGCGCTTCGTGACCTATGTTCTGACGCTAACCGGCTATTACATGCTGGCGGTGCAGGTCATGCTGATGCTGCCGATTATGGTCAACGACATCGCCGGCTCCCCTGCCGCCGTCAAATGGATGTATGCCATTGAAGCGGCTATCTCCCTGACGCTGCTCTATCCGATTGCCCGCTGGAGTGAAAAACGCTATCGGCTGGAGCATCGGCTGATGGCCGGCCTGCTGGTCATGACGCTGGCCATGCTGCCGATCGGCTTAACCAGCAACCTGCAGCAGCTGTTTACGCTGATTTGCATTTTCTATATGGGTTCGATCATCGCCGAGCCGGCGCGTGAAACGCTGGGCGCATCGCTGGCCGACGCCCGCGCGCGCGGCAGCTATATGGGCTTTAGTCGACTGGGGCTGGCCTTTGGAGGGGCCTTTGGCTACGCTGGCGGCGGGTGGCTATTTGACGCCGGTAAAGCGGTCAATCAGCCGGAGCTGCCGTGGCTGATGCTGGGTATTATCGGCTTCATCACCTTTATCGCCCTGTGGTGGCAATTCAGCGCCAGGCGTTCGGCCTCCGGCATGCTGGAGCCGCGAACCTGATTCGATGCGTCATGCCGGGCTGATTTTCAGCATTTTCCGCTAGCGCCTGCGGTGCTGGCAGGCCATGCTGCTTTGTGTCAGGATGAGTCCATGGCATTACGTTAAGGAACCCAATGAAAAAGATGTTTATCGTGGCCGCGCTTATCGTTAGCGGCCTCCTGAGCGGCTGTAATCAGCTTACGCAGTATTCGGTAAGCGAACAGGAAATTAATCAGGCGCTGCAGAAACGTAATCACTTCGCCAAGGATATCGGCCTGCCGGGCGTGGCGGATGCGCATATTGAACTGCACGATTTAACCAGCGCGATTGGTCGCGAGGAGCCGAATAAGGTGACTCTGAGCGGCGTTGCCAGCCTGGATCTCAATTCGCTGTTCGGTAATCAAAAAGCCACGATTGACCTTAAGCTGAAAGCGCTGCCGGTCTTCAACAAGGAAAAAGGAGCGATCTTCCTGCAGGAAATGGAAGTCGTCGATGCGAAAGTTGCGCCGGAGAAGCTGCAGTCGGTCGTGCAGACGCTTATCCCCTACCTGAATCAATCCCTGCGCAGCTATTTTAACCAGCAGCCCGCCTACGTTCTGCGCGAAGACGCCAGCACCGGTGAAGCGCTGGCGAAAAAGTACGCGAAAGGCATAGAGGTCAAGCCGGGTGAGATAATCATCCCCTTCACCAATTAACATCACGGGCGCCAGGCGCCCGTTTTTTTACGGAAGTTGATGCAAAGGAAAACGTTTACGCTTATCCTTTGTGCCCGGTGAAAAACAGCCCTGATGACTGAACCTATTAGCCGGAGCCTTCCATGACAGCACAACCCCAGGTACTGAAAATCCGTCGCCCTGACGACTGGCACATCCATCTGCGCGATGACGATATGCTGGAAACCGTCGTGCCTTATACCAGCGAGTTTTACGGTCGGGCGATCGTGATGCCGAATCTGGCGCCGCCTGTCACCACCGTTGAAGCCGCCGTCGCCTATCGCCAGCGGATCCTTAACGCCGTGCCCGCCGGGCATGACTTTACCCCTTTGATGACCTGCTACCTCACCGATACGCTCGATCCCGCCGAGCTGGAACGCGGATTTGAGGCCGGCGTTTTCACCGCGGCTAAACTCTACCCGGCCAATGCCACCACTAACTCCAGCCACGGCGTGACCAGCATCGATACCATTATGCCGGTGCTTGAGCGCATGGAGAAACTCGGCATGCCGCTGCTGGTCCATGGCGAAGTCACGCACGCGGAAATCGATATTTTCGATCGCGAGGCGCGCTTTATCGAGACGGTCATGGAGCCGCTGCGCCAGCGCCTGCCAGGCCTTAAGGTGGTGTTCGAACATATCACCACCAAAGACGCCGCAGAGTACGTTCGCGATGGCAACGAGCTGCTGGCCGCCACCATTACGCCGCAGCATCTGATGTTTAACCGTAACCACATGCTGGTCGGCGGTATTCGTCCGCACCTTTACTGCCTGCCGATCCTCAAACGCAATATTCACCAGCAGGCGCTGCGCGAGCTGGTCGCCAGCGGCTTTACCCGCGCGTTTCTCGGCACCGACTCCGCGCCGCACGCCCGTCATCGTAAGGAAGCCAGCTGCGGCTGCGCCGGCTGCTTTAATGCGCCGACCGCGCTGGGTAGCTACGCAACGGTGTTTGAAGAGATGGATGCGCTGCAGCACTTCGAGGCGTTTTGCTCGCTTAACGGCCCGCGCTTCTACGGCCTGCCGGTCAACGAGACCTTTGTTGAGCTGGTGCGCGAAGAGAGCGTTGTGGCAGAGAGCATCGCGCTGCCTGGCGACACGCTGGTCCCCTTCCTGGCCGGTGAAACCGTGCGCTGGACGATGAAAAAATAAAATGCTGCCCTCTGTTGTAAATATGCAAATGATACTGTATAAATAAACAGTATATTACACAGGGGGCTATCATGCGCATCGAAGTGTCTATCGCCAAAACTACCGCCTTACCGAGCGGCGCTTTAGAAGCGCTGAATAATGAACTCTCCCGACGTATCGATCAGCAGTTCCCGGCCAAACCAAGCCAGGTAACCGTACGCTTCGCCACCGCTAACAATCTTTCCGTTATTGGTGGCCTTAAAGAAGATAAAGACCGGATAAGCGAAATCCTGCAAGAAACCTGGGAAAGCGCTGATGACTGGTTTATCCACGACGTACCCTGAGTCATTCGGGTTGCATGCAGGCGGCGGCGCAAAAAACTCAGGTCGTTCATCGAGGTTTTTGCCTGTTCCATGCTCATGCGCTCGAAGTCTGACCGGTACAGCAAATTAATTTGCTCCCTCATTGTGCTTCTTTTGCCGGGTCGCCCCGGCTTTTTTATTCCCTCTTCCTGAATACTCAGACTTTTCTTTAATTTCCTGATTATTTCCTTACAAAATAACGTACAGCGGGACAAAATTTGCGCAAAAAAGCGGCAAAAAGAGAAAAGCTCGCCCCGCGCGCGTTAATTTCTCGAGTTTATTCTTAACTCCTGATATAATTAACTTGCTTCAAAAAATATGCATTAAACCTCGAGAATTGTTGTCTTTTAACATATGAATAAGGGGTTATGATGGAAAAGAATAATGAAGTCATCCAGACCCATCCCCTCGTCGGATGGGACATCAGCACCGTAGACAGCTACGACGCGCTGATGTTGCGCCTGCACTACCAGAACCCCACTCATGAAAGCAGTAATGAAGCTGAAATTGGCCAGACTTTATGGCTGACGACGGACGTCGCACGTCAATTTATTTCTATTCTTGAAGCCGGCATTGCGAAGATTGAAGCAGGTGAATACCAGGTCAATGAGTACCGCAGACATTAGTGATTCTGCTGTCATCCATATACTCTAACTAAACGGGCACCGATTGGTGCCTGATTTATTTTCGGGCTTGAATAAGTGCGGGTTGTTAATTACCCTGCTAATAAAGCAAAAACCCGGAACATACCATGCAATACGACCTCATCATTATCGGCAGCGGCTCAACCGGCGCCGCCGCAGGCTATTACGCTCGTCGCGCAGGACTCAACGTTCTGATGGTCGACGCCCACCAGCCTCCGCATCAGGAAGGCAGTCATCACGGCAATACGCGTCTTATCCGCCACGCCTATGGTGAAGGTGAAAAATATGTCCCTCTGGTGCTGCGGGCGCAGCAGCTGTGGGATGAACTGGCGACCCTCAGCGGTGAAGCCGTTTTTGAGCGTACCGGGGTTATCAATCTTGGCCCGGCGGAGTCTGCGTTTCTCACCAACGTCATGAACAGCGCTCGTGAATTTGAGCTCAACGTTGAAGAGATGGACGCCCAGGCTATTATGGCCCGCTGGCCGGAGATTCGCGTGCCTGAGGGCTATCGCGGGGTTTTTGAGCCGGCATCAGGCGTCCTGCGCAGCGAGCTGGCGATTGAAACCTGGATTCACCTGGCCCGTGAAGCGGGCTGCGCGCAGCTGTTCAACTGTCCGGTCACCGCTATCGAACATCACCAGGACGGCGTCACTATCGACACCGCCGACGGTCAGTACAGCGCTAAAAAACTGCTGATCAGCGCCGGTACCTGGGTGACGCGCCTGCTGCCGGAGCTGCCGGTTCAGCCGGTGCGCAAAATCTTTGCCTGGTTCCAGGCCGATGGCCGCTACAGCCGCAAAAATAACTTCCCGGCGTTTACCGGCGAGCTGCCCAACGGCGACCAGTTCTACGGCTTCCCGGCGGAAGATAATGAACTCAAGATAGGCAAACACAACGGCGGGCAGCTTATTTCCAGTGCACAAGAGCGCACGCCGTTTGGCAGCGTGGCGACGGACGGTTCGGAATCGTTCAGTTTCCTGCGCAACGTCCTGCCCGGCATCGGCGGCTGCCTGCACGGCGCATCCTGCACCTATGACAATACGCCGGATGAGGATTTCATTATCGATACTCTCCCCGGTCATCCGCAAACCCTGCTCATCAGTGGATTGAGCGGTCATGGCTTTAAGTTTGCGCCGGTTTTGGGCGAAATCGCCGTCCAGTTTGCCCGCGGAGAATCGTCAGCCTTTGATCTGACCCCCTTCTCGCTGGCCCGCTTTCAGCAATAATAGCCCACCCGCGGTGCCGCCACCGCACCGATAAAAAAACGGCCTCATCGGAGGCCGTTTATCACTGAGAGATCCTATGCGTCGCCTGTATGACTTACTGATCAACAACGTCCGCGAGCACTTTATGATCTATCTCGCTCTGTGGCTGCTGCTGGCCATCATCGACCTCGTCTGGCTATGGTTTTTCTGACGTCTCAGGATCCGGGATCCCCAGCTTGGTATTCAGACGCCCGCGGGATTTATTGAAGATCTTATTCCCGTTCTCACGCCCGGCCCGCAGCTGACGCTGCTCCTCTTCCGGCAACTTATGCTCTTCCATACAGGATTCACTGCAGCATCCGGCAAACTTCTCCGCGCAGCACTGACACTGAATAAACAGCAGATGGCAGCCGTCGTTCAGGCAGTTAGTGTGGCTATCGCAGGGCTCACCGCACTGATGGCAGTGCGCGATGATGTCGTCAGAAATACGCTCGCCCATGCGCTCATCAAAAACAAAGTTTTTACCGATAAAACGCACCGGCAAACCCTGCTCGCGCGCGCGGCGCGCGTACTCAATGATGCCGCCTTCAATGTGCCAGACCTTGCTGAAGCCGTTGTGTTTCATCCACGCGCTGGCTTTTTCGCAGCGGATGCCGCCGGTACAGTACATAACGATTTTTTTATCTTTATGCTCCTGCATCATCTCAACCGCCTTCGGCAACTGATCGCGGAAGGTGTCGGCGGGAATTTCCAGCGCCTGCTCGAAATGCCCCACTTCGTACTCGTAATGGTTACGCATATCGATAAAGACCGCGTCGGGATCGTCCAGCATCGCGTTCACTTCCGCAGCCTTCAGGTAGTCACCGACGTCAGAGGCATCAAAGGTCTCATCATCGATACCGTCGGCAACAATTCGGTCACGCACCTTCAGGCGCAGCACCCAGAACGATTTCCCGTCGTCGTCGAGGGCGACGTTCATGCGCAGCCCTTCCAGCGCCGGGTTGAAGGCGTACAGATATTCGCGCAGGGCCTCTACGCGGCTTTGCGGGACGCTGATTTGCGCATTGATCCCTTCGTGGGCCAGATAAATACGGCCAAACACGTTCAGCTTAGTCAGCGCAATCCACAGGGCGTCGCGCGTCGCTTTTGGGTCAACGATGGTGAAGTACTTATAGAAAGAGATCGTCGTGCGCGGCTCGCTCTCGGCCAACATCTGCGCTTTTAACGTCTCATTTGAAATGCGGTTATGTAACACTGGCATGGTGTACCTGCTCGACATAGAAATGAGTAAAACAAACGGCCGGCATCATATAGTAAAAGGCATTAATTTACATCCATACATTTCACGCTACATTTTTTATAGCAACCTTAGCTATGATTTAACAATAAATGCCAACCTGGCCGCTGGTTTTGGCTGAACCATAAAAAAATGCGATAATAGAACGCGTTGCTTAATTAAACAGGTATGAGATGACCCATTTACCTAAATTTTCCGTGGCGTTGCTGCATCCGCGCTATTGGCTACTTTGGCCAGGAATCGGCCTGCTGTGGCTCGTTGTCCAGCTCCCCTATCCGCTGATTTATCGCTTGGGTACCGCCCTGGGTCGACTCGCGATGCGCCTGATGACCCGGCGCGCAAAAATTGCCTACCGTAACCTGGAGCTCTGCTTTCCCGAGAAGAGCGAGCAGGAACGTCATCAGCTGATAAAACAAAATTTTGAATCCGTTGGCATGGGCCTGATGGAAACCGGCATGGCCTGGTTCTGGCCTGCGCACCGCATTGCGCGCTGGACCGATTCTATCGGCGTCGAACATATCAGGGCCGTACAGGCGCAAAAACGCGGCATTCTGCTGATCGGTATCCACTTCCTCACACTCGAAATGGGCGCCCGCATGTTCGGGATGAATGAGCCGGGTATTGGCGTCTATCGCCCGAATGATAATCCGGTTATCGACTGGCTGCAGACGTGGGGACGACTGCGCTCCAACAAGGATATGATCGACCGTAAGGACCTGAAGGGCATGGTGCGGGCGCTGAAAAAAGGCGATGTTATCTGGTACGCGCCGGATCACGACTACGGCCCGGCCTCCAGCGTATTTGTACCGTTTTTTGCCGTCGAACAGGCCGCCACTACGTCCGGCACCTGGATGCTGGCAAAAATGTCGAAAGCCTGCATCGTTCCCTTCGTGCCGCGGCGTAAGCCCGACGGTAAAGGCTATGAGCTGATTATTTTGCCTCCGGAGTGCGATCCGCCGCTGGACGACCCGCAGACGACCGCCCTGTGGATGAACCACATCGTCGAGAAGTGCATTCTAATGGCGCCGGAGCAGTATATGTGGATGCATCGCCGCTTCAAGTCGCGCCCGCCCGGCGTTCCTTCGCGCTACGAATAGCCGTCGTTATTACGCCCAAAGCCCCCGTTAGGGGGCTACGACCTTAGCATTAAAAGCGCTCCTCCGTTGCAGCAATCCTTTCTCAGGCGCATAATTAGCAGGCTCATATTTTCAACTTTTGACCTGCGGCGCAGGCCAGTGGGATCCTATGTCGTCTGCCGATCTACCTGTTAACTGGAAACGTAATCTTACCGTCACCTGGTTCGGCTGTTTTTTAACCGGCGCGGCGTTCAGCCTCGTGATGCCGTTCCTTCCGCTTTACGTTGAACAGCTCGGCGTAACGGGCCACGGTGCCCTCAATATGTGGTCGGGTCTAGTCTTCAGCATTACCTTTCTTTTTTCCGCCGTCGCCTCACCGTTCTGGGGCGGCCTGGCCGACCGAAAAGGTCGCAAAATCATGCTGCTCCGTTCCGCGCTCGGAATGGCTATCGTCATGGTGCTGATGGGGCTGGCGCAAAATATCTGGCAATTTCTGCTGCTACGCGCGCTGCTGGGACTGCTAGGCGGGTTCATCCCGAACGCCAACGCCCTTATCGCCACCCAAATTCCACGCCAGAAGAGCGGATGGGCGCTGGGTACGCTCTCCACCGGGGCGGTCAGCGGCGCCCTGCTTGGCCCGCTGGCCGGCGGTTTTCTCGCTGACCTGTGGGGCCTGCGCCCCGTCTTCTTTCTCACCGCCAGCGTCCTGTTTATCTGTTTCCTCCTGACGCTGTTCTTTATTCGCGAGCAGTTTGTGCCAGTGGCGAAAAAAGAGATGCTTAGCGCCAAAGACGTCTTCTCCTCCCTGAAAAGCCCAAAACTGGTGCTCAGCCTGTTCGTCACCACCCTGATTATCCAGGTCGCGACCGGGTCGATTGCGCCGATCCTGACGCTGTACGTGCGGGATCTGAGCGGAGATATCGGCAATATTGCGTTTATCAGCGGAATGATCGCCTCCGTGCCCGGCGTTGCTGCCCTGATCAGCGCCCCGCGTCTCGGCCGGCTGGGGGATCGGATCGGGCCGGAAAAAATCCTCATCGTGGCGCTGATCCTCTCCGTTTTGCTGCTTATTCCGATGTCATTCGTCCAGACCCCGCTGCAGCTGGGCATTTTGCGTTTCCTGCTCGGCGCCGCCGACGGCGCGCTGCTGCCGGCGGTGCAAACGCTGCTGGTGTACAACTCCACCAGCCAGATCGCCGGCCGCATCTTCAGCTATAACCAGTCGTTTCGCGATATTGGCAACGTCACCGGCCCGCTCATCGGCGCCTCCGTCTCCGCCAACTATGGCTTCCGGGCGGTCTTTTTGGTTACCGCCTGCGTGGTGCTGTTCAACGCTATCTACTCGACCATCACCTTACGTCAGCCGCGAAGCAGCGAACCCTCTGGCGGCCGGGGCTCCGGCGATCGTTCGGTAAATTAAGTCCACAAAGCGTCCTTGCCCTTGACGCATCGCCCGCCGCCTTCTATAGATTGGATCGTGTCCATTTCTCATTCTTCTTAGGGGGTTAGCCATGCCAAAGGATTCCGTTTTCTATGCCACGCTCGAAGAAGCTATCGATGCGGCCCGCGAAGAGTACCTGGCCAATAATCCGGATAGCGACGAGGAGAGCACCAGCGTCGAGCAGCTGAATATCCAGAAGTACGTCTTGCAGGATGGCGATATCGCCTGGCAGGCCGAGTTCTTTGCCGACGATGAGGGGGAAGGCGAGTGCCTGCCGATGCTCAGCGGCGAAGCGGCGCAGAGCGTTTTTGACGGCGACTACGACGAGATAGAGCTCCGTCAGGAGTGGCTGGAAGAGAATACGCTCCATGAATGGGACGAGGGTGAGTTTCAGCTTGAACCCTCTCTGGATACGGAAGAGGGTCAGACGGCGGCCGATGAGTGGGACGAACGCTAGCTAATTGTAGGGGCCGTGGCTCGCATCAAGCGGCAGCAGCAGCGTGTCGAACACCAGCGAAAAAGGCAGGTCGAGGATGGTGATATAGCGCCACGGCGAGTCGCGAACGTCCCACTGGACGCCGGGATAATACTGATTGCCGTGCCCCTGCCCCGGCACCGTGCGGCTAATAATGCTGCCGCAGCCGCTGAGTACCACGGTCATGACGATGACCAGCAAAATTCTCATCTGTAACCTCAATTCCTGGAGAAAAAAATACCGGCAAAATTGCCGGTATTTTTCTTAACGTGCGGCTTACTTCGTTTTTAACGCCAGCGGATTCAGCGCTAGCTTGCCATAGGCATCCACCCACGAAGAGTATTTCTCCGGCGCGGCCCATACCCGATAGTGCAGGCGCGACAGGGTCACCGGGTCGCTTAACAGCACCAGACGACGGTCGCGGTTAAGTTTATCCGGCGTCTCGTTCAGCGCCTGCTCAACGTGACGTTCACGGGCGATATCGAGGATCCGACCGTGGCGGTGACGAGCGGTAGCCATTGCCGTTGCCAGCGCGTTAAACGACGGGTTAAACACGGCGTGCATAAAGCCATCATCCAGCGAACGCTGACGATTCAGGGTCAGGTAGGCGTCGGTATCCTTCAGCACCTGCGGCGGGGAGTACTCTTCCGGGATCAGGAACAGCTTCCAGCGTTTGGTACGCAGACCAATGGTCGCCCGGCTGGAGATCACCGACACAAACGGCGACAGAATCAGCGAGAAGACGATCGGTGCCAGCCAGAACAGGAAGCGCAGATCCAGCCACGCCATGCCGACGGCCCAAACCAGACCCAGCAGCAGCTGTGAACCGTGGCGCATAAACGCTTCGCCCCACGGGGTGGAGTCGTCATCACGCTGCGGCGAGTTCCAGACCACTTCCCAGCCGAGGAACGCGCTGACCACAAATACGGTGTGGAACAGCATACGTACCGGCGCCAGCAGCACGGAGAACAGCACCTCCAGCAGCAGAGAGAGGGTCACGCGGATAAACCCGCCGTACTCTTTCGACCCTTTGCACCACACCAGAATGATGCTCAGCAGCTTCGGCAGGAACAGCAGCACCATGGTTGAGGCAAACAGGGCTATCGCCAGCTCCGGACGCCACTGCGGCCAGACCGGGAACAGCTGACGCGGCTGCAGGAAGTACTGCGGCTCGGTGAGCGCGTGCACTACCTGCAGAGCGGTCGACAGGGCGAGGAACATAAACCACAGCGGCGCGGAGAGATAGGACATGACGCCGGTCAGGAACACCGCCCGGTGCACCGGGTGCATACCTTTAACCAGGAACAGGCGGAAGTTCATCAGGTTACCGTGGCACCAGCGACGGTCACGCTTCAGCTCATCCAGCAGGTTCGGCGGCAGCTCCTCATAGGAGCCCGGCAGGTCATAGGCAATCCACACGCCCCAGCCTGCGCGACGCATCAGCGCGGCTTCCACGAAGTCGTGCGACAGAATCGATCCGGCGAAAGAGCCTTCACCCGGCAGCGGCGCCAGCGCGCAGTGCTCAATGAACGGTTTTACGCGGATAATGGCGTTATGACCCCAGTAGTGCGACTCGCCAAGCTGCCAGAAGTGCAGACCGGCGGTAAACAGCGGGCCGTATACGCGGGTCGCGAACTGCTGGCAGCGGGCGTAGAGGGTGTCCATCCCGGAGGCGCGCGGCGAGGACTGGATGATCCCGGCGTTCGGGTTCGCTTCCATCAGGCGCACCAGGCCGGTCAGGCACTCGCCGGACATCACCGAGTCGGCGTCCAGCACCACCATGTAGCTGTACTGGCTGCCCCAGCGGCGGCAGAAGTCATCGATGTTACCGCTTTTACGCTTCACGCGACGACGACGACGGCGATAGAAAATCTGCCCCTCACCCTGGACTTCAGCAATCAGCTCCATCCACGCCTTTTGCTCCGCTACGCAAATATCCGGATTGTAGCTGTCGCTCAGGATGTAAACGTCGAAGTGCTGCTGCTGGCCCGTCGCTTTCACCGATTCCCAGGTGGCGCGCAGACCGGCGAAAACGCGATCGACGTCTTCGTTGCAGATAGGCATGATCAGCGCCGTCCGATGCTCTGGATTCAGCGGCTCATCGCCGACGGTGGAGGCGGAAATACTGTACTTATCGCGCCCCATCAGCAGCTGCAGGAAGCCCATCAGCGCCGTCCAGAATCCCGCTGATACCCAGCAGAAGAGGACCGCAAAGAGGATCAGAATACCGGTTTGCAGCATATACGGCAGCAGCTGCATAAATGAAACCCACAGATTCTGCCCTACCATGTCGGCGGGGTTGATTAACGCCCAGCCCTGATATGGCAGAATGGTTTTCATGTACCAGGTCGCGACGACCGTCTGCGCCAGCGTCAGCAGCAGCAGAATGTAGCGACGAATGGTACCGGCGGTGCGCCATTTCTGCTCGCTTTCCTGCTCTTCTTTGGTCAGACGAGAAAGATAGCGCGGGGTGACATCGCGTCCACGCAGCCGATCCCAGAAGCGGCCGACCGGGTTGGTCCGCCACGGATCCGGGAACATAGAGGAGCGCTTCGCCTTCGGCATGGCGTGCAGCTGGGTGCGACCTTCATCATCTTTGATGAGCTGATCGCCCGCCAGCGCATCCGGCCAGCTATGCTCCAGCCGCGCTTTCACCGACCCCAGAGGGGAATCGTCTTCGCGGGGAAAATCGTGACGATCGGCGTCCAGCGCTTCATGTACCGCCTTCAGGCTGGTATCAGGAAGTGCAGACTTCTCTGCACCCGACAGCGGTAAGGCGTCAATGTACTTGGTTATGTTATTCATTAGCAGGCAGCTGATAGCTCCAGGTTTCACTCAGCGTCTGGTCGGCATTGACCAGCGCAGCGCGCATTTCCGTAGTTTTCTTCGGATCTTTCACTTTCACGCGCAGAATCATACGCCAGCCCTTGGTGATCGGGTTATAACGCACCGCGTTCTCAACGATCTCCGCGTTATCGCCAATGCTCGCCTGCGCCGTTACCGGCGTATCTGACGGCAGTTTTTTCATCTCAGCGCCGGTGAAATCCACGATGAAGGCGATAGTGCCATCCGGCTGACGAATCAGGTTCGACTGCTTCACATCGCCGGTGGAACGACGGGTCTGCATCACGTAGGCGTTATCCGGCGCGTGCAGCTTGTCTTCATCGCGGCTGAAGGTAATAGAGTATTTGAAGTTCATCTCTTTACCCGGCTCCGGCAGCTGATCCGGCGTCCAGTAGGTCACGATGTTATCGTTAGTTTCATCGTTGGTTGGAATCTCAACCAGTTCGATTTTACCTTTACCCCAGTCGCCTTTCGGCGTGATCCATGCGCTCGGGCGCAGATCGTAGCGGTCGTCGAGATCTTCAAAGCGAGAGAACTGACGTCCGCGCTGCAGCAGGCCAAAGCCTTGCGGATTTTCCATCGCGTAGCTGCTGACGGCCAGATGCTTCGGATTGTTCAGCGGACGCCAGATCCACTCCCCGTTGCCGGCGAGAATAGAGAGACCGTTAGAGTCGTGCAGCGCCGGACGGTAGTTTGTCGCCGGAGAGGGCTGATTCGGCCCAAACAGGAACATGCTGGTCAGCGGTGCAACGCCCAGCTTACCGACCTTGTCACGCAGGTAAACCTTGGACTGCACGTCAACCACGGTATCGCGACCCGGCATAATGACAAAACGATACGCTCCGGTTGCGCGCGGGGAATCGAGCAGAGCATAAATCGTCAGACGCTTGTCGGTCGCTTTTGGACGCTCGATCCAGAACTCGCGAAAACGCGGGAACTCTTCGCCTGAAGGCAGTGCGGTATCGATAGCAAGGCCGCGAGCGGAGAGCCCGTAAACCTGGCCCTGGCCCAGTACGCGGAAATAGCTGGCTCCGAGCATGCTGACAATTTCGTCATTCTTATCTTTGCTGTTGATCGGGTACAGCACTTTAAACCCGGCAAAGCCAAGGTCTTTGACCGTGTCTTTGTCATGCTGGACGCTGCCAAAATTGAAGTAGTCCGGGTTATATTTGATCTTGTGCACGCTACTTGCAGTCACTTCGTTGATCGTGACCGGCGTGTCGAAGTACATGCCCTGATGATAAAATTCAAGTTTGAACGGGGTCTTCTGGTTGTTCCAGTATGCTTTATCGTGATTAAACTGGATTTGCTGGTAGTCCGCGTATTTCATGTCACGGAAAACGGAGGGCAGGTTGCTCTTCGGCGCTTCATAGCCCTTCCCGGCTAACGATTTTGCCTCTTTTGCAACGTCATCAATGCTAAACGCCCATGCAGATGAAGTACACAGGGACAACATTACGGCTGCGCTTAACCAGCGCATTTTCATCATCTGTGGTTTATGTTTCATATAAGTAAGCACTTCCCCCTTTGTGTGCTTAAATCGATCCGATCTATTTTAATGGAAATTCAGGCAATCCGACAACATAATCCCTGCATTGTTCAGCTTAGCAGTACAGGTAATGGACAGTTCTCTGTCACTTTTGCACTTTGCGTGCTTATCCTGGAGACAGGTATCCAGAGTTGATGTAGGGTTGCTGAGAATTTAAACGTTATCACCTTGAGTGATAAGACGAATTGTCTGAGAAAGTAGTGAAACTGTATGAATAATGCGCCAGTAGAACGTGAATATTTCTTCGATAGCATCCGCGCATGGTTAATGCTTCTGGGGATACCCTTTCACATATCGCTTATCTATTCCAGCCACAGCTGGCATGTTAATAGCGCCGAACCTTCGTGGTGGCTGACGCTGTTCAACGATTTTATTCATGCATTTCGCATGCAGGTTTTCTTTGTCATCTCCGGCTACTTCTCCTACATGCTTTTTCTTCGCTATCCGCTAAAAAAATGGTGGAAAGTGCGGGTCGAGCGCGTGGGCATCCCCCTGTTAACCGCCATTCCGCTGCTGACCCTGCCGCAGTTTATTATGCTGCAGTACGTCAACGGTAAAGCCGACAGCTGGCACGCGCTCTCAGGGTACGACAAATTCAACACCCTCGCCTGGGAGCTGATCTCGCATCTGTGGTTTTTACTGGTGCTGGTCGTTCTGACCACCCTCGGGGTGGTGCTGTTCAAATGGCTCACCGGGCGCCGCACGGAAGGCGGCCCGAGTTTTGGTGACACCGTCACATTGTCTCAGCTGTCGATGATTTTCCTCGCGCTCGGCGTGCTCTACGCGCTGATCCGCCGCACGCTGTTCATTCTCTACCCGCCAATTCTCAGCAACGGCCTGTTTAACTTTATCGTCATGCAGACCCTGTTCTACCTGCCGTTCTTTATTCTCGGCGCGCAAACCTTTATCAACCCGCGCCTGAAAGCGCTGTTCACCCGGCCGTCGCCGTGGTGCTACGTCGGGGCCCTGCTGGGCTTTATCGCCTACCGCCTGAACCAACAGTACGGCTCCGGTGACGCGTGGATGTTTGAAACCGAGTACGTCATTACCATGGTGCTCGGACTGTGGATGGTTAACGTGGTGTTTTCCCTTGGGCACCGCCTGCTGAACTTCCAGTCGGCGCGGGTGACCTATTTTGTGAATGCCTCGCTGTTTATCTATCTGGTGCACCACCCGCTCACCCTGCTGTACGGCGCGTGGATTGCTCCGGCCATCCAATCGAACACCTTAGGGTTTATTGCCGGGCTGATTTTTGTGGTCGGCATTGCGGTGATCCTCTACGAAATTCATCTGCGGATCCCGCTGCTGCGCTTCCTCTTTTCGGGGAAATTCCAGACTAAAACGCCGAAGCCGCAGGTTTCGGCCAACGGATAGCCCCACCGGGGCTGCGCCAGGCGCGCGGCCCCGGTGCAGGCCAGCGAAGATTATTTTTTGTCAAACAGAAGCTGGAACAGGTCGCGATAGAGCGCGGCCATCGCCGGCTTATTGGCCTCCGCTGCGGTGGTCAGCTCACGGCGATACGCCGCGCCCTCGGTTAATACCGCAATCAGTTCACTGGCGGCATCGATCTGCTCCGCCGACATCTCGGGATGAGAGTGACGGGTAAGGCGCCCGCCCTCCTCTTTCAGGCGCCGGTCGGCCTGCTGTAAAATTTCGCGCAGGCGCGGGTTTCTCGAGGCTTCGGCGTTAATCTCCATCAGCAGATAATTGTCGGTTATCATAGCGGCCGACGGCGGTATGACGCCAGCCAGCAGCGATGCCATCCGCTCGAGGTCGTGATTGCCGCGAATCATCTCCTCCACCCTGGCGTGAACAATTTCGCTGACTATCGCCTCGATAATCTCCTCTTTGCTGGCAAAAATACGGTACAGCTGCCCTACGCTAAGCCCGGCCTCGCGGGCAATATCGGCAACGGACGCGCCGTGGAGCCCTTTTGCGGCAAAACATGCTTGTGCCGCAGAAACAATCTCCGCCCGACGAACGAGCTGCTTTTGCGCTACCTTTCCCTCAGCCACCAACAGATCTCCTTCATTGATAATTGCCAACGCCTGCCTGGCCAGCAGCGTCGCCTGCGCTGCGCCTATTGTGCCTGCAGCAGGCGGTGATAAATCTCAGCCGTTTCGGCATCAAAACAGACAAAGCAGACGCGTTCCAGCGGATTGTAGCGGGTGAGAAAGGCGTTCACCGTCCGCACGGCTATCTCCGCCGCAGCCTGCTTAGGGTAACCGTACACGCCGGTGCTGATTGCCGGGAAAGCAATAGAGCGGTAGCTATTCGCCGCCGCCAGCTGCAGGCTGTTTTTATAGGCATCGGCCAGCAGTTCAGCCTCCTGGCGATCGCCGCCGTGCCAGATCGGCCCAACGGCGTGAATAACCGCGCTGGCCGGGAGCTGGCCGGCGGTGGTGATCACCGCATGACCGGGAGCGCACTCGCCCTGCTGCTGACGCACTATTTTGCACGCGGCCAGCAGCTCCGGCCCGGCGGCCCGATGAATAGCGCCATCGACCCCGCCGCCGCCGAGCAGTGAAGGGTTAGCAGCGTTGACGATAACATCGACTGCCAGCGTTGTGATGTCTCCGAGAATAACCTCAGGTTTAACAGCCATTTCGCCTCCTGTCGGCAAACGTCTTAAGTAAAGCTTAGCGGTAATATCGCATGACGGCCCCGAGGACGAAAGCCCGAGGCCCGGCAATGCGCGATGTTCGGTTGCCAGAATAGCAAGGGTATGTTGCGGATTAATATACTTTAATTGCCCTGGCCTGCTGTTTTCCTCGCGCAGGCTCCCTTTTGCGGGCGCCGACCGGCAATCCGTTTAATTTTTCGCCTGGGCCCGGGCGTAACAATATGATTAACCATCGAATAAAATGGCTTCGAGAGTACAGCCCGGGGGAGCGTTACGCCCGCCGTGGCGCCAGGGAGCGCTGCGCAAGCAGGAAAAGGTGATTGACAGCAAAGCAAAACAGGACCTGAGGTCCTGTTTTAGGTGGGATAGCGCCGCTCAGGCTTCGTCGGGGGTTTCGCGGGCCAACGATTTACTCTTTTCCGCCCGCGCTGCCAGCCAGAGTCCGCTGTTTTTCATCGCATAGCCAAAAACCAGCCCCAGCGCCAGAGAAGGCACAATCAGACGCCAGTCGCCGCCGCCGGCAAAGGTTGCGCAGGCGCCGATAAAGGTTCCGGGCACGAAGGAGAGCAGCACCTGACGCGCCTGAATGCACATCAGAAACGCCACGATGCCGGTTATTATATAGCCGAGGATTTCCAGATGCGGCGCCAGCGCGCTGCCGTAGACGATCGCCTGGGCCCATATCACGCCGCTCATCACCGTACATGTAGAGATCAGCAGCCCTTTCAGGCCGCCCTGCGGGCAGGCAAAATAGGCCGTGCAGCCGAGAAAGCCAGCCCAGCTCAGCAGGCCGAGCGCGACCGCCACCCATCCCCAGATCCCGGAGAGAATGCCCGTCGTTATTGCAATTGCGAGAAGTATGTTCATGGCGCGTATCATAGCAGATACGCACCCTTCAAATGCGATCCTGAGCACACTATCTGAAATAGCATTCTCTTTGTTGCATTTGAAACGTGATATGAATCACATTTATTCTTCGTTCTCTTCCTGCAGCTCATCCCACATGGCGGAGAGCGCCTCGCGCGTCAGCGGCGCCATTGTCCGCCAGAAAGGCGTCACCGCATGGGCCTCGACCTTGCCGAGGAAGATCCCGCACCACGGCAGAATATAGTCGGCAAACAGCGTTTCCAGGGTCTCGCTTTCATCTTCCGTCGCATGATCCTCAAGCCACGAAGCGGCCAGCAGCAGGGAACCAATATGATCGGCTCGCCCCTCCCCGGTTGGGATCCCGTGCTCGCTCAAAAAGCCGCGAACTTCGGCCTCCGTAGCGCCCTCAACCCAGGCGCTACGGTACGGCGGGACGCCGCACTCTTCGCCGACAAACAGCGCGTTGTAATCGGCGGCCAGCGGCTGCACGTCGCAGCTTTTTTGCAGGCGCTCCAGCTGCTCATCCTGCTCCAGCGGCCAGCTTGCCGCCAGCTTGCCTTCACGAATAAGGGTAAACAGCGGCACCAGCAGCGGGTCCTGTGGCTGACGATAGTACAGGGAGCCCAGCACGCGGCAGAGGATTGAAAACTCGTTCATTCATTTATTCCAGTTAGAAAAATTAAAGATCGGCAAACTCAGCGATCGCCGGCATCCCGCGAGATTCAAGGAAATTCAGCAGCCGGCGCGGAGAAACGTTAAGGATCCTCTCCTCGGGGAAATTCACCTCATCGAGGATCTTGCGACACTCCCTGAATTCGCCCAGCGTAAAGGCAGTATGCGAATCAGAGCCGAGGGCCACCCAGCCTCCGGCATCGCGCACCGCGGCGGCGATGGCCCGGCAGTTATCTTCGCTGCCTACGCGTGAGGAGATAAATGAGGAGTTGTTGATCTCCAACGCCACCTGGTATTTTGCCGCCGCTTCGGCGATGGCCGGGATATCGACCGGGAATTTAGGGTTGCCCGGGTGGCTGATAATGTGCACCGCGCCGCTCGCCATCGCGGCGATCATCGCCTCGGTATGGGTTGCTTTGTCCTGCGGTGGAAAGACCGGCTCATGGAAGCCCGCAATGAACAGGTCCAGGGAGGTGAGCATCGGACCGGAGCAGTCAATTTCACCGTGAATATTTTTAATGTTGGCTTCAATACCGCGCAGAATGCCAACGCCGTCCACCAGCCGCGGCCAGATGCGCATATTGACGAAGTGCCAGTAGTGCGGCGCATCGGCCATATCCGGGCCATGATCGGTGATCGCAAAGAGTTTGATCCCCTTGCGCTTTGCTTCGGCAATGTAATCGTGCAGGGTGCTGTAGGCGTGGGTACTGGCGACGGTATGCATGTGCAGGTCAACAGGATACATCACAATCTCCTTCTCTGTTTGTGGCAAGAATAGCAGGAATCAGGACGTATGATTAGCAAAACCCCCGCCGCAGCGGGGTTCTCTTTTAATAACCGCGCTGGCGATCGACCTGCCCGCTGACCGTTTCCCCTCGTTCGAGCTGGCTAATCGTACCGGCTATATAGGCAATCGCTTCCTGCGGCCGCGTCACCGCGGCGATATGCGGCGTCATTGCCACTCGCGGATGCGCCCACAGCGGGCTTGCCGCCGGGAGCGGCTCGCGGCTGAAGACATCGAGCATGGCGCCTTTAAGTTTACCGCTTTCCAGCGCCGCCAGCAGGTCGTCTTCAACGACATGGACGCCGCGCGCCAGGTTGAGAACATAGCTGCCGTCCGGAAGCTGCGCCAGCAGCTGCTGATTAATAATGCCGACGGTCTCCGCCGTGTTGGGCAGCAGGTTAATCAGGACCCGGGTTTCGCGCAGGAATTCATTCAGCTCATCGGCCCCGGCAAAGCTTTGCACCTGCGGCCACGCCTTGCGGCTGCGGCTCCAGCTGCGCAGCGGGAAGCCCCATGCCTGCAGCCCTTGCGCAACCTTCGCGCCGAGCACGCCGGCCCCCATGATGCCGATGGTAAAATCTTCGCGCCGGTATTCATCGAGCGGCTGCCAGCGCGCCTGCTGCTTCAGCGCCTGATAATCGTCAAACCGGCGGAACCAGTGCAGCACCTGGCTGACCGCATACTCCTGCATCTGCAGCCCCATGCCGGTATCTTCCAGGCGGAACAGCGGAATCGATAGCGGCAGCATCTGCGGATGTTCGCGCAGTTTGCTGAGGATCGAATCCACCCCCGCGCCGAGCGCAAAGACGGCCTTTAGGTCGCGGCCCTGGAGCATTTCCACCGGCGGGTGCCAGACCAGCGCATAGTCGGCGGGCCGATCGTCGCCAGGCTTCCACTCGCGTACGCGCGAACCGGGGAGCTGTTTTTCCAGCTCGGCAATCCAGTACGGGATATCAAACGTCGGGTGGTAAAAGATAATCTCCATTGTGACTCCTGATAGCTAATGTCTTCAGCAGGTTTGCGTTAGCGCCGTATTTTACTTGTTGTTTTCTATTGGTTTGCCAGCATAGCAAATTTCGACTGGCCGGCGGGTAAAAAGAGAGTGGTGACAAAAAAAACGATTGTCGTGCGTTTCGCCAGCAGGTTGCGCGAAGTTTGGCTAAACGCGCGCTTTTTTAAAAAAGTTGATTGACGGGAGATAGGTATTTCCCTAAATTAGCGCCCGTTCCCAGCGACAACGGGAACGACAATATGGTGAGGTGTCCGAGTGGCTGAAGGAGCACGCCTGGAAAGTGTGTATACGGCAACGTATCGAGGGTTCGAACCCCTCCCTCACCGCCATATTTGAAGAAGAGCTCGTACGCAAGTACGGGCTTTTTTTTCGTCTATTTCACCCGCCGGGAGGGATAAGAAGTCTCGACCAGGGTTCGACAGCTGGCATCGCCAGCTGGACAGACCGCGAGCCAGCCCTCCCCTTCGCAAAGAATCAGGTGATTCAGAACGGCGTGCGCCGGTACTGTCGATAAACCGGACGCCAGAAGCTGTCCGCAATGCGTGCCCGCAGCGTCTCCTCTGAGAGCACGGGGGCAACGCCGTCTTGCTGCGCCGCCTGCGCTACGCGAATCGCAATATGTTTAGTCATCGACTGAATATCCGAGATATCGGGCAGCAGCGGCCCGGTACCGTGAAGCGCCAGCGGAGAGTGCTCCGCCAGCGTTCGGCTTGCCGCCATCAGCATCCCTTCCGTCACCCTCCGGGCCTCGCCGATCGCCACCCCAAGCCCGATGCCGGGAAAGATATAGACGTTATTGCATTGCGCAACGGGGTAGCTTTTCCCCTGCCGCTGCACGGGCTTAAAAGGGCTGCCGGTCGCAACGATCGCCCGCCCGTCGGTCCAGGCCAGAATATCTTCCGGCCGCGCCTCGACCCGGGAGTCCGGGTTCGAGAGCGGCATAATAATCGGCTGCCGGCAGTGACGATACATCTCGGTTATCACAGCTTCGTTGAACAGACCGGGCTGGCCGCTTACGCCAATCAAAACCGTCGGCTGCGCGCGGCGAATCACCTCCAGCAGGCCGTAATTACCGTCCTTGCCCTCCCACTCCCCCAGACGGCTGCGCGGCTGGCCGAGGCGTGCCTGGAAGGCGAGGAGACCCGCCTGATCTTCCGTGAGCAGGCCAGCGCGGTCAACCATATAGATCCGCGCCCGGGCCTGCGCATCGCTTAAACCTTCGGCAACCATCTGCGTCACAATCTGTTCGGCAATCCCGCATCCTGCCGACCCGGCGCCAAGAAACACCACCGTCTGTTCGCGCAGCGGCCGTCCGGTTGCCCGGCTCGCCGCCAGCAGCGCTCCCAGCGTTACCGCGGCGGTTCCCTGGATATCATCATTGAAACAGCACAGCTCATCGCGGTAGCGCTCCAGCAGGGGCATCGCCGCCTGTTGGGCAAAATCTTCAAACTGCAACAAGACATCCGGCCAGCGATGCTTAACGGCGCGGATAAACAGATCGATAAACTCAAAATACTCCTCGCCGGTAATGCGCGAATGCCGCCATCCCATATAAAGCGGATCGCTTAGCAGCCGGGGGTTATTGGTTCCAACATCAAGAAAAACGGGCAGCGTATATTCAGGCGCAATCCCCCCGCAGACCGTATATAACGACAGCTTGCCGATCGGGATCCCCATTCCGCCCATTCCCTGATCGCCCAGCCCTAAAATACGTTCGCCGTCGGTAACAACAATCACCCGGATATTCTGCCGGGAAGCATTATGCAGAATATCATCGATGCGAAAGCGATCTTCCCAGCTGATAAAAAGCCCGCGCGCGCGGCGATACATGGCCGAAAAATGCTCGCAGGCAAGCCCCACTACCGGGGTATAGATAATGGGCATCATTTCCGCTAAATGGCGCTCCAGCAGATGATAAAAGAGGGTCTCGTTAATATCCTGAATATTGCGCAAATAGATATGTCGGGCAATAGCAGAATCGATGCTCTGAAACTGCTGCCAGGCGCGTCGGGCCTGCTCTTCAATCGTTTCAACCGCGGCGGGGATCAGACCATGAAGATTAAAATTATCGCGCTCTGGCAGCGTAAAACCGCTGCCTTTATTCAGCAAAGGGGACTCCAGCAGCAGCGAACCGGCATACGGAATATAAAGTGGCTTGTCTTTGATATCATTCAACATAACGGGGTCCCGGTGAGTGAAGCGATCCATATCGTTTTCAGAACATGACATAGTTGGCCGCCAGCATGGCGATAATACCGCCCACTGCAGGAATTAACGTCCGGCGGACGATAGCAAATGGCGAACACTCCCCGGCCTTACTGACGGCGATGATAATCCCGGCGACCGGGGAGATAGAGCGTCCCATGCCGGCCATCATCTGCATCGGCAGGATCATTTTTACCGCGCTTTCACCAAAGGTCTTTGCAATAGAAGGAGCCATACCGGAGAAGGAGAAAAAGGCCGCGACGCCGGAGCCGGTGAGCACGGCGGTCACGCCGACCAGGGCGGTCATGACCAGCGTCATGCTGGCAAAACCAAAACCGGCGTTGCGTACGGCATCGAGTAAATAGTCGATAGCGCCAATTTTTTGCATTCCCTGGGCATAAATATCGGCACACACCAGCAGCGAAACAATGCTGGTAAACATGCTCCCCATCCCTTTAAAAAAGCTCTGCACGCCTTTACAGCTGGCGCGAAAATCCCGCGTCACCGCCAGCTCGCAGACGAAGGCCAGCAGCGTCCCGACGATCATCGCGGTAACCACGTCGACCTTAACCGAGGTGATGACTAACGGGCTGAATACCAGCACCAGTATGACGGGAAAGACCGGAAGAATGGCGTAAAACGTCGGCGCCCGCGGCCCGGCTTCGCCGACGCTCTCCTGCTCCACCAAGGCTTCACCTGGGTAATGTCCCTCTTTTTTATCGTAATATTTCGCGGTGAAGAAAATCAGCACCGCGACCGCCAGCATCACGGCCAGCGCCACCGGCATCTGGTAGTGGGCAAAATAGACCGCCGCCTCCATACCGGCATGCTTAGCCGCGAGGTTAGCGGTGCCAACCGCCGGGCCTAAATCCATAAACGCGCACAGGCCGATCATCGAGGCCGCCGCCGCTTTGCTCACTCCCAGACGCACCAGCACCGGGAAAAAGGTCACCAGCAGCAGCATCGCCAGCCCGGCGGCGCTGGAGATCGCCACGTGCAGTAGCTGAGCGCAAATATATCCCAGCGCCAGAATCACGTACGGGGCTTTAATAACCTGTAAAGGACGAATGCAAACGTTCACCATCGCATTCGACGCCTTAATATGATCCATGTAGCTGGCAAAGCCCCCGGCCGCCATGATGATAAGCCCTATCCCCGCAACCTGGGTGGCCAGGGACTCTTTGGCGAAAGCGAAAATATCGAGCCATATTGAGCCCGTCGATTTTGCGTGGCCGTAAAGAATGCTCTGTTGCGGATAAAACAGCGCCGTGACGGTCAGCAGCGTCAGGCCGGCCAGCAGCAGAACCGTCTGGGGCTGAACGTTTTTAATGATTAACCATGCAGCAATAATGGTAATCACAATGGCGATTATAAATGCGATCATGGATGATATCCTTGTATGAAGCCGGGTAAGATACGGAGCGCTTCGCTTCTGGTCGAGGGTTGTTTTTAGATGGCAACAGAGTAAATTTCGCGGGCGGCGTAAAAAATGAGAAAATGATTTTCCCACAGCAAATTGTGCGCACGATCCCATAACCTGAAGCGTCCCTGCTGATGGCATTAGCGTAATACTTACTTATCTCTCTAACTATGAGATATTTCACAGAGAAATAAGTCTTCGGGGTCAATGAAATGCCGATTAAATCACCCTTAACGCTGGATGAATATAAAGCCAACACCGCACATTTATCCGCTTTAACCGAGTCAGAACAGCGCCTGGATAACTATATCCGCGACCATTTTAATGAAATTCCCTACCACGGCATTGTCGATATCGCAAACAACGCGGCGGTCAGTAAAGCGACCATTGGGCGGTTTTTAAATAAACTCGGTTTCACCGGTTACGCGGCGTTCCGGCGCGTCGTTGAGGAGTCGCTGTCGCCGCAAAAGATGATTTCCCCCTATGAGCTGGCCGCGCGCTCGCCGGCCAGAGACCACGTGGCAACGGAACAGGTGGTCACGGAGTTCAATAATAACGTGGCGGGCCTTTTTGCCAGCTTCAAAGAGAGTATCGAGATCAACAGTCTGAATCAATTTATCGATATTATCCTCAACGACGAGCGTAAATTATATGTCGTCGGCCCCTCATCATCCCATGCGATGGCAACGCACTTCGTCACGCTCATCAAGTATTTTCGCGATCGCGTCACGCTATTATCGCTGGATGCCGGAGAATTACCAAAATCGTTGCTAAACCTGACCGATAACGACGTTTTGATCGTTTTCTCATACTATCGATTTAATAATATGGCGCTACGCATCGCCGAATGGTTTCGCAGCAAAAAGGCGCTGGTGGTGCTAATCACCAATTCTGAATCCAACCCCTACGGGAAATTTTGCAATCTGCAATTCGTGTTACCGAGCGATACCCATTCGGTATTTAAAAGTCGGATCATTGGTTTTTTCTTTATTGAGCTGACGCTGCATCTGGCCTATGAAAAAGGCGGCGGAGAAGGCAATTTTGAACAGCTGGAAGATCTTTTCGGCTTTTTTGAAACCTTCTCATCCGGTACCTGACGGCCACCGGATGAGCAGACATTGCCGATCAGGCCGGGGAAGATAGCTGACGATCGAAAGCATCGATCGCTTCATCAATTAACGCATCGTTGCTGCCAAGCCAGCTGGTCGGTTCGCAGGCCTCGCGGATCTCCTCCGCGGACAGGAGATCGACGATCGCCGGACATCCGGTGAGGGTCTCGTACAGGTTCTGCGATCCGTCCGCCTGGTTTAGCAGGTTTTTCAGCATGTTGTACCCCTCACTGCGGCCAACCTTTTCTGCCAGCTTCATGGAGACGGATTCAGACATAATAAAGTGATGCGAGGCGCTGAAGTTCGCGCGCATCTTAGCGGTATCCACCACCAGATGACGAATCAGGCGTTCGCCGCGCTCGAGGCTGGTCGCAAGACATAGCGCCGCTTCCGGCACCAGCGTCCAGTTCAGCACCCGGGCGGAGGCGGAACGGACGTCATGCTGATCGAGCAGGTTTGGCGCGCCTGAGGAGTACATCCAGCCCATGCGGGCCAGCGTCTGTATCATATTGCTGGAGCGCGGGTTGGTTTTATGCGGCATCGCGCTGGAGCCGCCGCCGCCTTCCCCCTCTCGCAGCTCGGCAATCGGCGTGCGCCCCAGCGTCTCGACGTCATTGGCGATCCGGCACAGCGTGCCGTGCACGAGGGCGAAAAACTGCACCACTTCAACGACGTTATCCTGGCTGGCGTTCATGGCGCCTGATGGGCAGCTTAATCCCAGCTCGCTCATCAGACGGTTGCGAATAGTCAGCCCCTGCGCGCCAACCGACGCCAGGTTACCCACCGCCCCGCCAAATAAGCCGGTTGTCGCCGTCGCGAACAGGTTATCCAGACGTCGCACATGCCGGGTCAGCTCCCCCAGATAGCCGCTCACCTGTAGCCCCCACGTGGTAGCCGATGCGTCTATCGAATTGGTGCGCGCCACCATGACGCTGTGCTTATGCTCTACGGCCATCTCTTTTAGCGCGTTTCCCAGCCCAATCGCCAGGCGCCGCAGCAGCGTCAGCGTCTGATGGAGACGCATCGCCAGTCCGGTATCCAGAAGATCCTGGGTGGTGCAGCCCCAGTGCAGATATTTTTTCACCAGCGGCGTCCCCGCATCGGCAATCTGATCGATCAGCGGCTTGATTGGCATACCCACGCTGCGGGTTTCCTCGGCAAGTCGGCCCCAGTCAAGGGAAAGCGTCCGGCAGGTTTCGCTAATATCGTCCGCCGCCTGCTGCGGAATCATCCCCAGCTCTGCCTGAACGCACGCCACGGTCGATTCGAACGTTAGCCAACAGCGAATCAGGTTTTCATCCGACCAGATAACCTTCATCTCCGATTGGGTAAACAGAGAGGAATAGAGTTCTGAATCAAATACCGAACTTTGACTACCTCGCATCATTAACTCCTGTATGGATTGCGCCCTTATCAACAGCATGGCGCCATTTTGCTACAACCGAATGGTTTTCTCTATCCGGGCTGATTGTGCGTTAAATAATTAAGCGGAAAAATGGGAAAATTTATTTCCCACAACCGAGCCAGGATCCCGGATCTAAAATGTGAGCGACTTAACAAACCCACCCTGATTTACGCCGCCGAGGTGCTTAAATTAATTAATCTCCGGGCCGTCAAGGGATTAATCCGCGGTGAAAAGAGCAAAGTTTATGGCAATTTGTGTTTAAGCTCACAATTGATTATGAGAAAAAATGTTTCCCCTATTTCCCGCCCTCGTTCAGGTTTAAAAAAAAACGTACCTCCAACAATAGAACATAACCCGTTACTACGCCTTTTCTCTGGCCCGAGGATCCTATGCATATAACAACGAAAGCCATCATTATTGGCGCATTAATCAGCGTCAGCTATTCCGCTTCGGCAATGAACGTTTATAAAGATAAAAAGAGCACGCTGGATATATATGGCCGGTTAGAATGGCAGCTCGCCCACGGCGACGCCTCATTTGCCGAAGACGATTCGCGCAGCCAGCTCGGGGGTCGCCTGGGGCTTTATTTAACGCATAAATTAGATTTACTTGATGAAACCAAAATAGTCGGCCGGGTTGAATGGCAGGTGCGAACTGAAAAAAACGATAATAAAACCGGCGATAAAGATCTGGACGCGCGCTATGCCTACCTCGGTCTTTCCCACAAGCGCTACGGGGAATTAATCGGCGGGCGCACCAAAAACCCGCTCTATCAGGTCATGAAAATGACCGACCGCTATAAAAACTTTACCCCCAACGTCTATAGCTACGGGATCACGACAATAGATAGCTCGTACCAGTTTAACCGTCAGGACGGCACCGTGCAGTGGAACGGCGAGTTTGACGGGCATCAGATCCAGCTGGCATACGTGATGGGTAACGGTAATAGCGATAATGACGCCCTCGATGACGGCATAATGGCCAGCTATCGAAAAACCTGGTCGCTGGCCGATCTGCAGATAACGCCGGCCATCGCCGCCAGCGAATATAAACGTAAGGAGGGGATCAAAACGACGGACGGGAGGAAAAAACATACGCAATATATCGGCGGACTGCAGCTGGACTATGGCAATATTTCGCTCGCTACCACGGTAGGCCGCGTGGCTATCGCCCGTGATAATAATAGCGATAACGATTATACCAGCTTCGACTCTTTAGCCTCATGGAAATATCAAAAAGTTAGATTCTTAGGAGGATATAGTACGCTAAATGAAAATGGCAAAAAATATGCCGAACGCCGGGGCTGGCGTGCCGAAACACAATTAAGCCTGGCGAAAGATACCTGGCTGTCCCTGAGCTACGTGAAGGAATTAGCCAATAAAAATAAGCCAGCCCATGACGATGCATTCATCGCCGGGCTGCGCTACGACTTTTAAGGATAAGCAAGATGAAAAAAGCACGTTATCTGCTGGCCGGCTATCTGTGCCTGTCAAGCCTCGCATTGGCCGATACCGTTATTGCGCCCTCTCCACAGGCGATAATGGACGGCGAAAATAAAACCGTCGCAATATATGGAAACTCTTACACCCACTACAATAACAACGTGAACACTCGCCTGCGGGACCTCGCCCGCTCGCTGCTGCCCGAAAGTGGCAAAGGCTATACGTATCGCGGTATTACCATCTCGACCGGACATCTGGGCTGGCATATTCCCAACCTGCAGTTCCAGAACGGTCTGCAAAAGTGGGACGTGGTCGTCTTCCAGGGAAACTCGACGGAAACCATCAGCAAAAAGGCCGCCACCCGGGAGTATTTCACGCAGTCGGCGATAGCCATGGCGGACATTGCGCATAAAGCGAATGAAAAGGTCGTCTGGTTTATGACCTGGGCCAGCAAAAATAAACCGGAGCAGACGGATAAACTGGAAAAGGCCTATCTTGACATCGCCCGCCAGACGCACGGCTACGTGGCCCCCGTCGGCCTCGCCTTTGCGCGCGCCGTTGAGCAGCATCCGGAGATAAATTTATACCACAGCGATGGCAACCACCCGTCGCTGGCCGGCACCTACCTGACGGCCTGCGTACTGTTTGCTACCCTCTATAATCAATCTCCGGTAGGCGGCGCCCTCCCTGTCGACAGCGATATGACCGAACGGACGGCCCGCGCCCTGCAGCAAACCGCATGGGATACGGTCGTCGCCTTCAGAGAGCAAAAGTCATCATAAACCTCTGGCCAGGGCCGGCGCATCCGGCCCTGCGCTAATCCTCCTCCATCCGCTGATACTCTTCGCTGAGGAAATCCACCAGCGCGCGCACCGACGGCAATAGCCCGCGGCGTGAGGCAAAGACCGCATGAATCACCTCCCGGCGCGGCTGCCACTCGTCAAGCACCACCACCAGCTCACCCGCCGCCAGCCGATCGCGCGCCATTAATAGCGGCAGCTGAACAACGCCAATGCCGGCGACCGCCGCTTCGCACAGCGCCAGCATGTCGGTAGTCACCATTCGCGGCGTAAAATAGACCTCCGCACGGGCGCCCTGCGGACCGGTCAGCTGCCATTTATGCTGATGCTTGCCGGCGGCCAGGCTCAGTCCCGGCCACTCGCTCAGTTCAGACGGCGCCTGCGGCTGCCCCATGCGCGCCACCAGCGCCGGGCTGGCAAACAGCCGGTGCCCGCGATCGGCCAGCACCCGCATCACCAGATCGCTATCATCAAAGGGCCGCGGCCGCACGCGAATAGCCACGTCAACCCCCTCACCGACCACATCAACCCGCCGGTTGGTTGCCTCCAGATGCACGTTCACCCCCGGATAGCGCTGCATAAAACGCGCCAGCATCGGGCCAATATGCACATGCAGGAGGGTAACCGGACAGGTGAGCTTAACGCTGCCGCGCGGCTCAGAACGAAGGGTATCCACCGCCTGCTGCGCCGCCTCGGCCTCGATCAGCATCGCTTTGCAGTGCTGATAAAACGTCTGCCCAACTTCGGTTACCGCGAACTGCCTTGTGGTGCGATGAATCAAGCGCACGCCGAGCCGCTCTTCCAGCTGGGCAATGCGGCGGCTGAGCTTCGATTTAGGCTGATCGAGCGCCCGACCCGCAGCGGCGAATCCGCCATGATCCACCACCTGGACAAACCAGGCTAAGTCGTTGAGATCCTGCATCCTTCCCCCATTGTTCCATTTTTAGAACAGTATAGGTCATTTTTGCTATCTACCGGGCTATTAGCCGCGCATCTAAGCTTATCGACATCGAAACAACCGCACAGGAGAGAACAATGAAACAGATTACAGGCGTCTATACCGCGCCATCCCAGCACTGGGTCGGTAACGGTTTCCCGGTACGCTCGCTGTTTTCTTATCAAACCCACGGCGAGCAGCTGAGCCCCTTCCTGCTGCTGGATTACGCAGGGCCGCATAGCTTTCCGGCGGGAAGCGGCAAACGCGGCGTTGGCGAGCATCCGCATCGCGGGTTTGAAACCGTTACCGTCGTGTATTCAGGTGAAGTTGAGCACCGCGACTCAACCGGCAGAGGCGGCGTGATTGGCCCCGGCGATGTGCAGTGGATGACGGCGGGCGCCGGGATCCTGCACGAAGAGTTCCACTCGGCGGAATTTACCCGTACCGGCGGCGAGCTGAAGATGATCCAGCTGTGGGTCAACCTGCCGGCCAAAGACAAAATGGCCGCGCCCGGCTACCAGAGCATCACCGCTGACCTCATTCCCCGCGTCGCGCTGCCGGATAACGCAGGCCACGTTCGGGTCATCGCCGGTGATTATGCCGACGTTTCCGGACCGGCGCATACCTTCTCGCCGCTGAACGTCTGGGATATGCAGCTGACGCAGGGCCACGACGTCTCGTTACGCCAGCCTGCCGGCTGGAGCACCGCGCTGGTTGTGCTTGAAGGTGAAGTCCGCGTTAACGACGCTGAAAACGCGCGCGAAGGCCAGCTGGTGGTGCTGAGCCAGCAGGGTGAAACGCTGCACCTCAGCGCTACCGCTGATACCAGGGTCCTGCTGCTGGCCGGCGAACCGCTGAGTGAGCCTATCGTCGGCTATGGCCCATTTGTCATGAACAGCAAAACGCAAATCGCCGAAGCGGTGCGTGATTTTAATAGCGGCCGTTTTGGCCAAATCTGACGCGACAGAGGTACAAAAAATGTCTACTCCAGCTAATTTTAACGGAGCTCGCCCGGTGATTGATGTAAACGACAGCGCCATGCTGCTGATTGACCATCAGAGCGGTCTGTTCCAGACCGTTGGCGATATGCCAATGCCGGAACTGCGCGCCCGGGCCGCCGCGTTGGCGAAGATGGCCTCCCTTGCGGGGATCCCGGTTATCACCACCGCCTCGGTACCGCAGGGGCCTAATGGTCCGCTGATCCCTGAGATCCATGAGAATGCGCCACATGCTCGCTATATTGCGCGCAAGGGTGAAATTAACGCCTGGGATAACCCGGATTTCGTGGCGGCAGTGAAGGCCACCGGGCGCAAAACGCTGATTATCGCGGGCACCATTACCAGCGTGTGCATGGCATTTCCGTCTATTGCAGCCGTCGCCGATGGCTATAAGGTCTTCGCGGTTATCGACGCTTCAGGCACCTACAGCAAGATGGCGCAGGAGATAACGCTGGCTCGTGTCGTTCAGGCCGGCGTCATCCCGATGGATACCGCCGCGGTGGCGTCCGAGCTGCAGCGGACCTGGAACCGTCCCGACGCCGCCGAGTGGGCCGAGGTTTATACTAAAGTATTCCCGGCCTATCAGCTGCTGATTGAGAGCTACGCCAAAGCGCAGGACGTGGTGAAGAACGGCGAACAGCTTGATTCACAGCGTTAAAGCCACCGCCCCGGCGTTTTTTACCGGGGCGGTGTTCATTGCTTGAGCGAACGGTAAGGAAAGAATAAATACTGCTTGACCGTTTTAGCGCAACTCCCTATAGTACCGCCCCGTTGCCCACCCAAGGTGTGCAGCAAAACAATATGGTGAGGTGTCCGAGTGGCTGAAGGAGCACGCCTGGAAAGTGTGTATACGGCAACGTATCGAGGGTTCGAACCCCTCTCTCACCGCCATATTTGAAGAAGAGCTCGTACGCAAGTACGGGCTTTTTTTTCGCCTGTTGCCCATCCTGAATAACGTTGACACATTTTGCTCATGCGCTGAGGAAGATGTGATGAACCAACATGTTAAGCGCGCGCAACGCGATGACCCTCTATTAGCCGCTTCGCGGTGTATCAAATACACCGCGAAGATGAGCTCTTTTAGAATGCCAGTGACGCCTGAACAAAGAACGTTCTCGGCTCGCCAATATATTTCCCGTAGTTATTATCCGTTGAACGCGTGTAGTAGCGCTGATCGAAAAGGTTTTTAATACCGGCGCCCAGTTTCAAATTTGACCATGATGGCCCCATGTCATATTCGCCGCGCATATTCCACACCATATAGCCCGCAATATTGCCGTACTGGCCATCATCGCTCTCCTGGGTGATATAACCGTTGCCGGCATCAGACGACCCCGGAGAATGCTGGCGCGATTGCGAATAGCCATCAACGTTCCACACCCAGCTGCCCGTTGCATAGCGGGATCCCACCGTCAGCACCTGGCGGGAATAGAACGGCAGATCTTTACCCGAAAACTCTCCGCTGACGGATACAGCGCGCGTATAGGTATAGGTGGAATAGAGGCTGAGCCCATCCAGACTATGCGCCAGTTCGCTGAGATCGTAGTTCAGAGCCAGCTCGACGCCCTGATGTTTGGTCGCGCCCAGAGTGGTCCAGCCGATGGTGTTGTTGATGTACTGCAGCTGATTATCAAAATCAATGTAGAAAGCCGTCAGCTCCGCTTTGAGTACGGAATCGTCATAGCGGGTACCGACCTCATAGGTATGCGCTTTTTCAGGCTGTAGGCCAGGAGCCGGCTGGCCGTGATTCCCCCCGCGCGTTAGCTGGAAATACTGCAAACTGCCGAAAGAGGTATTGGCGTTAGCAAACAGCTTCCAGCTGTCGGACAGGTGGTACATCACGTTGATCGACGGCAAAGGTTCGCTATACGATTTTTCTCGCGAAATATCGGCGAAAGAATCATTTACATGCGTACGGATACTTTCATAGCGTAGCCCAGGGGTGATGGTCCAGTTACCGACGTTGACGGCATCATCAATATAAAACGCGTTAGCTTCCGTACCGCCGGAGGTATGCTGATAGTAGTTCTCTTTTGAATTCGGTGCAGAGGTGGTGGTCGTCGGATCGTACCAGTTGGATCGATATCCTTTTTCATCCGACGTCTCGTTCAGATAGCGATAGCCCAGGGTTATCTCATGAGCCATATCCCAGAAGCGGAACAGGTGTGAATACGTCGGCTCGATAGCCCAGGTCGTATAGTGACGCGGCGCTGCCGCCAGTCGGCTCTGCCCTTCCAGAGCCCCGGTGCCGTCGGTCTGAATATCGCTGGTACGGAAACTTTTAGTGAAATAGGTCAGCACTTCAAACTGGCTATCCTCTTCCTGATGGCGATATTTAAAAGACATATCCTGACGGCGCCCGGCAAACTGATCGAAGGGTCGTACGGACTGGAAGGGATTTTGCTGATACTGCTCTTTCGTCAGGCCGCCGGGCATACCTGCGGAGGCGTTATAGTAATGGAAGTTACCCGTCAGTTCGTCCTTCGGGGTAAAACGATAACGCGTTTTCAGCATAAAATCGTCAATATCGGTGTTGTCATTGTTTTCTCTGTATCCCTGCCCGTGCAAGCCGGAGTACAGCAGCTCAGCACCCAGACCATTCTCCGCCGTTCCGCCGACGGAAGCGCTGGTCAGCGTTTTTAGCCCCCCGTGCGATGCGCCTTCCGTTTGCGCGCTCACCGCGCCGCCGAACTCTTCCGGGATATCCTTCGAGACGAAATTGATCACACCGCCGACGTTCTGCGGTCCGTAACGGACGGCGCTACCGCCCCGGATCACATCAATTGACTGAATGTTTCCCATTGAAAGAGGCGCCATTGACAGCTGCGGCTGGCCGTAAGGGGCAACGGAAAGCGGGACGCCATCCATCATGATGGTAGAACGAGGTGACAGGCGCGATGTCAGACCGCGTACGCCCACGTTCAAGGAGACATCGCTCCCGCCGGTGCCGTTATTCTCCTGAACCTGAACGCCGGGAATACCGCGCAGGGCTTCTGAAACCGTCTCCCCGCCCTTTTCCTTAACCTGTTGCTCCGTCACGATAGTCCTAGCGCCGGGGTGATCGAGCACAACCGTGCTGTAATCCGGCGAATCAAGCCAGTTACCCACCACCGTCAGGGTATCCGTGCGATCGGTTGATGAAGCGTTATCATTTTTATCAGCAGCCCAGGCCGGGAACGCTAAAACAATAGCGGTAGCAAGCAGCGAGAGCCGGAATTGACCAGACATGAGAAGATCCCCTGTAAAATAAATATATTAATTATTAATGAGTTAAATTATGAATGATTTTCATTATGAGAAGCGCAATGATAATAATTAGCAATACATAGCAATGTAAACTATTTTTTGAACCGACGATTGTTTTACACGCCAGCCAGCTGGCCGGGTTGTGTCGCTGCTATTTAGATTGGGAAAATGAGAGAGAAACTTTGGTGGCAGCTGGCGTTAACCGGCCGTATTTACTCTTTGCAGCAAATCTGCAGGCATCCCCCGTCACGGGGATGGATATTGCCGGAATCTGGCTACAGGCCAAATAGTCGTCGCGTTTTACTCTTAAGCCGGCGCCTCCGGAGAGGCTGCCGGCTCCTGACCATACTGACCGGTCCGCAAGGCGAGCGCTACTTCGCCGCCACATCCCGCACATCGAATGTTTTCAGGACCTGGGCCGCAGCGGCAAAGTCCGGGCTAAGCGGGCGATCGCTATCCATAAATTTTACCTGGCGCCTGAGCGCATCGTACAGGGCGCCGGTCGGCGGCGACATCCTGAAGCCGTTGTTCTTCTGCTTACGCAGATCGATAGCCTGCGCGTCATGGACCAGCAAAATCCCCAAAAGCTGATAGCTGTTATCGATTTGCTGCTGCAGGCGCTGCGCGACTTCCGGCGCATTCGTCGCGATATCCTCAATATCGCCAGCGACCGGCATAAAGTCCATCGACACCGGCATGGCCAGCTCTTTGTTACGCATCGCCAGCGACATCACCGGTTTTTCCATCGCCCCAAAGGCGTGAACGGTATTGTCCGTGCCGAGGAAGCGCGTCAGCCCGGTAAACGACGGGTTGTTGAGCTTCACGACCTGCTGCGCGTTGGCCAACGAGCTGTGGGCCAGCGCCAGGCTCAGCTGTTCAAAGGAGAGCACCCACGGCAGAGGTTCAAAGTTGGCGGTTGGCAAAACGGCGCCTTTTACGCCATTTTGATCCACATAGCCCAGACGATCCTGCGGGCGGTCCGACGGGGCGGAAACGCCGATCGCGACGCCGGGGTTATCGTCAGAACTGTTGAGCTGCACCAGCAGCTGGTCCCAGGCCTGCTGGTAGCTACGCTGCAGCTCGGCCAGTAAATAGACGCCGGAGCGGAAGCTCAGCGGATCCTGCAGCGGGCGGCTGTCGTCATGCTCCCACAGGCTGGAGCCGGCAAGCAGCGTTCGCAGGTGACTGCCCATCGCCACCACCTCCGGGTAGGGGCGCAGCGCCAGCGTATTCTCGAGGAAAGGCGAAACGTTGCCGTTTAACGCCTCAAGGCTGGTGGCATAAACCAGAGAATTAAGCGGCAGCAGATGAACCAGCGAATTCAGCGCCAGCGCGCCGCTGGATGCCGAATAAGCGTTGGAGCTCAGGATGGATAGCGCGTCTTTGGCATAAGGCACCACCGCCGACGTTTTGCTGCGCTCCAGCGCAACCTTAGCCGGAACCTTTTTCCCCTGGTAGTAGACATCGCCTTCGCCGATCATCGCCAGCCCGATATGGCTGATAATGGTGATATCCCCCTCGCCAATAGAGCCTTCGCTCGGGATAACCGGCGTGATGCCTTTATTGAGGAAGTCGACGTACGCGTCAATCACCTCCGGCTGCACGCCCCCGCCGCCGGTCAACAGCGTGTTGAGGCGGGTTACCATCGTCGCCCGGGCGATGCGCTGGCTCATCGGCTCACCGATGCCGCCCGAATGGGCATGCAGCAGGCCGACGTTAAATTTCTTCGACGCGGCGATCACCTCATCGGTCAGCTTACCGTGGACGTCGACCATCGGCCGGTCCTTATTAAGACCGACGCCGACCGTTAAACCGTAGATTTTTTGCCCATTCTGCGCCGCCTCAATCAGCACCTGGTGGGCCTTTTCCACCCGCGCCGTGGCCGCAGGAGAGATCGCCACGGCTTCGCCGTCCGCCACGCTGGCAATAATTGCTGGCGTAATCGAGTGTCCATCCAGAGTGACCGCGGATAAACCTACCTTGCTGTAGCTCAGAGTGAGCAGTGCAATCATCAAAAGCGACAATTTTGCTGACATAGATCCAACCCTCTTATTATTTATGCTGTCATGTTAATCAGGCAATCTTATTGAAATTAAATAACTTTGTTTTATAGCCACTTGTCGATCAGCGTTTTTTCGCCTTTTGCCGCTCGATGCTGAGCAACGCAACCATCGCCAGCACGCTGGCGATCATCACGTACCACGCCGGCGCAAAGCGCGTTCCGGTATTTTCGGTCAGCCAGGTCAACACCGCCGGCGCAAAGCCGCCAAACAGGGTTACCGCGAGGTTATAAGAAACGGACATGCCGCTGGCGCGAACGTCGGTGGGGAACAGCTCGGACAGCGCCAGGGGGGCCACGCCGACGAACAGCGATACCAGGATGCAGAACAGGCTTTGCACCACAATCAGCGTCAGCGTGGTGTGCGAAGCGTCGAGCAGCAGCAGCAGCGGATAGCTGCAGATAAGCAGCAGGCCGGCGCCGATCATCAGCAGCTTATGGGTGCCGATACGATCGGAATAAGTGCCAGCGGCGACGCAGCACACCACCATAAAGCAGTTGCCAATCAGCGCCGCGAGGAACGCCTGGTGGCTCTCAAAATGCAGCTGGCGCTGAACGTAGATCGGCATGTAGATAATCAGCGCGTAGACGCTAACGGCCCACAGTATCGATAGCCCGGTGCCGAGCAACACCGCGTTGCCGTGCGCTTTAAAAAGCTGCAGCAGGGGCATTTCCGGCCCGATCTTCTCCACCTTGCGGCGGGCCTGCTCCTCAATAAAGAGCGGCGTTTCCTCCAGCGTTTTACGCATCCACAAACCGATAGGCGCGATGGAGAGGCCAATAATGAACGGAATGCGCCAGCCCCAGTCACCGATCTGTTCATGGCTGAGGGTCAGGGTCACCACCGTGGCCACCAGCGCGCCAAAGATATTGGAGATCCCCATGCTGGCCTGCAGCCAGGAGGCGTACTGGCCCTTTTTCTCGGCCGGCGCATGTTCGACCAAAAAGGCCGCCGCGCCGCCCACTTCTCCCCCGGCGGAGAAGCCCTGCAGCACCCGACCGCACAGAATCAGCAGCGGCGCGCCAATGCCGATCGCGCTGTAGGGCGGAGCAAAGGCGATGATCGCCGTGCCCACGGCCATCGTCATAATGGTCAGCGTCAGGGCGGCCTTGCGCCCTACCCGATCGCCATAGACGCCGATGACCAACGCCCCCAGAGGCCGAATCACAAAACCGAGACCAAAGGCTAAAAACGCCTCAAACAGCTGCGCCCCGGCATCCTGCTGATGGAAAAAGTTCTGCGCGATATAGACCGCGAAAAAGGCATAGATTGAAAAGTCATACCATTCCAGCGCATTACCTATTGATGCCGCAGCAATCGCTTTATACCCCTTGCTGCGCGGCTCCGGTACCGACCGGATAGCCTCGGCGCTCAGGGGGGAAGTCGTGGTTTTTGTCATAATGACCTCATACGCAGGGCTAGCCGGCCGCAGATAAATTAATATAAGAGATTGATTTTTCTTTTACTTCATCCAGAGACTCCTGATAACCCGCATCGGCATAGCGCATCACGCCGGTGCTGGTATCATTGGTCATGGAGAGCTGCAGGCGCTGCGCCGCGGCGTCTGAACCGTCGGCAACCACCGTCACGCCGGAGCTGGTCATATAGCCGCTATATCCGCCGCCGCCGGAGTGAATCGCCACCAGATCGGCCATCGATGCGCAGTTCACCAGGGCGTTGAGCAGCGGCCAGTCGGCGATGGCGTCCGAGCCATCTTTCATCTTCTCGGTCATGATGTTGGGATGCGCCATCGCCCCGGCATCGAGATGGTCGCGGGTGAAGGCAATCGGCCCGCTCAGGCGACCATCGGCCACCATGCGGTTCACCTCCAGCGCCAGTTCCGTTCGTTCGCCGTGGCCAAGCCAGGCAATACGCGCAGGCAGACCTTCGAACGGCACCTTCTCGCGGGCCAGGCGGATCCAGTTGCTGACGATTTGGTTGTCGGCAAAGCGCGTCAGCAGATAATCGTCGATCACCCTGATGTCATCGCTATTATTGGACAGCGCAATCCAGCGGAAGGGGCCGATAGCGCGGCAGAACAGCGGGCGCAGGAAGGCCTCGGTAAAAATCGGGATCTCAAAGGCGCGCTCAACCCCTCCCTGATAGGCATGGGTACGAATAAGGTTGCCGTTATCAAACACCACGGCGCCGCGATCCATAAATCCGAGCATGGCGGTGACGTGCCGGACGATCGAGCGGCGGCCGGCATCCATCAGAACGTCGATATCCTTTTCGCGCTGGGCGACAACCTGCTCCGGGGAGTAGCCGGAAGGCACGTAGCCGTAAACTAAATCATGGGCCGCGGTCTGGTCGGTCACGATATCGGGAATAATCCCTTTGGCTAAAATAGCCGGAAAAACGTCGGCGGCATTGCCCAGTAAGCCAACGGAGACGGGCTCCCGGTCGTTCTGCGCATTGCGAATAAGGGTGAGCGCATGCTCAAGGTCCCGCGCCTGATGCTGCAGAAAGCCGTTTTTCAGCCGCTTGTCGATGCTCTTTTGGTTGACCTCTACCGTGAGGATCGCGGCCCTGGCCATGGTGCCGGCCAGCGGCTGCGCCCCGCCCATCCCCCCTAAACCAGCGGTCAGAATAAAGCGCCCGCGCAGATCGCTATCAAAGTCGCGTTCGGCAATACGGGAAAAAATCTCGTAGGTCCCCTGAATGACGCCCTGCGAGCCGATATACTGCCAGTCGCCGGCGGTTAGGCCGCCCCAGCAGATCAGATTGTCCTTCTCCCAGCGATAGAAGTTGTCCGCTTTGGCCCACTGGCCGACCATATTGCAGTTCGCCATAATCACCAGCGGAGCGTTGGCGTGGGTTTGCAGCAGGCCAATCGGCTTGCCGGACTGCACCAGCAGGGTTTGGTCTTCGCGCATAGTTTTCAGCGCCTGCACGATGGCGTCGTGCGACGGCCAGTCGCGCGCGGCGCGGCCTAGCGCGGCGTAGACCACCAGCTCGTCAGGGTTTTCCCCCACCGCCAGCACGTTTTCCAGAAGGCGAAGCAGGGCTTCCTGGCGCCAGCCGAGGCAGCGAAGCTGGGTACCCGAGGTCACGCTATAGCTCTTTTTCATTTTGCGACTCCCTGCTGAATATGGCTGAACAGCTCGATCCCCAGGGTCTTCTCAACGGCAGGATAAACCGCCGGATCGGTAACGGAGGAAGAGAGCGGAATTTGGCTATGGTGCTGGTGAAAAATAACGATTTCGAGGCCCGGCTTCAGCTGCCCGGCGCTGACCGGGTTGCCCTGCATATCCAGCGTGGTGATGACGTCCGGATAGGTCGCCATGCGCTGGCCGTGGCGATCCTCCACCGCCATATGTTCATTCATCACGTGGATGCGGCGCAGGTTTTCGCCCTGGCCGACGTCGATAACGCCGACGTCAAAGGCCTCACTGGTATATTGCAGCGTGGTTTGCGTCACCTTCCCGCTGCCGATGATCTGCCCGCCGGTGTGGTTGCATATCGCATCGATGACCGCGCTGCCGCCCTTTTGGCCGGCGGCAATGATAGTTTCGCCAAGGGAAATGGCGCGGCTGATACCGCCATGCGCGGCGTGCTGGCGCACGTAAGCGCCGCGAATCGGGTTACGACAGCTGGCGATGAAGCCCCCGGACATGTCCGAAGCCTTGCGCAGTATGGGGGAGACTTTGGCGGTGGCGCCTTTAACGACCAGTTCAATATAGGCATGATTCTTTCGATTGCCGCCCACCGCCGCCTGAATCATCGGCTCGCTGCTGGAAGCAAGGCCCAGCGAGCCCATATCGCCGGTGGGATGGGCGCGCAGATCTCCCACCGCATCGACCACTTTGGTGCCGAGAATGGCGGACGGCAGCCAGCCGTTAAGCGTACTGGACATCCCGTTTTGCCCGATAATCAGGCCATAAATGGGCTCACCCAGCTCTTTTTGCACCAGCTGGACGGCCTTAACATAATCTATCCCGAGCATTTCCCAGTCGGTCAGCCCGCCGGGGGCGCCAATCGCCGCGGCGGTGGCAATCCAGGCGCTATCGTCGACCTCATCCATGGTGACCAGCTCGGGGCGGCCAACGGTGACCGCCATTCTGCCTAACTCCAGCCCGTGTTCGACCCAACCGCCGCCGCCGCAGGCAAACACTGAACCACCCTTAACGGCAGCTTCGACGTCAGCCAGTGTTAAAATTCGACCCATTGCTATTCCTCCAGAAGTACAGAACTCGTAAGCAGGCGCTAAAGTGCATAATTAATGAATAATCATCGCAGCCTTGGTTCGATACTAGAGGGCGGAATGTCAAAATGTCATATTACTTTTTGGCCACAGCGTATAACACAATGTTAACGATCGAGAAAAAGCCAACCCGCGCTAATTTACGCCAGGAGAAGTTAGGCATTTTCGGCGCCGATGGCGGCGACGAGCTATCTCGACCAGTGAACCTGAATCGACTCCAGAGTACTGATAAATTCCTGAGCCAGCCGCGAAAGCGGTTCGTACATGCCGTAAATGATGCTGATCGGCGTTTTAGCCGTTGGTGAGAGAGGACGAAAGACGACGTTGGTCCATACCGGGCCGCTGGCGGTAATTTCATCGATCAGCGCGATGCCCACCCCCGCCTGAACCAGGGCGCAGGCCACGTGAATCTGCTGCGATTCAACGATTGGCCGGACAACAATGCCTTCATCATTAAAGAGCTGCCTGACTATCTGCCCGATAGGGATATCGGATCCGTAGCCAATAAACGGCTGGCCCACAAGATCTTCGACATTGATCGTATTTTTGGCGGTCAGCGGATGGGTAGCAGGGAGCGCAACGACCAGATGATTTTCATATAACACCCGGGACTGCACGTTTGGATGGCCCTCATGGAGGAAGGCAATTCCTAGCTCAACCTGCTGAGTCAGCACCGCCTGCAGCAGCACGTCGGGGATCATAGTGTGCAGAATCACCCGGGTATCGGGCAGCGTACGGTGAAATTTAGCAATGGCGTTGGGTATTAACCCCTGCCCGAGGCTGGGGCTACAGGCAATCCTCAGATGGCCCATGCGGTTTTGAATCAAATCCTCAGCAACTTCATTAACGCGCTGCACGCCGAGATAGACCGAGTTGACTTCAATAAAGAGGTGCCGCGCCTCTGGCGTTGGATAAAGCCGCCCTTTTATCCGCTCAAATAGCGATAGCCCCAGCCGCTGTTCGGTATAGCCGATGAGCCGGGAAACGGCCGGCTGCGAAACGTGCAGCAGCTTTGCCGCGCCGCTGATGGAACCCGTCAGCATAATGGCGCGAAAAACTTCAATTTGTTTGAGATTTAAGCGCATCGCACCCTCTCCAAGGTTAACATAATGTTATGCAAGAGTGATAAATAAGCATAAGACATAATACGTACAGCCACCCTACACTAGACGCAGACTTTGGAAAAGAGGCCGATTACCCATCGGCCACATATGCATTTTTATGCAAAATTTTCGGTAAAAGTTATAAGGGCGTGCGTTATGAGTGTGCAGAAGAGATGGGACATAGTCGTAAAGGGCGATCTGGTTGATGCCGACGGCATCACGCTCGATGGATGGCTGGCTATCGAGCAGGGAAAAATCGCTGCCACCGGCAGCGGCCCGCTGCCGCAGGCTGAAAAAGTTATCGATGCCAGCGGCAGGTGGGTTATTCCCGGGGTGATTGACGGCCAGGTCCATTCAGGAAGCCAGGCCAATCAGGAGGGCCTCGGCTGGGCCTCACGCGCCGCCGCCGCCGGCGGCGTGACGGTAATGGTTGATATGCCCTATGACGACCCCGAGCCGGTCGCCAGCCGCGGCCAGCTGGACAATAAAATTGCGGAGGTCGAACGCGACTGCCACGTCGACGTGGCCCTGTTCGGCACGCTAAACCAAAAGCACGGCTTCGAGGCGGCGGCGGGACTCATCGAGGGAGGGGTCTGCGCGTTTAAATTCTCGACGTTCGAAGCCACTCCCGGCCGCTTCCCGCGGGTCGAGGAGGACGATCTGCTGCACGCGTTCCAGCTGATCGCCCCGAGCGGCTTAGCCTGCGCGGTGCACAATCAGATGCAGGAGATGACGCGCAAAAACATCCAGCGCATGGTTGCTGAAAACGATACCGGCTGGGACGCGTTCATGCGCGCGCATACACCGCTGATCGAAGATCTGGCCACCACGCAGCTGTATGAAATTGGCGCGGTTACCGGCGCCCGCGCCCATGCGGTCCACGTGTCAACCTCGCGCGGGTTTGAGATCTATAAAATGTACAAAAACGCCGGCTATCCGGTCTCAATCGAAACCTGCGTTCAGTATCTGATGCTGAACCATGAAGAGCACTCGTTCCGGCTAGGGGCCAAAACCAAACACTACCCGCCAATCCGGCCCAAATCTGAGTCCGAACGGCTGTGGGTGCATATTGCGCAGGGGGACTGCACGTTCGTCTCTTCCGACCACGTTAGCTGGGGGCTGGAGCGCAAAGGGGATGAGAACATTTTCAAAAACGCCTCCGGCGGCCCGGGCCTCGAGACCTTGCTGCCGGCGCTGTGGACCGGCTGCGAACAGCATGGCATCTCGCCCACGACGGTCGTGCAGCTGCTGTGCCGCAATCCGGCGCAGCACTTTCTTCTCGATGACCGCAAAGGGTCGTTTGCCGCGGGTAAAGACGCCGACTTCGTGATCCTGAACCGCGAAACCTATCGCTTCGATCCCTCCACCAGCCTGTCGGCGGTAACCTGGAGCTCATTCGCCGACATGGAGTTTACGGTGCGCGTAGAGCAGACGTGGTGCCGCGGCATGCCGGTATTTAACCACGGAAAAATCGTCAACCAGCCGGGCGACGGTCGATTCCTGCGCCCGCGCAGCGCCGCATAACGGAGACAACGCCATGACAAACATAAACGCTGAAATACTAAAGGATCGTCCTCTCATCAACGCTTCCCGCCTGTGGGAAAACGCCAACACCTTAGCGACCATGACGCTGCCGGGTACGCCCTGGACGCGCCGCGCCTTCACGCCGCTATTCAGCGAGGGCCGCCGTTGGCTGCAGCAAAAAATGGAGCAGGCCGGGCTCAGCGTCACCCTCGACGCGGGCGGCAACCTGATCGGACGGCGGGCCGGACGACGCATGGATTTGGCGCCGATAACGATCGGTTCCCACAGCGATACGGTGGTTGGCGGCGGACGCTATGACGGCATTATCGGCGTCCTGGCCGGCATCGAAATCGCCTTAAGCCTGCAGGAGCGCGATATCACGCTTGAGCATCCGCTGGAGGTGATCGACTTTCTCTCTGAAGAGCCGAGCGACTACGGCATCTCCTGCGTGGGCAGCCGCGCCTTTTGCGGCTCCCTCGATAGCGGCATGCTGGCGGCTAAAAACCATGCCGGGGAGACGCTGGCGGAGGCGATGCTGCGGGTTGGCGCTAAGCCGCAGCTATTAACCGCGCCGCTGCGCGGTCCGGGCGGCACGGCGGCCTATATTGAGCTGCACATTGAGCAAGGCCCGGTACTGGAAAACGCGGGCTTACCCATTGGCATCGTGACGCATATCGTGGGGATCCGTCGGGTGCGGATTATGGTTCACGGCCAGCCGGACCACTCCGGCACCACGCCGATGGACGTCCGTCGCGATGCCCTGGTGGGTGCCGCGCAGGTGATAACCCGCGTCCATCAGCAGGCCAGCGCGCAAAGCGGCAACCCGCATTACGTGGTGGCGACGATTGGCCGCATCGCGATGACGCCGAACGTGCCCAACGCGGTGCCGGGCTGGGTTGAGCTGATGCTTGAGGTCCGCAGCGACAGCCAGCAGGTTCTCGACATTTTCCCGGAAGACATTATGCGGCTGTGCGAATCAGAGCTGGCGGCTCTGGGGCTGTCCGCAACGCTTGAGCACGTGAGCCGCGCCAGCCCAACGCCCTGCTCGGACGTCGTGATGCGGGCGATCGCTGAAGCCGCGGAGCACCTGCAGCTGGGATCCCAGCGTTTGCCAAGCGGAGCCGGACACGATGCGGTGTACGTCTCCCCTACCGGCCCGGTGGGGATGGTGTTTATTCCGTGCCTGGGCGGGCGCAGCCACTGCCCTGAAGAGTCGATTACCGAACGGCAGCTGGCGGATGGCGCGGCGGTGATGGCGCAAACTCTGCTCAACCTGGACCACCAGCTGGCGGGCTAATGACCCCCACGTCCTCTCAGAGGAGCGGCGCCGGTCGCTCCTCCCGCTATTCATCACTATTTCCTCTCGTTTCTCGGGACGGCGGAGCATCTGGCAATGTTCCTGCTTTGCTCGCGCCTCCTGACCCTGGGCCCCTCTTTGCAGTAGATTACGATCGCTGACAAATCTATACTTGGCGCACAATTTAATCCTAAGGCCTGGACATGACCTTCTCTTCCCCACAAAACAAACGCGGCGTGACGCCGGCTAAAGCCATGGTCGCGGCGATCAGCGGCTACGCAATGGATGGTTTCGACCTGCTGATCCTCGGCTTCATGCTGCCGGCAATCAGCGCTTCTCTGGCGCTCAGCACCTCTCAGGCGGGTTCTCTCGTCACCTGGACGCTCATTGGCGCGGTGCTGGGCGGGATTCTGTTTGGTCATCTCAGCGATCGTCTGGGGCGCATTCGCGTCCTGACCTTCACGATCCTGATGTTCTCCGTTTTTACCGGTCTTTGTGCGGTCGCCCAGGGCTATTGGGATCTGCTGGCCTATCGCACCCTGGCGGGGATGGGGCTCGGCGGCGAATTCGGTATCGGCATGGCGCTGATTGCCGAAGTCTGGCCCGCCCATAAGCGTAACCGGGCCTCGGCATGGGTCGGCATCGGCTGGCAGCTTGGCGTCCTGCTTGCCGCCTTTATCACCCCGCTCCTGCTGGACATCATCGGCTGGCGCGGGATGTTTCTGGTCGGCCTGCTGCCGGCGCTGGTCTCGTTTGCCATCCGCCGCGGCATGGGCGAACCCGAGGCGTTTACCAAAGATAGCCGCGTCGCTGAGGAAATGTCGTTCACGGCGCGGATCGGGATGCTGTTTGCCGACAGAGCCACCTCGAAGGCCAGTATCGGCATTCTGATCCTGTGTTCGGTGCAGAATTTTGGCTACTACGGCCTGATGATCTGGATGCCCAGCTATCTCTCCTCCAGCTTTGGCTTTTCGCTGACCAAATCCGGGCTGTGGACGGCGGTCACCGTGGTGGGGATGACCTTCGGTATCTGGCTGTTTGGCGTGCTGGCGGATCGCTTCCCGCGCTGGAAAATCTTCCTTATTTACCAGGTCGGCGCCGTGGTGATGGTCATTATCTACGCCCAGCTGCGCGACCCCGTCGTCATGCTGTTTACCGGGGCGCTGATGGGAATGTTCGTCAACGGGATGATCGGCGGCTACGGGGCGCTTATCTCCGATACCTACCCGCTGAAAGTGCGCGCCACCGCGCAGAACGTGCTGTTTAATCTGGGGCGCGGCGTCGGCGGATTTGGGCCGCTGGTGATTGGCCTGTTCGTCAGCCACTGGTCGTTTACCGCGGCGATCACCCTACTGGCCCTGCTCTATCTGCTGGATATTTTCGCCACCCTGTACCTGCTGCCGAAAAAGCAGGGCAGCGAAGATGCGCTGGGGGCGATTGGCTAAACCGCAAACCGCGTCAGCGGGCCGCAGAAAAAACAAAGCCCGGGTTTCCCCGGGCTTTGCGCTGAATATAACCGCTAGTAGTAGGCTTTCAGCGCTCGCTGGCAGAGCATCGAGCGGACGCAGTCGTCGGTCGTAAAGCGGACAATGCCGACCATCTCGTCTTCTTCAAAACGCGCCAGCGCATCGACCAGGCCAGACCTTACGCCAGAGGGTAAATCACACTGGGTAATGTCGCCGTTGACGATGACCGTCACGTTCTCCCCGAGGCGGGTCAAAAACATTTTCATTTGCGCAGCGGTCACGTTCTGAGCCTCGTCCAGAATCACAACCGCATTTTCAAATGTACGTCCGCGCATGTAGGCGAACGGCGCGATTTCCACCTTGCCGATTTCCGGCCGCAGGCAGTATTGCATAAAGGAAGCGCCCAACCTTCTCACCAGCACGTCATAAACGGGGCGGAAATAGGGGGCGAATTTCTCGGCGATATCTCCCGGTAAGAAGCCGAGATCTTCATCGGCCTGCAGAACGGGACGGGTAACAATAATTCTGTCCACATCCTTATGGATCAGGGCTTCAGCTGCTTTCGCCGCGCTGATCCAGGTCTTCCCGCACCCGGCTTCACCGGTGGCAAAGATCAGCTGTTTATTGTCAATGGCATTCAAATAATGCACCTGAGCGTCATTGCGCGCTTCAATCGGCGATAAATCGCGGCTGTCCCGCGCCATGCCAATGGCTTCTACGCCACTCATTTGCACAAGCGATGTGACCGATTCTTCTTCGCGCTGCTTATGGCTGCGCGAATCCTGTCTCAGCACACGTTTGGCCTCACGACGAGCTTTGGTCACTGCTTTTTGTCTTCCCATGGATAGCACCTTGCGTTGTTGGTTTACATCACACGCGTCAATATCGACGCGATTATGCGCACGAACGATTGAGGTTTGGCTTCCTTTTAAGCCATTGCTTGCCTGTCGAATTGACAACGGGTCACGGCTACGCGCACCGCTCACCCGGTCTGGGTTCGGATTGTCTGTAGTGACTGGAGAAATATTAGGGGTGTGGGAATCGCGGCCGGAAGTGTGGCCCCCGTGCTGATGAGTACGGTAAGAAGTTTTACATTTTCCGTTACAGCAATCGGGCATTCGCGATCTCCATAGTGAAACGACATCACTGCCGGGAACTACCGCGTCTGTAATAAGTACATCAAAAATAATTCTTAATGCAACTTATTTTTCACATACAGACAACAAATAATTTTCATTGCAGCTCTGGAGAGTTTCCGACAATTAGATTACAGAAAAATAACACAAGGCAGGAAATACAAAAAAAGAATGGAAAAACAGCAGAAAACGCCCTGCCCTTGCGGGCAGGAACGTCAGGCTTCAAGCAGGGACTGCGCCAGGTAGTGCTGGCTATCCTTGACGCCCGGCAGCGCAAAGAAGTAGCCGCCGCCGATCGGCTTGACGTACTCCTCCAGCGCTTCGCCGTTGAGACGCTTTTGCACCGTCAGGAAACCTTTTTCCAGATCGTGCTGATAGCAGACAAACAGCAGCCCCATATCCAGCTGCCCGGAGTTGGTCACCCCCAGCGAATAGCTGTAGCCGCGGCGCATCATCAGGTTCGACTGCGTCTGCGGCGTGCGCGGGTTAGCCAGCCGAATGTGGCTATCCAGCGCGATAATATCGCCATCGGGATCTTTCGCGTAATCCGGCACGTCGTGCTCGTGCTGCATCCCCAGCGGCGCGCCGCTGTGCTTGTCGCGGCCGAAAATCGTCTGCTGCTCCTTCAGCGGCGTACGATCCCAGAACTCAACGTGGAACTGGATAATGCGCGCCGCCTGATAGCTGCCGCCCGTCGCCCACGCCGGTTCTCCCTGTCCGGCGGTAACCCACACTACCTCATCCATCAGCGCGTCGTCGGTGCTCACCGGGTTCGCCGTGCCGTCCTTAAAGCCCAGCAGGTTAACCGGCGTCTCTTTGCCTTTGCTCCGCGCGGCGCTATCGGAGATAAAGCCCTCGCGCTTCCAGCGGACGCTCAGCAGATCCGGGGTATGCTTAATCACATCGCGCAGCGCGTGGATCACCGTATCCTGGGTGTTGGCGCAAATTTGCAGCAGCAGATCGCCGTGACAGAGCGCGGCATCCAGCGAATCGTTGGGAAAGCGCGTCATCTTCTGCAGCTTCTTCGGCGCGTGTTCCGCGAGCCCATAGCGCTCGTCAAACAGCGAATGGCCGACCGAAACGGTCATCGTCAGGTTATCCGGGGCGATCCACGGCCCGAGAATGCCCGAGTCCATCGGCGGCAGGCGCGGATTCGGCGTGTCCGGCGCCGGCCCGCCCTTGGTCAGGAAGGCAATACGCTGGGTCAGCAGGCGGAAGAGACGCTCGAGGTCGGCCTTATCGGCGGCCAGCACGTCGAAGGCCACCAGCATCATCGCGGTTTGCTGCGGGGTGAGGATCCCCGCCTGGTGCAGCCCATAAAAGGGCTGCTCCTCCATACGCGCGTTGGGCGACAGCGTGCCCGGCGAGCTGGTGCTTTTGGCCGCATGCGCAACCGGACAGCCGCCGGCGATGGCCAGCGCGCCGCCTAGCGCGCCGATCCCTTTTAATAACCGCCGACGTGACGGTTCATTTACCTCGAATTGCTTCTGCTCTGCCATTGCTTTAGTCCAGACCCAGGATCCCGCGCAGCTGAGCCAGATCTTCCGCCAGGGTGGTGATCGGGCCTTTCAGCGCGTTACGATCCGCATCGGTCAGCTTGTCATAGGTCTCATAGCCGTCTTTGGTGCGGTATTTCGCGAGGATCGCGTCAACTTTCTTGAAGTTAGCGTCAACTTTCGCCAGCAGCGCGGCGTTCTCTTTTTGCAGCTGCGGACGCAGCAGGTCGACAATTTTCTGCGCGCCGTCAACGTTGGCCTGGAAGTCCCACAGGTCGGTGTGGCTGTAGCGATCTTCTTCGCCGCTGATTTTGCTGGCGGCCACTTCTTCAATCAGGCCCGCGGCGCCGCCCACCACTTTAGACGGCGGGAACGCCAGCTCGCTGATGCGTTTTTGCAGCTCCAGCACGTCGGTATTCAGACGGTCGGCGTAGCTCTCCATGCCCTTGGTGCTGTTGTCGCCAAACAGGGCTTTTTCCAGACGGTGGAAGCCGGTGAATTTCGGATCTTCCGCTTTCTTCTCATAGTCGTCTTCACGGGCATCAATGCTGCCGTCAAGATCGGAGAACAGCTCGGCGATCGGTTCGATACGCTCGTAGTGCTGACGCGTCGGGGCATACAGCGCTTTCGCTTTTTCGATATCGCCCGCTTTCACCGCGTCGGTGAAGGCCTTCGTGCCGGTAACCAGCTGGGCAGTTTCCGCCGTGACGTAGGCTTTATAGGCGGTAATCGCTTCGCCGAGGCTCAGCAGCGCGTCGGCTTTCGCCGCGTCTTTGGTGGCCGCACCGGTGACGATCAGCTTCCCTTTCGGGTTGGTCAGCAGGCCGCAGGTCATATCGTATTCGCCCGGCTGCAGGTTAGCCGTCAGCTTTTGCGTAAAGCCCGGCGCAATGTTTTCGCGCTCTTCCACGACCATCACGCCTTTAAGGATCTCCCACTCCAGCGCCTTCTGACTGTGGTTCTGAATGATGAACTGCGTTTTACCCGCTTTCACGGTCACGTTCATCGGTTCACACTGCTTGTCATTAACGGTCACTTTTACCTGCGGAATATCCGCAGCCTGGGCGCAAAAGGCGGAGCTGAACAACGCTGCGACGGCAAGCTGCAGCGCATTACGGCGAAAATGAGTCATCATGATCATCCCTTTCGGTAAGTATGTGGTAACGATATATATCCTGCGGCGCCCTACTTAAGCGGAGCGGTACGCGAGGCTGCTGGATTGCTACGCGGCGGCAGCGCAAACAGCACCAGCGCCGGAATCAAATAGATAAAGTACACCGCCACTTCGCTGACGGTCGGCGCTTCCTGATAGCCGAAGATGCCTTCAAGCAGCGTACCGAACAGGCTGTGCGTCGACAGCACGCCGCTCAGATCGAACGCCACGTCCTGGAAGTGGTTCCACAGCCCGGCCTCGTGAAAGGCGCGAATGGCGCCGGCGGCAAGGCCCGCGGCGACCAGCAGGATGAACAGGCTGGTCCACTTGAAGAACGCGCCGAGATTAAGGCGGATGCCGCCCCAGTACAGCAGGAAACCGAGGACGACGGCGGTGGCGAGGCCAAGCATCGCGCCCAGCGGCGGCCAGATACCGACATCCTGCTGGAACGCCGCCAGCAGGAAAAATACCGACTCCAGGCCTTCGCGCGCCACGGCAAAAAAGACCATCATCACCAGCGCCCAGCCGTGGTTGTTACCGCGCTGCAGGGCGTTATCCACCGCCTGCTCCAGCTGCTGCTTCACGTTGCGCGACACCTTGCGCATCCAGAACACCATCCAGGTCAGGATAAAGACCGCGACCAGCGCCACGATGCCCTCAAACAGCTCCTGTTCACGCTGCGGGAATTCGCCGGTTGTTTCGTTGATAAAGATCCCCAGGCCGAGGCACAGCGCCGCCGCGAGGATAACCCCAATCCACATTACGCCAATCCAGTTTCCGCGCTGAGTGCGTTTCAGATAGCTGGCGATCAGGCTAACAATCAGCGCTGCTTCCAGGCCTTCACGTAACATGATGAGAAATGGAACAAACATGCCGACATCCTTAAATGTGAGCCGCGGTCAACGGATGCAAAGATAGGTAAATATTTCTGATAGTGATTATCATTACAATAATCAGAAACACAAGTGAAATGTGTAGAGAATGATGACGAGTTGTAAATTAATCGCTGGAAAATAATTACTTAGGCAATTATTCGCCTGCGCCGGCGGCAGCGGGCAGGATCGGCGGTTTTTTCGCAGCAGATATTTACCGGACGTAGCGGCTGTGGCTAAATAGCGGCCTTATTTACCTGCGAAAAGAATAATATGACTCAGTTTTTACACTTCCTGCTGGCGCTGGTGGTTATCCTCGGCCTTGCCTGGCTTGCCAGCTATGACCGACAAAAAATCCGCTTTCGCTATATTATCCAGTTAATTGTTATTGAAATTGCCCTGGCTTTCTTTTTTCTCCACGCCGAAAGCGGCCTGTGGATAGTTAAAAATATCTCCGGCTTTTTCACCTCATTACTCGGCTTTGCCGCTGAGGGCACCAACTTTGTATTTGGCGGCATGAGTGAAAAAGGCCTGGCCTTTATTTTCCTCGGCGTACTGTGCCCGATTGTCTTTATCTCGGCGCTGATTGGTATTCTCCAGCACTGGCGCATTCTGCCCATTTTTATTCGCGTCATCGGCACCCTGCTGTCAAAAGTCAACGGCATGGGCAAGCTCGAGTCCTTTAACGCCGTTAGCTCGCTGATCCTCGGACAGTCGGAAAACTTCATTGCCTATAAGGGCGTGCTCGGCGATCTCTCCTCCCGCCGGCTGTTCACCATGGCCGCCACCGCGATGTCGACGGTGTCGCTATCGATTGTCGGCGCCTATATGAGCATGCTGGACGCGAAATACGTCGTCGCGGCGCTGATCCTCAATATGTTCAGCACCTTTATTGTGCTGTCCATTATTAACCCGACGCGACCGGGCAGCGAACAGGAGATTAAGCTGGAGAAGCTGCATGAGTCGCAGAGCTTCTTTGAAATGCTCGGCGAATATATTCTGGCTGGCTTCAAGGTGGCGATGATTATTCTGGCGATGCTGATGGGCTTTATTGCCTTAATCAGCGCCGTTAACGCCCTCTTCGCCACCGTATTTGGCCTCAGCTTCCAGCAGATTCTGGGCTACGTCTTTTACCCGCTGGCGTGGCTGATTGGTATTCCGCTCAGCGATGCGCTGAACGCCGGGAGCATTATGGCAACCAAGCTGGTGGCCAACGAATTTGTCGCCATGATCGAGCTGCAGAAAATTGCCGCCGGCATGACGCCGCGCGGGCTGGGCATTCTGTCGGTCTTCCTGGTCTCTTTTGCTAACTTTGCCTCGATTGGCATTATCGCCGGCGCCATTAAGGGGCTTAACGAGCCGCAGGGCAACATTGTTTCCCGCTTCGGCCTGCGCCTGGTCTACGGCGCGACGCTGGTTAGCCTGCTCTCCGCCAGCTTCGCCGGTCTGGTGCTGTAAGCGCGAGCTTGCGCCGCGAATATCGCCGCAATTAAGGCGGGGCATCGCCCCGCCTTTTATTTAGCAACACCTTAATTGTGCAGCGCAGGTTATTTAGAAATGAACGCAAACCTGGCGATCGACGCGCATCACTGACTCCTGGGCGAAGCGAGACTTATAGATCGTGCGCAGCGCCTCAATCCCCTCTTCGCTCTTCGCATCTTTCCCGTGGATCAGCATCAGCGCCTTGCTCTGCTCGCGCGCCACGGTCCCGTCATTCCCCAGCCACTGGCCGCGGGCGTCAAACACCGTCAGGCCGTCGCGAAAGCGCGGGGTGACGTCGCGGTCAACAAACTGCTGCCACTCCGCGGGGGTGATATCTTTACCCGCCGGACGGCTGAGGCCAAAGTACAGCGTGGTCTGCTCCATGGAATTGTCCGCCGGGCAGGCGCCGGCAGCCGGCGCTGAAACGGTCGTTTTGGCCGGCGCCACGCAGCCGCCAAGTAGCCCTGCCAGCACCAACGCCATCGCACCCTGTCTGAAACTCATATTGCTATCCTCATTGTTATTTGTGCTCAGATATCAGCGTATTTTCAGAGAATTAGCAAGAGGGTTCCCGTCGGTCTCGGTCCGGCTGCGGCGAGCCGCGGGCACAAAAAAGCCCGCCGGAGGCGGGCTTTAGCAGAAAGCCTGTGCTTACTCAGCGGTCGCGCGGACCGGCGGCGCGGAGTGATAGTGGGCATCGGCCTCGGCAAAACGCTGCTGCATGGATGCCGAAGGCGCTTTGCTCAGCAGGCTGAAGACCACGATCCCGAGGCTGCCAAAGATGAAGCCAGGGATGATTTCGTACAGGCCCAGCCAGCCAAACTGTTTCCAGACGATAACGGTCAGCGCGCCGATGACCATGCCGGCCAGCGCGCCGTTGCGGGTCATGCGTGACCACATAACGGAGAACAGCACCACCGGACCGAAGGCCGCGCCGAAGCCCGCCCACGCGTAGCTCACCAGGCCCAGCACGCGGTTGTCCGGATTGGCCGCCAGCGCGATGGCAATCAGCGCCACCACCAGCACCATCATCCGACCGACCCACACCAGCTCTTTCTGCCCGGCGTTTTTGCGCAGGAAGGCCTTATACAAATCCTCGGTGATCGCGCTGGAACAGACCAGCAGCTGGCAGCTCAGGGTTGACATCACCGCCGCCAGAATCGCCGACAGCAGGATCCCGGCAATCCACGGGTTAAACAGGATTTGCGCCAGTTCAATAAACACGCGCTCGGAGTTCTGATTTACCGCCCCGGCCAGCGCCGGGTTGTTGTTAAACCACGCGATGCCGAAGAAGCCAACCGCCACGGCGCCCGCCAGGCAGAAGATCATCCAGGTCATGCTGATGCGGCGAGCGTGGACGATGCTGTGATGGGAGTCCGCCGCCATAAAGCGTGCCAGAATATGCGGTTGACCAAAGTAGCCGAGGCCCCAGCCCATCAGCGAGATAATGGCGACGAAATTAAGCCCTTTCAGCATATCAACGTTCTCAATGCTCTTTTGCTTAATCACCTCCAGCGAATCGCCGAAGCCGCCGACGGAAATAATCACCATCACCGGCGTCAGGATCAGCGCGAAAATCATCAGGCTGGCCTGCACGGTATCGGTCCAGCTTACCGCGAGGAATCCGCCGACGAAGGTATAAATAATCGTCGCGGCAGCACCGGCCCACAGCGCCGTTTCGTAGCTCATGCCAAAGGTGCTTTCAAACAGACGCGCGCCGGCAACGATGCCGGAGGCACAATAAATAGTGAAGAACAGCAAAATAACCAGCGCGGAGATAATACGCAGCACCCGGCTTTTATCTTCAAAGCGGCCGGTGAAATAGTCCGGCAGGGTCAGCGCATTATTATTCACCTCGGTATGAACGCGCAGGCGGCCGGCGACCAGCTTCCAGTTAACCCACGCCCCCAGCGTCAGGCCGATGGCAATCCAGCTCTCGGAAATACCGGAAAGAAATATGGCTCCCGGCAGCCCCATCAGCAGCCAGCCGCTCATATCCGAGGCTCCGGCGGACAGCGCGGTCACGAAGGGACCGAGGCTACGGCCACCGAGAATATAATCATCGAAGTTCTTCGTCGATCGCCAGGCAATAAACCCGATCAGTACCATGCCAAATATATAAACCGTAAAAGTCACCAACATCGGGGTGCTAATAGCCATGCAAATCTCCAGATTTTTTGTCGACAGCGTCCAGATTTGTCGTTTTATTCCACTACCGGAACGGGGTAATGGCACAATGGTTGTATTGGGCGACCGTATCCTGAGGGAAGCGGCGGTTTTTCACAAACGATTTAACACAGCATTTACACTAATTCCGCCGATGACCAAACCTCATTTTGTTATAGGTTGCACTTCCTCACGTTTTTATTGGTTGCACCTGGTAAAACTGTTAACTGACGCAGATAAATACGCCTTTAAATAAAGGTTAAATTACCGCTAATCCCATCATTAAATTTAACAACAAAACCATTTTTCAGCCTGACCCACAAGTTGTGATTAACAAGGTTGCACAAAGTTGCAACATAGTAGATATTCCTACGCAACCTCATAACCGCACAGAAGCTCAGCTCGCCGAATCATGCCGCCACAATACGGGTCCGGTCATGGATGAAGCGAGTGACCAATAACAGGAGTTCATGACATGGGCACCACCACCATGGGCGTTAAACTTGACGAAGCCACGCGCGAACGCATCAAGTCCGCCGCCAGCCGTATCGACCGCACGCCGCACTGGCTGATTAAGCAGGCGATTTTCAACTATCTGGAAAAGCTGGAGAATGACGAATCGCTGCCCGAGCTTCCGGCGCTGCTCTCCGGAGCGGCCAACGAAAGCGACGACGCGGGTCCGCTGAGCGAAGAGCCGTACCAGCCGTTCCTTGAATTCGCCGAGCAGATCCTGCCGCAGTCGGTGGCGCGGGCGGACATTACCGCCGCTTATCGCCGCGCCGAAACCGACGCCGTGCCGATGCTCCTCGAGCAGGCCCGCCTGCCGCAGGCGCTGGGCGAACAGGCGCATAAGCTGGCCTGGACGCTGGCGGAAAAGCTGCGCAATCAAAAAACCGCCAGCGGGCGCGCCGGAATGGTGCAGAGCCTGCTGCAGGAGTTCTCCCTCTCCTCCCAGGAGGGCGTGGCGCTGATGTGCCTCGCGGAGGCGCTGCTGCGTATTCCGGATAAAGCCACCCGCGACGCCCTGATCCGCGACAAGATCAGCAACGGTAACTGGCAGTCGCATATCGGCCGCAGCCCGTCGCTGTTCGTTAACGCCGCCACCTGGGGGCTGCTGTTTACCGGTAAGCTGGTCTCCACCCACAATGAAACCAGCCTGTCGCGCTCGCTGAACCGCATCATTGGCAAAAGCGGCGAACCGCTGATCCGCAAAGGCGTCGATATGGCGATGCGCCTGATGGGCGAGCAGTTCGTCACCGGCGAAACCATCGCCGAAGCGCTGGCCAACGCCCGCAAGCTGGAAGAGAAAGGCTTCCGCTACTCCTACGATATGCTCGGGGAAGCGGCGCTGACCGCCGCCGACGCCCAGGCCTATATGGTCTCCTATCAGCAGGCAATTCACGCGATTGGCAAAGCCTCCAACGGCCGCGGCATCTATGAAGGGCCGGGGATCTCCATCAAGCTCTCCGCCCTGCATCCGCGCTACAGCCGCGCGCAGTACGATCGGGTCATGGAAGAGCTCTATCCGCGCCTGAAGTCGCTGACCCTGCTGGCGCGCCAGTACGATATCGGCATTAACATCGACGCCGAAGAGGCCGATCGCCTGGAGATCTCTCTCGACCTGCTGGAGAAGCTGTGCTTTGAGCCGGAGCTGGCGGGCTGGAACGGGATCGGCTTCGTTATTCAGGCCTATCAGAAGCGCTGTCCGTTCGTGATTGACTCGCTGATCGATCTCGCCACCCGCAGCCGCCGTCGTCTGATGATCCGCCTGGTGAAGGGCGCCTACTGGGATAGCGAAATCAAGCGCGCGCAGATGGACGGCCTGGAAGGCTATCCGGTTTATACCCGCAAGGTTTACACCGACGTCTCCTATCTCGCCTGCGCGAAAAAGCTGCTGACGGTGCCGAGCCTGATTTACCCTCAGTTCGCCACCCATAACGCCCATACCCTGGCGGCTATTTACCAGCTGGCGGGGCAAAACTATTATCCGGGTCAGTACGAGTTCCAGTGCCTGCACGGCATGGGCGAGCCGCTGTACGAACAGGTAGTGGGTAAAGTGGCCGACGGTAAGCTCAACCGCCCGTGCCGAATTTATGCCCCGGTCGGCACCCACGAAACCCTGCTGGCCTACCTGGTACGCCGCCTGCTGGAGAACGGCGCCAACACCTCCTTCGTCAACCGCATCGCCGATACCAGCCTGCCGCTTGACGAACTGGTCGCCGACCCGGTCAGCGCGGTCGAGAAGCTGGCCCAACAGGAGGGCCAGGCCGGCCTGCCGCATCCGAAAATTCCGCTGCCGCGCGATCTCTATGGTCAGGGCCGCAGCAACTCCGCGGGGCTGGATCTGGCGAACGAGCACCGCCTCGCCTCCCTCTCCTCCTCTTTACTCAACAGCGCCCTGCACAAGTGGCAGGCCCTGCCGATGCTGGAGCATCCGGCTGCCGAAGGCGAGCTGCAGGCGATCGTTAACCCTGCCGAGCCGAAGGATATCGTCGGCCACGTGCGCGAAGCCAGCGACGAAGAGGTACAGCAGGCGCTGACCAGCGCGGTCAGCTGCGCGCCGATCTGGTTCGCCACCCCGCCGCAGGAGCGTGCGGCCATCCTCGAGCGCGCGGCGATCCTGATGGAAGGCCAAACGCAGACGCTGATCGGGATTCTGGTGCGCGAAGCGGGTAAAACCTTCAGCAACGCCATCGCCGAGGTTCGCGAAGCGGTCGACTTCCTGCACTACTACGCCGGCCAGGTTCGCGACGATTTTGATAATGAAACCCACCGCCCGCTGGGTCCGGTGGTGTGCATCAGCCCGTGGAACTTCCCGCTGGCGATCTTCACCGGCCAGATTGCCGCCGCGCTGGCCGCGGGCAACAGTGTGCTGGCGAAACCCGCCGAGCAGACGCCGCTGATCGCCGCTCAGGGCGTGGCGATTCTGCTGGAGGCCGGCGTCCCGCCGGGCGTTATCCAGCTGCTGCCGGGCCGCGGGGAAACCGTCGGCGCGGCGCTCACCGGCGACCAGCGCGTGCGCGGGGTGATGTTTACCGGCTCCACCGAGGTTGCGACGCTACTGCAGCGCAACATCGCCAGCCGCCTTGACGCCCAGGGGCGTCCGACGCCGCTGATCGCCGAAACCGGCGGCATGAACGCGATGATCGTCGACTCGTCGGCGCTGACCGAACAGGTGGTGGTTGACGTGCTGGCTTCCGCCTTCGACAGCGCCGGCCAGCGCTGCTCCGCGCTGCGGGTGCTGTGCCTGCAGGAGGAGATCGCCGACCATACGCTGACCATGCTGCGTGGCGCAATGGGCGAATGCCGGATGGGCAACCCGGGCCGCCTGACCACCGATATCGGGCCGGTGATTGATGCCGAAGCGAAAGAGAATATCGAGCGCCACATTCAGACGCTGCGCGCCAAGGGGCGCAACGTCTTCCAGGCGGTGCGCGAGAACGGCGACGACGCCCGCGAATGGCAGAGCGGAACCTTCGTTCCGCCGACGCTTATCGAACTCGACAGCTTTGACGAACTGAAAAAAGAGGTCTTTGGCCCGGTCCTGCACGTGGTGCGCTACAACCGCAACGCGCTGGATCGGCTGGTTGAGCAGATCAACGCTTCCGGCTATGGCCTGACGCTCGGGGTTCATACCCGCATCGACGAAACCATCGCCCAGGTCACCGGCAGCGCAAAAGTCGGCAACCTGTACGTCAACCGCAATATGGTGGGCGCGGTGGTTGGCGTCCAGCCGTTCGGCGGCGAAGGCCTGTCGGGCACCGGCCCGAAAGCGGGCGGCCCGCTGTATCTGTACCGCCTGCTCTCAAGCCGTCCGCACAACGCCGTCGGCGCAACCCTTGCCCGCCAGGACGCTGAACGTCCGCTGGACGCCCAGCTGAAAACCCTGCTGGAAAAACCGCTGGTCGCGCTACAGCAGTGGGCCGCAGGCCGGCCAGAGCTGCAGGCGCTGTGCCAGCAGTATAGCGAACAGGCGCAGGCCGGCACCCAGCGCCTGCTGCCGGGGCCGACCGGCGAGCGCAACACCCTGACCTTTATCCCTCGCGACCGCGTGCTGTGCGTGGCGGATAATGAACAGGATGCGCTGACCCAGCTGGCGGCGGTTGCCGCCGTCGGCTGCGAGATCCTGTGGCCGGATAACGCCCTGCATCGCGAACTGGCGAAGAAGCTGCCGCGCGAAGTCAGCGAGCGCATCGGCTTCGCCAAAGAGGCCGAGCTCACCGCCCAGGTCTTCGACGCGGTGATTTACCACGGCGACTCCGATCAGCTGCGCGCGCTGTGCGAACAGGTGGCGGCGCGGGACGGGGCGATCGTTTCGGTACAGGGATTCGCCCGCGGCGAAACCAACCTGCTGCTGGAGCGCCTCTATATCGAGCGCTCGCTCAGCGTCAATACCGCGGCGGCGGGCGGAAACGCCAGCCTGATGACCATCGGCTAAGGCCGATTCCCGCAGGCGGCGTCGGGCAAAACCCTGGCCCGCCGCCGGGGGATCGCAGACCGGATGACAGCAGGCCAAAGCTGTGGTTAATTAAGGCTCCCGGACGGGGGCCTTTTTTATGTATGGGAGTGGAACAATGAAACGCACTTTACTCGCGCTTGCCGCCCTGTTAGCAAGCGGTCAGGCGCTGGCGGACGAATGCGCCAACGCCAACAATCAGATGGAGATGAATCAGTGCACGGCGGCGCAGTATCAGGCGGCCGACGGCAAGCTCAACCAGACCTACCAGCAGGCGCTGAAGCGCGCCTCAGGCAGCCAGCAGGCGCTGCTGAAGAAATCTCAGCTGGCGTGGATCGCGCTGCGCGACGCCGACTGCGCGTTTTTGACCTCCGGGTCCGAAGGCGGCACCATCCAGCCGACGCTCGTCAACCAGTGCATGGCGGACAAAACCGTGGAGCGCGAATCGTATCTCTCCTCACTGCTGCAGTGTGAAGAGGGCGATCTGAGCTGCCCGCTGCCGCCGGCCAACTAGCGCACCCGGATCCCTTCAACGATCATCCGCTGAACGTTCTCCACGGTCTGCTGAAAGAACGCTTCATCGCGCAGCGTTGCGCCGGTCACCGCCTCAATCTGGGTGGCAAAATCGGCGTAATGCTGCGTGGTGGCCCAGATCATAAAGATCAGATGCTGGGGGTCGACCGGCGCCAGCTTGCCGCTTTCAACCCAGCCGGAAACGATCGCCGACTTTTCATCCACCAGCGCTTTCAAATCGCCGGTTAGCTCCCCCATCAGCAGCGGCGCGCCCTGCAGCATCTCGAGGCAGAACAGCTTTGACGCCTGCGGATGGTCGCGGGAGACCTCCAGCTTCAGGCGAATGTACTCGCGGATCGCCACCAGCGGGCTGATATCTTCGCGAAAGGCCTTCAGCGGCGCCAGCCAGATGGTGAGGATCTGCTGCAAAACGGCAACGTACAGCGCCTCTTTCGACGGGTAGTAGTAAAGCAAATTGGTTTTCGATACCCCGGACAGCTCCGCAACCTGCTCAAGCCGCGTGCCGTGAATGCCAAATTGCGAAAACGCGTCCAGCGCGGCGGCGAGGATAGCCTCTTTCTTTGCGCTCACCGCCAGCGAACGCTTGCCGCTTTTTTTCTCGGCGCCCTGTGCCATTTGTTATCTCCTTGTTTCACCGCCATCAGCATAGCAAAAGCCCATCGCCGACACGACCTCCTGCACCCCAATTGCGCATGACCGCCGTTTTTTCGTGCACCGATTTTGACCATTTAGTCTACTTTTTCAGGGCTCACATCCGGCAACCATTAAGCAACACATTAATAACATTGGTATTTGTAAAACTGGCATCGTCTTTGCTTTATCAGATTAGCGAGGTGGCTCAGGAAGATGCAGGATGCAGCGCCGCACGCCTTCTTGTTTAACGACCGCAAAGAGGTGCATATGAAAATTGGTGTCTTCGTTCCGATCGGCAATAACGGCTGGCTCATTTCCACCCATGCCCCGCAGTACATGCCGACGTTTGAGCTGAATAAAGCGATTGTGCAGAAAGCCGAGCACTACAACTTTGACTTCGCGCTGTCGATGATCAAGCTGCGCGGCTTTGGCGGTAAAACCGAATTCTGGGATCACAATCTCGAATCCTTCACCCTGATGGCGGGCCTCGCGGCGGTGACGTCGCGGATCCAGATCTACGCCACCGCCGCCACCCTGACCCTGCCTCCGGCCATCGTCGCCCGGATGGCCTCCACCATCGACTCGATTTCCGGCGGCCGCTTCGGCGTTAACCTGGTTACCGGCTGGCAAAAGCCGGAGTACGAGCAGATGGGGATCTGGCCGGGTGACGACTATTTCGCCAGCCGCTACGACTATCTCAGCGAATATGTCCAGGTGCTGCGCGATCTGTGGGGAACCGGGCAGAGCGACTTTAAGGGCGACCACTTCACGATGAACGACTGCCGCGTCAGCCCGCAGCCGTCGCAGCCGATGAAGGTTATCTGCGCCGGACAAAGCGATGCCGGCATGGCCTTCTCCGCCCAGTACGCCGACTACAACTTCTGCTTCGGCAAAGGGGTCAACACCCCGGCCGCCTTCGCTCCGACCGCCGCGCGCATGATGCAGGCGGCGGAAAAAACCGGTCGCGACGTCGGCTCGTACGTGCTGTTTATGGTTATCGCCGACGAAACGGATGAAGCCGCGCGCGCGAAATGGGAGCACTATAAGGCCGGTGCCGACGAAGAGGCGCTGGCGTGGCTCACCGAGCAGAGCCAGAAGGATACCCGCTCCGGTAGCGATACCAACGTCCGCCAGATGGCCGACCCCACCTCAGCGGTCAATATCAACATGGGCACTCTCGTCGGCTCTTATGCCAGCGTCGCCCGCATGCTCGATGAAGTCGCCGCGGTCCCAGGTACCGACGGCGTGCTGCTGACCTTTGATGATTTCCTCTCCGGCATTGACGCCTTCGGCGAGCGCATTCAGCCGCTGATGCGCTGCCGCGACCATATTGCCACCGCTACTCGCGAGGTTGCCTGATGATTACCCTTCCCGCTCGCCCGGAATCCTTAACCTTCGCGGCGCAAAACAGCGCGCTGATCGTGGTGGATATGCAAAACGCCTATGCAAGCCAGGGCGGCTATCTCGATCTGGCCGGGTTTGACGTCTCCGCCACCCGGCCGGTTATCGACAATATCAACACCGCCGTCGCCGCCGCCCGCGCCGCCGGAATGCTGATTATCTGGTTCCAGAACGGCTGGGACGACCAGTACATGGAGGCTGGCGGCCCCGGCTCGCCCAATTACCATAAATCCAACGCCCTGAAGACCATGCGCCGCCGTCCCGAGCTGCAGGGCAAGCTGCTGGCTAAAGGCGGCTGGGACTACCAGCTGGTTGATGAGCTTAAGCCGCAGCCGGGCGACGTGGTGCTGCCAAAACCGCGCTACAGCGGCTTCTACAACACCCAGCTGGACAGCATTTTGCGCAGCCGCGGCGTTCGCCACCTGGTGTTCACCGGCATCGCCACCAACGTCTGCGTGGAGTCCACCCTGCGCGACGGCTTCTTCCTCGAATATTTCGGCATCGTGCTGGAGGACGCCACCCATCAGGCCGGACCGGCCTTCGCTCAGCAGGCGGCGCTGTTCAATATTGAGACCTTCTTTGGCTGGGTCAGCGACGTCGCCAGCTTCTGCGACGCCCTGCAGCCCGCCAGCCCAATCCCGTTCCCGGAGGAGAAACGTTATGCCTAAACAGGTCATTATTCCACCCGGCACCACCACGCCGATCGCCCCTTTCGTACCCGGCACGCTGGCCGATGGCGTAGTGTACGTCTCCGGTACGCTGCCGTTCGATAAGCAAAACAACGTGGTCCACATCGGCGACCCAAAGGCGCAAACCCGTCACGTTCTGGAGACCATCCGCAGCGTTATCGAAACGGCGGGGGGCAGTATGGAGGATGTGACCTTCAACAGCATTTTTATCACCGACTGGAAAAACTACGCCGCGATTAACGAAGTTTACGCCGAGTTTTTCCCCGGCGATAAGCCGGCTCGGTTCTGCATTCAGTGCGGTTTGGTGAAGCCCGAGGCGCTGGTGGAGATCGCCACGGTGGCGCATATCGGGAAGCCGGCGCTATGAAGCTCAATATCGCCCCTGCGCCTTACGAGGGCGCCCCGGTTGTGGTGCTGAGCGCCGGGCTGGGCGGCGCCGGCAGCTACTGGACCGCCCAGCGCGCGCCGCTGGCAGAGCGATACCAGTTGGTGACCTATGACCAGAACGGCACCGGCGAAAACGCCGGCCCGCTGCCCGCCGCCTACAGCATGCCGACTATGGCCCAGGAGCTGTGGCAGGCGCTGGAGAAGGCCGGAATTACGCGCTTCGCGCTGGTGGGCCATGCGCTGGGAGGATTGATCGGCCTGCAGCTGGCGCTCGACAAACCCCGGGCGGTCAGCGCCCTGGTGCTGGTTAACGCCTGGCTAACGCTGTCGACCCACACCCGCCGCTGCTTCCAGGTGCGCGAGCGCCTGCTGCATACCGGCGGCGCCCAGGCGTGGGTGGAAGCGCAGCCGCTGTTCCTCTATCCGGCGGAATGGATGGCCGCGCGCGCGCCGCGCATGGAGGCGGAGGACGCCCTCGCGCTCAGCCATTTTCAGGGTAAGGACAATCTGCTGAAGCGGCTACAGGCGCTGAAGCAGGCTGACTTCTCCCGGCAGGCCGCGGCGGTGACCTGTCCGACCCTGATGATCAGCGCCCGTGACGATCTGCTGGTGCCCGCCTCCTGCTCGCGCTCGCTGCAGGCCGCAATCCCCGGCAGTCAGCTGGTGGAGATGGCCTGGGGAGGCCATGCTTGTAACGTCACCGATACCGAGACCTTCAACCCCATTTTATGCGACGGGCTTGCCGCGATGCTGCCCGCCGGCCAGGAGAGTTTATGAGTGAGAGTATTAGCCAAAGCGCGTGCGACACGCTGTTCAGCCACGCCAGGACCCACAGCGGCTGGCTGGATAAGCCGGTAGCCGACGGCCTGCTGGAGGAAATTTACGCGCTGATGAAAATGGGCCCAACCTCGGCCAACTGCTCTCCGGCGCGGATCGTTTTTGTCCGCACCCCGGAGGGCAAAGAGAAGCTGCGCCCGACGCTCTCCAGCGGCAACGTGGAAAAAACCCTCCGCGCGCCGGTCACCGCCATCGTGGCGTGGGACAGCGCCTTTTACGATCGCCTGCCGGAGCTGTTTCCCCACGGCGACGCCCGCAGCTGGTTTACCTCCAGCCCCCAGCTCGCCGAGGAGACCGCGTTCCGCAACAGCTCCCTGCAGGCGGCCTATCTGATTTTCGCCTGCCGCGCGCTCGGTCTGGATACCGGGCCGATGTCGGGATTCGATCGGGAAAAGGTCGACGCGGCGTTCTTTGCCGACAGCGGATGGAAAAGCAACCTGTTGATTAACATCGGCTATGGCGATGAGACAAAGCTCTACGATCGCCTGCCGCGTCTCACCTTTGACGACGCCTGCCGGCTGGCATAAGGAGCCTCCATGCCTATTGCGGATAAACAAAGCTTTCGCGACGCCATGGCCCAGGTCGGCGCCGCGGTGAACATCATTACCACCGACGGCCCGGCGGGCCGGGCCGGCTTTACCGCCAGCGCGGTGTGCAGCGTGACCGACGAGCCGCCGACGCTGCTGGTCTGCCTGAACCGCTCCGCCTCGGTGTGGCCGACCTTTAGCCAGCATCAGGCGCTGTGCGTCAATACCCTGGCGGCGGGACAGGAGCCGTTATCCAATCTGTTTGGCGGTAAAACGCCGATGGCGGAGCGCTTCGCCGCCGCCGAATGGCAGCCCGGCGTCACCGGCTGCCCGCGCCTGAACGATGCCCTGGCGAGCTTCGACTGCCGCATCAGCCAGGTCGTCAGCGTCGGCAGCCACGACATTCTGTTCTGCGAGGTCGCCGCCATCGTTAAGCATCCGCAGCCGCGCGGGCTGATGTGGTTCGACCGCGGCTATCACACGCTTATGCGCCCAGCCTGTTAACCTTGAACCCGGGATATCATCATGGCACTTTTCGATTTTCCTCGCTGGCAGTTGACCTCCCCCTCCGCCGCTTCCGGCGTGGTGGCCCCCGATGAACGTCTTTCCGTCGGGCAAACGGTGGTTATGGGCGTACAGCACGCGGTCGCGATGTTCGGCGCCACCGTGCTGATGCCGATACTGATGGGGCTCGACCCCAACCTGTCGATCCTGATGTCGGGCATTGGCACCCTGCTGTTCTTTCTGGTGACCGGCGGCCGGGTGCCGAGCTATCTGGGCTCCAGCGCGGCCTTTGTCGGCGTGGTCATTGCCGTCACCGGCTTTAACGGCCAGGGGCTGAACCCGCATCTGGACGTCGCCCTCGGCGGGATTATCGTCTGCGGTCTGCTCTATACCCTGATTGGCCTGGTGGTGATGAAAGCCGGCACCCGCTGGATTGAACGCCTGATGCCGCCGGTGGTCACCGGCGCGGTGGTGATGGCGATTGGCCTGAACCTCGCGCCGATTGCGGTGCGCAGCGTTTCAGCGACGCCGTTTGACGGCTGGATGGCGGTGCTGACCGTGCTGTGCATCGGCCTCGTGGCGGTCTTCACCAGCGGCATGCTGCAGCGGCTGCTGATCCTCGTCGGCCTGATCGCCGCCTGCGTGCTCTACGCGCTGCTGGCAAACGGCCTCGGGCTGGGCAAGCCGCTCGACTTTTCCCTGCTGGAACAGGCCGCGTGGTTTGGCCTTCCCCACTTCACCTCCCCGACCTTTAACGGTCAGGCGATGATGCTGATTGCGCCCGTGGCGGTGATTCTGGTCGCTGAAAACCTCGGCCACCTGAAGGCCGTAGCCGGAATGACCGGGCGCAATATGGACCCCTATATGGGCCGGGCGTTCGTCGGCGACGGGCTGGCGACGATGCTTTCCGGCGCCGTCGGCGGCAGCGGCGTCACCACCTATGCGGAGAATATCGGGGTGATGGCGGTCACCAAAGTCTACTCGACGCTGGTGTTCGTTGCCGCCGCGCTGATTGCCGTCCTGCTCGGGTTTTCACCCAAGTTTGGCGCGCTGATCCACACCATTCCCGGGCCGGTCATCGGCGGGGCCTCGATTGTGGTATTTGGGCTGATTGCGGTAGCCGGGGCGCGGATCTGGGTGCAGAACCGCGTCGATCTGAGCCAGAACGGGAACCTGATTATGGTGGCGGTAACCCTGGTGCTCGGCGCCGGTGATTTTGCCCTCTCGCTGGGCGGCTTCACTCTCGGCGGGATCGGCACCGCTACCTTTGGCGCCATTCTCCTGCACGCTCTGCTTAGCCGCCGCGCGCGGGTAGCAGAAGCGCCTAACGCCACGGTATAAACGGTGCTTTCCCGGTCGCGCCAGGCCGACCGGGACTAGGGATCCGGGCGCTCCGCAAGCTCGGACAGCGCCCCGGCCTCCGTCGGGGCCTCCTGCGTAGCGGAGGCCTTTTTCCGCTTCAGCTTCAGCTCGCTCACCAGAACACCGGCCAGAATAAAGGCGCAGCCCACCAGCGCCAGCAGCGGTAAGCGCTCGCCGGCAATGCGGCCAAAAATCCCCGCCCACACCGGCTCACCGGTATAAATAAGCGTCGCCCTGGTCGGCGAGACGCTGCGCTGCGCCCAGTTCATGGTGACCTGAATAATGGCGCTGAAAATACCCAGCCCCAGCGCGACGCCCAGCAGCCCCGGCGACATTGGGGGGATCGCTTCCCCCGCCGGCACCATCGCCGCAAACGCCACCAGCGACGCGGTGGCCAGCTGCACCACCGTCACCCGCCGGACGTCCACCTTCCCGGCCCAGGCGCTAATTAAGATAATCTCCGCGGCGATCGCCAGCGCGCTGGCAAGGGTGATCGCTTCGCCGACGCCGAGCGCCAGCAGATTATTTTCCGGCCCGGCCAGCAGGATCAGGCCCGTAAAGGCCAGCACCACGCCCAGGCAGGACATCACTCCCGGCATTTTCCCAAGGCACAGCCACTGCAGCAGCGGCACCAGCGGAACGTACATGGCGGTAATAAAGGCCGACTTGCTGCTGGAGATCGACTGCAGGCCCCAGGTTTGCAGGCTGTACCCCAGCGCTATCGAGACGCCAATCGCCACCCCGGCCTTCAGCTCAAGCCACGTCAGCCCGCGCAGGACGCGCAGCGATAGCAGGGCCACCGCCAGCGCCGCGGTCGCGAAACGCACGCCGACAAAAAAGAACGGCCCGCTGAGCGTCACGGCGTACTGTACGGCGAGGAAGGTACCGCCCCAGAACATGGTGATCACGATGAGGATCGCTTCCTGGGGTTTAATGGAGAATTTGAACGAAGACATAGCGCGGCCGGTAGCAAATGATAGCCGGATAGTGTGCAATTAGCCCGCCGGGAGCGCAACCGTTGGCAATAAAAAAACCGCCGGCAGCTGCCGGCGGCGAGAGCGATGCGCAGGGTGCCAGGGAGATTAACCCCGCATCATAAAACGCCCGACCTGCGTCATTGGCGATAAATCAGCTATGACGATTGCCGTGGCTGTTTTTGCCCCCTTTTTTGCCCGCATCCGAGGCGCGCTGGGGATCGTTTTTAAAGTTCCCCCCGCTGTGCTGACCACCTTTACGACCTGCTTCTGATGCTCTTTCACGATCCTCGGCGAAGTTGCCGGAACCGCCACGATGGTTTGCCATCACTGACCTCCGCTTGGTTAGACATCATGCTGCATTACGCGCGATACGCAGCCGCAGCGTCTGCGGCCTATGGCATCACCATTAGCGTACCGCGTGCCTTTAAGCGTAGCGAACGAAACTCATTCATCCGGTAAATAGTAACATCCTGCAACAGCTTTCGGCTCTGTCGGGATATTCCCGCACCGGCAGTGCGCTAAGCTGCTCTTATGGCAGACGAAAGCAGCACAGCGGAAAATGTATCTTTTTGCGACAAAGGCAATCTTTGCAATTTTGTTATAAATCAAATAAATGATTGTTAGATTTGCACTCTCCGCCAGACGCCTTATCTTTAAAGGTAGCCAGTCGTTTGGCTGGCCTATAACGCAACCGAGGAGTGATGCAAATGGCTAAAATTCTGGTGCTTTATTATTCAATGTATGGACACATCGAAACCATGGCTCATGCCGTCGCCGAAGGGGCGAACAGAGTAGACGGCGTGGAAGTGGTGGTGAAGCGCGTGCCGGAAACTATGCATGCTGAGGCATTCGCCAAAGCAGGCGGGAAAACGCAAAATGCGCCCGTCGCCACGCCGCAGGAGCTGGCAGAGTATGACGCCATCATCTTTGGTACCCCAACCCGTTTCGGCAACATGTCCGGACAGATGCGCACCTTCCTCGATCAGACGGGCGGTCTGTGGGCATCCGGCGCGCTGTACGGCAAGCTGGCCAGCGTATTCAGCTCCACCGGCACCGGCGGTGGGCAGGAGCAGACCATTACCTCGACCTGGACCACCCTCGCCCATCACGGGATGGTGATCGTGCCGATTGGCTACGGCGCTCAGGAACTGTTTGACGTCTCGGTGGTTCGCGGCGGTACGCCGTACGGCGCCACCACCATCGCTGGCGGCGACGGTTCTCGCCAGCCGAGCGAGGAAGAGCTGGCGATCGCCCGCTACCAGGGCGAACACGTCGCCGGCCTGGCGGTTAAATTACACGGTTAACCCTTAGCAGGAGGATTTGCATGCCAACTCAAGAAGCAAAAGCTCACCGCGTCGGTGAATGGGCAAGTTTACGCAATACCTCGGTGGAGATCGCCGAAGCGATTTTCGAATTAGCTAAATACGATGAAAAGTTAGCGGAAAAAATCTGGGAAGAAGGCAGCGATGAAGTGCTGTCGCTGGCCTTTGCAAAAACCGATCGAGATTCGCTGTTCTGGGGCGAGCAAACCATCGAACGTAAAAACGTATAACCACGACGTAGCAGAATAAAAAAACCCGGAATTTTCCGGGTTTTTTTCTTTATTTTGCGGCCTGGTTCATCACCGTTTTAAAGGTCTCCATCGGGCAGAATCCGTCGGCGTCCACCGGACAGCCGTTCAGCGCCAGGGTCACCCGCTGCGGCGGCGACTGCAGCGTCAGGGCGTCGGCATTGCGCAGCTGCGCGGTGCTTTGATAGACGTACTCAATCTTCATCAGCTCGCGGTTGCTGCCGCTGTCGTGCCAGCGCTGGAAGACAATTTTGCCGCCGATCGGCGTGCGCTCGTTCTGATCGTGCAGCTGATAGGGTTTAAAATCCAGCGCCGTCAGCAGCGAGGCGATATTGGAATCATGCCCCACCAGCAGCGTCACCTTCGCCGCCTGCGCCGCGTCGCCCACCAGCGCCTTGTCGATATACTTCACCAGCGGCTTCGCAACGTTACGCGCCACTTCCGTTGAGGTAAACAGGCTATCCTGATAGCCGTTTTTCAGCTTCGACAGCACCTGCCACTGCTTATCGGTTTTGATTTCGCCCCACGCCACCTGGTCCTGCGGGAAGCCTTCGTAATACTGCAGGGTGAACGCGTCCACCAGCGAATTACCGACCTTCAGCGGTCCGGATACGCCCGGCTCCTGCTGATATTTGGCGCTGAAGGCGTCCTTTCCGTCGCTCAGCGAGCACTGCTGCTTCTCTTTGCAGGAGGGCGAATTGCGATAGTCGGTCATCTCTTCGAGCAGCTTATAGCTCTCGGTGAGCTGCATTTTTTGCCGCTCTTTCTCCATGGCCTGCACCGCTTTCTCGCTAAACGCCGCGGAGTCATCGGTGATAACCGGGTTAAAGGTCGGGTCCATGGTACCCATTTGCGGCTGGTGGTGGACGGTTACGCCACAGCCGGGAAAGGCGCCGGTGATAAAGAACTGGGCGGTAGCGACGGTGCGCTGCAGGCTATTAGCATAGGCATACACCGCGTTGTCCGGCGGGCACTCGCCGCTGGTCACCAGCTTCTGCTGCGCCAGCCACTCCCGCATATAGTGCCCCATATAGACTTCCAGCACCCCGCCCTTGGTGGTCAGCTGTCCGCCCGGAACGTCCCACTCCGGCCAGGATTTCGGCGTTGACTGCTCCAGCACGCTGCCGTTATTCGCCAGCGGCGCGCGCAGGTTATGGCGGCTCATGATCAGCACCTGCTGGAGCTGATAGCCCTGCGGGGCCGCCTGCTCCTGCGCCTGGACGCCCGCGGACAGCAAAACGCCAGCGGCAATCGCGCCGGCGAGTAGACTTTTTCTCATCCCTTAACCCTCAGTCAGTGATTAGTATCGTCCTGATTGTGACAAATTTATGACATTTTGCCAGACAACAGCGCGCAAACTGAGGCCGCGGGCATTCTTTTAGCGCTTCAGCCGATGGCCGTTGTGGTTCATCCACTCCGCCAGCGGCTGCAGCGCTTCGCGCATCGACAGCCCGAGCTCGGTTATCTGGTACTCAACCCGCGGCGGGATCTCCGGATAGACGCGGCGCGACACCAGCCCGCGCTGCTCAAACAGCCGCAGCTGGCGGGTCAGCTCTTTTTGCGTAATCGGGGCGATGGCGCGCAGCAGTTCGCCAAAGCGCACCGGAGTATTCAGCACGATCAGCCGATAGAGCACCGGGATCGCCCATTTCCCGGCGATCAGGTTAACGAAGCTGGTCATCGGGCAGACCGGGGGGACAAAATTATTTTCCGCAGCCTGCGCCGCTGTTTTCGCCATAGCACACCTCTTCCCTCATTAGTATCCAATTGGTACCTGGTACCTTTTGGATACTAATGCTTTTATAGTGGGATTTCCAGTAAGCGAACGGGAGCACCACGATGGGACGTTTAGCAGGAAAATTAGCCTTAATTACCGGAGGAACCAGCGGTATTGGCCTCGCGACGGCGCAGGAGTTTATCGCCGAGGGCGCCCAGGTTGCGGTCACCGGCCGCAGCCCTGAGGCGCTTCAACAGGCGCAGGAACTATTGGGGGATCGAGGATGGGCTATTGCCGCCGATGCGGGCGACGTCGCAGACCAGCGTCGGCTCGCGCAAACTCTTGCCGGCCGCTGGGAGCGCCTCGATGCGGTGTTCATTAACGCCGGCGACGTCAGCCACGCGAATATTGGCGACTGGCGTGAAGAGAGCTGGGATCGGTTGATGAATACCAATCTCAAAGGGCCGTTCTTTCTGCTACAGGCTCTGCTGCCGCTGCTGGCGAACCCGGCGTCGGTGATCCTCTGCGGCTCGGTGAGCGCCCATATCGGCCTGCCGACCAGCAGCGCCTACGCCGCCAGCAAAGCCGGGCTGCTGTCGCTGGCCCGCACCCTGTCGGCGGAACTGCTGCCGCGCGGCGTTCGCGTTAACGGCCTGAGCCCGGGCCCGGTGCGCACGCCGGCGTTAGATAAGCTCGGCCTCAGCGCGCAGGCGCTGAGCGCCCTGCAGGAGGAGATCAAAAACCTGGTCCCGCTCGGGCGAATGGGCACCCCGCAGGAGCTGGCGAAGGCCGCGCTCTATCTCGCCTCGGACGAGTCCAGCTACGTGGTGGGAACCGAACTGCTGGTGGATGGCGGCACGGGAAATCTCTAATCTGCCCGGCGGCGGTAGAGGCTACTCCGGCAGCGGCACCGCCGCCAGGGTGCAGATAGCCTCATGCTCTCCGCCGCGGCGATCGACCATCACCACTTTGTCTCCGGCCTTCTTGCCTTCGCAGGGCTTGAGCACCTGATCGACGATCCGTTCCCGGGTTTGCTGACGTTCGGTCTCTGCCTGTGAAGCAAACGAGACCAGGATAAGTGCCACCCCTGACAGGCTGACGACATGTTTATTACGCATTCAATATTATTCTCAGACAATTCGTACTCGCGTGCAGAGTAGCAGCCTGAAGGCCGCGCGTCTGTAAAATCGCTTAACGGAGTGTTACCCCGCCCGACAAAACAACAGGTTTACTCTGCGGCAGTTGTTAGGTTTTACCTATGGAAGAGTCATATTTCAGACATATCCCGATGCTATCTTAGCCGCGTATTTATAGAGTGCATCGTTTTCAACCAGGACCCAGGATTGTGTATGTCCGGTATTATTCTCCTTCTCGCCGCGGTCATTTTGCTGGGGGTTGCGCTTTACAGTCTGGTGTCATACGTCAAAGAGCGTCGCGCCAGCCAGCTGCCTTTTCACAAGAAGAAAAAATAACCCCCGTTCCGCGATAGCGACAAAAGAAAAGCAGGCATAGCCTGCTTTTCTTTATTCAGCGTCCACCTTTGCGCTACGACTCCCAGGCCTGCTCCACCTTCGCGCCGTCAAACTGCGGCGGCGGCTTGCGAAAGCGCCGGGTCAGCCAGGTCAGGTACAGCAGACCGACCGCGGCCCACACCAGGCCCAGCGTCAGGGACGTCGCCTCCAGGTTCACCCACAGCACGCCTACCGTCACCGCGCCAATCAGCGGCAGTAGCAGATAGTGGAAGCGGTCCTTCCAGGTTTTGTTATAGCCCTTGCGCCGCCAGAAGTGGTTGAACACCGACAGGTTGACAAAGGTAAAGGCCACCAGCGCGCCGAAGTTGATCAGCGCCGTGGCGGTGACCAGGTCAAAGAACAGCGCCGACAGGGCGACAATGCCGACCATAATCACGTTCAGCGCCGGCGTCCGCCATTTCGGGTGGATATAGCCGAAAACCCGCTCCGGGAAGACGTTGTCGCGCCCCATCACGTACAGCAGACGCGAGACGCTGGCATGCGAAGCCAGCCCCGACGCCAGGGTATTGACGAAGGTGGTGCAGAGGAAAATTGACTGGAACAGCTTGCCGCCAACGTACAGCGCAATCTCCGGCAGCGCCGCGTCGGGGTCCTTAAAGCGGCTGATATCGGGGAAAAAGAGCTGCATAAAGAACGAGGCGGCGATGAAGATAATGCCGCCGTACATGGCGGTGAGGAAAATGGCCTTCGGGATCACCCGCGCGGCGTCCGGAGTCTCCTCCGACAGCGTGGTCACCGCATCAAAGCCGAGAAACGAGAAGCAGACGATCGTCGCCCCGGTGATGATCGGGATCAGATGCGCGTTCTGGCTGATAAACGGCTGCAGCGACCAGACGGTCCCCACGCCTTCACCTTTATGCAGCCCCTGCACCACCAGCACGATAAAGACCACCATGATCGAAATCTGCACCAGCACAAACAGGGTGTTGAAGTTGGCGACCAGGCTCACGCTCTTCAGGTTCGCGGCGGTGAGGATCGCCACAAACGACACCACCCACACCCACGGCGGGACTTCAGGGAACAGGGCGGAAAGATAAATCTTAGCCAGCAGGACGTTGATCATCGGCAGGAACAGGTAGTCCAGCAGCGACGACCAGCCAACCATAAAGCCGACGTGCGGGCTGATTGATTTCTGAGCGTAGGTATACGCCGACCCCGCTTCCGGGAACTGACGAACCAGCTTACCGTAGCTGATGGCGGTAAACAGCACCCCCGCCAGCGCCAGTAAATAGGAGGCGGGGACGTGGCCGTTGCTGATGCCGGAGACAATGCCGAAGGTATCAAACACCGTCATCGGCGTCAGGTAGGCGAGGCCCATCACCACCACCTGCCAGAGCTTGAGCGACTTGCGCAGCCGGGGCTTTCCCGCCTCGGATGAGATGTTAAGAGAAGTATTAGCAGCCATGACCGTTTCCCCCCATGCACGCGTAGGTTTGTGGGTACACTGACCGGGTTACAAACCTGCTTAGCAAGGGGGTTAAGCGTAAATAGCTGGGTAAAACGTACCGGCGAACGGCGGCGGGTTCACATTCATAGCGGCCCTCATGGCCCCCTTCTCCCTGCGGATATTTGAACATCTGCATCATCTCCTACCTCGTCACACACTGTGTCGTTAACTGAAGCCCCGCTGTCGCCTGCGCTCCTTAACGCGACATCCGGGAAACGGCTGGATCCCCAGCAAAAATATTCGGCCAGGCTCCGCTCAGGCCGTATGATGCTACCGATAGTTCTCACCCGTTGGCCCCTTGCGGGGCGGCGGTCAGGCGTTTTTCAACATCCACTCAATCTCTGTTTCGGTGATCAGGCGCTCAAACTGCAGCAGCTCATCATGCTTACAGGCATGGTAAACGTGGCAGAAGCGCTCGCCGAGTAGTTCTCTCAGAGAGTCGTTTTGCATAAACTCCCACAGCGCGTCGCTTTGGCGAATCGGGAACGGCAGCCCCTCCTGCTCGAGCCCGTTGCCCTCCACCTCTTCCTGCAACGGCAGCGTATTGTTGTCCAGTCCGTGTAAAATCCCGGCGAAGATGGCCGCCATCACCAGATACGGGTTGGCATCCGCTCCCGCCACCCGATACTCGACGCGGTGGTTATGGCGATCGCCGCAGGGAATGCGCAGCGCCACGGTCCGGTTGTTGTGCCCCCACGACGCCTGGGTCGGGACGTACATTCCCGGCTGGAAGCGACGGTACGAGTTCACGTTCGGCGCCAGCAGCGCCATCGACGCCGGCATCAGGTCAATCATGCCGGCCAGCGCGCGCTTGAGCAGCGCGGAGTCTTCGCCCTGCGCGTCCGCCAGCACGTTTTCCCCCTTATTGTTCTGCATGCTGATATGGATGTGCATCCCGCTACCGGCGTGCTCTTCATAAGGCTTGGCCATAAAAGTGGCGTGCATCTTATGCTTCTCCGCCATTAAACGCACGAGGCGTTTTAACGCCAGCGCATCATCGCAGGCGTCGAGCACGTTATCGGTATGGTAAAGGTTGATTTCGAACTGTCCGGGCGAGGCTTCCGCTACCGCGCCGTCGGCCGGGATCAGCTGCAGCTGGGCCAGCTCGTCGATATCATTCAGCACGTCGGCGAAGTGGTTGAGGTTATCCACGGAGTAAACCTGGCTTTGGGTGTTGCGCACGTCTGTGCCCGGCGCGCAGGGCGGCTGGAGATAGCCTTCGGCATCGCGCTTGCGATCGAGTAAATAGAACTCCAGCTCTACCGCTACCACGGGGAACAGCCCGCGCTGGCGCAGCTGCTGCCAGAGACGGTTAAGTACGTTCCGCGGCTCAACGTCAAAGGGAGCGCCATCTTCATCAATCATGGTCAGCAGCACCTGGCCGACGTACTGCGGATCGGCGGCGGAAGGCGTTAAGGTGCCCGGCACCGGGACGCAGGTGCAGTCCGGCTCGCCCATATCCTGGCCGAGGCCCGCCTCTTCCACCACGTTGCCCAAAATATCCATCGCAAAAACCGACGCCGGGAAGTAGCAGCCCTTCTCCAGCTTGCTGAGGCTGGAGACCGGGATGCGCTTGCCGCGGAAGCAGCCGTTCAGGTCGGTTAACAGCACGTCGACGTACTGGGTATCAGGGTAGCTTTCAAGGTAGCGCTTTACTTCAGCAGTAAATGCGCTGCCCCGTCTCTCTTCTGACTGCTGAACAAAATTCTCAACTTCTACGATATTGGTTTCCATCATTCACCGCCGTTGTGTTGGTTTCGGACTTCGGCCTGCTTGCCGTTAAATATAATGTCCACCCTTCGAATGTGTATGCAAACAAAATGTTTGTCAAATGTTAAATTAAGTTTGCAAACGGCTATTCTCGCTGCTAGATTGAGAAAATATTGAACGATATGGCCTTTTAATACCCTAAATGGTCATAATTTAGTCCACTTTGTGAGGGCGATCATGGAAAATATAATGTACAAGCCAGTTATTGGCGTCGTGATGTGCAGGAACAGGCTTAAGGGTCACCAGACCCAGACCCTGCAGGAGAAGTACCTGAATGCGATTATTAACGCCGGCGGGCTGCCGATTGCCCTGCCGCACGCCCTGGCCGAACCGGAAATGCTTGCCGCGCTGTTACCCAGGCTGGACGGCATCTACCTGCCAGGCAGCCCCAGCAACGTCCAGCCGCACCTTTATGGTGAAAACGGCGATGAGCCTGACGCCGATCCCGGGCGTGATCTTCTGAGCATGGCATTAATTGCCGCCGCACTCGAAAGGCGCATCCCCATTTTCGCCATCTGCCGTGGGTTGCAGGAACTGGTTGTCGCCACCGGCGGGACTCTGTATCGTCGTCTTTTCGAGCAGCCGGAACTGCTTGAACATCGCGAAGACCCCGAGCTTCCGGTAGAGGAGCAGTACGCTCCCTCTCACGAGGTTCAGGTGCAGGAAGGAGGATTACTTTCTCAGTTAATACCGGGCTGCAACACGTTTTGGGTAAACTCGCTACACGGGCAGGGAGCAAAAACATTAGGCCCACGTCTGCGCGTGGAGGCCCGCTCTTCGGACGGGCTGGCGGAAGCGGTCAGCGTTAACGACCACCCTTTCGCGCTGGGCGTACAGTGGCATCCTGAATGGAACAGTAGCGAATACGCCCTGTCGCGTATGTTGTTTGAAGGTTTTATCACCGCCTGTCAGAACCACGTTGCTGAAAAGCAGCGGCTCTGACCACTACAGTTAAGGAAATGCAAATATGAGCGATGACGGACTGGCGCCAGGGAAACGTCTGTCAGCGATCCGGCAACAGCTGGGTCTCTCACAGCGTCGTGCCGCCGAACTGTCTGGGTTAACACATAGTGCCATCAGTACCATAGAGCAGGATAAAGTCAGTCCTGCCATCAGCACGCTGCAAAAGCTGCTGAAAGTCTATGGGCTGTCGCTCTCGGAATTCTTTTCTGAACCAGAAAAACCTGATGAACCGCAGGTGGTTATTAATCAGGATGACCTTATCGAAATGGGTAGTCAGGGCGTTTCGATGAAGCTGGTTCACAACGGAAATCCGAACCGTACGCTGGCGATGATTTTTGAAACTTACCAGCCTGGAACCACCACCGGGGAGAGGATCAAACATCAGGGTGAGGAGATAGGCACCGTACTGGAAGGTGAGGTTGTGCTGATTGTTAACGGTCAGTCGTATCACCTGGTTGCCGGGCAAAGCTATGCCATTAATACCGGCATACCGCACAGCTTCAGCAACACTTCGGCCGGTATTTGCCGAATTATCAGTGCCCATACCCCCACCACGTTTTAATTTTAGCCTGAGCTGGTTTCAGGTTTTCTTCAGGCCCGCGCCGGCGGATGAAATATTTCCGCCGGCGCGAAGAGTACGCAAATAATCTATTTGCGCAGCGCGGTAATATCACTCTCCGCCGGCCTCAATAAAATGCGCCAATAAATAGCGCTGAACGGTATCTGACTCCGGGGAGCATCCGTATCCCAACGCATCGGCTTGCGCACCGGCCGAAGCCGCCCCGTGCTGTCTGAAAATACCGAATATTATTATCCGATTACTTTATGAATACTCTTACCCGCTTATATTATGATGGAGTCTATATATGGATTTTCAGCATCTAAACTACTGGCAGGAAAAAGCAAACAGCCTGCAACCGGAAACCCGTTTATTTATTAATGGTGAATATTGCGCCGCCGCCGATAATAGCACCTTTGAAACCATCGACCCCGCCGCTCAGCAAACGCTGGCCCACGTGGCGCGCGGTAAAAAAGCCGACGTCGAGCTTGCCGTTCAGGCCGCGCGCAGCGTCTTCGATCGCGGCGACTGGTCCCAGGCCTCGCCTGCCCGACGTAAAGCGGTGCTGCATAAATTTGCCGACCTGATGGAAGCCCATCGCGAAGAGCTGGCCCTGCTGGAAACCCTCGACACCGGCAAACCGATTCGCCACAGCCTGCGCGACGATATTCCCGGCGCGGCCCGCGCGATCCGCTGGTACGCCGAGGCTATCGATAAAGTCTATGGCGAAGTTGCCCCGACCGGCGTGAACGAGCTGGCGATGATCGTCCGCGAGCCGATTGGCGTCGTCGCCGCGGTGGTGCCGTGGAACTTCCCCCTGCTGCTGGCCTGCTGGAAGCTGGGCCCGGCGCTGGCGGCCGGCAATAGCGTGATCCTTAAGCCGTCAGAAAAATCGCCGCTCAGCGCGCTGCGCCTTGCCGGGCTGGCAAAAGAGGCCGGGCTGCCGGACGGCGTGCTCAACGTCATCAGCGGCTTCGGCCACGAAGCGGGCCAGGCCCTCTCCCTGCACCCGGACGTTGAGGTCATCACCTTTACCGGCTCGACCCGCACCGGCAAGCAGCTGCTAAAAGATGCCGGCGACAGCAATATGAAGCGCGTGTGGCTGGAGGCCGGCGGCAAAAGCGCCAACATCGTCTTCGCCGACTGCCCCGATCTGCAAAAAGCGGTGAACGCCACCGCCGGAGGCATCTTCTACAACCAGGGCCAGGTGTGCATCGCCGGCACCCGCCTGCTGGTGGAAGAGAGCATCGCCGACGAGTTTCTCGCGCGTCTGCAGGAGCAGGCGAGCCTCTGGCAGCCGGGCAACCCGCTCGATCCGAATACCACCATGGGGATGCTTATCGACAACACCCACGCCGATAGCGTTCACAGCTTTATTCGCGCCGGAGAGAGCAAAAGCACCCTGCTGCTCGACGGGCGCAAAAACCCGTGGCCGGCGGCCATTGGGCCAACCATTTTTGTCGACGTCGATCCCGCCTCGACCATCAGCCGGGAAGAGATCTTCGGCCCGGTCCTGGTGGTGACCCGCTTCAAAACGGAAGAAGAAGCGCTGCAGCTGGCCAACGACAGCCGCTACGGCCTCGGCGCCGCGGTGTGGACCCGCGATCTCTCCCGCGCCCACCGCCTGAGCCGCCGCCTGAAGGCCGGCTCGGTCTTCGTCAACAACTATAACGATGGTGATATGACCGTACCTTTCGGCGGCTACAAGCAGAGCGGAAACGGACGCGATAAGTCCCTGCATGCGCTGGAAAAATTCACCGAACTGAAAACCATCTGGATTGCTCTGGAGTCTTAATCATGACCGAACATACCACCAGCTATTACGCCGCCAGCGCCAACGCCTACGAGCCGTTCCCGACGCTGGATGAATCCATCAGCTGCGACGTCTGCGTCGTCGGCGGCGGCTATACCGGCCTCTCCTCGGCCCTGCATCTTGCGGAACTGGGCTATGACGTGGTGCTGCTGGAAGGTGCGCGCATCGGCTTCGGCGCCAGCGGGCGCAACGGCGGCCAGCTGGTTAACTCCTACAGCCGCGATATCGACGTGATTGAACGCACCTACGGTCCGGATGCGGCAAAAATGCTGGGCAGCATGATGTTTGAGGGCGGGGAAATTATCCGCGAGCGCATCAAGCGCTATCAGATTGCCTGCGACTACCGTCCCGGCGGCCTGTTTGTGGCGATGAACCCTAAGCAGATGGAGACGCTGGAGGAGCAAAAAGAGAACTGGGAGCGCTACGGCAATAGCCAGCTGGAGCTGCTGGACGCCAGCGCTATCCGTCGCGAAGTCAACAGCGATCGCTACACCGGCGCGCTGCTCGACCGCAGCGGCGGTCATATTCATCCCCTGAATCTGGCTATCGGCGAAGCGGATGCCATTCGCCTCAACGGCGGCCGGGTGTACGAACAGTCGCCGGTCACGCAGATCCAGCACACCAGCCCGGCGGTGGTCAGCACCGCCCGCGGCCAGGTCACCGCGCGCTACGTTATCGTCGCCGGTAACGCCTATCTCGGCGATAAGCTCGAGCCGGAGCTGGCGAAGCGCAGCATGCCCTGCGGCACCCAGGTGGTCACCACCGAGCCGCTCTCCGAGGAGCTCGCGCGCTCGCTGATCCCGCAGAACTACTGCGTGGAGGACTGCAACTACCTGCTGGATTACTACCGCTTAACCGGCGATAACCGCCTGCTCTACGGCGGCGGCGTGGTCTACGGCGCCCGCGACCCGGACGACGTTGAGCGTCTGATTATGCCCAAGCTGCTGAAAACCTTCCCCCAGCTGAAGGGCGTGAAGATCGACTACCGCTGGACCGGCAACTTCCTGCTGACCCTGTCGCGGATGCCGCAGTTCGGCCGTCTCGATAAGAACATTTACTACATGCAGGGCTACAGCGGCCACGGCGTCACCTGTACGCATCTCGCCGGCAGGCTGATTTCCGAGCTTCTGCGCGGCGATGCCGAGCGCTTCGACGCCTTCGCCAAACTGCCGCACTACCCATTCCCGGGCGGGCGCAGCCTGCGCATTCCGTTCACCGCGATGGGCGCCGCCTACTACAGCCTGCGCGATCGCCTCGGGGTGTAAGCCTCCGCGCCGGTCAACGTCATTAATTTTGCTAAAAGGTGTTAAACATGAGCAACAGCGAATTTCATCAGCGTCGTCTTGCAGCGACCCCGCGCGGCGTGGGCGTGATGTGCAACTTCTTTGCCCAATCGGCGCAAAACGCCACCCTGACCGACGTTGAAGGTCGGGATTACATCGACTTTGCCGCCGGCATCGCCGTGCTGAATACCGGGCATCGTCATCCGGAGCTGGTCGCCGCCGTGCAGCAGCAGCTGCAGCAGTTTACCCATACCGCCTACCAGATTGTGCCCTACGAGAGCTACGTCGCGCTGGCCGAGAAGCTTAACGAGCTGGCGCCGGTGCGCGGCCCGGCCAAAACCGCCTTCTTTTCTACCGGCGCCGAAGCGGTAGAAAACGCGATTAAAATTGCCCGCGCCCATACCGGACGCCCCGGCGTTATCGCCTTTGGCGGCGGCTTCCACGGCCGCACCTACATGACGATGGCGCTGACCGGTAAAGTTGCGCCCTATAAGCTGGGCTTCGGGCCGTTCCCCGGCTCCGTCTACCACGTCCCCTATCCGTCGGCCCTGCACGGCATCACCACCCAGGACGCGCTGACCGCCATCGAGCGCCTGTTTAAGGCCGATATTGAAGCCAAACAGGTGGCGGCGATTATTTTTGAACCGGTACAGGGTGAAGGCGGTTTTAACGTCGCGCCGAAAGAGCTGGTCGCCGCCGTTCGCCGCCTCTGCGACGAGCACGGCATCGTGATGATCGCCGATGAGGTGCAGAGCGGCTTTGCCCGTACCGGTAAGCTGTTCGCGATGGATCACTATGTCGACAAGCCGGATCTGATGACCATGGCGAAGAGCCTGGCGGGCGGCATGCCGCTCTCTGGGGTGGTCGGCAACGCGCAGATTATGGACGCCCCGGCGCCGGGCGGATTAGGCGGCACCTATGCCGGTAACCCGCTGGCGGTGGCCGCCGCCCACGCGGTGCTTAACATCATTGATAAAGAGGGGCTGTGCGCCCGCGCCACCGCCCTCGGCGAGCGCCTGACGGCAAGCCTGGAAGAGGCAAAGGCCTGGTGTCCGGGGCTGGCTGAAGTGCGCGGCGTGGGTTCGATGGTTGCCGCCGAGTTCGTCGACCCGACAAGCGGCGAGCCTTCGCCGGCGCTGGCGCAGGAGATCCAGCGTCGGGCGCTGGAGCAGGGCCTGCTGCTGCTGACCTGCGGCCAGTACGGCAACGTGATACGCTTCCTCTATCCGCTGACCATCCCGGACGCGCAGTTCGCCAGCGCGCTGGCCATTTTGCACAACGTGACCCGCCCGTAACGCCCTCGGCCGGCGGCCACCGCCGTCGGCTATTTCACCTCGCCGCTGACCATGCGCTGCTGCGGATCTTGCTGGGGATAGTGCTGCTGAAAATAGTGGCGCAAAAACTCCACGGTAGCGCGAATTTTAGCTGAGGTCGCCAGCCGCGACACGTATACCGCCCAGACGTTGGCGGGCTGGTAATAGTCCGGCAGCACGTGAACCAAATGGCCGCTGGCGATATTTTCATTCACGTCCCACCAGGAGCGTAAAGCGATCCCCTGACCGTCAAGGCACCACTGATGCACAATTTCGCCGTGGTTCGACGACAGCGGGCCGGTGACCTTAATCGCCCTTTCCCCCTCTTTACCCTGCAGCTGCCACACGCCGAAGGGCCGATCGCGCTCTTTAATCACCAGGCACGGCAAGGCCGCCAGATCGCTGAGCTGTTTAGGCTGCGGATAACGCGCCAGAAAGCCCGGAGAGGCGCAGAGAATGCGCTGATTGCTCGCCAGCTTGCGGGCAATCAGGTTCGGAGCAATATCGTCCCCTACCCGAATATCTAAATCCACGCCTTCGTTGACCAGATCCACCAGCCGGTCTTCGACATCAAAGCGCAGCTCCAGCTGAGGGTACTGCGAGGCCAGCGCCGACAGCGCGGGAGCCACCACCCGTCGGCCAAAGCCAAAGCTGCTGATAATGCGCAGCGTACCCTGCGGGACCTGACGGACGTCGGAGAGCTCGTCGAGCATCTGATCGACATCCTGCAAAATGCGCTGCGCCCATTCGTAGATGCGCTCGCCCTCTTCGGTGATGGCGACACGCCGCGTGGTGCGGTGCAAGAGCGCCACGTGCAGGGTCTGCTCAAGCAGGGAAATTCGCTTGCTGACGAAGGCCGGGGAGACGCCCAGCTCTTCGGCGGCGGCGGCAAAACCGGCGCGGCGGGCGACCAGCATAAACACGCGTAAATCATTTAGCAGCGGCAGATTGTTCATGATCTGTGTTTTATGTTTCACCAGTTGGCATGATTAATTATGAACCAGTCAATTATAGGATAGAGGGGAAGTCAATTTCGCAGGCCAACAAATGAGAACCCGTATGAAGAAAACCTGGCGCATTGCCGCCATTCCCGGCGACGGTATTGGTAAGGAAGTTCTGCCCGAAGGTATTCGCGTGTTGCAGGCCGCGGCCGAGCGCTGGGACCTGGCGCTCAGCTTTGAGCAGATTGACTGGGCGAGCTGCGACTACTATGCCCGCCACGGCAAAATGATGCCGGACGACTGGCATGCTCAGCTCAAAGAATTCGACGCCATCTATTTCGGCGCCGTCGGCTGGCCCGATACCGTGCCGGATCACGTCTCCCTGTGGGGATCGCTGCTGAAGTTTCGCCGCGAGTTCGATCAGTACGTCAACCTGCGCCCGGTGCGCCTGTTCGCCGGCGTCCCCTGCCCGCTGGCGGGGAAAAAGGCCGGTGACATCGACTTCTACGTGGTGCGTGAGAATACCGAAGGCGAGTATTCGTCCCTCGGCGGGCGCGTGAACCCGGGCACCGAGCACGAGGTGGTGATCCAGGAGTCGGTGTTCACCCGCCGCGGCGTCGATCGCATTCTGCGCTACGCCTTTGAGCTGGCGCAGAGCCGGCCGCGCAGAACCCTGACCTCGGCGACCAAGTCCAACGGTCTGGCCATCAGCATGCCTTACTGGGACGAGCGGGTTGAGGCGATGGCGCAGGGCTACCCGGAGATCCGCTGGGACAAGCAGCATATCGATATTCTCTGCGCCCGCTTCGTGCTGCAGCCCGAGCGCTTTGACGTGGTGGTCGCTTCCAATCTGTTTGGCGATATTCTCTCCGATCTCGGCCCGGCCTGTACCGGCACCATCGGTATCGCCCCTTCGGCAAACCTCAACCCCGAGCGCACCTTCCCGTCGCTATTTGAGCCGGTCCACGGCTCGGCGCCGGATATTTATGGCAAAAATATCGCCAACCCGATAGCGACTATCTGGGCCGGGGCGATGATGCTTGATTTCCTCGGGGCGGGCGACGCGCGCTACGAAGCGGCGCACGGCGGTATTCTGGCAGCGATTGAGCAGGTTATCGCCAGCGGGCCAAAAACGCCGGATATGCAGGGCGCGGCCTCAACTCAGCAGGTTAGCGAAGCGATTTGTCAGGCCATTCTGCGTTAAGTGCAGCAGATAAAATAGATGCCGCGTCGCTGACGCGGCCTGTCCCTCGAAGACGCCGGGCTCTGGTATCTGCTTTTTTCCGTTCCCTAGCCGGGACCGCAGAGTCCGTAGCGCTTTACAGTTCGAGTTCGCGGTGTAGCAGTTCAGCAATAGCTTCGCTGCTCTGCGCCGTGACCAGCGAGTTTCTGAACGCTTCATGCATAATGCGCCGCGCCAGACGGGAGAAAATTCGCATATGCTGGTCGCCGGCGGCGTGCTTATTCAGCGTCAGCATAATGACAAACTGCACCTCGTCCTCTCCCCACGCCACCGGCTCAGCCAGGCGGGCAACGCTGATGGTGGATTGTTCGATATGTTCCGACTTGCTGTGTGGAATGGCGAAACTGAAGCCCAACCCGGTGGAGAACACCGCCTCCCGCGCCCAGAGATCGGCCTCCAGCTTGCGCGGATACCGGCAGCGGCCCGCCAGCAGAAGGTTGTCAGTCATGCCTTTAATCACCTCCTCTTTGCTGCGCCAGTCTCTGTTCAGGATGATGCATTGGCTGGCGATCAGCGGGGCGTCCTGCTGGGTCATACGGAACTGGGCCAGCAGATGCTCCACTTCCAGCGAGGTTCGGCACTGCATCGCCTGGTTCAGCAGCTGGCGACACGCCCGGCTGTCGAGCTGCGCCAGGCGCGATTTAGCTGCCGGAATTGACGGCGAGCTCATGCTCAGCTCATCCATTCCGAGGCCGACCAGCAGCGGCAAAACGGAGCCCTTCGCGCCCAGCTCGCCGCAAAGACCGATCCACTTTCCCTGGCGATGCACGGCCTGAACCGCGTAGTCCAGCGCGCGTAAAAAAGCGGGGTTGAGGCTGTTATAGTGGCGCGTCACCTTCGCGTTATCGCGGTCTACCGCCAGCAAATATTGCGTCAGGTCATTACTCCCGATACTAAAGAAATCGACCTCTTCGCAGCACTGATCGATGATAAACATCACCGACGGCACCTCCAGCATGATGCCGAGCGGGATCTTCTCATCAAACGGGATATGCTCGTCGCGCAGCGATTGCCTGGCTTCCGCCAGCCGATCTTTCACCCATAGAATCTCCTCCATCGACGAAATCATCGGGATCATGATTTTCAGCGAACCGTGCGCGGAGGCGCGCAGAATGGCCCTGAGCTGGGTATGAAACAGCGCCTGATACTCTTCATAAATCCGCACCGCGCGGTAGCCGAGGAACGGATTGTTTTCAGCCGGAATATTCAGATAGGGCACCGGCTTATCTCCGCCGATATCCATCGTGCGGATGATGATGCTGCGCCCACAGGCCGGCTCCAGCGCCTGGCAGAAAATATTATAGAGCTCGGACTCGGACGGCGCGCCGGGCCGGTCCATATACAGCATTTCGGTGCGGAACAAACCCACCGATTGCGCCCCGTTATTGAATGCCACAGCGGCTTCAACGGAGTGCGCGATATTTGCCGCCACCTCCAGACGCAGGCCGTCTTTGGTCTGCCCTTCCTTATCCAGCCACGCCTGCTGCTGGCTATGCACCTGCGCCTGAACCCAGGCCTCCTGCTGATAATAGCGCGCGACCGCCTCATCAGGATTGACCACCAGCAGCCCGGCGTTGCCGTCGATATGCACCGCCTGGCCGACCCAGGGGAGCAGCGCGTCCATATCGACGCCAACCAGCGTGGGAATATTAAACGAACGCGCCAGAATCACGGTATGCGAGGTGGTCCCGCCGCTGCGCAGCAGCAGGCCTTTGAGCAGGGTCTTGTCCAGTTCAAGAAACTGGCCGGGCGTTAGCTCTTCTGCCAGACAAACAGACGGCGCGTTGAGCTGACCCGGCGCCGAAAAACGGGCCTCGCCGTAGATATGCTGCAGCAGCTGAAAGCAGATATCGCGGACGTCGAGCACCCTTTCCTGCAGGTAGCTATTCGCGGATTCGCTAAACCGGGAGCAGAAGTGCTCGCCGCTGGCAACAACCGCCTGCGCGCAGCTCAATCCGCCAAGCAGCCCGTCGAGCAGATGCTGGCGCAAGGAGGCATCGGTCGCCAGAGAACGATGCGCTTCAAGGATGGCGCCGGCGGTACCGTCGTTGTCCAGCAGGCGGAATTCGATATTCCTGACCAGGAGCAGCAATCCCTTATCCAGCATCGCCTGCTCCTCTTCGATACTGCCGGCAGCGGGCAGCGGCCCGAGGTCGCTAAGCTCAAGGGATTTCAGATGACTGAGCCTGCCTCCCGCGCTCCCTCCACAGACGGGCTGGCCGCGAAAGAGCGTCGGGTTCAGGCGGGAAAGCGATTCAGGGACCGGCTGCACGTCCATGCTGTTTACCATTGCCAGCGGCGCATCGCAGTGCGGAAACTCCTCCACAATAAACGTCGACAGCGCGGCAAACGCCTGCTGCTCGTCATCGCCGCAGATGATTAACTGGCACTCGTCCCCCTTAATCGTATCGGTACCGATGATGGCCAGCGCGCTTTTCGCATTCCCGCGCCTTCCGCTGCGCGTATTCAGCCAGTCAACGGTGGACGAAAAGGTATTACAGCGCGTTTCGACCAGACTGGCCGGGCGGGCGTGAACGCCATTCGACAAATCGCATATGAATTTAATGACCAGAGCCATCGCCTTTCTCCTGAGCAATACGTTAGTTACCCAAAAGGTAAAGAAAGAACCCTGACGGCACTACGCGAAATAACTCTTAATTACTGGACTATTGTACACAGCATTCTTTTTCATGCCTGCGGTCACAAATGCGGCGTATAAATTGGTTTTATACCCGCCAGCGCTAAGATTTGAGGTGGATCGCAATTTTATTCTCACCTTACAAATATCCAGTAAATGCACTTTTTCTCTTCTATTTTCTGTACCGCCATTTTCCTACTGTTGAGACATCAATACCGTCACGAGCGAGAGCACGCTCAGGAGCAAGCAATGAACGAACTGGTGCAAATACTAAAAAATACACGCCAGCATCTCATGACCGGCGTTTCACATATGATCCCCTTCGTGGTCTCCGGCGGCATCCTGCTCGCCATCTCCGTCATGCTGTACGGCAAGGGCGCGGTCCCGGATGTCGCGACCGATCCGAATCTGAAAAAACTGTTTGATATTGGCGTCGCCGGTTTGACGCTGATGGTGCCCTTTCTGGCGGCGTATATCGGCTACTCCATTGCGGACCGCGCGGCTCTGGCGCCCTGCGCCATCGGGGCGTGGGTAGGCAACAGCTTTGGCGCCGGCTTCTTTGGCGCGCTGATCGCCGGGATGATCGGCGGTCTGGCGGTCTATTACCTCAAGAAGATCCCGGTCCACAAGGTGCTGCGCTCGGTGATGCCCATTTTTGTCATCCCGATCGTCGGCACCTTTATTACCGCCGGGATCATGATGTGGGGTTTAGGCGAGCCCGTCGGTGCGCTGACCGCCAGCCTCACCGGATGGCTCCAGGGAATGCGCGAGGGCAGTATTGTCCTGCTCGCCATCATTATGGGCCTGATGCTGGCCTTCGACATGGGCGGCCCGGTGAATAAAGTGGCTTACGCCTTTATGCTGATTTGCGTCTCCCAGGGCATTTACAGCGTCGTGGCGATTGCCGCCGTCGGTATCGCCGTTCCGCCGCTTGGCATGGGGCTGGCAACGCTTGTCGGCCGCAAATATTTCAGCGCCGAAGAGCGTGAGACCGGCAAAGCCGCGCTGGTGATGGGCTGCGTAGGCGTCTCCGAAGGCGCCATCCCCTTTGCCGCCGCCGACCCGCTGCGGGTGATCCCCTCAATTATGATTGGCGCCGCCAGCGGCTGCGTCACCACCGCCCTGCTCGGCGTGCAGTGCTATGCCGGCTGGGGCGGGCTAATCGTGCTGCCGGTCGTGCAGGGTAAAGGCGGATTTATCGCTGGCCTGCTGGTCGGCGCATGCGTCGCCGCCGCCTGCGTCATTACTCTTAAAGCGCTGACAAAAAAGAAAACGCCGGCCGCTAAAGCCGATGACGAGCTGGATCTTGATTTCGAAATTAACTGAGAAGCAGAGAGGATAATTCTATGACCCACATTATTGCCGTCACCGCCTGCCCGTCGGGAGTAGCGCATACCTATATGGCCGCCGAGTCACTGGAGAGCGCCGCCAAAGCGAAAGGCTGGCAGATAAAAGTCGAGACCCAGGGCTCTATCGGGATCGAAAACGAACTGACGGCGGAGGATGTCGCCCGCGCCGATATGGTCATCCTGACCAAGGATATCGGCATCAAGTTTGAAGAGCGCTTTTCCGGTAAAACCATCGTCCGCGTCAATATCAGCGATGCGGTGAAACGCGCGGAGGCCATCATGCAAAAAATCGACGGCCATCTTGCACAGAAAGCCTGAACAGAGCGGAGCGCCCTGGCGCTCCGCCGGACTAACATGGAGTTTGTCATGACGAATCGTACTCAACGCTTAAAAGACAGTTTGTTCGCCCAGCCGCGGGAGATCTCGCTTGAGCGGGCGCTGCTGTATACCGCAAGCCACAAACAGACGGCGGGTGAGCCGGTGCTATTACGCCGGGCGAAAGCCACCGCGTGGATCCTTGACCATGTGCAGATCTCGATTCGTGAGGATGAACTCATTGTGGGCAACCGCACGGTCAAGCCGCGAGCCGGGATCGCCTCCCCGGAAATGGACCCTTACTGGTTACTGAACGAACTGGACAGCTTCGCCTCTCGCCCCCAGGATCGTTTTGTCATCAGCGAAGAAGATAAACGCATTTACCGCGAAGCGCTGTTTCCTTACTGGGAAAAGCGCTCGATGAAAGACTTTATTAACGCCCGGATGACCGATGAGGTCAAAGCGGCCGTCAGCACCCAGATTTTCAGCGTCAACCAGACCGATAAGGGCCAGGGCCATATCATTATCGACTACCCCCGGCTGCTCAATAATGGCCTCGCGGCACTGGTTGCAGAACTACGGGCGGCGGCCGAAAGCGCGCCACGCAACCACTTCTATCAGGCCGCGCTGATTCTGCTGGAGGCCTCGCAGCGGCACATTCTGCGCTATGCGCTGCTGGCCGAGGAGATGGCCGCCGCCTGCAGCGACGCTAAGCGGCGTCAGGAGCTCGCCGCAATCGCCGCGATCTCCCGGCATAACTCGGTTCATCGCCCGGAGGATTTCTACCAGGCCTGTCAGCTGTTCTGGCATATGAATATTATTTTGCAGCATGAATCTAACGCCAGCTCCCTCTCGCTGGGGCGCTTCGACCAGTACATGCTGCCGTTCTATCAGACATCGTTAAATCGGGGCCAGGACCCGGCTTTCCTGCAGGAACTGCTGGAGTCATTGTGGGTCAAGTGCAACGATATCGTCCTGCTGCGCTCGTCAAGCAGCGCTCGCTATTTTGCCGGCTTCCCGACCGGCTATACCGCGTTGCTCGGCGGGCTGAGCGAGACCGGACGCAGCGCGGTGAACGTACTCTCGTTTCTGGCTCTTGATGCGTATCAGAAAGTCCGGCTACCGCAGCCTAATCTTGGCGTCCGCGTCAATGAGCTGATCGACCGTCCGTTCCTGCGCAAGACCGCAGAAACGATCCGCCTGGGTACCGGTATCCCGCAGGTTTTTAATGATGAAGTCGTAATTCCGGCGTTTTTGAATCGCGGGGTATCGCTTGAGGATGCTCGCGACTACGCCGTCGTCGGCTGCGTTGAGCTGTCGATCCCCGGGCGAACATACGGGCTGCACGATATTGCGATGTTTAACCTGCTCAAGGTGATGGAGATCGTAATCCTGGAGAATGAAGGCAATCCCGATGTGAGCTGGAACGGGCTGCTCAACCAAATCCGCGAAAAAATTCGCTACTACATCAAGCTGATGATTAACGGCAGCAATATTTGCGATATCGGCCATCGCGACCAGGCGCCGGTTCCCCTGCTGTCCTCTTTTATTCTGGACTGTATTGAACGCGGTAAAGATATCACCGAGGGCGGAGCGCGCTATAACTTCTCCGGCGTGCAGGGCATTGGTATCGCCAACCTCAGCGACTCTTTGCATGCGCTTAAGGGAATGGTGTTCGAGCAGCAGCGGATGAGTTTTGATGAGCTCATTCAGGTTCTTAAGGCCAACTTCAAAACTCCGGAAGGGGAAAAGATCCGCGCGCGGCTGATTAACCGTTTTGAAAAATATGGCAATGATATCGATAAAGTCGACAATATCAGCGCCGATTTACTGCGTTTTTACTGTAAAGAAGTCGAGCAGTATCTCAACCCGCGCGGCGGACATTTCACGCCGGGTTCCTACACCGTCTCAGCGCACGTGCCCCTGGGGTCAGTGGTCGGCGCAACGCCCGACGGTCGTCTGGCCGGCGATCAGCTAGCCGACGGCGGGCTTTCGCCAATGGTCGGCCAGGACTCTCAAGGGCCGACGGCGGTACTAAAATCCGTCAGCAAGCTGGATAACTATCTTTTATCCAACGGTACGCTGCTTAACGTGAAGTTTACGCCGGCTACCCTTGCCGGTGACGGCGGCCTCAATAAGCTGGCTGACTTTTTGCAGGCATTCAGCAAGCTCAAGCTTCAGCATATCCAGTTCAACGTGGTCAATGCCGATACCCTGCGCGAAGCGCAGCAGCGTCCCCAGGATTTCGCAGGCCTGGTGGTGCGCGTAGCGGGTTACAGCGCCTTCTTTGTCGAGCTATCAAAGGAGATTCAGGATGACATTATCCACCGCACCGCGCATCAGCTGTGAGGTTCTGGAGACGCGCGCCGATCGGGCGCGCATTTTTAACATCCAGCGCTACTCGCTGAACGATGGCCTGGGGATCAGGACGGTGGTCTTTTTTAAAGGCTGCCCGCACGTCTGTCCGTGGTGTGCCAACCCGGAATCTATCTCCACTAAAATAGAGACCGTACGCCGGGAGAGCAAATGCCTGCGCTGTACGCGCTGCCAGCAGGATGTCGAAGAGTGCCCCTCCGGCGCATGGGAGCAAATCGGCCGCGACGTGACGCTGAATAATTTAGTTAAGGAAGTCCTCAAGGATGACGTTTTCTTTCGCGCCTCCGGCGGCGGCGTCACCTTGTCAGGCGGCGAAGTATTAATGCAGGCCGGGTTTGCAACCCGCTTCCTGCAAACCTTACGCCAGCTGGGAATACGCACGGCGATTGAAACGGCCGGCGACGCGGCGTTCAGCCGCTTTTACCCGCTCGCCAGGCAGTGCGATGAGGTGCTGTTCGATCTGAAAATCATGGATACCGGTCGCGCGCAGGCTCAGCTGCGGATCGATGTACCGCGGGTGCTAGATAATTTCAGCAGGCTGGTGGAGAAGCGCATTCGGGTTATTCCCAGGGTACCGCTCATTCCCGGGTATACGCTTAGCGAAGAGAATTTCCGGCAAATCCTGGCGTTTCTGGCGCCATTTAAGCTTCCTGAAATACATCTTCTACCGTTCCATCAATATGGCGAGCCTAAATACGCGCTGCTCGGCAGGAAGTGGTCGATGGCGACAATTAAGGCCCCGGACGCGTCACAGATTGAGCCATTCAGGATTATGGCTGAGAAAGCGGGTTTTCGCGTCACCATCGGCGGTTAGCGCCTGGAGGAGAATATGGAACTGAATATCGTAGCGGTGACCGCCTGCGTCAGCGGCGTGGCGCACACCTATATGGCGGCGGAACGTCTGGTCAAAGTCGCGCACCATGAAAAATGGCATATGAAAATTGAAACCCAGGGCGCATTAGGCGTTGAGAATAAGATTACCCCTGACGAAATTACCCACGCCGACGTGGTGCTGCTGGTGACAGATATTGAAATCGACGATGCGCAAAGGTTTATCGGCGTACGGACCATTAAAACCAGCATCAAAACTTTTTTACTTCAGCCGCAGCAGGTTATCGAGGCGGTGAAGTGCATCATGAAAAAACCGGTCGTCTATCTGGATATTCCCTGACCTTTCCTTCAGCAAAGGGCGGCTCCCCTGAACCGCCCTGACTTCGCTGGACTACTTCACATCAAGCAACCATTTTTGCGCCGGCGTCAGACGACTTGCCGTTTCAGGCCTGAGCCAGCGCTGCTGGTCCTGCTGCGGCGTATCTTGCCTGTCGATATAGAGACCGTGCAGCACGCGCCTTCTGCTGCCGATGTGATTGCAGGTGCCGCCGTGCCAGGTATGGGCGTTATAAATCATCACGCTTCCCGCTGGCGCGGCAAACACCACCTCGTCAGGATGCGGCAGCTCGGGGTCCTCCAGCACGTCCTCCGGCAGCTCCGGTCGCAGATGAGTGCCGGGAATAATGCGCGGCGCGCCATTTTCGGCGCTTAAATCGTCAATAGCCCAAATCGTATTTACCAGATGTACTTTCGGAAAATCCGGTCGCGGCTTTTTCCAGTCGGCATGCAGCGGCTGGCTGCCGCCGTTGAGCAACGCTTCCCGCGCGTTGAGGCTGGAAATCTTAAAATCGCCCTGAAAAATATACCGACAGGCGGAGAGGATCAGCGGATGAGCCCAGACTTTCTCCCAAATCACGCCCTTGTTAATCAGGTTGGCAATACGGGTCGCCGTCGCTTCCTGATGGTGTTCGATGGCGAGATTATCCCCCTCTTTCTCAACAATCTCGTCGATAAGGTCCCGCATCGCCTCCAGCCATTGCGGGTCGGCGACGCTATGCACCACGGTGTAGCCGAGGGTATTCAGCTCCTCTTTCATCTTTTCTGTAAGCGCAATATTGGCGCCAAGCGCATCCAGATATACGGCAGACTGATGTTCCATATTTATTTCCTTTAACCTTTCGATAACACGAAATAAACTTTAAACGGCGGCCGGCTGAAATACATGAGGCTAATCCTACGAAAAACTGGATATCCGTACGCGGGGGAGCAAACTGTGATTGCCATCAAAATCTCCGCATCCGCTGCCGTCCGCGGCGAAGCCGGCGCGCTGCAAGGTGATCCAACCGCGTCATTTATTTATAAAATATTTTATAATCAAAAGGATAATAGCTATCTTTCGGGGTTTAGAGGATGATTGCAGATCTGCCGGAAATTCTACATCGCCTGGTCAATCAGCAGGATACGCTGCAGATCAGATTCCCTGAGCCGGACGTATCGGTCCCTGAGCTGGCCTATAAAGTGCCCTTCCCTCGGCTGGAAATTGTGCTGGACGGCGAGCTAAGAGAGCGCGGTTTGCCGCTGTCTGATAGCCAGCTAACGCTATCGCAGGCGCTGTACGTGCAGGCAGGTAAATGGACGTTACCGGAGTGGACCGGCCCGGCGTCGACGCTGAGCATCCTGTTCGGCAGACAAAAGCTGGGATTCTGCATCCAGCGCTGGGATGGCAAGCAGCTGCACACGGAGAAGCAAAACGTCGCCCGACTGGGGCCTCGCGTCGGATCGTATTTGCTGTTAGCGCTGAATGAGATCTGCCTTCAGCCGGACCCGGTCACCGCCAGGCTGGTGGTGTCGGCGCTATTAAGCCATTGTCTTGAGCAGCTCGTCGGGCTTGAGATGCGGGTCAGCCGGAGCCGCGATCTGTTTTTGGCCGTCCAGGATTTTCTGGAGGACAATCTCAGCCAGCCCTTAACCCGGGAGTCGGTGGCGAAACGTTTCCATATTACCCCCAACTACCTCTCGCATATATTCCAGAAATCGGGCTCCGTCGGGTTTAACGAATATCTGACCAGCGTTCGGCTGGAAAAAGCCAAAAAGCTGCTGCGCGGCTATGATTTAAAGGTCAAAGAGATCGCCCATAACTGCGGTTTCGTCGACAGCAACTATTTTTGCCGGGTCTTTAAACGCTACACCGAGCGCTCCCCTTCAGAGTATCGTCGCCACTGCCGCAGCGCGCAGCAGGCGTAATTCCCGCCGCGCGTCAGGCCCACTCCACCCGGCCGCGGCCGTTATTTTTCGCCTTGTACAGCGCTTCATCCACTTTCTTGATAAACGTTTCCTGAGGCTCATCGCGGCCGCGCATGCCGACGCCGATACTCACCGACAGCGGGTAGTCGCTATTAATCAAAATGGTGCGGACATTCTCCAGAATCGACTGCGCCAGGCTGCGCACCTCTTCAGGCGACATCCCGTCAACGATAATGGCGAACTCTTCGCCGCCAATCCTCGCCGGCTGTATTTTATCGCTGGTTAATTTTGCCAGCTGCTTGCCGAGCGCAAACAGCACCTCATCGCCCATCAGGTGGCCGTAGGTGTCATTTATTTTCTTGAAGAAGTCGATATCGAGAATCATCAGCGCCAGCTGGTGGCCCTGCTTTTCGCGAATGGTATCGATAAAAAAGCGCCGGTTGGGCAGCTGGGTTAACTCATCCTTCAGCGATTGCGAGCGCGCGTCGACGTAGAGGATGTTAATGCGATCGATAATTTTGTAGATCCCGATAGTGGTCAGCAGCATGCCGGACAGGCGCAGCAGATCTTCGCAGTAGTAGCCCATCCATCGCGGCTGGACGAAAATCTCATCCATTAAATCGAAGGTGCCGCCGGCGATCCACAGCAGCAGCCCGTAGCGCACCCAGTTCACCGCCACGTGGCTCATTCTGACTTTTGCCGAATTCCACAGCATAAATACCAGAAACAGCAGGGCCAGCAGATCGATATAGAGTCCGGAATTGGTAAATATCACGTTCCAGGGGCCTAAGGGTTTTGAGATGAAAATACAGAGCGCCGATACGGCGATAATCACCAATAGCGCGGGCAGCAGGTTGGCCCGGGAAGCGACCAGCGGGGCCTTGGGAGGCAAATGTTTTTGTAAATCAGGCATTGGCATGTCTCTCAAACAACGTTGTCTCTCTCAAAACGCAGCATACCAGCCCGATGAGATTCGGCACATCAAAAAACCCGCACTGCGGCAGCGTAAATCAGGGGCACTAAGGGGGGAACCAACGGTGGAGGAAGAGAGTGGACTGACCCCGCGGAATTTTTCCAACTGACTACCAATCCATGGCGACGAGGTCAGTGCCGCGGATGGTATAGCGATCGCCTGCGGCATTTTTAGCATTTAGTGCTAATTTCTTTACACATCCCCCCGGCTTTCCCGTACCAACGCGGGGGGAAGAGCGTCAGGTCATATCGCTCAGGGCGAGGGTTGCCTGGCTAAACGCGGCGATCGCCAGCGCAACGTCCGCCGCCGTCACCGACTCTGCCGGATGATGGCTGACGCCGCCCTTGCAGCGGACAAACAGCATGCCTACCGGCCAGCGTTCGGCCATCGCGATGGCGTCGTGTCCGGCGCCGCTCGGCAGCGACAGGGAGCGATCCTGCACCCGGCACACGGCCGAACTTAGCACCTGCTGCAGTCGCTCATCGCAGGCGGTGGCCGCAATCCGGTAGAACTCCTCGCAGCCGAACTGCAGGCCGCGGCGGGCGGCAACCTTGCGCGCATCGTCGAGCAGCGCATTCAGCAGCGCCTCCAGCGGTTCTTCGTGCGGGCCGCGAATATCAAGGCTCAGCGTGACCTCGCCGGGGATCACGTTAACCGCCCCCGGCGCGCAGTGCAGGGTGCCCACCGTCGCCACGAGGTTGCCCCCCTGCTGGCGGGTACGGCTCTCAATCAGCGTCATCCATTCGGCGGCGGCGGCCAGCGCGTCCCGGCGGTGGCTCATCGGTACCGTCCCCGCATGGCCCGCCTCGCCGAGAAAACGGCAGTTCAGGCGGCGCGCGCCGTTGATGGCCTCAACCACGCCCAGCGCCAGCCCCTCCTGTTCGAGGCACGGCCCCTGCTCGATATGCAGCTCCAGATAGGCGGCAATCTCCTCCACCCGGCGGGCAGAATGCGCGACCCGCGTCGGATCGAGCCCGACCTGCGTCATCGCCTGCGCCACGCTGATGCCTCTGGCGTCAGTCTGCGCCAGCCAGTCCTCGGGCCAGGTGCCGGTCAACCCCCGGCTGCCGAGCAGGGTAATGCCGAAACGGGTCCCCTCCTCGTCGCAGAAGCCGACAATTTCAATCGCCCGCGCCGGCCGTCGCCCCTGCTGATAGAGGCTTTGTACGACCTCAATCGCCGTCAGCACCCCCAGCATGCCGTCGTAGCGCCCGGCGTTGCGGACGGTATCGAGATGCGAACCCAGCAAAATAGCCGCCGCTCCCTCCAGCTCACCTTCGTAGCGCCCGCAGATATTGCCGACGCTATCCTGCCAGACGCGCATCCCGGCTTCGCTCATCCAGCGGGCGACCTGCTGGTTAGCCTGCAGATGCTGCGGTGAAAGATAGACCCGGGTCAGCGCATCCGCGCTTTCGCTGATCGCGGCCAGCTCGTCGGCCCGCGCCATCACCCGCGCCGCGGCCTGCGCCCACTCCGCCTGCTGGCGTACCGCCTGGCTCATTGCGGCGTCTCGCTGCGGTAGTGATCCCATGCCGCCTGCATGCCGGCGCCCTGGGTGGTGGCAAACTTGAGGTGGTTCAGCACCGACTCGAGGGCGCTGAGGGTGGTCATCACGCAATCTTTGCGCGCGTTGTAGCCCATCGTGCCGATACGCCATACCTTGCCGTGCAGCGGGCCAAACGAGGTGCCAATCTCTATCGCGAAATCGTCGAGCATGATTTTACGCAGCTGGTCGCCGTTGATCCCCTGCGGGATAACTACCCCGAGGACGTTGTTCATCTTGTGCCTGAGGTCGCCGAAGGTCTCCAGCCCCATCGCCTGGATCCCCTTCAGCAGCGCATCGCCGTGCAGCTTATGCCGGGCAATGCCGTTATCCAGCCCCTCCTCAAGGATCAGGCGGGCGCATTCGCGGGCGGCGAACAGCGCCGAGGTGGCCTCGGTATGGTGGTTCAGGCGCTCCGGCCCCCAGTAGTCCATGATCATGCCCAGATCGAAGTAGTTGGAGTAGATAGCCTCATCAACGCCGTCGAGATGGGCCTCGGTGCGGATCCCCTCTTCAACGCACTTGCGGCGACGAATAGCCTCCTCCATCCGCGCGCTCAGGGTGACGGGCGAGGTCCCGGACGGGCCGCCAAGGCACTTCTGCATCCCCGCCGATACCGCATCCAGCCCCCAGGCATCGCTTTCGAGGGCGTTGCCGCCCAGCGACGCGGTGGCATCGGTATAGAACAGCACGTCGTAGCGGCGGCAGATTTCGCCCAGCTCGGCCAGCGGCTGCAGCATGGTGGTGGAGGTATCGCCCTGTACCGTTAGCAGCAGGCGCGGGCGTACGCGCCTGATCGCCTCTTCGATTTGGTCAGGGGTGAAGACTTCGCCCCACGGCACCTCAATGGTATGGACCTCGGCGCGGCAGCGGCGGGCGATTTCACACAGCAGGTGGCCGAAGCGGCCAAATACCGGTACCAGTACCCTGTCGCCGGGGCGGATGGCGGAGACCAGAATCGCCTCGATGCCGGCGCGCGAGGTGCCGTCTACCAGCATCGTCCAGCGGTTATCGGTGCGAAACACGCCGCGATACAGGGCCATCACTTCGTTCATATAGTGGGTCATCGCCGGGTCATACTGGCCGATAAGCTGGCTCGACATGGCGCGCAGCACGCGCGGGTCGGCGTTGATCGGTCCCGGCCCCATCAGCAGGCGCGGCGGCGGGTTGATTTGCGAAAACTGAGTGATATCCATCGTTAATTCCTTATTGATTTAAGCCGCGCACGGAGGAGATAAACTGCTTCAGCTCGAGGGTCTGCGGGTTGGCGAACAGCGTCTTGCTGTCGCCCTGCTCCCAGACGCGTCCCTGATGCATAAACACCACGCGGTCGCCCACTTCACGGGCAAAATTCATTTCATGGGTCACGAGGATCAGCGTCATCCCTTCGGCGGCCAGCTGCTCAAGAACCTTGAGCACTTCGCCCACCAGCTCGGGGTCCAGCGCCGAGGTTATCTCGTCGCAGAGCAGAACCTTCGGCGACATCGCCAGCGCCCGGGCGATCGCCACCCGCTGCTGCTGGCCGCCGGAAAGATTGGCCGGATAGTAGTCCAGGCGGTCGCCGAGCCCCACTTTTTCCAGCATCTGCCGCGCCAGCTCGCGACATTCGGCGGCGCTCTTTTTCAGCACCCGCCGCGGGGCCAGCATCACGTTTTCCAGCGCCGTCATGTGCGGGAACAGGTTAAAGTTCTGGAACACCATCCCAATGGAGCGGCTGATTTCGCGGGCCTGCGAATCGCGGTCGGTAATGGTCATCCCGCCGAGCTTAATGCTGCCGTCCTGATACCCTTCCAGGCCGTTGATGCAGCGCAGCAGCGTGCTTTTCCCCGACCCGCTGCGGCCGATAATCGAGATAACTTCGCCCATATCGATATCCAGATCGACGCCTTTGAGCACGTGGTTGTCGCCGTAGTACTTCTGCATCTGATTAATGGTGATGAGAGGCATTGAATTTGTTCTCCAGATAGCGGCTGTAGCGGGACAGCGGGTAGCACAGAATGAAGTAGCCCAGCGCCACCAGCGCAAAGACCTTAAACGGCTGGTAGGTGACGTTGGTCAGCATCGTCCCGGCCTTGGTCAGCTCGACGAAGCCGATAATCGACGCCAGGGCGGTACCTTTGATCACCTGCACCGCGAAGCCCACCGTCGGGGCAATGGCGATGCGCAGCGCCTGGGGTGCAACGACCCGGCACAGCGTCTGGGTGAAGCTCAGCCCCAGGCAGCGCGAGGCCTCCCACTGCCCTTTCGGCAGCGCGCGGATGCTGCCGAACCAGATATCGAGTAAAAAGGCGCTGGTATAGAAGGTCAGCGCCATCGACGCGGCGGTCCACGGCGAGACGTCGATGCCGAACAGCGCCACGCCGAAGAAGGCCAAAAACAGCTGCATTAATAGCGGCGTTCCCTGGAACAGCTCAACGTAGCCGCGGATCAGCCGCCTGACCTGGCGCCCGCCGGTGAGGCGCAGCAGCAGCAGCGGCAGCGTCACCAGCGCGCCACCGAGAAACGCCACCAGCGACAGCAGCACCGTCCAGCGCCCGGCCAGCAGCAGATTGCGGATAATGTCCCAGTCGGTAAAGGTGGCCATCATGCCCGTACTCCCAGCCATTTTCGCCCCGCTGCCATCAGCAGCTGGCGCATTGTTATCGACAGCACCAGGTAGATCCCCGTGGTGACCAGATAGACCTCAAAGCTGAGGAAGGTTCGCGACTGGATCAGGTTCGCCGCGAAGGTCAGCTCCTCATAGGAAACCTGCGAAACCACCGACGATCCCAGCATCACGATGATGCACTGGCTCACCAGCGCCGGATAAATCCGCTGCAGCGCCGGCGGCAGAACCACCTGAATAAAGGTCTGCGTGCGGCTCAGCCCCAGCACGCGCCCGGCCTCCCACTGCCCTCTGGGAGTCACCTGAATCCCGGCGCGCACGATCTCGGTACTGTAGGCCCCGAGGTTGATCACCATCGCCAGCAGCGCGGCCTCGCCGGCGGTCATCTTTAAGCCCAGGTTGGGCAGGCCAAAGACGATAAAAAACAGCTGCACTACGAACGGCGTATTGCGAATCAGCTCCACGTAGCCGCCCCAGATGCGGCTGAACCACGTCGCCCGCCCGCTGCGGATGGCGGCGCCGAAAATGCCTATCGCCAGGCCGCCCGCCGTCGCCAGCACCGTCAGCTGCACGGTAACCCACAGTCCCGCCAGCAGCTCTGGCCAGTGCGGCCAGAGCTCAGAAAAATGAAGTTGCTCCGTCATTCGCAGACCCTATGCGCCAAAGCCTGCGGGCAGCGGCGCTTTCAGCCACTGCTGCGACAGCGCGTTGAGCGTGCCGTCCTTAACTCCCTGCTCAATCAGCGCGTCCACCTTCTCCTTCAGCGCCGGCTCGTTCTTTTTCAGGCCGATAAAGCACGGCGAATCTTTCAGCATAAAGCTCGGTACCGGCGCCTTCTGCGCATTTTGCCGGGAGATAGCCGCCACCACGAGGTTGCCGGTCGCCAGGTACTGCACCTGCCCCGAGAGGTAGGCTGACAGCGTGGTGTTATTATCCTCGTAGCGCTTGATCTGCGCCTCTTTCGGCGCCAGCTCGCTCAGCACCATGTCCTCCACCGCGCCGCGGGTGACGCCGACGGTTTTCCCGCTCAGCGCCGCCGCATCCTTCAGCTCGGCCCCCTTCGGCCCGAAGACGCCGAGGAAGAACGGCGCGTAGGCGCGGCTGAAATCAATCACCTTCTCGCGCTCCGCATTCTTGCCGAGGCTGGAGATAACCAGATCCACTTTATCGGTTTGCAGGTAAGGCACCCGGTTGGCGCTGGTTACCGGCACCAGCTGCAGCCTGAGCTTCATCTGCTTCGCCAGGTAGCGCGCCATATCGATGTCATAGCCCTGGGGCTGGAGATCGGTGCCCACCGAGCCAAACGGCGGGAAATCCTGCGGCACCGCGATACGGATAACCCCGCGCTTTTCGATATCCTGCAGCTGGTCGGCTCTGGCCGCGCTCATTTGCGTAAACAGACAGGCGGCCCCGGCCAGTGCGATCAACAGTTTTTTCATGATGTTTACCCGTTACGTTAGTATGAAACAAAAGATTCTTTAAATAAACTTTTGCAACTAATGTGCCAGATATGCGCCGCGCCGCTGCCGAGGCGGAAGATGCCATAAAAGAGTGATGAAACAAGGAAGAGAGAGAGAATGCGCGGCAATCTCGCCTTCTCTCACCGCCGGAAATCCGCACTAAAATAATGCAAAGCACCAGACTGACGCCCCATTATCGCTGCTCGAGCTCGTCCAGCTGCTGATAAAGGGTGGCGATTTCGTGAATGCGCGGGCGGCCCTTATCGAGGATCTCATGCAGAAAAGCGTTGGCCAGCAGGTTGATCAGGCTGTTGACCGAGGCGTAGCTATCGTAGGCCGAGACGCTATCGAGCGGCGCGCAGAGCTGCCAGCACGCCAGCGGAAACAGGCCGTGCGCCTGCGGCTCGCACATCAGCAGCACCGGCACACCGCGGGCCTGGAGCTGCTGCAGCAGCGGCCGAATAAGCCGCGGGCGGCGGCGAAAGGCCATCACCACCACCACGTCCCTGGCCGACAGATCCACCAGCTCCTCGCTCAGGCTTTGCCCCGGCTGGGGCAGCACCTGCACCTGACCGCGCGCCTGCAGCAGCTGCTGGCGCAGGTGCAGCGCCGCCGGATAGGCGTTGCGCATGCCGACGATGACCACCCGTTCGGCGCTCACCATCGCGTTAATCGCTTCGGCAAACTGGCGCGCGTCGAGGTCGTTGACCCACTGGGTCAGGTTGGCCATCTCCTGCTTATAATGGCGCGCCAGCAGCGTGTTGCCCTGCACCGCGTCGCGGTTATCGGTCAGCGGCATCCCGCTCTGGCGCAGGGTGCGCAGCTCGTCGCGCATATCCTTATACTTCTCGTAGCCCAGCCGCTTGAACAGGCGGCTCACCGTCGCTTTCGACACCCCGCTCAGCTGCGCCAGCTCGGCGCTGTTGTAGCTGATCAGGTCATCAAAGTGATCGAAAATAAAATCCGCCACCCGCTGCTCCTGGGGCGACAGGGAGGCGTACTGCCCTTTGAGTCGTTCATCAAGCTGTTGCATAAGGCCCCTGTAACTTTTGTTTCATCGCACTATACCCGTCATACTCCACCTTGCCTATGCGCTGGCGATGCGTCTCGCGCTGTTGTCGCTATTTATGCCCGATCTGCGGCGCGCATGACGTTGAATACCCTTCCTTTCACGATGCGTGCCACTCCGGCAAAAAGCGCCGGCGGCAGGGAATGAAACTTTGGGTTCAGAAGTGGAACGGCTTTTGCACTCTGAGAGAATACATCGCGTCACGAGGACAACGAATGCACAGTCATGTATCCACCCGCGGGATGGCGGTCGCCCCCCATCACCTGGCCAGCCAAAGCGCGCTTGCCGTGCTGCGCGAAGGCGGAAGCGCAATCGAAGCAATGGTCGCCGCGGCGGCCACCATCGCCGTGGTTTATCCCCATATGAACGGGCTCGGCGGCGACGGCTTCTGGCTCATCGTCCCGCCGGAAGGGGAACCGATCGCAATCGACGCCAGCGGCGCGGCGGGCTCGGGGGCGACGCTGGAGGCCTATTCCGACCTGCAGCAGATCCCGCACCGCGGCCCGCGCGCCGCGCTGACCGTCGCCGGCACCGTCAGCGGCTGGGACGAAGCGCTCCGGGTGTCGCGCTCCCTGAGCGGCAAGGCGCTGCCGCTGGCGCGTCTGCTGGAAGACGCTATCGGCTACGCCAGCGGCGGGATTCCGGTCACCGAATCCCAGGCCAGCGCCACCGCCGGCAAGCTTGATGAACTCCGCTCGCTGCCGGGATTTGCCGAAACCTTTCTGGTTGACGGCCAGCCGCCGATTGCCGGCAGCCGCTTTCACCAGCCCGCGCTGGCCAACACTCTCAGGCGGCTGGTCAACGAGGGGCTGGACAGCTTCTATCGCGGCCCGCTGGCTGAAACCCTGGCCGAGGGCATGGCGCAGTACGGGCTGCCCGTCACCCTCGACGATCTCCGCCAGCACCGTGCCCGCCGCCCTGCGCCGCTCAAACTGACCCATCGGCACGGCGAGCTGTGGAACCTCGCGCCGCCGACCCAGGGGCTGGTGTCGCTGGCGATTCTCGGCATTACCGACCGCCTGGCGATGGCCGAGGCCGACGAGGCGATGACCGTCCACCGCATCGTCGAGGCCACCAAGCTGGCCTTTAGCCTGCGCGACGCCCATATCACCGACCCGCGCCACCTTGATGTCGATATTCAAAGCCTGCTGGAACCGGCGGCGCTGCAGGCGCTGGCCGAGCGGGTCAGCGACCGGCAGGCCGCCCCGTGGGGCGCCGGCAAAGGTCCCGGCGATACCGTATGGATGGGGGTTATGGACGACAGCGGGCTGGCGGTCTCCTTTATTCAGAGTATCTACCACGAGTTCGGCAGCGGCGTGGTGCTGCCGGAGAGCGGAATTGTCTGGCAGAACCGCGGCGCCTCGTTCAGCCTCGATCCGCAGCATCTTCTGGCGCTGGCCCCCGGCAAGCAGCCGTTCCATACCCTTAATCCGGCGGCGGCCCGCCTCAGCGACGGCCGGGTAATGGTGTACGGCTCGATGGGCGGCGACGGCCAGCCGCAAACTCAGGCCGCCCTTTTTACCCGCTATATCCTGCAGGGGGTGCCGCTGCAGGAGAGCATCTCCCGGCCGCGCTGGCTGCTGGGCCGCACCTGGGGACAAACCTCCGACTCGCTGAAGCTGGAGGGTCGCTTTACGCCGCAGAGCGTCGCCCGCCTGCGGGCGCTGGGGCATGAGGTCGAAGTGCTGGACGATTTCAGCGAGGCCATGGGCCACGCCGGCGCCATCGTCCGTCATCCGAATGGCCTCTTCGAAGGGGCATCCGATCCGCGCAGCAACGGCTCAGCCGCCGGTTATTAGGAGTTCAGCATGCAAAAAGTGACGCCCGACTGGAGCACGTACCTGGCACAAATGGAGCAGATCCTCGGCCTGGAGCTGGATGAAGCCCGCCGCGCCGAGCTTCAGCTGCAGTTCAGCCGCATCGCCGCCATGGCCGAACCGCTGATGGCCTTCCCCCTCGACGAACGCCTGGAAATCGCCGGAGTGTATAAAGCATGACGCTTAACCAAATGACGATTAGCGAGATCCAGCGCGCCCTGCAGGCCGGGGAACTCAGCGCCCGGGAGATCGCCCGCCGGACCCTCGACGACATTGCGCGGATCAACCCGCACATCAACGCCTGGACCACGGTGACGGAGGCGCGAATGCTCGCCGAAGCGGACAGCATTGATACCCTGCGCCGGGGCAAGCAGCCGCTGCCGCCGCTGGCCGGAGTCCCCTACGCGGTAAAGAATCTGTTCGACGTCTCCGGACAGACCACCCTCGCCGGCGCCCGGCTGTTTAGCGAACGCGCCCCCGCCGCGGCCGACGGCTGGGCGGTGCGCCAGCTCCACGCCGCCGGCGGGCTGCTGTCAGGGATGCTGAATATGGACGCCTACGCCTACGGCTTTACCACCGAAAATAGCCACTACGGCGCGACGCGTAACCCGCACGACCTGGCGCGCATCGCCGGCGGCTCGTCCGGCGGTTCGGCGGCGGCGGTAGCGGCCGGGCTGGTGCAGTTCGCGCTGGGCAGCGATACCAACGGCTCCATCCGCGTGCCGGCCTCCTTATGCGGTATTTTTGGCCTCAAGCCGACCTTTGGCCGCCTGTCGCGATCCGGCAGCCATCCGTTTGTCGCCAGCCTCGACCACATCGGCCCCCTCGCCCGCAGCGTCGGCGACCTCGCCGCGGTCTACGATGCGCTGCAGGGGCGCGATCCCGGCGACGGTTTCCAGGCCGATAAGGCCAGCGAGCGCACCAGCAACCTGCTGCCGCGCGGTCTGGAAGGCCTGCGCTGCGCGGTGCTCGGCGGCTATTTTAGCCGCTGGTGCGATGACGACGCCCGCGCCGCCGTCGCCCGGGTAGCGCAGGCCCTCGACGCCCGTGAAGAGCTGCTGTTCCCCGAGGCCGAGCTCTCCCGCTCGGCGGCGTTTATCATCAGCGCCTCCGAGGGCGGCAACCACTACCTGCCCGCGCTGCGCCGCGAGCCGGAGCGCTTCGAACCCCACTCCCGGGAGCGGCTGCTGGCCGGGGCGATGGTCCCGGCCAGCTGGTATATTCAGGCCCAGCGCTTTCGCCGCCACGCCCGGCAGGCGTTTCAGGCGCTGTTTGCTCACGCCGATATTCTGATCGCGCCGGCAACGCCGCGCAGCGCCACGCTCATCGGCGAGCAGACCATGGAGATCAACGGCCAGCAGCTGCCGGTCCGCGCCAGCATGGGGATGCTCACCCAGCCCATCTCCTTCGTCGGGCTGCCGGTCACCACGGTGCCGCTGCGCAGCGCCTCCGGGCGGCCGATTGGCCTGCAGCTGATCGCCGCCCCGTTTAATGAACAGGCCTGCCTGCGGGCAGCGCGCGTACTGGAAGAGATGGGGCTTACCGATGCCAGCCCTGCGGAGGTAATAGCATGATCGATCAGGATAATATCAACCGGCCTCGCGTTCTGGCCGAGGTGACGGCCGCCTTTTATCGCTATGAAGAGGCGCTGGTCAGCAACAACGTCGCGGTGCTCGACGAGCTGTTCTGGGAGGATAAGCGCACGGTGCGCCTCGGCGCCGGGGAAAATCTCTACGGCGCCGACGAGATCCGTGCCTTTCGCGCCGCCCGCCCGGCGGCCGGACTCCAGCGCGAGCTGCGCCACACTGTCATCACCAGCTTCGGCGAGGATTACGCGGTCTGCAGCACCGAGTTCACCCGCGAGGGCAGCGATCGCGTGGGCCGCCAGCAGCAGACCTGGGTGCGCTTTCCCTTCGGCTGGCGCATTGTCGCCGCTCAGGTAAGCCTGATGAGCTAACGAAAACGGCCGGTACAACCGGACCGGAGCAGGCTCCGGTCCGGCCATCGGCTAGCGGCGAAACGGATACGCCTCCCGCCAGCGGTCGGCAATCTGCTGGCGGGTGCAGACCCACACCTGCTCATGCTGCTGGACGTAATCAAGGAAGCGCTGCAGGGCCCGGAAGCGCCCCGGGCGGCCCAGCAGGCGGCAGTGCATGCCGACAGACATCATCTTCGGCGCCTCGCGCCCCTCTTCATACAGCACGTCAAAGCTATCTTTGAGGTAGGTATAAAACTGCTCCGCGGTATTGAACCCCTGCGCGGTGGCAAAACGCATGTCGTTGGTATCGAGGGTATAGGGCACGATCAGGTGCGGCCTGCGTGAACCGTCGCCGCACGGCACCTCGACCCAAAACGGCAGATCGTCGCCGTAGTAGTCGCTGTCGTAATCAAAGCCGCCGTGCTCGACCACCAGCCGGCGAGTGTTGGGGCTGTCGCGCCCGGTGTACCAGCCGGTGGGCGGCCTGCCGAAGAGATCGGTTAACACCTGCACCGCCTGCTGCAGATGCGCGCGCTCGGTCTCGATATCCATATGCTGATAGTGGATCCAGCGCCAGCCGTGGCTGACCACGTCGTAGTTGGCGGCCTTAATCGCCGCCACGATCTCGGGATGCCGCGCCAGCGCCATCGCCACGCCGAATACGGTCAGCGGCAGCCCGCGCTGGCTGAACTCGCGGTGAATGCGCCAGAATCCGGCGCGGCTGCCGTACTCGTACAGCGAGTCCATCGACATATGTCGGTCAGGGTAGCTGGCGGCGCCGATAATGTCGGAGAGAAACTGCTCGGAGCCCGCGTCGCCGTGCAGGACGTGGTTTTCTGCCCCCTCTTCATAGTTTAAAACAAACTGTACGGCGATACGCGCATTCTGCGGCCACGGCGCGCGCGGCGTCTGGCCGGCATAGCCGCGCAGATCGCGAGGGTAATCCTGATTACAAAGCGCTGACTGCTGATCCATCTCCCACCTCTTTACTCATCACCATCAGTTAAATGACTGAAACCTGCCGCCTAAATCTTTCGCTTCCGGGAAGGCCAGGTCGCCCTGCTTGCTGGTCGACAGGCCGAGCGCCACCAGCGACTCGACCATTTTTACCGCCGCGCTGACGCCGTCGATGACCGGCACCCGCAGCTCGCGAGTGAGCTCCTGCGCCAGCGTCGCCATCCCGCCGCAGCCCAGCACAATCGCCCCGCAGCCGTCCTCCTTCAGCGCCTGAACGCAGCGCTGACGTACCTGCTCCTGCGCTCGGCCGCTGCCGTCTTCCAGCGCCAGCACCGGCAGATCGATGGCGTGCAGCCCGGCGCAGTGGTGGTAGAAGCCATACTGGTGCAGCAGGTGGCGGGCGATAATCAGCGTACGCGGCAGCGTGGTGACGATGGAAAAGCGGGTGGCGATCAGGGTGGCCATATGCATCGCCGCCTCGGCGATGCCGACCACCGGCCCCTGCGCCAGCTCGCGCGCCGCCAGCAGCCCCGGATCGCCAAAGCAGGCGATCACGTGACCCGAGACCCCCTGCTGGCGCCCGGCCTTAATTTGTTCGAGCACCCCGACCGCGGCGATGGCTTCATCGAAGTGCCCTTCGATGGAGGGCACGCCCTCCGTCGGGCAGACCGCCAGAATCTCGGTCCCCGGCGCGGCCGCCGCCCGCGCGGCGGCGCCGATGGTCTCGGTCATGGCGCGGCTGGTGTTGGGATTGATCACTTGTATACAAACAGAGGACATTACGACTCCTTGTAGCCGGCAAACAGCCGGGCGAAATCGGGCAGGGAAACGCCCGCGGTGTCAAAGCGCAGGCTGGCAACGATATGGGCAAAGTGGTGGGTCAGCGCCTCGCTCAGCGGCTGCAGCTCCCCGGCGCGCAGCAGCCCGACCAGCTGCCCGTGATCGTCGCAGCGGCAGCCCTGTCGCCACGGCGATCCCCATGCCGCAACGGCTAATGACGAGCGCTGGCTCAGGCGGGTGACCATCTCGGTAAGCACCTGATTGGCGGAGATCGCCTGCAGCTGAATATGGAATTCGGCGGAGTAGCGGATCGCCGCCGGGCCGTTGCAGGCCTCATGCGCCTGCTGCTCCTGGCGAATAATCGCCTCCAGCGCCGCCAGATGCGGCGGCCGGCAGCGGGCCAGCACGTCGGGCAGGTTGGCGACCTCCAGCAGCTCGCGGGTGCGGAAGATCTCCCGCGCCTCTTCTTCCGTGGGGCTGGCAACCTGTGCACCACGCTTGGGCGTCAGGGTGACCATTTGCACAGCGGCGAGTCGCTGCAGCACCTTGCGGATCCCCGTGCGGCTGACGCCAAAGACCTCCGCCAGCGCCTCTTCCGGCAGCTTGCTGCCCGGCGGCAGCTGGTGTTCAACGATGGCGGTCATCAGCGCCTGATAGATGGCTTCATCCTTGTCCTGCAGGCCTGGCGCGGCATGCAGACTATTTTCGTGACTCATTAACCGGCTCCGTATTCACTTTTCGATATCAGACTGTATACATAAAAATTAAATATTGCATACAAGATTAACTATTTTGGCCTAATTCCTGCAACAGCCTCAGCAATCCATATTCAGGGGTTTCATCAAGAGGAGCAGGTTTCATGCCACATTCACAAAATACGCATCAGGTTAAGGCCGCGGGCTCCAGCGCCGGCTACAGTCCACGGCTGTGCAACGAGGATCTGGCGCCGACGCGCGACCAGAACTGGAGCTGGTACAACATCTTTTCCTTCTGGATGTCGGACGTGCATAGCATGGGGGGCTATGTCGTGGCGGCGAGTTTCTTTACCCTGGGCTTAGCCAGCTGGCAGGTGCTGCTGTGCCTGCTGGTCGGCATCTGTATCGTTCAGCTGTGCGCCAACCTGGTGGCCCGGCCGAGCCAGATGGCGGGCGTGCCCTATGCGGTAATCTGTCGCCAGGCGTTCGGCGTCTTCGGCGCCAATATTCCGGCGGTGATCCGCGGGCTTATCGCCTTTGCCTGGTACGGGATCCAGACCTATCTGGCCGCCAACGCGCTGATGCTGGTGATGCTAAAGTTCTGGCCGTCGCTGGCGACGCTCACCGCGAGCAGCTTCCTCGGGCTGTCTCATCTCGGCTGGCTGTGCTTCGCCACCATGTGGCTGCTGCAGGCGATGGTGTTCTGGCACGGGATGAGCGCCATCAAGCGCTTTATTGATATCGCCGGTCCGGCGGTCTACGTGGTGATGCTGGCGCTGGCGGGCTGGATTGTATACAAGACCGGCTTTGACGGGATCTCCTTTACCCTCGCCAGCAAGTCGCTGAGCGCCGGGGAGCAAACCTGGCAGATGATCACCGCGACCGCGCTGGTGGTCTCCTACTTCTCCGGGCCGCTGCTTAACTTTGGCGACTTCTCGCGCTATGGCAAAAGCATGGGCGAAATCCGCCGCGGCAACCGCTGGGGACTGCCGTTTAACTTCCTGCTGTTCTCTATCGTTACCGTGGTGATTGTCTCCGGGACGCAGTCGCTGTTCGGCCGCATGATAACCGACCCGATTGAAACCGTAAGCCGCGTAGGCAACGACCTGGCGGTGGCCATCGGCCTGCTGACGATGATCACCGCGACCATCGGGATCAACATTGTCGCCAACTTCGTCTCCCCGGCCTTCGACTTCTCCAACTGCTCGCCGCAGAAAATCAGCTTCCGTACCGGGGGAATGATCGCCGCGGTGGGTTCAATCCTGCTCACCCCGTGGAACCTGTTTAACTCCCCGGAGCTTATCCACTACACCCTCGACGTGCTGGGGGCGTTTATCGGCCCGCTGTTCGGCATTCTGCTGGTCGACTTCTACCTGATTAAGCGCGGGAAAATCTCGGTGGACGATCTGTTTGACGACACGCCGAAAGGACAATACTGGTATCGCAACGGCTTTAACCCGAAGGCCATTGCCGCGCTGGTGCCCTCCGTGGCTATCGGTCTGGTTATCAGCTTTATCCCCGCCCTGCATGAGGTCGCCAACTTCAGCTGGTTTATCGGCGTCTTCCTGAGCGGCGCCGCCTACCGCTGGATTGCCCGCGACGATCGCGCCGCCGTCGTCGCCACGCGCTATGACGCCCGCGCCGTGGCGCAGAAAGAGTAGTTTCCCCACCCAGGCCGCGCCCCCCGGCGCGGCATACTCATCAACCGCGGCCGCGCGTTCATACTGCAATGCGGCAGCCGGGACCCGGCTAATGCCGTTTACTCTGCGGGCCAGGTGGCGCGAGCGACGCGCAAAAAATTGCCGCCGTAGATAGCCTGAATATCCTCATCGCGATAGCCAAGCCGCACCAGCTCCGCGGCCACCTGGGCCAGCGCTTCCGGCTGCAGCTGGCGATGGCCGTTCATCTGCCCGTAATGCTCTTTTGGCCACCACGCGTTCTCATCCAGGCCAGCGGGCAGATCTTTATGTTCGGGGTACAGCTCGGTGTCGAGGCCAAAACCAATAAACTGCGGACCCACCCGCTCGGCGAGATAATCGATTTGGCGAACGAAGGCGCTAACGGACGCAGTGGGATCGCCTAAAAAGATCCCCAGCCCCGTCAGCCCAATAACGCCCCCCTGGGCGGCGCAGGCCCGAATTTGCTCGTCGTCGATAGTACGCGGGTGGTCATACAGCGCTTTCACGTTAGTGTGCGAAAAAATCACCGGCCGCTGCGAGAGCGCCATGACCTCGAGGCTGGCGCGTTTGCTGGCATGGGAACAATCCATAACGATGCCGTTACGGTTGATCGCCCGTACGACCTCCCGGCCCAAAGGGGTCAGGCCGCCCCCGGCGCCGTGGCATCCGCCGGCGCAATCGTTGTCTCTGTTATAGGCCAGCAGCATTTGCCGAACCCCCAGCCGCGCATAGACCTCCACCATTTCAGGCGCCTGCAGAAGCATATTTGAGCCTTCCAGATCGAACGAAACGGCCAGCTTATTCTCCCGCCGCGCGCGAAAAATATCCTCGACCGTACCGGCCAGAATAAATGTGTCATCGTGCGCCGCCAGCCACTGCCGAAAGCCGGCAATCACCTTCACGATGAGCGAAAACGGGGTCATGTCCATACCCACGTTGAGCGATACGTGATGAAAACCGCCGTCCCGGTAGCGCTGCAGCCGGGACATATCCTGCCCGGGCAGCAGCGGAAGGCAGGCGTGGGCCTCCCACTGGATAAAAGATTCAGCGTCTGAATTTTTCAATATCATAGTAACGGTTTCCTGATTGGGAAGACGGCCGGGCGCCGCGCATCGTGTCCCGTCTGGCGCGCGAAGCCTCTCCCGAACCAACGAGGAGGCCGGCCGGCGCGGCTGATGGGCGATCCTGCCAGCCAGTTTACTGACCTCGCAGCAGGTTGCCCAGCGCATTATTCCCGCCCTCCCGGCCAGCCGAAAAGGCTGGCATTAATATTGCTTTGAATATGGCTCAATGCGCGATTCAACAAGGAGCCAACATGGCGGAAACCATCAAGTCGTACGATGCTGCAATTCGCGGGGCGTTTTTTGATATCGCCCGGGTCGCCGACGGCGCCGACGATATCGCCCGCCACGCGCGCTATCTTGCCGACGGCCTGCTGTTTATTGAGAACGGCACGATCCAGACGCTGCTGCCGTGGCAGGAGGGAGAGCAGTTTCTCCATCCGCACAAGGGATACACCGACCTGCGCGGCAGGCTGCTGCTGCCGGGCTTTATCGACGCCCACGTCCACTATCCGCAAACGGAGATGATTGGCGCCTACGGCGAACAGCTGCTGGAATGGTTAACCACCTACACCTTCCCGGTCGAAAGCCAGTTCGCGGACGAGGCCTATAGCGCGGAGATCGCCCGCTTTTTTGTCAACCAGTTGCTCAGCCACGGCACCACCACCGCGCTGGTCTTCTGCACCCTGCATCCCGAGTCCGTCGATGCGCTGTTTAGCGAAGCGCTGCGTCTGAATATGCGGCTCCTCGCCGGGAAGGTGATGATGGACCGCCACGCGCCGGATTATCTGACGGAGACGGCGCAGCAGAGCTACCGGCAAACCCGCGAGCTGATCCAGCGCTGGCACCACCGCGGGCGCCTGGGCTACGCCATTACCCCGCGCTTTGCCCCTACCTCCACGCCGGAGCTGCTGTCGGCCATTCAGCAGCTGAGGGAGGAGTTTCCGGATACCTGGCTGCACACCCATCTGAGCGAAAATCTCAGCGAGGTGGCGTGGGTGAAAAGCCTGTGGCCGGAGCATGAGCACTATCTCGACGTCTATCACCACTACCGGCTGACCGGCGAGCGCAGCGTATTTGCGCACGGCATTCACCTCGCCGACGCCGAGTGGCGCTGCCTGCACGAAACCGGCTCCGCGCTGGCCTTCTGCCCAACCTCGAACCTGTTCCTCGGCAGCGGCCTGTTTCGCCTGCCCGCCAGCTGGCAGCAGCGGGTGCGGATCGGCATCGGCACCGACGTCGGGGCGGGAACCACCTTCAGCATGCTGCGCACGCTGGGGGAAGCCTATAAAGTTGCCCAGCTTCAGAGCTATCGCTTGCCCGCCTGCGAGGCCTTTTACCACGCCACGCTCGGCGGCGCGCACGCGCTGCGCCTTGACGATAAAATTGGCAACTTCGAACCGGGAAAAGAGGCCGACTTCGTGGTTATCAACCCGGCCGCCACCCCTTTACAGCGGCTGCGCATCGGACGCTGCAAAGATATCTACGAGCAGCTGTTTGTGCTGATGACCCTCGGCGACGAGCGCAATATCAGCGAGACCTGGGTCAACGGCGAGCGCGTCTGGCACCAGCAGGGCTGACGCCCCGGGCCGGGCCAGAACGCAAAATTAGCTCCCCCGATAGGTCGACCAGCCGCCGGGGGCAATCAAAAACGGCAGGTGGAAGTGCTCATCGACGTCTTCGGCGATCGCAAAATCGATCTGCGCCTTGAGGTAGAGCGTTTCCCGCCCGTCGCGCGAAAACCAGTCGCCGATCTCCGCCACCAGCCGATAGCGCCCGGCGGTCAGCATGCCGGGTGCCAGCAGGGCAATGCGGCCCTGCTCATCGGTCAGGCCGCTGGCGATCGTTTGCCCGCCCAGCAGCAGGTTCACCGCCACGCCCTGTGCGGGCCTGCCGCTGGAGATATCGAGAATATGGGTACTCAACGTATTCATTCGCCTATGACTCCCGTCAGTCTTAATAAGGTAATTTCGCGCAGCTGCGCCAGCGCCACCCGCGTCTCTTCCGCCTCGTCGTGGTTCAGCCGCTGCGTCAGCGCCTGCAGGATCTCTTCCCCGCTGCGGCCTTTGGCGCGGATCAGGAAGACCCGCCCGAAGCGGGCTTCGTAGCGGGCGTTGCCCTCCCTCAACGCCTGAGCGAGGAGCGTATCTTCATCATTGATGGCCCCCTGCTCGTGCCGCGACAGCGCGGCGTGACCCCGCTCTCCGGCCGGTTTTTCACCAATGCGCGGATGGGCGCTCAGCGCCCGATCCAGCTCGGCCTCCCCCCAGCGCTGCGCGGCCTCATTGGCGGCGGCCAGCAGCGCGGCAAGGTCAGGATAGGGACGGCCCTGCACCAGTACCGTCGCCCAGGCGGGGAGCGCCACGCAGGGCTGCAGCAGGCCGCGGGCCGCCTCGTCGTCCAGGCGGTTAAAGTCCTCAATCGCGATCGTCGCGGCCACTTCGGACATGTTGTCGCTCCTTATACCAAACGGCCCATGCGGCCCGTCGTTAATCACGTTAGCGCAGTATTGCGCAAATCAGCTTACATAAAGCGGCTTGCACAAAGCAGGCCACATTCCCTCATTGCGGGTCTGGCCGCCGCGGCCTGATGAAACGGTTGATTCTCATACGCCAACCTTACAATTTTTGATGCAAAAAAAGGCAATTATTGCCCGATAACGCACCACTTTAGCGCATCCTTCCCGCCAACGCCTCCGCCAGACGCCCCTGTCGCGCCCGCCGGCAAGCTGGTACGCAAATTGCTCCGCTCTTCACAACGCATGCCACAGGAGAAGATGATGAAAGCATTAGTGATGGGTGCCGGTATCGGCGGCCTGAGCGCGGCGGTCGCGCTGAAAGCGGCCGGAATTAGCTGCGAGGTGTTTGAGGCGGTGCAGGAGATTAAGCCGGTTGGCGCCGCCATCTCAATCTGGCCCAACGGGGTGAAGTGCATGAACCTGCTGGGCATGGGCGACATCACCGAGACCTACGGCGGGCCGCTGCGCTATATGGCCTATCAGGATCACCGGCATGGCAAAACCCTGACCCGCTTTAGCCTTGCGCCTCTGGTCGAGCGCACCGGCGGCCGCCCTTGCCCGGTTTCACGCAGCGAACTGCAGGGCGAGATGCTCAATTTCTGGGGCCGCGACGCGGTACGGTTCGGTAAACGGGCCACCCGCGTCGCGGAGGACGACGACGGCGTGACGGTATGGTTCAGCGACGGAACCACCGCCCGCGGCGATATGCTGATTGCCGCCGACGGCAGCCACTCGGCCCTGCGCCCGTACGTGCTCGGCTTTACCCCCGAACGGCGCTACGCGGGCTACGTTAACTGGAACGGTCTGGTGGAGATTGACGAGGCCATCGCCCCCGCCGACCAGTGGACCACCTTTGTCGGTGAGGGCAAGCGCGTCTCGCTGATGCCGGTCGCCAGGGGGCGCTTCTATTTTTTCTTTGACGTCCCCCTGCCGGCCGGACTGGCGGAAGATCGTAGCACCCTGAAGGCGGATCTTAGCCGCTACTTCAGCGGCTGGGCAGCGCCGGTGCAGGAGCTGATCGCCCGCCTCGATCCGGCCACCACCAACCGAATTGAAATTCACGATATTGAGCCCTTCGACCGCCTGGTGCGCGGGAAGGTGGCGCTGCTGGGAGACGCCGGACACAGCACCACCCCGGATATCGGCCAGGGCGGCTGCGCGGCGCTGGAGGACGCGGTGGTGCTGGGCGAAGCGTTGCGCGACGGCAAGGATATTGTCGCCGCGCTGCGCCAGTACGAAGCCCGGCGCTGCGAGCGGGTTCGCGACCTGATCCTGAAAGCGCGCAGGCGCTGCGATATCACCCACGGCAAGGAGATGGCGCTAACCGAGGCCTGGTACCGGGAGCTTGAAGAGGAGAGCGGGGAGCGGATCATCAACGGCCTGTGCGAGACGATCCAGGGCGGCCCGCTCGGCTAGCCGCCTTCAGGGCTGCGGCTCCCGGCTTTCGCCGACGGCCCGCATCGCCTCCATCACCTCCGTCAGCTTCTGAATCGCCATCTGCGCCGGACGAGAGAGCTGGCGCGATGGCGCGGTGCACAGCGCCAGGGTCAGCGGCCGCAGCAGCTTGTTGCGCAAAGGGATAAACGCCAGCTGCCCGCTTTTTACCTCATCCAGCACGTCGAGCAGGCTCAGCACCGTTACGCCGCTGCCTTTAAGGACCAGCGATTTAATCAGCCGAATATCATTGCAGCTGATGCCGTTTGCCGGGGAAAAATCGTAGTGCCGATAGAGCATCGCCACCCGATCGTGCACGATAAGCGGCGCGCCGGGAACGATGTGCCGCTGCTGGCTGAGATCGCCTAACGACAGCGTCGCCGCCTGCGCGAGGGGGCTGTCCGGGCGCATCACCACCCCCATCTCCAGCTCGACGAACGCCAGCACGCTGAGCCCCGCCTGGCCCTCCGGATCGAGGATCAGGCCAAAATCGACGTCGGCCTGACGAACCTTTTCGCTCACCGCGTGGCTATCCGCCACCCGCAGATTGAGCTCCAGCCACTGCCACCCGGTAATGATATCGGCCAGCGCCGCGGCAAAGCTGCCCTCCGCCAGCGCCTGCACCATGCCGATGCTGACGCTGCCGCGCTTTAGCCCCTGCAGCTCGTCAAACTGCTGGCGGGTAAGCTGAAACTCCTTTTGCCAGCGCAGCAGGTTGTCATAGAGCAGCTCTCCGGCGGTGGTCATGCGCAGCCCTTCCGGCAGCCGTTCAAACAGCGGCGTGCCGAACTCCTCTTCGGCCTGCAGGATCTGGCGGTTTATCGCCGAGGCCGAGATATGCAGCTTTTCAGCCGCCCGGCGCAGGCTGCCGCTGCGGGCCACCGCGGCGAAATAGATAGCGAAACGCGAAAACGGACTCATATTCCCCCTGTTCTCTTTTTTGCAACGGGTTAGTGAATTAATGGCGATGGATGTCAACACCCTAATATGACAACAATAAACTCACAACAATTAAACAAATGCTTTTCCGTGAGCAGGAAGGAACATGATGAACAGAACCAATCCCACCCCGCCGGCCCGCTGCACCTTCGAGCCGGACGACTGGCTCCGGCTGGCGAAATGCTGGCACCCGGTCGCCCGCGCCGAGGACGTCGGCGGCGCCCCGCTGAAGGCGACCCTGCTGGACGAACCGCTGGTTATCTACCGGATTAAAGGCTCGGTGGTGGTCGCCCGCGACGTCTGCCCCCATCGCGGCGTACCGCTGACCCTCGGCTCTCACGACGACGAAGGGATTATTTGCCCCTATCACGGTCTGCGCTTCGGCGAAGAGGGGCGCTGCAACCGGATCCCCTCCAGCCCCGACCAGCCGGTTCCGGCGAGGCTCCACCTGACCCACTACGCGGTGAAGGAGCGCTTTGGGCTGATCTGGGTGTGCATGGCCTTCGACCCGGAGAACCCGATGCCGCTGCCCACCATGCCGCACTGGCACGATGAGGGGTTTCAGCAGATCAACTGCCCGGCGTTTGAGGTCAACGGCTTTGCCGGCCGCCAGGTGGAGGGGTTTCTCGACGTTGCCCATTTCGCGTGGATCCATACCGATACCTTCGCCGATCCGGATAATCAGGAGGTGCCGGCCTACAGCCCGCAGGAAACGTCTTTTGGTTTTATTGCCGACTACTGGAGCTCGGTCGGCAACTATCCGGCCAGCGCCGGATTCCGCGCGCCGGAGGGGTTTCAGTGGCTGCGCCGTTTCGAGATGCACCTGCCCTTCACCGCGACGCTGACCATCCACTTCCCCGGCGAGGCCCGGCTGGTGATTATGAACGCCGCTTCGCCGGTATCGTCGCGCGTCACCCGCATGTTCGCCCCGATTGCGCGCAACTTCGATCTGCACGTTCCGGTCGCGGACGTGCACGCGTTCAATCTCCGCGTCTTCGAGGAGGACCGGCTGATGGTCGAAACCCAGCGTCCGGAGAGGCTGCCGCTGGACTTAACCCTTGAGGCGCATATTCCCGCCGACCGCAGCTCGATTGCCTATCGTCGCGGGCTGCAGAAGATGGGCTTTGGCGACTTTTTCCTCGTATAGGCGGAGGCGAAAATGAGTGAACTGCTGCAGGTGGTCGTTGACGGAATGTGGCGCGAGGGCGATTCCAGCCTCGCCGTCAGGCTGGTCTCCGGCCGCGGGGAGCCGCTGCCCGCGTGGCGGCCGGGGGCGCATATCGATCTCCATCTGCCGGATGGGATGACGCGTCAGTACTCGCTGACCGGCCCGACGAGCGGCGCAGAGGGCTATCTGATCTGCGTCGCGCGGGATCGTAAATCGCGGGGCGGATCGCGCTATATCCACGAGGCGCTGCGCCCGGGCCAGACGCTGCGCGTCTCTCCCCCACGCAACCTGTTTACGCTGCAGCCCGCGGAGCGCGTTGTGCTGCTGGCCGCCGGTATCGGCATTACGCCGCTGTACGCGATGCTGCTGCAGCTCGAAGCGGACGGCGTGCCCTGTGAGCTGCATTATTACGTCAGGCGCCGCGAGAACGCGGCCTTTATCCGCCCGCTGGCGCAGCGCTTCAGCCAGGGAAGCGGCGCCCTGTACTGCTCTGAGGAGGGGCAAAGCCCGCGCCAGCACCTCGCCACGACGCTCGCCGGGGCGCGGCCTGGAGAACTTCTGTACCTCTGCGGGCCCCGGGGTTTTATGGCCTGCGCGCGCGAGGTCGCGGAGCAAAAGGGCTGGCCGGAGGCGCAGATCCACAGCGAAGCGTTTCAGGCGACCCCGGCGGTCGCCGACGTCAGCGGCGAGGCCGATACCTTTACCGTCACCCTCGCCTCGTCGGGCGCGCGGTGGCCGGTTCCGGCACACCAGACTATAGCCCAGGTGCTCCAGCAGCAGGGGGTTGCGGTCCCGCTCTCCTGCGAGATGGGGATGTGCGGCGCCTGCCTCACGCCGGTGATCGAGGGCGTGGTCGATCACCGGGATACGGTGCAGTCCCCGGCGGAGAAAGCCGCCGCCGCGCAGCGCATCGCGCTCTGCTGCTCCCGCAGCCACTCGCCAAACCTGCTGATCGATCTCTAGCGGATGCCGCTCTCCGCTGGCGCCAGGCTGCCATAAAGCAGGCTGGCGCCCTGCTCGCTGACAAATCTTAAAAGCCATCAAAAGCCGGCCAATCATTCCCTAATCGAATAATTTTAATAAAAATTATTCATTTCCTTTCTGAATCAAATATCGCCATATTTGTATGACAAATTTGCTATCGCCAAACGCCTGCTGCTGCCCGAGGGGAAGAGACGATCTCTCCCGGCGCACAATAAGCGTGACGAACCTGACCAGCTGTCTGGATATTGCCTGTCGCAGCTTCCAGACCGGTGCTCAGGGATCATTCTGAACATCCACTATAAAATTGAGTACTATCCGAGTATTTGCCAGCCAGCTTTTGGCTGGCTTTTTTTTGGCCGTCACCGGCCTGATTTTTCGTTTTTCAGCAGGTCGCTTAAGCGGGCATGGTTTTGCGCAAAGAGTGCGTTAAACGTCTCGCGGCTCTGCGGGTCTAAATCCGCCACCAGCGCCTCGCGCTGCGCCTGCCTGCGGATACTCTCCTGCACCGACTTTAGCGCCGCCTCCATGGCAATAAGCTCCCCTGCCAGCTCGCTTTCAAGCTTTGAGCGATAGAGAAACTCCCGCGCCAGCACGCCCATTTTGCTATTGGCTTGATTAATCGCGGTGCTGCTTTTTTGCAGCGATTCGGCGACGGCGGCCAGTATTTTATTCTCACTCATTGCTCAGTTCCCCCGGCCGAGATCAGCCTCAGCGTCTCTGCCAGCTGGCGATGAAACATTTCACGCTGGGTGACGCTCAGCGCATCCAGCTCTTTTTTAACCGCGTTCACGCGGTCGAAGTACGCCTGCTGCACTTCTGCCCGGATCTCCCGTCGCCGCTCGGCGGGAATATCGGTAAAGGCGTCCGTTGCTGCCGAGTCGGGGGGGAAAAGCGTGCCAGGGAGTCGCCTGACCATAAGAGCCTCCTGATAGTTTAAAACAGGCGCATATTGCGCAGATCGCCGTCGCTGGTGTTGTAAATCGTGAATTGCTCGATCAGCGCAATAAACTCGTCGCGCGGCGGGATCCCGTTCGCCAGCAGCTTACGCTGGCTCAGGGCGCACCACAGCGCCACCGAGTAGGCCTGACAATTCACCGATTTTTCCGGGTTGAATTCAATATCCGTAAACGCCGAGTACTCCAGCACCCTCTCTTTAATCGGCGAATGGTTAAGGGCATTGAGGTACAGCCAGTCGTAGAAAGCGGTTTTCGGTTCTAATGCCCAGATGATGGCCGCGCGCTGTTCGTTCGGCTGGAAGGAAAAGTGCGCCAGTCGTCCGGATGTTTTTAGCTGCTCCGCACGCTTTGCCTCTTTCGGCGACATGCGCATCAGTTCGCGGAAAGGCCCACGCACCACCCCGTTGTCAGTAAATACTTTCGAAGACTGAAACAGCGATTCCACGCTAATAAACTGTCCGACGCTGCTCTGCACGCCCATATTAAAGGCGCTCAGCTCCCGGCCCAGGGTCTGCGTGGACTTACTCGATACCTCAAGAATTTCCGCATCCGGGGCATGTAGCCGATAGTTCTCGTGCAGGGAGGCAATTGATTTCTGTTTTTGCGTCACCGCCAGCCCGGCAGACCAGCTGAAATCAACGTTAGCGATATCAACCAGGGTATCCCCCTGGCTTCTCGGAATAAACACGGGGCGTACGGCCATAAATTCACCTGAAAGAAAAACGAGAAGGATCGACCGTGATTATCACCGGACTCTCGCGTAGCCATAAAGGAATATTATCGGCACTGTAGAAAATAACCTCACTGATAAACCCGGGGGAAATATTGCCAAGATAGAGAATTTCCGCCTGGATATCATGCGGGCGATCCCCGGACTCCTCGTCATTATCCCCGACAAACATGGTTTGAAACGCCGTATGCTTTTTACGCTCGCCGAGGCTGACGGCCCTCACCGCATTCGACGCCGCGTTGCTTTTGCAGAATACGGCCCGGTTAAGCAGCTGTGAAAAATCAAATGAGGGCTGGGTCGGTCCGCTGATTAGCTCTTTTTTGATCTTCAAAATCACCCAATCGCCGTGGCTTAACCCCTGAGAATATTTGTAGAGCATTTTATTATTAATATGCCCCACCGACAGAGAGATTGAGTCTCGTACCCCATCCAGCCGCAGTTCGTCATTATAATGAAAAGGGTAGCCCGCACTTTCAATTTGCTGGCGCGTCATAATACCTAAGGAAAATATCCCTTTTAAATTATCCAGGTGCGTAAAGTGATACAGTGCAGAGATATTTCGGCGTTTTATCTGTGAAAAATCTATCGCCCGCGCCCAGTTAAATTGCTGAATGGCATAGAACGGTTTGCCCGGAACCTGCTGCATAAATGCGTAGTGTAAATCAGATGTATAGGCCGGCGCCAAATGGGTCAACCCGGTAATCGCGTAGCGCGTTAGCATATAGTCCTTAAAGCCGACGACATGCATAATAATAGCCAGCGCCTCGGTCATCGTAATCGACACTGCGCCATTATCAGGCTCGCGACTTAGCGCCGGTTTTTCTTTATTAACGACGTCGAGATTATTAAATAGCGAATTGCGCCGCTGTGCCGCCTCGCGGAACGGCTCTGCCTCTCGCTGGCGCGGCTCAGGCCTTACGATCGTCGGCGGCCGCACGACCGGCGGTTGGCTACCTGATTTAGTAGGGGGAACGTCCTTCTTTTTTATTAAATTACCAATAACAGCCAGCACAATTAGAATGCCAATCACCGTCCACATATGAACTCCAGCAGCCGCATTATGATTTTGTTGTGTGTAAAAATGAACAGCGCCGTCTCCCCGATAATGGGTGCGGGCAAGGATTATCTTATTAGTATTTTTACGCCGGTCGTCGGAGGCACGGAGCGTGCAATAAACAGGCGCGCTCTACGGTAATCCATTCATTGGGTGAACTCAAGAGTCATCAATATGGCTAATTTTTATCACCAGATACGCTGTAATAAACAGCAGCCCGTCATGCCATTGAGCAATCAGGCAGAATAAGCCCCTGTCAGCGCCGGCGGTCGATCGGGCCGCTGCGCTTTTAAAAACGTCGCGATTCCGCCAGTATGGGTTCTCTCCCCCGCCTGCCGGGGAATTTATCACCTTGCTTAATGAGGAATAATGGAACGCTTATTTGTCTACGGCACGCTGCGTCCAGGCCACGCTAATGCCTATATTCTGGAAAATATCGGCGGAGAGTGGCTGCCGGGAACGGTGACCGGCACCTTTTACGCGCGCGGCTGGGGCGCTGCCGCTGATTTTCCGGGGATCGTCCTGAGTGAAAGCGGGCCGCAGGTCCACGGCTATCTGTTTGCGTCCGCAAAGCTGGCGGAGTTCTGGCCCGCGCTGGACGAGTTTGAAGAGGGCTACGACCGGGTGGAAGCTGAGGTGACGACGGCCGACGGTCGGCGCCTGTCCGCGTGGATCTATCAGCTCCAGCCGCCGGCTCAGCCGTAGGGGTTAACGCCCCGCATGGCTCACGGGGCGTTGGCGTGACCGCCTATTTGTCGCGCCAGCCCAGCGCCGGCGCAACCTGTTTGAGGATGGACTCAATAACGTGCACGTTGTAATCCACGCCCAGCTGATTCGGCACGGTCAGCAATAAGGTGTCGGCTTCGGCAATCGCTTCGTCTCTCTTCAGCAGCTCGATAAGCCGGTCCGGCTCGGCGGCATAGCTACGCCCGAAAATCGCCCGCGTTTTCTCATCAAGCTGGCCAATTGTATCCCCGTCATCCCGGCCTGTACCGAAATACATCCGGTCGCGATCGTTCATCAGGGCAAAAATACTGCGACTGACCGAGACGCGCGGCGTACGGGAATGCCCCGCCTGCGCCCAGGCCTCGCGGTATGCCCGGATCTGTTTTGCCTGCTGAATATGGAAAGGCTCGCCGGTTTCGTCATCTTTCAGCGTCGAGCTTTGCAGGTTCATCCCCAGCTTCGCCGCCCACACCGCCGTGGCGTTGGAACCCGCGCCCCACCAGATACGCTCGCGCAGCCCTTCGGCATACGGCTCGGGGCGCAGCAGGCCCGGCGGGTTGGGGAACATCGGCTGCGGATTCGGTTGGGCAAACCCCTCCCCTCGCAGCACGTCGAGCAGCACTTCGGTATGACGACGCGCCATGTCTGACTCGTTTTCTCCGTCGGCGGGCACGTAGCCAAAATGACGCCAGCCGTCAATCACCTGCTCCGGAGAGCCGCGGCTGATGCCAAGCTGCAGGCGACCGCCGGAGATCAGATCCGCCGCCCCCGCGTCCTCGGCCATATAGAGCGGATTTTCATAGCGCATATCGATAACGCCGGTGCCGATTTCAATCCTGCGGGTTTTCGCGCCTATCGCGGCCAGCAGAGGAAACGGCGAGCTGAGCTGGCGGGCAAAATGATGCACCCGGAAATAGGCGCCGTCCGCGCCCAGCTCTTCGGCGGCAACCGCCAGATCGATGGACTGCAGCAGCGCGTCAGCCGCCGAGCGGGTGGCGGACTGCGCCGACGGCGTCCAGTGGCCAAATGACAAAAATCCAATCTTTTTCATGACGTATTGATCCTGGTTTGCAGGGAAATTATCCGCAGGCCGGCATTAACCGCGATGCCGTAAATCAGCGCCTGCCGAGGTTTACGTCTACTTTACGCATTCGCTGATGGGAATAAATATCGTTTGTTTAACATAATGCATCAAATAAATTGACCGAGTGGCGGCGGGCCTGTCCCCCGACTCCCGACGGCCGAATCGAGCCGTAGAAAATCTTGCGACGTTCCAACCCGGATATAAGCGCAGGTGCGTGATTAATCGTTTTTTAGCTAAGAGGCATTGAAAAGCAGCTGCTGATAAAGCGGCGCTATTTTCCCTATGAGAGAAGCGGCACCGCGTATCAGATATCGGCGTAGCGCAGCTTATCCTGGTAAGCTAACGCTGCTTTATCCGTTTTCTTTTTGTCCGTAACGATCATATCGACGTCTGAGATATGGCATACGTGTGAAACCGCGCGGTATCCCAGCTTAGACGTATCGGCCAACACCACGCGGGTTTTCGCTGAATGGAGGATCGCCTTTTTCGTCGGTAATTCGATGGCGTTAATATTGGTTATGCCGGCTTCAGGGTGTACGCCCTCTGCGCCAAGAAATGCCCAGTCCGCATAGACTTCGCTAAATTTTCTGGTCGCGTCTGGCCCGACAAGGGTATAGGAATTGCCAACGACGACGCCGCCGGTAACGTTCAGATTGATTGACGAATATTGGCTCAGCAGCATCGCAATATTCAGGTCATTGGTGATGACGGTCAGATCTTTTTTAGATACCAGCTGCAGGGCCAGCTCATACACCGTTGAACCGTTGTCTAAGATAACCGAGTCGCCATCCGCGATTAAAGATGCTGCGTACCTGCCGATGGCAACCTTCTGTTCATGATTCCGACTTTTGCGGATGCTGTAGGGCGTATCCTGCCCCTCTGTGGAAAGTACGGGAAGCAGCCCGCCGTGCGTTCTGATGATTTGATGCGTTTTCTCTAAATAAATCAGATCTCTTCTGATTGTCGAACTATCCACCTCAAACATGTCGGCCAGCTGATTGGCATTCAGGTAACCCGTTGAATTGAGCATGGAGATAATTTTTTCCCGCCTTTCTTGTGCCAGCATTTTCCACACCTCCCACATTTCAGTGCAGTCGATATTACCATGTTTTTGCTAATTAAAAAGAACAAACATCTATCTTTCAAACGGTTAATTACCACCTTCGGGAATGTGCCACCTCCGTCACATAAACGATATCGTGCATTGACATGCACGATATCGTGCATGTAGCGTGTATTCGTGTTCACTAACTCCCTATGAGGAAACTATGTCTAATCCCTATGAAAATGATATTGCCATGCAGCCGGATGCCATTGTCGCGCAGCTGAACAACCCGCTACCGGCCAACCTTCACTCGGTGCGGCTGAGCAGCTTTGACCGGATCGTTCTGACCGGTATGGGGTCTTCTGATTATGCCCTGATCCCCGTGGAGAGAGCCCTCATTGCCAGAGGCTACCCGGTATGGCGAGTAGATGCGGGGCGTTTGCTGGATATGCCGTCACTTGTGACCGAAAACTCCCTCGTGTGGGCCACCTCGCAGTCCGGCATGAGCGGTGAAATCGTTGCTCTGATTGAAAAAGGAATTCGTCCGCACACGCTTATCGGTTTAACCAACGACCCGAACAGTACGCTCGGAAAAAGCGCCGACGTCCTCGTCACGCTTGAAAGCGGTGATGAAGCCACGGTGAGTTCCAAAAGCTATCTGAATACGCTTATTGCCTGTCACCGAATCCTTGCCGTTTTGCTGGATGAGGATGAGGCGGCGGTGCGTCATGCGGTAACGGAGGTGCTCGACGCGATCCGTAATACGATCGGCGACGGCCGGTCGGTACAAGACGTGACGGAGAGGCTATTTAACGCCAGGCGCCCCCGCGTTGCCTACATTGGCACGGGATCGTTTGCCTCCAGCGCGCTGACGGCGGCATTAATCACGAAAGAAGCCTCAAAGGTCAGCGCAGAAGGATTCATCGGCGGAGAGTTTCGGCATGGCCCGCTGGAAACCTCAGGTGAAGGCATGCTGGCGGTTCTGACCGGGAAACCCGGCGACGAAACGCTTGAAAAGCTCGCCTCGGAGCTGCTGGCGAACGGAACCGACGTCGTCACCATCGGCTCGGCGCCTTTCGCGAACTCTGAGCTACTTTTCGTTCCGCCAAAGAGCGAACTATGCCAGCTGCTATGCGGTTTTATTTACATTGAGCATCTGACGGTTGAGCTTGCGAAGAAAAACGGTTTTGTTCCGGGTCAGTTTCTCTATGGAAAAAAAATTACGGTGGCGGTATGAGCAGCCCAACCCTATTCGCCAAAGCAGGGATCGATCTTGGCGGGACCGGGACCCGCATCATTATTCTTGGCGCCGAGGGGATCCTTAATACCAAAACGATCCCGACGGCGGAATTTAATCGCGTTGATAAGCAGCATCGTTCCGCAGCGCTGGCCGCCCATGTCGCTTCTCTGATCCCCGATGGCGTCGAGCTTGTTAGCCTCGGCATCGGGGCCAGCGGGCCGGTCGATACCACCACCGGGGTGATTAATAATAAGGATACGCTGGAGTGCTTTTCCTTTTTCCCACTTGTGGACGAGCTGCGGGAGCGGCTCAAGGTCAGAGTGGGTATTGACAACGATGCCGTCGCCGCCGTGCTAGGAGAGTATCATTTTGGCGCAGGGAAAAAGAGCAAACGGCTGCTGATGGTGACGCTGGGAACGGGAATTGGGGTGGCGCTGCTGGATAACGGGAAGCCTTTTCGAACCAGCGACGGCCAGCATCCCGAGGCTGGCCACATACCCGTATCGGGCAATCCAGCGGTCTGCTACTGCGGCCTGCGCGGCTGCTGGGAGATGCTCGCCTCCAGAACCTGGCTTCAGCAGAATCTGGAAGCGCTTCTGCCCGATGCGCCCTTTGAAAAACATGACGTCAGCTTTTATCAGGCCATTGCGGAGAACAGAGCGGACGTTGCAAACGTATTTCATCGTTATGGAAACTATTTAGGGCGAGGGCTGGTCACGTTATTAACGCTCTATGGCCCTGATTTAACCATACTGAGCGGCAGCGCCGCCCATTATTACCCGCTATTCAAATCCGGACTGGAGGAATCACTCACGCGTGCACAGGCGTACGCGATTAACGACAGAATAGTGCCGTCGCAATTGGGCGATATTGCTGGAGCCCTTGGCGCTACGGTTATTCCGTCAGCGGCTTAACAATCACAAATAAATACAGGTTAACATCATGGCGCATTCAGATTATAGCGAAGGTCGCGGCACGCCTGAAAGAATGAAGATAAGTATTTATATTATTCTTTCCGTGCTGATCTCTTCCGTAGGTGGCATCATATTTGGCTATGACACCGGCATTATTGGAGGAGCAATTGTCTATATTGGCAAAGAGTTTCAAATTAATGATTTAATGCAGGGCGTCATTGTCAGTATGTCGCTGCTGGGCGCCATGATCGGCGCACTGGTGGCAGGCCCGCTGGCGGACAAATACGGACGCAAAGTGAACCTGTTTATCTCAGGTATCTGCTTTGCTACCGGCGCCGTCATTTCTGGTTTTAGCTCTCAGATAGAGGTTCTGACGTTTGCGCGCATCCTGCAGGGTATTGGCGTCGGAGCCTCTTCGGTTCTTGTGCCGGTTTATATTGCGGAATTGTCGCCGGCAAAAATCCGCGGCGTTTTGGTCACCTCATTCCAGCTGATGATTACCGTAGGCATTGTTATGGCTTATGGCGTCAATGCGGTGGCTGAAAGCAGCGGTGAATGGAGAATTCCGCTCGGGATTGCCGGAATCTTTGGGGTGCTGTTAGCGGCGGGCACGCTCTTTGTTACCGAGTCGCCGCGCTGGCTTATCGCCGTAAACCGCCATGATATTGCCAGGCGATCGTTGATGAAGCTGAGGGGGCGCCGCGACGTTGAGGCGGAGATTAAAGAAACCGAACGCCTGAATACGCTCGAGCAGGACAGTATGCGCTGGCGGGATTTATTTCGCGGCCACGTCAAGCCCATGATAACGATAGGCGTTCTGGTGGCTTTCTTCTCTAATGCTTGTGGTATTAACCTGGTCATTTATTTCGCTCCGCAGATATTACAGTCCAGCGGTTTCACCTCTTCGGCCTCCTGGATCGGAACCATCGGGCTGGGCATAACCAACGTTATATTTACCATTGTCGGCATGCTTATTGTCGATAAAGTTGGGCGCAGGCCATTGCTTATATTAGGTGCGATTGGGCTGACCATTAGCCTCATCATTTTGGCCCTGCTTTTCTCCGTTCCCGCGTTTCCTGGCAGCAGCTGGCTGGCGTTCGCTTCGCTAGTATTTTATATCGTGATGTATGCCGTCAGCCCGGGAATGCTAGGCTTTCTGATGATTTCTGAAATTTCGCCGCTCAGAGCAAGGGCCAAAGTCACCAGTCTGTCTATCTTTGTTATTTTTGCCACCAATCTGGTGATCGCGCTTCTCTCCCTTCCCATGCTCAATGGCATAGGCGCATCGACCACGTTCTGGATATTTTCCGTAATTTGCGTTGCCTTTACCATATTCAGCTTTTTTGTTCCGGAGACTAAAGGGAAAAGCCTTGAGGAGGTCGAGCTATATTTTAAGGAACGACAGAATAAGACTACGGGAGTTGAAACCGCTGGCTGCTGAATTTAATATCTAACTTAAATCGTTAATTAAAAAGCCCTGAAGAAGCCGTCAGGGCTTTATTATCGCTCGCTAAAATATCCCCTGCCGCGACGAGATGGTCAGGGGGCAACCTTCGGTAACACGGCCCAAGGCGGCGGCTTCAACCTCTCCGCGATCCAATCAGAAAAAGCGCGAGTTTTCGAGGGCGTACCAGCGGCTGCGGGGGTGACCACATACACCGCACCTCGGTCAAGCACGGTCCATTCAGGCAGGATCTCCACAAGCCGCCCCGCTGCCAGCTCACGGGAGGCATACCAGTCGGAAGTATATAAAACCCCCATGCCGCTGACGGCCGCCTCGACCAATAGCTCGGCATCGTCCGAAGCAAGGGGGCCGGTCACCGCGACGCCAGAGGCTCCTCCGTTTGGTTTGCTGAAGCTCCATTTGTAAGGATCGTGCCGGCCGGTGAAGCATAAGCACGGCACGTTCGTCAGGTCCTGCGGTATCCGGATAGTCGGATGTCGGGCAATAAACGCCGGTGATGCGCAGATTAATCGGCGCCGCTCGGCTACTTTGCGCGCAACCAGGCGCGAGTCGGGGAGCTCTCCCAGCCGAATAGCGAGATCAAAACGCTCGCCGATAAGATCGACGAATCGGTTACTGGTATCCACTTCCACGGTTACCCGGGGATGCGCGCGCAGAAACTCCAGGATGAGCGGCGTCAGCCACAGGCGGCCAAAGTTTCCCGGCAGGGTGACGCGTAAATGTCCGCGGGCTTCGCCATCGGCAAAGGCAGCCGCCTCTCCCCCGGCGGCCTGCAGCTCATACAGCAGCGGACGAATACGCTCCAGGTAGCTGCGGCCAGCTTCCGTGAGGACAACCTTACGCGTGCTTCGCTCCGCCAGTCTGATCCCCATTCTCGCCTCCATCGCACTCAGGCGGCGAGAAATAGCCGTCGAATCGCGTCCGAGTTGCCGACCGGCTGCGGCGAAAGAACCCGTATCAGCCAGCGCCACAAATGCCGCCAGTTCGTTCAAATTAGAAAAGAATGATTGCTGCATATATCGCATGTATGAAGTGTAATTTCTACCAATTCTAAATATAAATGCAGCAATGTACAGTGGGTTTTTCCCCACGGAGTAACCCCGATGAAATACATTGAAATCACCGCCCCTGCACGAGATGCATTCCAGTATGGAGAGCGTCCCGACCCCGCCCCCCCGACCAAAGGGCGCATCCTGGTACGGATGAAGGCTGGCAGTATTAATTTCGCCGATCTGGCCGTGGCCTCCGGCCAATATCCCGGTGCGCCTTATCCCATTATTCCGCTTGCCGATGGCGCGGGTGAAGTCGTGGCGATCGGGGAGGATGTCTGGCAGGTCAAGGTGGGGGATCGCGTCGCCGTCCACGTTAAGGCGCGCTGGATTGCCGGCCGCTCCAGCGCCGAGCTGGCCAACCCCATGCGCGGAGCGACCCTCCCCGGTTCGCTGGTTGAAATCGCCGAACTCGACGCGGCCGGCGTTGTCAAGATCCCTGATTACTTAAGCTGGGAAGCGGCGGGTACGCTGCCCGTCGCCGCGATGACCGCATGGCGAGCGCTGGAAGCGGCGCACATTGGACCCGCTTCGACCGTCGTCCTGCTGGGTACGGGCGGAGTGTCTATATTCGCTCTGCAGCTGGCCAAGGCGCGAGGAGCCAGGGTCATCATCACCTCCTCCTCCGAGGAAAAACTGGAACGTGCCCGTGAATTAGGTGCCGATGAGGTGTTCAACTACCGCAAGGATGCCGCCTGGGACCTGTTTATCCAGCAGCGCACCGGCGGCGTGGGCGCTGACTTAGTTATCGATCCCGTCGGAGGGGAAGCCTTTAACCGCTCGGTATCCGCCGTACGGCACGGCGGTACGGTAGCGGCTATCGGTTTTCTCGGCGGCGGATCGACTCCGCTGGACCTGCTGTCAGTGATCTTCAAGGAGGTCCGCGTGCAGGGTACCAACGGCGGGTCGGTGGCCGATCTGGCCGCTGCGGTGGCGGCGATCGCGGCGCACCGCATCGAGCCGGTCATCGACCGCAAATTTACGCTCAACGAGCTCGCGCAGGCCTATGAGCTGATGTCGCAAGGCGGGCATTTCGGTAAAATTGCGATCGAATTTGATTGGTGAGGACTGTCGCCCCGGCATCTAATTCCCGGGAGCGCCACTGGTAGATGAATGCCACCTACCCGCAGGTGGCTATTTTACATAATCAAAGAGGACGCGCCCGCATACGCACGGGGTGGATATCGGTAAACAGCGGCACGTCCGCCATCACTTCGGCGACTTCCGGCGAGGAAAATACCGCGGTCACCGCCGCCTCGTCGCGGAAAATGCATTCGCAAATGGCCAGGGTTCCCGGCTGCTCCCGCAGCGGGAAGAAGGCGGCCACGCTGACCAGGCCATATTTTTCCCAAAGCTTCATCACCAGCGGAAGATGGCCGTCAACATAGTATTGCCGATCGAAACGATCCTCCGCGCGGCCCTGGTAGCTGACATAGATAACAACCTGCGTATTCTCTGTATTCATAATGCTCTTCTGTTAAAGGGATTTGAAATAGCCGCGCAGCAGCAGGATTCACCTAAGCGCGGCCGGGATGACTCATGCGTTCGATTTGCTAAGCTTCAGCGCAGCCGCCGACTTCCGGGCGAGGCTGATACTCAACCCTGCCCCGGCCGCCAGGCAGCAGGCGATGCACAGGACGGCGACGATAAATGCGTGGGTGATGGAACCAGGATCGCCGCGTGAACCCAGTACGGCATAGAAAATGCCGCCAATAATCGCCACGCTAAGGGCGGTGCTCAGCTGCAGCGTCGAGCTGACCACGCCGGCAATCATCCCGGCGTAGGCCGGCGCAACGCGGCCGGTAATAATGTGCATCAGCGTCGGGAGCGCCAGCCCCTGGCCGAAGCCGATGATGAACAGCGCGGCTGACAGAGGAAGCGCGGCCGGCGGGATACCGTCCGCCGTCGTCATCATCAGCCCGGCAAATCCGAGCAGACCCAGCGTTTCCAGCCCCATGCCGATGGGATTGACGTAAGGACCGACCATCCGTCGGCCAAACGGCGTTGACAGCGGCCCCAGCAAAAAACCGGCGCCGAACGGCAGAAAGATCAGCCCTGCCCGCAGTACGCTTTGCTGCAGAGCGCTCTGCAAATAGATTGAGAACAGCAGGAAAAAGACGCCAATCGAGTAGAACAGCAGCGCCAGCAGCAGGGAGAGCCCCATGCCCGGCTCGCGAAAAATCATCGGGTCGATGAGCGGATCGCCGCCCCGGCGCGCAAGCCGGTTTTCATAGCGCCAGAACAGACAGGCAGCGACCGGAGTGAGCGCCAGCGCCAGCCAGGACCACCACGGCCAGCCCGCCTCCCGGCCTTCGATCAGCGGCACGATAAGCAGACCCAGGGCGATGACGGAGAGCGCCGTCCCGCCCATGTCTAACCGGCGGGCCTGCCGCGCGCGGGTCTCTTTGATCAGCGGAATGCCGAACAGCAGGACCAGCAGCGCGATCGGCAGGTTGACGAGGAAAATGGCCCGCCAGCCGCTATCAAAGAGATTTAAAGAGATCAGAATGCCGCCCAGCGCCTGGCCGATAACCGACGCCAGGCCGAACACCGCCCCGTAAAGGCCCAGCGCGCGCGATTTTTCCGCTTCCGGGAAAATCGCCTGAATTGACGCCAGCGCCTGCGGAGCCATAATTGCGGCGGTGATCCCCTGCAACACGCGGCCGGCGATCAGCGCCCCGGGCGACCAGGCAAAACCGCACAGCGCCGACGCCGCGGCAAAGCCAATCAAGCCGGTGAAAAACATCCGTCCGCGGCCAAACAGATCGCCCAGCCGCCCGCCGGTGATCAGCGTCACGGCATAAAATCCTGCGTAGGACGATATCACGAACTGCTCGGCCGACGCCGAGGTCCCCAGCTCCCCCTGAATTGAAGGCAGCGCCACGTTCACGATGAAGAAATCCAGCGGCGGTAAAAAGGCCCCCACCAGCAGGACGATAAACATCGCCCAACGGTGAGGCTCGGCTGAGTCAGGATTTAAGTGGGACATATACGACCTCCAAATGGAACCATTTGGTTCCAAATTGAATAAAAAATTTAACCCGCGATAACGCGCATCGTGCAATCAACCACGGCGCGCATCTCCTCTTCGCGCGCGCCGGTTTTGCCCAGCACCCGCATTCCTTCAATCTGACAAACCAGGAAACGGGCCGCCGCCTGCTCATCGCACTCGGGCAGCTCGCCGCCGATCTGACCGCGCACGATCGCCGCGGCGTAGAGCTGCTGCAGCCGCCGGAACATGCGTCCGGTTCGCTCGGCCACCTGCTCGTCGCGCGCGGCCATTTCGGTGGTCAATGACACCACCAGGCAGCCGCGTCGCCCCTTCTCGCCCGATGAAAGCGCGGCATAACGCAGCAGCGAAGCGCGGATCGCCTCGGCGACCGATCCGGATTGGGACAGAATATCCGCCGTCGCCTTCAGCCCGTCGGCGGTGTAGAGATCCAGCGCCGCCAGCAGCAGCCCCTTTTTATCGCCGAACGCCTTGTAAAGGCTGCCGCGCGACAGGCCGGTCCCGGCGATCAGATCCGGCAGCGACGCCGCCTCATAGCCGAGATCCCAAAACACGTTCATCGCGTCGCGGGCGGCCTCTTCAAGCTCGAACTCCCGCGGACGCCCGATAGCAGACAGATTTTTCATTGATAAACCCAGATAAGAGGCTTAGATTATAAACCGATTGGTTCCTATACTAGCAGCGGCTGAAGGACAAATGCAAGCCGCCCGCTGCGCAACGAAGGATTAAAGACGTCATGACCGATAGAACATTCATTATCCCCGCCGCCATGCGGACGCTTTCGGAACGCACCGGCTACGTGCCCGCCGTGCTGGTCGGCAACACGCTGTACTGCGCCGGGCAGGTAGGCCGCACGGCCGAGCTTAAGGTGATTCACGACCCGGAACAGCAGTTTATTGCCTGCTGGCACAACCTGGAATTAGTGCTCAACGAAGCGGGCTGCAGCTTTGATGACGTAGTGGAGATGACCACTTATCACGTCGCTATGGCAGAGCATATGGATACCTTTCGCCGCGTGAAGGACGCTCTTTTCCCGCGCGGCAGAAGCGCATGGACCTGCGTAGAGGTGACGAATCTGGCGCATCCCGGTCTGCTGGTCGAAATAAAATGTATTGCCGTGCGGGGTGCGTAAACGCCGCCCTACGGCAATAAAAATTTAAATAAAATCGCCATAAAAAAAGCGCGGATCGTTCCCCGCGCTTCTGTTTTATCGAAGGCCCTGCCCCAGGCGGCTAAACGGCGAGGCTGCCGCCATCGACAAAGAGTTCGCTGCCGGCAATAAAGCTGCTCTCAGCGGATGCCAGGAACAGCACCGCTTTCGCCACTTCGTCCGGCCGCCCCAATCTGCCGAGCGGAACAAGCTGATTCAGCATATCTTCAAATCCAGGACGCGCATCAAGATAGCCACGCATCAGAGGTGTTTCCGTGCCGCCCGGCGCGACGACGTTCACACGAATGCCCCGCTCCTTCAGATCGTTGGTCCAGGTTCGTGCGAACGAGCGCACAGCCGCCTTGCTCGCGTTGTACAGCGACTGGCCCGCAAAGCCTTTGCTGCCGGCAACCGATCCGTTGAGAACGATCGCGCCTCCCGCGCCCATCAACGGCAGCGCCTTCTGCACGGTGAAAAGCAGGCCTTTAACATTCACCGCAAACATTCGGTCGAAATGGGCTTCATCGATCGTCTCCAGCGGCTGCGTTTCGGCAATCCCCGCATTGGCAAAGACAACGTCCACTCTGCCGTGGTCATGCTGGATCCGCGCGTAGAGCCGATCGAGATCGGCGGGAATAGCGACATCCCCCTGCACACCCACTGCGCCGTTACCAATCTCCCGCACGGCGGCAGCGAGATGCTCCTGCCGACGCCCGGTGATATAGACGTGGGCGCCTTCAGCGGCGAACTCTTTCGCCGTCTCCAGGCCAATCCCGTCGCTGCCGCCGGTGATGACCACAACCTTGTTCTCAAACCGCTTCGTCATTTTACCGCCCTCTCAAACAATAAGTGGAGTATTGCTCCACTTAAAATACGGAGGTATCCTCCACTTGTCAAAGGGAGAAAAAGAATTGAACGATGAATCCATACTGCGCGCTGACGCGCTGCGCAACCGCGAGCGTATTCTTGCCGCCGCCGAAGAGATTTTTCTGACCAAGGGCGCCGCCGTGTCGCTGGAGGACGTGGCGAAACGGGCGGGCGTCGGCATCGGTACGCTCTATCGGCGCTTTCCGACTCGTGAAGCCCTGCTGGCAGCCGCCTGCAGCGAGCGCTTTCTGTCGCTGGCCGAGGCCAGCCGCGTCCGGGATGCCGGGGTCGATGCGGGCAGCGCGGTACGCCTCTACCTTGAAGAGCTGGTGACCAACACCACTCTCTATCGCAGCCTTGCCGCCTCGCTCGGAACGGTTCTGCAAAGCGGAACGCCCGGCTGCCACGCGATAACTGAAGAGGGTCAGCGTCTGCTGCGCCGCGGGCAGGAGGCAGGGATCCTGCGTCGCGACGTGACCTTTGACGATCTGGTGTATGTCGTCACGGCAATCTCTCTGGCCGCGGAGCAGGATGGCTCGCCGCCGTCGCGCATCGAACATTTGGTCAACCTGTTTCTCGTCGGTATCAGCGAGCGCTGAAGTCGCCACGCGCGGTAATGGCGTGAACCCCGGGCGGCTCTCCGGGTCACGAACAGGGTCCTAAACGCCGCCGTGCGCCTTTAGCCACGCCTTCCTCCGCGCCTCTCCCCGTGCGCCAAAGGCCCGCGCCCAGCCCGTCATTTTTTTGTCATAACTGACTCACCTTCCTGTCAGAACCCTCTCGCTACACTCACTCCCACACCGAACAAATCCCCGTTGAGGAGAGAATGAGCATGAAAATCCAACATAAAGCAGTAATGAGCCTTGTCGCCGCGGCCATGATGATGGCCGGCGCCAGCCACGCGGCCGAGGCCGCGCCGGTGAAAAATATCGTGCTGGTACACGGCGCCTTTGTTGATGGTTCCGGGTGGAAGCCGGTCTATGACATCCTGAGCCGCGACGGCTACAGGGTCACGCTGGTGCAGGAGCCGCTGACCTCGTTTGCCGACGATGTCGCCGCCACCCGGCGTATTCTGGATCGTCAGGAGGGTCCGGTCATTCTGGTCGGCCACAGCTACGGCGGGGCGATTATTACCCAGGCCGGTAACGACCCGAAGGTGGCCGGGCTGGTTTATATCGCCGCCCACGCGCTGGATGCCGGAGAGAACCGGGCGGAGGTCAGCAAAAAATATCCCAACTCCGCGCACCCGTTTATCAAAACGGCTGACGGCTACGTGATGCTCGATCCGCGCTACTTCCCGGGGGATTTTGCCGCCGACCTGCCGCGCGAGCAGGCTCAATTTGGCGCCCAGTCGCAAATCCCCACCTCCCCGACCTCGCTTGCTGCCGTGGTGACGCAGGCCGCGTGGCGAACCAAGCCGAGCTGGTATATGGTGGCGAAATCGGACAAAATTATTAACCCCGATCTGGAGCGCATGTACGCTAAACGCGCGAAAAGCCATACCGTGGAAGTTGACGGCAGCCATTCCGTTTTTCAGTCTCATCCCAAAGAGGTCGCCGCGCTGATTGAGCAGGCGGCCAACGGCGTGCAGAAGTGAGTCGCTGCCGCTGCGCGGGGAAACGCGTTCAGGAGCCATGGTGAAAATACTGGTGATAGAAGACGAACCCAAAGCGCGTGAGTACATGCGCAGCGGCCTGACCGAGTCCGGCTACGTGGTCGACGTTGCCGTAAACGGCCGGGAGGGGCTGTTTATGGCTCGGGAGCACCACTACGATCTCATCCTGCTGGACGTGATGATGCCGCAGATGAACGGCTGGGAAGTGATGGCACAGCTGGATGAGCAGCTTGATACCCCGGTGATTTTCCTCACCGCCAAAGGCACCGTCGAGGACAAAATCAAAGGGCTGGAGCTCGGCGCCGATGACTATCTGGTCAAGCCTTTTTCGTTTGCCGAGCTGCTGGCGCGCATCCGCACCGCCCTGCGCCGCGGCGGACAGGCGAAGCGCGAAGAGCAGCTGACGGTCGGCGATTTGCGTCTCAACATCACCACCCGACGGGTGGAGCGCGCCGGCGTGCGGCTGGACCTGACCAATAAAGAGTTCAACCTGCTGCAGCTCTTTATGCTCAACTCCGGGCAGGTATTGACCCGCACCCTGATCGCCTCGCGGGTCTGGGACATGAATTTTGATAGCGACACCAACGTGGTTGACGTGGCGGTGCGCCGTCTGCGGCAAAAGGTCGATGCGCCCTTTGACCTTCCGCTGATCCATACCGTCCACGGCGTGGGCTACTGCTGCGAGGAGCAGAAATGAAGGGCCTGTCGATCAGCACCCGATTATCGCTGATGGTGGGCGCCGCGGTTCTGCTGGTGCTGCTCGGCGTCGGTACCGCGCTCTACCGCTCCCTCTGCCAGCAGCTCAGCATCCGCGACGACATCGCCTTAACCAACCGCCTGGATCAAATCCGCACGCTGGTGCTTAACGAGGACGTCCAGCGGATGATCCGCGAAAAGCCGCATTTGTTTACCAACATGCTGGGCAACACCGAATCGCTGCTGGTGCTGCGCTTTCCGGGCCAGCCGCCGCTGATTGAGGTCAATCCGGGCAGGCGCCCGCTGCCGGACATCGTGCCGGTGGCCGCCAGCCGGCCCATCGTCCCCCAGGACGTGCACCACCAGCAGACGCCGGGCGGCGTGCCCTTTATCTCGGCTTCCGCAATGGCGGTTACCGGCCACGCGCCCTCCCGCCAGCTGGAAATTATTACCGGCAGGCTGATGACCGAGCGTACGCAAACCCAGGCCAGCTATCTGCGCCAGATCGCGCTGATCACGCTGTGCGCGGCCCTGGCGGCCGTCGCGCTCAGCGCCCTGTTTGCCCGGCGCAGCCTGCGCCCTTTGCAGCGCCTGGCCCAGGAAACCTCGACGATTGACGTACGTCACCTGGGAAGGCGCATCGCGCTGCCCAACCCGCCGGCCGAACTGCAGCCGCTTATCGGCGGGTTTAATCAGATGCTCGACAGGCTGGAAAACAGCTTTCAGCAGCTCAGCCAGGTCAGCGCGGATATGGCCCACGATCTGCGCACGCCTATCGGCAATCTGCTGGGGCAGACCGAAATAGCCCTGACGCAAAAGCGCAGCGAAGCCTATTACACCGCGCTGCTGGGCTCCAACTTTGAAGAGCTGGTGCGCCTTTCCACCATGATTGACAAGATGCTGTTCCTCGCCCGGGCGGAAAACGCCAGCCAGGCGATTAACAAAGCGACGCTGTCGCTGAATGACGTTCTGCTTCCGCTGGCGGAATATTTTGAAGGCCCGGCGGAAGAGCGGCGGATAGCGCTGCGCTTTTCCGCCAGCGGGGAGATCATCGCCGATGCCGACCTGCTCCGGCGGGCGGTCGCCAATCTGCTCGATAACGCGATTCGCTACGCCGACGGCGATAGCGAAGTCCAGGTTGAGGCGCAATACCAGCCCGATGGCGTGCTGCTTAGCGTCACCAACCGCGGCGAGGCGATTTCGCCGGAGCAGCAGGAGCGGCTGTTCGATCGCTTCTGGCGCGCCGACAGCGCCCGCCACGCCTCGAAAAACAGCAGCGGGCTGGGACTGTCTATCGTGCGCGGAATTATGCAGCTGCACCAGGGGCGCTGCGGCGTAAGCTCAGGGCAGCGGCGGACGCGCTTCTGGCTGCTCTTTCCCCACGCTCCGGCGAAGTAGCGCCGGGCGCCAGCCGATCTGCGGGCGCCCCCGCTCATCGCCAGCACCATTCTCCGCGCCTTCGCCGCAGCTTCTCCATTCCTTCTTCGTTCCTTTCTCTACGCCTGTTCTTCCCGCTTCTCTGGCTCATCGGGCTGCGCTGCCGCTTCTGGCACCAAACCCCACCCCACATTTTGACCGCTCCCGCTCAGGGTTAGCGATCGCGCCGGGTCAAGAATCGCTAGCTGAAACGTTTCATATCTCATTTCGCTAATGACGATGTTGAACTCCGGGCTGGAGATGAATACAACTGAACTTGTATACAAGAACCTTAGGTACTTATAACCTCATCATCAGGACACACCATGCAAACCACAGATTCTGAAATTGAAAAAAGGGTTATACGCAAACTTTCCTGGCGGCTGATCCCGCTGCTGATTGCTTGCTACGTCATCGCCGTTATCGATCGCGCCAATATCGGGGTGGCCGCATTAACCATGAATGCGGATATCGGCCTCAGCGCCGCAAGCTTTGGCCTGGCCGCAGGGCTGTTTTTTGTTCCCTACGCGCTGCTTGAGCTTCCCTCAAACCTGCTGATGGAGCGGATTGGCGCCCGCTGGTGGATAGCCAGAATTATGGTGACCTGGGGGATTATTTCCGGCGCGCATATCTTCGTCTGGAACGAAAATAGCCTCTACGTCATGCGCGCCCTGCTCGGCGCTGCCGAAGCCGGCTTTTTCCCCGGGATCGTGTTTTACCTCACCATGTGGTTCCCCGCCGCCTGGCGCGGACGCATTATTGCCTCCTTCATGACGGGCATACCGATTGCGCTGATTATCGGCACGCCGATTTCCAGCCTGCTGCTGGAGCTGCACGGATGGATGGGGCTTAGCGGCTGGCAGATCATGTTCCTGATCGAAGCCATTCCGGCCGTCGTTCTGGGGCTGATTGTCCCCTTCGCGCTGCCCGACAAGCCCAAAGATGCCAAATTCCTCGAAGCAGAGGAGCAGCGCTGGCTGATGGCCACCCTCGCCGCGGAACAAAAAAAGCTGCCGCCGCGCGGACACGGCGGCCTGCTCAAAGCGCTATTCAGCCCGCTGGTGCTGCTATTCAGCCTCACCTACTACGGGCTGGCTAACCTCAACGGCGCGGTCAGCACCTTCCTGCCGTTAATCATCAGCGAAACGGGTTTAAGCCACGTGCAAACCGGCTTTATCACCATCATTCCCTACATCTTCGGCCTGATTGGCATGCTGGTACTAGGGCGCATCGCCGACCGTCCCGGCTCGCGGCTGATGGCTAACTATGCCGCGCTGCTTATCTCATGCCTCGGGCTGCTCTGCGTGGCGTGGTTCGATAACTCGCTGCTCAAAATGGCGTTCCTCTGCGGCTCGGCGTTCGGCTTTTTCGGCGCGATGCCCGTGTTCTGGGGCCTGCCGGCGCAGTTCTTCCCCGCCTCCGTGGTAGCGGGCAGCATCGCGCTGATTAACGCCCTCGGCAGCATTGCCAGCGTCGTTAACCCGTGGGTCATCGGCGTGATCCGCGATCGCAGCGGCAGCTATAACGGCGGATTCTACTGGCTGGCGGCAATGGCCCTGCTCTCCATTATCACCCTGAGCATCATTTTCCGTCGCCAGCAATCATCGGCATATCAAAACAGCAATGAACAACGTGAGGGTCAGTAAGATGAAGATTATCGACGTCCGATTACTTCAGGTTAAGGGCGTATTGCCCGGGGAAGTGGATTTTTGGGAGGAGCGCCTCGCTCGTCCGACCGACGTGTACGCCCAGTATCGCGTCGTCGACAACCATGACGGCGGCGTGCAGCTGAAAGAGGGATTCTCCATCTCCACCGTGTTTGTGGAAATTATCTCCGACGAAGGCGTTGAGGGGCTGGCGGGCCCCGTTCCCCACGCCGTCGCCTCGATTATCCACGGCCAGCTGCGCCCTTTACTGCTGGGCCAAGACCCGCGCGACAGCGAGCGCCTGTGGGACCAGATGCATCGGGCGCTGATTCACGGCCGTCAGGGCGACGCCATGCTGGCGATCAGCGCGATCGACTGCGCGCTGTGGGACCTTCGCGGCAAGTGGATGCAGCAGCCGGTTTATCGTCTGCTGGGCGGCTCGATTCGCGAGGAGATCCCGGCCTACGCCTCGATGCTGGGCTTTGCCGTCCAGGATATGGGACTAGTGCGCGAGCGCGCGCTGCAGTATAAAGCGCTGGGCTATCGCGGACAAAAATGGTTCTTCCGCCACGGCACGATGAGCGGCAGAGAGGGATTAAAGAAGAACGTTGAGCTGGTGAAAACCCTGCGCGAGGCGGTGGGCGAGGATTACGATCTGATGTTTGACTGCTGGCAGTCGATGGACGTGACCTACGTCATCGAACTGGCGAAGGCCATTGAGCCCTACCGCCCGCGCTGGCTGGAAGAGTGCGTGATGCCAGACAGAATCGACAGCATGCGTCGCCTGAAGGAGCGGCTGACCATCCCGCTGGCCGGGGCCGAGCATGAATATACCCGCTGGGGCTTCAAACGCTTCTTTGAGGCCGACGTGCTGGACGTTATTCAGCCGGATATCTACTGGTGCGGCGGCCTGTCTGAAACCTTAAAAATCGCCGCAGCCGCCACGATGTACGACCTGCAGGTCATTCCGCACGGCCACTCCACCATCGCGACGGCTCACTTTACCACCACCCAGTCGCCGATCCACACGCCGTATCAGGAGTACCTGGTGAAGTGGAACGATATTCACCAGTATTTCCTCAGCGAACCGCTGGTCCCGGAAAATGGCCTGATTCGGGTGCCTGAAGTGCCGGGCATGGGGATGGCGCTCAACCCTGAGCACATCCGGCACCAGGAGTACCTCTTCACCTCCTGATCCTCTCCCCCTCACGCGGCGAATGGGTCGCCGTTTGAGGGGGCTGTATCTTGTATACTACACCTTGCATCTTAAATCGGATCGTGCAACTATTGCGGCAATAAAGGCTATTTGTATTAAGGAAGTACGCCACGCTATGTCCTCCGATAAACTACTTATTGACTGGTCCTCAAAGAAGATAATCCGCCCTCAGTCACTGAGTAGTATTCTGGCCGATCACATTCGCGACCTCATCGTCAATTGCCAAATAGAGCCCGGCTCGTTAATTTCAGAAAACGATATTGCGGCCCAGCTCAACGTGAGCCGTACGCCGGTCAGAGCCGCGCTGCAAAAGCTGGAAATGGAACGCCTGGTACAAATATTCCCCCAGCGTGGCACCTTCGTGTTTGAGTTCAACGAGCAGGAGATGCGGGAAACCTGCGAAATGCGGCAAATTCTGGAGGCCGGCGCGCTAACGCTGGCGCTTCGCCACGACCGCAACGCGCTAATTACTCTGCTGAAAGAGCACGTTGTGCGGGGACGCGAGGCGCTACTAAACGCGCCGGAGAGCTACCGCCAGGCAGATGCAGCGTTCCATATGGCGATTATTGAATCCAGCCAGAACCGGGAGCTGATCGGCTTTTATAAAACCAGCATCAACCGCATCCGCGCCTTCCTGAACCATCTGACCAGAACGCCGGAAGAGTTTCAAAACTCCCAGGTCGATCATGAAACCATCGTCGGGCTGTTGGAGCAGGAGCTGGACCAGCAGGCGCAAGAGAAGCTGCACTGGCACCTTGGCGGAATAGTGCGCAGATTTCATGAAAAATTCGGCAAGGAGCCGCCCGCCTCAGAGTAATTTTCCTTGAAGTTCTCCACCCGGATAAAAGCCGCCTGAGGCCTGAGACACCTGCGGCTCATCGCGTAACCAGTCGATACAGGCCCTCATCGCCGGCGACATCGCCCTCCCCGCCGTCCAGCACAGGTAATATCCTGCGAATGCCGTTTCCCAGGCGCTAAGAATGCGCTGCAGGGCGCCGGAAAGCAGGTGCGGCCTCACCCTCTCCGCGGTAACCTGAGCCACCCCGACGCCGGCGATGGCCGCCTGACACTGCCGCTCGCGATCGTCCACCACCAGATTCCCGTTCACCGCAATATTTTTTAGCCGGCCGTTATACGAAAACTGCCAGGGCTCCGGCACCGCCGCGCCCGGCCAGCGCCAGCCGATGCAGTTGTGATGGATTAAATCTTCTGGTCTCTCGATACCGCCATGAGCTTGCAGCCAGGACGGCGCCGCCACAACTATCTGATGCAGCGGCCCGCCGACGGGGACCGCAACCAGCCCGGGCGCCAGCACCTCCCCGAGGCGCAGCGAAAGATCGTACCCGCCGGCGATAAGATCGACGGGAGAATCGTGGACGGCAATATCCATGTGCACGTCGGGAAAAGCGGCAAGAAAAGCGGGGATCCTGGCGTCGAGGAACATTTCTGCCGCCGAGCGAAAAGCATGAAGGCGAATATGCCCCTTGATGACCCGACTACGGGACTGCGCCTGCATCAGCGCGCCGGCAAGGTTCTCCAGCAGCGGGGCGACCTGCAGATACAGCCCCCTGCCGTCCTCGGTGAGGCTGACGGAACGCGTTGTTCGGTTGAAAAGCCGCAGCCCCAGCTGCTCTTCCAGGCCGTTAATTTGCTGGCTGACGGCGGATGCGGAGACGCCCAGGGCGTCCGCAACGGCCCTGAAGTTCAGTTTCTCGGCGACCATCACAAAGGTATTAAGCGCAGGGAACTGCGCGCGGCTTATCATCCGTCGCTCCTTTATTAAATATGGCTAATCACTGCATTAAGTTTGTAGCCGATTATACAGTCGCACAAAACAATTATTATTGTCATACCGCTTCAATCAGGTTTGCAAAAACAGGAAGAGACGCCGTATGGCTAATGACAATCAACTGACGACCGAACAAAGGCTGCGAATAATCGAAGCCAAATTAGCGATCTATGAACTTATTGCTTCTCATCCGCCCAGCGCCGACAGCGGGCTCGCTGAATATACGGCGTCCGTCTATACCGAGGACGGCGTTTTCAACCGCGGCGCGGGGCTGGACGGCGCGCAGGGCGTGGAGGCGATTGCGGCCTTTATTCTCAGGCCGGAGCACGAAGAGGCTATCAAAGGCGGGCTGGCGCATTTTGCCGGATTACCGCTTATCGACCTGCGCGGCGATACGGCGGTGGTCACCTCCTACCTGCAGCTTTTGCAGCTGGATAAAGAAGGCGCGCCGCGGGAAATGGCCAACCACGGCACCTCCACCGGATACCGCATCCATCGGGTTGTCGTTAACCGCTGGGAGCTTGAGTGCCGCGACGGACGCTGGAAAATACGCAGCAGGACGCTACTCCCCGTTGACGGGAGCGATGCCCCGCGTCAGCTGCTGGCGCAAGGCCTCTCCGACGTTCTAAAAGCGACATACCAGAATTCATTAACCGCTACGGAGCAGGATCATGAGTGAAGAGAACCGCCAGCTTTTATCGTCGCTGTTCCTTTCGATCGCGGATCGGGGATGGGGAGAGAACTTTATCGCCGCATTAGATGACGATCTGGAATTCAATGCGATGGGCACCTCGCCGATCGCGGGATGCTACCGGGGCAAAGAAAGCTACCGCCAGCGGCTGCTTAAACGGCTGGATGAGCGGCTGGCGTCATGGCCCGTGCCGATCGTCGATAGCCTGATCGTTGACGGCGACCTTGCCTGCCTGCAGTTCCACGCCACCGGCGGTAAGGGTAAAAACGGCGCAGATTTTAATATGCAATATTGCTGGGTGCTGCGCCTTGAGCGCCAGAAAATCGTAAAAATATGGGGCTATTATGATTCAGACAAAATGAACGCACTTTTTGCGGATGAATAACCCGCCGCCGCGCCCAGGCGCCGCGATTGCCGCCGCTGAAATAACGGCGGCGGCACGCTGAGGATCAGGCGACCGGCTCTTCCAGGGCCATCGCCAGCGCAGCATCGCAGTGGATAAGCGTGGTATCGAACACCGGCACCGTTACATTGCCCTGATTAAGCAGCATCCCTACTTCCGTACAGCCGAGAATCAACGAGTCGGCGCCGGCCTCAACCAGCCGCTGCGCAATACCGACGTAAGCCGCCTCGCTTTCACTGGTGACAATATCGCAGCACAGCTCGTCATAGATGATCCGGTGCGTTGTGGCCCGGTCGGCGCTCTGCGGGATAATCGGCGTCAGGCCGGCCGCGACCAGACGGTCGGTATAAAAGGATTGTTCCATAGTGAAGGCCGTCGCCATCAGTCCCGGCGCGCGCAATCCCTGCTGGCGGATAGCCGCGGCGGTGGCGTCGGCGATGTGCAGCAGCGGGATTGAAACGCCCGTCATCAGCTGGCCGGCCAGCTTGTGCATGGTATTCGTCGCCAGCACAATAAAGTCGGCGCCGCCGCGCTCAAGCGCTTTAGCTTCCCGGTTCAGCACCTCGCCGGCCTGCTCCCACTCACCCGCCATTTGCAGCTTCTCGATCGTGGCAAAATCGAGGGAGCGTATCAGCAGCTCCGGGGAGTGCAGGCCGCCCAAACGTGCCCGGGTCAGGTTACAAAGCTGCCGATAGTAAGTTTGCGTTGAAGCTGCGGACATGCCGCCAAGAATGCCGATAGTTTTCATGCTATTAATCCTTATTTTCGTAAACCAGCGGCGAATTTTCCGCCGCCTGCCCGCGCATGGAGGTGGTTATCAAACTTTTTGCGCTTATATTTCGCCGCGCCGCAGCGTCCGCTCCCGCTCGCCGGCGCCATGAGGGCTCTTCCCACAAACGATCAGGCGCGAACCACGATGTTATCGATCAGCGGCTGCACTATTCTGCGGAAAATATCCGCATCGTTAAAGGCGCGCGCCGACAGCATGGCGCCGTGCACCGTGGCCATCAGCAGGCTCGCCTCATCCGCAGGGCTGACGGGTAGCCGCAGGCGCTTTTCGCTTTCCCCTCTGCGCAGCAACGTGGCCAGCCATTCGGTAAGATCGGCGAAATGGCCGCTCACTTCGCGGGCCACTTCCGCCGGCAGCGTCGGCAGCTCAACGGCAAGCATGGCGCAGATGCAAAACGGCGAGGAGCCCTCGCGAATGCAGGTCGTCCAGTAGTCGACGTAGGCCTGAAGTTCCGCCAGCGGATCATTCATCTGCTGGCTCATCGCCTGCATTCCGGCCCAGGCCTCTTCCCGATACTCGGTGACCACCACCTTCACCAGCTCCGCCTTGCTCGGGAAGTGGTGATGAATGCTCGCCTTACGAATATTCACCTTTGCAGAGATATCGGCAAAGCTGAAGCTCTGGTAGCCACCGGAGGTAAGTAGCTGTCGGGTATAGGAAATAATCTCGTTTGCTTTCGGTGAACGCTCAGTCGTCATAGTCGGATCCGCATGTGCATATCATACTGAATAAGGTGCATATTATCAGAGCGTTGGCAGGAAACCTACCAACAGGTAGACCTGCTAACGCCCAAACTGGCGCCGGGATCGAGCCGAGGGTCGCTGGCCAGATAATTCACTTGCCGACCTCAGAGGGCGTCAATATACTCATTGGGCATTGCCACAATGCCGTAGGCGTTACCGTCATCCAACGCGCCCGGATACCCCAGGGTCTCAGCAGAGAATAGGGGATCTATGCGGCGACGTTCCCATCTCAGGCGGCTATCAGCGACGACAACAGATCCGATAGCCCCTCGCCGCCTTTCCATCTGCTCTATCCGGAGAGGACAATGTTATGAATATTAGCGGTAACACCATTCTGATTACTGGCGCCACCCGCGGTATCGGCCGCGCGCTGGCCGAAGCGTTTTACGCGCGCGGCAACCGGGTCATCATCACCGGGCGCAGCCAGGCCCTGCTCGATGAAATCACCCGCGCGCATCCCGGAATGACGGGCTTCAGGCTCGATACGGACGATGAGACGATGCCTGCCGCCGTAGCCTCAGAGGTCAAAACGCGCTTTCCGCAGCTCAACGTGCTGATCGCCAACGCCGGTATTTCGCGCAGCGAAAATTTCCTCACCGACGGCGGGAATACGTCCGTCGCAGAGGAGATAGTCAGGACCAACATACTCGGTACCCTCCGCTTCGCGGCGGCCTTCCTGCCGCTGATTCAGGGCCAGGCTGACGCCACTTTTATGGCAACCAGCTCCGCGCTGGCATTCGTGCCTAAGGCAGACTTCCCGACCTACTGCGCCGGCAAGGCGTTCCTGCACTCGTGGCTGATCTCGTTACGTCACCAGATGCGGCATATCCCGGTTGAGGTGCTTGAGCTGTCGCCGCCGTACGTGCGGACCGGGCTGACGGGCAGCGCGCAGGCCGTGGACCCGAGGGCGATGCCGCTGGCGGAATACATCTCCCGCGTAATGGCATTAATTGAAAACCAACAGCACCCGCGCGGGGAGATCCTGCTTGACGGCGATAAAGGCCGCCGCTGGGCGGAAAAAGAGGGCACGTTTGATACGCTTTTCCGCGCCATGAACCCGGATTAAGCCCTCATCCGTGCCGATATGATTCGGCACGGATTTTTTGCCAGGGCTATCGCCTGCCGCCGCCGGACATACTTTCAAAGACGCCGTCGCGGCGCACTAAAGCATGAAATAGCGCGGCGGCCAGATGCAGCATCACGGTGATAAATAGCAGCAGCGCAACCGCCGAGTGCAGCGGGCGCAGGAGCGCATACCAGTCATTATTCACCGGCGCGATAGGCGGTAAAATAAAGGCCCCGCCGACGGAGACGGGATACCCCGCGGCCGACTGCATCGCCCAGCCGACCAGCGGCTGGAGGAGCATCATCGCGTACAGTACCCAGTGCGAGAGATGCGCCAGCCGCCGCTGCCAGCCGGGTACGGTGCCCGGCAGAGGCGGCACGGCGGTGTAAAAACGCAGCCACAGCCGCACCACCACCAGCAGCAGGATCATCAGGCCCAGCGGCTTGTGAATGGACACCAGCAGCGCGTGCAGGGAGGAAACCGTGGAAACCATCGCCACGCCAATAAACAGCATCGCCACGATCGCCGCGGCCATCAGCCAGTGCAGCCAGCGCAGCGCCGGATGAAAATGGGTTACCTGTTTCATAAGTGGGCTCCTGACCGTTGGGACTGTTCGCGGGTACGCGCGTTATACGATTTGGCGTAGGCCGACGACCGCGCGTTGAGTAGAGGATCGTCCGAGGCGGCGATCCCGGACGGCAGGATCAGCGGATCGTAGTTGATATCGTTGCAGGGGCCCCCCTCCTGCGCGGTGGCGCTCACCAGCTCGAGCGTACCGGCATTGATGGTTTGACGATCGTCAGGCCAGAGCTTAGCCGCATCGTTACTTGCATCCCCCGGTTGTGCGACGGTTATCAGCAGATCCCAGCGCAGCGGCCCCTGAGCCAGGCGCTGCGTGATATCGTGCTGCAGGAAATCCTTATCGCTTTTATCCGCCTCGCTAAGGGGCTGATAGCCGGTACGCGGCACCATGCTCCAGCGAACCAGGTGCTCGGCCCCGGCCTTATCAATAAAGCGAAACGCATTCAGGCTGTTATAGCGATCGCTCGCCCAGCTGGACGAGGGGACGTACTGCTTTGCCCAGGCCAGATAGCGCTGCAGCTGAGGGTGCGAGCCGACAAACGCCTTCAGTCTCTCAGGATCAGGCTTGCCGGTTGCCGGGTCGGGCAAGGTGACGGTTTGCAGTTCGTAGAACTCCTCCACGGTGGAGACCGGGAACAGCGGCATGGCGTTCATCCCCGTACGCCACTGCTCCCCGTTACCCTGCCTGAACTCCAGCGCCATGCTGCGCACGGGAACGGCATAATCCGGCGCGTTGGGGTTGCCGCCGGCGATGGCAAAGCGGCCCGTTACCGGGGTTTCTCCGGCGGCGAACAGCGCCGCACGCGACAGCGCGCTGGCGTTGCCGTTAGAGATAAAACGGCCCACAACGCATACGCCCTTGGCATGATTGCGTCGAAAGCCCGGGTGCTCGCCGCCCGATTTTTGCAGAACCGTCACCAGCCTGTCTGCGCTGAGGCGGTTCGGCGCCAGCCAGCCGCCTGCCCACAGAAAGAGCAGTATCACGCCTAAAGGGATAAGGCCCACCAGCAGCAGGCGCGCTATTTTCTGGCCAGCGGAAAGTGAAGAGGTTGTCATATTTTCGCTCACACTATTAACATTGAACCCACAAACAAAAACGCGAGAAGCGATTCCCGCAGGAAAACTCTAATGGCCGCCAGCCGCTTTAAAGGCCGAGGCTTGCGTTAATCAACCGACGCACATCGGCCATAATCGGCGGGTGATTTTGCGAACGGCGAAAACAAACCTACTAGTTGGTAGATTCAATGTCAATGCTCTCGCGCTTGCCCCATCGGGGTGCGGAAGTTTGTCATTCAGCGGTTTTATTGGCTGAGTAAGCCGCAGCAGAAGCCGGCTTTCTGCCGGCAGGCAGGCCTCTCAGCCCGCTTACGGCGTAGCGATGAAGGGCCTGAGAGGCTACTTTTTTAATTGTCCAATGATCGTCGGCTTGCCAAAAAGAAAGCCCTGGACTTCGTTGCAGCCTTCATCTTTCAGGATTTTCAGCTGTTCCAGGGTCTCAACGCCCTCGGCGATCAGCGGGGTATTAATCGATTTACTGAGCGAGATAACCGCCCTCACGAAGGAGCGAACCTCGGTGTCGTTCTCAATGTTTTGCAGAAAACTGCGGTCCATTTTGATGAGGTCAAAATGGAATTCACGCAGCATGCTAATGGAGGAGTAGCCGGTTCCAAAATCATCGAGGGCGATACTGATCCCCATGTTTTTTATTTGATTGAGAACGTTAAACACCAGCTTTTTATCGACAATAAACGCCGTCTCCGTGACCTCGAATTCAAGGAGGCTAACCGGGAAACAGGTTCTCATTAAAATTCCGCGGACGTTGTCTATAAAATGGCGATGACGCAGCTGCACCGGAGAGATATTTACCGAAACCTTCTTGTGAATTTTATTCACCAGCGCTTCACGACATACCTGCTCTAATACCCAATAGCCCAGCGGTATAATCGTCGCGCTCTCTTCTGCCAGGGGAATAAATTCGTCAGGGTATATCAGCCCGAGTTCGGGGTGCTGCCAGCGGAGTAAAGCCTCATATCCCGTCACCTGCTTTCCGGAGATCGAGCGCTTTTCTTGATAATGCAGATAAAACTGGTCCTCCTTGATCCCCTGCCTGATATCCGAAATCATTTGATTGCGCTTACGCGTTCGCTCGTCCATCTCAGGCTCGTAGCGGCACACCTTATTGTCGATATCAGATTTGGCACGATACATAGCCAAATCTGAGTTGCTGATTAAGGTATTAAGATCGGAACCGTCGCGAGGAAAAACAGAAAAGCCGATGCTCGCAATGACTGAAACCGACGTAGTGGCAAAATCATGTATTCCGCTAAAGCACCCCTGCAGCTTCTCGATAAAGAGATCGAGTTCGTCGGCGGACTCAAACGGCTTTACCGCCACAAACTCATCGCCACCAAACCGGGCCACCAGCTCATCGTTCTTGACCATTTTAGCGACATTTGCCGAAACTCTTTGCAGCAGGAGATCGCCAATAAGATGGCCCTCAACGTCATTTATTTCCTTGAACTTATCAAGGTCTATAGTAAAAATAGCCAGCTGAGTATAGTTATTACCGGCGATCAATCCTTCGACAAACGCAAAAAACGCCACCCGATTAGGTAGCCCGGTCAGAGAATCATACCGCGCCATCCACGAGAGCTTATCAATCACTTCCTTATGTTCGGTAATATCCCGGGTTATTTTGGCGAAACCCAGTAAGGTCCCGTCGTCATTGCGGATAGCGTCTATTACTACGTGCGCCCAAAATGACGAACCGTCCTTTCTGTAGCGCCACCCTTCCCCCTCGAATTTGCCGGTTTTCAGGGCGAGCGCCAGGTTTCTCGCCGGCTCTCCTGATTGCTGCTCGCCTTCGCTGTAAAATATGCTGAAGTTACTGCCAATAATCTCTTCGCTGGTGTAGCCCTTAGCCTGGCGCGCGCCCTCATTCCAGCTGGCAATCGTCCCATCCAACTCCAGCATATAGATAGCATAATCTTTCACATTTTCAACGAAATGACGATATGAAATATCAGTTAACATTCTGTTATCCATATAAACCAACCCAACGGCGTAGCAGTGTATTGACAGAATCACGGAACAGAAATGTGAAAATGTGTTAATCACAATGTAACCCATCGCTACCGCTCTTGCCACAAGCATCTCTGGCCCGTAGCTTCGCGGCATCAGGCGCCAGCGCGCACGTCGCCTCTTCCTGTACCTCGGGACACGATGCGCCCGCACGCGCCAGCCGCCAGGCCTGAAAAAGACTGCCTTTATTATTTATTGCCGCAACCGCCGTCAACAATATTAACAAGCAGCATCAGCGGTGATGAGAAAAATACCCTCAGAGGCCTTATTCATTACCCCAAAATTAATCGAAAAAAATAGTGGATCCGCTATTTCAGGAACGTGTAAGAATAGATACTCCACTTATCCAGCCCTCTGCGAACGTCATTTTTATTAAATGTTACAGGATGCGAAAAAACTCAACTCCTTTAAAATTCGCGCGCGCTTCACCGCTCCTGCGGAAGAAAAAAACCACCGTTCGCATCAATAAATATTGATTTCGCGAAAATCGTCATATAAGCTCAATTTACAAGGTGATGGTGTTCCACCTTTCCCAACCGCCGGTTCTGTCGAACCGGATGATGACGCCTGATATACAACTGTTGCTGTTTCCTTTTAGGCATGTATGTCAGGTGTTGCTATGCAAAACGTCATTGATTTTTCTGCACTTCCCGTTACTTTCTCATCTGAAAGCGAATCTCCTGTTGGCGTTTTTGGCTACGGCCATCCTGACGGCAATGCTATCTGCCGCGCGCCGACGATGGCCCCCAGGCTCAGCCATACCCTCAGACCCTCTTACCCTGGGGAAATTCCCCTGAATACCCTATGCGTACGGCATCAATCCGACGCGCCGCGGCAGGAAAAAGACGTTCTTCCCTCGATGCTCCTTCGTTTCGCTTCGACTAAGAGGTGAGCTATGCACATCTACCGGCATGCACTGTTACTTGTTCAGAATGAAACCGACGGACTGCTGCTGCTCCAGCATGCTGAACGCCTGGCAAAAGAGATGGCAACCCGCATCACCGTAGGCCATCTCAGCGCTGATTATCGGGAAATGGATTACACCAGTGATTCACTCATCAAGGACCGCCAGTCGCGCGAGATTATCGACGCGAAGGCGATGCTGAGCCGCCTGGTGGAGTCCTGCAGTATTGATATTAAAGTCAGATCCATCGTCAGTATTCATCGTTTCAGAGACGTTGAGGCCGTAGTGCAGCATGAGGATATCGACCTGGTCATGCTCGGGCATAAAAACCGACTGTTCGGGGTGTACTCCTCGTTCTCTTTTGAATTTATCAACCATCTCTCCGTTGATGTACTGATTAAACATATCCCTGTTCCGTAAAATAAGGTCATTGTATGAGCTATGAAATCGAACGCGTAATTGCCAGAGAAATTCTGGACTCCCGGGGTAATCCGACCGTAGAAGTGGAAGTGACCGCTGCCGGCGGGCGCACGGCGCGAGCGTCGGTGCCTTCCGGCGCCAGCACCGGATCCCGTGAGGCGATTGAGCGTCGCGACGGCGACGGGCAGCGTTTTGGCGGCAAGGGGGTGCTGGATGCCGTTCACAGCATCAATACGGAAATTCACGATGCTCTGCAGGGCTACGACGTCCGCCGGCAGAAGGATATCGATAGCCGCCTGATTGCCCTGGACGGGACGGAAAATAAGGGCCGGATAGGCGCCAACGCCATCCTCGGCGTCTCCCTGGCCGTGGCTCGTCTCGCCGCCCAGCTCTCCGGCATCCCGCTGTACCGGTATCTGGGCGGCGTCGGCGCTAATCTGCTTCCGGTCCCGTGCATGAATATCATTAACGGCGGGGTCCACGCCCGCTGGCAGGGCGCCGACTTTCAGGAGTTTATGATTGCGCCCTGGGGGGCCTCCTCCGTGCGCGAGGCTATTCGCTGGGGCAGCGAGGTGTATCAGAATCTGCGTCAGGTTTTACTTGAAAAAGGCCTCTCCACCGGCGTGGGTGACGAGGGGGGATTTGCGCCGGTGGTCTCCTCCAACCGGCAGCCGCTGGAGCTGATTGTTGAAGCCATTAAAAGAGCCGGCTACCGGCCTGGCGAAGATATCGCGATCTGCGTGGATCCGGCATCCAGCGAGTTTTACAAAGAGGGAAAATACGCCCTGCGCACGGAAAATGCCCGCCTCAGCGCCGAGGAGATGACCCGCTACTATGAGCAGCTGGTGGGCGAGTTCCCGATCGTCCTGATTGAAGATGGCCTCGCGGAGGACGACTGGGCCGGCTGGAAAATCCTTAGCGATGCGCTCAGCGATAAAATCGAGCTGGTGGGTGACGACATTTTTGTGACCAACGTGAAATATATCCGGCGCGGCATTGATGAAAATCTGGCCAACGCGGCGCTGATTAAGCTCAATCAGATAGGCACCCTGAGCGAAACGATTGAGGCCGTGCAGCTGTGTCAGGACCACGGCTGGGGGACCTTTATATCGCACCGCAGCGGGGAAACCGTGGACAGCTTTATTGCGGATATGACCGTAGGGCTTCGCGCCGGGCACCTGAAAACCGGCGCCCCCAGCCGCGGGGAGCGGATTGAGAAATACAATCAGCTGATGCGAATTGAAGATGAGCTGGGCGATGCGGCCGTCTTTGCGGGTAAGTCCGCCTTTAAAAAACGCTAACCCCGTGCCCCCTCCCGTACCGCAGGTGCGGGAGGCTATAAAGGAAGCCCGCCGTGAAGCCAAAAATCCTTTTACTGTCGACGGCCGTCGGGATCCTGAGTACCTGGCTGGTATTCCTGATTGCTGACCTCTTTTTTGCTGCCCGGGCGGATGATTACCCGGCGGCAGCCATTGCTTTGTTTATCGGGAGCTGCGGCCATTTTCTGACCCGCCACCTCCTGAGCAAAGCGGCATAAATGCGCAGGTCGTCGCTTCAGCATGCCGGGTAATTCTGGACATTTACCATCAACTAACGGGTTCCTGGTCATGGGAAAAATCATCTTATTACGCCACGGGGAAAGCATCTGGAATCAGCAGAACCGTTTTACCGGCTGGACAGACGTCCCGCTGACCCTGAAGGGAATAGAAGAAGCGCGGCACGCGGCCAGGCTGATAAAACGGTCGGGTATAGAGATAGATTCAGCGTGCACCTCCGTTCTGAACCGGGCCATACACTCGCTGTGGCTGATTATGGATACGCTGAATCAGCTGTGGCTGCCGGTGAACAAATCCTGGCGGCTGAATGAACGCCACTACGGCGCTCTTCAGAGCATGAATAAGGATGAAGCGGCCCAGCGGATGGGGGAGAAGCTGGTTTACCACTGGCGCAGAAGCTATCGGGGCATCCCCCCGCCGCTGACCGAGGATCCGGGGCACCTTCACCGCGATGCGCGCTATCGCCACGTGGCCCTGGCAGACCTTCCTGCCGGAGAAAGCCTGGAGATGGCGCAGCGGAGAATTCAGCCCTACTGGCAGCATGTCGTCGCCCCGCGCGTGGTCAGCGGGGAAACGGTGCTGCTCGTTGGGCACGCCAATATGCTGCGGGCGCTGACGATGCTCCTCGAGCAGACCGACGAAAATGAGGTGATGAACCTGCATATTCCCTGCGGGGTCCCGGTTCTTTACGAAATTAACGAAAACGAAACTATCCGCGGCGGCGCTCCTCTGGAGTAAGCGCCGACGGTCCCGTACATCTGTGAGGTTTTATGTATAAATCATTATTCGCCGTGGTTATCGGCGGATCGCTGGGCTGCGTGATCCGCTGGGTGCTCTCCATGCGTCTTAATGGCTCCTTTCCTAATCTACCGCCGGGCACCCTGCTGGTTAATTTGATCGGCGGATTTATTATCGGACTCGCCCTGGCCTTTTTTGTCAGACAGCCGCATCTGGATCCGGCGTGGAAGTTTTTTATTACCACCGGCCTGTGCGGCGGCATGACGACGTTTTCCACCTTCTCTGCCGAGGTTGTGGTGCTGCTTCAGAACGGTAATTATTCGTGGGCCGTCATTTCGGTGCTGACGCACGTCTTTGGTTCGCTGCTGATGACCGCCGCCGGCTTTTTGGTCATGACGGTAATATAGAGGAGATCTCTCCGTTCCGCGGTCCCTGGAACGGAGAGCCCGCTCGGTGCCGCTATTTAGCCCGGGAAACGGGTAAATCAGGGGTAAAAACCGCCTGAAAGAGATCTTCCCCGTAGCTGGTATCCAGCGGTGCGCCTTGCGCGATCCGGAACGTCCTGACGCCATCGTCGCCTCTTTCGGCGCAGAGGTAGAGGGTATCCTGGTGATACTCCTGATAAAACGCGCAGGCAAATTCTGCGCTGTGGGTAACAAAAAATAGCTTAACCCGGCTTTCCGCCAGCGCGGTAACGATCCCCCTGATAATATCCGCGCCTTCCCTGCTATTGGTTGCGGAAAAAGATTCATTAAATAAGACCAGATCGTCCTTCTGCAGAAGATTCATGATATCCCGCATCCGCCTGAGCTCTTCATCGAGCTTCCCGCTGACCATGTGGCTGTCCTCTTCACATTTGTAATGGGTGAAAATCTGCCTGCAGATATCGGTACTGAAACACTCTGCGCAGACGAACATTCCGCTCTGCATCATCACCTGCGCCAGGCCAATACTGCGCAAAAAAGTGGACTTCCCGCCCTGATTGGCGCCGGTAATGATAAACGTATTTTTATTATCAGTTTTCAACGTATTACTGACGATATTCTTGCCGGCCGCCAGCGCCAGGCAGACGTCGTACAGTGATTCAAAAACCAGATGGCGCTCTCGCCGGTATATCGGCACGGGGAAACAGCGGGGCATATTGAGCTTATTGAGCGCCTGCGCAAGGTTAATGCAGGACACATAGAACCCGAGCTCGACGCGCAGCGATTTGAAAAAATTGAGCAGATGCGCGGTCGACTGCGCCATCGCGCTGGCAACCAGCACAAGCCCCCGATCCTGTAAATCACTGAGCGCCCGGAAACCATTTTCATCGCGCGGGGCTATCTGAACCGTATAGCGTTCCGGCTTTTTGGCGAAAAAACGTCGCAACCATCCCTGAGTCGGGGGATTGGGTTGCCTGAGAATGTACTCCTCTCCCCTGTTTCCCACTCCGAGCCTCGCGCTCATTAATATCCCTTTTTTGAAGGTCATCTGTTTAAGATGCTCTTCGATAACGCCGAGATAGGCCTCATTCAGCTCCTGAATAAGCATGGAAAATAGTCGGGCCATTCCTGGAGATTCAAAATGAGAAAGATTTTTTTCCGCAATACTGCGGATCTTTCTTAAGTTTGCCAGCAGGAAGCGGGTAAAGGTAATCGACTGATGCAGCACCGCCGAGGGGTAATGGCCGAAGACGCCGTAGTGGAGATGTTCCTTCTCCATTGCCAGACACTCCACCACGACCTGATAAAACTCGCCGATCGCCTGCGGGTTATACAGACAGTCCCTGAGGATAGCCTGCCGGTATTCAATATCCTGAACCTCCGAAAGGAGCTGCGAGCAGGCCTTTTTGACTACCGAGTATAAAAACGCATCCCCGCCAGAAAGCGCCTGAAATAGCACATTGAGCTCCAGATCCTTCATCATGACGTTGAAGCTATCCGCAAAGAGATCGTCCACAATAAAGTCCGCATCTTTGTACATCAGCCAGGCTTTCATCCGTTTAACCTCGCTTTAATTTTCTCATCGGTGAGCCCGTATTTCTGAACCAGCGTTGTCGACCAGGCCACGCCGTCCGCGGGCTTCCTGATAATTTTATAGGTTCTGGACGCCTGGCTATCGTTTTCAACGGTACTCATCATGCTGACAATGGCCCGATCCAACCCGCTGAGCTCATCAATAAACGTCACGCAGAGACAAAACGCATCCAGCTTGAGTATTTTTTCTATAATGCGGGTACCCAGATATATCGCATCGTGGGATGTCGTTGAGGTGAATATTTCATTCATGATAATGAGGCTTTGCGAGGTGGCCGCATCGAGTATCGCTTTTATTCTTACCAGGTCATCATGCAGTTTCCCCCGCAGATTATGAATATTTTCACTTTTTTCAAAATGCGTGAAAATATTATCCGTGAGAAACAGATTCGCTTCCTTTGCCGGAACATACAGCCCCAGCAGTGCAAGGTAGTGGAGCTGGCCCACCATTCTGGCGAAAGTGGTCTTGCCGCCCTGGTTAGGACCGGTGATCGCTAAAATACGTTCTCCCCCCTGCAGGTGAAAATCGTTGCAGACCACCGTGTGTTCTTTCTCCAAAAGGGTATCAGCAAGCGCTAAATCAAACGCGGCGGCAACGGCGATCTCTTTTTTGTGGCGATTGATCTGCGGGATACAAAACGCCAGCCCTCGCTGCTGGAATTTACGGATGTAGGCGATGCTGGCGAGATAAAACTGGATTTCGCGTTCAAAAACCACCAGCGTACGGCACTGATACTCTTGATGAGATTCGATAAACCCATCAAGCCCGGAAAATATAGCCGGAAAAAGCCTGGCAACACGATCGAGGATCCTGGCTTCAACATCATTCATATAGCCGTCATGGCTTTTAAGATCCACCTCAGCCTGTACATCGCGCTGTTTAAACTTAGCAAAAACGTTGAGAACGGTATCACTGTAGTTTATTTCATTGGCATAACGGCAAACGCTAATTGTGTCACCTTTTATCTTCAGGCTATAGCGAATGGTATCTATTTGATGTTGTATTTTTAGGGCTGTGGCAGATAGCCGCGTAAAAGCGTCGCTTTCAACGTAGCGAATAAGATAGCTTTTGAAATTCGTCATCCCGCAGGAGCTCAGGGGCAGTGCGCATAGCCGATCGCGCAGCGCCGTCACCGCCTGGCAGTAAAGAAGGATACATTCCAGCTGCCAGCGCCTGTGCTGATAGTGGTAGTAGCGGTTTTCCTTTTTCCCGGCAATCCCCCTGATTTTTTGCATGCTGGATGAATATTCCATAAGCGCGCTATAGAGATTTTCATTAGCCACATCCTGAATAACCCCCTGGCGATAGTAGATATCCTCCTGGTACTCGAGAGGAGAGTAAAAGCAGGGTTTTATATCGTACTCTTCCCGCCCATGGATTATCGCACCAACAACTTTATCAAGATTAAGATCTGAGAAGCACGCGGGCTCATGGATGCTAAGGTGATGTTTTTGGCTTCCGTCAAGGCTGGCATATAATATGCTAATAAACTCCATAGTCCCTCCAGGCTATTATTCCGGATATATCCCCACGGCTCTGCCTCATTTCATTTCGCCGGCTAACTGCCGGATAATAAAACTGGCATGCTGCTATACTGTTCCTGTTGCCAAAGGGAGGCCAGCATGGGTTATTTAGTTATGGCGTTGATTCTCTTCATTCTCGGCATTATTTGCGTTTATGCTTTTGCGTTATGGTCACCGCGGCGAATATCGCGTAAAAAACGCCACAAAAAATAATATTGCCGATCATTTGCGGATCACCGTCACGGGACAGCGGGCGTGATCCACGACCTGCCGGGCGACGGAACCCAGCAGCCAGCGGGAAAATTGCGTGTTCCCCCGGTGCCCAACGACAATATGATCGATATCATGACCATCGGCATAGCGCAGAATTTGTTCTGCCGGATGTCCCATTGCAACATGAAACCGGGTCTCCTTTTTCAGCTCCGGATACTGTTTTTTCAGACTCCTCATCATCTGGTTGAAATAAGCGCGCGTGCGGCTAACGAAATCCTGCATTTCCACTTCACCGCCAAACTCAGGCAGCTGACACACGGCAATAACGTGCAGCACGCTATTAAAATGGCGGGCAAGTTCAAAGGCGAAATCCATCGCCTCTTTTGCTGGATCCGAACCATCGTAGGCAATCAGTATGTTATTCATCACGATATTATCCTCTTCACGTCAGGCTCGATGGATGGAGCTCAATGGGGTCGTTGGCCCTTTTTTTCCGCCACGTCATCTGCGGTCATCCGATGAGAATCATGTTCAGGAAGGAGATGACGTGGCAGGAAAAAGGCATTAGCGATCAGGGTCGGGATCACCGCGCTGCCGATCACGGCGGCGACCAGCGATGAATACTGCGCTTCGTCGATCAGATGATGCGACAGCCCAAAAAGGGCCGAGATGGTGCCAAACGTGAGCCCGGTTGACATCAGCAGCGTGGTGTACATTCCCTCCTGATGCGATGAACCATAGAACCGGCTGAGCGGATAAACCCCCGCCAGCTTGCTGGCCATTTTCACCGCCAGCAGCAGCAGAAACGCTCCCGGCGCCCCCGCCAAAGCGGGTAAAGAGACCAGCGAGCCCGCGCGAATAAAGTAGAACGGCGTCAGCAGCCCAAACGTCATGGTTCTGAGGCGGCGGATAAGGGCGTGATCCTTACCTACGGTCCCCGCCAGCACCATCCCAATCAGATACGCCGGCAGCACGGCTTCGCTATCGGCCCAGGTCGCCAGCCCTCCCAGCGCGAACAGGCAGAGCATCAGAAATTTAGCTTCGAGCTCAGAGGGGCGTTCGCCGAAGCGTTTAAAAAATCGCGGCGTTAGCCAGGGGAGCAGAAATGCGGCCGCCGCCATAGCGCCGGTGAAGGCCAGGGTCTTCAGCGTAAAAGGTGCAAAAATCAGCCCCAGGGCAATCACCGTGGCCAGATCGGTAACGAAGCAGGCGGCGAGCACCATTTTTCCATATCCGGTGGTATTAATACCGAGTTCCAGCATGACGGCGTATACCACCGCCACCGACGTCGTCGACATGGCAATACCCGCGAGCCAGCTTGCCGGAAGGCTCCACGCCAGCCCCCAGTAGGCCAGGGCTGAGCAGAGAAAAAAGGGAAGGAAAAAACTCATCAGGCCGACAATAAGCGCCTGTTTCCACTGCTTTCTGAATACCGCGGGATCGAGCTCGGCGCCGGCAAGAAAGGTTAACAGTATTGCTCCTGCCCCGGATAAAAACTGCACCCAGCTGGCGTCTCCCGCCAGAATCGTCGCCCCCAGCAGCGCGCCAATCACCAGCTGGGCAATCGTTCCAACCACAATTTCGGAAAGCGCGGTGGCGATGCGCAGATAAATGGATGCCAGAGTGGCGACCAGCGCCAGGCCCAGCCACAGCGCGGCCTGGAACCAAATTTGAGTCATAGGAGCCCCCGTAAAAAACGGGCTGGCTGAGCGGGATTAAGAACTAAAGTAGCGTGATGCATAACGACTCCTACACAAATAGGGACCCACACTCATAGAGTCAGGATCGAGATTGCGTAGGCATCATCAGCCAAAAGGGCGGTTAAAGGAGGAATGCCATCTCCTGTACAAAAAGTAGCAATGAACGAGGATATTTGCCAGCGGGGGAAGCTGTTTTTTTAAAGGCAGGAGTGCGCGTTAAATTCACTTCCAGCGACTCTGAAGGGCGCTGTTGCCTTAATGACCGCCGTCAAACGTCTTGCCCCGTGAAGCCCTACGAGCCAGTGGCGGAGGCTCGCTTCCCGCTATTTCCGACACCAACATCGCCAACCGGACCGAACCTACCCGATGCAGGTGGGGCTGCATTTCTGATAACAGCCGACCGCGCATCATAAGCTGATAAATAGGGGCCGTGGACAGCGCAGCCCGCCCACAGCCTCCCTTCAACGGCTGGCGGACTTATCACATTGTGATATTCCGAGCGTCCTCCCGGTACTCATGTGCAATAACGCGCTCCGAAAAGAGGCGTTCAACATCGGTCCGTGCGTCACCCCGGGATAATCCCAGTATTCCACCGCGAGCCCACTTTTCCGCATGGCGGACACGCCGTTGTGGATTTTACTCATAGTATCAGTAGGTTGAGTTTGCGCATTTTTCCCCGGAGATGCGGATCCCTCCATGAAAAACAAACTCTTATGACAATATTGCGCTTTATCGCTCGCCGTTAGCCGGGCTAATAACGAGAAATTGTCTCTTCCCAAAGAGGGGCTGGCGCTGTAGTACGAACGGAAGAAAGAGGATGATAGCCACGAATCCAGGACGAACAGACCGCCGTAAGAATGCCCCCAGACACCGCGCCGCTCAGGATCGATTTTAATTCCCCGTTCTGCATTCGGCGCGATACGCATCTCCAGAAGCCGGCGAAAATCTTCGCTGCCGCCGCCTTTACGCTGGTAGCGCCCGCTCTTCCCCACCGCCTCCCCGCTCTTCACTTCCAGCGCGGGCGTATAATCATAAGCCCGGGCATTCAGATCGAAGGGTAAGTTGGTCTGGTAACCAACGGCGACAATGACGGGAGGGGATTTTTCCGCAAGCTGCTTAAGCAACGGCTCCGACAGACGATCCATCACCGCATTGCCATCCAGCATATAAAGGATGGGGTAACCCGACGCCGGCGCTTTTTTATCCGGAATACCGGTCCAGACCCGGTAATGTCTCCTTCCGTCAGCCGAGTCGAAATTTTCGACCCTGAAATGGTAAAACGCAGAGCCGCGATCGGCGATATTCGGCCCCAGCGGCGCCATATCCGGTTTAGCATACCCTTTCGCGCCGTAGAGGAGAGCCACACAAACGAGCGCTGAAAACAGCATCCTGCGACGCCCCCCGTTTCGATACTCGCGAGCGTACATCCGTTATTATTCCTTTTTTAGCGGTGAAATTTAAACTTACTACATTACATACGGTTAGCAGAAATGGCTATCGAAACAGGCGGGTAGGCTACGGCGGCGCCGGGCCATCGATAAGCGCCGCGCCATCACGCATCATCATGACCGCCGGTATAAACGCTGGTGCAACCGCCGCGTCTCTGGGCCAGGCGAAGAGCGCGGCGGGTTTAACGCCGCATTCACCCAGGCCCTCTACGCTCAGCGCTTGTCTGCCGGCTGGCCCGCAAGCCAGGCATAAACCGCCGCCAGATCCTGACCGGCATAGCCATCTGCGGCGGCCTCTTCCCAGCAATCGGCGATTTTGCTCAGGATTGGCAGCTCCGTGTCTGCGGCCGCATCGAGCGCCAGATTGGCATCTTTTAGCGCGTGGCCGAGCTGCATTTGCGCAGGAAAACGGTTTTCCGCAATCATCTCCAGCTTGCCTTTGACATAGGGTGCCGCCAGAGGACCGCCATCCAGCGCTTGCCAGAACTCTGCCGGGGTAAAGCCTAATTTTGCCGCCAGCAATGCGCTCTCGGCCACGCCTTCCATCATCGTAATCAGCCAGGCGTTCAGCACGAGCTTCATTTTCTGACTGCTGCCGGCCTCACCAAACCATTGCGTGCGGCGCGCAATGGCGGCAAACACGCGCTCAGCCGCCGCGCTTCGCTGACGATCGCCGCTGGCGAGTACCAGAATTTGCGCATTCTCGGCCGGTTTTTTGGTCCCCGAAACCGGGGCATCGAGATAGGTTGACGAAGGAGACAGGGATTCCAGCAGGCCGATGGCTTCCCGGGTCTCCTCAACGCCAATGGTCCCCATCTGGCAAAAAACAACCCCTTCCCGGCACCCCGGGGCGATCTGCTGGATCACCTGCAGGGTAGCTTGCGCATCGGTCAGGACTGACAGAATCACCTCGGCAGATTCCACCGCCTGCTGCGGCGTCGCATGTTGGATGAGCCCGTCGGCCAGCAGATCGTCCCCGCGTTCTGGCGAACGGTTCCAGCCGTGGACGGTGAAACCATTTTTTAGCAGATTGCTGGCAAAAGCGTGCCCCATCGCACCCAGCCCAAGAACGGCGACAACCGGTAAATTCATTCCATACTCTCCCACATCACGATTAACATCCCGCGCAGTTTCCCCTGGTTTTGCCCGGAGCGCTCTGCGTAGTCGATTTAGCTGAATATCACCATAACTAACTATAACACCATCAGGTATGGTGATTTCTGCAAAACAGATTTCCGCATATTGATATATCGAACTTATTAACAATATGTATAATTATTTCCGTGTTTATAATGTTAATACAGACTCATTAGTCGGGTTATTTAGCATGCTGTCATTCGCCTCTTCTCATAACGTTATTGACAGCAGAAACCTCCGCACGCCTTTATTCTCCCTGACGAGGAACTGATAATATGAGTGAAAACTCTTATGGCCGGCGTAATACGCTGGCGACGATAATTTATAATCTTCTCAACCCCGTGCCGTATGGCTTTTTTATTGCCGGATGGATTTTTGATATTATTTATCTCTATAGTACCAACGTCATGTGGGGAAAAAGCGCCAGCTGGCTTATTGCCCTGGGGTTGATTTTCGCCATCGTTCCGCGACTGATTAACCTCGCGCAGGTCTGGTTCGTCGCCCCTTCCCCGCGACTCCCGGCGGCAAAAATTGATTTCTGGCTGAACGTCATCGCAATTCTTTCAGCCATTGTGAATTGTTTCGTCCACAGCCGCGATGCTTACGCGATTGCGCCACAAAATGTGGTCTATTCGACCCTCACCGTTATCTGCGTGCTGCTTGCCAACATTATCAGCTCCTCCTGCCATACAAAAAATAAAGGTTATCGCCATGAATAGAATATTACTGCCCCTACCAGTAATGTTAACGCTGACTTTGGTCCTTGCGGGATGTGATGAAAAAGCAAAACTGTCCCCGGATCAACAAACCGGGCCGGATCCGGTGATGCCAAAAGCACAGGATTACCTGATGCCGCCGATGCAGGTTCCGTCCGGCGTCGGCTGGAAAGCGGGCGCGCAGCCTGACGTTGCCGAGGGGCTGAGCATTGAGAAGATGGCTGACGGTTTCCTGCATCCGCGCATGGTCTACGTCCTGCCCAACGATGATGTGCTGGTGGTTGAAAGCAACGGCCCCGGCGAGGAGCCGCTGACCACGCCGAAACAGCTGATTGCCGGGATAGTAAAAAATCAGTCCGGCAAAGGCGGTAAAGGCGGTAACCGCATTACCCTGCTACGCAAAAGCGGCAGCGGCTGGGAGAAACATGTTTTCCTCGAACATCTGCACTCCCCGTTCGGCGTACAGCTGATTGGCAACAATCTGTACGTAGCCAATACCGACAGCATCATGCGTTATCCCTATCAGCAGGGCGAAACGCACATCAGCGATGCCGGAACCGAGCTCGCCGACCTGCCCAATACCATTAACCACCACTGGACCAAAGCGCTGCTGGCGAGCCCCGACGGTAAGAAGCTGTACGTCGGCGTCGGCTCCAACAGCAATATTACCGAGAACGGCCAGGACGTGGAGTACCGTCGCGCCAACGTCCTTGAGGTTGATACCGCCACGGGAGCCAGCCGGATCTTTGCCAGCGGCATCAGGAACCCGACGGGCCTCGGCTGGGAGCCGCAGAGCGGGAAGCTGTGGGCGATCGCCAACGAACGCGATGAGATAGGTGCCGATCTGGTTCCCGATTATCTGACCTCCGTTCAGGACGGCGGTTTTTACGGCTGGCCCTGGAGCTATTTCGGTCAGCACGTCGATCGCCGCGTCCAGCCGCCTCGCCCGGACAAGGTCGCCAGGGCCATCAAGCCGGACTACGCCCTGAGCTCCCACGTTGCGCCGCTGGGGATGCAGTTTTATACCGGGCAGATGCTGCCGCAAAAATACCGGGGCGGGGTCTTTATCAGCGAGCACGGCAGCTGGGATCGCTCACCGCTCAATGGCTATAAGGTCAGCTTCGTCGCCTTTAAAGATAGCAAACCGGTCGGTAAGCCGGAGAGCGTGGTCAGCGGTTTTGTCTCACGGGATGAGAAAGAGCTGTATGGCGCTCCGGTAGGGCTTGCCCAGGATAATCAGGGGGCGTTAATTATCGCCGATGATGTCGGAAATACCGTCTGGCGCGTCACGGCAAAATAACGTTATGCCATTAATCATCCGGCTTCCTGCCGTTGGGGAAGCCATTTTTATGCATCGACCATCAGTATCCATGAATATTGCAGGGAATACCTGAGGAAGCAAAGTGATAAGCTGTAAAGTCAGGACCGTTATTGCTGAGTGGTTACACCAATGGGTTGCTGAAAAGACATTCATCATAAATGAGACGTAAAATTCGATGAACCATTTATCCGCAATCAGGACCTTTGTCAGCGCCGCCGATCATAAAAGTTTTAGCGCCGCAGCCAAAGCGTTAAATATAGAAGTATCAACCGCCTCTCGTCATATTTCTGAACTGGAAGAGTATTTACAGGTGACGCTGTTTAACCGCTCCACCCGCGGATTAACGCTGACGGAAACCGGGGATTTTTTCTACTCTCATGCCCGACAGCTGCTCCTGCAATGGGAGGAAGCGCGCCATTTAACTTCCGCGCTGGATAAACACCCTTCCGGACTGCTGCGCATCAGCGTACCCAGCACCTTTGGCCGGCTACACGTCATGCCTTTTGTCGATGAGTTTCTCCGCCTGCACCCCAACATCTCTCTGGATATCAGTTTTAATGATGAGATCCAGGATCTGATTGAAGCGCGAATAGATCTGAGTATCCGCATTGGGGTGCTGCCGGACTCCTCCATTCACGCTCGCAAACTGGCCTCTCAGACGCGCGCCGCCTGGGCCAGCCCGCGGTGGATCGCGCAAAACAGCCCTCCGGTCGTTCCCGGCGCCGACGGCGACGGTCAGAAGGAGATGAATATTGTGATGTTTTCTCGCCTGCACGGCGCCGGGTGGTATACGCGCAGAGCCGGATCGGAAGATGAATGGCAGCGGATACCGATTAACTATCGGCTTAGCGTCAGCGATAGCGCCGCGATGCTTTATGCCTGCTGCAACCACGGCGGGATTGCGATTCTGCCCAACTGGCTATCCCGCGAGGAGGAGGAAAAAGGCCATATCCAGCGGGTCTTTCCGGACTGGGAGTTTAGTATGTTCCCCAGCGAAACCGCCATCTGGATGCTCTATCCGCAAAAGCGGATTTTACCGCACAAGGTCAGAACCTTTATTGATTTTATGGTTGAGAAAGTCGGAACGCCGCCGTACTGGGAAGATAATGCCCCGTCTCACAGCGAACGGTAGCCCGCCTTCAGGATTAACGCAACGGTCGTCAGCAACCCTTGCGTTAATCACGCCGCGTTCACTCTTACCGAGGATAAGGGAATTTCACCACCAGCTTTTTGACGCGACCGGCGCGACCGGCGGTATGGCACATCGGTTTATGAATTTCTCCTGGATAAAAAACAATAAACTCGCCCTTGTTCAGCACCACTGAACCATTTGTACTACCGTGTTCTAAAAAATAAAGATCGGTTGCGGCAGGCGCTACCCCGTACTCATCTGCATCTGGCGGAGTGGTCCTGAAGTAAATTGTTTCCGAGCCGTTAATCACCAGCTGAATATCGCCATAGAGTTTATGAAACTCGGCTTTATGACCAGTTTCAGGTTTGGTTTCATCTTCGCTGATAATATAGAACCACTCCTGTCCTTGTACAGAATACTTCCCGGGCGGCGTATTTATCAGCGTCGACAGATCAAGTTCGGGATGATTCAGTATTTCCGTTAAAGGAGTATAATCACGACTGACATTTTCTAAGCTTGATATAATCATAATACCCTCAATAATAAGTGGCGGTTAATACAAAATAACGTAATTGCTCATGATTTTGTGGAAGGCTGGCGCACGCTGTTCCTTTTGACCAGCTCTCCGCTGAGCAACACGCTGGTATGGTTGTTATTCCGCCCCTGGTCTATTTTACTGACCAGTAAATCAACGGCGGCGGCGCCCAGTTTTTTATTCCCCACCTTCACGGTAGTCAGTGCCGGTTCCATCACCCCGGAGACAGGGAGGTCGTCAAAACCGATAACTGAAACATCGTCGGGCACGCGGAATCCACATTCATGTAGCGCTCTGATACAGCCGTAGGCGACGATGTCATTAATACAAAAATAGCCTTGCGCAATTTTTCCTGCTGCCCTGATATGGCTGAGCATGGCCTCATATGCCGATCGGGCGTTCGGACTGACGCAAACCAGATTCTCCTCTGCGGATCTCAGCCCTATCGTCGGTACCAGTTCATGAAATGCCTGCTCACGTTGTCTGAAATTTGGCGTATGCGCATCGCTGTATACCAGCCCAACATCCTCTATTCCGGCACGTTTGAAATGGTGAAGAATATTGTAAATCGCCGCGCGATTATTCATGTTAATAAAATCAAAGGGTAAAAAATCATTCACATTATCGATAATCACAAAGGGGACTGATAATCGGCGCAGGGGCGTAAAGTCCCCCTGCTCGAACTCGGTGCCAAGGATGACCAGCCCATCGGCGAGGGCTCCGCTATTCTGCGACCTGACGATCTCTTCAACGCTTTTTTTATCATAGCCTACAACCTCAAGCGCATAGCCGTATTTTCCGGCCTGTTCAATTAGCCCATCAATATATCCGCTGATAAACAGGTTATGCGCCTCGTTGATCGTTTCACCGTGTAAAGCAATTTTCAGGAATCGCAATACGCCGCGAATTTCTCGTGCCGAAGATTGCTGATAATTTAATTCATGGGCAATTTTCAGGATTTTCTCCCGCGTCTCTACGGACAATCCTTTTTTACCGTTAATCGCTATCGATACCGCGCTCAAAGAAACGTTGGCCTTTTTAGCAATATCTTTAATTTTAACCATGGTGAGAATTCAACCCTATGTATTACAAGCTTTATTTGACGATCTTTTATTTTATAAACCCTAGCCTGTTAGTGAATTTAAACATGTGACAGGAATCACAATTCTTTTTTCTTAAAATCATTTTAGTAAAATTTTAGTTTACGCCGTAGCGGACCAATTTCATTATCAAAACAGATATCCGGCGGGTATCAAGCCATTAATTAAATATCAGCCCTGTAAGGATTTACCAAATGAAGAAGTTCGTTAATACCCCTGGTGAATATGTGGCGGAAATGCTCGAGGGAATTTACGCGGCGCACCCCCGATACCTTAAATATGCCGATAACGACCGCCACTGCCTGGTGACCGCCCAGGAGACTCGCCCGGGGAAAGTTGGCATTGTCACCGGCGGCGGTTCGGGTCATCTGCCGCTGTTTCTCGGGTACGTCGGGAATAATTTGCTCGATGGCTGCGCCGTCGGCGATGTTTTTCAATCTCCGTCCGCCGATCGGATTTTACAGGTGACAAAAGCGGTGGATAAAGGGGCCGGCGTGCTTTACCTCTATGGCAATTACAGCGGAGACATCCTCAACTTCGACATGGCTTGCGAGATGGCGGAGATGGAAGATATCAGAACGCTATCCGTACGCGGGGCCGATGACGTCGGCTCGGCCCCGGCTGAGCGGGCGGCAACCCGGCGCGGCGTAGCCGGCATTTTTTTCATGTATAAAATCGCCGGCGCCGCCGCCGCGGCCGGTTTATCCCTCGATGACGTCGCCAGAGTGGCTAAACAGGCCGGCGATTGCACCAGAACGATTGGCATTGGGCTCTCACCCTGCATCATTCCTGAAGTGGGTCACGCCGCCTTCTCGGTGGCCGAGAATGAAATGGCGATTGGCATGGGTATCCATGGCGAGCCCGGAATTTCAACAGCCACGCTCGGCACCGCCGACGAAATTATTGACCGCATCCTGCCCCTGCTTCTTAACGAACTGAATTTTAACCCCGGTGACCGCGCTGCCGTTCTGCTGAATGGCCTGGGGGGCACGCCTCTGGATGAGCTTTACATTCTTTTCCGCCGGGTCAAACAAACGCTGGACGAACGCGGCATCACCGTATTCCACGCGTATCAGGGGGAGTACGCCACGGCAATGGAAATGACCGGGTTTTCATTGTCCCTTTGTAAGCTCAACGATGAGCTGGCGGGCTACCTCGCCACCTCCGCCTGTACCCCCTTCTTCTCTCAGCCGGAACTGGCTGGCTAAAGGTACGATATGAAAACTGAACTGACATTTAACGATACGACAGGCCTTATTGCCGCGTGGTCTGCCGAAATGAGCCTGAAGCGGGATGAATTGATCAAATTAGACCAGGCCGTGGGCGACGGCGACCTTGGCATCACGATGCAAAAAGCCTTCCATGCCGCGCAGCAGATACGGCCCGAGCAGGAGAAAGGGATTGCTCATTACCTCGTTCAGTGCGGCTTTGCGATGGCCAGGGCGGCGCCATCGACAATGGGAACGCTGATGGCCACCGGCTTTATGCGCGGGGGAAAAGCGCTGGCGTCGGAGCTGATGACGCTCAGCGCCGCGGATCTGGCCGCCTTCTTCAGCGCCTTTACTCAGGGTATTGCGGAGCGGGGAAAAGCCCAGCCCGGGGAGAAAACCGTGCTGGATGTCTTATTGCCGGCCAGCGGCGCGTTAGCGCAGGAAACCGCCGCGGGAGCGCCGCTCGGCCGCGCGGCGAAAGCCGCTCATACCGCCGCGATGGCCGGGCTGGAAGCAACCCGAACCATGTTTCCACGTCACGGCAAAGCGGCGGCGTTTGCCGACAGCAGCGCGGGTAAAGAAGATCCCGGCGGCACCGCCGCGCTGATTCTTTTTAGCGTGCTTAGCCGCTACGTTAATAACTAACAAGACGACTCACCTTTATTCAGGCAGTAAAAATCCGGAACTCCCGGCGCCCGTCGCTCATTTCCGGAATATATCCTTCAACATCTGACGAGGTCTCTGTGAAAAAACTATATGGTATTACCACAGCAATGATTACGCCGTTTAATGACGACGACACCATTAATTATGACAGCATCGAAGCGCTAACCGATTTCCTTGTTGAGAAAGGCGTGCACTGTCTTTATCCGCTGGGCACCACCGGCGAAATGTTGCGCCTCAGCGAACAAGAGCGGAAGAAAGTTGCCGAAACCGTCATTAAAAGAAATAACCAACGAGCGACGGTTTATATTCACGTCGGTGCGATGACCACAGCAGAAACGCTGTCGCTTGCCCGGCATGCGGTAGAGGCCGGGGCTGACGGAATCGGCGTCGTGACCCCATCATTCTTCGGCGCAAACGACCGCGAGCTGGAAGCTTATTTTGTTGCCGTCGCCAATGCCGTTCCCCACGATTTCCCGGTGTATCTCTACAATATTCCGCAGTGCGCCGCGAACAACCTCTCTGCTGACGTCGCCCAGCGCGTTGCGGATAGATGTAAGAATGTCGTGGGGATTAAATACAGCTATCCGGACTACCTCACCGTCAACCAGTACCTTGCCATCAAGGACTATGATTTTTCCGTGATGGTCGGCGCCGACCGCCTGTTTCTTCCGGCACTGGCGATGGGCTGCGATGGCGTGGTTTCAGGGGTTTCCTGCGTTTACCCGGAGCCTTTTATCAAAATTTATGAGGCCTTTAATCGCGGAGATATTCCGGGCGCCCGCGCCGCCCAGCGCCAGGCGAATAAATATTGCGAACTGCTGAAAAACGGCGGCAATATGTCCTACTTTAAAGAAGGACTTAAATATCGCGGAATTAATGCCGGCGGGATGCGCGCGCCGCAATTAAATATTACGCCCGAAGAGGTGCAGAGCCTGATTGCCGGGCTGGCCGAACTGGAAACCTCAGCCCCAATTTAACTTCGACGAACAATATAAATTTTAAACAAATAACGTCGATGCCAAGATGAAGTTTAGAGGATTCTTTCATGAGAAGAACAGACTCTGTATCCGTACCTGATAATGCCCTCAGCCAGAATAAGGTTAACGTCATTCCCGGAGCAAAGCTCAGATGGTATCTGGTGGTGATTATTTTGCTGGCCGCGGTGGTCAACTATCTCGACCGCGCCAATCTCAGCGTCGCGAACTCGACCATTGCCGCTGAATTTGGCCTGTCGTCATTTCAGATGGGACTACTGCTATCGGCTTTTCTGTGGCCCTATGCGCTGGCCAATCTCCCTACCGGGTATCTTGTCGACCGCTTCGGCCCCAAAAAGATGTTTTCCTTTGCCGCCGGGGGCTGGTCGCTGGTGACGATATTCTGCGCGTTTGCCAACGGGTTTGGGATAATGTACGCCCTGCGCATGCTGCTGGGCGTAACGGAATCGCCGTTTTTTACCTCCGGCGTCAAGGTCACCAATAGCTGGTTCAGTAAGGAAGAGCGCGGCTTTCCAACCGCCCTGTTCAACACCGGATCGCAGATTGCCAACGCCATCGCGCCCCCCATACTGACGATCCTGATGCTGACGATGGGCTGGCGAGGCATGTTTATCGTCATTGGGGTTCTCGGGCTGGTGATCCTGCTCGCATGGCTGCGGTTTTATCGCGAACCCACCGCGGAAGAGGCCCCGCAAGACAAAATTGTCGACCACCATCAGCCATCTTCCGCACCTTCCCGCAGCTGGGGTTCCCTGTTCCGCGAGCGCTCGACGTGGGGGATGGTCGTAGGCTGTTTCGGGATTTACTTTACGGTCTGGGTCTACCTGACCTGGCTGCCACGTTACCTTGAGCACGATCGTCATATGAGCCTGATGAATACCGGCTGGCTGGCCGCCATCCCGTTCTTTGTCGGTATTTTTGGCGTGCTGCTGGGGGGCGTTATTTCAGACTTCCTGATTAGAAAAGGCATGAAAGCCATTACCGCGCGTAAGATCCCGATCGTCGGCGGAGCGCTGATTGCGGCATGTGCCGTGGCGCCGGTACCTTACATTGAAAGTACGCCGCTGTGTATGTTGTTACTGACTATTGGTTATTTCGCCGCACAGCTTCCTTCAGGCGCGATCTGGGCGCTGGTGACGGACGTTGCGCCCGCGGGCTCGGTAGGCTCTCTCGGCTCCATTCAGAATTTTGGCGGTTTCCTGGGCGCGGCGCTGGCCCCTATCGTTGCCGGTTTAATTCTCGATACGACCAATAACTTTACCAATGTCTTCCTTGCCGGTGCGGCTCTGTTATTACTCGGGGCTCTCAGCTATGCCTTTGTTCTGAAAGAACCTATCAGGAGCGAGGAACATTCGTAGCGATAACCACGCTCTTAGCCCGGTGCACCGGGTTCGGGATCAAGAAGCTGATGACTCCTGATTACGGCTGGATCGTATTCGGAGTTAAAGAATCTCTTTAGTTTGAGGTATCAGCCTGGCCTAATGCAGGACGGGACGGACCCAATCAGACCGGCATACGGAGAAGGTCAGAAATGAAACAACCCCAGGTAATTTAATTGCCTGGGGTTTATATTTGGCGGAGCATAGACTACCTGCCATGGAAAATTATCCTCTGATTTACTTGCAATTCCGACTGATACTTTTTTTCCAAAAAGTTGAATTGACCTACTGAATTTATATTGTGTCTTTTTAACGTTCTTCCTTTGCTGAAGTGCCGGGCTAAGATCCTATTGTAGGGTCCATTAAGTTAACCGGTCTATTAATGAAATGATGCACGCCTATCGCATAATCATGCCTGCGATAAAAAGGACACCAGGTATAAATTAATACAAATATTACCTGGATTACAGGCTACAGTAACTGGCAACGCGACCACTACTATAACGATGATGAGTAAATTAGCCTTCGCCAACGCTTGACGCTGTAGTATATTCCTGATAACACATGCATCGTCGACGCTGCTGGATATTTGGCTTAGACTTGTTCACCCAGGTAAGATATTGGTGCTATACTCTGGGTCGTTCTTGCTTTAAGGGAGCTACTTTTCCGCACAGCGATTTCGTGAATTCTATTTACAGTTAGTTTTGGACCAAGGAGAACCTGTTCAGTGAAAGACAATACGCAGAAAATATTTTCCCTCATTGAGAAAAATGTAGCCAATCTTAGCACCCCATTGATTATCGGTATCAGTGGAACATATACCTCTGGTAAAACTCATTTTGCGGACGGACTGGCGCAGTACCTGCAAAGTCAGGGAAAAAAGACACAGCTTATTCACTATGATGACTTTCATTATCCGTTTGCTGATATAAATTGGACCCAAAAAAGTGGTGATGAAATTAATGCTTTTTATAATAATGCTTTTGATTACGAAAAGCTTATTGAAGAAGTCATTAGCCCGCTGAAGCAGCACGGTGTAATTAAAAAAGAAATTGACTGTATAGATCTCGGCAGCGGCAAGCACACGAACAAGATACATGTTGATATTAATGAAGAAACCATCGTAATCCTGGAAGGAGTTCTTTTATTTCGTTCTCCTTTATTGCACTTTCTGGATTATAAAGTTTTCTTAGAGATATCTGTCGAAGAAATGTTAAGTAGAGGGAGCATTCGGGACGTGCCAAAATTTGGGCAAAGCATTCTCGATTTATACAAAAGCAGATATATTCCTGTTCATCATCGCCACCTGGATGAAGATAGCCCCAGAGAAGTCGCTGACATGGTTATCGACAATACCAGCTATATCAATCCTATAGTAATAAAATGATAAAAAAACAGTTATGCCGCGCTAACGACTCCAGGCTAGCAGGAGCAGCATCGCTTACTCTTTAGACAGCCGATGAATAAATTTCCCTATCCTCTGATAAGGAAGTGCATTCCCTGGCCACCTAACAGGTCATAAAAATTGCCTCCCCTCTTTTTGTTCTGATAATTATCACGAGAAAATCCGAGTCTAAATTAATTAACGGAATGATAAAAAAATACCGCAAAGAATTATATCAGCATAATGTACGACACAGTTTATCTCGTATGCGCCGAGGGACGCTGCAAGGTAATAAAATCCAGAGTCAACAGTTCATCCCACGAAAGGCGTTTCTTTAAAGCGAGGGGACAGTTTACCGGTACGATGGCGATAAAATCGCAACCAGCAGCAGGCGCACTATTTTCTACCTGACTGGGAGTGAAGGGGTTGTCATATTTTTGCTCACGCTATTGCGCCGAATCCGCAGACCGGGATGCGCGAAGGCGCTCCCGCAGCTCAAAAGCTTACGTGACACCGTTACTTATCGTCGAAGCAGCAAGAAAAGACGGTGCTGACGCCCTTTTCTCGCGATTACAACATCGCCTCGCGCATCATCTCGATCAGTTTTCTCAGGCCCGGGTGGAGCTGCCTGCGGCTGGGGTAATACATCACCATCGGCTCATCTTCGCATATCCAGCCGGGAAGCACCTGCACCAGCTGCCCGCTCTCCAGCAGCGGCCGCGTCCGTACGTCCAGACAGTAGGCCAGTCCGAAGCCGTTCAGGGCGGTATCGATAATCATCTCGGTTTCATTAAGGATCAGCGAGCCGGGAACATCCAGCGCCAGCGCCTCCCCGGAGTGTTTAAGCTGCCATTTATATACCGTCCCGTTGCCGAGGCGCATGCGGATACACTGATGCTGAAACAGGTCGTCGGGGTGCTCGAGAGGAAGATGGGCGTTACGGGTCAGATAGGTCGGGGAAGCCACCACAATCCACTTCAGCTTGTGGGTCAGCGGCATGGCAATCATGTCGCGCGGCACGCTTTCGCCGTAGCGGATCCCGGCGTCATATCCGCTGCCGATGATATCCACCAGCGTGTTATCGACGGCGATCTCCAGCTGCAGCCGCGGGTGCATGGCCATAAATTTCGCCAGCACCGGAGCAAACAGCAGCTGGGCCGCATCGCGGGGGATATTAATCCGCAGCCGCCCCACCGGCGATTCGCGATAATGATCCAGTTCATCCAGCGCCAGGCGGATATGGGAAAAGCCCGCTTCCAAATGGCCGAGCAGCGCCTCGCCGGCATCGGTCGGCACCACCGAACGGCTGGTGCGGTTGAGCAGACGCACGGCAAGCCGTTCTTCCAGCCCGCGCATGGTATGACTCAGCGCGGAAGTCGAAACACCAAGTTCCGCAGCCGCAAGGCGAAAGCTTTTACGCCGACAGATAGTTAAAAATACGTTCAGATCGGCGAGCTCGCCGCGAACCGGTGCTGGCATAAAAGAGCCCTCTGTCATCAAGGATTCGTTGAAATTAATTCAACTTAACATGAGTTAGTATAGAGCCAACTATCGACAGGAGGAAACATGGCAATCGAAACCATTCACATCGCCGGCATTTCGCAACCGGTCAGCCGTATCGGTCTTGGCACCTGGGCAATGGGCGGCAGTATGTGGGGCGGCAGTCATGACGAACAGTCGATTGCCACGCTGCACGAAGCGCTGGACCGCGGCATTAATCTTATCGATACCGCGCCGGCTTACGGCTTTGGCCACTCGGAGGAAGTGGTCGGCAAGGCGCTGGCGGGCCGCCGCGACCGGGCAATTATCGCCACCAAGGTCGCCCTGGACTGGGACGATGCGGGCCGCATTACCCGCAATTCCACCCCCCAGCGTATCCGTCAGGAGATTGAAGATTCACTTCGCCGCCTGCAAACCGACTATATTGACCTGTACCAGGTCCACTGGCCGGACGAGCTGGTGGCCGTCGAGGAGACGGCGCGCGTCCTCGAAACGCTGCAGCAGCAGGGAAAAGTTCGCGCGCTGGGGGTCAGCAACTACTCTCCGGCGCAGATGGATCGGTTTCGCAACGCGGCGCCGCTGGCGACCCTGCAGCCGCCGCTCAACCTATTTGAGCGCGGGCAGACGCAAAGCGAGCTGCTGCCTTATGCTGAACGGCATCAGCTGGTGGTCCTCGCCTATGGCGCTATCTGCCGCGGCCTGCTGTCGGGGCGGATGACCCCGGAAACGATATTTGGCGCCGACGATCTGCGCAGCATCGATCCGAAATTCCAGCCGCCGCGCTATGCGCACTATCTTGCGGCGGTTGCGGCGCTAAAAAACTTCGCTCAGCAGCGCTTCGGCAAGAGCGTAATGGCGCTGGCGCTGCGCTGGGTACTGGACGCCGGCCCAACCGTTGCGCTGTGGGGCGCCCGTCGTCCGCAGCAGCTGGCGGGGCTCGAAGAGGTTGCCGGCTGGCAGCTGACCGTGGAGGATAAGCAGGAGATTGACGCAATCCTCGCGCAGCATATCGCCGAACCGCTGGGGGCGGAATTTATGGCGCCGCCGCACCGCCGCTAATCGCGGCCAAAATCGCTGACGCGCCCCGTGCAGTTCGCTGCACGGGGCGCATTTGTTGTTCACCTGCACAAGTCAAAATAAAAATGATCTCATCGCTCAATGAACACCCTCGCGATAAGGATACTGATGAAGTTTCCCTCTCGCGCACCGCTCTGCTGAAGGCGCTGTTCGCGCTCGGCACCGGCGGTTTCGCTATCGGTACCGGCGAATTCGTCATTATGGGTCTGCTACCCGATGCGGCCAGCGGGCTGCGCGTCTCGATCCCTTCCGCCGGCCATCTGATCAGCATCTATGCGCTGGGCGTGGTGGTCGGCGCGCCGCTGCTGGCAGTTCTCGGCGCGCGCTGGGCGCGGCGGGACTTTCTGGTAGCCCTGATGGCGATGTTCGCCGCGGGTAATCTGCTCAGCGCCGTTGCGCCGGGCTACTACTCCATGCTGCTGGCGCGCTTCCTCTCCGGGTTCCCGCACGGCACCTTCTTCGGGGTGGCGGCGCTGCTGGCCGCCAGCCTGGTGGATCGCACTAAGCGCGCCCGGGCGGTCTCGATGGTGCTGCTGGGCCTGACTATCGCTAACCTGCTGGGGGTTCCGGCAGTGGCCGCCATCGGGCAGCTGTTCGGCTGGCGGTGCGCCTTCGCTATCGTCGGCGGCCTGGCGGTGCTGACGCTGATTCTGGTTCGCGCCTGGGTGCCCTGGCGCGCCGGCGATAAGGCGGCCAGCCCGCTGCGCGAGCTGACGGCGCTGACCAGCAAGCAGGTGCTGCTGACGCTGGCCATCGGCGCCATCGGCAGCGGCGGAATGTTCTCAATCTTCAGCTACGTGAAGCCGACGATGCTGGAGCTGGCCCACCAGCCGGTGGCGATGATCCCGGTGATTCTGGCGATGTTTGGTCTGGGGATGATTATCGGCAACATCGTCGGCGGCCGCCTGGCGGAGCGCGGTCTGGAAAAAACCATTCGTCTACTGCTGGTCTGGGCGATTGTGGTGATGAGCGCCTACGTGTATACCGCGCATTACGCGTGGCCCGGCGCGATCACCGTGATGCTGGTGGGCACCATGGTGTCGCTCTCCTCGGTCCTGCAAATTCGCCTGATGGATGTCGCCGGCGATGCGCAAACCATGGCGGCGGCGATGAACCACTCCGCGTTTAACATCGCCAATGCGCTGGGCGCCTGGCTGGGCGGGGTCACCATTTCCGCCGGTTTCGGCTGGCAGTCCACCGGCTGGATCGGGGCCATCCTCGCGCTCTGCGGCCTGCTGATCCACGCCTGGGCGGCGATCGATGCCCGAAAACGCGCCCCTTTACCCCATTGAGGATGATGTGATGATCCTAACCCTGGCGCTTGCTGAAGCCCTGATTGCCGGCGGCATCGCGCTACGCAATGCTCAGGGCGCGCTTATCGGCGCGATCGACGTTTCCGGCGCCAGCAAAGATCAAGACCGGCAGATTGCCGTTTTTGCCATAGCGGCAGCCACGGCGCCCCGCGCATAGCCACGGCGGGCGGCACATACGCCTTCGCGTCACCGCGCCGCCCTCCCGCCCATTCCCCCTTCGCCTTTTCTCCCCTCCCGCGGCTCAGAGCATCCCCACGGGAGTTAGCCTCGCTTTCATTAAAAATCCGCCAAATCAAGTGACAAAATCGAACCGACATCACATTAAGCCGCGCTTTAGCGGCCAGCGGTCGAAATTTGTGAAATCGATCATACTTGTATTATTGCATTATTGTCATACAAGATTATAACCTCTTTACTACAAAAAACGATCGTGCAGTTATCGACCTTTTAACAAGGAGTCAACTATGTCTTCCGGCGTTGAACAGTATCGAATCTACGCAATCCGCTATGCCCACCACCATCGGATGGCGCGGGACAACTTTATCGGCGGCGATCTCCATGACGGCCCGATGCCCATTGACTACTTTATCTGGGTGATCCAGAACGACGCCCGCACCATCGTGCTGGATACCGGCTTCGATGAGCAGATGGCGCAGCAGCGCGGGCGCACCATCATCCATCCGATCGCCGAAGGCCTGGCGCAAATTGGTGTCGATCCGGCAAGCGTCGCCGACGTCATTATCAGCCATATGCACTACGACCACGCCGGTAACCACGCGCTGTTCCCGGCCGCGACCTTCCATCTGCAGGATCGCGAAATGGCCTTCTGTACCGGGCGCTGCATGTGCCACCACGAAGTCCGTCACCCCTTCGATGTGGAAGACGTGAAAGCGATGGTTGATAAACTGTTCGCCGGCCGCGTCCGCTTTCATAACGGCGACGGCCAGCTGGCGCCGGGCATAACCCTGCATCGCACCGGCGGCCACTCTGACGGCCTGCAGATCGTGCGCGTCAATACCGCCCGCGGCTGGGTGGTACTCGCCTCGGACGCGGCGCACTTTTACGCCAATATCGAACAGGGCCGCCCCTATCCGGTGGTGTTCAACGTTGGCGATATGATGGAAGGCTACGACATCGTCAAACGCCTGGCCGACTCCGCCGACCATATCGTTCCCGGTCACGATCCCCTGGTTCTACGCCGCTACCCGGCATCTTCCGCCGAAACGGAGGGGTGGATCGTCCGCGTCGATCGGCAACCGCTGCCGCTTTCTTCATGCTGAAAAGGAGCATCCCATGATCGTTGAAATGCGCATTTACCACTGTATGCCGGGTCGCCTACCGGCGCTGCTGGAACGTTTTCGCCATACCACCCTCGGTTTCTTTGAGAAATACGGTATTAAACAAATTGGTTTCTGGACGACCGCCGTCGGCGAGAGCAACCACACCCTGACCTATCTGCTGAGCTGGGAAGATATGGCCGAACGCGAAAAATGCTGGAATGCGTTCCAGGCCGACGTGGCCTGGCAGGAGAAGCGCGCGGAGAGCGAGCGTCAGCAGGCCATTGTGTGTCGTATCGAAAATAGCTTTCTGCTACCCACTGATTTTTCGGCGCTGCGCTAGCGCCGCCGTTTCTGTCGTTAAGAGAGGTTGACGTGAAAAGTATCCACACCGTGGGATTTATTGGTTTAGGCATGATGGGAACGCCTATGGCCACCTGCCTGAGCGAGGCGGGCTACGCCCTGCTGCTGCATGATGCCGATCGGTCGCGCGCCGGCGCGCTGGCGGAATCGCTGCGCGCCGGGCTGCTGTCGGCGGACGGCGCCGCCGGCCTGGACGTGCTCATCACCATGTTGCCCAACTCCGACATCGTCGAGGAGGTGCTGTTCGGCCAGCAGTGGGCCGAACGCCTGCCCGCTGGCGCAGTGGTCATTGATATGAGCTCCTCCGTGCCGTCCCGCTCGCGGGATCTGGCGCAGCGTCTGCAGCAGCAGGGCTTACATTATCTCGATGCCCCGGTTTCCGGCGGCGTCAAGCGCGCAGAACAGGGCAAGCTGGCCATTCTGGTCGGCGGCGAAGAGGACGTGCTGTCCCGCTGCCGGGCGCTGCTGTCGGCGATGGGCAGTTCCGTCCTGCATATCGGTGCCGCCGGCAGCGGTCACGCGGCGAAGGCGCTGAATAACTATGTTTCCGCCGCCGGGCTGACCGCCACGGTGGAAGCGCTGCAGGTTGCCCGCCGTTTCGGCATCGACCCGCAGGTGATGACCGATGTGCTAAACGCCTCCAGCGGCCGCAGCAACACCTCAGAAAACAAGGTGAAACAATTTATGCTGAGCGGCAGCTACGCTTCAGGCTTTGCCCTGAAGTTAATGGATAAAGATCTGCAAATCGCCAAAGGGCTGGCCACCGCGGTCGATTATCCGCTGCGCCTCGGCGAGCAGTGTATCGATCTCTGGCACCAGTGCGCGGCGACCGTATCGGCCAGCGCCGACCATACGGAGATGTACCGCTTGCTGGACGATAACCCGCCATCCACAGGAAACTGATCATGTCCCATACCACACAGTTTTATATCGATGGCCGCTGGGTTGATCCGGTCGCGCCGCGCTGGTTCACGGCGATCGACCCGGCCACCGAGCAGCCCATTTGCCAGTTAGCCCTCGGGAATGAGCAGGACGTCGACCGGGCGGTCGCCGCCGCGCGTCGGGCCTTTCCCGGCTGGGCTGAAACCGCGGTTGCCGAACGTATCGCGCTATTAAAACGCATTCTGAGCGGGTATCAGCGCCGCTACGACGAGTTTGTCGACGCGATTCATCGTGAAATGGGCGCGCCGCTCGCATTCGCCCGCAATGGGCAGGCGGTACGCGGCGTAGCCCATCTGGAGACGCTGATTACGGTGCTGGAAAATTTCGCCTTTGAAGAACGGCGCGGCAGCACCCGCCTGCGTCTGGAACCGATCGGCGTTTGCGGGCTGATAACTCCCTGGAACTGGCCGGTGAATCAGGTGGTGGTGAAAGTGCTGCCGGCGCTGGCGGCGGGCTGCACCATGGTGCTGAAGCCCAGCGAATACTCCCCGCTCAGCGCCCTGCTGCTTGCCGAAGTGCTGCATGACGCCGGAGTTCCCGCCGGGGTGTTCAACCTGGTCAACGGCGATGGCCCTGGCGTCGGCGCCGCCCTGGCGGCGCACCCGGACGTAGAGATGGTGTCGTTTACCGGCTCGACTCGCGCCGGGATCGAAGTCGCCAGGCTGGCCGCTCCCGGCGTCAAGCGCGTGGCGCAGGAGCTGGGGGGCAAATCGGCCAATCTCCTGCTGGATGATGTCGACCTGCAAAACGCCGTGACCCGCGCGGTGGCCGCCTGTTTTACCAATAGCGGACAGTCCTGCTCGATCCCGACGCGTTTACTGGTCCCCCGCACTCAACTGGATGAGGTTAACGCCATCGCGCGCCGGGCCGCTATGCAGTATCGCGCGGGGCCCGGCGACGATGATAAACCCCGGCTCGGCCCGCTGGTCAACCGCACGCAGTTTGACCGCGTTCAGCAGCTCATTCAGCGCGGCATCGATGAACGAGCGGAACTGCTGATCGGCGGCACCGGCAGGCCGCCAGGCGTCGAGAAAGGCTACTACGTGCAGCCGACAATTTTCAGCCAGGTGACTCCCGACATGACCATTGCCCGCGAAGAGATCTTTGGCCCGGTGCTCTGCATTATGCCCTATGACGATGAAAACCAGGCCGTGGATATGGCCAATGGTTCCGACTACGGCCTGGCCGCCTACGTGCAGTCTGGCGATCCCGAACGCGCGCGGGCGATAGCCCGGCGGCTGCGCGCCGGCCAGGTGCATATCAACTATCCCCCCGTGGATTTTCACGCCCCCTTCGGCGGCTATCGCCGGTCCGGCAACGGACGCGAGTGGGGAGAAGCCGGCCTGCGCGAGTATCTGGAGGTGAAGGCGATGATCGGCTATCACCCGGCCTGATCGGCAAAAAAATTTTAGCTATTTCTAGTGTCATACAATCATACGAAAAATGAGGAACTGCTCCTCAAGGAGGCATGATGGAAGAGAGTGAACTGTTTCAACAAGGCTTTGCGAACCGCAAAGAGGTTTTAGGCGAGGCGCACGTGGATAAATCCTGGGCCAGCGCCGACGACTTTAATCGCCCCGTCCAGCGGCTGGTGACGGAGTTCTGCTGGGGCCGGGTGTGGGGTGACGAAACGCTGCCCTTTAAAACCCGCAGCATGCTCAACATCGCCATGCTGACCGCAATGAGCCAGCACCACGAGCTGGCGGTTCACGTGCGCGGCGCGCTCAACAACGGCGTCAGCAAGGCCGAGATCCAGGCCGTGCTGATGCAAACCGCCGTGTACTGCGGCGCGCCCGCCGCGCTCGCCGCGTTTCGCATCGCCAGCGCCGCCATTGGCGAATGGGAAAAGGAGAATATCGCCCGGCCATAGCTACGCATCCTGACCCTACACATTCACCGCCGCCGGCGGTGAGTTCCCAACGTCAAACGCGCCCTGAGAGGCGCGAACAAAGCAGGAGACAGACATGGTAAGCATCGGTGCCAACCAGGCCGTCACTGAAGTGGAACAACAACAATCACATGAAGAGAAGCGCAAAAGCGCCGTGCGCGGCGCATTCTTTTCCGAATATATCGACATGTTTGATATCTATCTGCCGGTGGTTGCGCTGTCGCCGGTGCTGTTTTATTTCCAGCCGCCCAATCTCTCCAGCGGCACGGCGACCATTCTGGCTTCGCTGGTGTTTATCACCACCCTGCTGGGCAGGCCGCTGGGGGCGCTGATTTTTGGCATCGTGGCCGACAAGCTCGGGCGACGCAAAGCCTCCATCTATTCGGTGTCCGGATTTGGGATCGTCACCTTCCTGATCGCCCTACTACCGGGCTACGAGACGCTCGGCCTCACCGCCTACGTTTTGCTGGTGCTGCTGCGTTTTATTGACGGCATCTTTCTCGGCGGCGGCTATACCGGGGCCATGCCGCTGGCCATCGAGTACGCCAAAAAAGAGCAGCGCGGCTTTGTCGGCGGGCTGATCATCGCCGGTTTCCCGGCCGCCTATGTGACCATCAACTTAATCACCATGCTGATGTTCTTCCTGTTCCCGCTCGACGGCATCCACTCGCCGTATGCGCAGTGGGGCTGGCGTATTCCGTTCGTTATCGGCGCGCTGCTGGCGGGCGCCCTCGCCCTTTATTATGTCCATAAGGTGGCGGAGTCGGAGGTCTGGCAAAGCGAAGAAGGCGCGGTGAAAGAGAAGCTGCCGCTGCGTGATTTGATTAGCGGCAAAAGCGCCCGCAACCTGCTGCAGGTGCTGATAATGATGACCGGCTTCTGGTTAACGCAGAATATCGTCACCATCTATCTGCCGACCGGCCTGCTGATCAATACCCTGCATCTGAGCGGCTTTGAGATGACCGCCACGCTGATGCTCACCTACCTGGTGCTGTTCTTCAGCTATATCGGCGCCGGCCTGCTGGGGCAAAAATATGGCCGCCGTCGCTTCTTTATCGTCGTCGGGCCGCTGATTGCCACCGTTGGCGCCGCCATCCTCTATTTCCTCAGCAGCGTGCCGCATCTGCCGCTGTGGGCGGTGATGACGCTGGTCTGCCTGCTGGCCGTGCTGGTCACCTCCCCCTGGGGAGTGATCGTGACCTATATCAACGAACGATTCGTGACCGATGTCCGGGCGACCGGCTTTGGCGTGGGCTTCAGCCTGTCGGTGATCCTGCCGTCGTTTTACGCCTTTTACATGAGCTGGCTGAGCGCCCTGATGCCGCTGGCCCTGACCGCCGTATTCCTGCTGGTGCTCGGCGGAGTGATTGGCACGGTGGGCGCCCTGATGGGACCCGAAACTAAAAATGTGGACTTCACCGCACACTAACCGCAAGCACAGGAGAAAAGTGATGCCCGGTAAAAAGTTAGGTTTTATTGGCTTAGGCAACATGGGAGGACGCATGACCCGTTGCCTGGTGGACGCCGGTATCGAGGTACTGGGGTTCGATCCTCAGCCCGGCGCAGCGCAAAAAGCCGGCGCCCGCGAAGCGCGGGACGTTGGTCAGGTGGCGGCGGAGTGCGATCTGATCCTGCTGTCGCTGCCGGATAGCAAAGTCGTCGAAAACGTGATGCTACAGCAGGAGGGGCTGCTTGCTCATTGCCGCCGCGGGCAGATTATCGTCGATTTGAGTACCGCCGCGGCGGCGTCAACCGTGCGCCTGCACGGCCTGCTGCGGGACAAAGGCGTCGCCTATATCGACGCGGGGATCTCCGGCGGCGCCGCGGCCGCGGAAAAAGGCCAGCTGACGCTGATGGTCGGCGGCGAGGAGGCTGCCATTCAGGCGATTGAGTGGGCGTTCGCCCCCATCGCCAGCAAAGTGGTGGTCATGGGGGCCAGCGGCGCGGGCCATACCACCAAGCTGCTGAATAACTTCCTCAATGCGGTCAGCCTGGCGGCAACCGCCGAGGTAATGGTCGCCGGTAAAAAGGCCGGTCTCGATTTACCGCGGCTGCTGGACGTGCTGAACAGCAGCAGCGGGGTGAACTTCGCTACCCTCAACCGCTTCCCGCGGATCGTGCAGGGCGACTACCTGGAAGGCGGATTAACCGGCAAGCTGATGACCAAGGATATCGTGCTGTATACCGACCTGCTGCACCAGCTCGGCGTCACGTCGTTAAACAGCGCCGGGCCGCTCGCCAGCTTCGGCCTGGCCACCGCGCTGGGCTACGGTGATGCCATCAGCAACCGCGTGGTTGATGCCATCGGCGATATTTCCGGCGGTATCCGCCTCTCTTCTTCCGATAACTGATACGGAGCACATTATGCGTATTTTTCATGGCCGCGAAGCGAACTTACCTTCTGAAAAACGAGGAGCCACCTTCACCGGCGAGGTCTGGGCCGATGTGGTGATGCCGGCAGCCGACGGGATCACCATTAACAACGTCTTTTTTACGCCGGGCGCGCGCACCTTCTGGCACACCCACGAACAGGGTCAGATCCTGCAAGTGACCGCGGGCAAAGGCTGGATTTGCGTGGCCGGAGAAAGCGCGCAGCCGATCCGCGCGGGCGATACCGTGTGGATCCCCGCCGGCGAACGCCACTGGCACGGCGCGGCGCGGGATAGCTATATGCTGCATACCGCGACCTCGATCGGCAAAACCGGATGGCAGGACGAAGTCACTCAGGACCAATACGAACAATCAACCCGTTGATAGAGGGCGCAATGAATAATAGCCAACCCGATTTACGCCAGCAGGTGCTGGATGCGCATCACTACTGGGAAGAGGGTCAGGATGCGCTGCTGCGTCTTGATGCCGGTTTCCTGCAGGCCTGGCACCGGCTGGCCTGCGTACCGTTAAGAAAAAATCATCTGGAAAACAAAGTGAAAGCCATGGTCGCGCTCAGCGCCAGCCTGGCCTCGACGCATATTTATCAGCCGGGGATCCGCCGCCATATCGACGTGGCGCTAGGATACGGCGCGACCCGCGAAGAGCTGGTGGAAATCCTCGAGCTCACCAGCACGCTGGGGATCCACGCGGCCAATATTGGCGTCCCTCTGCTGCTGGAGGTGCTGGAAGAGGAAGGGCTACGCCAGGGGCCGGCGCCGCTGACCGAGCGTCAGCAGGCGCTGAAGGCGAGCTTTGTTGCCAACCGCGGCTACTGGCACGCCTCATGGGACGGTTTGTTAGAGCTGGATCCAGATTTGTTTGAATACTATATCGAATTTTCATCCGTCCCCTGGCGAACGGGCGTACTATCACCCAAAGTTAAGGAGCTTATCTACTGTGCCTTTGACGCCTCGGCCACGCATCTGTATGAGCAGGGTCTGAAGCTGCATATGCGCAACGCAATCGGCTACGGCGCCACGAAGGAAGAGATTATGGAAGTGCTGGAGATCGTCAGCCTGATTGGCATGCACGGAGCGGAAGCGGCGGCGCCGCTGCTGGAACAGGCGCTGAACCAGCGCTGAATAGCTGAGTCACAGCAGGGTAACTTGCTGTGACTCAGAAAGATGTGGTACAAATTGTGGTGTCTTTTGTCATACAGGAATACAAAAATGAACACGGAGATGAACTTAGTCCGGCCGAATACCCTGCGCCGTCAGGTGGAAAATGCCCTTCGTGAAGCCATCATGTCCGGTCGCTTTCATCCCGGCCAGCGTCTGATCGAACGCGAGCTGTGCGAAAATCTCGGCGTGAGCCGTACCTCTATCCGTGAGGCGTTACGCCAGCTGGAAGCGGAAAAACTCATCTGCATCGTGCCGCATAAGGGTCCTACCGTCGCCAGTATCTCCCTGAAAGAGGCCGAGGAGCTGTATGCGCTGCGCAGCGTGCTGGAAGGGTTTGCCGCCAGAGAGTTTGCGCTGCAGGGCAGCGACGCCAGCATCGCGCAATTCGCTCAGGCCGCGGCTCAGCTGCGCGCAGCCGCCGAGACGGGCCAGCAGGAAGAGGTGCTACGCGCCAAAACCGCCCTGTATGACATCATTTTCGATAACTGTAATAACAGCCTGGTGAAAGAGATCCTCACCAGCCTGCATTCACGGGTGAACCTCCTGCGCGCCACCTCGCTGATGGAGCCGCATCGTATGCCGTCCAGCCTGGCGGAGATCGATCGGTTAGCCCAGGCGCTGCGCGATCGGGATGCCGAGCAGGCCCAGGCGATCGCCTCTCTACACGTCAATAATGCCTGCCAGGTGGCGCTGCAGATGCTGCGTCGTCAGAGCGAAGAGTAGCCGGCGCGGCGGCATCCGCCTGCAGATCCATAAATGAACGGCGCGTGGCGACTTCCGGCGCCTCATGGCTTCATAACGATGCGGCCCAGCGGTTTTGCGGTCTCGGCGAATTCGTGAGCCTCGGCAGCGTCGGCCAGGGGAAATATGCGGTCGATGACAACCCTGATGCGCCCTGCCGCTACGGCCTGCAGCATGTCATCCACGCTTGATCGAACTGCGGGCCTTGCAAAAAGAGGTCCCATGAATACCCCCATGAGCGTCTGGTTAGACTGCATTGGCGGCCACAGGTCGACACTCAGGCTGCCACCGCCCGCATTACCAACGAAGACCAGACGCCCTTCCGCAGCAAGTGCAGAAAGTGACGCAGGCAGCGTCGTCCCCACGGGATCGATGACGAGGTCAGCGCCGGCGCTGCGGGTGATCTGTCGGACGCTGTCCACCACGTTATTCGCGGCGCGATCCACAACATGGTCGGCACCCAGTTCAAGCAGCCGGCTCCTGCGCTGCGTTCCGCTTGCCACGGCGATGACCGTCGCGCCCGCCTGTGAGGCAAGCTGCACGGCGGCGAGACCCACGCCGCCGGCTGCCGCCTGAATAAGGACGGTTTCTCCGTGCCGGAGCATGCCCCGCGTGAAAAGGCAGTGATGCGCGGTGCCAAAAGAGATTGGTAGCACCGCCGCTTCTGCCGCCTCCACCCCATCGGGTATCAGCCACGTTCGTTCCGCGGGCACGGCCCAAAGCTCCGCATGCGACCCCTGCATGTTAAAAGCAGCAACCCGGTCCCCAACCTTGCGGCTACGGACGTTCGCTCCGACCGCAATCACCGCGCCCGCGGCCGCGTAGCCGACGATCCATGAAGGATGAGGCGGCGGCGTTGAACGGCGGTTGATCAGATCCCCCCCTTCAATCGAGATGGCCTCGACAGAAATCAGGACGTCATCAGGTCCTGCAACCGGATCGGGGATATCGACATATTTCAGGACGCCGGGAGCGCCTTCCGCATCATAAACCGCTGCTTTCACAAGTACTCCTCCGTCTCTCTGACCGCTCGACGGTCACAACCGCCGCTCGCTGCCGTACGGCTGCGTAACGCTTACGGCAGCTTGGCAATCACTTTAATCTCAAACTGGAATCCGTAAAGCCAGGTCACGCCGATCCCGGTCAACGTGGGATAAGGCGCTTCCCCCCAATATTCTGGCAGGACGCTCCAGATAGCGTCGAGGTTCGACTCAGGATCGACGACGAAGAGGGTGACGTCAACCACGTCATCGAACGTGCAGCCCGCCGCCGCGAGAACGGCATTAAGGTTATCGAATGCCAGCCCAATCTGCGCTTTTAGATCCGGCTCAGGGGAACCATCCTCGCGGCTACCAACCTGCCCCGAAACGAACAGGAAACCGTTAGATTTGATGGCCGGCGAATAGCGATTGCGCTCATAGAGCGCCTGCCGACCGAAGGGAAATACTGCTTCGCGTGCCGTCATGTTTGTACCTTTGCAATGGGGCGAAATCCGCCCGGTGAACATAAAGACACTTTACAGGAGCCAGATCGGGCGGATAAACAGGCGACTTTGTCCATCATTGTTTGTAATATCCAAACAATCGCTGAAAAGAGAGGATAAGGAATGGATCGTTTCGATGCGATGCGCGCCTTTGCTCGCGTAGTGGAGGCAGGTAGCTTCACGAAGGCTGCCCAAACGCTTCATATGAGCAAAACCACGGTGACGCAGCTCATTCAGCAGCTGGAAGCGCGCCTGCGCGTCAGGTTGCTTCATCGCACCACCCGCAGGCTCGGGGTCACTCCCGATGGCGCGGTTTACTACCAACGCGTCATCCGCCTGCTGGCGGACATGGAGGATGCTGAAAACAGCCTGTCCAGCGCGGCGATTACGCCCAGGGGACGGCTGCGGGTGGATGTGCCCAGTCCGCTGGCCCGCCTCGTCCTGGTGCCGGCGCTACCGGCTTTCCACGCGCGCTACCCTGATATCCAGTTCGACATGGGCGTGAGCGACCGGGTGGTGGATCTGATCGGCGATAACGTGGATTGCGTCCTGCGCGGGGGTGAAATCAACGACCAGTCCCTGATCGCACGCCACGTCGGTGATTTGCCAATCGGCGTGTACGTCGCGCCGAGCTACGTGGAACGCCTTGGCGCCCCTGCGCACCCGCGGGAGCTGGAAAACAGCGACCATCGCATAGTCGGATTTTTGTCCTCACGCACCGGTAAGATTGATCCTCTGGTACTGCGCAGTGAGAGTGAACGTATTGAAATCACGGGTAGCTATGTACTTGCCGTGGATGATGGCAATGCTTACCTCGAAGCGGGATTAGCTGGGTTAGGCGTGATTGCGCTGCCAATCTATATGGCGGCAGCGCATCAGGCTGTTGGCGCTTTAATTCCACTATTTGAACAATGGCATATCAGCCCCATGCCCCTGCACCTGGCGTTTCCGCCGAACCGCCACGTCAACGCCAAACTGCGAGTTTTTATTGATTGGATCGTTGAATTGATGCCGCAGCATGCCCCGTACTCCAGCGATAAGTAGCGACATCCCAGCCCGCTGATTCGCTCCGGCAACGGAATCAGGCGTTATGGAACCGACCAAGTCCGAAAGCGGCGATCGGTACGGTACGAATCCGTTGACTTACTCAAGCGCGCTGACTACGTCCGCAAATCTTTTTAGCGCAGGACCGGTCGCTTTTTTTAACGTGAGTGGCTTAATGAGACCAAAGTAAAAAGGGGCTACCTTTCGGTAACCCCTTCTTTTATTTGGCGGAAGCGTAGAGATTCGAACTCTAGAACCCTTTCGGGTCGCCGGTTTTCAAGACCGGAGAATAAAATATATATATCAATGAGATATTGTAATTAGCTGGTATATCTGGTGTTTTTACATGCCTCTATTTTCAATTAGTTAACCACTTTATCGAACATAGTATACCAACACTTTTTTGCATGATGGCATCACACAGGGTTGTAGTCCTGGCGCAGATCGTTAACGGAAAAAGTGACGACGCCGTAAACTTCTACGCCCTCGCCCTCGATCGCCTCCCCATCCCGGGTAATAAATGACCTCCCATGCAGCTGACCGAAATCAGTAATTCCGTCGTAGCGGATCAGAACGAAATCGCCCGGCTGTGGCCGCAGCGACAAATCCAAAATGACATACCCGGAGTCGGTTTTCACAATTTTAGAGTTGCCATCAACCCGGCACAATTTCGTTACGGTGAGAGTATCCTCGATATAGTCAGATGCTGGAGACGGAAATCCCATATCACAGCCCTCCGTTCGGGTTGTAGAGCTGGAATGTCCTGTCGTCGCCTTCCTGAGTTGAGACGTCGCGGAACGTGGTCACATAGCCCTCTATCCACTGATTCGCCTGCCGTGGCGACCAGTGCCAGTTATACCGCTCCAATTCCTGCAGGAATCGCCTGGTGGTGAGGATACGCCGACCGTTAGGCTGTATATCGATCGCGTTGCGGCAGGCGACCTCAATTTCGTACAAACGCGGCATGATCTGAACCTCTCGATGATACTGTTTTTATATACAGTAGTTTCATTACCTCATCAGATCAATACAGGTATCGTCTATCGATCAACTACACCGACACAACACAATGATTTTTAACTGGTGACCGGGAAGTATTTATAAATAGTTTTCACACCGACACCGATCACATCAGCCACCTGCTTCCGGGTAGCTCCAGCATCCGGCGCTCTCCTATACGCACCTCCCCACACACCTAAGACTTTTTAAACCGACAGAGAAGATTAGCTACAAACAAGCAACGCCTCTAGTTGAGAAGTTAATATTTTCTATTTATTATGTCATTACACAGCATAAAAAAGGATAAAGTATGAGCGAACCATCTAAAGTTATAGAGATTTTACCTGCATTACATGCATGTATCCTTGCAATTATGGGAGCAGTAGTTATCGCATGGTTTTTTTATGTATATCCAATAGCAGCCCAGAAAAACATAAAGGCTAAAGAGTTAGTATTAAAAACGATTCACTTTCAATGTCCAACCTGTATTTATACCTCAGACATTAAAATCCCCGTAGATACATCAGGGAAAATTGACAACCAACGGCTTTATGAATTAATCAATGATAAACAGATGCGTTCTGCTAGCCTTGGTGGAAATGCAGCATACCATTTAGAAGACTATGAACTCCATTTAAAGGAAACATTATTCTTATTAAATGAGATTATGACAACAAATCCTTTTTATGGAAATATCAATTACTCATACGCCCCTCCACACATTGACGACATCATCATACCAACTAGCGAAGATGCATATCAAATATCATCGATATTGAGCAAGTTAGTTTTCTCGTTAAATGTACAAATGCCTTACATCGAAAAAATACAACAAAAAATAAATGAAATTAAAAATAAAAAAATGGACCATGATCTGGAAGTTTTCAGAAAAGAAAAAAACCAGGAGCTTTACTTAAGAGTTGAGGAACTTACAAAAAAAGGCACTACAGAAAAACAAATCAATAATTATATTGAAAGTCAAAATCATATCATTGAACAAAGAGTGGAATCAAAAAAAAGACAATTTACATCAAGCTTTACAGACTATAGAGCAACGATACATGAGTATGTAAGCAAGCTTGGTGGTTTAATGTTTCATTATGAAGGACAAATACAAGATACAATAATAGATGTAGAAAAAACCGCATCTCGCTACAGTTTGAAAATGGTAATTCCAAAAACAATACAAATGATGCTTTTTATTCTTTTTTTTGGAGTTGCGATACCACTTTTCGTGCTTGGACCAATATCCAGCATAATCCCATGGGGTAATATTTTCATACAATTCATGACATATATTGTATGTATAATCACAATATTCCCTTACTTTTTAATGCTGAGTAAAATACTTGACTACACCAATGATTTATAAAGCACCCTGCCATTGGCGGGGTGCAGTTTAGAATTAATGCGTTTATCTTGTTAAATATAAATACCTTTATCATTACAGCGCACCTTAGCAGCCTGGTGCGCAGCTTCCAGCTCCGCAGCACTCAGAGTGCGGTTATAGAGTCCGAACTCAGGGAATTTGAACACGACGTTGCTCTGGTACGTTGTGTAACCGTAGTTCCCCAGCGCGAGCGGGCCACCTGCAGGAGTGAATGCGTTAGTGCCAACGATATCACGGGTATAATCAATGCCGCTGGCAGGTTGTACGACGCGCACATGTAATGTTTTGGTGGATACCTTCAGGCTCATTGAGATAAATGCGTAGCCCTCAGCCGTGATATCCGCGATTTTTGTTGAGGCGGCTATTGCGTTGGCCTTGAAGTTTAACCCGTTCTCGGTTTGCACGAAACCGATAGAAGTGAAGTTCCCCATAATCACGCCGACCAGTCCATCGGTGGCGTTAAACCGACTATTGGGTAGCAGGTTTACAACGCACATCATGGTTAAATCACCGATGTTGTCCTGCATGGGGCTGCGGACGGCTTTATTGAGCTGCGCGCTTACCTGCAACTGGTGATTGTTGAACGTGTTGCCTGCATCCATATTGGTCAACGTCTTACCGCCAACCTGAGAAACAAAGCGCTCATTATAAAAATCCCAGTAACCCCACGCTGTGTTGTCCAGGACACCGTAATATTCAATATCCGAAGACGGGATTTGGACGGTTGCGCGAGCGGATTCGACGGGAAGGCGAATAAATAAATTCATCAGATAGCTCCATTAATGGCGTTAATTTCGAGATGTGGGCAGAGGTAAAATAGCGGGCGGTCTTTACCATCAATAAATTGTGTTTCTGGCTCGGAGTCACGGAGGTTACCGCTCGCCCCCATCTGAATATTCAGGCCAGCCCCCAGGTAGTCGATACCGTATTTCACAACGACAGACGACAGAGACGCCGCACCGGTTTCAATAACCACTGTGTCGTCGTTTTCAATGCTGACAGCGTTAATCGTCACTTTCGAACCGCCGGAATAAACCGAGAATCCATAGTCCTGCGTTGCTTTCAGATTTTTCGTGTCGAGGACAAGCGGCGCCTTGGGCACATTGAATTTCACCCGAACCACACCACCGACATAAACGGCGGATATCGGGCGAATATAGCGGGGCCGGATACGGTCGTGCATCATTTGCTTGTATGCGCGACCGTAATAGCAAGCCGCCCATTTATACCCTACAGCCGTCATATGTAGCCCATCAGCCGCGTGCGGGAACATATAGAGCGGAGTAGCGAAAAAGAACATCGAGTTTTTTTCTGTAATCAGGTCGTAAAACGCTAACGCGGTGTTGGTGTTCGTCCGGATATTGGTCGAGTGCTGGTACACGATCATCGGTACCGGCGTTGTCTGCCCTGTGACCGCTTTAATATCGGCCTCAGCATCAATTCTTAACTGTCGAAGTGTTGCCTTGTATGCCGCCTTTGTCCCGTCAGGAATTCGCCCATCGGAGTTAGACTCCCCCTGCAGCCACATAATGACCTGCACGGCCACATCGCTGTTAAACGCATGAACGCCGGTCACGTGCGCCATAAATTGCGCGTTGTACCACGCGGTGCCCTTTTTCAGGTCTCCAATAGGTGCACCGGATTTACCGGCAGAACTGGCAAAAATGATATGCGACGCGGGGTCTACTCCGTTCTCGACATATGCGGCCAGGCTCGCATAGTTAGCCGCGCCTGAGCAGACCGTTTCACCGCGACTGGTACCGCCATCCGGCGACGGGTTAATCGAGTCCTCAACCAGCGGCTTTGATGCACTGAAATCCTGCGCATTCAGCCCGCCGCCACGCGTACCGCCGATATAGGTCAGGTTGCTGAATGGCTGCGTGGTGGACAGTAACGGGATGCCATCGCGTCCTGCCGCCAGAGACTGACCGTAAACCAGCATCTGGTTTATCAGGCGGGCCAGCGGGTTAAACGGCAGCGGTTCATCAATATAAACCGGGACGGTGCCAGTAAAATCCAGGCCAGCTGCGATAACCCGGTCGGCGCCAGCATCATAGCCCAGCAGAACTTTATTTTTACTGTCAGTCAGCACCGGATAAACCGTACTCGTCTCACCTGTAAATTTTTTGGCTGCGTAATCGTCATTCATCGTGCTGTTGCTGACGAGACCAACGCCATGAATCTCATCACTATCAGAGTCATAGCCCAGCATGATTTTATTCTGGGAGTCAGTCACGATGGGGGTTAGAGACGAGCCCTTGTAAACCCTTACTCCCGGAACAGCCTGAACTGTTTTACCAATATTTGACTCGGTTACCAGGCCATTACCCTGAATCTCATCTGTTACAGGGTCGTACCACATCACCATATTGTCACTGGCATCTGCTGCCAGTGGGCACAGGGATTCACCGGTATAATTCCCCATCCCCCCACGCACTGTGCTGACATCATCCCGAATGTCGCTAACCTGCTCCTGCACAGAGTCTACTGCCTGTTGTGAGGGCATCCTCCGCCCGGTGGCTTCTATCGTTCCGGCGTTATTGATGTACTCATCTGCCAGAGAAGCATCGCCAGTATTTCGCACCCATGTTATCGCGCCAACCGGAATTTCTCCGGCATCTGCCGCGGCCTGCGCTTCAGGTGCAGTAGTGAACGGCAGGCCAAGGAGCGAGATGTTTTTACGGGCGTCTTCGATTGCCAGCCGGTTTCGTTCCTGAATACCCGCCCAGGTGTCGAAATCCTTGCCGAGCCTGCCTTTTGTGCTCAGCTCCTCGCTGTTCATCCTGACGTCCAGCTGCTCGATGTTGTCCTCGAGATCGAGGTCATTGACGGAGCTCACAGGGTTTCCGGTATTGTGCATAGTTATTCGTCACCAGTTTTTATGAACGGGTCATCGCGCTAATGTCCAGGCGGAATTAACGTCGCGATGTCATGCGGAAAAATTTATTTATTCAACAGGGAGATATGTTTTTCGTTTAAACGAGGGTTTGTGCGAAAGTTAATTGGCTATTTTTTGCCAGAGTGTTGTCCTGTGCTGATCGTTTATCGTTTCTGTTTGCCCCATGCACCGCCACGAACCTGAAAGCGGGACGGTTGCATGATTCCCATCGCCTGTTGAAGGAAACAGCAAAGATCCATTCACTGTTCCACTGTACCCCACAGCTCCGTCGTACCATGCAAACGCGAAGGCCCCAATTTCATTGATAAAAGGTGGATTGTCTTTGGTCGCCATTGAACCCAGACCGAGATTAGAACGTGCCGTAGCCTTATTAGGTAAGTCGTCTAGATTTTGTTCTTTCTGCAACGCACCTGTAATACGTGCGTCGTCTCCAGCTGCCACCGTCCCTGCCGTAGTTCCTACGTTTTTGGTTGCTGAATTACCCAGATTCAAACTTTCACTAATACCGGAAGGATCATCCCGATTGAAAAATAATTTATTAAGAGCCTTGAGGACCTGAGTGGAATCATTTTTATCCAGTTCAATGTCGGCACTTTCTACAATATTGACCAATTCGGTTTGTACTGCATTAAACCATTCTGCGACCAGTCTCGTAGGTGAAACTCCACCAGCAACACGACCGTTAGTAAAAAGTCCGTCCAGTGCTGTAGCTGGCTCAACATCACTAATTTTTAGCATATTAGAATCTCTTAATATTTAAACTCACGGGCCTAATAAATTTACTGTACGCTTGTAACAATCAAATACCACCGATAAACATTAAGGCCATGTAATATTCATGCAGATATCAAACATCCTCCTGAACTTCGATGTAAGAATATCTGCCTGAATGCCATAAACATAAATAATGTTGATATGAGAAGGTGCTATTTTATTTAGTGCGCATTCCAGGTTTTTGTTCCCCCAGGATGCCAGAAGGTCACCGCAGTATGTCTGCCCGGCATACGCATTTCGGACGGTTGACCCAGGCACTGCAATTTTCCAGGTAAAAGGCCATTCCTCTCCGTTGATAAATTCCCCACATACAGACATCCCGCACATTGCTGGTCTGAACTGGAGTATAAAAATTTCATAACCCAGTGCGGCGGCAACGCTAATGTAGTACGCGCGATTCAGGCCACCCGTACTGATGAGCTTTGACGTAACAGCCCGCTGCCTATCCCGTATGCTGCCAATTTCGCTGATTGCGCAGTCATCAGGTAGCCCGAGAGTGTTCTCCCACTCAGGCAACATCATCAATGCAGTGGCAGGAAAACCACCGCTCAGCAGCGTCTGAGCATCAGTATCAGAGCGGGCAAACGAGGAACCAATCGCCCGTATCGTCGCGTACTGGGTACTGGTGACATCACGGGACCAGGCGAGACCGACAGGCAGAAGCGAAACTAAACCGCGGGTATAGTCATCAACTGAATACAGACTCATGTAAAGTCAACCTCACCCAATAATGGCAGTTCACCCGTTTCCAGGATGATATTCTGCGCCGGTGATTCCAGCACGTATCCCGTCGTGCCAGCAACCTGACTGAGTGCCCCGTTAATATCAGAAAGATAAATTTTCCCGGATCCATCTGGTGTGCCGTTATCAAAAAAGAGCAAATTAATAGCCTCTTTTATTGCCTGCACAGTGTCGCTGCTGGCATCAGGAATACCTGATATCGTGAATGGGACGATTTTTTTTATCGGGGAACAGACATAGATAATCGCGGTATCGGCCTGAAGAGGATAAATATAGTCCGCAACCCTACCCTGATCCCCGGTCGCTTTTATCGCTCCCCAGTCATCAAGCACTGACACGCCATCAGTGCCGACCGGGAAACCGTTATTCGTCGTGTCATTGCCATCACACATGATGTAAATAACGACGGTGCCAACCCCCATCCCTCGCCGTTTTACCCAGGCACGGGTTACGCCAGGGATTTCAAGCGCCCATTTTTTATAATCGGCGTCACTCCCGCCTTGGGGCGGGTTCTGGTACGCCTGCAGCCCTCGTTGCCGGAAATCATCTTCTTTTTCGATATCGGCCCCGCCTGTCGCCGGCTCAATCAGCGTCAGCGTATTGTCGATACCCGGTACGTTTGCATCCAGCGTCAGCAACGTGCCGGCGTCGGCATTTCCTGCGCTTCCTCCGCCGCTAACATCGTCAGAAATATCGGGCAAAATAGCCGTAACGGAAGCAGTACCGCTTTTCCCGGCTGATATAACCAGCTCTGCGTCAGTGACATATTGATAGCCGTCGGCCCGGTTCAGAACAGTGCCCGCGGGAAGAGTGGCCCCGGCGGTCCCGGTAGATTTTACTGCCGGTGATCGTGCCGCGGTGGCCGCTTTCCGGTAAGTCTGTTTAAGTGCCATCCAGCCTGCCAGCCATTCCCCGGTGGAGGTAAACGGATTCGTCTGCAGGGCAATATAATCCAGGTAGGCGTAGTGCAGGTGCGACATGCCGGCATCCATGTCCGCGACAACCTTCAGGTTTCCGAAGCGAAGCAACGCACCGATATTTTTTAATTCTGCCTGCATAAACTGCCGGTTTTCTTCGCGCAGCTCACTCAGCGTTTTTCGTTTAAACGGCATTGTTTATTTGCTCCCAGATCCAGAAAAATGCGCTCTCCTGCCAGTCTCCATTCGGCGGCAGATAACGAATTATCAAATTGAGCCTGTTCGGCATGACGATCTGCGTTGTGAAGCTGATATCACTGACCACACCATCATCTTTCAACCAGTCAAGGGCCTCTTTTGCGTACTCTTCTGCCCTTATTGCGACATTGGTCGTCAGTTTTTCACGTCGCAACAACCAAAGCCGGCTACCCAATTGCATATCGGCGTCTGAATCCCCCCACCAGCCACGGCGATCACTACCGTCATAAGTATCGTCCCGGCGGGCAAGACGATCGGTGAACAGGCTGATAATGATTGCAGTTTGCAGGTCGTTGCCGGTTTCCAGCGCGCCGAGATCGGCTCGCCAGTCAGCACGAAGCGCATCAACATTCCAGAATGATGAAATATCACTCATACCTGTTCCCCCGGATTCTCGCTGGTTACGGCGTCGTTACCTTGTTCAACCCCTTTCACTTCGTGGTTGTGCTCGTTATATGCGTCCCGTAGCTGTTTCAGCGTTTTGTTGTTCGTTTCGCAGTTATCGATAACGTCACCGGTGACGAGTAATTTAGGCGTAATGAGCTTCACCTGTTCTGTCGCTGTAGCAGTCAGATTTTTTGCGTTATTGACGGTGACGTCCTGGCCTTTTGCATCGATGCTGATACCGCCCTCCGTCAACTGGATGTACAGCCCCCACTGGTTGTACATTACCGTTTCACCGGGACTCAGATCTGAATGGCGGTACCCCTGATGGTTGGTCGCGATGACTACCGGATTCGAACGATCACCGCCCAGGAACGCCAGCACGACATCGGTACCAACGGGAAGCCCGGAGGAAAACCCAAATTCGGCCAGCCGGTGGGCGCTGGCGACCTCGAGCGGGGTCTGATACTGCACGGACTGGGTTCCACCGTCGTCCTGCATCGCAGTAACTCGGCCCACGCCCAGCATACTGGCAATACGGTTTGCAATATGTCGAAACTGGTTCATTAGCTGAATCCTGCTATCTGCTGGTAAAATGCATAGGGTTGTACTGCAAACGCTTCCTGCGGCATCAGCGTCAACCGAGCATGCGTACCATCGCTGTCCCGCATAAAAGTCACTTCGGCGATCAGCAATTCAGTATCCGGTAACCTGAGCGTGGGGAGATTCACCGGGATCAGCGTATTTGGCTCCCACAATTTCCCGGCCTTATCTCGCCAGCTGTCTACCGTGACGCTTAACTGCTTCGAGCGGCCGTACCGGCGGTTCATCTCCCAGTCGATCGCGCGCTGCGCCTGCTGCGACGCCATCAGCGTACTTTCAACGATAATGATACGTTTACGGTAACGCATACCCGCCGCTTCAGGGTCACGCGCGGTCGCCAGCGTCACAGCGTCATAGGCCGTATCAGGTGAAAACCCGGCGATCGGCGACACGCTCATCGAGACGCCGACATAATCAGAGAATCGTTCCGACATATCCGCGCGGTAATACGCCTGCTCGACGTTCTCCCCTTCCGCCACTCCACTGGCCGCCCGCCGGGTGCCTACACGGGTAAGCAGCAGGTTACCGTCGGGCAAATCGTAATAAAGCAACGCCGACCACCTGGATACTCGTTCGATGATCTCCTGTGGCGATTCCCCCCAGTTAATCGTGAACTGGGGTACCTCCACCAAATCATCGACATCGGATGAAACGGTAATGCCGTACCATGAGGCCAAGCGGGAGGCGATATTCAGCGCATTACTTCTGTTGATGACGTTGTTAGGCCACTCGGCGGAACAGTCCACCAGATCCTGACATTTGCTGCGACCGTTCGCCTGCACCTCATGTCTGGCACGCGTTATCGCGGGCTCCCAGCTGTCAACATAACCCGTTATCACCGGGTCCTCACCAAAGCTGACCTCGCACGGTGCCCCCTCCACCACCAGCTGTTTTTCGTGGGTTCCCGGATAATAGTCCAGAAGGCCCAGGCTAAAATCGGACGGGAAGCGCTCAACAGATCGCGTCACGCGGACTGAATCCCAGCCCTCTATTTTTTTGTCACCGACTGTCAGCGTTACTACATCCTGATCATCGCTCATTGTCGTAGCACCTTCATCGAAACAGGCATAAACGCCGGGTGCGGTACGTCTGATTCCTGAATCAGCTCATCAGCGCGCCCGACATCCTGATATAACCGGTTAGCCAGCGTCAGCGCGGGTAGTGGTTGCGCAGAATTGAACTGCATGAGCTCGCTTAAACTGGCTGAAAGCGCCGACATGGTGTCAAGAAATGACGACCTGACCAGCAGCAATGAACTGTAGAGCTCATCGTCGGCGCGGTCACCTGTCGCCAGCAGGGCAGCATCCAGTTGGTCTGAAACCCGGCGGGTTATCTGCTCTGCTTCGTTACGACTCGTCGGGTTTGATTCGGCGGCTGCTGCCGCCATTGCACCGCTGCACAGAACAATGATGAGAACATTTACGCTTTCCGCTATATCCGCGCCGGCTGACGACTGCTGATATTCTGAACTGGTGGCATTGGCCAGCTTTTCCAGCGCGGTTATCCGCTCATTAACACCACCGGTGCAGTTCAGGATCGAGTTAATTACGTCAGCAGTACGCTGCGTAAACTCGTCAACCGTGGCAGAACTATTCAGGCCGGTGACAGTGTCAAAAATCCCCTGACGGTCCATGATAGCGCTGGCAGAAATCTGCTCAGACAGTGATTCAAAATCATCGGAGTCATCGGCAGAGCTACTACCGGTTACACCTGATGAGCTGCCGCCCACATTCCCCTTGCTATAGCGCCCGTAGCGCTGATTCCCGAACGTTGATTTGAGAACGTTGCTGACGTTCGTCACTTCGTTGGTGGTGCTGTCAACCATGTTCGTCCAGAAAGCAATCGTGCTTTTGATAGTTTTGATCGCCTGCGTCACGCCACGGATTTCACCTTTAATCCGTGCGATGGTACTGAATACGGTGGTACTGACCAGCTTCAGGTAATTTGTGCGAACGGTTTTCCCTGCCGTACTGCTGCCGGTGACTGCAAAAACCTTTATCCCCGACTCGAGCGCCATCAACGTGAATTCAAAAACACGGCCGGCGTCTGCAGACCCGGAAAGTCGAAGCCCATTTTCCGGTATAGCCACGGTCATTTCGCCCAGCGTGGGATGGATTAGCGTGCCGGCGCCTTTCTCTTCGCATGCGCTAATTAGCGCATGCCGCTGGGTAATAACATCCCCGCCGCCATAAACCTGACTGTCCTGGATAAGAAACCCACGAATGACGATACGCCGAACGCCGCGACCCATGTCTTCCACCCATGCAGTGTCGCGGTACGGATACTCATGTACGGCCTGCCGGCGCCCGTGGCTTCCCTCTTCGGCGATCACAGCAAACGGAACGCCTCTGAAGGTTGAGGGGCGTAATTTACTCTGCCAGTCATCACTGGCGTCGCCGCCCATCAGCGACGAAATCGCATCCTGAATAATCGGCATTTAAGCTCCGGGTATAAAAAAACCCGCCAGTTGGCGGGTTGTAATGTGTGTTTTCATCTACTAAAGATAGGGGAATAATGAAAACCCATCAGCGGATTTGGCAACAATCAACGTTCTGCCATCCGCTGTTTTGATTACCGCAGACTTCTCGGATAGTTTCATTACACTGGTAACTTTTATACTATTACCATCAAGGTAGTCATGAGTTACATTAATTGAGTTATAACACAATGAGCCACTTACATAAAACCCCTGGTAATTTTGATTGCATTCGTTCAGATTGGATAATTCACTTTTAAATGAAACATACAACCCGATAAATGCTACAACAACGATACCAGAAAAAAATGAGCAATGGTTCTCTTTCTGCTTTTTACTTTGCTGAAAGAAAGCCCAAGGCAAATAAAAAATATTATTATTAGAACGAGAAAACCTTGATAAACACTCATAAATCACCAACCTTTTTATTAGTTTATACTACTACCCATCATCCTTACGGTCAGATAGTTTGCCTTGAGTTGGTGATTTTGTCATCAAACACTAGTAGTTCATGGGTAACGTTATTCGTCCCCCGCTCTGTGTATCAAATACCTTCCGGTCTCCTCTCTCGTTAATCGTGGTGATTTCGAGTTTAAGCTTGTTATCTTCCATAGCGCTTTTGAATGACTTGGTAATGTCGTTTACAGATACCTGACCGGCGTTCTGGGATGGCTGTATAATGCTCTCATTGCTACCCTTGTTTATATCTCCCCGACCGCCACTAGCGGTATCGTTGATAATTTGCTGGTAGCGAGCCAGAACAGCGTCCGGGTAAGCAGCATTGACACTGCCCCATCTCCTTCGATCATATCCCCCGTGGTAGTAACGCAAAGCAAGAGGTACATCACCACTTGAATTACGAAGGTTCTCGGAAAGGATATGGGCCCCACCAAAAATGTTTTGCCTGGGGTTCGTCCAGTCAGTAATCCCAAGATTTCTTAGATTCGCCGGAATAAGTTGCATCAACCCTCTTGCATCAGCGTTGCTTACAATGTTTGGATCACCACCAGATTCTTGCATCATAATGGCCTTCAATAATCTGGGATCAATCCCGTACTGCGCCCCTGCTTCGTTGAGAATGTCATCATACTGGTTGTTACTCCTGTTCTGCCGATAAGGTATTTTGTTATTACCAGGTACATTTTGCGGCATAATAACCGACATATCACCCTGAAGTTTTACTGCCGCGTCCGTTGCGCCATATTCTGCATCATAACGCCGACGCACGGCATCAGTCATAAACCCGGCATCAACAGCACCACGCTCCCGGCGACTCAGTTTATTATAAAGATCCTTATTCCCCTGAATTCGCCGTAGTTTATCCGCATCATCGCTGCTGACAAATCCCAGCGCATGAGAAAGTCCGGTAAGGTCACCATTGGTAAATAAATCAGTTATACCTTCGAGACCATCCTTAACAGAACCATCAGATATTGTGAATTTGAGGGCTTTTTTTTCTGCCTTATTAATCAACCCATCCCAGGCTGCCCCCAGTTCATTCATCGACATGTTTACGTCTGAAAGCTGTTTGTTAAGCGAAGGATCGACTGTTAGCCCCAGCTTATCCGCTTTAGCAAGCAGACTCGAATACCTGACGCCCTCACGCATCAGGGTCAGCATATCGGGCGTCAAACCCATAGCATCCGCGAACGATTTTTGCTGATCAGGGCGCAGGCGAGGGAAAATGTTTGCGATAGATTCAAGCGTTTTGAGGGTGTTAACAGAACCATCATTATTCTTATCGATCTGAGCTCCGATCTGCGCCAACGCCGCCAGCGCGCCGGCGTTCTTCCCGCTGGCGGCTTCATTGAGGGTTTTAAAAATACTGTCGATGGATGTTGCGGCACTATCGCTGTCGCTCCCCAGAATACGCATAGCGCCGGCCAACCGCGTAAAATCCTGGACACTCATAGCCGTGTTCTGCGCTTGAGTGTCCAGGTTGTATGCCTCTTTAGCTGCATCACGGAATCCATCAGCAACCTTTTTAATACCATATCCTGCAACACCGACAGCGCCGACGCTCGCCATCTTCCCTGCCAGTTCGCCCACGATTTTCAGCGGGGGGATAATGTCACCGATGAACTGAACGTTATCCCGGGCGCTGCGGGCCATTTTATCCAGCCGGCCACCAATATCATCCAGGCTATCAACCGTTTCATCACCGCCAAGCTTCAGGTTTTCACGGGTCTTTTCCAGATGAGGGACCAGGTTCTGAATAGCTTCATTGATTTCGTCAATGGTCGCGCTGACCCTGTCATCCGCAATCAGTTCAAAATCGAATGCGTTACTCATCCCCGCTTCCTCCCGACTTCAGTTTGTTGATCCGACTGGCCTGCGCCACCCACCAGAGCAGGCGTTTTTTACTCATCCCCCACGCCCTTTCATCGCTCCACCCGAAATAGAAGGTGACGTCCGCCGCCACCTCCTGCCACACGGTCAGGGCTTCCAGTTCAAAAAACCGAGCAGGTACTCCTTACATTGGCAGAAATCAATATAATCCATCGGAGCCAGGACGCTTTCGCGGGTATCCGTCACCAGTGCGATCAATAAACGCATTGCGGCAATGGAGGTGGATGATTCCTGTTTTTCGTAAAACTGCTCAACCTGACTGAGCGTAGGGGCTTTTAGCTCCAGCTGGTCATAACGGCTTTTCTGAACGATATCTTCGAGAGGTTTAATCAGGGCGATAATTTTGGTGCGTTCTAATTCTGCCATCTTAGTTCTCCGTGACGTCGCGTCCTTCCCAGCGAACATCGAACACTGCATCTTCGCTTTCCACTTCCTGAACGTTCACCGTCCAGAGCCCGCGACCAATAATGGTCTTTCCATTAGCCAGTTCAGCGATAACGTTGACGTTGGTCTGATCGTTAAATCCCTGCACATTAGTGCCACCGCTATCGCGCAGGCGGGCCGAAATATACGGCGCGACAGGCTTCTCTTTATACCCATGCACACCATCCATCCCGGTCAACGTGGTGCGGTTTACCGTAGAAGGCTGATATTTGAATGAGCCCTCCACCATCACGCTCACGCCATTTACAGTGACGTAGGCGGTACCTGCAAGGCGGTTTGAGGTATCAGCCATAATTTATGCTCCTGCTTCGGTTGATTGTGCCTGCGTGCGGAACTGGTTCAGCAGCGCGAATACCCGCAGCTGGTTCATCACCGTTCCCGGCCACAACACATCGACACGGTTAGGGTTACTCGCGTTTTGCTCGACGATGATGTTTTTTGCAAATGCTGCGGCATCCTGGGCGTAGCCGTTATAGACCAGTGTCTGATATTCCGCGATCTGGTCTGCCCGGATAATATTTGGCGTGACGATCGCCGCGCCAGGTGCAAAACGGGTCCCGTTAGCGGCCAGTTTCATACGGCCAAATTTGCTGGTTACCTGGGTGCGCAGGTAGCGCACAACAAACATCAGGTTGAACAGCGTTTCGACCTGCAGATAGCTGTCATCCTCGTCACCGTACGCATTTTTCTGATACGTCGTGATGATGTTCTCTACGCTGACCGTCCCGTCATCTGCCACGGTATACGTAGAAATGCCGCTGAAGAGTAGGTTGTTACGCTCAGTTGATTCGAAACGGTCCTCCAGCGCTGGCGCCATAACGCCGTAAACCGGCAGGCTTTGCAAAGGACGTCCCGGATCGTTACGCAAGCTCGGAGCAATCGCACCGACAAGAGCAGCAGACCAGATATAAAGCGGTGACGGTGAGCGGTATACACCCAGCAGCGTCTCATGCTGGTTATTTCGTAGCTCTCCTTTGGTGCCCAGCTCTGCATACGTTCCTGAAGTACATCCTAAACTGTGACCGTAAAGCTGCTTATCCCACGCCCATCGGCCAGAGGCGTCATTCAGAAACGCCTTCATTACATCCAGCGATGCAGTGTCGTCAAAGGGGTTGACGATAAAATCAAATGTCTTGTCCTGAAGGTTAGCCAGCGCATCCAGCAGGTCAGGTGCGCCGGCACCACCCGCCATCGCTGTAATCGTTAATGCCAGACCAGTTGGCGTGCTTTCGCCGCCCTGTGTACCGAGGTAGTTAAGGCGCAGGTCCAAAGAGTTACCCAGGCTGCCCGGATTTTTCGCCACCAGCTTGACCGTATCGGTAGCGCCACTCTCTACACTGGCCACCACCGGTAAGGCGGTATTTTTGTTGATAGCGGCAGCCAGCCCAGCGGCGATCTGAACAGCAGTATCAGCGGCCATCACCGACATCTGGACGCGGGTACCGGCGATATACAGGGAGATAATCCCCGAACTCGCTGGCGCGCTCGTAACTTTAATGCTCCCGACTGCTGCAGTCATCGCCTCAGTCGGAGCCAGTGGCATGATCCAGATTTCCGCAGAAGTGTCATTTTGCAGGTAGGCCGCCGCCATGCCGTGCAGCATTGACCCTTTTCCCGTCAGCTCGGCCACGCTGTTTGCAGAGGATACGCGGGCAGGCGTACCGGGCGCTGCCGTACCAGCAGAGTCCAGCATCTGGCCAATCAGCAGCGTCCGCTGTGTGGCCGTTGCCGTGTTTGCCATTGAATTATCGAACTCCACAAAAAACAGCGGCGCGCGCCAGTTTCCGGGAATTCTGGAGAATGGGATCGTCATTTAGCAGCCCCTTTTTTCGGCTCAGCCAGAACAACATCACCGTCACGCAGCCGACGGCGCCAGAAGGTATTATCCGGAACTTCCCCGCCCTCTTTGGGCAAAGGCTCTCCCCGGACGGGGCAGCGAACGCTAAGCCCATCTTTTGGTTTTACAAACATGGATTACTCCTGCAGGTTAATACTGACGCCCGGGCGCGGTGTGCCATCCGGCATTTCGATGGTGATATCGATCCCCTCCAGAGGTGGCGGGTCGATGGGATAAAAATCTTCCGGCCCCTGATAATGTTCGATGTCGATCTCAAACAGCAGCTGACCCAGATGCGCCTCACCATCACCGTCAACGTCAATCGTCGAACGGATTTCCGCGTACTTCTGGATTTTACGAGTGAGCTCGTAGCTGTTGATGACCGCCCTTTCTACCTGCTCGCGCAGGTCCTCCAGCGACTCCTCGGCTCGTAGCGCCCCATCATCATCGGTTTCCCCGTCATATTCCTGGACGCGGCCAGTGATGCGAACGGTGGTCACCGTGGTAAACGCCGGCGTATTCCGCCCCTGCGCCTTTTTATGGTCAAACGGAGTTTGTACCAGCAGCGCCGGATAAAGCGCCGCCGAGGTTGGCCAGTCCCGCGGGGAATAAACGCGGTCGCCGGCATCGGTGTGCCCGACCAACGCCGTCACCACCATTTTGCGAATAGCTGATGCATTCATCGTGCTTTCACCACATTGAGAACAAGGCGGGATCCGCCATGACTGTCAGGCTCGACATTGGACACCACGAATAACTGATTAATGACGTGGCCGCCGACGGTTTTAATAAACACCCGGTCCGATACTTCAGGCTGAGGTTTCCCCAGCTTGCGGAACTCGGCATCACGTACGCCGAGCATCGGACTGGAGGTATTGATCACTGAATCCCCATCGAGGTTTTCAGCAGCCTGGGCATACCCACGGTCAAAAATGCCGTTAATCGAAAAAGGAGCAGTACCGTCTTTGGGACGGTACTCGTGTTCATCGCCGAAGACGCTATGTAGCGGACTTAATAGGTGTAAATCCCAGTCGACGCCCATACCAGTTACTCCGTCGTGACGCTTACGGCTGGCGCAGCAGAAAGCACGCGCTGACGCAACACCTGAACATCAGCAATCACGCCAGCGGCAAGCAGGCGATCGGCATCCGTTCCGGTTACCGGGATGCGCGTATTTTCGCGGTAAACTTCACCGTCATGACGAATGCTGTTTCCCTTCAGAACCACAAATTCAGGCTCCGAAACAGCTTCGACTGAATCATCCCCTGCACCATCATCACCAGATGAACCATCAGCGTTTGTATCGCTATGCACCTGATTGTCCTGGGTACCTTCTCCCGCGTTCAGGTCCTCAGCGTTAAGGTCTTCAACGCCAGCGCCCCCCGCATTCAGGTCATCCACCAGCACCGATTTAGTTTCTTTCGCCATATCACACCACCGTTGCGCAAAGGGACGCGTTTAGCGTTAACGCCATTCACCTCACCGATGAACACATTCGGCTTCGCTTTCATCTGCGAGAGCTTATTGCGCGGCATGTTGCCGAACTTGTTCAGCTTGATGTTCTTCGGGTTGAGAAGTGCCTGGCTGTTCAGCTTATGCTCGCCGCCAAACTCGAAAGGCTCCAGATACTCAGCGGCGATATCACGTACATAAACTTTCGCGCGGAGGTTGTTCTTTCTGGCCCCCGATGAGCCCACAGCATTAACCGTGAACGGCGTTGGCGATTCCAGCTTTCGCCCCAGTGCGACTTTTTGCGCTGAGGCAATATCCCGTACGACAGCTGTCATGGCTTGAGCTGTGGCGAAAGGGATCTGCTTCTGCAACTGCTTAAGCTGTCGGGATAAATCATTAAGCGTTGCCATCGTGTTTTACCAATAAAAAAGGCCGCCGCAGCAACCTTTATTGCGTTTACATCAGCTTTATTTTTACTTCGTATCCATCAAGCCCATTCATTGTCTCAAGTGGAACAAACTCGATTTCTGAAACCTCTTTACCAGTTTTCTTCCTGATTTCAGCGATCTTTTTCTTAATGAGTGCCGAGATTTCGTCTTCGGCTTTACGTTCAAATTCTTCACTTTTCATTGAAACACTCCTTAAGTGACCCCAACCGATTATAAATAATAGATTATCTCCCCTGACAATGCTTAGGAATCATCATGCTAGCCAGGTATGTTACCTTCCGCACCTGCTTAGAAGGAGGTACTGGCGGACTTCAGTCATAGTTTATGTGAAATTTAAAAACGATACTGTGCACAGGTCCATGATCGAAATTCTTCAGCCTCAGTGGCAAAGTGACCGTATTGCTGGATGAAAAATTCGATGCTTCGGCGACAGGGCTGATTAATAAATGAGCAGCGCATCAATTGCAGGAGTATACTGAATACCCATACATCAAGCAGGAAATATTTATGACTATATTTGATGACCTTAAGATGTACATGGACAAACAGGTTAAAGTGACTTGCCCTCACTGCTCTCACATTATGGAGCAAAGCTCCAGCAAAATGCGTAAAAACGTCACCTGTATTTGCCCAAAATGTGGATACTTTTTCCTTCCGGAGGAAGGGTAAAAGACGTTATAAAATTTCCATTGTTGCTTCTCAGACCTTACCGCTTAGGACTCATTGCAGCAAATACAGAAACATACAGTATGACTTCTTGCGAGAAGATGGAATATCTGTTCACTCTGACATGTATTATTACCTCAGGCATGATTTTTAAAAAAGATTACAAGCCTGCACTTTATACGAGTCATTTCTGGTTCATCTATCTACTATTGGCTGACTCGTATGAAAAAAACGAATGATAATTTCCCTTGGTTGTTATGTTTGACTTGCACCTCACGGAGGTGCTTTTTTTTCGGCCGTAAAACACAAACGAATAACAACTAAAAACATTGAATTATTTACAGGCACTTAGGGAACCACACTTGCAAAAACTTTGCATAATAAGATACATAAAATCATATCAATCAACTGTTATTAGCGCATTTAAATATATAAACACACATCACACTAGATTATGCACAACTCTTTTATTTAACTACTACAATTAAATAACACGCTAGATACCGGAGAATAAAATCATGTTCAATAAAAATCATAGAAAAGACAGAGAATTACCAGGTGAGTTAGAGGAAAATTATTCTGAGGTTTTAGAACCACCTGAGAATCAGTTTACAGATGCCGCAAAAACATCTGCTTCACGAGCAAACCATGCAATGCGCAATAGCGCAAAAAATGTCAAAGACAGTATAGAATCCAATCCATTCAAATGTGTAGCCGTCGTCGCAGTTACTGCTTTAATAATCGGTTTTTTCCTAGGTCGGAAATAGTTTAAAACTAGTTAGTCTTAGACCTAACCAGCACGTGACTGCCCACCACGTTGCGTTGCTGGATATACATTTGCGATATTATTGTGTCAATGTTCACCGTACCCTTCGATAGTTCACCTTCACTGGTTTGTAGTGTGCTTGTACTTCCGCCTTCTAGTGACATTTTGACGATAGGACCTGCAACCGAGCAACCAACAATAACCCCTCTACCAGCATGTTTTCATATAACAGGCCAATGCTGCATTTATGGCCGGCAAGGGGTTTATTTGGCAGTGTAACTAACTAACGAAAGCACAGATCTGTCGCAATGTGGTCAGCACAATATCCAACATGTGCCTGGAGTAAAAATCTGATGTTTCAGAGCTAAAACCTATAGATGATCACGTCCATAAGACGTGGAACGCCCTGAGGCGGTTAGTTTCAGTAAGACGACTGTTACCTGTGAATGATAAACAGTGATTTGCATTTCGGGCAGAGTAACGTCTTTTCCTGGCGTACCTTTGTTGTTGGGTGATTGGAGCTATGTCCGCAAATAGGACAAGTTACTGTTGCCTTGGTCGCAGTATCGATACGTTTTAATGCGTAATCGAAAAATGACATTAGGATTAACCTTTCAATGAATGGGTCTTACCATACCACGAGAAGCTCATTTTTTAATCAACTATTTAAGTTATATTTACTCCCCTGGCTGCTCAATATTAAACAGCCCAGTGAGTTCAATGCACATTAAAAAGCTCCGCTATTGCGAGGCTCGTTGTTTCTCTGCGTCCCTGATATCAGCCTTATCCCGGTTGCACTGGCCCAGCGCCGAAAGCAGGCTGACGTTCAAATCCAGGCTTTGTCCCCACGTCAGATTGTCAGGGATTTCCGGTTGCGGGGTGTCAGCCGTCAGGCTGGACGGTAAGGGAACCACTGGCACCTTGACGTAAACCGTTCGCGTATTGTTGCAGCCGCTTAACTGCGCCAGCAGGCACAGAGCGATTAGTGCAATCATCATTCGCAACAGCAACCCGGATATCTGCCGAGGCTCCCGCTGCGTCCAGTGCGATCTGCTCTTTTGCATGCTGGTTAGCCTCTGCGATTGAGTTGAAGATGGTCATGGTGGTCAGGACGTTTGAGGTAATGGCCTGTGCGCTGGTCACCTGCCCTTCTGCATCATCAGCACGTTTTTTCTCTTTCCCCACCTGATGAAGGAGAAGAAAGATAACCAGCGCCGAAAGGAGAAGCTCGCCCAGCACCAAAATGACGACAGAAGATGTTTTCACTGGTCTAACCCCCAGCACGTCAGTACGCTTTCCTGGTCTCGTCTTTCGACTTGCCCGTAGCAACCGTTTTTCTGACCTTTTGTCAGCCGGCAATCACGGCCACCGTCTTTAATCCACCAGCGAATTGCCTCGCAGGCGCCTTTACGATCGCCGGCATTGATTCGCTGATAGAACGTTGAGGGGAAACATTTGCCGGGGCCGATGTTGTACGGGCAGAATGATGCGATGCCGACCTTTTGCGGAGCCGTAAGAGAGACCTTGATATTTTTATCTACCCACGCCAGCGCATTGTTCCGCGCAATGGCATTTACCTGCTTACACTGTGCCTCGGTCACTCTTTGCCCCTTAATAACGGTCTTGCCATTGATGACCGTTACACCGTGGCACAATGACCACACACCGCCAGGATCAACAACTGCCACCAGCGCATTACCTTCCTTCTCGCTGATGAACTGGTCAAACAGCACCGGAGCTGACGCACCAGCAGCAATGAGCGCCAGCATGGCCGCGCTGAGTTTTGTTTTCAGATTGGCCATGTCAGCTATCCTGCGGAGGTTGGCCACCGTATCCACGGTCAAGGGACTGCTGATACATCTTCGTCCAGCGGCGCTTGTAATACAGATTGGTCAGGTATGTCGCGACGCCGATTATCACACCGCTGGCCAGCGCAATAAAATTCCAGTCCAGTCCGTGAAACCAGTCATAGGTTTGTGCCAATCCGGTACATATCAGGCCGCCTGACGTGCAGTACGAGGCCGCCGAAAAGATTTTGTCAGGCATTTTCATAGTCTCCACCTCGCGTAGTTAGCGGGTGCTGTGTGTAAGGAAAAGGTCAGGCTTCACGGGCTGGATTTATCAACAAAGCACGTCGTAGATGATTCCCGTGAGCCTGAAATAGAAAAGCCCACGCGTTAACGTGGGCTCAAAAGTGGGTGTGGTGCTGAGTGCCTCTCAGTAAGCCTTTGGTCAGCAACCATGACTTGCGGTCCGAGTGAATCATAAGGATTCCATTTAAGCTGTTTCCGCCCCTCCGCATAGGGGGATTCACCACACCAAGAATTTAACATCTGGAAATTGTCGTTTCAATGCAATACGACGATGTGACAGGGGTACTGATGCAATGCATCTCGCGAATACCCCTGTCGTATCGCCGGAAAGCAAAAACCCCGCGCTGGCGGGGTTCTCGTTATGTTCAAATTGTCGCTTTTTGTCGCTGCCGAGTGGCGCACCTCTGCCAAGCATGAATGGATTATCTAATTTTCTGGCCCGTTTTCAATACCAAAGCACAAAAACAGCACGAATAGCTAAAAACAATCGTGTGTCTCTTCCGTAAGCAGTTTGCGCGATGAAAGAAAAACCTTCGCTCTGAATATCTCCAGACACCAGCGCACGCGCTTCCTCGCCTCACCATCTGTTAGCCACGGCGCAACTACCCTGAGCTCCCTGGTGATGTCAGAGATTTTCTTCCGTGTGGTGTAATAGTCCCGACCTACAACATAAACCGGATCGTTTGTTTCAAATGCCAGCAGCACCGATTGCTCAACAAAATCGACATCATCGTTATGCATAGCTGCGTCAATGACACTTACAGGCGCTTGCGGCCATAAAATAGCGTGCGCGCGTTTCAGTGCCTGCGGTCCATGATAACCCTCAGTCCTGGCCTGATTCAGTGCTGTAGTAAAACGTTCCAGCGCTTTGTCAGACCACCGGGCGCCCCGCAGTACATTCCAGCAGGCATGCTCTCTCGGCATCCGTGGGGAAACCCCGCCGCTCATTCCCTCTCCCCAGGTTGTAAGCAGAGATTTAATCCACGATGACTGAATGCCATTCAGTAACATACATATCCCCAGCCAACTTTTACGCGGAGCGGCAGCGAGAATTTCTAACCCTGCATGGTGCAGACGACGTTGACGTGGTGTCATTATGTTTTTCTCCTTACGCCAGAACGCCGAGCGCATAAGCCCGGTCCAGCAATTTAATAATCAGCACCGGCTGGGTACCGTATTCGCGTTCGAATGCCCGTGGATTTTCATGCAGCTGTCGGTGATGTTTTCGGCAAAGTGGGATCGTAAAAATATCGTGGGCTTTTGTACCGACGCCACCCTGCCCCCAGCCAATAAGATGGTGAGCATCATCGGCTGGCTGGCCGCAGCACATACAGGGCTGAGTTTTTACCCACGCTAGAAAATGAGGTGATTCCCAACGGATTCGCTTAGGTCGCGCAAAAAAAGTTGCTGGCGCTTCAGGGTCCACCAGCACACCCAAAACTGGCTTTGGCGGTGATGGGGTCACTGCAGGGGAGGCTGGCCGTAATGATGTCACTCGCTCCGCAAGAATGCTGGTGGCCGGTACGGACGGAACAATATCGCTTTCTTTATATACAGACAGGAACGGCTCATCAGGTAACCGTAACCCACGCTGCGCCATAGTCTCCGTAATGGCATCAGCTATACCAGACTGAACAGCCCACCAGCACAACTCTGCAATTGAAAGAGAGCGTTCTTTGTTATAACCCAGCCCGATCAATACAGTGTCTATTACCCAGTCTGCGACATTGCGAAGCGCCAGCGCCTCGAGCTCTGGAGTCGTCTGATCCCGCAGCTTATTGTCACAGTGCCAGCACACCAGCAGCGCACCAGGCGAGTGCCGCATCGTTACCATCTCGTTATGATGATATTCGGAATGAGGGTACTGGCACTTTTTCACCCGAAGCAGCAGCCAGCGTTCCAACGCCGGCAATCCACCAGCAGCACGAATCACACGCTCATCGGAAAAGAACACGTGCAGGGTGGAATCCTCTGCTAACGGTTGTCGGGCGTCCGGGATGCAACCAGATGGCATTGAATCCATTTCCGCCGGCGGTATTTCAACCAGCACACGTCCCTTGCCGAAGATCCTCATTAGTTCACTTCCTGGCTTCAGGAGTACGATGCCAAGATGCCGGGCAATATCTACGTTGAGCAACGCCCGCATTAGTCCCTCCACATTTTTTGCAGATAGGTTTTATCGGCGCGAGGCTCCTTTTTTGACTCCAGTAAAAACACGCTGACTTCCCACGTCACCAGATCCGGGGATAAACATTTCTCTACCTGGTAGTTTGCCTTCCTGTAGCGATCCACCAGCTCCAGTGCTTGCGACTCCGTCAAACCTGTGTGCTGAAACCAGCTTCTCTTCATAGCTGGGCCTCATACAGTCGGATGAATTCAATGGCGCGTTCGCGTGCTCCCGGTTCGTTATGCACCATTTCCTGCAGCAGCTGCACGGCGAGCGATGGTTCTTTATGACCGACGATAGAAATACCGCGGGACACATTAGGGGCGATGGTGATGACCCCTTTTCTGCGCAATGCGCGAAGGTGTTCAGCGGCCGCGTTCGGAGACGCAGCGCCAATCAGATCTGACAGCTCTCTGGCCGTCGGCGGGTAACCGTGTTTTTGCATGAACGCAACAAGGAGATCAAAAACCTCCTGCTGGCGCGGGGTCAGTTTCGGGAATGACGAAAGACCAGCGTTGTCGTTGTGACAGCCAGTCTTAGTTACTTCTGTTTTTGCGATGGTTTGCGCCATGGTTTCTCTCCGTGGCGCAGCAGGTATAGGTTGTTCAGGCCTATGACGGGAGTGTAACAGAACCTGGCGGAACCTGGTAACCAACTCCAGACTTCGCCTTTTCTATCATCTGCGCAAATAACGAGAGAGTTCCCACGATCTCATCTTGCTGTAGTGGCATAAACGAAACTGTATCACCGCGACGGTACATCAAAGCGCGCTCACATACCGGAAACGACCTGAGGCGGGCAACGATAACCCCATCATCGCACCTGATTACTACATAGCCGGTGTTCGGCATTTCTTGTTTTTCATCCACTACAAAATCCTCTCAAAAAACCCGGTCAATTGCCGCGCTGAAACTCAATAAAACCAGTCGTCGGCGCTTTCCCACGTCTCCTGTAGGATCTCTTCTATCGTTTCTTTATCGCCGTCAATACCACCCAAAACACTCAGGCTATCAGCCCCGGAGCGACGGATTGATAATTTGCAGTCCTCATACTTCTGGCTCAACCGCCGCAGCAGTTCTTCTTCAAGCGCAGACTCTGCACCGTCTGGCAGCACCTTCTTGCGGTCGATTGTAATTTCAACTCTCATAGTAACCTCTGCATAGATATACTGTATAAATAAACAGTACACCTATACAGCTAAATGCTCAATATCATAAGAGCACAAATTGTCAAAAATAAACAACAACTGCGAGAATATCTGATTGAATTAAAAAGAAACTCTCCATTTAAGACGGTTATTTTTTATCTGGTATGGTTGATCGCCTTGCTAAAAGTTTGGTTTCATGCTTTCCAAGATAACCCAGCAGACAGCCTCTACAGGGGCGGGCAGAACGCCAACGGAAGCTGATCACCACACTTACCAGAGCACACGCTTGCTGATTGTATTAATACCTTGTCGCATTCTTGCTTCATCCTGTAAGATCAGTAGGATTGTTTCTCACAATAATCTCTGCCAGCTGTTCAAAACAGCATCATTTTAACATAATATGTCAATTTAATTTTTTATTCACATCAATAATGAAAGCTATTGGATTTTCATTTTTCAATTTACGTATTTCATTGTTATTACTTTTTATTTCTATACCATATTGTAAAAGACTTACAGCTGCAGCGCTGATTGCTCCTATTGATAATCCATTACTTAAATCAAATCCCTGCGAACCTAGTATCCCGGCTATTAAACTTAAAGAAACACCATGTTCAGTTGTAAAATTTTTAATATGGGATATATGTGAAGATATCGTCTTGAGCCCCATAGCTTTACATGCAAGTTCATACTGCTCAATTTTTCTTTGCATATCATCATATATATAATCTAAACTTTTACCAGTGTAGCTATCGTGCATCATTAATTTTAATCTTCTAAGGCTTGAACATAACTGCGTATCTTTTCTTAATTCTATTATTTGCTCCCATGATGTGTTTGTAGTGTCAATCAAATTAACATTGACCAATGAAACTTGAACGTCGTTTGTTTGTTTATTATCTTTGTCGAGATCTACTCCTGAAGGAAGAGTTAGGCTAAATTTATCTATATTAAGACTTTTACAAAAACTGTTTATTATTTTTTCAGGAGTGCAGTTCAACTCTCTTATATTATTATTGGAAATTATTTCATTAGCTATGAGATGCTGTTGTACTTCATGCATTCTATCCATGACATAACTAGGATTATAAAATAATTGCGGGTATTTATTAACAACCTTAAATTGTAGCATTCGGGTAGTTCGGCAAAGGTCCTCTATAATTCTTGCTTTAGCATTCTTAACTATACAATCATCGGACCTCCCAAATATAAGATCCATGATCGTATCCGAATTTTTATATAAACTATCCAAAAGTAGATTTTCTCGATCTTTAATATAATTCTGTATCGGGTAACTTTCTGAAATAGGAATATCGATGTAATCAATAAGCTCTATAGAATTAATAGGTACAACCTTCTCAAAATAAATAGCTGCTTGTTTTAGATCACCTAGACAAACAGCTGTATTTATTTTTCTATATTCTGTAGACATTACATTCTCCTGCATAGATAAAAACAAAACAATGTGATTATACTAATACATAGCGGTGAATTACCATAAACCTGAGTGGTATCCGCTGGCCCGTTTGAGTACCGTTTCAGCCAAGATGGTGCGGCAGGCGTTCCAGCCCTTCACCTCGGCAATAGCTGCTACTGCATCAACAGCGTGCATGCTAAGAGGATTTGGCATTGGTTTTTCCGCCGGCTCTACCGGCGCTGGCTGCTATTTGATGTGCAACCGCGGCTCACCATCTTTCGGCTCCGGCCATTCGCGCTGTTTGTTCACCGCCAGCTTCTCAATCACCGCTAGGGTAATCTGCTCGTCAGTGATACCGGCACGGCGTTGTGCATCCCATAGCAGGAATTGCATATCAGCCCATTCGCTGAGGTCGCCGGTTTCGGCAGCGGCTTCCAGCGCTTCTTTGCTGAGGTGCTTCAGCGGGCCAATTGGGCCAACGTTGCCGAATGTGGCCTGCGACCACTCGGCGTGCTCGCGGCGTACCTGGTCGCGTTCATTGACGCCATCGGCCATAGCGAAAACCTCACGAACCTCGCAACCCTCACGAACGGCCTGGTTCTTACCATGTTCATCAATAAGCCCCAACCAGTCGCCATTTACTGATTTGAATTGCCAGCCTGCCGACTCAAGGCCTTTTTCTGGCTGCGCGTGGCGATAGAGCGCAACATCTGCTGGTTCTGAGTTCTGTTTTCCCCACAGATACGCCGTCTCTTTACCCCGGTTGATATAGCCCAGATTTCTCTCATCGGTATAAGCCACCGGCTCGCTCTCGGCCTTGCGCCGTTCCTGTAGCTCTGCGGCCATCGCCATCCATTCATCCCTGGTGGCTGAGTTGATATCTGTGCCAGGTAATGGTTTGAACGCCACTAATTCCGCCAGGCGCTCGTCTGTTATGGTTAATTTGCTAGTCATTTAATCAATACTCCAGAGCATCTGGCTTCAAGCCGAGAGCATTACAAATCGACCGAGCCCGATTGTGCGAACCGCATTCGTACCCTGTCGCATAGGCTGCGTTCATCTGGCGTAAAATTCCCTTTACGAGCTCGGCGGAGAAGATGGGATATCCTGGGGAAAAATTGTCACACCAGAACCAGATGAACCTGTCGAAGGGCTGACCCCTGAAGGCGATGCAGGCGATGCAGACGATGCAGACGATGCAGACGATGCAGACGATGCAGACGATGCAGACGATGCAGACGATGCAGGCGATGAGAATGCGGTATATCCACTCGCGACAATGCCTTTCCGCACTCAGTTACTGGCTCAATTCGTAGCCGATGACCGTCATACCTACCACATCAGCATTCCGGAGCGTAACCAGCTGTCAATTCTGGAAATGGATGTCGATAACGATGCGGTGCAGGATCTGATTCTGGCGGCGGAGAACGTGCCGGATATCAAATCATACGATATGCCGGGGCTTTGGAAGTTTACCAGCGCGATGAAATCTGTATTCCCTGCAGAAAAGCGCCATGAGCTGGGTAAGCAGGTCCAGTTTGCAAAATTATGGTTTCAGATGTCTCACCTTGACCGCGGTATCCTCACAAAAGAATGGACGCGCGGCAATTACATCACAACGGTTAATCGCACTCCGTCTGGAGCAAACGCCGGCGGCGGTAATAAAACTGATCGACTCACCGAGTTAACGGTTTTGGGGCTGGAATATGAAATAGCCCTCGGGCTCATTGCGCGCAACAAAGAATTCGATATTTACAATGTCCCGATGGAAATAGATATCCATGCTAATTCCATTATGAACAAGTTTGATAACAAGGAATTTCTGGCAACCCGCGAATTATTTATGTCCATGCCTGGTGGGCGCGATTACTCGCGTGCCTGCAATATCGCAACGGTAAAAACCACGCCAGAAGGGCTATGGGAAGATCGCGTTGCTCACAGGGAACACCTTAACCACGTAATGACAGAATCGGACCATGCGCATCCCGACGAGTTGATCGTGGATATTGCCTGCGGTCGCTCTTCCATGCCAATGCCGATGTTACTCCGCAAAGAAGACGTTACCCACGAGCTCACCAGCAAACTGCTAGCTGCAGAACGTGGTGAATATGTCGAAGGTATCAGCAATGCGACCGATCCTAACTGGGTTCATGAAGACCTGACGAAAACTCAACAAGCTGAAATATCCAACCCCGAAAAAGGTGAGCTCGCAGCCGATGTGGCTGCAGCTGAAAAACCGAAAAAGAAAACATACGAAGAACTGTATGAAGATCTTCAAGAATCGAGAAAAAATATTACTCCAAAAAATATCCCTGTCCCGGAGAACACCAGCCATGTGCAGATGGAAGAAACTGGCGGTGATGAAGCCGCGGATCATTATGAAATGTCAGAGGGCAAAGCGGCAGCTGAGCATGCTGCGTGCGACGCTGAGCCTGGTGGCGCGTCAGCTGCCGTAAATATTGAATCCGGTCATCACAATATTGGTGCAGAATTACCCACTGATTTTGTCCACATTATGGTGGATATTGAAACCATGGGTAAAAAATCAAATGCCGCTATCGTCTCCATTGGCGCCGTTTTATTTGACCCGGCTACAGGGATTCTCGGCGAAACTTTTTACAAAGTTGTCAGCCTGGAATCTGCGGTTTCATGGGGTGCTGAGATCGACTCCTCAACAGTTATATGGTGGTTAAAACAATCCTCTGAAGCACGTTCGGCCATAGCCAATGATGACGCCATAAAACTGGATGATGCCCTGCTCATGTTCACACACTTCGTCCTGGATAACGTCACCGGCGGCCGTAAAAAAGCGCAGGCGTGGGGGAATGGAGCCACATTCGATAACATCATTTTGCGTTCGTCATTTGATCTCGCCTGCCTCGATTGCCCGTGGGACTACTGGAACGACCGCGACGTCAGAACGATGGTTGAACTCGGCAGGGCCATTGGCTTCGATCCTAAAACCGCCATCCCGTTCGAAGGTGACTGGCATAACGCGCTGGCGGATGCACAGCACCAGGCACGGTACGTTTCTGCTATCTGGCAGCGCCTGATTAAAAACTGATTTTTCGTTTTCAGAGAACCCCCCACCAGCCGGTTAATTTTAACTGGCTGGCTATCTGAGGTGATAGCCATGCAAACACTAACACTGTCACCGGCGGAAATTGAAGAAATCACTGGCTACAGACGATACACGGAACAGCAGCGGCAACTTCGCTGCCATGGCATCCCATTCACGACGGATGGACGGAACAGGCCTATTGTACTGCGTAGATATCTGGAACCGAGCATTACTGAATTACCAAAGGTTGATGAGTATGTTGCAACGGAACCAAATTTCGACGCCATTTATGGGACGACCACGAAAAAATCCAGCGGACGCGCAGCTGCCGCCCAGGGTTACCAAAAATAAATATAGCTATGTGTGGAAACCCAAAGGGACAAAAATAAGCGTAACCCTTGGGAAAATTAGAGATACAACCATGTCCGCACTCTGGCGGAAATACGAGGAGGAAAAAGCCAAACGCCACGACGTTATGACATTCGCTAAATTATGGGGAATGTTTCTGGAAAGTCCGACCTTTACCGAATTGGCGCAACGAACACAGAAAGACTATCAGCAGCATGAAAGGAGGTTATTACCGGTTTTTGGAAAGGTAAAAGCAGACGATATAAAGATCGAGCAGGTTCGTATCTATATGGATCGCCGAGGGTTAAGCAGCAAAAACCAGGCTAATCAGGAGGTATCAAGTATGTCTCGGGTATATGGTTGGGGGTTCGAGCGGGGATATGTGAAAGGAAATCCATGTAAAGGCATCCGCAAATTTACGCTCGTAGACAGAGACGTATATATTACCGATGAGGATTATTTGGCAATTTATCAACATGCTCGCACAGAGATTCAGGTGGCAATGGAGATCTCATATCTGTGCGCAGCACGAGAAGGCGATGTATTTGATTTAAAGATATCTGACCTGATGGAACGCGGGATTTTCATTGAACAGAATAAAACAGGGAAAAAGCAGATTAAAGAATGGTCCCCTCGCCTGCGCGATGCGATCGAAATGGCACGGGTCCATTTAGTTGGTCGGTCAGCTGCAGGTTACGTTATCCCAAGCCCATCAGGTGGCAGGCTAAACCGAAAAACGTTCAATACCTGGTGGAATGACGCAAAGCGAGAAGCAGGGTTAAAGTTGGGCCGAAAGATCTCCGGTACCTTTCATGACATCAAGGCTAAGGCGATTTCAGACTTTGAAGGGAGTAGCAAAGATAAGCAGCTATTTAGTGGACACAAAACGGAGCTGCAGGTTGCGACATACGACAGAAAGGTGAAAATTTCTCCGACTCTCAACGTTCCACCGCTGCAGAAAGACGAGTGATCAGGAGTGCCAAAAGCGGAAAATATACCAAGCGAATATACCAACACTATACCAATAGCCCAAAGCAACAAGGGGCTACCTTTCGGTAACCCCTTGTTTTATTTGGCGGAAGCGTAGAGATTCGAACTCTAGAACCCTTTCGGGTCGCCGGTTTTCAAGACCGGTGCCTTCAACCGCTCGGCCACGCTTCCGGTATGGGGCGCACTATAAACACCTCTGTTCAGGCTGTAAAGCACGATTTTGTTCAACTGCCTTAAAAACAAACAAAACTGTGTTATTCGTCTGAAAATCAGGCGGTTTGCGCAGAATTTCAGCGCCAGCCGCCCTCCCGGCGCTAATGTTTTTTGATGTACATATCGCGAGTAAAGTAATACCCCAGCTTATCCGGCGTAAATCCACCTACCCACGGCTTCACCAGATGCGTACGGACATAGTGGTAAACCGGGACTGCCGGGACATCTTTGCCCAACAGATCCTCTGCCTGCTGATAAAACTTGCCGCGGGTGGTCACGTCCGGCGCTTTGGCCGCATCACGCAACGCTTCATCATACGCAGGGTTGCTGTACTGGCTGGTGTTTTCACTATCGCCGGTGCGGAAGTTATTGAGGAAGGTGGCAGCATCGTCGTAATCGGCAATCCACGCGTAGCGTACCGCATCAAAATTATGCGTATGCATGGTGTCGAGCATCGTTTTCCACTCCTGGTTTTGTAGCTTCGCCTCAACGCCGAGGTTTTTCTTCCACATCGAACTGGCGGCAATGGCCACACGCTGATGCGATTCAGAAGTGTTGTAGAGCAAATTAAACACCAGCGGATGGCTGTCATTATAACCGGCTTCGCTCAGCAGCTTTTTAGCCTCGGCAATACGCTTGTCGCGCGGCCAGCTGGCATAGTCCGGGTTATGCAGCTTTACGCCGCCAATATCAGGCTGGCTGATTAACCATGCCGGACGCTGCCCCTGCCCCAGGACCTTCTCCGCGATGATGTCTTTATCCAGAGCCATATTCAGCGCCAGCCGCACTCGCGGATCGTTAAACGGCGGCTTAGTGGTATTGAACTCGTAATAGTAAGTCGCCAGCTGCGGGGAGACGTCCAGCTGATCGCCCATGGTTTTTTTCAACTGCGCGAACTGGTTAATCGGCACCGTATAAACGATATCAATTTCTCCCGCCTTATAGCGGTTAACGTCTGCCGCCTCGGAGCTAATGGGTAAATAGGTCACTTTATTGATGACGGTGTCGGCATTATCCCAATAGCGCGGATTGCGCTCGGCCACAATGCGCTCGTTCACCACCCACTGGGACAGCTTATAGGCACCGCTGGTCACCATATGCTCCGGTTTGGTCCACTTCTCGCCGAAGCGATTGACCAGCACTTTATCAACCGGCACCAGAGACGGGTGCGCCAGCATCGGCAGGAACGCCGCGTTAGGCTGGCTTAAGGTGACTTCCAGCGTGGCATCATCGATAGCCTTCACGCCCAGCGTATCGGGCGTTTTTTTACCCTGTGCGATATCCTGAGCATTCACAATATGCATATTTCCCGGATAGCTGGCATAGGGTGATGCCGTCGCCGGGGAAACCAGCCGCTGCCAGCTCCAGACAATATCCGGCGCGGTAATCGCGGTCCCGTCTGACCACGTGACGCCCGGACGCAGGTGGAACGTCCAGACGGTGTTATCTTTGTTCTCCCATTTCTCCGCCAGACGAGGCTGAATCTCGCCTCCCGGAGAGACGCTGACCAGCCCTTCGAAGAGATCGCTGATGATGTTGAATTCAACGTCACTTTCGACTTTATGCGGATCCAGCGATGAGGGCTCGCTGCCGTTATTTCTGACCAGTTCCTGCTTCTCTGCCAGCGCGGTGCCGGCCGGGATCTGTGCAGCGAGAGTCGGCGCCGCTGCGGCGAGTAAACCCACCATCAGTAGCGCCTGCGTGATGTCGTTATATTTTTGTAATTTCATATCCCTTGCCTTTGTAGTGCTTCGTTTGTACCCTCTCCACACTTAGCCATAGAATCGCCATAACGCAATATTTTTCAGTGACCTATCAGATTCCGATCTGGTTCCTGACGCCAAACGCACAAACGCGCCGCCTTATCGTCAGTTATCAGAATAATATGCTGGTCATAAGCGCTGAGGTCTAAGTAAAGATGGGTAAAAGCACTATGGCTTCTGGCGTGGTTTTTTTATGCTTCGTTATTAATAACATCTGTCATAAGAGAGTGACTCATGGATCGTATAATTACGTCGTCGCGTGACCGTTCATCGCTGCTCAGCACGCACAAAGTTCTGCGGAACACCTATTTCCTGCTCAGCCTGACGCTGGCATTTTCTGCCATTACGGCAACGGCAAGCACGGTCCTGATGCTGCCGTCTCCCGGGCTAATTCTGACCCTGGTCGGCATGTACGGGCTGATGTTCCTGACCTATAAGCTGGCCGACAAGCCATCGGGCATCCTCGCGGCCTTCGCCTTTACCGGCTTCCTGGGCTATATCCTTGGGCCGATGCTTAACGCCTATCTGTCGGCGGGTATGGGAGACTTGATCGGCCTGGCGCTGGGCGGTACGGCGCTGGTGTTCTTCTGCTGCTCGGCCTATGTGCTCACGACCCGCAAAGATATGTCTTTCCTTGGCGGAATGCTGATGGCAGGCGTAGTGGTGGTGCTGATCGGTATGGTGGCGAATATCTTCCTGCAGCTGCCGGCTCTGCATCTGGCAATCAGCGCGGTGTTTATTCTGATTTCATCCGGCGCCATTCTGTTTGAAACCAGCAACATCATCCGCGGCGGTGAAACCAACTATATCCGCGCCACCGTGAGCCTGTACGTGTCGCTGTACAACATCTTTGTCAGCCTGCTCAGCATTCTGGGCTTCGCCAGCAAAGACTAATCTCTCTCGCGTTCTTCTCGGGCCCTGCTTATGCGGGGCCTTTTTTTTTGCTAAACTGCCGCCAGTTTTAGCGGTATGTGAAGAATTATGTTTATCTTTGAAGGCAATGAAATTGAGACCGATAGCGAAGGCTATCTGAAGGATACCACCCTCTGGAGCGAAGCCCTGGCAACCGCCATCGCCGAGCGGGAAGGTATTGTTCTGTCGACTGAACACTGGGAGGTCGTGCGTTTTGTCCGCGACTTTTATCTGGAGTTCAACACCTCGCCGGCCATTCGGATGCTGGTGAAGGCGATGGCAAATAAGTTCGGCGAGGAGAAAGGCAACAGCCGCTATCTCTACCGCCTGTTCCCCAAAGGCCCCGCCAAACAGGCAACGAAAATTGCCGGGCTGCCCAAACCGGTGAAATGCATCTAGTACAGAATAGAGAACTTTTGCCACTCTCTGGTGGGTTGATGGGGCTCGGTGTGCACCCGGTCGACCCGCGCGCTGCGGGGCCCGCCCTCCTTCAGCCAGCTCACCAGCGCCGCTACCTGCTCCGCCTCGCCGCAGGCCAGCACCTCTACGCTGCCGTCGTCAAGATTGCGCGCGTAACCCGTCAGTCCTAAGCGTAGCGCCTCCCGCTGCGTCGTGTAGCGAAAGCCTACCCCCTGAACTGAACCGTATACCCATGCCATCGTGCAGAGCGTCGCCATGATTGATCTCCTTTGTTGCCAATAACTCTATGCTGAGAATAGCAAATTCTGGCTAGCGTACGTGCTTCGGCAACAGGCCATAGTGCTGACGAAAGCGCGCCGTGAAGCGCGAACCGGACTGATAGCCGCTGTTCACGGCGATTTCGCCTATCGGTAATGAGGTCGATTGTAGCTGGCCGAGGGCATAGGCCATACGCACCTCCTCAACAATCTGGCGAAAACTTTGATCTTCCTGCTGCAGGCGACGGCGCAGCGTCGATTCCCCAAGAAACAGCATCTTCGCCACCCGCGGGACGCTCCAGGCCTGCGCGGGCGACAGCATGATAATTTGCCGTACCTGGCCGCTCAGATTCTGCTGTCGCTCATTGAGCAGCGGCCCGGCGTAGCCCGCCTGATGCAGCGCCAGCAGCAGCCCCATAGCCTGATGATGCTGCAGCTCCGCCGACAGCCCGCTGCGCACCGCCTGCAGGACGTTTTGCCACATAAACAGCAGGTCCGAGGTCGCCGGTGCGCACAGGGAGGTGAGTCGCCCGGGCTGCGGCTCGCTCATATAGCGGGCTTTAAAATCCGCCAGCAGGTCCGGCGTCAGAGAGAGCAGATCGGAGCGAAACAGCCCGTTATCCGGCTGATTAATTACCTCGAGCTCAAGATCGGCGGGCAGAATAATCAGCTGCTGCGGCGTAGCCAGCATCTGGCTAACGCCCTGAACGATAATCTTGCTGCCGCGATTGACCCGACACAGAGCGGGGGTAAATAGCGTCACGCGATGCAGTTTATACAGGCGCCTGGAGGTAATTTCCGCCGCGGTTAAGGCGTTATGGCGAAAGTTTATATTCTGCATCTGGCCATCCTTACGGGGTTAGCGCCCTGCCCTTGCCGTCAGCTGCGCGCTGGCGATAGCGTGGCTATGCAACATAAATCCGACCAGCGCACCGCTGGCCTGGGCATCAATGGGTAATGTCGGCGTATCAAGCGCCCACACGGTAAAGCGGTAGCGGTGAGGCTTATCGCCGGCGGGTGGACAGGCGCCGCCAAATCCGGCATAGCCAAAATCATTGCGTCCCTGAACCGCTCCGCCCGGCAGTTTAGCGCTGTTTTTATCTCCGGCACCAGCGGCTAAGCTCGTCACGCTGCTGCTGATATTCACCACCGTCCAGTGCCACCAGCCGCTGCCGGTTGGTGCATCCGGATCGTAGGCGGTGACGGCAAAGCTGCGGGTCCCCGACGGCGCGTTTTTCCAGGCCAGCTGCGGCGAGACGTTGCCGCCGGTGCAGCCAAAACCGCTGAACCAATGTACCTGAGCGAGGCTGCCTTCATCCCGCATATCGCCGCTGGTGACCTGAAACTGCGCCGCTGCCGCGCTGCCGCTTATCGCTAACATCAAAACCGCTGCTAAGCCGGATCCTGTTTTCATTGCATTTTCCTCCATTGGGTTGAGGAAAACACTGTAAGATCCGCGGGTGATTTTTATTGTGCCAAAGTGCCTGTGTTTTGTGCCGAAACGCTCACCTGCTGGCGCAGCGGGCATGGTGCTTGCGGCGGCGACATGTGCTAACCTACGCGCCATTTTTCGGTGCCGACATTCCCGTTGCTAAAGGTAGCCCCATGACAGATTCCATTTTCCCCCGCTTAGTGTTGACCAAAGGACGCGAGAAATCCCTGCTGCGTCGCCATCCCTGGATTTTCTCCGGCGCCGTCGCCCGTATGGAAGGTAAAGCCCGTTCCGGCGAAACTATCGATATCGTTGATTCGCAGGGGAAATGGCTTGCTCGCGGCGCGTTCTCTCCGTCGTCGCAGATCCGCGCGCGCGTCTGGAGTTTTGACCGCAGCGAGGAGATCGATATTGCCTTTTTCGAACGCCGTCTGCAGCAGGCGCAAACCTGGCGCGAATGGCTGGCGGAGCGCGATGGCCTCGACAGCTATCGTCTGATTGCCGGCGAGTCTGACGGGCTTCCGGGCGTGACTATCGACCGCTTCGGCAATTTTTTTGTTCTGCAGCTGCTTAGCGCTGGCGCAGAATATCAGCGCGCCTCCATCGTTAGCGCGCTACAAACGCTGTTCCCGACCTGCTCCATCTACGATCGCAGCGATGTCGCGGTACGTAAAAAAGAGGGTTTGGATCTGGCGCAGGGCCTGGTTACCGGCGAAATGCCGCCTGCGCTGCTGCCCATCACCGAGCACGGAATGCAGCTGCTGGTGGATATTCAGGGCGGCCACAAAACCGGCTACTATCTCGATCAGCGCGATAGCCGCCTGGCGACCCGCCGCTATGTTGCCGACAAACGCGTCCTCAACTGCTTCTCCTATACCGGCGGTTTCGCCGTTTCTGCCCTGATGGGCGGCTGCAGCCAGGTGATCAGCGTCGACACCTCTCAGGAAGCGCTGGACGTGGCGAAGCAGAATATCGAACTGAACCAGCTCGATCTCTCCAAAGCTGAATTTGTCCGCGATGACGTCTTTAAGCTGCTGCGTAAGTATCGTGACCAGAATGAAAAATTTGATGTGATCGTGATGGACCCGCCGAAGTTTGTTGAGAATAAAAGCCAACTGATGGGCGCCTGTCGCGGCTATAAAGATATCAACATGCTGGCTATCCAGCTGCTCAATCCCGGCGGGATCCTGCTGACCTTCTCCTGCTCGGGCCTGATGGCTACCGATTTATTTCAGAAAATCATCGCCGATGCCGCAATTGACGCCGGACGTGATGTACAATTTATAGAACAGTTCCGCCAGGCTGCCGACCATCCCGTGATCGCAACCTACCCGGAAGGTCTGTATCTGAAAGGGTTTGCCTGCCGCATCATGTAACTTGAAAAGCGCAACGTTGCCCGCATATAGCAGGTAATAACGTTTCCCAGGAGGTGCCTATGATTGCCAGCAAATTCGGTATCGGCCAGCAGGTTCGCCATACTCTGTTAGGCTTCCTCGGCGTGGTCGTTGATATCGATCCAGAATATTCGCTTGCAGAACCGGCGGAGGATGAAATTGCGGCCAACGACGAGCTGCGGGCGCTGCCCTGGTATCATGTGGTGATGGAAGATGAGGATGGTCAGCCCGTTCATACCTATCTTGCCGAAGCGCAGCTCAGCAGCGAGCCCAGCGATGAGCATCCTGAGCAGCCGTCAATGGATGAGCTGGCAAGGACCATTCGCCAGCAGCTTCAGGCGCCTCGACTGCGCAACTAGCAGAAAAAACCCCGCAACGGCGGGGTTTTTTATTTACTTCGCCAGACCTAATCTCGGGATTTCAATCGCCGGACAGCGATCCATCACCACGTTTAGCCCTGCCTCTCGTGCCAGAACAGCCGCCTGCTCGTTAATCACGCCTAGCTGCAGCCACAGCGTTTTCGCACCGATGGCAATGGCCTCCTGAGCAACGCCCAGCGCCGCATCGGAGTTGCGAAAGACGTCGACCATATCCACTTTTTCCGCAACATCTGCCAGCGTTGCGTAACCCTGTTGCCCCATGAGGGTTTCACCCGCCACCTTCGGTGAAACCGGGATCACGTGATACCCCTGCTCCAGCAGATACTTCATCACCCGGTAGCTTGGGCGGTCCGGTTTGTCACTGGCTCCCACCAGCGCAATCGTCCGGGTTGAGGTCAGAATACCTGCGATATCGTTCTCTTTCATTTTATCCTCCCGCTATTTAGCCCAAGTGTAAGCTAATCCGGGCTAACCGGCCATCTGCCCTGACTCGCGGCTACGTCAAAATTTTTCACCCTGATGCTTGCAGCAGCAGTCACTTCCAGTAATCTGTCTGCAGGCTAAAATGTGGAATGAAATTATGGAACTGACGACACGTACGCTACCCGCGCGCAAACATATCGCTCTGGTTGCTCACGATCACTGTAAAGATATGCTGATGAAGTGGGTTGCTCGCCACCAGGCGCTGCTGGCTCAACACGAACTCTACGCAACGGGTACCACCGGAAACCTTATCTCCAGGGCAACCGGGCTTGAAGTGAACGCGATGCTCAGCGGCCCGATGGGCGGCGACCAGCAGGTCGGCGCGCTGATTGCAGAGGGGAAAATTGATGTGCTGATTTTCTTCTGGGATCCGCTAAACGCCGTGCCTCACGACCCGGACGTTAAGGCGCTGCTGCGTCTGGCGACGGTATGGAATATTCCCGTTGCGACCAATGCCTCAACCGCCGACTTTATTATCCTGTCGCCGCACTTTGGCGAGCCTCTCGATATTCTGATCCCGGATTATCAGCGTTACCTGGCGGAACGCCTTAAGTAGCCCCTGCTGGCGGCCAGGCCGCCAGCCGTTAAGGTTTTCTTGCTACCGGTACATCCAGCGCTTCCAGCATCTCCACAAACGCGGACGGCCGCTCTTTGTTGAACAGCAGCCAAACGCGAAGACGCGCACGCGTGACGGCAACGTACAGCAAGCGCCGCTCTTCTGCATCGGGAAAATCCTCCGGCTGCGGCAGCAGCGCCTCTTCCATGATCGACTCTCGCGCCGGAGCCGGGAACGCATCATCGCCATCCTGAAGCCCAAGGACAATCACGTAATCTGCCTGCTGCCCTTTGCTGGCATGGATCGTCATAAAATCGAGCTGCAGATTCGGCCATCGCGTAGCGGCCTTCTCCAGCGCGGCGGGTTTCAGATGATGGTAGCGCGCCAATAGCAGGATCCGCTGATCCGCTTTCACATAGCCGCTCAGCTTATCGAGCAAATCATCAAGCTTATCGTCCGCCAGCAGCGTAACGGCTTTTTTATCCCCGGCGGTCAGGCTGTTGAGCGGCTTGCTCAGCTGGTGTGGGTTCTGTTGAATAAAACCGTTCGCCACTTCGCCAATGCGGCCATTAAATCGGTACGTGGTATCCAGCGCGCAGCAGTCCCCTTCGCCAAAATAGTGATTGAACGCGGTGGTCAGCGAAAGCTGGGCGCCGCTGAAGCGATAGATTGCCTGCCAGTCGTCGCCGACCGCAAATAGCGTGGCCTGGGTATTCTGCCGGCGCAGCGCGGCCAGCAGCGAAGCCCGCTGCGGTGAAATATCCTGAAATTCATCGACCAGAATATGCTTCCACGGGCTGACAAAGCGTCCTTTATCAAGAATATTGATGGCCTGATGGATCAGGCCGGAGAAATCGACCGCATTTTCCTCTTTCAGCGCCGTTTTCCACGCCTTCAGCAGCGGAGCCATTAATTTTACGCGCTTAGCAAAAAGCTCGCGTATATCCTCCGGCGCGCCGGCGATCATCTCCGCCTGTGAACCGCCGTGCATACGCATCAGGCTGACCCAGCGATCGAGACGGCTCGCCATTCGCCGCTCTATTTTTTTGTCCTGCCAGAAATCGGTTTCCGGAACCTGCCAGCCCATCTCTTCTTCCAGCCACTGTCGCCAACCTTTGGCGTGAGCTTTTTTCTCCCGGCACTGCTGCTGCCAGTTTTTCAGCAGCAGCGCCTGGCGCGCCGGACCGTCGCTCTCAAGCCGACTAATAGACGGTACTTTTTTACTGCCCTGCTGGATGATATGCAGAGCCAGGGAGTGAAACGTCCGCGCCGAAATATCTTCGGAGCCCAACCGCTCGCGAATGCGCTCATCCATCTCCTGCGCCGCCTGACGACCAAACGCCAGCAGCAGGATCTGCTCCGCCGCCGCTTCACCTCTGGTCAGCAGCCATCCGGCACGGGCAACCAGCACCGAGGTCTTGCCGCTGCCGGCCCCGGCAAGCACCAGCAGAGAGCGCTCGCCGTTCACTACCGCTCGCGCCTGCGCCGGGTTAAGCGGTGACGACTCCACGCCCGCAAAAAATGCGCCGTACTGCTCGAGCATCGAGGCCGTGAAAGCCTGATTGTGGGCCAGCCGGGCCACCTCGGTATCACCCAGCCAGCTCTGACATTGACGCCACAGCTCGCGGCAGTTGTCGAAAGCGTCAAGCCGGCTGGTCGGTATCGGCAGTCCGGTGAGCGCCCGCCGAATTTTTCCCTGCACCTCGCTGACCTGCTGACGGGTCAGCCACTTGCCCTCTGCGCTGGAGCGGGCGATCTCAGCCAGCTGCTGGCTCAGCACCTCGGCGGCAATGGCGCTCATGTCCGCGCTCCACTGCTGCCATAGCGTATTCAGATGATGAAAGAAACGCTGAGTTTCATTCCATTCGGTACCATGCAAACGCACGACCTTGCCATCCGGCAGTACGAACTCAAGCTCGCCCCAGACCAGCCCACGCCGACAATGAACTGACAATAACTGATTGAAAGGTATAAGATACTCGTGGCTATCGCCGGAAACTTTTACCCCGGCGTTAAGCAGCTGCACCCTATCATAGGGATGCTGCGCCATGCGTTTGCCCAATGTTGTCGCTTTAAGTTCCATATCATGCCGAATTTCAATCAGGTTGGATGTTTTTAAGTTTAACCGCCAGTGACCGGGTGCTCCAGCGTAAAAAACGTTACAATGGCCGGGTCTTATTATCCACAGGAGTGAACGGAGGGTTTATGCGTACCATTCTGAATATTTTGAACTTTATCCTCGGCGGTTTCGCCACTACGCTGGGATGGCTGCTGGCGACGCTGGTCAGCATCATTCTGATCTTCACGCTGCCGCTGACCCGCTCATGCTGGGAAATTACCCGACTCTCTCTTTTACCCTATGGGAATGAAGCCATTCACGTCGATGAGCTCGAGCCGCAGGGCAAAAATAGCCTGCTGAACGCAGGCGGTACCGTGCTGAATATTCTATGGTTTATTTTCTTCGGCTGGTGGCTGTGCCTGATGCATATCTTTAGCGGTATCGCCCAGTGCCTGACCATTATCGGTATCCCGGTGGGCATTGCTAACTTTAAAATTGCCGCTATTGCGCTGTGGCCCGTGGGACGCAGGGTTGTTTCCGTCGAAACCGCCCGCGCCGCGCGTGAAGCGAATGCGCGCCGTCGCTTCCAGTAATCGGACGGAATACTGACATGCTTAGCCCCCTGCTACGCCGTTATACATGGAACAGCGCCTGGCTCTATAACGCCAGGATTTTCATCGCGCTTTGCGGCACAACCGCCGTTCCATGGTGGCTTGGCGAAGTAAAACTAACGATTCCATTAACGCTCGGGGTCGTTGCCGCCGCGTTAACCGATCTCGACGACCGCCTGACCGGGCGGTTACGCAATCTGGCCATCACCCTGGTGTGCTTTTTTATCGCATCGGCTTCGGTGGAGCTGCTCTTTCCCTGGCCGTGGCTATTTGCTATCGGTTTAACCCTCTCGACCACCGGGTTTATTTTGCTCGGCGGTCTGGGGCAGCGTTACGCCACTATTGCCTTCGGCGCTCTGCTGATCGCTATCTACACCATGCTGGGGGTCACGCTCTACGATCGCTGGTATCTGCAGCCGTTATTTTTGCTGACCGGTGCCGTTTGGTACAACCTGCTGACGCTGGCCGGACATATAATTTTCCCGATTCGCCCGCTTCAGGACAACCTTGCGCGCAGCTATGAGCTGCTGGCGCGCTATCTGGATCTCAAATCACGCATGTTTGACCCGGATATTGAAGACGAAAGTCAGGCGCCACTCTACGATCTGGCAATCGCCAATGGCCAGCTGGTTACGACGCTTAACCAGACAAAAACCTCGCTGCTCACCCGCCTGCGCGGCGACCGCGGGCAGCGAGGTACCCGACGGACGCTGCAGTATTACTTCGTTGCCCAGGATATCCACGAACGCGCCAGCTCATCGCATATCCAGTACCAAACGCTCCGCGACCGTTTTCGCTACAGTGACATCATGTTCCGCTTTCAGCGCATGCTATCGATGCAGGCTCAGGCGTGTCAGAAGTTATCCCGTGCTATTTTGCTGCGCGAACCCTACCAGCACGATGCGCATTTCGAGCGCGCATTTATGCATCTTGACGCCGCGCTCGACCGCGTACGGGCCAGCGGAGAGCCGTTAGAGCAGGTCAAAGCGCTGGGCTTCCTGCTGAATAACCTGAGAGCCATTGACGCTCAGCTCGCAACCATCGAGTCCGCTCAGGTTGCCGCACCCGCGCACGGGACCACGGAAAATTTACTCGCAGAGGACCGTCTTAGCGGCTTCAGCGATATCTGGCTGCGCTTACGCCGCAACCTGTCACCGGAATCGGCCCTCTTTCGCCACGCGGTGAGGATGTCGCTGGTACTGTGCGCAGGCTACGCGTTTATCCAGCTAACCGGGCTAAATCACGGCTACTGGATACTGCTGACCAGCCTGTTTGTTTGTCAGCCAAACTATAACGCCACCCGTCACCGCCTGGCCCTGAGGATTATTGGCACCCTGGTGGGGGTGGCTATTGGTCTACCAATACTGCTGCTGGTACCCTCGGTCGAAGGCCAGCTGCTGCTGATCGTCCTTACCGGCGTCCTGTTCTTTGCCTTTCGCAACGTACAATATGCCCATGCCACAATGTTTATTACCCTACTGGTTCTGCTCTGCTTTAATCTGCTGGGGGAAGGCTTTGAAGTCGCTCTGCCGCGCATCTTCGATACCCTCATCGGCTGTGCGATCGCCTGGGCTGCGGTCAGCTTTATTTGGCCGGACTGGAAATTCCGTAACCTGCCGCGGGTTCTGGATCAGGCCATAAACGCCAACTGCCGATACCTCGACGCCATTCTTGAACAGTATCACCAGGGGCGCGATAACCGCCTGGCGTATCGGGTTGCGCGACGGGATGCCCATAGCCGGGACGGTGAGCTGGCTTCAGTAGTATCAAATTTATCAACGGAGCCCCGGGCTAATGTCGATATTCGTGAAACGGCCTTCCGCTTGCTCTGCCTGAATCATACCTTTACCAGCTACATTTCAGCGCTGGGGGCGCACCGGGAGAAGCTGACCACGCCGGAGACGTTGGCGCTGCTGGATGACGCCGTCTGCTACGTAGATGATGCACTCCATCATTCACCGGCCGACGAACAGCGGGTACAGCAGGCACTCATCCGCCTGCAAACCCGGATCCAACACCTCGAACCTCGCGCCGATAGCAAAGAGCCGCTGGTGCTCCAGCAAATCGGTCTGCTATTAGCGCTATTACCGGAAATCTGCCGCCTGCAGCAGCAGGTGGCAGTTCGGTCAGAGTAAATCGCGGCCAGCCTTACCGCTGGTTAAGAGCCCACTCCTGCAGCTCCTGACGCCGTGCCGTCGGGAGCGCAGCGGCGTGAACGCCGGTAATCGCCCCTTCCAGTGAATAGAGAATATTCAGCGTCACGGCCTTATTCGACTCTCGCAGCTTTAGCCACGCACGCTGTGCTCCAATATGACGCAGCGCCTGCTGATCTATTACTCCCGAGTTAATTAATAGTAGCTCCATATGAAAACTAATATTTGGCAGATCTTTCAACCTGCCGGAATAACGCTGCTGGTTTTTTTCCTTTTGCGCCGCCTGCAATGAAAGCGACGATAGTTTGAAAAGCATTTTACTGTCACACCAAAGCGTTTCATTTATCTGATAATATTTAAGCAAAATTGGCCGCCCGTTCTTTCGCATTTTTAAAAGCTGATTTTCATGAGCCACGCAATATGCGGCGCCCTGCTCACAAATCTTAAGATAGATCTCCCCCTCTGCAACCATCGCAAATACGGTGTTGTCTATTGCCAGGCTATAGCCACCAAACAAAGGACGGCAGATTATTTTTCCTAATGGCGACAAGCACTTCTGAAATTTATGAAACCGTAGGGATGATATTTTTTTCATGATTATTCCTTGGTTAATCATGCGAATACTAAGTCATTTAGTTAACGGATCCGTTAGTTCAGAAAATAAGTGAGTTCCTTTATTGCAGCAAGATGATTTTAACGTTCGGCTCAATCAACTCACCATTTTGCGAGGTGCTTTCAAGAAATTACGCCTGCGTGAAACCTGATGTATTAAAGATAAAATATAAACGGAGCATTAATTAATAGTGGCACAAATAGTTTGTACTCAAGGAGAGCGACTCTAAACCTGGAGCTTCAAAAAAATGTGCGACCAGGCTCGCACGGCTTGCTGCTTATTGCGCAAAAATTTATGCCACGGCTTGAGCCTGACGAGAGCAGGTCGTGGCGGGCATGGCCGACAACGTCGAACAAATTTCGAGCGAGGACACGATAAATGAGGTTGATCTTTTCACCGCCCGGATATACTGTATATGCATACAGTAACCACAGGCGGAAATAGACAATGCTTACTTCAGCTTACGCAAATCGTTCATCACTGACTTCTGCTTCAGTACGTCGCCAATCCCATGACGCCGTCGAACAACCAGCCAGCGGGCTGATTAGTGAGATTGTCTACCGTGAAGATCAGCCGATGATGACGCAGTTGCTGCTGCTTCCTTTATTACAGCAGCTGGGTCAGCAATCCCGCTGGCAGCTCTGGCTCACGCCAAAACAGAAGCTGAGCCGCGAGTGGGTGCAATCCTCCGGCCTGCCGCTGTCGAAAGTCATGCAGATAAACCAGCTCTCCCCTTACAACACGGTAGAGTCAATGATTCGCGCCCTGCGTACGGGTAACTATAGCGTGGTAATCGGCTGGCTGGCTGATGAGCTGACGGCCGAAGAACATGAACGGCTGGTTAGTGCCGCGGAAGAAGGTCATGCAATGGGGTTCATCATGAGGCCTGTAGGAAATACGAGCCAGCATGGGAGACAACTGAGCGGGCTAAAAATTCACTCTAATTTGTATCACTAAGGCAAATTAGGATTAATCCTAGAATTATTTTTGCGCAGTCCAAAGGCATACTTCTGTGAGGGTTGTTTTTGTGCGGATGCCTGTCTGATGCGGTCTCGCAGGTTTCTCCGGTGAACGAAAACCAACCATATTTGTTAAATATTGTGTATACAACCCTTTTTTTTCATATGCCTGACGGAGTTCACACTTGTAAGTTTCGAACTAAGTTGTAGACTTTACATCGCCAGGGGTGATCGGCTTACGCTGCATGTATCAGCATAGTTAACAACAAGTCACGCCCCGGGTGAAGGATCTAACCGTGAGGTCTTTTGTACCTTCATGGCGAATTTTGGATGATAATGAGGCGCAGAAAATGAAAAAGACAGCTATCGCGATTGCAGTGGCACTGGCTGGCTTCGCTACCGTAGCGCAGGCCGCACCGAAAGATAACACCTGGTATGCAGGTGGTAAACTGGGCTGGTCCCAGTATCACGATACCGGTTTCTACGGTAACGGTTTCCAGGGCAACAATGGCCCAACCCACAACAGCCAGCTCGGTGCTGGTGCGTTCGGTGGCTACCAGGTTAACCCGTACCTTGGTTTTGAAATGGGTTACGACTGGCTGGGCCGCGTAGCATATAAAGGCAGCGTTGATAACGGTGCTTTCAAAGCTCAGGGCGTTCAGCTGACTGCTAAACTGGGTTACCCGATCACTGACGATCTGGACATCTACACCCGTCTGGGTGGTATGGTCTGGCGTGCAGATGCTGACGGCAACTACGGTTCTACCGGTACTTCCCGCAGCGAACACGACACTGGCGTATCCCCGGTATTTGCTGGTGGTATCGAGTGGGCAATGACTCGCGACATCGCTACCCGTCTGGAATACCAGTGGGTTAACAACATCGGTGATGCAGGTACCGTTGGCGCACGTCCTGATAACGGCATGCTGAGCGTAGGTGTTTCCTACCGTTTCGGTCAGGAAGAAGCAGCTCCGGTTGTAGCTCCTGCTCCGGCTCCGGCTCCGGAAGTGACTACCAAGCACTTCACTCTGAAGTCTGACGTACTGTTCAACTTCAACAAATCTACTCTGAAACCGGAAGGCCAGCAGGCTCTGGATCAGCTGTACACCCAGCTGAGCAACATGGATCCGAAAGACGGTTCCGCAGTTGTTCTGGGCTACACTGACCGCATCGGTTCTGACGCTTACAACCAGCAGCTGTCTGAGAAACGTGCTCAGTCCGTTGTTGATTACCTGGTATCTAAAGGTATCCCGGCTGGTAAAATCTCCGCTCGCGGTATGGGCGAATCCAACCCAGTTACTGGCAACACCTGTGACAACGTGAAAGCTCGCGCTGCACTGATCGATTGCCTGGGTCCGGATCGTCGCGTAGAGATCGAAGTTAAAGGTTACAAAGAAGTAGTAGCTCAGCCGCAGGCTTAAGTTTTACTACCGATAAAAAACCCCGCTGATGCGGGGTTTTTTTTGTCTCAAATTTAGCGTCAATGCGAAAAACGCTCGCGCATCGCGCTATCAGCTTTGCGGACTACTCTTTACCCAGCAATACCTGCAGGTCGTGCTTCAGGCTGGACATCTTGCTGGCATACTTCTCTTTATGCTCAGCGTCCTCAATCAGCTGTACGATAGTTTCCGACAGCGTTTTTCCCCGTCGCTGCGCCAGACCCGCGAGACGCTGCCAAACCACAAACTCCAGGTCGATAGACTTTTTACGCGTATGCTGATGCTCAGCGTTAAAATGACGCTTGCGACGCGCGCGGATAGTCTGCTTCATCCGGTTCATTAGCTCCGGATTAATATGCTGATCAATCCAGGTGTTCACCAAAACCGGTTCATTTTCGAGCGTCAGCAAGACATCGACCGCGGCTTGCGCTGCGCTGGCTTCAATATAGCGGGTAATCAGCTCACCTTCCCGGTGCTTTTTAACCAGGTATTTCCATTTCCAGCCGCTTTCAAGATTTTCCAGTTGTTGATATTTCATTGCGATCTCAATGTGACCGTGTAACTCACTTCAGGATATCAGTTTTTTCTCGATGTGCTGAGAATAAATCATCATTCGTGATATGCGTTGCGTCGTTATCGTTAACGCAAACACGATCCTCCGTGTGCTCGGACGCGGCATAAGGTATAATCGCGCGTTTTACATCTCACTAAAAAACAGCGACTTTGACCATTACGAAACTTACCCGAAACGACCTTGCTCCTGATACGGAAAGTTATCAGGCGCTGTTTGCACAAGCTGATTTAGCCCAGCCAGAGACTTCCCTGTCAGGCGAACTGCAGCCCCGTTTATTCTATGCGTTGGAGCAGCTACTGGTGACTCCGACCATTTCACCGTTCATGCTGGTTAAGGCCCCGGAAGAGCCGGAATACCTGCAGTGGTTAGCGGCAGAGACCCGCAGCCTATACCAACCGGCCGCGCCGCTCTACGGCGTGCGCTACCAGGTTAACGGTGGAAACGTCACCCTTTCGCCAGCCAAAAGCGCCGATGATAATTTTGCCAGCACCGCGCCGGTTGAATCTGCCGACTGGATTGAAGCAGAGCAGCTTTTTGGCTGCGTGCGCCAGTTTAACGGCGAAATATCCCTGCAGCCGGGTCTGGTCCATCGCAGCAACGGCGGCGTGCTTATTATCGCCCTGCGCGCGTTATTAGCCCAACCGCTGCTGTGGATGCGCCTGAAGAACATCGTTACCCGCCAGCGCTTCGACTGGCTCTCCATTGATGAGTCTCGCCCGCTGCCGGTCAGCATTCCGTCGATGCCGCTCAATCTGAAGATTATTCTGGTCGGTGAACGCGATTCATTGGCTGATTTTCAGGATATGGAACCTGAGCTCTCGGCCCAGGCGATTTACAGCGAGTATGAAGACAACCTGCAAATCGCCGACGGCGACACCCTGAAACAGTGGTGTCAGTGGGTATGGCAAAACGCACAGCAGCTTGAGCTGCCTGGGCCGGCCGCCGATGCCTGGCCGCTGCTGATTCAGGAAGGCGCACGCTATACCGGCGATCAGGAAACGCTGCCGCTGTGTCCGCTGTGGATTGCCCGCCAGCTGCGCGAAGCCGCTGCTTTCAGCGAAGGTGAGTTTATCTCCGCGGAAGAGATGCAGACCATGCTGGCTCGTCGTGAATGGCGCGAAGGCTATCTTGCCGAGCGGATCCAGGACGAAATCCTGCAAGAGCAAATTTTGATTGAGACCGATGGCGAATGCATCGGGCAAATCAACGCGCTGTCGGTGATCGAATTCCCCGGTCATCCGCGGGCCTTTGGCGAGCCGTCGCGCATCAGCTGTGTCGTCCATATCGGCGACGGTGAATTCATCGACGTTGAGCGCAAGGCCGAGCTGGGCGGTAACATCCATGCCAAAGGCATGATGATTATGCAGGCGTTCCTGATGTCCGAACTGGAACTCGAGCAGCAGCTCCCCTTCTCCGCATCGCTGACCTTCGAGCAATCCTACAGCGAAGTGGACGGCGATAGCGCCTCCATGGCCGAACTGTGCGCTTTAATCAGCGCCCTGGCCGGCGTGCCTATTAACCAAAGTATCGCCGTCACCGGCTCAGTCGATCAGTTCGGCCGCGTACAGCCGGTAGGCGGGCTTAACGAAAAAATTGAAGGCTTCTTCACCATTTGCCAGCAGCGCGAGCTGACCGGCAAACAGGGGGTCATCATTCCTGCGGCGAATGTTCGCCATCTGAGCCTGGCGCCCGAACTACAGCAGGCTGTCGCTGAAGAGAAGTTTTTCATCTGGGCGGTGGAAGACGTTACGGAAGCGCTGCCTATGCTGACCCAGCTGTTGTGGGATGGTGAAGGGCAAACTTTACGCCAAACCATTCAGGAGCGGATTGCGCAGGCGACGCAGCAAGAGAGTCGTCATCGTTTTCCGTGGCCGCTACGCTGGTTAGGTGGTTCAGGTTCTAACTGATCGGACTTGTTCAGCTTACACGTGTTAGCTATCCTGCGTCCCGAACTCAAAATAAGGCTTACTGAAAACATGGTAGATAAACGCGAATCCTATACGAAAGAAGACCTTCTTGCCTCTGGCCGTGGTGAACTGTTTGGCGCAAAAGGCCCGCAGCTGCCCGCGCCAAGTATGCTGATGATGGACCGCGTCATCAAAATGAGCGAAACCGGCGGCAACTACGATAAAGGTTATGTCGAAGCAGAACTCGATATCAACCCGGACCTGTGGTTCTTCGGCTGCCACTTTATCGGCGATCCGGTGATGCCGGGCTGTCTGGGCCTGGACGCAATGTGGCAGCTCGTTGGCTTCTATCTGGGCTGGCTCGGTGGCGAAGGCAAAGGCCGCGCGCTGGGCGTGGGTGAAGTTAAATTCACCGGCCAGGTGCTGCCGACTGCGAAGAAAGTGACCTATCGTATTCACTTTAAACGCGTTGTTAACCGTCGTCTGATTATGGGCCTGGCGGATGGTGAAGTGCTGGTTGACGATCGTCTGATCTACACCGCAGCCGATCTGAAAGTGGGCCTGTTCCAGGACACTTCTGCGTTCTGATAAGCAGTAACGCTTAAAAAAGGCGAAGCCCCCGCTTGGCGGAGGCTTCTTTTTTAAAGAGACAGTCAGGCAGTTTGTACCCTGTCCTCCATGGCTTCTCGCCAGCCTCCTAGCCAGTAGGACCTTTGATTCAGGGTCTGGTAGGGACACATTTCTTTCGATCTTCCGGTTATCCCGGCCTGATATCCACGTTGATGTGCCCGTTCCAGGCGATCTCGTTTTTGTCTCTTCATGCCTCGTTTCCCTCATTCTTTGATCTGGTGGAAAAGAAAACAGTGGTCACTAAATATGCAACCACGGTTAACGAATACCGCGAATCTGAGGTCACGTCAATGCGCAAAATTCACGCCATTGTCATATTTGTGAGCTACATGAAAGTTCATTTGTACAAAAACTGTGAACCAGCACAAGTAACAAGCTGACGAAACAAATAAAAAAACCGCCGTGGTTTTTCAGACCACGGCGGCTATTTAGCTTCATTAATTATACTTATGGCAGGCGATTCAGCTCATTGGCAATAGCGGTCGCTTCCTGAGTCCAGGCCTGGGCCATCGTTTTTACCATCGCGTCGTAGCCGTCCTGCTGCTGCTTAAGCTCAATATTAAACGGACGCTTAATCAGCTGCCCCTGGTGCTTCAGCAGCCACTCTCCGCTGACGATAACTCGCCCGTCATAACGGCCATGGAAGCCGTTAACGGAAACGTTAAGCGTATCCTGCTCGTTGCCCAGCGGCTGCGATGCCACTACCCAGCCGGGCAGCTGATTGCTTAAATTCGCAACCAGGGTGGTGCGCAGCTGCTGATCGAGCGGGCTGGCCCACAGATTATTACTCGCAATAACGTACTGCACGTCGGTGGTCTGGTAGACCACCCCGTTGCCCGCCAGATAGTCCGGGATAGTGACCTGTTCAACCCACAGCAGGTTCTTCCCCTGATGGGCGGCGCTTTGCGCACCGCTTTGGACGACCGGCAGCTGATAGTAGGTTTTATCCTCCCCGCTGCTGCTGCAGGCCGCCAGCGCGCATACCGCTGCCGCTACTAACCACTTTTTCATTATTTCGCTCCCTTCGGCTGCGGATCTTTTTTACCCTTGGCCTCAAATACCAGCGCGTTGCTCTTATCATTGAGCGTTTTCAGTACCGGCTGCAGTTCACGAAGAACCTGATCCAGTCGCTGCATATCCGCAACCATCTTATTGTACGCCGCTGACCCCGGCTGGAAGCCCTGCATACTACGGTTCAGCTCGCGCAGCGTATTCTGCATATCGCCCGGCAGCTGCTGCATCGACTGGCTTGAGGTGATCTTATTCAGGCTATCCAGCGTTGCCTGAACGTGCTGCATCGTTTTTTCGCTCTGCGCCAGCGTACTGGTCGCCTGCTCCAGCAGCGGGTTAATCGGTAGATTGTTAATCTTATCCAGCGCATCCATCAGGCGCTGCTGAATTTGCGCAAGACCGCCGCTGACCGTCGGAATGATCGGATACGAGCCAAACTCATGCATACTGCCGCGCGGAGGCGCTTTCGGATAGAAGTCGAGATCGATAAACAGCGCGCCGGTAATCAGGTTGCCCGTTTTCAGCGATCCGCGCAGGCCGCGATTGATCAGATCGTCCATATGGGTGCGAATATTCGGATCGTCACCAAGCTGGTTGATCAGCCGTTCCGGCTCAATGCGCACCTCTACCGGAATGCGATAATCGTCATTCAGCCGCTGATGCAGCCCAGGAATAAAGAACGGTACCTTGCCGACCGTGCCCAGACGTATCCCGCGGAACTCCACCGGCGCGCCGGGCTGAAGCCCGCGGATCGAATCTTTGAAGAACATCACGTAGTCGATGTGCTGGGTAAAGACCGAATCCTGAATACTTTTCTGGTCATCAAAAAGATGGTAGCCGGTCTTGTTCGCGACCGGTTCGCCAAGATCCAGCCCTTCCGGAATATCAAAACTCACCCCGCCGCCAAACAGCGTCGACAGCGAGCCCATTTCCACCCGCATCCCGGCCGAGGTCAGATCCACGGCAATACCGCTATCTTTCCAGAAACGAACGTTGGTAGTCACCAGGCGATCGTTTGGCGCGTTGATGAACAGCTGATAGGTAATATTACGCTTTTGCGGATCGAAGGTGCTGGTCTCGACCGACCCCACCCGATAGCCGCGAAAGAGCACCGGATCGCCGGGAGAGAGCTGGCCGGCTTTATTGCTTTCCAGCAGAATGCGGATACCCTTCGCATCCGGCGAGGCCAGCGGCGGAGAGTCCAGCAGCGGGTACTGCGCAGCATCCGCCCCTTTCGTTCCAGGCTGAAGCTCAATATAGGCTCCGGACAACAGCGTCCCAAGGCCGCTGATCCCTTCACGCCCCACCTGCGGCTTTACTACCCAAAACACCGAGTCCTGATGCAAAAGCTTCTGCATACCGGAGTTCAGGCGAGCCTTAATCTCTACGTGCGTCAGATCGTCCGTAAGGGTGGCGGTTTCTACCACACCGACGTCAACGCTGCGGCTTTTAATCCGGGTTTTACCACCCTCAATGCCCTCGGCGTTGGTGGTGATCAGCGTCACCTCCGGCCCCTGATGGCTATAGTGATAAAAAAGAATCCACGCGCCGATTAGCACAGTGACGATGGGGAAGATCCATACTGGTGACCAGTTCTTCACCTTTTGCACTTTTGCTTCTCCGCTATTATTTTCCATGCTGCTGTATTTCCTCATGGCTTGAATCTGGTTCACGGTCCCACAACAAACGAGGGTCGAACGTCATCGCTGAAAACATTGTCATCACAACAACCAGCGCGAACATCACCGCCCCTATCGCAGGATAGATATTCATCAACCCTCCCATGCGCACCAGCGCCGAGAGTACAGCGATGACAAAGACATCAATCATTGACCAGCGGCCAACAAACTCCACTACTTCATAAATCAGATGCATGCGCTCTGAATCACGCGAACCATTGCCGTTGGCGTTCCAGCACAGCCAGCCAATCGCGAGCATTTTCAACGTCGGCACCATAATACTGGCGATGAATATCACCAGCGCCACCGGATACGATCCTTCGCTCCACAGCAGGATCACCCCGGCCATGATCGTCGACGGCATTTTATCGCCCAGCAGGTCGGTTATCATAATGGGCATGATATTGGCGGGGAGATAGAGCAGGCACGAGGTGATCAGCAGGGCCAGCGTCCACTGCAGGCTATGCTTGCGCCGCGCCGTCCCTTTCGTCTGACAGCGCGGGCATACCGCGGCGTCAGCGGGTAAAACGGCCGTACAGCAGGAGCAGGAGCGCAGGCCCTGGCGAATCCCCGTCACGCCAACCTTCAGCGGCTGTTTAACCGCAGGCATTGGCGCGATGTCGTCCCACAGCCAGCGCCGGTCCACGCACTGTAGCGCGCGCAGCTGCAGCAGGCAGAACATACACCAGGGAAAAAAGCTTAGGCCAACGCCAATATCGCCGTAGGCCATGAGCTTCACGAAGCTCACCAGCACCCCGGCGAGAAAGATTTCCGCCATTCCCCAGGTTTTGAGGTGGAACAGAATTCGCGCCAGAAACGCCTTTAGCGCTGCGGGCATCCGCACGCGGTTGACCAACAGCAGAATGGTTATCAGGCAAAAGGCCGGCACCAGCTGCACAAAAAGGAGAAAGAAGGTGCCGAGGCTGGCGTAATTCTCGCTAAACAGCACGTTGGGGATCTCCAGCAGCTCAATTTCACTGTTGAGTCCCCCAACGTTCATGTAGACGAAGGGAAACAGGTTTGCCAGCAGCAGCATAAACAACGCGACCAGCGCATAGGCTGTGGGACGCTGCCGAGGCGCGTCCCATGAAGTCGTTAACGTTGTTCCGCAGCGCGGACATACGGCTTTCTGGCGATGCTCCAGCTGGGGCAAAGCCACCAGCAGATCACATTGTGGACACAGGATATGCCGCGCAGCATGATGATGATCGCACATGAAAACTCCTCAGCTTATGCGCCGTTTTTTAATCCTTCGAGATATTCCCAGCGCTCAAAGGCCTTTTCCAGGGCCTGTTCAGCTTCAGACAGCTGCGCCAGCACCTGCTGCGTATGGTCATGCGACTGACCAAAGAAGGAGGCGTCGGCAACCTGATCCTGCAAGCTCTGCAGCTCGGCCTCCAGCTCTTCCAGACGCTGCGGCAGCTGCTCCAGCTCACGCTGCAGGTTATAGCTTAGTTTGCTCGCTGCGCGTTTGACACTTTCCGTTTTCGGCGGCGTTGCTTCAACGTTTTTTTTAGCCACGAACTGTTTTTGCGCCAAAGACTGAGACTGCTGTCCGCGCGCGTCGTGGTAGCCGCCAACGTACTGACCGATGCGCCCTTCACCTTCGAAGATCCAGCATTCAGTGACGGTGTTATCGACGAACTGACGATCGTGGCTGACCAGCATCACGCTGCCCTGATAGCCGTCGATAAGCTCTTCCAGCAGCTCCAGAGTTTCGACATCCAGGTCGTTGGTCGGTTCATCGAGAATCAACAGGTTGCTGGGCTTCAGGAACAGACGCGCCAGCAGCAGGCGGTTACGCTCCCCGCCGGAGAGCGCGCGAACCGGCGTCATCGCCCGCTTCGGATGGAACAGGAAGTCCTGCAGATAGCCCAGCACGTGGCGCGGCTTACCGTTAACCAAGACTTCCTGCTTGCCTTCAGCGAGGTTATCCATCACCGTGCGGTCCGGATCCAGCTCGGCGCGGTGCTGATCGAAGTAGGCCACTTCCAGCTTGGTGCCGACGTGAACCCGTCCGCTGTCCGCCTGCAGCTGACCGAGCATCAGCTTCAGCAGGGTCGTTTTACCGCAGCCGTTAGGGCCAATCAGGGCAATTTTGTCGCCGCGCTGGATCTGCGCCGTGAAGTCTTTGACCAGCACCTTGCCGCCAACCTGGTAGTCAACGTTCTCCATCTCGAAGACGATTTTGCCCGAGCGTGACGCCTCTTCTACCTGCATCTTCGCGCTGCCCATCACTTCGCGGCGCTCGCCGCGCTCGCGACGCATCGCCTTCAGGGCGCGCACGCGGCCTTCGTTACGGGTACGACGCGCTTTGATCCCCTGACGGATCCAGACCTCTTCCTGCGCCAGCTTGCGATCGAACTCCGCGTTCTGCAGCTCTTCAACGCGCAGCGCTTCTTCTTTTTCCAGCAGATACTGATCGTAGTTGCCCGGATAGGTCACCAGCTTGCCGCGATCGAGATCGACGATCCGCGTGGCCATATTGCGAATAAATGAACGGTCGTGCGAAATGAAAATAATGGTGCCTTTGAAGGTCTTCAGGAAGCCTTCCAGCCAGTCGATAGTTTCGATATCGAGGTGGTTAGTCGGTTCATCCAGCAGCAGCACGCGCGGGCCGCTAACCAGCGCGCGGCCGAGGGCCGCTTTACGCAGCCAGCCGCCGGACAGCGAAGCCAGCTCGGCGTTGGCATCGAGGCCCAGCTGCTCCAGCACTTCGTTAATGCGGCTCTCCAGCTGCCACAGACCGAGGTTATCCAGCAGATCCTGCAGACGCGCCAGCTCGTTTAAATTTTTGTTGCTCGGGTCGGTCATCACCAGACGCGAAACGTCGTGATAGCCTTTAAGATACGCCGCCTGCTCTTCGATGCCTTCGGCAACGAAGTCGTACACGGTACCCGCAATATTGCGCGGCGGATCCTGCTGCAGACGCGCAACGACCAGATCCTGTTCATAAATAATGCGCCCGTCATCCAGACCCTGCTCGCGGTTGAGGATCTTCATCAGGGTGGATTTGCCCGCGCCGTTACGCCCAACCAGGCACACGCGCTCGTTATCTTCGATATGCAACTCGGCGTTATCCAGCAGCGGAGAGTCGCTGAAGGAGAGCCAGGCACCATGCATACTAATCAATGACATTCTTTATTCCTTTCAGGCTGCGGTAATCAGCCAGCAGTTGTGAATCTGACGGTTACGGGCAAAATCCTGAGATTGCGTTTTTTGCGTAATTTCCTGCGCTTTCAGGCCAAGCTGTGCCAGCCCGTCATGATCGATACGGAAACCGCGTTTATTGTTCGAGAACATAATCGTGCCGCCTTTGCGCAGCAGACGTTTAAGATCGGTCAGCAGGCGCAGGTGATCGCTCTGTACGTCGAAGGTTTCTTCCATACGCTTTGAGTTAGAAAACGTCGGCGGATCGATAAAGATCAGGTCGAACTGTTCATCGCTCTCGCGCAGCCAGCCCAGCACGTCGGCCTGCATCAGGCGGTGCGAACGGCCGGTTAAGCCGTTGAGGCGCAGATTTCGCTCGGCCCACTCGAGGTAGGTGCGCGACATATCGACGGTGGTCGTCGAGCGCGCGCCGCCGAGACCGGCATGAACGCTGGCGCTGCCGGTATAGGCAAAGAGGTTGAGGAAATCTTTGCCTTTGCTCATCTCGCCAAGCATGCGCCGCGCGATGCGGTGGTCGAGGAACAGGCCGGTATCGAGGTAATCGGTCAGGTTGACCCACAGCCGGGCGTTATACTCCTGCACCTCGATAAAATCGCCTTTTTCGGCCATTTTCTGGTACTGGTTTTTGCCTTTCTGCCGTTCGCGGGTTTTCAACACCAGCTTATTCGGCGCGATACCTAAGACCGAAATCGTCGCGGCGATAATATCAAACAGGCGCTGGCGGGCTTTATGCGCATCGACCGTTTTCGGCGGCGCGTACTCCTGCACCACCACCCACTCGCCGTAGCGGTCGATAGCGACGTTATATTCCGGGAGATCGGCATCATACAGGCGGTAGCATTCGATACCTTCCTGGCGCGCCCATTTCTCAAATTTCTTCAGGTTTTTACGCAGACGGTTGGCGAAATCTTCGGCAAGCGAAACCGCTTTACCGCCTTCGTTTTCGGCAATGTGATAGTTTTTCTGCACGCAGTCCAGCGGGCCGTTTTTAGCCTTAAACTGCTTGTCGGCCCGCAGCTGCAGGCAGCTCAGCAGATCCGGAGAAGCGCTGAACAGCGATAGGTTCCAGCCGCCAAACTGGCTTTTCATCGTCCGGCCAAGCAGGCTGTGCAGGGCAATCAGCGCCGGCTCGCTCTCCAGACGCTCGCCGTACGGCGGGTTACCGATCACCGTTCCGTACGGGCCTTTCGGCAGCGGGTTGCTCAGCTGAGCAACGTCTTTAGCGGCAAACGTAATCAGCTCGCCGACGCCCGCGCGACGGGCGTTGCTGCGCGCGCGTTCAATCACCCGCGCGTCGACATCGGAACCGTAGAAACGGGATTCATACGCCGCGATGCCTGCGCGAGCGCGGGTCTGGGCTTCGGTTTTAACCTCTTGCCATACCGCATCATCGTGCTGGAGCCAGCCGTTGAAGCCCCAGTGGCCGCGATGCAGGCCTGGAGCGCGATCGGTCGCCAGCATTGCGGCTTCGATCAGCAGCGTACCGGAACCGCACAGCGGATCGAGCAGCGGCGTACCCGGCACCCAGCCGGAACGCATGACGATCGCCGAGGCGAGCGTCTCTTTGATTGGCGCCATCCCGGTACCGTCGCGGTAGCCGCGCAGATGCAGGCCTTCGCCGCTCAGATCTAACGAGATGTGCGCCGTCTCTTTGTTCAGCCAGACGTTGATCCGCAGATCGGGATTTTCGCGATCGACGTTCGGCCGCGGCAGATTTTTGCGCGTAAAGCTGTCGACGATGGCATCTTTTACCTTCAGCGCGCCGTACTGGCTGTTGCGAATCTCATCGTTCAGCCCGCTAAAATGGACGGCGAAGGTGGCGTCAGGGGTGAAAATCTCCGTCCATGGAATGGCCTGTACGCCGAGGTACAGGTCCAAATCGCTATACACGCTACACTGGCCTAACGGCAGCATGATGCGTGAGGCCAGCCGGCTCCACATCAGGCTTTGATACAGCAGGCGCGTATCTCCCTGAAAATGGACCCCGCCCTGGACTACCTGGCAGTCCGCTGCGCCAAGTGATTCCAGTTCAGTTTTTAACAGCTCTTCAAGCCCACGAGCCGTACTGGCAAACAGAGAATTCATATCGTCACTTTTACTAAAAGAAAATTGGTGCGCATTATAGCCAATATGCGCCCTATGTCATAAAGTTAAAGGCTTATTTTTAAGCCCAGAGACTCCGCATGAAAACGCTATCGCGACTTTTTATTCATCCCGTCAAATCCATGCGTGGAATTGGCCTGACGCATGCGTTTGCCGATATCAGCGGCCTGGCCTTCGATCGCCTGTTTATGGTGACGGAAACGGATGGCACCTTTATTACCGCCCGCCAGTTTCCACAGATGGTGAAATTCACCCCCTCCCCGCTGCAGGATGGCGTTCACCTGACCGCACCTGACGGCAGCAGCGCGATCGTTCGCTTCGCAGATTTTGCGCCTCAGGGCGAGCCTACCGAGGTGTGGGGAAACCATTTCACCGCCCTGGTTGCGCCATCAACGGTTAACCAATGGCTTAGCGGCTTCTTTAATCGCCAGGTTCAGCTTCGCTGGCTGGGCCCGCAGCTGACCCGCCGCGTTAAGCGCCATGACGCCGTCCCGCTCACCTTTGCCGACGGTTACCCCTATTTACTCACCAACGAAGCCTCGCTGCGCGACCTGCAGCAGCGCTGTCCGGCCAGCGTCCGTATGGAGCAGTTTCGCCCTAACCTGGTGGTCACCGGCGCCGAACCGTGGGAGGAAGATACCTGGAAGGTGATCCGCATTGGCGAAGTGACTTTCGATGTCGCTAAGCCCTGCAGCCGCTGTATTTTTACCACCGTCAGCCCGGAGCGCGGGCAAAAGCACCCGTCCGGCGAGCCGCTGGCCACGCTGCAACGCTTCCGCACCGCCGTGGATAATGGCGATGTCGATTTCGGTCAAAACCTGATTGCCCGCAGCAGCGGCGTTATTCGCGTGGGCGATGAAGTCGAGGTGCTGAAGCGTGGCCCGGCGAAGGCCTACGGGGCGGGCGAAAGCGATGATAGTGAACCTTCTGCAGCTCAGCAGAATGCGACGGTTGATATTGAGTGGCAGGGACAGAGTTTTACCGGGAATAACCAGCAGGTTCTGCTGGAACAGCTCGAGCAGCAGGGGATCCGCGTGCCCTACTCCTGCCGGGCGGGCATCTGCGGCAGCTGCCGCATTCGGCTTGAGGAAGGTGAGGTTAGCCCGCTGAAGAAAAACGCCGTGGCGGCGGATGGCACTATTCTGTGCTGCAGCTGCGTACCGAAGACCGACCTGCGCCTGGCGCCCTGAGGTCTTCAGAGGTTCTTCCGCTGGCAGCCAGGCTCGCCGCCTTAAACCGCCTCGCCAAGGCTGTAGCTGGAGATACGCGGGGCGGGCTGCAGCCTGTCGTTCATAATTTTAATCACGTCGCCAAGCTGCATCACCCGTCCGGCCAGGGTTAACCCCGGCTGGGCCAGCAGGCACAGCGCGGCATTTTCGCCAGGCTCCACCACCAGCAGATTCACCTGCTGCCCGGTATCGCTGAGCCAGGCGCTGGCGGTATCGCCGCCGCCGGGCTGCCAGCTCTCTTCATGGCTGGTGAAATGCCAGCTTTTCGGCATTTGGGGCTTAAGAAAACGAATGGCAACCAGCGCGTTAAGCACTAATTCAGCGCGCTGCTCTTTAGATAATTCTATATCCCGGCATTTTTCTTCGAAGGAAAAATAAAGAGCGGCGTCGTCAACGCAAAATCCGGATGGCGCGAATGCATCGGGCGTGAGCATCCGGCGCGCAAAGCGCGAGCGGAACAACATGCCATTGGCCAAATCGAGCATCATGCGATCGTGCTCTTCATCGTAATACCAACGCCAGTTATCGTCAGGTTTAATCCGCATTTTTCCCCCGTCCTCTTTCACTTCCATCTGTAATGCACGGCATACGGCAACAGAATTATTTCCAAAATTAAGAAAAGACTAAAATGTCTAAATAAGCAACAATGAGGGAATATAAAACAACCAGGGCCGGAAATAAAGCCCTGGGGGTGTTTCAGTGGGGGAAAAGATTAGATATTGGTAACAATTTCTTTAATCAGCGGCGGACCTTTAAAAATAAAGCCAGAATAAATCTGGACCAGCGTCGCGCCGGCGGCGATTTTTTCCCGGGCTGCTATCGCAGAGTCAATCCCGCCGACTCCGATAATTGGCAAGCGGCCGTTTAATTCTGTCGCCAGCATGCGGATAATCTCAGTGCTTTTTAATTGCAGAGGACGACCGCTGAGGCCACCGGTTTCATCGCAATATTGCATTCCCTGTACCAGCGATCGATCGAGGGTGGTATTGGTGGCAATCACGCCGTCAATATTATGGCGAACCAGGCTATCGGCCACCTGGATCAATTCCTCAAGGGAAAGATCCGGGGCGATCTTCACGGCCACCGGGACATATTTTTGATGCTTTTGCTGCAGCTCAAGCTGCTTATTTTTAATACCGGAAAGTAAATCATCGAGCGCGTCGCCATATTGCAACGTGCGCAGGCCCGGGGTATTCGGTGAGGAGATATTAATGGCGATATAGCCGGCGTAGGGATAGACTTTTTCCATACAAATCAGGTAATCATCTTTGCCCTGCTCAACCGGGGTGTCTTTATTTTTACCGATATTAATCCCCAGAATGCCGTCAAAATGCGCCTTTTTAACGTTCTCGACGAGGTTATCAACGCCGAGATTATTAAAGCCCATGCGGTTGATCAAACCTTCTGCCGCCACCAGGCGGAAGATCCTCGGCTTATCGTTACCCGGCTGCGCGCGCGGCGTCACGGTACCAATTTCGATTGAACCAAAACCCATTGCCCCGAGCGCATCGATACACTCGCCGTTTTTATCCAGCCCGGCGGCAAGGCCCAGCGGATTCTTAAACGTGAGACCCATGCAGGTCACCGGTTTAGACGGCACCTTCTGGCGGATCAGCATTTCAAGCGGCGTTCCCGATACACGGCGTAATTGTTGGAAGGTTACTTCATGAGCGCGCTCAGGATCGAGCTGAAAAAGAGCTTTACGAACGAAGGGGTAGTACATGAACTCTCCTGGATTCCCGGTGTGCAAACCGGGGGCGTATTATGTTCGATCCTCAGCGGAAAGGGAATTGACCTACGACAAAAAATCGTCCATCCAACGCAAACGTTTACTTTTCCGCCCTGCTTTATGCAAATTCTGACAAAACAAGGGTGGAAAAATCATTTAGGTAAATAAATCGCCTCTGTCACACTGCCGGTAAATGTTATCAATAATAGATAAATGCAAACATTTGGTTATAAGGAGAGAGAGAACATGCGCGTTATCACACTTGCGGGCAGCCCGCGCTACCCTTCCCGTTCCAGCGCCCTTCTGGAATATGCCAGAGAGACGCTCTCCGCCGCTGATGTTGAAGTCTGCCACTGGCACCTGCAGAATTTTGCCCCGGAAGATCTTCTTTATGCGCGTTTCGATAATCCGGCGCTGCATACTCTGAACGAACAGCTGGCCGGCGCGGATGGCCTGATTATCGCCACCCCGGTCTACAAGGCCTCTTTCTCCGGCGCGCTGAAGACGCTGCTCGACCTGCTGCCGGAACGCGCGCTGGAAGGCAAAATCGTCCTGCCCCTCGCGACCGGCGGCACTATCGCCCATATGCTGGCGGTGGATTATGCCCTGAAGCCGGTTCTCAACGCCCTGAAGGCCCAGGAGATCCTCCACGGCGTGTTTGCCGACGATAGCCAGGTGACTGACTACCAGCACAAGCCGCAGTTTACGCCAAACCTGCAGGGTCGCCTCGACCACGCGCTGGAAACCTTCTGGCAGGCGCTTCATCGCCCAACCAGCCGCGCGCCGGCCCTGAAAGCAACCCACGGGGTCGAACATGCGTAATCTCCTGGCTCCCCTGGCGCTCGGCGGGCTGCTGATGCTCTCCGCCCTGAGCCACGCGGCGCAGTCCGCACCGGACGCGCTGCGTATCGGCTATCAAAAAGGCAGCGTCAGCATGGTGCTGGCAAAAAGCCACCAGCTGCTGGAGCAGCGCTACCCGGGCACCAAAATCTCCTGGGTGGAGTTTCCCGCCGGCCCGCAGATGCTCGAAGCGTTAAACGTCGGCAGCATTGATATTGGCAGCACCGGCGATATTCCGCCTATCTTTGCCCAGGCCGCCGGGGCCGATCTGGTGTACGTCGGCGCCGAACCGCCTAAACCCAAAGCCGAAGTGATTCTGGTGGCGGAAAACAGCCCGATTAAAAACGTCGCGCAGCTAAAGGGCCATAAGGTCGCCTTTCAGCGCGGCTCCAGCTCCCACAACCTGCTGCTCCGCGCGCTACAGCAGGCGGGTCTGACGTTCAACGATATTCAGGCGGTCTATCTTGCTCCCGCCGACGCGCGTGCGGCTTTCCAGCAGGGTAACGTCGACGCCTGGGCCATCTGGGACCCTTACTACTCCGCGGCTCTCCAGCAGGGAGGCGCCCGGGTTCTGAAAGATGGCACCGACCTGAAGCAAACCGGCTCTTTCTATCTCGCTTCGCGCCCTTATGCGCAAAAAAACGGCGCCTTTATTGAAGGCGTTCTGCAAACCTTTAGCCAGGCCGATGCGCTAACGCTCAGCCAGCGTGCGCAAAGCATTACCCTGTTAGCCAAAATCATGGGTCTTCCTGAGGCGGTGATAGCCAGCTATCTCGACCATCGCCCGCCGACCACCATTACGCCGGTTAGCGCCGAAACCGCCGCTCGCCAGCAGCAAACCGCCGACCTGTTCTATGAGAACAAGCTGGTGCCGAAAAAAGTCGATATCCGCGCGCGCATCTGGCAGCCCGCAGCCCTTCAGGGAGCGAAATCATGAGTCTGAATATGTTCTGGTTTTTACCTACTCACGGTGACGGCCGCTATCTTGGTACCGAGCAAGGCGCGCGTCCGGTTGATTACGGCTATCTGCAGCAGATTGCGCAGACCGCCGATCGCCTCGGATATACCGGCGTCCTGATCCCCACCGGACGCTCATGTGAAGACGCCTGGCTGGTGGCCGCCTCGATGATCCCGGTGACTCAGCGCCTGAAGTTTCTCGTCGCCCTGCGTCCGAGCGTGGTGTCGCCAACGGTCGCCGCGCGCCAGGCGGCGACGCTGGATCGGCTCTCCAACGGCCGGGCGCTGTTTAACCTGGTGACCGGAAGCGATCCGCAGGAGCTCGCCGGCGACGGCGTATTTCTCGATCACGCCGAGCGCTACGAAGCCTCGGCGGAATTTACCCATATCTGGCGCCGGCTGATGGAGGGCGAAACCGTGACCTTCAACGGCAAGCACCAGCGCGTGCGCGGTGCGAAGCTGATGTTCCCGCCGCTGCAGCAGCCGCGTCCTCCACTCTACTTCGGCGGATCCTCTGAAGTGGCGCAAGATCTTGCCGCCGAGCAGGTCGATCTCTATCTGACCTGGGGAGAGCCCCCGGCGCAGGTGGCGGAAAAAATCGCCCAGGTGCGCGAAAAGGCCGCGCGCCACGGTCGTAAGGTTCGCTTCGGCATCCGCCTGCATGTGATTGTGCGTGAAACTAACGCAGAGGCCTGGCAGGCGGCAGAGAGCTTAATTTCCCATCTGGATGATGACACCATCGCCCGGGCGCAGGCCGCCTTTGCGCAAACCGATTCCGTCGGCCAGCACCGCATGGCCGCGCTGCACAACGGCCAGCGCGACAGGCTCGAAATCAGCCCTAACCTGTGGGCCGGCGTCGGGCTGGCGCGCGGCGGCGCCGGAACCGCGCTGGTCGGCGATGCCGCCACGGTCGCCGAGCGTATCAATGAATATGCCGATCTCGGCATCGATAGCTTCGTGCTTTCCGGCTATCCGCACCTTGAGGAAGCCCTGCGCGTCGGCGAACTGCTGTTCCCGCTGCTGGACGTCAATATTCCGTCAATCCCGCAGCCGCAGAGCCTGCGTCCGCAGGGTGAAACGGTAGCGAATGAATTTATCCCGCGTAAAGCGGCGCAGAGCTGAGGAGCGACATATGGCTATCGCTGGGCAAAAACTGCTGATCCGCCTTGCCCCCTGGTTTTTACCGGTCGGCACCGTCATCGTCTGGCAGCTCGCCTCTTCGGTGGGCTGGCTCTCCACCCGGATCCTGCCTTCGCCGGAAGGGGTGCTGAAAGCCTTCTGGACGCTCTCCGCCAGCGGCGAGCTTTGGCAACATCTGGCCATCAGCTCGTGGCGCGCGCTGCTTGGCTTCGCTATCGGCGGCTCCATTGGCCTGGCGCTGGGGATGATCAGCGGCCTCTCCCGCTGGGGAGAGCGTCTGCTGGATACCTCGATTCAGATGCTGCGCAACGTGCCGCACCTGGCCCTGATCCCGCTGGTTATTTTATGGTTCGGCATCGACGAGAGCGCCAAAATTTTTCTCGTCGCGCTGGGCACCATGTTCCCGATTTATATCAACACCTGGCACGGTATCCGCAACATTGACCGCGGGCTGGTCGAGATGGCGCGCAGCTACGGCCTATCCGGCTTTGCGCTATTTCGTCACGTGATTCTTCCCGGAGCCCTGCCGTCAATCATGGTCGGTATTCGCTTCGCGCTCGGCCTGATGTGGCTAACGCTGATCGTCGCCGAGACCATCTCGGCAAACGCCGGCATCGGCTACCTGGCGATGAACGCACGCGAGTTTCTGCAAACCGACGTGGTGGTCGTGGCCATCATTCTCTACGCCATTCTGGGCAAACTGGCCGACTTCAGCGCGCAGCTGCTGGAACGCGTCTGGCTGCGCTGGAATCCGGCCTATCATCTTCAGGAGGCTAACGCATGACGACCGCCCGTCTGAACCCAGGGATCCCGCTGTTGCTTAACGGCGTGACCAAACGCTACGGCGAAAACACCATTCTTAACGCGCTGGATTTACATATTCCCACCGGGCAGTTCGTCGCGGTGGTCGGGCGCAGCGGCGGCGGTAAAAGTACCCTGCTGCGCCTGCTGGCCGGGCTGGAGAAACCCAACGCCGGCGAGCTGCTGGCGGGATCCACGCCGCTGGCGCAAATCCAGGACGATACGCGCATGATGTTTCAGGATTCGCGCCTGCTGCCGTGGAAAACGGTGATCGATAACGTCGGCCTGGGGCTTAAAGGCTCGTGGCGGGAGGCGGCCCTGCAGGCGTTGGCCAGCGTCGGCCTCGAAAATCGCGCCAACGAGTGGCCGGCGGCGCTTTCCGGCGGACAAAAGCAGCGCGTGGCGCTGGCCCGGGCGCTGATTCATCGTCCCGGCCTGCTGCTGCTCGACGAGCCGCTCGGCGCGCTGGACGCCCTCACCCGCCTCGAGATGCAGGATTTAATCGTCTCGCTCTGGCAGGAACATGGCTTCACCGTCCTGCTGGTGACTCACGACGTCAGCGAAGCGGTGGCGATGGCCGATCGGGTGCTGTTGATTGAAGAGGGCAAGATTGGGCTGGACGTCACGGTGGATATTCCGCGCCCGCGGCATACCGGTTCGGCGCGGCTGGCGGAGCTGGAGGCAGAGGTTCTCAACCGGGTAATGAAGCGCGGCAGGCACGAAGCCTCCCCGCGCCTTTTTAGTCACGGCTAAACGGCTCCCGGAGCGCGGCACCGACGCCGCACTTCGGGAGCGGACGCTATTACGCCAGCGCCTTACTGATTTTCTCGAACAGATCGCCGGAGAGATTCTCCAGACCTTTCAGCTGCTCCAGGGCCGCGCGCATCAGCGCCTGGCGTTTGGCATCATAACGCTTCAGACGAATCAACGGCTCAATCAGACGCGACGCCACCTGCGGGTTGCGGCTGTTGAGCTCGGTCAGCATCTCCACCAGGAACTGATATCCGCTGCCATCTTCGGCGTGGAAGGCCGCCGGGTTGCTGCCGGCAAAGGCGCCAATCAGCGAGCGAACGCGGTTCGGGTTGTTCATGCTGAACGAACGGTGGTTCAGCAGCGCGCGCACCGTCTCCACGGCGTTATCCGCCGGGCTGGTGGCCTGCAGGATCAGCCATTTGTCCATCACCAGGCCGTCCTGATGCCATTTATCGTCATACTCCTGCATCAGCGCATCGCGGCACGGCAGCTGCGCCGCCACCGCTGCCGACAGAGCCGCCAGCGCGTCGGTCATGTTGTCGGCCTGATGATACTGGGCGACAACCAGCTTATCCGCCAGCTCAGCGTCGCCAAACGCCAGGTAGCGCAGGCAGGTATTGCGCAGCGAGCGCTTGCCAATATCGGCATGCTCTACGCGATAGCCGTCGAGCTTATTAACGTTGTAGATAGCGAGGAACTCGTCCGCCAGCTCTTTCGCCAGCGTGCGGGTGAGCGCTTCGCGCACCGCCACGATGGCCAGCGGATCGATAATCGCAAACAGCTCGGCGATTTCACTGGCGGACGGCAGCGTCAGGATCTCTGCCGCCAGCGCCGGATCGATCTTCTCATCCAGCAGGATCGCGCGGAACGCATCGGCGACGTGAACCGGCAGCGACAGGGGCTGGCCCTGCTGATGGCGGTTGACGTTAAGCTTGATGTAGGTCGCCAGCAGGCTCTGCGCGGCATCCCAGCGGGAGAAGTCGTTGCGCGCGTGGCGCATCAGGAACGTCAGCTGCTGATCGCTCCACTTATATTCCAGCTTCACCGGCGCGGAGAACTCGCACAGCAGCGCCGGGACCGGCTGGAAGTAGACGTTATCAAAGACAAACGTCTGTTCGGCCTGGGTGACGTTCAGGACGTGATGCACCGGGTGCCCGCCCTTCTGCAGCGGAATCACCTTGCCTTCGTTATCGTAGAGCTCGATATCGAACGGAATATGCAGCGGCTGCTTTTCCGCCTGCTCGGCGGTCGGCGGCGTGCGCTGGCTGATGGTCAGCCGGTACTGCTCGGTTTCCGGGTTATAGTCGTCATGCACGCTCACTACCGGCGTACCGGACTGGCTGTACCAGCGGCGGAAGTGCGACAGGTCAACGTTCGACGCGTCTTCCATCGCCTGAACGAAATCGTCGCAGGTGGCGGCGCTGCCGTCGTGGCGCTCGAAGTACAGCTGCATGCCTTTCTGGAAGTTGTCCTCACCCAGCAGGGTATGCAGCATGCGGATCACTTCCGCACCCTTTTCATATACCGTCAGGGTGTAGAAGTTGTTCATCTCGATAACCTTATCCGGACGAATCGGATGGGCCATCGGGCTGGCGTCTTCGGCAAACTGCAGCCCGCGCATGGTGCGAACGTTGTTAATACGGTTCACCGCACGCGAGCCCAGATCGGAGCTGAACTCCTGATCGCGGAACACGGTCAGCCCCTCTTTGAGGCTCAGCTGGAACCAGTCGCGGCAGGTCACGCGGTTGCCGGTCCAGTTGTGGAAATATTCGTGGCCAATCACGCGCTCGATATCGAGGTAGTCTTTATCGGTGGCGGTGTCGGTGCGGGCCAGCACGTATTTGGAGTTAAAGACGTTCAGCCCTTTGTTCTCCATCGCGCCCATATTAAAGAAGTCAACGGCGACAATCATGTAGATGTCGAGATCGTACTCGAGGCCGAAACGGGTTTCGTCCCATTTCATCGAGTTTTTCAGCGACGTCATCGCCCACGGCGCGCGGTCAAGGTTGCCGCGATCGACGAACAGCTCCAGCGCCACTTCGCGTCCGGAACGGGTGGTGAAGGTATCGCGTAGAACGTCGAAATCACCGGCCACCAGCGCGAACAGATAGCAGGGTTTCGGGAACGGATCCTGCCACTGGGTCCAGTGGCGGCCGTTTTCCAGCTCGCCCTGCGCCACGCGGTTGCCGTTAGACAGCAGGTACGGGTATTTCGCCTTATCGGCGATAATTTTGGTGGTGAAGCGCGCCAGGACGTCCGGACGGTCCAGATACCAGGTGATATGGCGGAAGCCCTCTGCTTCACACTGCGTGCACAGCGCTTCGCCTGACTGATACAGCCCTTCGAGCGCGGTATTGGCCGCCGGGCTGATTTCATTGACGATAGTCAGGGTGAAATGTTCCGGCAATCCGCCAATAACCAGCTGGTTATTTTCTTCTTTATAGTCGCTCCACGGCTGACCGTTAACCTGCAAAGAGACCAACGTCAGGTCTTCGCCATCCAGACGCAATGGCACATCAGACGCAGCCGCGTGACGGGAGACTTTACTCTCAGCCGTAACAACGGTTTTCGCGGCATCCAGGTCAAAGGTCAAATCGATATCGCTAATCAGATAGTCCGGCGCACGATAGTCGTGGCGGTATTTGGCTTGGGGCTGTTGTGTCATAAAAAACCTTTAGCATGTTCCATAAAGTGTCAAACCCAGTCTATTCCTGTTGTGATGTTCTCGCTATGCAGAATCTTCATCTTTTCAACGCCAAACACGAAAATCGCTACATTTTGATAACACAGGAGGCACGAAATGCGCTCGACCCGGTGCAAAGCTTGTGGTGTGATCCGTGTTCAATATATTAAACTAGGCCTCGCAAATGACCGTCAGCGTCGCCATCGGCCTTCACTGCGGGACAGAGTCGGGGAATAAAGCTATACTCCGCCTCCTTTTTTCTGCTCAGGTTTTGATGGATACGCTCCAGTGAGAGGATGCTACTGCGCACCATGACACAATTCACTGCTCCTGTACTGCACTCGCTGCTTGATACGGATGCCTATAAGCTGCACATGCAGCAGGCCGTGTTCCACCGCTATAACGAGGTACACGTTGCGGCGGAGTTCCGCTGCCGCGGGGATGATTTGCTCGGCATCTATGCCGACGCGATTCGCGAACAGGTTGAGGCTATGCGCGACCTGAAGCTGCAGGACGATGAGTATCACTGGCTGTCGACCCTGCCGTTCTTTTCCGGGGATTACCTCGACTGGCTGCGCGACTTCCGCTACGACCCGCGGCAGGTCACCGTCAGCAACGACAACGGCAAGCTGAACATTCGTCTATCCGGCCCCTGGCGCGAAGTCATTATGTGGGAAGTCCCGCTGCTGGCGGTGATCAGCGAGCTGGTTCATCACTACCGTTCGCCGGAAATCGGCGTTGAGCTGGCGCTGGAGACCCTCGAGCACAAGCTGAGCGACTTCAGGGAAATCACCGCCGATATCGATATGAGCCGCTTCCGCCTGATGGACTTCGGCACCCGTCGTCGCTTCTCGCGCGAGGTCCAGCAGGCTATCGTCGAACGTCTGCAGCAGGAGCCGTGGTTTACCGGCACCAGCAACTACGACCTGGCGCGTCGCCTGCATCTTACGCCGATGGGTACCCAGGCGCATGAGTGGTTCCAGGCCCATCAGCAGATCAGCCCAAGCCTTGCCAGCAGCCAGCGCGCGGCCCTTGCCGCCTGGCTGGAAGAGTATCCAGACCAGCTGGGCATTGCCCTGACCGACTGTATTACGATGGATGCCTTCCTGCGTGATTTCGGCCCGGAATTCGCCGAACGCTATCAGGGGCTGCGCCACGACTCCGGAGACCCGGTTGAATGGGGCGAGAAAGCCATTGCCCATTATCAGAAGCTGGGTATCGACCCGCTGAGTAAGGTGCTGGTCTTCTCCGATAACCTCGACCTGACGAAAGCCGTCGATCTCTATCGTCACTTCTCGTCGCGGGTGAATCTCAGCTTTGGCATCGGAACGCGCTTAACCTGCGATATTCCACAGGTTAAGCCGCTCAATATCGTGATTAAGCTGGTGGAGTGCAACGGCAAACCGGTGGCCAAGCTCTCAGATAGCCCTGGCAAGACCATCTGTCACGATAAGGCATTCGTGCGCGCCCTGCGCGAAGCCTTCGACCTGCCGCCGATCAAAAAGGCCAGTTAATCACCACAAGGAGCCGTTCTGGCTCCTTGTTCTTTATTTATTTCCGAAAACTCCCTCTCGCGGTGCGAAATCTGCTTGTCTGACGGAAGATGACAGGTAACATAGATATCCCCCCATAGCAGGGGGAAACAGATATTTTTATTGGACTACGAATAGAGAGACTATTATGAGCGTTGTGCCTGTAGCCGACGTACTCCAGGGCCGTGTTGCGGTTGACAGCGAAGTCACCGTCCGCGGATGGGTACGTACCCGCCGAGATTCAAAAGCTGGCTTTTCCTTCCTGGCCGTCTATGACGGTTCCTGCTTTGATCCTGTACAGGCCGTCATTAGTAATTCTCTTCCCAATTACAATCAGGAAGTGCTGCGTCTGACGACCGGCTGCTCGGTCATCGTCACTGGTAAAGTCGTGGCATCCCAGGGCCAGGGCCAGAGCTTCGAAATTCAGGCCAGCAGCGTAGAAGTTACCGGCTGGGTCGAAGATCCGGATACCTACCCGATGGCGGCTAAACGCCACAGCATCGAGTATCTGCGCGAAGTTGCCCACCTGCGTCCGCGTACCAACCTGATTGGCGCGGTTGCCCGCGTGCGTCATACTCTGGCGCAGGCGCTGCATCGCTTCTTTGACGAGCAGGGCTTCTTCTGGGTTTCTACCCCGCTGATTACCGCCTCTGATACCGAAGGCGCAGGTGAAATGTTCCGCGTCTCCACGCTGGATCTGGAAAACCTGCCGCGTAACGACCAGGGCAAAGTGGATTTCGATAAGGACTTCTTCGGCAAAGAGTCGTTCCTTACCGTATCCGGCCAGCTGAACGGCGAAACCTACGCCTGCGCGCTGTCAAAAATCTACACCTTCGGTCCGACCTTCCGTGCGGAAAACTCCAACACCAGCCGCCATCTGGCGGAATTCTGGATGCTGGAACCGGAAGTGGCCTTCGCCAACCTGAACGATGTTGCGGGCCTGGCGGAAGCGATGCTGAAGTACGTCTTCAAGGCCGTACTGGAAGAGCGCGCGGATGACATGAAATTCTTCGCCGAACGCGTGGATAAAGATGCGATCGATCGCCTCGAGCGTTTCGTGTCTGCCGATTTCGCCCAGGTCGATTATACCGACGCGGTAACGATCCTCGAAAACTGCGGTAAGCAGTTCGAAAACCCGGTTTACTGGGGCGTGGACCTCTCTTCCGAGCACGAGCGCTATCTGGCAGAAGAGCACTTCAAAGCACCGGTGGTGGTAAAAAACTATCCGAAAGACATCAAGGCGTTTTACATGCGCCTTAACGAAGACGGGAAAACCGTCGCCGCAATGGACGTTCTGGCGCCGGGCATCGGTGAAATTATCGGTGGTTCGCAGCGTGAAGAGCGTCTGGACGTGCTTGACGCGCGCATGGCGGAAATGGGTCTTAATAAAGAAGACTACTGGTGGTACCGCGACCTGCGCCGTTACGGCACCGTTCCGCACTCCGGTTTCGGACTGGGCTTTGAGCGTCTGATTGCCTACGTAACCGGCGTCCAGAACGTTCGCGACGTCATTCCGTTCCCGCGCACCCCGCGCAGCGCGACATTCTGATTTTTATTACCGCTTTGTAAAAAGGGTCAGCGTAAGCTGGCCCTTTTTTATGTCAGCTATTGTTAACGAATATCAAGAAATTTAAACATCAAGCCTTCCGCTTCACATTTATGTTACTCACTATTTCGCTACCCGCCGAAACGAGAAAGCGCACCTTATGTTCATTCATGGGCGAAATGCCTGATTATTTTGCTCATTTTTTAACCACCCACCGCACAACATGCAAAGACAAATGCTGTGTGAAAAAAAAGCGAAATCCAGCCACAAAATGCACAAATCGCCACTTATCCAAATTAATCATAATTAATTCATATAGATATATAAGCCATGACGATTTTATACGCAAAGTGGAATGGAATTTTGATTGAGTTCACAAAGTTCCCAAAAATTCACATTTTGTTACATACGCTTTCTAATTGTTACTCATATGCGACATTGGTAGCATTTTCCGGCTAGCGAAACGATGTCGCGGATGGAAAGATGCCTTCAGACACCAAACTATCATCAATGGTTCTGTAAATTTTCATTGACAGAATGTATTGGCGGCAGTGGCAAGTGTTCATATAAAAATACTAATGAGGGTAATAAATAATGATGAAGCGCAATATTCTGGCAGTGGTAATCCCTGCTCTGCTGGTAGCCGGCGCAGCAAATGCTGCAGAAATCTATAACAAAAACGGCAACAAACTGGACTTTTACGGGAAAATGGTTGGCGAGCACGTTTGGACCACAAACGGCGACACCAACAGCTCCGACACCACCTATGCACGTATCGGCCTGAAGGGCGAAACCCAGATCAACGATCAGCTGACCGGTTACGGCCAGTGGGAATACAACATGGACGCGTCCAACGTTGAAGGTTCCCAGGGGACTAAAACCCGTCTGGCATTCGCAGGCCTGAAGGCTGGCGAATACGGTTCATTCGACTACGGCCGTAACTACGGTGCCATCTATGACGTTGAAGCTGCAACCGATATGCTGGTTGAGTGGGGCGGCGACGGCTGGAACTACACCGACAACTTCATGACCGGCCGTACCAACGGCGTTGCTACCTACCGTAACTCTGACTTCTTCGGTCTGGTTGACGGCCTGAGCTTCGCGCTGCAGTACCAGGGTAAAAACGACGCGAGCCGTGCTATCCAGAAACAAAACGGCGACGGCGTCAGCACCTCTGCAACCTACGCATTCGAAAACGGTATCGCGCTGTCTGCAGGCTACGCGAGCTCTAACCGCAGCATCGCTCAGAAAGCTGATGGCAACGGTGACAAAGCTGAAGCATGGGCAACCTCCGCTAAGTACGATGCAAACAACGTCTATGCGGCAGTGATGTACTCCCAGACTTACAACATGACTCCGGAAAACCAGGCTAACTACTTCGCTGGCAAAACTCAGAACTTTGAAGCCGTTGCTCAGTACCAGTTCGACTTCGGTCTGCGTCCGTCCGTTGGCTACGTTCAGACCAAAGGCAAAGATCTGCAGGGCCGCGCTGGCTTCTCCGGCGGCGATGCTGACCTGGTTAAATACGTAGAAGTGGGTACCTGGTACTACTTCAACAAGAACATGAACGTCTACGCAGCATACAAATTCAACCTGCTGGACGACAACGATTACACCAAAACTGCTGGCGTAGCCACCGACGACCAGGCTGCAGTAGGTATCGTTTACCAGTTCTAAGTTTTAATCAGTACACCCCTTCGTGATATGCCTAAAAAGCAGGACTTCGGTCCTGCTTTTCTACGTTCCTAAGGCAAAGATCGTAACTTTGGAAAACCTTCGCGCTTTTTGTCGCAAACGGTTGGCAATTGGTCATTCTCCCGTTACCCTGATAGCGGAACTCCCTTCAGTAATCACAATGGAACCTCGTCATGTTTGAGAACATTACTGCCGCCCCTGCCGACCCTATTCTGGGCCTGGCCGATCTGTTTCGTGCCGATGACCGTCCTACAAAAATTAACCTCGGGATTGGCGTTTATAAAGATGAAACGGGTAAAACCCCGGTCCTGACCAGCGTGAAGAAGGCAGAGCAATATCTGCTGGAGAATGAGACCACAAAAAATTATCTGGGTATCGACGGTATTCCGGAATTTGGTCAATGCACGCAGGAGCTGCTGTTCGGTAAAGGAAGCGCCATCATCAGCGACAGGCGCGCGCGTACCGCACAGACTCCTGGCGGTACCGGTGGCCTGCGCGTTGCCGCCGACTTCCTTGCCAAAAATACCGACGTTAAGCGCGTTTGGGTGAGCAACCCGAGCTGGCCGAACCACAAGAGCGTATTCAATTCCGCCGGCCTCGAGGTTCGCGAGTACACCTACTACGATGCGGCTAGCCGCACGCTCGACTTTGCCGGCCTGCTGGCAAGCCTCAATGAAGCTCAGGCGGGTGACGTTGTTCTGTTCCACGGCTGCTGCCACAACCCAACCGGTATCGATCCGACGCTGGAGCAGTGGCAACAGCTGGCACAGCTCTCCGTTGATAAGGGCTGGCTGCCGCTGTTCGACTTCGCCTACCAGGGCTTTGCCCGCGGTCTGGAAGAAGATGCTGAAGGCCTGCGCGCCTTTGCCGCACTGCACAAAGAGCTGCTGGTTGCCAGCTCCTACTCGAAGAACTTCGGCCTGTACAATGAGCGCGTTGGCGCCTGTACGCTGGTCGCGAGCGATAGCGACACCGTTGACCGCGCGTTCAGCCAGATGAAGTCAGCGATCCGCGCTAACTACTCCAACCCGCCGGCGCACGGCGCTGCCGTTGTGGCGACAATTCTCAGCAACGATGCGCTGCGCGCTATCTGGGAGCAGGAGCTGACCGACATGCGTCAGCGCATTCAGCGTATGCGCCTGCTGTTCGTCAATACCCTGCAGGAAAAAGGCGCTGACCGCGACTTCTCCTTCATCACTAAGCAAAACGGTATGTTCTCGTTCAGCGGCCTGACCAAAGAGCAGGTTCTGCGCCTGCGCGAAGAGTTCGCTATTTACGCCGTGGCTTCCGGGCGTATCAACGTTGCCGGCATGACGCCGGACAACATGGCGCCGCTGTGTGAAGCGATCGTCGCCGTACTGTAACGCCGCAGGACCCTAAAAAAAGAAGGCCGCATTTGCGGCCTTTTTTGTATTTAGCGTCCGGTATGGTTACCAGACCGGCATTTCATCCTGCAGGAAGGGATTGTGCAAACGCTCATGACCCAGCGTTGACATCGGCCCGTGGCCGGGGATAAACGTCACGTCATCGCCCAAAGGCAACAGCTTGCGTTTAATCGCGTCGATCAGCTGGCCGTGGTCGCCGCGCGGGAAGTCGCTGCGCCCGACGCCACCTTTGAAGATAACGTCGCCGGAAACCAGCAGCCGCGACGCGTCGTCGAAGAAAACAACGTGTCCCGGCGTATGGCCCGGGCAGTGCAGAACCTGCAGAGAAACGTTCCCCACGCTGACGACATCGCCTTCATTGAGCCAGCGGTCAGGATGCAGCGGCTGGCAATCCTCCAGGCCGAACATCCGGCTTTGCGCAGGGAGTCCTTCCAGCCAGAACTCATCTTCTTTTTCCGGACCGATAATCGGCACGCCGTAGTGTTGCGCCAGCTCGGCTGCCGCACCAACGTGGTCGAGATGACCGTGAGTGAGCAAAATCTGCATCAGGCTAACGCCCGCTGCCGTCACTTCCTGTTTGATTCGCTCTGCATCACCGCCGGGATCGACCAGCGCAGCAAGTCGGGTTTGCTCACACCAGATTAAAGAGCAGTTCTGGGCGAACGCGGTAACCGGAATAATACGATAGTTCATGACGCTCCTTTCGTTACCAGTGCCTTACGGGACCGGTATCAATATGCACAAAGTTGCTACGTGGGTAGTATCCTACACCACCCGCGCCCATAGATAACGCCGCTTTGCGAACATTGCTCAACGAAATGCCTTCAATATGAAAATCCATGGCCTGGCCTTTGGTGTGGTAGCTATGTTTGGCCACACCCCGGCTTCGTGCACGTAGCTCATCGTTGGTATCGAGTGAACGATAGCCGGAGATAAGCTGGACAGGCTTACTGGTGCCAAGTAATCCCTGCAGGCGATAAAGATGATCGAATAAGCTCGGATCGATGGACTTTATTTTATTCGCGCGGAAATCACGGAAAAAATGGTTAAGTCTTGCTAATTCATCCTGAATATAGCCTCTGCCATCGAAGAACTCCGCTTTGAGTGATTCACCGGTATGCAGGTTATTCAGCGTCAAAATACGCGGTCGGGGGGTCGAGAGGGTGGCAAATGCCGGCGCAGGCAAAATGGCTGCTGCACCTAGCGCAGCGCCACCTAGCGCCAGCAGTTTGCGGCGATTAGCGTCAAATTTGTCCATGATAATCAGGTCTACAAGTAAATGAATCGAAATATACACGCCATCCTTCAAGCTGCCTCTTTACTGGCGACGTCTTCTCCCCCGCACACTTACCGGAGCAAGCGTCAGGAGGTTCCCAGACCTATCACCTCAATGCAGTTTTAATGGTGTTGTGTAATATGCACTTCTGGCGCACGAAAGGCACCTTACCGGGCATTATTGCCAACGTCAAGGCGGCCTAACCCCAGTGAAAACAGGCCCTGTAGACGAACAGCGCCTGTTTTCACCCAGAGTTAGGACAACGATATCCGTTGAACTACTTCATTTACCTGATTAATTGTTCGGCTTTTGCCAGAATTTGTGCGCCAGATCGCGCGGTGAGATCGTAATTGTAAATATCTGTTCTATATTGTGTGCGTCCATCAGCGCCAACAAAGGCGGTGAGATAATAAAGATTCACCGGGATATTGTTGCGGATATTCACATAGCGGGTATCGCCCTGCTTAAGCGCGGCGGAAATTCGCGTATCGTTCCAGCCCGCATCCTGCAGCAGCATATTTGCCAGCTCGGAGGCCTTATTCACGCGCACGCAGCCGGAGCTCAGCGCCCGTACGTCTTTCTGGAACAGGTTGTGGTTCGGCGTATCGTGCAGATAGATAGCGTCAGAACTCGGCATGTTGAATTTGTAGCGCCCCAGCGAGTTGCGCGCGCCCGGAGCCTGCTGGAAGCGGAACGGGAGATTGTTCTCGGTGATGGTCGACCAGTCTACGCGATAAGGGTCGATCGCCTCTTTGCTGTTCCAGCCGCGCATCAGGGTATAGCCATGCTGCTCAAGATAGCCCGGATCGTTGCGCACCTTCGGCAGAATATCTTTGCGCGCCAGCGTCGGCGGCACGTTCCACGGCGGATTGACCACCACGTTATTCAGCGCGCTGCTCATCATCGGCGTTTTACGGTCCGGACGACCGACGATCACCCGCGATGCCAGCACCTGGCTACCGTCCTGGTAATAGACCAGCGAAAAGGCCGGAATATTCACCATAATGCCGGTCGACAGCTTGCCTGGCAGCAGGCGCAGGCGCTGAATGTTGAGCGCCACCACCCCGGCACGCTGCGCCGCGGAGACGTTCAGCCCATCGCGCGTGGATTGGCCGATCACGCCGTCCGCCCCCAGCCCCTGCCAGGCCTGAAAGCGCTTTACGCCCTCAACCAGCTGGCGATCGTAAATGCCGCGGGCGGCCGGCTTGCTTTTCTTGCCCGCCGACGGGCTGACAACGTCGCCCGGGAGGGTAATTTTCGCCGAATCATCCAGCATGCCGGTACGCTGTAATATCTCGCGCAGCGCGCCGATATCATTACTCCACTCACCAGGACGCAGCGATGCGCTGCCGGTCATCTGCGGCCACGGACGCGAATCGGCCACCAGCTGCAGCAGAGCCTGATGCATCGCTTCATACTGCGGATGACGCGGCGTGAGTCCGGCAATAAACTGCGGCAAAGCGCCGTTGTCCAGCGCCAGCTGCCACTGATTGATGACCGATAGCGGCGGCGTGGCCATGACGTAGGGTTTGGTTCCGTATAGCCAGCGGTTGCCCTGAATCGGAATACCGCTAATAAAATGCAGGTAGCCCATCATGGCGTCGGACAGCACGACATCACGCGCCATGCCGCTCACCGCGGGATCGGTCAGCAGGCTCACCCAGGTGGTGAACTGCGGCTGGAAGCCGGCGATAGCGACTTCGGCCAGCTGCTGCTGAAACGCCTGCACCGCCTCACGGCTATCCCACATCGGTTTCATATCCCTGGCCGCATACAGCGACACCAGCGGATTCATAAAGACGGGCTTATAGCCTGCGGGAAGCAGCGCTTCAATCTCAGCCCGGCTTTTCGCGGCGACCTCGGTCGCCAGGGGCTGCTCGCCGGCCATTTTCGCCACCGTGGCAGACTGGCCGTTGTTTTGCAGCAGCGCAGACGAAAGCTCTCCCAGCGTGGCGGAACTGTCCGTGGGTACGACTTCAGGCTCTTCGGCCTGGACATTGAACAGTGGAGCAAATGCAAAAGCCAGGCTCAAGCTCAGCGCCGACAATTGACGACCATACCGTTTCTTTAGCAACATCCCTTGCCCCCCTGTTGACACATTGCCGCCCTTAAAAATAGGGCTCACTCTCAGTATATAAAGGCGAAAACGCTTTTGCCTTCCCAAATGTAAAGAAGTTTAAAGATTATACAACGTTAACACATCATACCGGCTAACAAAAAGGGCGACATCATGTCGCCCTTTTAGACTACTCACTGTATATCACTGCAGATCGGTCAGGAAGCGTCCGCCGTGCCCGGCAGCGTTTGGGGCAGCTGGGCCGCGAAACCGCGCAGGCCAACCACGTGCACGTGCTCATGGTTATTGAACACCTTACGCACCAGCTTATAGGTGGTGCCTTTTTCCGGGCTGATATTTTCCGGGGCGGCAATAATCAGCTGCATTTCCAGACGTTCGCACAGCTCAAACAGGGTGGCGATAGAGCGGGCATCAAGACGCGCCGCTTCGTCGAGGAACAGCAGACGGCACGGCGACAGGTCTTTACCGCGCAGGCGGCGGGACTCGTCTTCCCAGCTCTGAACGACCATCACCAGAATCGACATCCCGGTACCGATCGCTTCCCCGGTCGACAGCGCGCCGGACTCCGCGCGCAGCCAGCCGTCGGAGCCGCGGTTAACTTCCACTTCCATCTCCAGATAGTTGCGGTAGTCCAGCAGCTCTTCACCGATGGTTTGCGGAGTACGCTGGCCCATATCAATCTGCGGATTGAGGCGCTGATAGAGCTTCGCCAGCGCTTCCGAGAAGGTCAGGCGGTTGCTGTTGAACAGATCCTGATGCTGCTCATGCTGCTCAGACAGCACGTCGAGCAGCGTCGAGTGGGTTTCCCGCACGTTGACGTTGAGACGCACGCTGTTGACCTGACCAAAGGAGACGCTCTGCAGGCCCTGGTTGAGCATCCGAATACGGTTCTGCTCGCGCTGAATGGTCTTGCGGATGATATTGGCCACGCTGCGGGAGCTGATCGCCAGCTTCTGCTCGCGGTTGGTCAGCTCTTCGGTCAGACGGCTGAGCTCGATCTCCATCTGCTCGATCGCCTCGACCGGGTCGTCGGTGCGGATAATATCCTGACGGATACGCTCGCGCAGGTGCTGGTAGACGGCAACGAAGAACTGAATTTTGCGCTCAGGACGCTTCGGATCTTCAGAGACTCGCAGCACGTCACGCAGGTGTTCGTTATCCGCCACCGCCAGACGCAGCGCGCCGAGCGCTTTATCCGACATCGAACGCAGCTCGTCTGCCGAGAGGTAGGCCAGCTCGCGACGGTGCAGCCGGCGCTCAACGCCGTTGTCTTTCACCAGCCGCATCACCGCACACCAGCCGGCTTTGGCGCTGACCACCTGCTCACGCATTTCGCAGTAATCGCGCTCAAGCTTGCGCAGCCTGCGGGTCAGGTTGTCCATCTCCGCTTCGCAGAAGGTCAGGGCTTTTTCCAGCTGATTGCGCCGCGAGCGGTTATTGCTCAGACGCGTATGCAGCTCATCACGACGCACGCGGGCGCGCTCTTCCGCCCCGCTATCGGCGCGCACGCCGATATCCTGCAGCTCTTTATACAGATCGCCCAGCAGCTCTTTTTTGGTGTCATACGAGCTTTTCAGCGAGGCCAGAACCTGGTTGTACTGGTTGAGCTGCGCGGTATGCGTACGCGTGGCGTCACGAGCCCGACTGCGTTCGCCCTCCGCCTGCTCCAGACGCTGGCGCAGCTTTTCGTTGAGATCGCTGTTGCCGCTGAGCATCTCCGCGGAATCAGAGTAGCTAAAGTGGGCGCGACGCTGCACCACTTCGCTGAGCGCAAACGCCTGCTGGCGCGCTTCACGCTGGGTTTGCTGCGAGTAAGCGTAGTCTTCTTTCAGCTGCTCGAACTGCTCCGGATCGCTCTGCAGTACCGAGAGCATCGGTTCCAGCTTCGCCAGCTGATTGCCGTGCTGCTGGATAAAGCGGGCCGCTTCCTCGGCTTCGTCCAGGCGCTCCTGAATTTCGTCGACGCGATCGGCCAGCGTCTCGTCCGCCAGCAGGCTAAGGCGCGGCAGCAGGCGGTTAAGCGCGGAAACGCCCTCTTTTGCCTGCTCGTACTGCAGCCGGTTCTGCTGGTTATCGCTCTCGTGGGCGTTAAGCGCCCGCTCCAGCTCGCCGCGGCGGCCGTTGAGCTTACGGATCTCTTCTTCCGGATCGTCTTCGAAGGCCACCGCCAGGTGGCTGCCGATAAAGCGGCTGAAGGCCTGGTGCTGACGCTGGGTCTTCTGCACGTCGAACGACAGGGTCGCAAAACGCTCGGACAGATCTTCCCGCTCGGCGTGCAGGCTTTCAATACGGCTTTCACGGGCGGCGCGGCCAAACAGCGGCAGCGTCGGGAAGCGCGAGTAGCGCCACTGCCGATCGGCAACCTTGACGACCACCGCTTTTTCCAGCTCATCAACGCTAAAGACGCTATCATCGAACGACTGCGGATCGCCTTCGATCAGGTAGAGATCTTCCGGGCAATCTTCCAGGCCTTCAAGCTGCCCGGTGAGCTGCGACAGGTCGGGAACCACGATGGCATGGCGCGACGGGCCGTACAGGGCCGAGAAGTACGGCGCATCTTCGAGGCTAACGTCGTCATAAATTTCCGACAACAGCACGCCGCCAAAACGTTCTGCCAGGGCATTCAGCCGCGGATCTTCCGAGCCGCCCGGCTGGCTAAGACGCTCAATCTCTTCATCAATAGCCCGCTTACGCGCGCCGACTTCGTCGCGCTCAACGATAGCCTCGCGCTCGCGCTCCAGCAGCTGCTGGAGGTATTCGGTGACGTCCTGGCTTGATTCAAACTGCTCCCCGCTCTGCTCGCAGAGCTGGCTGAGGGCGTTCTGCGCCGCCAGCCAGATCGGCGCCCGACGCAGCAGCGTCTGGGTACGGGACTGCAGCTGCTCCAGCTCCTGACGCAGCGTCATTCGCTGCTCGCTGGCGGAGGAGACGCCGTCGGACAAGGAGGCAATTCGCGCTTCCAGCTCTTCGTGCAGCGTTTCCAGGCGGTCAATATCGTAACGCTTGCCCTGGCGTTTGCAGAATTCGTTGAGCTGGCGTTCAGCTTCCTGCTGCTCGCGCAGGCGCTGCTCCAGCTCGGTCAGGCGGCTACGCAGCCCCGGCGCCTGTTCGGCGTGATGGCGCTGGTTGACGCCGTCGCGCAGCAGCTCGCGCGCCACGTTCCAGGCTTCGTTACGCGCCAGCGGGCCGTTGATGGCCGCCACCAGCTGGAAAGCCTGCTCAAACTGACCGTGCGCGGTTTGCGCAACGCTCATTTTTTGTTCCAGCGACAGCATTTTCTCCGTCGCTTCCTGCTCCTTCGCCTGGAAGGTTTCCAGCCACTCGCCGGCGCTTTCCGCGGTTAAATCCGGCAGATGGCACAGCGCCTTCGCACGGTCTAAGGCCTGCAGCGCCTGGTTGTACTGGATCGCGCGGGTCTGCTGGACGTCCAGCGCCTGCTGGTAGTCGGCAAGCTGGCTTTTCAGCTCATCCACTTCCAGCTCTGCGGCTTCCGCACGAGCCTCGTTCTCTTCCTGCAGATCGGTCGCTTCCGCCACCACTTCGTTCTGCTCTTCAAGACGGATCTGCAGCTCGTCGAGATCCGCTTCGTAGCGCTCGATTTTTTCCTGCTGGCGAAGCGCGGTTTGCACCAGGTTCAGATGATCGCTGGCGGCCTGATAGTCGGCCTCAAGATCGCCTTCTGCCCCGTTATGCTCCTGCAGCTCGCGGGCCATATCGACGTGCTTATACTGCTCTGCCGCCAGCTGTGCGCGGGAGGTGAACAGATCGCGACGGTACTCCAGCGCTTTATCCAGGTGGACGCGACGCTCGTTGGCGTGACGCATGTAGTCCGCCGCCACGTAGTTGGTGGCCTCGCTGATCAGGTGCTTGAACAGATCGCGGTCGGACTGCGTGACGCGAATCGCCTCCAGGGTCATGCGGTTTTCACGCAGCGCGGCTTCCATATCCTGGAACGCCTTGCGTACGCCGCTGTTTTCCGGCAGCAGGTAGTCGCGCAGCGAGCGGGTAATGGTGTTGGAGATCCCGCCGTACAGCGAGGCTTCGATCAGGCGATAGTATTTGCTACGGTCAGAGGCCGAGCGCAGACGGCGGGCGACCACGCCCAGGTCGAACATCAGCGAGTGATAGTCGGTGATCGAATTGAACTGCTTGAACTGCACCCCTTCTATCTCTTCCAGCTTATCTTTTAGCTCGTTGAGGCTCAGGACGCGCGCCTGGCGTTCGTTAAGGGTTTCCGTCAGCAGCTGAGTCGGCTGAATAGAGTCCGGCAGGCCCTGAATGGCAAACGGCTTGATATCGACTTTGCGGTCGCGACCGGCAATCTGCTGCAGGCGTACGCCTACCACCACGCGCTGGTGGTGAGAGTTGATAACGTCCAGCACCGAGTAGCACACCCCGGCGCGCAGCTTGCCGTGCAGGCCCTTATCGCGCGAGCCGCTGGTGGCGCCCGCTTCGGTGGTGTTACGGAAGTGCAGCAGGGTCAGGTCCGGGATCAGGGCCGTGACGAAGGCCGCCATGGTGGTTGATTTCCCGGCGCCGTTGCCCCCTGAAAGCGTGGTAACCAGTTCATCCAGGTCAAAAGTACGGGCAAAAAAGCCGTTCCAGTTAACCAGCGTTAGCGAGCGAAATTTACCGCGTTCAATCATTACTCTTCCTCCCCGCTATCCGGCTGATTCTCTTCATTCTCATCATTGAGCTGCAGGTGATTCTCCAGCGCCATCGCTTCGCCGTCGCGGATCAGGCGCTTCTGCGCCTCGCGCGGATCGTCGCCGGCGCGAACGTCAGCGCCGAAGCGGAACACCGATTCGGTAATGCGGAATTTGCTGCTGTCATGGCCCATAAACCACACCATGCCGAGACGGCGCAGGCGGTTAAGCGACGCGCGCATTTTTTCCTGCAGCTTCTGCCTGTCGAGGTCCGAACCGGTGGAGCGGTTGTTCACCAGCTTCAGCAGCCTGGCTTCGTCCGCCAGGCTCAGCAGCTCGTCGTAGAGCTCCTGCTGGGTGAAGATCCCCTCATTCGCCAGGCGCTCCGGGCTCAGGTAGAGGTAGCAAAGAATTTTGCCGACCATCATATCCAGCTCTGACAGCACCGAGCGCGGGATCAGCGTGGTGGAGCGCGGACGCAGGTAGAAGAACCCCTCCGGCGCGCGGATCAGCTCAACGTTATAGCGAGCGTAAAACTCTTCCAGGTAGTCCTGAAAATCCATCAAAAATGCGTGATTATCCAGTTCGTCCAGGCCGATATGGCGGCCCGCACGCAGGGCGCTATCCAGCGCCGGAAATAACGGATTGCCCAACGCCAGCGCCAGCTTAACCGGCATCACTTGTTCAATATTTGTCGATGACATGCGCCTGTACCTTGGCTCCGTAATCATTAATCGGCTGCCATTGTGCCGGCAGTCCGGTGAAATCTGCTTGCGCTACGCCCAGGCGTACCGCCTGATCGACGACGATTCTCGCCACGTCGAAGTGCCGCGCGCGCGGATACTGCGCCAGATACTCGCGAACGACCAGGCCGAGGTCCAGCGGCAGACCTTTGTCTTTATAAATAACCAGCTGCGCTTCAATCAGGGCCGCCAGCTGTTCACGGATTTCATTAAACTCTTCGTACTCCAGATCCTCAGGGAGCTCCCCGGTGACCTCTTCGTCGAGCAGCGCCATCTCTTCGTCACGCATATCAAGCAGGCGGTCGGCGCTGGCGTGGGTCAGGGCCCACGGCGCATCGAAGTAGGTCTGCACCGACTGGCGCAGGCGCTGAGCAAAGACGCGGTTTTTATCCATATCAATAGCGGTACGGATAAACTTGTGCACGTGGCGATCGTAGCCGATCCACAGGTCAATGGCCTGCTGGCCCCAGCTTACGATACGATCCAGCTTGCTCTGCAGATCGAACACCAGGCGATCGACAAAATGCAGGTCGTCGCGCGCGATAGTCGCGTCCTGGATCCGCAGCAGGTTAGCCTGCAGCTTATCGCCCGCCGCGTCCAGCGTATCCTGCAGTTCGCGCAGCGTCCCGGAGGTTTCCGAAAGCAGCAGCTCGCAGCTGGAGATCGCCGCTCGCCAGTCTTTGTTCAGCAGCTGGGCGATGTCGTCCTTCACCAGCTGCTGCTGTTCGTCCATGATCCTCTGGGTCAGATCGATGCTGTCAAAAATTTCCGCGACCGAATATTTCAGCGGCGCGAAGACGTTACGATGCCAGTGAAACTCGTCGCCGCCCTCTTCCGCAGAATCGGCGGCGCGCTTGAGCTCGCCGGCGACGATCGAGAGCTGCATCGACAGGCGCAGCGTGGAAAACTCGCGCTGGCGAATATAGTAGTCGGTAATCCCAATACCTAACGGCGTCAGGCGATAAATAGCGTTGCCTTCCGTGAGTTCGCTGGTAAAGCGGTTCAGCAGACGCTGGCGCACCATATCGTTAATCGCGTTATTGGCGCGCTGGCTGATGGTTTCGCTGGTCTGCTCAAACGCATCACTGACGTGGCGGAACGCGTCCACCAGTTCTCCCTCGGTCATTTCCCCTTCAAGCCGCTCGCCGTTCAGCGTGGCAACCGCCAGCAGAAAAGAGAGTCTGTCGACCGGCAGCGAAATAGAAAAATCATTTTTTCTGGCCCAGGCAACCAGTTCGGGGACTGTCTGGGAAAATTCACTCATACTTTATCCTTGCATCTGCAGCTCTGAGCCTGGTTCTTCATCGCGGTGACGTGAATATAGCGACCCAGGCTAATATACGGCTCCTGGCGACAGTAGCGCGTCTCCAGCTCCAGCAGCGCCGCAAAATTGTCGCGCTGTCTGCGTTTTTCACGCAGATAGTCATGAAACACCCGCACGCCGGTTTTGCCGGTAATTTGCCAGCCCTGCTCTTCCAGCCAGCCGTACACCTGCTCCGGCGAACGCGGATAGTCCGGCGATAGCGTGCGTTTTTTCTTTTTTGGCATCCCGATCTGCACGTAATCGAAGTTTCCGACGACCATGTTGTGCATCAGCAGACCGTTAGCATTGTAGAACATTAGCGACAGCGCGCCGCCGGGACGCAGTACCGACCACAGCGCCCGCAGCATCTCCTGAGGCTCGGCCACCCATTCCAGCACCGCATGAAACAGTATCAGATCGACCGGGCTTTCCAAATGCTGCGCAATATCCTGAGCCGCGCATTGTACAAAATGCATGTTGTCGATCACACCTTTATCGACTGCCGCCTGCCGGGCGCGAGCAACCATCTCGGCAGAAAGATCGCAGAGCGTGACGTGATGACCCATCTGAGCCACCTTTACCGCCGTTTGCCCCTCGCCGCCGCCGGCGTCGAGAACGCGCAGCGGCCCGGGACCCAGCCGATCCAGCAGCGGCTGCAGATCCTGCCAGAGGATAGCCTGGCGCAGTTCGCCCTTGGTGGTGCCGTATATATTGCGCGAAAACTTTTCGGCAATGTCATCGAAATTGCGATCCTGCACGGGCGACTCCACAAGCCAACACAAAGCCGCTATTTTGTCATACCCGCGCTGAGAGTGAAGCGATCTGTTATAAGATCGGGGCATAAGTTTGGTTATGTGGTTAAAAAGGACCCATCTGGCATGCTTTTTACGCTGAAAAAATATTTGGGCGGCATGATGCTGCCCCTTCCCCTGCTGCTGATGCTGATCGCTTTCGGCATCGCGCTGCTGTGGTTTAGCCGTTGGCAAAAAACCGGCAAGGCCTGCGTCAGCATCGGCTGGCTGCTGCTGGCCCTGCTCAGCCTGCAGCCGGTGGCCGACAGCTTGCTCAAGCCGATTGAAGATACCTATCCGACATGGCGCGGCAGCGAAAAGGTTCAGTATGTGGTGGTGCTCGGCGGCGGGTACACGTGGAATTCGGCGTGGGCGCCCAGCTCGAACCTGATTAACAACAGCCTGCCGCGACTGACCGAAGGGATCCGCCTGTGGCATGAGAATCCGGGATCGAAGATGATCTTTACCGGCGCCGCGGCGAAAACCAACCCGGTCAGCACCGCGCTGGCCGGCGCTCGCGTCGCGGAGAGCCTCGGCGTGCCGGCCGGCGACATTATCGTCCTCGATCGGCCAAAGGATACGGAAGAAGAGGCTCAGGCGGTAAAACAGGCGATTGGCGATGCGCCTTTCCTGCTGGTCACCTCCGCGTCGCATCTGCCGCGCGCGATGATCTTCTTCCGCCATGCCGGGCTCAATCCGCTGCCGGCACCGGCCAACCAGCTGGCGGTCGAATCGCCGTTAAATCCCTGGGAGCGCGCAATCCCGTCTCCCTTCTGGCTGATGCACAGCGATCGCGTCGGCTATGAAACGCTGGGGCGCGTCTGGCAGTGGCTCAAAGGCGCGTCAGGCGAGCCAGGGCAGGAGTGATTTCGCCGCCAAATCAAAGCGGGCGCGATCGAAGCGCCCGGTGTTGACCAGGCTGTCGACCTCGTCCCACAGCAGATAGAGCCAGCGCCGCCAGAGAAAGGATTCCGCTACCGGCGCGCGGTGCAGATAGTGCCACAGCAGCTGTTCTGCCTGCCCGCCGTCGCAGAGGCGGAAAAGCTCATATTCACGCGGCGCCCACAGCATCATCCCCGGCCCCACCATGGCCAGCAGCTGGTCACTACGCGCGTCCTTTAGCATGCTGCGCAGCGTGAAGCTGCCGTGCACCAGCACGCAGTTGTCGTTGAAGTCTTTAAATAATTCGCCAAGGCACTCGCGCGAGCGGAAGAGGATCCGCTTGTCCTTCATCGTCAGGCCGGTATCCTGATACAGGTTAAGCGTCCCCCACAGAACCTCCACCCGCTGGCGGTACCAGTTTGGCCACAGGTTTTCCTGCGTACAATCCACCACCCCGACGCAGCCGCCGCTATCCTGACGGTGCCACGACAGCAGCGCTTCAACGATCTGCTCCTGCAGCTGCTCCCAGCGCTGCGGAGTGCGGGCCGGGGCTTCGACGGAGACGCCGCGCAGCCGCTCAATCAGCAGAACGTCCGGCCCGGGGTGCTCCTCATGCGTCATCACGCCGTAGACCACCGGCATACGCACGGAGCCGCTGCGGGCCAGGGTTGATATCTTCCACGCCAGCTGGCGCGCGACGCCGGGCGTGGTGAAGCTTCTCGCCAGCAGCGGCAGCGGATTTCCCTGTGCATCATAGAGCGCCCACAGCGCCGTTAAGGGCTTCTCGCTCACGCACTCTACCCGGCTGAGCTTTTCGCCCAGCAGGTGACTCAGCTCGGTTCGCAACTGTTCCATTGAATTACCCTCATGAACACTACTGGTTTTATCATGAGCGCCGGTCGCGAGGTTGTCATCGGGTGAGATCAAAAATTGCGGCGAAAAGTATGGAAAAATAGCCTGAGGATATCCCCTCCTAACGGAGGGGATCGGGGAATTAACGCAGCTCGGCGCGAACGCGCTCCAGATCTTCCGGCGTATCGACGCCGGTGCCCGGGACAACTTCCGCTACCGCGACATGGATTTTTTCGCCGTACCACAGCACGCGCAGCTGCTCGAGCATTTCGATCTGCTCCAGCGGGCTCGGCGCCCAGCTGACATAGCGGCGGATAAAGCCTGCGCGATAGCCGTAGATGCCGATATGACGCAGCAGCGAATCGCCGATGGCGTCGCGGGACTGCGCAAAGCGATCGCGATCCCAGGGAATCGTGGCGCGGGAGAAGTAGAGGGCGTAGCCTTCGGCATCCATCACCACCTTCACCGCATTCGGATTGAACGCCTCTTCGGCATCGTGGATCGGCACCGCCAGCGTCGCCATCCCGCTGGTGCTGGAGGCCAGATTCTCGGCCACCTGGCGCACAATCGCCGGCGGGATCATCGGCTCGTCGCCCTGAATATTGACGATAATCGTCTCATCGCTGAAGGCGCACTTCTCGACAACTTCCGCCAGGCGTTCAGTGCCGGACTGATGATCGGCGCGCGTCATGCACACTTCGCCGCCGGCGGCTTCCACCGCGCGCGCCACCTCTTCATGGTCGGTAGCGACGATAATACGCTCGGCCCCGGACTCGCGCGCGCGCTCCAGCACATGGACAATCATCGGTTTGCCGTTGATATCCTGCAGTGGCTTACCGGGCAAACGCGTGGAGGCAAAGCGCGCAGGAATGATGACCACAAAACTCATGAGTGGCTCTCTCCAACGGCTAGCGAGCGGGCTTCGGTTTCCAGCAATACGGGAATACCGTCGCGCAGAGGAAAGGCCAGGCTGTCAATTTTGCAGATAAGCTCTTGCTTATCCTGGCTGTAATACAGTTTACCGTTGCAAACAGGACAGGCGATAATTTCAAGTAAACGGTGATCCATGTTTCCTCCTGATGGACCGAATAGATTCCGCAGCAGCATAGCACAGGATACCTGACACCGGGATCCGTTTGCGCGAGCGGCTAAGGGGCGAAAGCCCGCCGACGCGCCGCTGCCGAGCGGCGTTTGGCGATGCGGCCGGACGGATGCCGAGTCCTCAACTAGCTTCGAGCTGCCAGCCCTGCCGGCGGTCGGCAAAGAGTTCCGCCGGCAGTTGGCCTAGGCTCACGCGTTCGGCCTGCTGCCAGCGGGCAAAATCGTCAATCGCCCGCTGCAGCCCACTCTCCAGGCCAGAGGTCACCTTGACGCCCTCTTCCAGCCATAGCGAGAAAATTTCCAGAACTCCGGTTTTGCGATGCATTTTGCTGTCCATGCGGCCCACCAGCCTGCCCTGATGCAGCAGCGGCAGCACGAAGTAGCCATACTGGCGCTTTGGCGCCGGCGTGTAGCACTCGAGGCGGTAGCTAAAATTAAACAGCTGCTCGGCGCGCTTACGGTCCCAGACGACCGGGTCGAACGGCGACAGCACCGCGCTATGGCTCGCCGAAAGCCTGCCGCCCGGCGCCGCCTCCAGCTGCTGCAGAGCCTCCCGGTGCAGCCACATATCGCCGAGCCCTTCGACGTTCACCGCCGTCACCAGCCCCTCTTCCTGCCAGTTTGCCAGCAGGCCCGCGAGCGCCGGCTGCCGCAGGCGATAATAGTCCGCCAGCCACTGCGGGCGGAAAATACCCAGGCTGCGGGCGCTATTGCGCAGCATAATCTCTTCAGCCTGCGCCTGCGACAGCGCATCGCGCGCATCGTCCCAGTGCGGCATCACCCGCTGCGTCAGGTCGTAAACCCGCTGAAAGTTGCGCCGTTCCACGACCATCACTTCGCCGGCGGTAAACAGCCCCTCCAGATGACGCTTGTGCGGCTTCCACTCCCACCAGCCGCTGGCACCTTTACGCGGATGGCTAAAGTCGGCCGAGCGTACCGGGCCATTTTGCGCGATGTGCTCCAGCAGCAGCTGGATATCATCCGCATGCTCCGTCATCCACCCCTTATGATACTTCCAGCCCATGTTATCCGGCGTCAGCATACGGTGGCGCACCAGCGAAAAATCGCTGCGTGGTAAAAAACAGGCCTCATGAGCCCAGTATTCCATGAGTTCGCCCGCGCGCAGCGCCTCGTCCAGCCAGCTTTGCGGATAGCCGCCGAGGCGGCTGAAGAGCACCAGATAGGGGCTGCGGGCGACAACGTTGATGGTATCAATTTGCAGCAGCGACATCTGGCGGATAGCCTGCAGAATATCGGCCGATTGGGCGCGACGGCGGGGCTTTTTCAGCAGGCCCTGCGCCGCAAGGTGAAGATGGCGGGCTTCTTTAAGTGAAAGCGTTAGTACCGACATGCAGGTTCTCCGTTGTGGATCCCGATACAGCGGCACCGAAAGCAGGCGTGGCGAAAACTAACGTTGCGCCAGCGTCGCCAGATCCGTAAGCAGCCGCTGCGCGCGTTCGTCCGTCATTATGGCGTCGACGGGCAGATACCACCAGTTGGCTTCGGCAAAGGCCCGGCATTTCACCGCGTCTTTTTCGGTCATCAGCAGCGTTTGCCGCTCGGTCACCAGCGCGGCAACGTCGGCACGGGTAAGGGCCTGATGATCGGCCAGCGCCACGGTTTTTATCGGCCGCACGCCGCAGCCTTCGAGGGTGGCAAAAAAGCGCGGCGGATGGCCAATCCCGGCCATCGCGACGACGTTATCAAAGCTCGCCACATCGCGTCGTTCGCCGTTAAGCACATTCACCGCCTGCCCGGGGCGCAGCTGCATGGCTATCTCTCCCGGCCGCGCGACGCCGCCGTTAGCGATAATGGCGTCGACGCTGCGCAGGCGTGAGGCGCGTTCGCGCATCGGCCCGGCCGGCAGCCACCAGCCGTTGCCAAAGCGGCGTACGCCGTCAATAACCACGATTTCTTTATCGCGCGCCAGCCCGTAGTGCTGCAGGCCATCGTCGGTGACGATAAGCTGCAGGTCGTGTACGGCAAGCAGCGCCCGCACCGCATCGCTGCGCTGGGGGGAGACCGCCACCGGCGCGCCGGTGCGTTGATAAATCAGCACCGGCTCGTCGCCGGCTTCCGATGTGCCGGTGGCGCTGTTGAGCACCAGCGGATAGCTCGCCGCCTTACCGCCGTAGCCGCGGGAAACAACGCCAACGCGGATCCCGCGCTGCTGCAGCTGCTCCACCAGCCAGATGACAACCGGCGTCTTGCCGTTACCGCCGGCGGTGAGGTTACCGACAACAACAACCGGAACCGGCGCGCGCCAGGCCTTCTTCAGCCCCAGCCGATAGCTGAGACGAATCAGGCCGCTCACCAGGCCGTAAAGCCAGGAGAGCGGAAGCAGCAGCCGCCATAAAGGCGACTCACCGGACCAGATGCGCGCAATCATTGGCCAAATTGCATTTTATGCAGCTGAGCGTAAACGCCGCGATGTTCCAGCAGGTCAGCGTGGCTGCCGCGTTCAACGATGCGTCCATCTTCGACCACCACGATTTCATCGGCCTTCTCGATGGTTGACAGGCGGTGGGCGATCACCAGCGAGGTGCGGTTTTTCTGCAGCTCGTCCAGCGCCGCCTGAATGGCGCGTTCAGATTCGGTATCCAGCGCCGACGTTGCCTCATCGAGGATCAGGATTGGGCTGTTGCGCAGCAGCGCGCGCGCGATGGCGATACGCTGGCGCTGGCCGCCGGAAAGCAGCACGCCGTTCTCGCCGATGACGGTATCGAGGCCGTTATCCATTTTACTAATAAAGTCCATGGCATAGGCCATCCGCGCCGCCTCTTCGATCTGCTCGCGGCTGTACTCTTCGTTGCGCGCGTAGGCAATGTTGTTGGCTACGGTATCGTTGAACAGGTGCACGTTTTGCGAAACCAGGGCGACCTGATCGCGCAGGGAGGCCAGGGTGTATTCACGCAGATCGTGACCGTCGAGCAGAATCTGGCCTTCATCGATATCATAAAAGCGCGTGATCAGGCTCGCAATTGTCGATTTACCCGATCCCGAACGTCCCACCAGGGCCACGGTTTTACCTTCCGGAATATTCAGGCTGATGTTGCGCAGCGCCGGCGTTTCACGGCCAGGGTAGGTAAAGGTGACGTTACTGAACTCAAGGCTCCCCTTCGCGCGCTCGATAACCCGCGTGCCTTCGTCTTTTTCCTGCTCGGAATCAAGAATAGCAAACAGCGTCTGGCAGGCGGCCATCCCGCGCTGGAACTGCGCGTTGACGTTGGTGAGAGACTTCAGCGGACGCATCAGGGCGATCATTGAGGAGAAGACCACGGTAATCGTACCGGCAGTCAGCGTTTCCATGACGCTTGGGAAGCTGGCGGCGTAGAGCACAAACGCCAGCGCCAGAGAGGCGATCAGCTGAATGATGGGGTCAGAGATGGACGATGCGGAGACCATTTTCATCCCCTGCAGGCGCATTTTGTTGCTGACTTTATCGAAACGCTTGGTTTCCACGGCCTGGCCGCCAAACATCAGCACTTCTTTATGCCCTTTGAGCATCTGTTCCGCGCTGGTGGTCACCTGGCCCATGGTGTTCTGCATATTCTTGCTGATATTACGAAAACGCTTCGAGACCACGCGGATCGCGATGGAGACGATTGGCGCCAGCACGATCAGGATCAGCGACAGCTGCCAGCTGTAGTAGAACATCATGATAAACAGACCGATGATCGACGCACCTTCGCGCACAACGGTGATCAGCGCGCTGGAAGAGGACGAGGCAACCTGCTCGGAATCATAGGTGATGCGCGACAGCAGCGTACCGGTGGACTGTTTATCGAAAAAGGAGACCGGCATCCCCATCATGTGGCTGAATAAACGGCGTCGCATGGTCATCACGACCTTGCCGGAAACCCACGAAATACAGTAGCTCGAAATATAGCTGGTGACGCCACGCAGCAGCATCAGCCCAATCACCACCAGCGGCATCCATAGCAGCACTGAGCGATCCGTTTTACCAAAACCATCATCCAATAACGGTTTAAGAAGCGATAGCATGAAGGTATCACTAGCCGCGTTAAAGACTAACGCAATTGCCGCGACGATCAGTCCGGTTTTAAATGGCGCAATAAGCGGCCAGAGGCGGCGGAAGGTCTGCCACGTGGAGAGATCTTTATCATTCTGCATTCAGTAAACCAGCTTATGTTGAAATAGCCGCATATTCTACCCGTTATCCTCGGTCTCGCCAAACCACTGATGATACCAACGAGGTAAAAGTTGATCTCGTAAGCTAAGGATTTGCCAACCATCTGGGGAAAAAATAGCCGTAATTTGCCCCTGACGGGCCGTATCGAACCAGCGGTAGCCCTGCTGTCGATAGCGCTGGACAACCTTATCCGAAGGCATACGCCACGCATTATAGCGGGATACCGAGGCCAGCGCCGCCTCGCCGCCGGTGCGCTGCAGCAGCGCAATGGTCGAAGAGGTATTGCTGCCATGATGTGGAACCTGGATAAGTGTAGACGCCAGATGCTGCCAGTAGCGGCTCAGCATTGCCCGTTCTGCTACCGCTTCGATATCACCGGTGAGCAAAATACTGCGCCGGCCGTCGTCAACGCGCACCACGCAGGAGCGATTATTGCCGGCTGCGGTCGCTCCCAGCAGCGGCCAAAGCGCGCTAAAGGTTAAACCGCGCCATCGCCAGCGCTCTCCCCTTCTGCACGCGCGATGCCCCACCCACCCCAGAGGGCTGCGTATCCAGGCCGCTGGCCAGACCCGGCGTATCGAATTCAGGCCGCCGCGGTGGTCAAGATGCTCATGGCTCAAAATAATCCCTTCCACCCGCAGATGGTGCCAGCGTAGCCAGGGGATGATAATCAGCTGACCGCTGTCGCCCTCGGGCCAGGCCAGGCCGGTGTCATAGAGGATTGCAGCTCCCTGCCGTTCGATGACCATCGCCAGCCCCTGCCCAACGTCCAGCATCGTCACGCGCCACTCCTCCTTCGCCATCGGCCGCCAGAAGGGCCAACTCAGCAGCACGATGCTGCTCAGGCACAGCGCCGGAAGCGAGCGCCAGGCGTGAAAGCGCCAGACAATCAGCAGCAGCCAGGGCAGCGCGCTGACGCCCGTCCAGCGAGAATCCAGCGGCAGCCAGCCCTGCGGCAGCCCGCGCAGAAACCAGAACAGCGCCGCCAGCAGGCGGTCTGCCGATAGCCATAGCGCCATCTCAACCGCCGCAGGGCCGCAAAGGTGCAGCAGCATCGCTGCCAGAATAAGGGGCACGATGGCAAAAGTGACCAGCGGCACGGCAACAAGGTTCGCCAGCCACGAGGTCAGGCTGATACCGTGAAAGATAACAATCTGCATCGGCAACAGCAGCAGCATTAGCCCGAACTGCAGGTGGCTTAGCCCCAGCAGCTGGCGCAGCAGCCAGCCTCGCGATGTCGGGGGCAGCGGCGTCAGCTGGTACCAAAAAATGAGCGTCGCCACGGCAAATACCGAGAGCCACAGGCTGTCGGATAGCACGGCCAGCGGATCGGCAAACAGAATAGCGCCCACGCAGCATATCCCTATCTGCCATGACGTCCAGCGCCTGCCGGATAGCCGCAGCCCGCAGCCGGCGGCGAGTGCGACGCAGGTTCGCAGCGCAGGTGGCTGCATGCCGGTAAGCCAGGCATAGAACAGCGCGCAGGCCAGGCCAATCAGCAGCGGCAGCTGCCAGACAATCCAGCGGCAGGGGAAAAAGAACTGCGCGCCGCGAGTCAGTAGCCCACCCAGTATGGCACCCAACGCAATATGTAAACCGGAGATGGCCATCAGATGGGAGGTCCCCGTTTGCTGCATCAGGAGCTTGATCTCCTTCGGCACCACCAGCCGCTCCCCCATCCCTAATCCTAATATCACCGACCGCCACGGCAGCGCATCGAGGGTACGGGTTAACGAGCGCAGATAGGCCGCGCGTCGGCTGCAGCGCAGGTCGAGAGCCTCTGCGGACGTGAAGCGCCCGGTCACGGGGCGAGACTGCGCCAGGGCATAGCGCTGGCTGTCAAAACCGCCGTCGTTAAGCTGGCCGTGTACCGGGCGAATATGAACCGTCATCATCCAGCGCTGCCCTGCGCACGGCGGTTCGGGAAACGCCTGGCCGTAGAGCGCGATCCCCGGCGCCGGGAGCAGCCGCCGCCCCTCCACCCGGATGATATTTGCCTGATGGCGGGTCCCCTCGTCCGTCGCCGTCAGCTCAACCTCTACTCGCCGCGGACTACCGGATAAGGCGTGCGTCGGCCAGATGACCTGATGAGCGCTCAGCACGCCCCAGAGGAAAAAAAGCAGCGTCAGCGCCGCGAAGCGCAGGGGCCGCCAGCGGAACAGCGACGCGGCAAACGCCGGGCCCGCCAGCCACCACAGGGTAGCCAGCTCGGGCAGCCGCGCGAGCAGCAGCAGCGGCAAGATTCCGACGATCGCACAACCCGCAAGCTGGGGTAAACGCATGCCAACCTCCCTGTTTAAGGGAAGTATCGCGTCGGGTTAGTCTATAGTCATCCAGCAGCGTCGCGGCGCGGGTGCCGGCTTCCGGGAATATCGGCGCGTTGCGCTAAAGCAGGCAGAGGTTTGCGAGGAAGGTCGGATTGCGGGCATAAAAAAAGCACCTGAGGGTGCTTTTTTTATCTTCGGAGTACGTTAACGCCGTTCAGCGAAACTTACTCTTCGTAAATATTGGCGCGGTCGCGTAATTCTTTCCCAGGCTTAAAGTGCGGAACGTACTTGCCTTCCAGCTCGACTTTATCGCCAGTTTTCGGGTTACGCCCGGTGCGAGGTGCTCGGTAATGCAAAGAGAAGCTGCCGAAACCGCGGATTTCAATGCGCTCACCTTGAGCAAGCGTTGAGGCCATATGTTCCAGCATTTCTTTAACAGCATCTTCAACCGCTTTCGCAGGAATGTGGGATTGCTGGCTGGCAAGTCTTTCTATCAATTCTGACTTGGTCATTTTTCCTCCGGTTTCCTTCAGGGCCAGATTAGCTAACAGCTTTAAACAAGGGCGGCCGTAGCCGCCCTTTGTGCTTGATTACAGGACGAATCCTGCAATCTGTCAAGTAAACTCGTCGTAATTCAGGTTGTTGTAACCCGAAAGACTAAGATTACTCGCCTTTAGCTGCTTTGAAAGCTTCAGCCATTGCGTTGTTAGAGAAGTTTGCATCTTCCTGTTTGTTAACAGTTGCGATTGCATCTTTCTCATCAGCTTCGTCTTTCGCACGAACGGACAGGCTGATTGCGCGGTTTTTACGATCAACGCCGGTGAATTTAGCTTCAACGTCATCGCCAACGCTCAGAACCAGAGTCGCATCTTCAACGCGGTCACGGGATGCTTCAGAAGCACGCAGGTAACCTTCAACGCCGTCAGCCAGTTCTACGGTTGCGCCTTTAGCGTCAACAGCAGTGACTTTACCGTTTACGATTGCGCCTTTCTTGTTCAGTGCAACCCAGTTGTTGAACGGATCTTCTGCGAGCTGCTTAACGCCCAGAGAGATACGCTCACGTTCTGCGTCAACCTGCAGAACAACTGCTGCGATTTCGTCGCCTTTTTTGTATTCACGTACTGCTTCTTCGCCTGCAACGTTCCAGGAGATGTCAGACAGGTGAACCAGGCCATCGATGCCGCCGTCCAGGCCGATGAAGATACCGAAGTCAGTGATAGACTTGATTTTACCTTCAACACGGTCGCCCTTGTTGTGGGTTTCCGCGAACTGCTGCCATGGGTTGTTTTTGCACTGCTTCAGGCCCAGGGAGATACGACGACGTTCTTCGTCGATATCCAGAACCATAACTTCCACTACGTCGCCAACGTTAACAACTTTGGACGGGTGGATGTTTTTGTTGGTCCAATCCATTTCGGAAACGTGAACCAGGCCTTCAACGCCTTCTTCGATTTCAACGAAGCAGCCGTAGTCGGTCAGGTTGGTCACGCGACCGGTCAGTTTGGTACCTTCCGGATAACGCTTAGCGATAGCTACCCACGGATCTTCGCCCAGCTGTTTCAGGCCCAGAGATACACGGGTACGCTCGCGGTCGAACTTCAGCACTTTAACAGTGATTTCGTCGCCAACGTTTACGATTTCGCTCGGGTGCTTAACGCGTTTCCACGCCATGTCGGTGATGTGCAGCAGGCCATCGACGCCGCCCAGATCAACGAATGCGCCGTAGTCAGTGAGGTTCTTAACGATACCTTTGACTTCCATGCCTTCCTGCAGGTTTTCCAGCAGCTGATCGCGTTCTGCGCTGTTCTCGGATTCGATAACGGCACGACGGGAAACAACAACGTTGTTACGCTTCTGGTCCAGCTTGATTACTTTGAACTCAAGCTCTTTGCCTTCGAGGTGCAGCGTGTCGCGAACCGGACGAACGTCAACCAGGGAACCTGGCAGGAACGCGCGAATACCATTCAGCTCAACAGTGAAGCCACCTTTAACTTTGCCGTTGATAACACCGACTACAGTTTCAGCTTCTTCGTAAGCTTTTTCCAGCGTGATCCAAGCTTCGTGACGTTTAGCTTTTTCACGGGACAGCAGGGTTTCACCGAAGCCGTCTTCTACTGCATCCAGAGCAACGTCAACTTCGTCACCGACCTGGATTTCCAGCTCGCCCTGGGCGTTTTTGAACTGCTCTGCCGGAATGGCGGACTCAGATTTCAGACCGGCGTCAACCAGTACGATATCTTTGTCGATAGCAACAACAACACCACGAACGATGGAACCCGGACGGGTTTCGATTGTTTTTAAGGATTCTTCAAATAGTTGAGCAAAAGATTCAGTCATGTTTAATCTTCAGGTTTCATATTTAACGTCCACCTGGCTCCGTGCCGGATGGGGTTGTTTAACATACCCGCTAACACTCCGTTGCTGCGGGGGTACTGCTATAATTCGGAGGCCGCTGCGCTTTGCCGGTAACGGCTAAGCGGCTGCCAATTTCTCGCGCGCATATTGTAGCGCTTTTTCAATTACTTGCTCAATGTTTAGTTCAGTAGAATCGAGAACTAAAGCATCGGCAGCCGGGACAAGTGGCGCCACGCTGCGATTGCGATCGCGGTCGTCACGCTCTTTTATCTCGGATAAAAGGCGGTCAAAGTTAACACTAAAGCCCTTTTCCTGCAACTGCAGCATGCGCCGATGCGCACGTTCTTGCGCGGACGCATCAAGGAAAATCTTCACCGGCGCATCGGGGAACACCACGGTGCCCATATCGCGTCCGTCGGCAATCAGGCCCGGCAGTTCGCGAAACGCGCGCTGACGGCGCAGCAGAGCTTCACGCACCCGGGGAAAAGCCGCGGCTTTCGAAGCGGTATTCGCCACTTCCTGCGTGCGAATTGCCGCGCTAACGTCCTCACCTTCAAGGATAACTTCGAGGCTGCCATCGGTGGAAATAAAGCGCACGTCCAGGTGCGCGGCCAGCGGCACCAGGGCTTCTTCAGACTCGACGTCCACGTGATGATGCAGCGCCGCCAGCGCCAGAACGCGATAGATAGCGCCGGAATCGAGCAAATGCCAGCCTAACGCTTCCGCCATCGCCTTGCACAACGTTCCCTTACCCGCACCGCCAGGCCCATCAATGGTGATTACCGGAATAGCTGCCGTCATCTTTTTCTCCTTCAGCAAGGCGCATAGAATATAAACGCCGCGCATTATACGCATCTATACGACGGAAAGTGAGCATTGGATGCAAAATACGGACGACCGGAAATGAAATGCAGAATAATTGCGCAATTATAGCGGGCTGACGGCATATCAGCCCGCAGATGACAAAGCTTTACGTTGGCGCAACCGCAGGCGCTTACGCCTGGGTGCTAATCCGCGCCAGCTGCTCGAAGTAGTCAGGGAAGGTTTTTGCCGTACACTTCGGATCGAGGATCGTCACCGGCGTGTCGGAAAGCGCCACCAGCGAGAAGCACATCGCCATGCGGTGATCGTTATAGGTGCCAACCTCAGCAAACTGCAGCGCCAGCGGAGGCGTAATGCGGATGTAATCCTCGCCCTCTTCCACTTCAGCGCCGACTTTGCGCAGTTCGGTGGCCATCGCGAACAGACGATCGGTCTCTTTCACGCGCCAGTTATAAATATTGCGCAGCGTGGTGGTGCCTTTGGCAAACAGCGCCGCGGTGGCGATAGTCATTGCCGCATCCGGAATATGGTTCATGTCCATATCGATGGCGTTCAGCTCGCCGCGGGTACAGGCAATATAGTCATCGCCCCAGCTGACGATAGCGCCCATTTTTTCCAGCACGTCGGCAAAGCGGATATCGCCCTGCACGCTGTTACGGCCGATACCGGTGACTTTCACCGTACCGCCCTTAATGGCGCCCGCCGCGAGGAAGTAGGACGCCGAAGAGGCATCGCCCTCAACCAGGTAGTCGCCCGGAGAGCGGTAATGCTGATTGCCGCGAATGACAAAACGCTGATAGGACTGGTTTTCAACGTCCACGCCGAAGGTCTTCATCAGGTGCAGCGTAATATCAATATAGGGTTTGGAAACCAGATCGCCTTTAATGGTGATAACGGTGTCCTGCGGCGCCAGCGGCGCAGCCATCAGCAGAGCGGTAAGGAACTGGCTGGAAACGCTGCCGTCAACCTCAACGCTGCCGCCGGCAAAGCCGCCGCGCAGGCGCAGAGGCGGATAGTTTTCCTGCTCCAGATACTCAATTTGGGCGCCTCCCTGACGTAACGCATCAACCAGATGACCAATCGGACGCTCTTTCATCCGCGGTTCACCGGTCAGCACGATATCGTTGCTGCCCAGGCACAGGGCTGCCGCCAGCGGACGCATGGCGGTCCCGGCGTTGCCCAGAAACAGCTCGAGCGCGCTATTCGCCCGCAGCGGACCACCGTTGCCGGTCACTTCGCAGCGGGTACGATCGGAGGACAGGGTGTAATGAACTCCCAGGGCGCTCAGGGCATTCAGCATGTGGCGAACATCGTCGCTGTCCAGCAGGTTGGTCAGCACCGTGGTGCCACGGGCTAATGCCGCCAGCAGCAAAGCGCGGTTAGAGACACTTTTAGACCCAGGCAGGTTCACGGTGCCATCCACGCGCGCGATGGGTTGTAACGTCAGGGATTCCATCAAACTCAACTCTCAAAAAAACGGAATAAAAACCCCGCAGACCGGCTGCGGGGATGAAAAGCACAACAATGATTAGCCGTGACGACGTTCAAAGTCCTGCATAAAGTCGGTCAGCGCCTGCACGCCCGCCAGCGGCATTGCGTTATAGATAGATGCGCGCATACCGCCCACGACACGGTGCCCTTTCAGTGAATGCAGGCCAGCGGCGAAGGACTCTTCGAGGAACAGCTTGTCCAGCGCGCTGTCGGCCAGCTGGAACGGAACGTTCATGCGCGAGCGGTTGGCCGCCGCCACGTCGTTACGATAGAAGCTGCTGCCGTCGATCGTACCGTAGAGCAGATCGGCTTTTTGCTGGTTGATTTTATCCATTGCCGCCACGCCGCCGTGCTCTTTCAGCCATTTGAATACCAGGCCAGAGAGGTACCAGGCAAAGGTCGGCGGCGTGTTGAACATGGAATCATTGGCATCAAGCACGGAGTAATCGAGTATTGACGGACAGGCGACGTTCGCTTTACCCAGCAGGTCTTCGCGAACGATCACCAGCGTCAGCCCTGCCGGGCCAATGTTTTTCTGCGCGCCGGCGTAGATGACGCCAAAGCGGCTGACGTCGATCGGCGCGGACAAAATAGTCGAAGAGAAATCGGCGGCGACAACGACGTCATCGCCGAAGTTCGGCGTTTCATCAATGGCGATGCCGTCGATGGTTTCATTCGGGCAGTAGTGCAGGTAGGCCGCGCCCGGCGTCAGCTGCCATTCGCTCATCGGACGGACGGCCCGCAGGCCATCAACGGTGACTTTGGCGTCGATGGTATTTGGCGAACAGTATTTTTTCGCTTCTTTAATGGCGCTTGCTGCCCAGTAGCCAGCGTCAACGTAGTCAGCGGTGGTTTTATCGCCGAGCAGGTTCAGCGGGACGCCGGCGAACTGGCCGCGACCGCCGCCATGGCAGAATAAAACTTTGTAGTTGGAGGGGATGTTGAGCAGATCGCGAAAATCCTGCTCCGCCGCCTCGGCCACCTGGATAAACTCTTTACCACGGTGACTGATCTCCATTACCGACGTTCCCAGCCCCTGCCAGTCGCAAAGCTCCTGCTGAGCCAGTTTGAGAACTTCCGCCGGCAGCATTGCCGGGCCCGAACTAAAGTTATAGACCTGAGCCATTTCCCCTCACCACGTTGCTATGTTATTTGCCCGCGAACCGTCGCGTGCATAAGTTATTTCGGTATCTGACCATGATAATTCGAGCTGCGGACGGGCGACCAGTGGATTCTTCCGCGGGCGCCTGCTGAAGTCAGCGGCCGGCTTGCACGAGTGCGGCCAGCGCACATGCAGCCTGAAGTATGACGGGTACATCGGTTTTATCATTCAGCGACACGCATCGCAATGCCTAAAACTTATGACCGGAAAAATATGATCGGCTTCACACAAAACAATTCACTAGCCCTCCGTAACAAAACCGACAAAAAGGCTGTCAGGTGATGCGTTTAGCTCTGCTAACCCTCGCCCATTCTGGATTTTGACAGCGCCGGCATAATTGCTTTTTACCGGCCTGAATGACGATCACCTGGCTACAGCGCACGCAGGCGTATTCGCCGGTCTCAGGAATGGTCACAAAACGTTCATAGCAGCCGTCCGGCAGAATACATAGCCCCGGCTTAACCTCTTCATCAGCGTAATAGTACATACTGATTTGGCCGTTAGTTTCCATTATCGCCAGCCGAACCTGGCCGAGCTGCTCCACGCTGTAGAGGCGAAGCTCCATAAAAAACTCGAACTCGGTCATGTTGGCGCGGTGGACTTTTTCCCACGCCAGCTCCCCTTCTTCGACGATGATCACCGGCTTCCCTTCCAGCAGGTTTTCCAGCTTCTCGCTTTTTGACATCAGCCACATTACCAGGCGGTAGAGCAGCGCCAGGGTGACAAACACGACGAACACCGGGATCAGCGGCACGTCGTCATAAAAGGCGACGTCCCCGGCCGCAGAGCCTAGCGTCAAAATGATCAGCACTTCAAAGAGCGACATCTGGCGGACGCCGCGCCGTCCGGTAATTTTAAGGAACAGGAAAACCAGCAGGAAGGTAAAGAGGCTGCGCAGCGCGACCTCCCCTAAAAACTCCGGCGGCACTTTATCAAACGCCATGCGATGAAGATCGAACGCTTTCATTTTTTAATGCCTTAACAGTAGGTTACTGCCTGTAAGCATAGCCCAGGCTTTTATTTTCGCCGGGGCCTTCACGAAGATAGCGCCTGACACACAAACCCCGTATCATTGCGCGCTTTACGTACGAAAAAAGTGACCGCTATGACTCAAACGTTTATCCCCGGCAAAGACGCCGCCCTGGAAGATTCCATCGCTCGCTTCCAGCAGAAATTGCTCGACCTCGGATTTGATATTGAAGAGGCCTCGTGGCTGAATCCGGTACCGCACGTGTGGTCAGTTCATATCCGCGATAAAGCCTGCTCGCTATGCTTCACCAACGGCAAAGGCGCGACCAAAAAAGCGGCGCTGGCCTCCGCGCTGGGCGAGTACTTCGAACGTCTGTCGACCAACTATTTCTTCGCCGACTTCTGGTTAGGCGAAACCATCGCTAACGGGCCGTTTGTTCACTATCCAAATGAAAAATGGTTCCCGCTGACCGAAGATGACGAAGTTCCTCAGGGGCTGCTCGATCCTCGCCTGCGCGCCTTCTACGATCCTGACGATCAGCTGACCGCCGGCATGCTGGTTGACCTGCAGTCGGGTAATGACGATCGCGGCGTGTGCGGCCTGCCGTTCACCCGCCAGTCCGACGGCGAAACCGTTTATATTCCGATGAATATCGTTGGCAACCTGTACGTTTCTAACGGGATGTCCGCGGGCAACACCGCGAACGAAGCGCGCGTTCAGGCCCTGTCGGAAGTCTTTGAGCGCCATATCAAGAACCGCATCATTGCTGAAAGCATTAGCCTGCCGGAAATCCCTGCCGAAGTGATGGCCCGCTATCCGGGCGTGGTGGAGTCGATTAATAAGCTGGAAGCGGAAGGTTTCCCGATTTTTGCTTACGACGGCTCGCTGGGCGGCAAGTATCCGGTGATCTGCGTAGTGCTGTTTAACCCGGAAAACGGGACCTGCTTCGCCTCCTTCGGCGCGCATCCTGACTTCGGCGTCGCTCTGGAGCGCACCGTCACCGAGCTGCTGCAGGGCCGCAGCCTGAAGGATCTCGACGTCTTCACGCCGCCAACCTTCGATGACGAAGAAGTGGCTGAACACGCCAACCTTGAAACCCACTTTATCGACTCCAGCGGCCTGATCTCCTGGGATATGTTCAAACAGGATGCCGACTATCCGTTCGTCGACTGGAGCTTCTCCGGTACCACGGAAGAAGAGTTCGCCACCCTGATGGCCATCTTTAAAGAAGAAGATAAAGAGGTCTACATCGCCGATTACGAGCACCTGAGCGTCTACGCCTGCCGGATTATCGTTCCAGGGATGTCGGATATCTATCCGGCAGAAGACCTGTGGCTGGCGAACAACAGCATGGGCAGCCACCTGCGCGAAACGCTCCTCTCTCTGCCGGGCAGCGAGTGGGAGAAAGAGGACTATCTGGCGCTGATTGAGCAGCTGGACGATGAAGGTAATGACGACTTCACCCGCGTTCGCGAACTGCTGGGCCTGGCAACGGGCAAAGACAACGGCTGGTATACGCTGCGTATTGGCGAACTGAAAGCGATGCTGGCGCTGGCCGGCGGCGATCTGGAGCAGGCGCTGATCTGGACGGAGTGGACGATCGAGTTCAATGCGTCAATCTTCAGCGCAGAGCGCGCCAACTACTACCGCTGCCTGCAAACGCTGCTGCTGCTGAGCCAGGAAGAAGAGCGTCAGCCGCTGCAGTACCTGAACGCCTTTGTGCGCATGTACGGCGCAGATGCGGTGGAAGCCGCCAGCGCTGCGCTAAGCGGTGAAGCGCCGTTCTACGGCCTGCAGGCGGTAGATAGCGATCTGCACGCTTTCCCGGCCCATCAGTCCTTACTGAAAGCCTACGAGAAGCTGCAGCGTGCTAAAGCGGCGTACTGGGCTAAATAGCCTTTAGCGCCGCCTGAAGTGCCCCATCACGGAGTCGTTTACGGCTCCGTTTTTTTATATTTTATTCACGGGACCAATAATTTGTAGTTGTGAAGTTAATTTACGGTGAAAATTGATCGCGCAACAGTTTTGAGATGTTAATTTTAATAAAAATACCCCATTTTAATTAACCGTTGCCTTTGCCCAAAAATGAAAAAAATCAACATAATTTGTAAATATTAAACTTTATTTTCCCATTAATAAACAGTAAGTTACCTCTAATTACCGCAAAAACCATACGCTAAACGGGCTTATAGTTCCGGTGGGATATGATCTACATCAATTTCCCTTCTATAATGCTTTGTTAGTATCTCACCGCCAACTTATATAAAGAGAGAGTTAGTGTGAAAGCTGACAACCCTTTCGATCTATTACTCCCCGCTGCGATGGCGAAAGTCGCCGAAGAAGCGGGTGTCTATAAAGCGACAAAGCACCCGATGAAGACCTTTTATCTGGCGATTACCGCTGGTGTCTTTATCTCCATTGCTTTTGTCTTCTACATCACCGCGACGACCGGGACAGCCGCAATGCCTTTCGGTATTGCCAAGCTTATTGGGGGGATCTGCTTTTCACTCGGCCTGATTCTGTGCGTCATCTGCGGTGCTGACCTGTTTACCTCCACCGTACTTATCGTTGTGGCGAAAGCCAGCGGCAGGATCACCTGGGGTCAACTGGCAATAAACTGGCTCAACGTCTATGTTGGTAACCTGATAGGCGCGCTGCTGTTCGTGCTGCTGATGTGGCTATCGGGTGAATATATGGCCGCTAACGGCGGTTGGGGGCTCAACGTCCTGCAAACCGCTGACCACAAAATGCATCATACATTTATTGAAGCCGTCTGCCTGGGCATCCTGGCGAACCTGATGGTCTGCCTCGCGGTGTGGATGAGCTACTCCGGCCGCAGCCTGATGGATAAAGCAATGATTATGGTTCTGCCCGTCGCCATGTTCGTTGCCAGCGGCTTTGAGCACAGTATCGCTAACATGTTTATGATCCCGATGGGTATCGTAATCCGCGACTTTGCAAGCCCGGAATTCTGGACCGCCGTTGGTTCAACTCCGGAAAGTTTCTCTCACCTGACCGTCATGAACTTCATCACTGATAACCTGATTCCGGTAACTATCGGGAACATTATTGGCGGTGGTCTGCTGGTTGGGTTGACATACTGGGTCATTTACCTGCGTGGCGACGACCATCACTAAGGGTTGTTTCAGGCAGTAAATAAAAAATCCACTTAAGAAGGTAGGTGTTACATGTCCGAGCTTAATGAAAAGTTAGCCACAGCCTGGGAAGGTTTTGCGAAAGGTGACTGGCAGAACGAAGTCAACGTCCGTGACTTTATCCAGAAAAACTATACCCCGTACGAAGGTGACGAGTCCTTCCTGGCTGGCGCAACTGACGCGACCACCAAGCTGTGGGACAACGTAATGGAAGGCGTTAAACAGGAAAACCGCACTCACGCGCCTGTTGATTTTGACACTTCCCTTGCATCCACCATCACTTCTCACGACGCAGGCTACATCGAGAAAGCGCTCGAGAAAATCGTTGGTCTGCAGACTGAAGCTCCGCTGAAACGTGCGATTATCCCGTTCGGCGGTATTAAAATGGTTGAAGGTTCTTGCAAAGCGTACGATCGCGAGCTGGACCCGATGCTGAAAAAAATCTTCACCGAGTACCGTAAAACTCACAACCAGGGCGTTTTTGACGTTTACACCAAAGACATCCTGAACTGCCGTAAATCCGGCGTGCTGACCGGTCTGCCGGATGCCTACGGCCGCGGCCGTATCATCGGTGACTACCGCCGCGTTGCGCTGTACGGCATCGACTTCCTGATGAAAGACAAATACGCTCAGTTCCTGTCTCTGCAAGAAAGACTGGAAAACGGCGAAGATCTGGAAGCAACCATCCGTCTGCGCGAAGAGATCTCCGAGCAGTACCGTGCGCTGGGCCAGATCAAAGAAATGGCGGCCAAATACGGCTGCGATATCTCTGCTCCGGCAAAAACCGCGCAGGAAGCTATCCAGTGGACCTACTTCGGTTACCTGGCTGCCGTTAAGTCTCAGAACGGCGCGGCAATGTCCTTCGGCCGTACCTCCAGCTTCCTGGATATCTTCATCGAACGCGACCTGAAAGCCGGTAAAATCACCGAGCAGGACGCTCAGGAAATGATTGACCACCTGGTCATGAAGCTGCGTATGGTTCGCTTCCTGCGTACTCCTGAGTATGATGAACTGTTCTCCGGTGACCCGATTTGGGCAACTGAATCAATCGGTGGTATGGGCGTTGATGGCCGTACTCTGGTAACCAAAAACAGCTTCCGCTTCCTGAACACCCTGTACACCATGGGGCCGTCTCCGGAGCCGAACATCACTATTCTGTGGTCTGAAAAACTGCCGCTGAGCTTCAAAAAATACGCGGCGAAAGTCTCCATCGATACCTCTTCTCTGCAGTATGAGAACGACGATCTGATGCGTCCTGACTTCAACAACGATGACTACGCTATCGCTTGCTGCGTAAGCCCGATGGTTGTTGGTAAGCAAATGCAGTTCTTCGGCGCTCGCGCTAACCTCGCGAAAACCATGCTGTACGCTATCAACGGCGGCGTTGATGAAAAACTGAAAATGCAGGTTGGTCCTAAGTCTGAACCGATCAAAGGCGACGTTCTGAACTTTGATGAAGTTATGGATCGCATGGATCACTTCATGGACTGGCTGGCTAAACAGTACGTCACCGCGCTGAACATCATCCACTACATGCACGACAAGTACAGCTACGAAGCTTCTCTGATGGCGCTGCACGATCGTGACGTTGTTCGCACCATGGCATGTGGTATCGCCGGTCTGTCCGTTGCCGCTGACTCCCTGTCCGCTATCAAATATGCGAAAGTTAAACCGATTCGTGACGAAGACGGTCTGGCAGTCGACTTCGAAATCGAAGGCGAATACCCGCAGTTTGGTAACAACGACTCTCGCGTAGATGACATGGCGGTCGATCTGGTTGAACGTTTCATGAAGAAAATTCAGAAACTGACTACCTACCGCAACGCTATCCCGACTCAGTCCGTTCTGACCATTACTTCTAACGTTGTGTATGGTAAGAAAACCGGTAACACCCCTGACGGTCGTCGCGCTGGCGCTCCGTTCGGACCAGGTGCTAACCCGATGCACGGTCGTGACCAGAAAGGTGCCGTTGCCTCTCTGACCTCCGTTGCAAAACTGCCGTTTGCGTACGCTAAAGATGGTATCTCTTACACCTTCTCTATCGTTCCTAACGCTCTGGGTAAAGACGACGAAGTTCGTAAGACTAACCTGGCCGGCCTGATGGACGGTTACTTCCACCACGAAGCTTCTATCGAAGGCGGTCAGCACCTGAACGTCAACGTCATGAACCGTGAAATGCTGCTCGACGCGATGGAAAACCCGGAAAAATATCCGCAGCTGACCATCCGCGTATCCGGCTACGCAGTACGCTTTAACTCCCTGACTAAAGAGCAGCAGCAGGACGTTATCACTCGTACCTTCACTCAGACCATGTAATGGGTTTTGACTGAAATCGCGATATAAAAAGCGTACAATAAAGGCTCCACGCAAGTGGGGCCTTTTTAACAATACCTCCCAATCCCCCCAGTCTCTTTTGTCCGCTATCTATACTCAATGGATAACTGCCAAAACAGACTTAACACAGCCGGTTTGAGCTGTGCATCACAGGTCCCGGACGGGCCGAATCTGGAGATACCACCGCAATGTCAACTATTGGTCGCATTCACTCCTTTGAATCCTGTGGCACCGTCGATGGCCCAGGGATCCGCTTCATCACCTTCTTCCAGGGCTGCCTGATGCGCTGCCTGTACTGCCATAACCGCGATACCTGGGATACCCACGGCGGTACCGAAGTCACCGTCGAAAGCCTGATGAAAGAGGTTGTCACCTACCGTCACTTTATGAACGCATCCGGCGGCGGCGTGACCGCGTCCGGCGGTGAGGCTATCCTGCAGGCTGAATTCGTACGCGACTGGTTCCGCGCCTGCCACAAGGAGGGCATCCATACCTGCCTCGATACCAACGGCTTCGTTCGTCGCTACGATCCGGTGATTGACGAGCTGCTTGAAGTGACCGATCTGGTGATGCTTGACCTTAAGCAGATGAATGATGAAATCCACCAAAATCTGGTCGGCGTCTCTAACCACCGCACGCTGGAGTTTTGCCGCTATCTGGCGAACAAAAATATTAACGTCTGGATCCGCTACGTGGTGGTACCCGGCTGGTCAGATGATGATGATTCCGCGCACCGCCTCGGCGAGTTTACTCGCGATATGGGCAACGTCGAAAAGATCGAGCTGCTGCCGTATCACGAGCTGGGCAAGCATAAATGGGTGGCGATGGGTGAAGAGTACAAGCTTGACGGCGTGCATCCGCCGAAGAAAGAGACCATGGAGCGCGTAAAAGGCATTCTCGAGCAGTATGGTCATAAGGTGATGTACTAGCTGAAGCTTGCCTCTTCGCAAGAGCCCCGGATAACGACGCTGGAGGTCCTATCCGGGCCAGGCCTTTCTTCAGCGGCATCAGGACATAAAGTATTGCGACAGCTTGCTGGTCACGCTCTCAATTGAGAAAATACGTTTTTGATGCGCTTTACGGTACTCAGCGTAGCGCTCGTCCTGCTCCTCCAGCGCGCTAAGGATCCGATCGGCCACCATCATTGCCCCCGCAATCTCGGCAAACCCAGATTCCCCCTCCCCCTGTAAAGCCACGGCTGCCTGTAGATTCCAGTCAGAGAGGCGCGCCAGGGGCGCAAACGTACCGCGAGTCAGCGACAGTATTTTAATCCCCTGCTGCTTCGCCAGCGATAGCGCCTGCATCATATCCGCCGATGCCTGCTCGGTATGAATTACGATAATCCCGGTTTTTTGACTATCAGACGACATCGGCAGCGCCGCCGGGTAAGAGCGGTCGACAAAACTAGCGGCTTTCCCCATGTTGATTAAGTTCATCTGCAGAAATAGCGCCACCGGCACCGCCGTACCCACCGCATAAATTGCAATATTATTCAGTGAATTAAGCCAAATTGCCGCAGCCTGAAGTTCCTGAGCGTCAATGATGGCGTTGCTATCACGAATGCTTGCCAGCACGGGAGCTATCTCTTCATTACCGCCGTCCTCCGATCTCGTCGCCCCTTGCTCAATCGCCAACGCCGTTCTGAAATCAGAAAAGCCTTTAAAGCCAAACGCCCGGCAAAAACGCGTAATGCTGCCCTCGCTGGTATCGACGGAGTCGGCCAGTTCCGAAATGGTATGCCGCATCACAAAATCAGGATTTTCGGTGATAAAGCGGCCGACCTTTTCCAGTATCGGGCTAAGGCCTGCAGACTCATTTCTTATGTTTATCAATAAATTACTGTCTATATGGCTCATTTTTCGCCTTTATTGCTCAAAATGCAAACACAGTCACATCTTTCATCTCACATCGAGGATAATAATTATTATCTCACAAGACAAAATAAAAATAATTATTTTTACAAACAGGAGAACATCTAATGAAAGGTCTCATCGTCTGTCGTACCGGTATGGGCAGCTCTCTGATGCTCAAAATAAAAGCACAAAAAATCATCGATAAGCACCGCTGGGATGTCGAACTGGAACATGACGTACTTTCCGGCCTGAGGACCTGGCGAGATATCGATTTCGTTATCACTATGCGCGATCTCACCGATGAAGTCGAAGCCGCTGGGTTCAGGGCCATCGGGATAACCGATCTGATGAACAGCGAAGAGATGGAATCTGCGCTCATCAGCGTCATCCAGGGCAACTAAATTCTCCCGGAGGCAATATGGATTTCCTCAGATTTATTGTATTCGACATTCTGGGCGTTACCCCACTTTTAGTTGGTTTTATCGCATTAATTGGCTTGTTAATTCAACGCAAACCGATTGAAAAGGTGCTCTCCGGCACCTTCAAAACTATCGTCGGGTTTCTGGTTTTTGCCGGCGGCGCCGGGCTGGCGGTAACCTCGCTTGGCAACTTTCAGACGCTGTTCAGCGACGGGTTTGGTCTGAAAGGCGTGATGCCGCTGGCGGAAGCGCTCACCGGGCTGGCGCAGACTAAATTCGCGATGTGCGTGTCGCTGATTATGGTCATCGGCTTTGGCTGGAATCTGTTCTTTGCGCGCGTCACCCCGTTTAAGTACATCTTTCTCACCGGGCAGCATAATCTCTATCTCTCGGCCCTGCTCACCGTCACGCTGAAAGCGCTTGGCTATAGCGATATGACCACGATTATTGTCGGCTCAGTTCTGCTTGGCCTCGCCGCGTGCCTTTATCCGGCCATCGCCCAACCCTGGATGAGGAAAATCACCGGCAATGATGAAATCGCCATGGGGCACTACGTTACGCTGGCCTACGCGGCATCCGGATGGATCGGATCAAAAGTCGGCGATCCGAAACAGTCGACGGAGAAGTTGAATCTGCCCGGCTGGCTGGGGATCTTTAAAGATTATATTGTCTCCGTGTCGATCTCGGTCAGTATCTTCTACTACATCGCCGCTCTCGCGGCCGGAAAAGAGGCCGTAACGGCGGCGGCCGGCGGGATGCACTGGCTGGTTTACCCGCTGTTCCAGTCGCTGACGTTCACCGCTTCGCTGTACATCATTATTACCGGCGTACGCCTGCTGCTCTCCGAAATCGTCCCCGCGTTCCTCGGTATTTCGGAGAAATTCATTCCTAACGCCAAACCCGCGCTCGACTGTCCCGTGGTCTTCCCCTACGCGCCAACCGCTACGGTGCTGGGATTTATCTCTTCATTTATCGGCGGGCTGGTGGTGATGGGGTTCCTCGCGATCCTCGGTCAAACCGTCATTATCCCGGTTGCCATCCCCTATTTCTTTATCGGCGCCACCGCCGCGGTGTTTGGTAACGCGTCCGGCGGCTGGAAGGGCGCGATTGCCGGGAGCTTTATCACCGGGATCCTCATCGGCATCGGGCCGGCCCTGATCTACCCGATTATGGAGTCCGTTGGTCTGTCGGGAACCAGCTTCCCGGAAACGGATTTCGTCGCGCTTGGCCTGGTCGTGTACTACATCGGCAAAATGCTGCCATAGGAGGAAAAAACGTGAATATTGCAGAACTAAAGTCCCACGCGCTCGCTGCACGACGCGATATCGTTAGCATGATTTATGAATCAGGGATCGGCCATCCGGGCGGCGCCCTGTCAATCATCGATATTCTGACCTGGCTCTACTACGAGGAAGTGGACCTCAGTCGCTCCCCCCGTTCGCGCATCGTCATGAGTAAAGGCCATGCCGTCGCCGCCCAGTACGCCATGCTTTATCAGATGGGCAAGATTGAACGTCGGGAGTTCAGCACCTTCCGCCAGATCGATTCCCGCCTGCAGGGCCACCCCAGCATCAAGGCGCTACCCGACGTCGATGCCACCACCGGCCTGCTCGGCCAGGGTCTGTCGGTTGCCCTGGGGATGGCGGCAGCGAAAAAGCGCCGTAACGATCCCCATCGGGTATTTGCGATCCTCGGCGACGGCGAGATGCACGAAGGGCAAATCTGGGAAACCCTGCAGCAGGCCGCTCATATGAAAATGGACAACCTGGTCGCCATCGTCGATTACAACCGCTTCTCGTCACACGATCCGGTCAATGAGGTGGTCAACCTCGAGCCGCTGGCTGACAAAATCCGCTGTTTTGGCTGGCATGTGCTGGAGCTTCTTAACGGCAATGACATGCACCAGGTTGCCGATACCCTGATGCTATCCCGCCATCTAAAAGGCAAGCCGGTGGCCATTATTGCGCATACCACCAAAGGCTCCGGCGTTAGCTATATGGAAAATAACGGTGACTGGCACTCAAAAACTCCCACCCGGGAACAGTATCAGCAGGCAATGGAGGAGTTACAGTGATGAAAGCCCCACGCGATGAAATCGGTAACGCGCTGATCGCCCTGAAACAAAAGGGCTATCCCGTGGTTGCCATCGACAGCGACTTAGCCAGCTCAACCCGCACGGACCAGTTTCAGGCCCTCTATCCCGAGGCGTTTTTCGAAATGGGTATTGCGGAGGGCTCGGCAATGAGCTTCGCTACCGGCCAGGCGCTTGAGGGGTTCATGCCCTTCTACGTCAATTTTGCGATGTTTGTAACGGGCACCGCCTGGACCCAGCTGCGGCAGGCCTGCTATGCCAAAGCTAACGTCAAGCTGGTGGGTAGCCATCCCGGTATGGATGACGGACCGGACGGCGCCTCGCACCATGCGCTGGAAGATCTCGCTCTGACCCGCGTGCTGCCGGGATTGACGGTCCTGACGCCTGCGGATGCCGAAGAAATTGCGGAAGCCTTCGAACAGGCGGCCAATATTACGGGTCCGGTCTATATCCGCGTCGCCCGCGAGCCAATGCCGGTTCGCGATAAGAGCACGATTCCGCGGGTTACGGATATCGCGGCCATCGCCAGCAGCGGGAACGATTTTGCCATTCTCTTCGAGGGTACGGTGCTGGAGCAGGCCACCGATGGCTACGAGAAGCTGCTCGCCAGCGGTAAAAGAGGCAGGCTGATTCACGTGGCGCAGCTCAAACCCTTCAACCACAAGGCGTTCGCTGCGCTGGTTGCCGACTGTCCGCTCATCGCCACCCTTGAGAATCATAGCGTAAACGGGGGACTCGGCGGCCAGATTGCCGAAGCGATGGCGCAGGCGGCCCACCCGGCGCGTCTGATACGCCTGGGAACTCAGGATACCTTCACCGAATCCGGCAATAGCCGTCAGCTAAAAGAGAAATATGGCATCTCCGGCGAGGCGCTGTATCACGCACTGAGCTAAGACGTAGCACGGGCCGGCCGCGGCCGGCTCGTTATCTGAGGAATTGATATGGACGACACGCTTTTTGCCGCCTGCCAGTATGCGCAGCACGCTCTCGACTGGCGCAGCGCCGTTCGGCTCGCCTGTCAGCCTTTAGAGCGGCAGGGAAAGGTCACCGCGGAATACGCCCAGGCGATTATCAGCGCCACGGAACAGCACGGTCCCTGGTACATACTGAGCCCTGAATTTGCGCTACCGCACGCGCGACCGGAAGACGGGGTGTTAAGCCACAACAGCGCGCTTTCGCTGCTCTGTTGCGGGGAAGGAGTTGAGTTTCCCGGCTATTCCGCTATCCGGCTGATAGTCGTGCTGGCGGCAGCGGATAGCGAACAGCATATTCAAACGATCCAGCGACTGGTGTGCTGGTTAGATGAGGAGGACCGGCTGCAGCGGCTGGCTGCGATTGAGGAGCGCAGCCAGCTTACGGCGCTTGTCGCTTCTCAGCCATAGCCAGCAGAGGTATCCCGCCGGCTATGGCTTGAGAAAATCAGGCGTGAGCCACCGGCGTCGGGTGGTGCCCCGCTTTGCGCAGCAGCGTCAGCAGGTAAATAAACGAGACGCTCGCGATCATAATAAACAGCAAGTTATCGGAGAAATTCTGCATCAGCATCGCGGTAAGCGTTGGCCCAAGCAGGCTGCCGATGGTGTAGCTCATCAATAGCGCCTGGTTCATCGCCACCAGCTGATGGCGCTCAACTTTTTCGCATGCCCAGGCCATCGCTACCGGATACAGCGTAAAGCCGGAGGCACCAAGGATAAACAGCGCGGGCGCCATCGCGGCCTGGCTAAGCATGGCCAGACAGCCGAGAATAACGATAAACACCTGAACGCGCAGCACCAGCAGGCGGCCATAGCGATCCGCCAGGCGACCCACCGGCCACTGCCCGAGGATCCCGGCGCTCACCATCACCGCCATCCAGAAACCAATCCCGGCGTCGCTCACCCCCTGATGGTTCAGCCACAGCGGCATAAGCCCGTACAGCGAGCCGAGGACGATCCCGGAAATAATGCAGCCGTTAACGCCGTGGCGAGCCTGGCGAAGCCTGAGCATCGGCCAGATGCGGGCCGGCTCGTGCGGCTCGTCCGTCTGATTGACCACGCGCGTAAACAGCAGAGGAAGGATGGCGGCCAGCGCCAGACCGGTCACCCAGGGCAGGACGCTCATCAGATCCGTCGGCAGCTTGCTCACCATCAGCTGGCCCAGCACGGTACCGACATAGTAAACCATCATATACGCCGCCAGCAGGCGACCGCGGCTGCGGGTGGTCCCGCTGCACACCAGCGCGCTTTCCACCACCACCCAAATCATTGCGCAGCCTACGCCGGCGATAAAACGCCAGCTAAACCAGGTCCAGAAGCCAATGGTGACGCCAAGCCCAACGCAGCCGACGGCAAAAATCAGCGAGGCAAGATAGTAGCTACGGTTAAATCCCAGATGTTTAATGACCCATCCTGCCAGCAGGGTTCCGACCAGGTTACCGGTGAAATAGGATGAGCCAACCATCCCGACCTGCCAGGTAGGCATGTTTTCATGGGCGAGCCAAAGCGGGACGAGGGTATTTAAAACCGCTATCGCCAGCGTCAACAAAAGCAGGCCGCAGAGCAACATTTGCACCGGCCGGGTGTAGATGGACATGGATATAAACCGTGAGGAAGTTCGGATTTCGTGCGCATCATGCCACCGCTATAAACATTGTCAATCCACCTGAAATCAGGCAGGACGCGGTTTCTCGGGCAACGATTGAAGTTTTTTATCCATCGGCGAGGCGGCAGAATTATTCTTTATATTATTCCATTGTTTTTATTAATTTATTGGAATTAACGGGCGGGAATATCAGTTGAAATATTTCATGAAGAGAGCGCATTTTTTATCGCGCCGGAACCGCGAAGTTCCGGCGCGAATAGCGGCTTAGCTGGCGATCGCCATGCCCACCGTCATATGCAGACCGTAGAAGACCCCGCGGCCCACCATCTCCCCCACCAGCACCAGCACGAATGCCAGGCCCAGCAGCGGCAGCGCCGGCTGATATCCTTTAAGCATCGGCGCAACCCAGCACGCCAGAGCCAGCGCCAGGGCCGCAACGCGCCACGCCATCAGCGAACCGTAGTCCGGCACCAGCGCAGACGCCTGCTGGATTGAGCTGTGGATAGTCGACAGCTCGCTGCCCTGCATCAGCGCCACGGCCACGCTCGCCACCAGGGCCACCAGCGTTACGACGGGCAGCAGGCGCATCGCCCAGCCGTTCACGCCGGCCGCGCGCAGCAGCAGATAGCCCAGCAGCGGTCCGCCGATAAATAGCGTCAGGAAGAAGCTCAGCGGCGTCCAGACGCTATACCAGGTCGGGACCGTATCAATGGTGTTGTACACCCGAACCATCATCCAGACGAAGATGACGCCCAATACCATCGTGACGATCAGCCACGGGCTGCGCAGCCCGGCCGGCAGCTTCTTAACCGCCGCCAGCAGCCAGCCAATGCCGCCAACGGCGAAGAAGAGCGCTCCGCTGGCGATTTCATTACTCAGCGACGATGCTCCGATGCGGTTGAGCGAATTGAAGGCCCGCATCGGCGACCCCAGGTGCAGCGTCGAGGCGATAAACCCAATCCCCATCAGCACCCACAGGCCAAACATGCTCAGCACCACGCGCTGCTGCTGCTCATGCGACAGGCTGCCTTTCATAAGCGCCAGCGCCAGGACGATGAAGCCCCCCACTACGCACTGACCAAAGACCGTGAAGATCATCAGCGGCCATTCATGCCATCCACTTCCCATCTCACACCTCCTTCGGGTTGGCCAGATAGCCGGTTGTATCACCACACGGGCGACTGTTGGCGTTCGGTTTAATGACAATGCTGGGTTGCGTAAAATGCGCCGACGGCAGCGGCGCAACGGCGGCCAGCTTGCCGTGCTTCTGCCGCAGCTCTTCGATTGGGCCAAAGTCCAGCGCCCGCAGCGGGCAGGACTCAACGCAGATCGGTTTTTTACCAACGGCGACGCGTTCGTGGCAGCCGTCGCACTTGGTCATATGCCCTTTCGCCGCGTTGTACTGCGGCGCGCCGTACGGGCAGGCCATATGGCAATAGCGGCAGCCTATGCAGACGTCTTCATCCACCACCACAAAGCCATCGTCGCGCTTGTGCATGGCGCCGCTCGGACAGACCTTGGTACATGCCGGATCCTCGCAGTGGTTACAGGCGATAGAGAGGTAGTAGGCAAACACGTTCTGCTGCCAGACGCCGTTATCCTCCTGCCAGTCGCCGCCCGCGTACTCATAAATGCGGCGGAAGCTGACGTCCGGCGTCAGGTTCTTATAGTCTTTACAAGCCAGTTCGCAGGTTTTACAACCGGTGCAACGGGCGGAATCGATAAAAAATCCATATTGAGTTGTCATCGGTTATTCCTTACAGCTTTTCAACCTGGACGAGGTTGGTATGCGACGGATTTCCTTTCGCCAGCGGCGACGGGCGTTGGGTGGTGAGCACGTTAATACTCCCCGCCTGATCCACGCGGCCTGCGTCCGGGTTATACCAGGCGCCCTCACCCAGCGCGACGACGCCAGGCATCATACGCGGCGTCACTTTGGCTTCGATATGCACCTCACCGCGGGCGTTGAAAATACGAATTCGCTCGCCGTTGGCGATACCTCGCGCCTTAGCATCGAGCGGGTTAATCCACATCTCCTGGCGACAGGCCGCCTGCAGCACGTCTACGTTGCCGTAGGTCGAGTGCACGCGAGATTTATAGTGGAAGCCGGTCAGCTGCAGCGGGAACTTCTCGGTCAGCGGATCGTTATAGTTCTCAAAGCCGGGGGTATAAATCGGCAGCGGATCGATAACGTCCCCTTCGGGTAACTCCCAGGTGGCGGCAATTTTTGCCAGCTCCTGCGAATAGATTTCGATTTTTCCCGACGGCGTGGTCAGCGGGTTAGCCTGCGGATTTTCACGGAACGCCTTATAGGCAACGTGGTGGCCTTCCGGGTCACGCTGCTTATAGATCCCCTGCTTGCGGAAGGTCTCAAAGTCCGGGAGGTCGGGGATCGCTTTGCGGGAAAGCTCGTGCAGATAGCGCATCCAGCCTTCCTGGCTACGGCCTTCGGTAAACCGTTGCTCCACGCCCATGCGTTTTGCCAGCGCCGTCGTCATGTCATAAATCGTTTTGCATTCAAAGCGCGGCTTAATCGCCTCATCGGTGAAGATAACGTACGACATGTTGCCGCAGGAGGCATCCAGCGCGAAGTCCATCTGTTCGGAGGCGGTGCAGTCCGGCAGCAGGATATCGGCATATTTTGCCGACGAGGTCATATGGCAATCGATCACCACGATCATCTCGCACTTCCTGTCGTCCTGCAGAATTTCATGGGTGCGGTTGATATCAGAGTGCTGGTTAATCAGGCAGTTGCCCGCATAGTTCCAGATCATCTTGATCGGCACATCGAGCTTGTCTTTGCCGCGAACCCCGTCGCGGAGCGCCGTCATCTCCGGGCCACGCTCGATGGCGTCGGTCCACATAAACATGGAGATGCTGGTCTCAACCGGGTTTTCCAGCGTCGGCATACGCTCAAACGGCAGATCGTATGAGCCCTCGCGCGCGCCGCTGTTGCCGCCGTTAATGCCGACGTTGCCGGTGAGAATAGAGAGCATCGAGATCGCCCGGGTCGCAATTTCACCGTTAGCGTGGCGCTGCGGCCCCCAGCCCTGGCTGATATAGGCGGGCTTCGCGCTGGCAATCTCACGTGCCAGCTTCACGATGCGATCGACCGGAATGCCGGTAATGGTTGACGCCCACGCAGGCGTTTTGGCGATACCGTCGCTGCCCTGGCCCAGGATCCAGGCCTTATAGTGACCGTTTGCCGGCGCATCGGCAGGGAGCGTTTTCTCATCATAACCAACGCAGTATTTATCGAGGAACGGGGTATCGACCAGGTTTTCGGTAATCATCACCCACGCCAGCGCGGAGACCAGCGCCGCGTCGGTACCCGGTCGAATCGGGATCCACTCGTCCTCACGACCGGCCCCGGTATCCGTATAGCGGGGATCGACAATGATCATCCGCGCATTGGATTTTTGTCGCGCCTGCTCCAGATAGTAGGTCACCCCGCCGCCGCTCATCCGCGTTTCGCCCGGGTTATTGCCAAACAGAACCACCAGCTGGCTGTTTTCAATATCCGACGGGCTATTGCCGTCGGCCCAGCCGCCGTAGGTGTAGTTCAGCCCGGCGGCGATCTGCGCGGAGGAGTAGTCGCCGTAGTGATTAAGATAGCCCCCGCAGCAGTTCATCAGGCGAGCAATGAGCGTTTTTCCCGGCGGCCAGGAGCGGGTCATGGTTCCGCCCAGGGTTCCGGTACCGTAGTTCAGGTAGATAGATTCGTTGCCATAGTCTTTGATCAGGCGCTGCATATTGCCGGCAATGGTATCGAACGCCTCTTCCCAGCTGATGCGTTCAAATTTCCCCTCACCGCGTTTACCCACGCGCTTCATCGGGTACTTCAGGCGATCGGGATTGTAGACGCGACGACGCATCGAGCGCCCGCGCAGGCAGGCGCGCACCTGGTGCAGGCCGTCGTAGCTATCGTCACCGGTATTATCTGTTTCAACGTATTTAATTTCGCCATCAACGACATGCATGCGCAGCGGGCAGCGGCTACCGCAGTTAACGGTACAGGCGCTCCAGGTCACCGTTTCGCCTGCCGGTGACAGGGTATCTGCGGCATGGGCAATGCGCGTGAAGGGTAAAGTAAATGCGTTACTGGCCACTGCCAGACCGCCAATCGCCGTGGTTTTCATTAAACCACGCCGGCTTACTTCGGCAGCCAGTAAAGCATCGGGGGCTTTAATTTTCATGGGTACTCGCTTTGGTTGCTCACAATTTACTGATAACCGCTATATAGATTTATATATAGCGTAACTAGCTTATATTAGTTTTTTATGCTGCTTTAACACCAAGGGAGTATGGGGGTATTGAACGGACGGGTTATTGCCCGGCATCAAGAAGGAGATGAAAAAAAAGCGCCCGTAGGCGCTTTTGAGAAGGGGGTAGAAAAATCAGCCGATGAACTCAAGGCCGCGCATATACGGGCGCAGAATTTCCGGGATTTCAATACGGCCGTCAGCCTGCTGATAGTTTTCCATCAGCGCAACCAGGGTACGACCCACTGCCAGGCCAGAGCCGTTCAGCGTATGGACCAGGCGCGTTTTCTTATCAGACTTGCTGCGGCAGCGTGCCTGCATGCGGCGCGCCTGGAAATCCCAGACGTTCGAGCAGGACGAAATTTCGCGGTAGGTATTCTGCGCCGGCACCCACACTTCCAGATCGTAGGTTTTGCACGCGCTGAAGCCCATATCGCCGGTGCAGAGCGCCACTTTACGATATGGCAGACCCAGCAGCTGCAGAACTTTCTCCGCATGGCCGGTCATCTCTTCCAGCGCCGCCATGGAATCTTCCGGACGGACGATCTGCACCATCTCAACTTTGTCGAACTGGTGCATACGGATCAGACCGCGGGTATCACGACCGTAGGAGCCTGCTTCAGAACGGAAGCACGGCGTATGCGCGGTCATTTTGATCGGCAGATCGTCTTCATCGATGATCTCATCGCGAACCAGGTTAGTCAGCGGAACTTCGGCGGTCGGGATCAGCGCGTAGTTGCTGCTATCCGCCTCTTCTTCCAGCGGACGAGTATGGAACAGGTCGCCGGCAAATTTCGGCAGCTGGCCGGTGCCGTACAGCGTTTCCTGGTTTACCAGATACGGGACATAGTTTTCACTATAGCCGTGCTGTTCGGTATGCAGGTCCAGCATAAACTGCGACAGCGCGCGGTGCAGACGAGCCAGCTGGCCCTTCATGACCACAAAGCGCGAGCCGGTCAGCTTAACCGCCGCAGCGAAGTCCAGCCCGCCGTGCATTTCGCCCAGAGTCACGTGATCGCGCACGTCAAAATCGAACTCGCGCGGGGTTCCCCAGCGGCTCACTTCGACGTTGTCGTTTTCACTTTTGCCCAGCGGAACGTCATCATGCGGGACGTTCGGGATGGTCAGCGCGATGTCGCGGATCTCGGCCAGCAGCGCGTCCAGATCGGTTTTCGCCGCATCCAGCTGTTCGCCAAGCTTGTTCACTTCCAGGCGTAACGGCTCGATATCTTCCCCACGCGCTTTCGCCTGGCCAATGGATTTCGATCGGGAGTTACGCTCCGCCTGCAGATTTTCAGTTTCAACCTGCAGAACTTTACGACGCTCTTCCAGAGCGCGCAGTTTATCTACATCCAGCTTAAAGCCCCGGCGTGCCAGTTTTTCAGCGACTGCGTCTGGCTCGGTACGCAGCAGATTGGGATCGAGCATGCTTATCCTGTGCTTATCGAATTAATAAAATGAAAAGTGGCCGCAGAATACGACCACCGGAATATCTTGATAACCTTACCGCAACGCCTCTGTTAGCGGTAGCGTTTTGTGGGGCTATTTTGATCCTGTTCGGCAAGCCAGGCGAGCTTTTCGCCAATTTTTCCCTCAAGCCCTCGGTTTGTTGGCCGATAATAGCGAGTTTGCGCCATTTCCTGCGGGAAGTACTCCTCCCCGGCGGCATAAGCGTTGGGCTCATCGTGGGCGTAGCGATACTGCTGGCCATAGCCCATCTCTTTCATCAGCTTCGTCGGCGCGTTGCGCAGATGGACCGGCACGTCGTAGTCCGGACGTTCGCGGGCATCGGCCATCGCGGCCTTAAAGGCGCTGTAAACCGCGTTGCTCTTCGGCGCACAGGCGAGGTACACAATAGCCTGCGCAATCGCCCGCTCGCCTTCCGCAGGGCCGACTCGGGTAAAGCAGTCCCAGGCAGAGATAGCAACCTGCATGGCCCGAGGGTCGGCGTTGCCGACGTCTTCCGAGGCAATCGCCAGGCAGCGGCGGGCAACGTACAGCGGATCGCCGCCGGCGCTAATGATCCGCGCATACCAGTACAGCGCGGCGTCCGGCGCGCTGCCGCGCACGGACTTGTGCAGCGCCGAAATTAAATCGTAAAAGCGATCGCCCTTGTTATCAAAACGCGCGCTACGCTCGCCGGCAATTTCGGTCAACAGTTTGGCCTGCAGCACCCGCTGACCGGCGGCGTCGGTTTCGGCCATATCGGCCATCATCTCCAGCGTGTTGAGCGCACGGCGCGCATCGCCGTTTACCAGCTCGGCGATCGCCCGACGCGTGTCGTCAGGCAGCACAATATTCTGCCCGCCGTAGCCGCGGCCCGCATCGCTCATCGCCTGCGTGAGCACCTGCTCGATATCTTCCGTGGTGAGTGATTTCAGCAGATAAACGCGCGCTCTCGATAACAGCGCGGAGTTGAGTTCAAAAGAGGGATTTTCCGTCGTCGCGCCGATAAAGGTGATGGTGCCATCTTCGATATGCGGCAGAAACGCGTCCTGCTGGCTTTTATTGAAGCGGTGGACTTCGTCGACAAACAGGATGGTGCGCCGACCGGCGTTACGGTTCTGCCGGGCGCGTTCGATGGCTTCACGGATCTCCTTCACGCCGGAGGTCACGGCCGAAATACGCTCGACGTCGGCGCTGGCATAGCGAGCAATCACTTCCGCTAAGGTGGTTTTTCCGGTGCCCGGCGGGCCCCATAGAATCATCGAATGAAGATGCCCGGCCTCAATTGCCCGCGGCAAAGGTTTACCCGGTGCCAGCAGATGCTGCTGGCCGATGTACTGCGCTAAATTTTCTGGCCGCATACGGGCGGCCAGAGGTTGAAACGCATTGTCGGAAAAATCGAGCGACAGATTGCCCACATTCGCCTCTATTTACGTTGATCGTCCACCGTAACCCCTTGCGGCGGCGTGAAGGTAAACTTAGATGCGTCTATCGCACCGTTTTGCTGCGACTTCAGCTGGTAGCTGCTGCGCTGGTCGTCCTGCTCTACCGCGCTGAACTGATGGATGGTTCCATCACGCCCTACGTTAATGGTGAACTGCTTCAGGTTACCGCTGCCGCTTTTCGGCGTCAGGACAAAGTCATCGCCGTTTTGCTTAATATTATACTGCTGCCAGTCGTTAGACTGGTTACGCGCAATCAGCATAAACGGCGTGTTGCTGGTGGCGTCTTTCAGCCAGGTGACGGTCGCCTGCTCAACGAACGGGTTATAGAACCACAGCGTTTTGCCATCAGAGACCAGAATGCTTTCATCCGGCTGGGTCATGTGCCAGTTGAACAGATTCGGCCGCTTGACCCACAGATCGCCCTGTCCGTCCTGTACCGCGTTGCCGCTGCCATCGGTCACTTTCTGCGTGAAGCTGGCGTGGAAGCTGCTCACCTTATCCAGACGGCTTTTCAAATCGCCGGCGGCGTCAGCCCAAACCTGGCTGACAACAAATCCAGACAGTAATGCACAGGTGATTGCGAGTTTTTTCATTGTTATTCCTTAATGTCCGTCAATGTGCGTCGCTCCCTGCGCGGGAGCCTCTTCTGCCCCTAATGTAGGACCGCCTGGCGCGGCGGGACAGAAGAATAGGCTGATTTTGCTCTTATTTACCCAACTTTGCACTCACTCGAAGGGCGGCGGCGCCAGCACTTCGCGGTTGCCGTTATGGCCCTGCTCGCTGACGATGCCCTGCGCTTCCATCTGCTCAATGATGCGCGCGGCGCGGTTATAGCCGATACGGAACTGACGCTGAACCCCGGAGATAGAGGCTTTACGCTTCTCGGTCACGAAGTTGACCGCCTGGTCGAACAGCGGATCCAGCTCTTCTCCGCCGTCAAATCCGCCGCCGCCGCCTTCGCTTTCGCTATCGGAGGTGATGCCGTCGACATACTGCGGACGCCCGCGCGCTTTCCAGTCCTGGACTACCGCATGGACTTCCTGGTCACGCACAAATGCGCCGTGCACGCGCACCGGGATAGTGGAGTTCGGCCCGGAGTAAAGCATATCCCCCATCCCCAGCAGCGATTCGGCGCCGCTCTGGTCGAGAATGGTACGCGAGTCAATTTTACTCGACACGGTGAACGCAATACGCGTCGGGATGTTGGCCTTAATCAGGCCGGTGATCACATCAACCGACGGACGCTGGGTAGCCAGCACGAGGTGAATACCCGCCGCACGTGCTTTCTGCGCCAGACGAGCAATCAGCTCTTCCACTTTCTTACCCACGGTCATCATCAGGTCGGCGAATTCATCCACCAGCACCACGATGTAAGGCAGTTTTTCCAGCACCGGATGGACCGCATCCATGCTGTCGCCCGGCTTCCAGTACGGATCCGGAATTGGGCGCCCCATGCGCGCCGCCTCGGCAATCTTCTCGTTGTAGCCCGCCAGGTTACGCACGCCCAACGCTGACATCAGCTTGTAGCGGCGTTCCATCTCGTTCACGCTCCAGCGCAGAGCGTTGGCGGCGTCTTTCATGTCGGTAACCACTTCCGTCAGCAGGTGCGGGATCCCTTCATAGACCGACAGTTCGAGCATTTTGGGGTCGATCATAATGAAGCGCACGTCTTCCGGCTGCGCCTTGTAGAGCATGCTGAGGATCATGGCATTGACGCCGACCGATTTACCGGAGCCGGTGGTACCGGCTACCAGCAGGTGCGGCATTTTTGCCAGGTCGGCGACGACCGGATCGCCGGCGATATCCTTGCCCAGCACCACGGTCAGCGGCGACGGGTTATCGCGGAACTTGGTGTTATCCAGCACTTCGCGCAGGTAGACGGTCTGACGTTTCTTATTCGGCAGCTCCAGGCCAACGTACGGCTTGCCCGGGATAACCTCTACGACGCGCACGGCAACCGTGGAGAGCGAACGGGCCAGGTCGCGCGACAGGTTAGAAATACGCGCGGCCTTTACGCCCGGCGCAAGGTTCAGCTCAAAGCGGGTGATAACCGGGCCGGGCGAGTAGTTCACGACGTCCGCTTTAATACGGAAATCGGCAAGGCGAGCCTCCACCAGGCGCGCCATTTGCTCCAGCGCGAAGGTATCAACCGGCTCGACCTCGCTCGGCGGCGGCGTCAGCAGATCCAGAGACGGCAGCGGCGTTGTCGGCCGCGGCACCGGCTGGCTGTTGCCGTTGCGCATCAGGAGCGGGTGAATCAGGCTCTCCTGCTGCGGCGGCGCCGGCTGTTGGACCGGCGGCTGCATCGGGGCCTGAGGGGCCTGCTGCGGCTGGTAGCTCTGCGCCGCTGGCGCAGATTGTACCGGCTGCTGAGCCTGCGGCTGCTGCTGGTAAGCCGACTGCGGCGTCGGCTGCTGATAGTGCTGCACGGGCTGCGGCTGTACCTGCTGCGGCTGCTGTACCGGCTGATGCTGATGCTGCGCCGGCTGCTGGTATTGCGGTGCCGACGGCTGAACCTCCGGCATCGGCGTAAACAGCGGCTCGCTCGGGCCGTCGTCCACCAGCGTTTTCATCGGCGAGAAGTCATAATCAGCCGGAGAGAACGGGTTCGCCCCGCGCGGCTGCTCGCTGCTGTAGCGCTGCTGCTGGGTGGCGGCAAACTGGCGAGCCAGCTCGGCTTCAGCGGCTGAATCGTCATCTCCGCCGTCGTCAGCCTGGTAGACCTCACCGTAGCGCTGCTGCTGGGTGGCGGCAAACTGACGCGCCAGCTCGCCCTGCTCCAGCTCGTTAACTTCTTCATCGGTGAGCGGCTCATCGTCATAATTTTGATCAAGCTCCGCTTGGCGGGCGCGCTCTTCCGCGATGCGCTGAGAAGGCAGCTTAATGCCATACGATGCCAGCTCACGGCGCGTCGGTACGCGGACGTGGTTAGGACGCGGCAGCTTCGGACCAATGCCCTCTTTGACCTGCACGCGCGGCCCGCCCGCGGCCGGACTGAACAGCGGCGCGGCGGATGACGCAGCGGAGACCACCGAGGCGGCGGTTGCACCAGCGCCCGCAGCCTGATGTACGCTGGCGGCAAGCGTAGTCACCGCAGCGGCATCAACAGAAGATGATGGCGGCGGCGAGATAGGCCTGGTCGCAACCGGACTCGCAGGCTCCGGAATCGGCTGATACCAGGCGGCAAGCTGTTCGCGCTCGCGCGCACGCTTCTCTTCAACCTCTTCGAAATAGTACATCGGCGGACGCTGCGGCTTAACCTCTTCCTGGGGAGCGTCTGGCTCAATAACAGGCGAGGCGGCATAAGGTTCAGGCTGATAAGCAGGCTGCTGTACCGGCGCCTGTTCAGGCTGATACGCCTGATGCGGCGGATACGTTGGCTCAGGGCGATAATGAGGCTGCTGCACCGGCGCCTGCTCAGGCTGATACGCCTGATACGCGGCTTCAGGCTGGTAGTGGGGCTGCTGTACCGGCGCCTGCTCAGGCTGATACGCCTGCTGCGGCTGATAAGCGGCCTCAGTCTGGTAGTGAAGCTGCTGTACCGGCGCCTGTTCAGGCTGATAAGCCTGCTGCGGCTGATACGCGGCTTCAGGTTGGTAGTGAGGCTGCTGTACCGGCGCCTGTTCAGGCTGATAAGCCTGCTGCGGCTGATACGCGGCTTCAGGCTGGTAGTAAGGCTGCTGTGCCGGCGCCTGCTCAGGCTGATAAGCCTGCTGCGGCTGATACGCGGCCTCAGGCTGGTAGTGGGGCTGCTGTACCGGCGCCTGTTCAGGCTGATAAACCTGTGCCTCTGGCTGCCAGCCGGCCGGCGGAGTCTGGCCGGCTACCGGCTCAGCCCACGCCTGCGGCGCCGCGGTGGCTGCCGCAGCCGCGCTCACCGGATCGGCAATGCTATGGCCGTTCAGCAGCGGATCGTAGGGGTCGAAGTCCCCCGGACGCGTTGCGCTGGCACCGGAGAATAAGACATCGTCCGCATCTGCCGGGCGCGCGGCGCTGGCGCCAGAAAACAGCACATCGTCTGCCGCAACCGGCGCGCCGTTGGCGCTGAACTGAACCTCTTCCTCGGCATCATCCATGCGCTTACCGGAAAACAGCGCGGCGTCGGTCTTGCGCCCCAGCGGATTGGAGAATTTTTCTGCCAGACGCTGGCGACGCGCTAAAGCGCTGCGTAAAATTCGCGCGCGACGCGAGCCCTGCGGTTTCGCCGTATCGTCGTCTTCGTCATCTTCATAGTCGTCCTCATCCACCCAGGTATCGTCCCGACGGGTACGGTTGCTGGCGAAGGTGAGGACGGACAGGATCGCGCCGCCGAGTTTTTCGGCAATGCTGACCCACGACCAGCCGGTAAACAGGGTTAAACCCGCCGCCCAGATGCAGAGCAGCGCGATAGTTCCACCGCTGCTGTGCAGCAGCGGTTGCAGAGTGGTGCTCAGCAGGCTGCCAATGACCCCGCCTGAGGCGAAATACCAAATATCATCGGCATTGATAGAGGCCAGGCCACAGGAGGTGAGGATCAGCGCCAGCGCGCCAATTAAGCGCAGCGAAACGGCGAAATAGTCGATGTACTCGTCGTTAGTTTGATTGCGCCAGGCAAACCAGCAGCCGCCGATGATAATCACGGGAATGGTGTAAGCCATTACGCCAAAAATGAAAAATAGCGTATCGGCAAGCCAGGCTCCCGGCGTGCCGCCGATGTTGTGGATAGGCTCGTGCCAGGCCGTTTGCGACCAGCTTGGATCCGAGGGATTAAAGCTGAGTAAGGCCGCCATCAGCCAGATAGCAAAAAGGGTGCAAAGGATAAGTAACGCCTCAAGGAGTCGGCGCCCGCTGCTTAGCTTCGTCAGTTTGACTTCTTTGTCTTCGGTGTATTCCTGGCTCAAAAAAGGCTCTCCAGGTATCAGGCTGTTTCCTGCCTGCTGCTAAAACGGACAACAGTGCCGGGTCTCCCCGGCACTGTTGCTGTATGGATTAACAGGAGTGTAATCAAACTACGTCGATTTTGCACCTGTTCCGTGTTAGCGCGTCTTAATTACCAGACGATTGCTCTGCTTGACCTCTTCCATTACCACGTAGGTACGGGTGTCGTTTACGCCCGGCAGGCGCAGCAGGGTTTCGCCCAGTAGTTTACGATACGCTGACATGTCCGGTACGCGAGTTTTCAACAGGTAGTCGAAATCGCCGGATACCAGATGACACTCTTGAATTTCTTCAAGTTTTTGCACAGCGGCGTTAAATTGCTCAAACACATCCGGCGCGCCACGATTCAGAGTAATCTCAACAAATACCAGAAGTGATGCATCCAGATAATGCGGGTTAAGCAGCGCCGTATAGCCCTGAATAAAACCCTGTCTTTCCAGTCGACGCACGCGCTCAAGGCAAGGCGTCGGAGAAAGTCCCACCCGTTTAGAAAGTTCGACGTTAGAGATACGTCCATCTTTTTGTAACTCGTTCAGAATGTTACGATCGATGCGGTCGAGATCTTTGCCAGGGCGCTTCTTGCTATCTACCATTATTATTGTCTCTCTGTATTCCTTCCCTACTCCTGTTCTGACTCTGAGCCTTCACTGCCAGAGCCCATCCTGTTCTTACCCGTACGACTTGAGTAACCCAGGGGTACGTGAGAAGCCCGTTGCCTGACGGCAGCCACCGACATCACGCATGGCGTCTGTCCACACCATGCGTAGATTTCGCTAACCCGGATAAAAATGGCATTTGCATGCATGAAAATTCGCCACACGCAAAACGCTGCTTTTCTTCTTCCATGAATGTTTTCGCAAAAGCACAGGGGATTGTCAAAGCAAAACATCGATTTTTAGTACAAGATGCCAGATATTCATTATCCCCCCCCGTTGATTCTCATGTTTTCCTCTTATAATTGTGCTGCTGACAGTAGAATTAGTTATATTCTCCGTTCGTTAAATCGCCAGCTCATCGGCGGGTGCTATTGCACATATCGTTAACAAAATCGCTATGCTCTTTTTTTACGACAACAAATTCCCTACAATCCAGCCCAATGTATGCCAATAAATTATGGGGTTCTCATGGGCACGGCCAAACACAGTAAGCTGCTAATTCTTGGTTCTGGACCTGCGGGATACACCGCTGCGGTCTATGCCGCACGTGCAAACCTGCATCCGGTGCTGATTACCGGGATGGAAAAAGGGGGTCAGCTGACCACCACCACGGAAGTGGAAAACTGGCCTGGGGATCCGAACGATCTGACCGGGCCGCTGCTGATGGAACGTATGCACGAACATGCGGCCAAGTTCGAAACCGAAATTCTTTTCGATCATATCAACAGCGTCGATCTGCAGAACCGTCCGTTCCGCCTGGTCGGCGATAGCGGCGAATACACCTGCGACGCGCTGATTATCGCGACCGGCGCTTCCGCGCGCTATCTCGGCCTGCCGTCTGAAGAAGCTTTCAAGGGCCGCGGCGTTTCCGCCTGCGCCACCTGCGACGGTTTCTTCTACCGTAACCAGAAGGTCGCGGTTATCGGCGGCGGCAACACCGCGGTTGAAGAAGCGCTGTATCTCTCTAACATCGCGTCTGAAGTGCACCTGATCCACCGTCGCGACTCCTTCCGCGCGGAAAAAATTCTCATCAAGCGCCTGATGGACAAAGTGGAAAGCGGCAACATCGTGCTGCATACCCACCGCACCCTGGAAGAAGTGACCGGCGACCAGATGGGCGTCAGCGGCCTGCGCCTGCGCGATACGCAGAATGCGGACAACGTTGAATCGCTGGAAGTCGCGGGCCTGTTTGTCGCTATCGGCCACAGCCCGAACACGGCGATTTTTGCCGGGCAGCTGGAGCTGGAAAACGGCTATATCAAGGTTCAGTCCGGCATTCACGGCAACGCGACCCAAACCAGCGTTGCTGGCGTCTTCGCCGCCGGCGACGTGATGGACCATATCTACCGTCAGGCTATTACCTCTGCCGGCACCGGCTGCATGGCCGCGCTGGACGCCGAGCGCTATCTCGACGGCCTGGCTGACGCTTGCAAATAATCTTTACAAGTCAGTAACAAAGGTAAAGAAGGCGACGAAAAGTCGCCTTTATTTTTTCCTCGTTGTAACATTGCCGTGCCCAAAAACCTATAACTCCACCTGCTAAGTGCGCAATGAATAAAACCCGTCAACAAGAGTTAACCCGCTGGTTAAAAGAACAGAGCATTCTCTCCCGTCGCTGGTTGATGATTTCCCGCGCGCTGGGCGTCATTAGCGGGCTACTGATCGTCGCTCAGGCCTGGCTGCTGGCGCGGATCCTTCACCGCATGATCATGGAGAATATTCCGGCGACGGCGCTGGTGCTGCCGTTTACCGTGCTGGTGCTGATTTTCGTCCTTCGCGCGTGGGTGGTATGGCTGCGCGAGCGGGTAGGATTTTATGCCGGGCAGCATATCCGCTATGAGATCCGTCGCCAGGTGCTCGACCGCCTGCAGGAGGCCGGTCCGGCGTGGATCCAGGGCAAGCCTGCGGGCAGCTGGGCTACGCTTATCCTCGAGCAAATCGACGATATGCACGATTACTATGCGCGCTATCTGCCGCAGATGACGCTGGCCGCGTGCGTCCCGCTGCTCATCGTTATCACTATTTTCCCGATTAACTGGGCGGCAGCGCTGATCCTTCTCGGTACCGCGCCGCTGATCCCGATGTTTATGGCGCTGGTCGGAATGGGTGCCGCGGATGCAAACCGCCGCAACTTCCAGGCGCTGGCGCGGCTGAGCGGCCACTTCCTCGACCGCCTGCGCGGCATGGAAACGCTGCGAATTTTCGATCGCGGCGCCGCGGAAACCGACAATATTCGCGAGGCTTCGCAGGATTTCCGCCAGCGCACGATGGACGTCCTGCGTCTGGCCTTCCTCTCCTCCGGGGTGCTGGAATTTTTCACTTCCCTCTCCATTGCGCTGGTGGCGGTCTATTTCGGTTTCTCCTACCTGGGCGAGCTGAACTTTGGCCATTACGGCGCAGGCGTTACCCTGATGGCCGGCTTTTTGACCCTGATCCTCGCGCCGGAGTTTTTCCAGCCCCTGCGCGATCTGGGGACCTTCTACCACGCTAAGGCGCAGGCTATCGGCGCGGCGGACAGCCTGAAAACCTTTATGGAAACGCCGCTGGCGCAGGCCGAGCGCGGCGAGAAGGTGCTTAGCGACAACGAGCTGGTGAGTCTTGAAGCGCGCGATCTGCGGATCAAATCACCGGAAGGCAAGGTGCTGGCAGGGCCGCTGAACTTCTCCCTGCCCGCCGGTAAGCGGGTGGTGCTGGTTGGGCAAAGCGGCTCCGGCAAAAGCTCGCTGCTGAATACGCTGGCGGGCTTTCTGCCCTATGACGGTTCGCTGATGGTCAACGGCGTTGAGCTGCGCGATCTTGATAGCCAGCGCTGGCATCGGATGCTGAGCTGGGTTGGACAAAACCCGCAGCTGCCGGCGGCTACGCTGCGTGAAAACGTGCTTCTGGCGTGGCCTGAAGCGACCGAAGCGCAGCTTCAGCTGGCGCTGGATAAGGCCTGGGTCAGCGAATTTGTCTCGCAGCTGCCGCAGGGCATTAATACGCCGGTGGGCGATCAGGCGGCCCGCATATCGGTTGGCCAGGCGCAGCGTATCGCCGTCGCGCGCGCGCTGCTGGTTCCCTGCCGGCTACTGCTGCTCGATGAGCCTGGCGCCAGCCTCGACGCCCACAGCGAGCAGCGGGTGATGCAGGCCCTGTCAAACGCCTCTTCGCAGCAAACCACGCTGATGGTCACCCACCAGCTCGAAGGTATAGCCGGCTGGGACGCTATCTGGGTGATGCAAAACGGACAGATTGTCGAACAGGGCGAGTATTCACAGCTTGCCGCCGCCGAAGGGCCCTTCGCGACCCTGCTGGCCCATCGTCAGGAGGAGATTTAAATGCGCGCATTATTACCTTACCTGGCGTTGTACAAGCGGCACATATGGCTGCTGATGCTCGGCGTGGTGCTGGCGATCGTCACCCTGCTGGCGAGCATCGGGCTGCTGACGCTGTCGGGCTGGTTCCTCTCGGCGTCGGCCGTTGTCGGCGTTGCCGGTATCTACAGCTTTAACTACATGCTGCCCGCCGCCGGCGTGCGCGGCGCGGCGATAATTCGTACCGCCGGGCGCTACTTTGAACGCCTGGTGAGCCACGACGCGACTTTCCGCGTCCTCCAGCATCTGCGCGTTTTCACGTTCAGCAAGCTACTACCGCTCTCCCCTGCCGGGCTGGCGCGTTTTCGCCAGGGCGAGCTGCTTAACCGCATCGTTGCCGACGTCGATACCCTGGATCACCTCTATCTGCGGGTTATCTCGCCGCTGGTGGGAGCGCTGGTGGTCATTCTGGTGGTCACCGCCGGCCTGAGTATTCTGGACGTCACCCTGGCCCTGACGCTGGGCGGCATCATGCTGCTGACCGTGCTGATACTGCCACCGCTGTTTTATCGGGCCGGTAAACCGGCCGGCGAGTGCATAACCCAAATGCGCGGCCAGTACCGCCAGCAGCTGACTGCCTGGCTGCAGGGACAGGCGGAGCTGATGCTGTTTAACGCCAGCGATCGCTACCGCGAGCAGCTGGAGAAAACCGAACAGCGCTGGCAGGATGCCCAGCGACGTCAGGCCGAACTCACGGCGCTTTCCCAGGCGCTGATGCTGCTGATTGGCGGCGTTGCGGTGATTGCGATGCTGTGGCTGACCTCTGCCGGCGTGGGCGGCAATAGCCAGCCGGGCGCGCTGATCGCGCTCTTTGTTTTCTGCGCCCTGGCGGCGTTTGAGGCGCTGGCGCCGGTCACCGGCGCGTTCCAGCACCTCGGGCAGGTCATCGCCTCCGCGCGGCGGATTACGCAAATCACCGAGCAGCCGCCGGAAGTCTCCTTTGCGCAGAGCGCGGACCAGACCTTCTCACGCGTGGCGCTGACGCTGAATCAGGTCACCTTTAGCTATCCGCAGCAGCCCACCGCGGCGCTGGAGAATCTCTCGCTACAGGTTGCTGCCGGCGATCACATCGCTATTCTCGGACGCACCGGCTGCGGGAAATCGACCCTGCTGCAGCTGCTTACCCGCGCCTGGGATCCGGCCCAGGGCGAGATTTTACTCAACGACCAGCCGCTTGCGCAGCTCAACGAGACGACCCTGCGCCGGGCAATGAGCGTGGTTCCTCAGCGCGTGCATCTGTTTAGCGCAACGCTGCGCGACAACCTGCTGCTGGCGGCGCCCCAGGCGAGCGATGCGCACCTGGTCAACATCCTCGAGCGGGTTGGGCTCGGCAAGCTACTCGACGACAGCGGCCTCAACGGCTGGCTGGGAGAAGGCGGTCGCCAGCTTTCCGGCGGCGAGCTGCGCCGGTTAGCCATTGCCCGCGCCCTGCTTCATGACGCGCCGCTGATGCTGCTCGATGAGCCGACCGAAGGTCTGGACGCCACGACTGAAAGCCAAATCCTTGATTTACTGGCCGAAGTGATGAAAGAAAAAACCGTGCTGATGGTCACCCACCGCCTGCGCGGGCTGGCGCGTTTTAATCAGATAATTATCATGGACAACGGGAAGATTATTGAGCAAGGTAGTCACGCAGAACTGCTGGCTCAACAAGGGCGCTACTACCAGTTTAAGCAGCGCCTGTAGGTCAGTCGTTATCGGGCCATCGCCGCCGGGCATCCCGAATGATTTTGTGTATATACTCTATGAGTTTCAGGCACGCGCATACTGCGCTGACGCCTGAAAGACAGCGAATATACTGGACAATTGCTGGTGCGTATTGAGGTTAAAATGCGTCTGGTTCAGCTCTCCCGTCAGTCCATTGCCTTCCCCGCGCCGGAAGGCGCCCTGCGTGAACCGAACGGCCTGCTGGCGCTGGGGGGCGATCTTAGCCCCGCGCGCCTGCTGATGGCCTATCAGCACGGCATCTTTCCGTGGTTTTCACCGGGGGATCCTATTTTGTGGTGGTCTCCCGATCCCCGCGCGGTTCTGTGGCCCGGGCAGTTTCATCTCAGCCGCAGCATGAAACGCTTCCACCAGCGCTCTCCCTATCGCGTGACGCTGAACCATGCCTTTGGCGAGGTGATTGAAGGCTGCGCCGCCAATCGCGATGAGGGCACCTGGATAACCGCCAGCATCGTCAAGGCCTATCACCAGCTGCACGAGCTCGGGCACGCGCACTCCATCGAGGTGTGGCGCGATGAGACGCTGGTTGGCGGCATGTACGGCGTGGCTCAGGGGGCGCTATTTTGCGGCGAGTCGATGTTTAGCCACGCGGAAAACGCATCAAAAACGGCCCTGCTGGTATTCTGCCAGGCATTTATGCGCGACGGTGGCCAGTTAATTGACTGCCAGGTGCTAAATAACCACACTGCGTCGCTGGGCGCCGTTGAAATTCCCCGCCGCGACTATCTCGATCGGCTGGCGCAATTGCGCAGCCAGCGTTTACCTGAAAGATTTTGGGTGCCGAGGGTGCTATTTACCGGCAATGTGTAAATGTTTTCAGCACATTCTTCGCCGGGATGGTATAATTGCGCGGTAGAGTAGCTTCTGCCCGTTGCCCCGCCGCCGTTTGGGAATAATAAGAGTCAGATAACGCCCATCGTTCTGTCACTCCCCCCTTTACGTTTGCGCCTGTCGTGCGGTTTATCCGCGTGCGTTCCGGGCAATGCGCCAAAACTACTTCAGTGATTTAAACCCAAACTTATTCATGATGCGCCGGGACGACAAACCAAGCGCCAGGCAGCATCAATAACTATGTGACCGTGAGAACTAAGGCAGCCAGAAAGATAAAGTATATAGACTCGCAACAGCTCGGGTTGCAGGCGGGCGGCAAGTGAACGGATCCCCAGCGCTTACTGAAAAAAGTAGCCGGGATCGAAGAACGCAGCCAACGTGGACGCAACGCGAAGTGTGGTGGGTATAAACGTAAAACTTTACTTACTCGCTGAACTTCGGCATTATCTTGCCGGTTCAAAACTACGGTAGTGATACCCCAGAGGACTAGATGGCCAAAGAAGACAATATTGAAATGCAGGGCACCGTACTTGACACGTTGCCTAACACAATGTTCCGCGTAGAACTGGAAAACGGTCACGTGGTAACTGCGCATATTTCCGGTAAAATGCGTAAGAACTACATCCGCATTCTGACGGGCGACAAAGTGACTGTTGAGCTGACCCCGTACGACCTGAGCAAAGGCCGCATTGTCTTCCGTAGTCGCTGATAGTTTTCCGCCCTCGTGGCGTTAGATGCGAAAGGCCGGGATAATTCCCGGTCTTTTTACATCCCCTCTCCGCTAAGCGACTGCGGATATAAAAAAACCGGCCCGCAGGCCGGTTTTTGACGTTTCAGAGTAAGAATTAATGCGCCGTTTCCGGTTTGTGCTTCTGCGCACTTTGGAAATCATAGGTCAGCGAACTCTTCTCTTTATCCAGCGCAACGGTCACCTGGCCGCCGTCAACTAACGAACCAAACAGCAGCTCGTTGGCCAGCGGTTTCTTCAGGTTATCCTGAATCACCCGCGCCATTGGACGCGCGCCCATTGCCCGGTCATAGCCTTTTTCTGCCAGCCAGTCTCGCGCTTCCTGACTCACTTCCAGCGACACGCCTTTCTGATCCAGCTGAACCTGCAGCTCGACGATAAACTTATCCACCACCTGATGGATCACCGTCGTTGACAGGTGATCGAACCAGATAATGTTGTCGAGGCGGTTACGGAACTCCGGCGTAAAGATCTTCTTGATCTCATCCATCGCATCCGGACTGTTATCCTGATGAATAAGGCCAATCGACTTACGCTCGGTTTCGCGCACGCCGGCGTTAGTGGTCATCACCAGCACCACGTTGCGGAAGTCCGCCTTGCGGCCGTTGTTGTCGGTCAGCGTACCGTTGTCCATCACCTGCAGCAGCAGGTTAAAGACGTCAGGGTGCGCTTTTTCAATCTCATCAAGCAGCAGCACCGCGTGCGGATGTTTAATGACCGCATCGGTCAACAGCCCGCCCTGATCGAAACCAACGTAGCCCGGAGGCGCACCGATCAAACGGCTCACGGTGTGACGCTCCATATACTCGGACATATCAAAGCGCAGCAGCTCGATACCCAGCGCCTTGGCCAGCTGTACGGTGACCTCGGTTTTCCCGACGCCGGTTGGTCCGGCGAACAGGAAGGAGCCCACCGGCTTATGCTCGTGGCCCAGTCCGGCACGCGCCATCTTGATGGCTTCGGTTAAAGCCTCGATCGCCTTGCCCTGACCAAAGACCAGCATTTTCAGCCGATCGCCAAGATTTCTCAGCGTATCGCGGTCGCTTTGGGAGACGCTCTTCTCAGGGATGCGGGCAATACGCGCCACCACCGATTCGATATCCGCCACGTTAACCGTTTTCTTACGCTTGCTGGCCGGCATCAGCCGCGCCCGCGCGCCCGCTTCGTCGATAACATCTATCGCCTTGTCCGGCAGATGACGATCGTTAATGTATTTCACCGCCAGCTCGACCGCCGCACGCACCGCTTTCGCCGTGTAGCGCACGTCGTGGTGCGCTTCGTACTTCGGCTTCAGGCCGTTAATAATCTGTACCGTCTCTTCTACCGAAGGTTCAGTAATGTCTATCTTCTGGAAACGCCGGGCTAACGCGCGGTCTTTTTCGAAGATATTGCTGAACTCCTGGTAGGTCGTCGACCCCATCACCCGAATCTTGCCGCTGGAGAGCAGCGGTTTAATCAGGTTGGCGGCATCGACCTGGCCGCCGGATGCGGCGCCCGCACCGATGATGGTGTGGATTTCATCGATGAACAGAATACTGTTGGTATCCTGCTCCAGCTGTTTCAGCAGCGCTTTGAAACGTTTTTCAAAATCGCCGCGGTATTTTGTCCCTGCCAGCAGGGAGCCGATATCCAGCGAATAGATCGTGCAATCGGCCATGATTTCCGGCACGTCGCCCTGCACGATTCGCCATGCCAGCCCTTCGGCTATCGCGGTTTTACCCACGCCGGACTCACCCACCAGCAGCGGGTTATTCTTACGACGGCGGCACAGAACCTGAATGGCACGCTCCAGCTCTTTTTCGCGGCCAATCAGCGGATCGATTCCGCCAACGCGAGCAAGCTGATTGAGATTGGTGGTGAAGTTTTCCATACGATCCTCCCCGCCTGCTTGCTCTTCATTGCTGGGCTGGCTTCCGCTGTTTTCGGAAGGCTGGCTCGGCTCGTCTTTACGCGTACCGTGAGAGATGAAGTTCACCACATCAAGACGGCTGACTTCATGTTTACGCAGCAGATAGGCCGCCTGCGACTCCTGCTCGCTAAAAATAGCGACCAAAACGTTGGCACCGGTCACTTCGCTGCGGCCAGAGGATTGTACGTGGAAGACGGCACGCTGCAGTACGCGCTGGAAGCTCAGCGTCGGCTGAGTGTCGCGCTCTTCTTCCGTGGCGGGTAGAACAGGCGTGGTCTGTTCGATGAAGGCTTCAAGTTCCTGACGCAGCGCCACCAGGTCCACGGAACACGCTTCCAGCGCTTCGCGGGCCGAAGGGTTGCTGAGCAACGCCAGCAGCAAGTGCTCGACGGTCATGAACTCATGACGGTGCTCGCGCGCTCTGGCGAAAGCCATGTTTAAACTGAGTTCCAGTTCTTGATTGAGCATAGGCACCTCCCCCAATTTTCTTGCCTGTCTTCAGGCTTTCTCTAGCGTACACAGCAATGGATGCTCGTTCTCCTTCGCATACTGGCTCACCATCGCAACTTTGGTTTCCGCAACCTCTGCGGTAAATACACCACAAATCGCTTTACCTTGATAGTGAACCGTCAACATCAGCTGCGTTGCACGTTCTACATCATAAGAAAAGAATTTTTGTAACACGTCAATAACAAACTCCATTGGAGTGTAGTCATCATTGAGCAATATCACTTTATACATCGATGGTGGTTTAAGCTCATTACGCACTTCGTCTTCTACCAGCTGATCGAAGTCCAGCCAATCTCTCTTACTCATCGTCAGTATTCATCATCGGTTGCTGTTGCCAACAGGCGGTGGCCTGTCGATGACCAAAAGTTATGCCCATCACAAATCTACAATAGATCATAGATAACTATCATCTATTACTTCCATCCGCGACGTCTGTCACATTCCCCGGCAATAGCGTTAACTGCTTCAAATTTTGACGCATTTTTCGCCTTCCCCTGGCGTCAATCGCTTGACGCCTTTTCGTATTTCTCTAAATTGTACTGGCGAGAGTTGGCGAGCATTTGAACAACTCGTCACTCCACTACCGGTTCATTCCATCTTACTTATAAAGAATTACGAAGGATGTCGAAGTATGGAAATGGGTACTGTTAAGTGGTTCAACAATGCCAAAGGGTTTGGTTTTATTTGCCCTGAGGGCGGAGGCGAAGACATTTTCGCCCATTACTCCACCATCCAGATGGATGGTTACAGAACGCTAAAAGCCGGACAAGCCGTTCGGTTTGATGTTCACCAGGGACCGAAAGGTAATCACGCCAGCGTGATTGTTCCTGTAGAAGCGGAAGCGGCTGCATAACTCTTTCGCTTCATTGTGTACATCCCGCCAGTAAAATGCCAGTCCTTCTGACTGGCATTTTTTTAGCGCTACTCGCGAGCCAGCGCATCCACCGGGTCAAGGCGTGCGGCGTTTCGCGCGGGAAGCCAGCCAAACAGCACGCCGGTTAGCGTCGAACATAAAAACGCCGTCAGCAGCGCCAGCGGTGAAAAGCCAATCTCCCAGCCGGGTAAAAAGAGCTGCAGCACAAAGGCAATCATTAGCGATAGCGTCACGCCGAGCGCGCCGCCCACCAGGCAGACTAAAACAGCCTCAATCAGAAACTGCTGCAGCACGTCGCTGGCCCGCGCCCCGACCGCCATGCGGATACCTATCTCGCGGGTCCGTTCGGTGACCGATACCAGCATGATATTCATCACACCAATACCGCCAACCACCAGCGCGATCACCGCCACCAAAGTCAGAAACAGCTGTAGTGTATGTGTGGTCCGTTCAGCCGTTTTCAAGATGCTGTCCATATTCCAGGTGAAAACATCTTTTTTGCCGTGCCGCAGCTCGAACAGACGCAGCAGCTGCTGTTCGGCGATTGAGCTATCGTATCCTTCATGTACCCGCACGGTGATTGAGTTCAGCCACGACTGCCCCATCACCCTCCCGGCCATGGTGGTATAAGGCAGCCAGACCCGGAGGATTTTGCTGCTGCCGAACATCGACTGCTTCTCATCCGCCACGCCAATCACCGTCGCAGGCATATTGCCAACCAGAATAACTTCGCCCACCACCCGCGCCTTGTGCGGAAAGAGCTGGCGTCGGGTATTGCTGTCCAGCACCACCACCTGCGCCCGGCTGCTTAGCTGCAGCTCATTGAAGGTATTGCCTTCGCTAAAGGTCATGCCGTAGACGTTAAAATACTGCGCCCCGACGCCCTCGGCGCTGGCGGCAACGTCGATATTATCGGCGCGCAGGCGCAGGTTTTTCGATACCGCAGGCGTCGCCGAGCTGACCCAGGGCTGCTTCTGAATAGCCAGCAGATCGTCATACTTCAGCGCCTGCTGATAGCGGGGATCGTCATCACCGAAATCCTTCCCGGGATAGACATCAATCGTGTTAGTGCCGATGGCGCGAATGTCCGCCAGCACCATCTGCTTCGCCGCATCGCCCACCACCACAATCGACACCACCGAAGCGATGCCGATAATAATACCGAGCATGGTGAGCAGGGTGCGCATTTTGTTGGCGGTCATTGCCCGCCAGGCCATCACCAGCGCTTCGCGAAAGCCGCTGCTGAACTGACGCCACGCGGAGGGTTCGGCCGCAGGGCTCTGGCGAATAACGCCGGCGCTGGTCGCGCCCTTAGGCGGCGGATTACGCACGATCTCGCCGTCGTGGATCTCAATGATCCGCTCGGCCTGCGCCGCCACCAGAGGATCGTGGGTGACGATAATTACCGTATGCCCCTGCGATTTCAGCTGATGCAGGATAGCCATCACCTCTTCGCCGGAATGGCTGTCCAGCGCGCCGGTCGGCTCATCCGCCAGAATAACTTCCCCGCCGTTCATTAGCGCACGGGCAATGCTCACCCGCTGCTGCTGGCCGCCGGAGAGCTGCGAAGGCTGATACTCCGCCCGATCGCCAAGCCCCAGCCGCACCAGCAGCTCACGCGCGCGCTCCAGGCGAGCCCGTCGCTCAGTGCCGGCGTAGACCGCCGGCACTTCGACGTTCTGTACCGCCGTCAGGTGCGACAGCAGATGGTAGCGCTGGAAGATAAAGCCAAAATGCTCTCGCCGCAGCCGGGCCAGCTCGTCGCCGTTGAGCCGCGATACGTCGGTGCCCGCCACCCGATAGGTGCCGCTGCTCGGCTTATCGAGACAGCCGAGGATGTTCATCAGGGTCGATTTACCGGAGCCGGAAGCGCCGACAATGGCTACCATCTCTCCGGCGTTGATGCTCAGCGTGACCCCCTTCAGGACATCAACGCTCCCGTCGCCGGAAAGATAGCTGCGGCGTATATCACGCAGTTCGAGCAGCGCCGTCATTTAACCGTCCCGGGCGCGCTTTCCCCGACGATGACCTCATCGCCTTCGTCTAATCCCTTAACTATCGCCACATCGATATCGTTGCGCGCGCCGATGGTGACCTCGCGCTCTTTAACCTCGCCGGTGCGCAGCAGCCGCACGCGATAGCGGTTTTCGCCGATGGCATCCCCCAGCGCGCTCAGCGGAATGGTTATCACGTTTTTCACTTCCGCCATCTGGATATGGACCTGAGCCGTCATTTCGAGGCGCAGGATCCCCTGCGGGTTCGGGACCTCAAAGCGGGCGTAGTAGAAGATAGCGTCGTTCACCTTTTCCGGCGTGGGTAAAATATCCTTCAGGGTCCCTTCGTAGCGGGTAAGCGGGTCGCCAAGCACGGTGAACCACGCCTTTTGCCCGGCACGAAGGTGGATCACGTCCGCCTCAGAGACCTGCGCCTTCACCAGCATGGTGCTGAGATCGGCGAGGGTCAGAATATTCGGCGCCTGCTGGGCGGCAATCACCGTCTGCCCCTGCAGGGTGGTGATTTGCGTCACTTCCCCGGACATCGGAGCCAGAATTTTAGTGTAATCGAGGTTAGTTTTCGCGGTATCCAGCGTGGCCTGGTTGCGCTTAACCTGCGCCTCGATGGTGCCAATCTGCGCCTCTTTGACCGCTAAATCTGTGGCCGCGGTATCCAGCTCCTGACGCGAAACCAGCTGACGCTGCGCCAGCTGCTGCTGACGCGCTAAGGTCACGGCGGCCAGCTTACGCTCGGCGCGGGCCTGATTCAGCTGCGCGCGCAGCTCCATCAGCGTCGCCTCAACCTCTTTAATCTGGTTCTCCGCCTGTTCGGGATCGATAACCCCCAGCAGCTGATCCTTCTGTACCTTGTCGCCGATACTCACGCGCAGCGTTTTCAGCTGCCCGCTCACCTGCGCGCCAACGTCGACTTTACGTACCGCGTCCAGCTTACCGGTCGCCAGCACGCTCTGCTGCAGATCGCCTTTACGCACCACCAGAGTCTGATACTGCGGCAGCGGCGCATTCAGCACCCGCCATCCCCAGATGGCCAGAGCCAGTACGATAATGGCCAGTAGCCACCAGACTTTCCTGCGTTTTCCATTGAGCTTCATAAAAATTCCTGATGTTTTAAACCGCAGCGCAAGCCGATGATTCTATCTGGAGATAGCGAAAACATAACCCTGAATTTGCTGCATCCTTACCGCAAGCGCACTTAATCCGCCCGGCCACGCGCCAGCCACAGCACGCGGGAGAACATTTTCTTCAGCAGCGCCGGCACGGATTCAATCCCGCGCCTCCCGGCTTCCATCGCCACCTCAATCGCCAGGTCCGGCTTTGATGAGCGATGAATAGCTTTGGTGATCACCCGCCGCATATTCATCGGCACGTTTGGCGGCAGCTGCGCCACCCGATGATAAACATCGTTGAAGCCCTGGCGATACATAAAGTGTTCCATGTCCAGCGCCGGCAGCGTTGTTAAATGGTCGCGCTCCAGGTCGCGATCGTCGTTAAGCAGGCTGCGCACCGTCGCGGCGTATTTCTTCCCCGCCTCGTCGCCATCGACCAGAACGTGCCATTGAATGCCCATCCGCCGGGCGAATTTAATCAACGGCTTTAGTCCCGACTGGGCAAACTCAATCACCTTCACCCCTTCCGCATCAAAGTGATGCCCGCACTGTCTCGCCAGTTCGTTGATAACCCAGGTTTCGGTCTCCCCTTCCACCAGCAGCCAGCAGCGGGCAAACAGCGACGAGGCGCGATTGAAGCGAATGTGGAAGGCGATGCGCCGGCTGTCTTCGGCATTCATCCCCCCCGGCCCAAGCCGCCAGGCCGAGACGCGCGACGATTCGCGCACCAGCCGGCAGACGTGCTCAACGGGGGTCAGCGACAGCAGCTCGCCGGAGTTGGTGGTGGTCACGCGCTGCAGCGGCAGCAGGTTGAGCAGATGCCAGGCGACGGAGAGCATAATCGGGTGCAGCCGGGTTTCCGGATCTTCAATCAGCAGCAGCGGCCGCGCGTCGCGGTCGAGCCGGACCGTGCCCTTGGCCTGCAGCAGAGTAGAGAACAGCCCGAGCAGGATGACCCGGTGGCTTCGCCCGCCGGGCTTATCAATCATCCGGTTGATGATATCCAGATAGCGCCAGCTACGCTGTTCATCGTGGGAATGGCGGCGCATCAGGCGGTTGCGGGACTGCACGCTGCTCTGCTCGGCAAAATAGTGTTCAAGGAGCTGCACCATGGCCGACAGCCCCTGACGAATCTGGCCGTCGGTTAAATTTTGCGGATGGCTCACCAGCTCCCGGGAGAGATAATCCAGCTGGCGGGCGGTAATTTCAATTTGCGGAGAGTGCGGCACGCTGTCGTTATGGATGCGCCGCATAAAGCGGGCGTCGCGCAGGCGCAGGACCGGCATCAGGCGCACCAGATGGCGCACGAGCTCGTCAATATCCTCCAGCTCCAGCGCTTCCCCTTTGCCGTCAATAAAGCTGCGCAGCGTCATGACGCTGCCATCATCGGCCAGCTCGCCCTCCAGGCGATAGAAAATTCGCTGATAGCCGTCATCACAGGGAACCCAGCCGTCGCTGAGCGGGCGAAAGCGCCGCACCCGATGGTGGCCGGGCTCGCTCTCGCGAAAGGTCAGAATGATGTGCAGATGGTGCTCGCGTCCCTGCACGTCGCCGGGCGGGAACCAGAAATCATCCCGGACAAAATGATAAAGCTCGAACTCTGGCGACAAGAGCAGCGTCAGGGCATCCAGAAGGCTGGATTTTCCCCACGCATTCTCGCCGATCAGCACGTTATTTTGCTCCAGCATCAATGATAAACGATTGATACCGCGAAAACCGACGATCTCCACGCGCTCAAGAAGCATATCCCCTCCGCTCAGTCACCACTTTCTCCTTCAGTTATCAGCAGTATAGCGACACATGCTGGAACATGACACTGCCGTAAACGCCAATATCAGCAGAGGCGAAAAATAACGTTTTCAATATGATTATTGATAAGGGTATTTGTTTAAAAAATAATTCATTCATTGCAGTGGTTACATCTATTATTTTTGTACTACTCTTTTCTTGCACAGTGAATGGTATAAGGATTAACATCACCTTGCCCTAAATCAAATTACATCTATTTATTTAACTGGTTACGGGATGGCGATCGTCCATAAAATAGCGGCGCTTTATTTTTATCTTCATCCTTTAGTTGATAAATAAAGAACGGCACGTTAAATCGTGCTCATTAACATTATTATTTGAGGTGGTTATGTTTAGAAAATTAGCAGCGGAATGTTTTGGTACATTCTGGCTTGTGTTCGGTGGCTGCGGTAGCGCAGTTCTTGCAGCAGCCTTCCCGGAGCTGGGAATAGGGTTTGCCGGGGTCGCTCTGGCCTTTGGTTTAACCGTATTAACGATGGCGTTTGCCGTGGGGCATATTTCCGGCGGGCACTTTAACCCGGCGGTGACCTTAGGCCTGTGGGCCGGCGGTCGTTTCCCGGCCAAAGACGTGATCGGTTATATTATCGCCCAGGTGGTTGGCGGTATTATTGCGGCCGGCGTTCTGTACGTGGTTGCCAGCGGTAAAGCGGGCTTTGACGCAGCGGCCAGCGGCTTTGCGTCCAACGGCTTTGGCGAACACTCTCCGGGCGGCTACTCAATGCTTTCGGCGATTGTCATCGAAATTGTGCTGACCTGCGGCTTCCTGCTGGTTATTCACGGCGCAACGGATAAAAACGCCCCGGCGGGCTTTGCGCCGATCGCTATCGGCCTCGCGCTGACCTTAATTCATCTCATCAGCATTCCGGTAACCAATACCTCCGTCAACCCGGCGCGTAGCACCGCGGTCGCTATCTTCCAGGGCGACTGGGCGCTGCAGCAGCTGTGGCTGTTCTGGGTTATGCCAATCATCGGCGGGATCCTCGGCGGCGTGCTCTACCGCACGCTGCTGGAAAAACGCAGCTAGTCTCAGCTTAGACTCGCGCTCAGGCCCGGCGATGCCGGGCCTTTCTTTTTGGTGACGGCTTTACTCGCTACAATGATTTGGGTAGTGTCAGTGGCGCTATTTTCATTCTGCAAGGACCAGGCCGTTCATGTTTTCGGGATTATTAATCATTCTGCTGCCGTTGATTATCGGCTATATCATTCCACTTCGTCAGCCGGTAGCGCTTAAAGTCATCGCGCGACTTTTAAGCTGGATTGTCTACGTTATCCTCTTTTTCATGGGGATCAGCCTCGCCTTCCTCGACAATTTAGCCAGCAACCTGCTTGCCATTCTTCATTACGCTGCGGTAAGCGTCGTCGTTATTATGCTGTGTAATATTGCGGCATTAATGTGGCTCGAGCAGAAGATGCCGTGGCGCAGCCAGCATCGGCAGGAGAAATTACCTTCGCGCGTGGCGATGGCAATGGAATCACTGCAGCTGTGCGGCGTGGTGCTTATTGGTTTTCTGATTGGCTTAAGCGGTCTGTCATTTCTGCAGCACGCCACCGAAGCCAGCGAATATACGCTGATCTTCCTGCTGTTCCTGATTGGTATTCAGCTGCGCAATAACGGCATGACCCTGCGGCAAATAGTGCTTAATCGTCGCGGAATGATTGTGGCGGTCGTCGTCATGGCCAGCTCATTACTCGGCGGGATGATCAACGCCTTTATTCTTGACCTGCCGCTAAAGACCGGCCTGGCAATGGCTTCAGGTTTTGGCTGGTATTCGCTATCAGGGATCCTGCTGACCGAATCCTACGGGCCGGTTATTGGCAGCGCCGCGTTCTTTAACGATCTTGCCCGTGAGCTGCTGGCGATTATGCTTATTCCCGGCCTGCTTCGCCGCAGCCGCTCAACGGCCTTAGGCCTCTGCGGCGCGACCTCTATGGACTTTACGCTGCCGGTATTACAGCGCTCCGGCGGCGTTGAAATCGTGCCGGCGGCGATTGTTCATGGTTTTATTCTCAGCCTGCTGGTGCCCGTGCTGATGGCCTTTTTCTCCGCTTAATACCCCCGTGGCGGTAGTCATCTACCGCCAAAATTGCGCTAAATCAATCTCCCTGTAAATTGTATTAGAAATACCTTTAATCCCTGCGCGCCCGGGCATAACCTTAAACATGTATCTAAAATATAACTTTAAAAAAGGTGTGACCATGTTTTGTGTGCAATGTGAACAAACCATCCGTACCCCGGCGGGGAACGGCTGCTCTTACGCGCAGGGTATGTGCGGTAAAACGGCCGAAACCTCCGATCTGCAGGATCTGCTGATTGCCTCCCTGCAGGGCCTCTCCGCCTGGGCCGTTAAGGCTCGTGAATATGGCATCGTTGACCATGAAATTGATAACTTTGCGCCGCGTGCCTTCTTCTCCACGCTGACCAACGTTAACTTCGACTCCCCGCGCATCGTTGGCTACGCGCGTGAGGCCATCGCGATGCGCGAGGCGCTGAAGGCCCAGTGCCTGAACGTTGACGCCGGCGCGGCGGTGGACAACCCGATGGCCAGCCTGCAGCTGGTTAGCGACGATTTGGGCGACCTGCAGCGTCAGGCGGCAGAATTTACCCCGAATAAAGACAAACCGGACATCGGCGAAAACATTCTCGGCCTGCGTCTTCTGTGCCTGTACGGCCTGAAAGGCGCCGCGGCTTATATGGAGCACGCTCACGTTCTGGGTCAGTACGACAACGATATCTACGCTCAGTACCACAAAATTATGGCGTGGCTGGGCACCTGGCCTGCCGACCTGAACGCTCTGCTGGAGTGCTCAATGGAAATCGGCCAGATGAACTTCAAAGTGATGAGCATTCTGGACGCCGGTGAAACCACCAAATACGGTCACCCGACCCCGACCCAGGTCAACGTGAAATCGGTTGAAGGTAAGTGCATCCTGATCTCCGGCCACGACCTGAAAGATCTGTATAACCTGCTGGAACAAACCGAAGGCACCGGCGTTAACGTCTATACCCACGGTGAAATGCTGCCGGCGCACGGCTACCCTGAGCTGCGTAAATTCAAACACCTGGTCGGTAACTACGGCAGCGGCTGGCAGAATCAGCAGGTTGAATTTGCCCGCTTCCCTGGCCCTATTGTGATGACCTCTAACTGCATCATCGATCCGACCGTTGGCGCCTATGACGACCGTATCTGGACCCGCAGCATCGTCGGCTGGCCGGGAGTGAGCCACCTTGAAGGCGAAAACTTCGCGCCGGTGATCGCCCAGGCGCAGCAGATGGCCGGCTTCCCGTATAGCGAAATTCCGCACCTGATTACCGTTGGCTTTGGCCGTCAGACCCTGCTGGGCGCGGCGGATACGCTGATCGACCTGGTCAGCCGCGAAAAACTGCGCCATATCTTCCTCGTCGGCGGCTGCGACGGCGCGCGCGGCGAGCGTAACTACTTCACCGACTTTGCCACCAGCGTTCCGGACGACTGCCTGATCCTGACCCTGGCCTGCGGTAAATATCGCTTCAACAAGCTGGACTTCGGCGACATCGAAGGCCTGCCGCGCCTGGTGGATGCCGGTCAATGCAACGACGCCTACTCGGCGATTATTCTGGCCGTCACCCTGGCTGAAAAACTGGGCTGCGGCGTGAACGACCTGCCGCTGTCGCTGGTGCTCTCCTGGTTCGAACAGAAAGCGATCGTGATCCTGCTGACCCTGCTCTCACTCGGCGTGAAAAACATCGTCACCGGCCCAACCGCTCCGGGCTTCTTCACCCCGGATCTGCTGGCTATTCTCAATGAGAAATTTGGCCTGCGCTCTGTGACTACCGTTGAACAAGACATGCAGCAACTGTTGAGCGCGTAAGGAGCGAACGAATGACTATGCCAACCAATCAGTGCCCGTGGCGGATGCAGGTACACCACATCCATCAGGAAACCCCGGACGTCTGGACGGTATCGCTGCTGTGCCACGACTACTATCCCTATCAGGCCGGGCAGTATGCGCTGGTCAGCGTACGCAACTCGGCGGATACGCTGCGCGCCTACACTATTTCCTCTACGCCGGGCGTCAGCGAGTACATTACGCTGACCGTGCGGCGTATTGATGACGGTGCCGGCTCTCAGTGGTTAACCCGTGACGTCAAGCGCGGTGACTACATCTGGCTGTCCGATGCGATGGGTGATTTTACCTGTGCAGATAAGCCGGCGGACCGTTTCCTGATGCTGGCAGCCGGCTGCGGCGTGACGCCGATTATGTCGATGCGTCGCTGGTTGGCGAAGTACCGCCCCGAGGCGGATGTGCAGGTCATTTTCAACGTGCGTTCGCCTGAGGACGTCATTTTCGCGGAAGAGTGGCGCCAGTATGCGGTCACCCTGGTGGCGGAAAACAACGCCACCCACGGCTTTGTTGCCGGCCGCCTGACCGCCGATCTGCTGAAAAGCGTGCCGGACCTGGCCTCGCGTACCGTGATGACCTGCGGGCCTGCGCCTTATATGGAAATGGTTGAGCGGGAGGTCAGCGCGCTGGGCGTCACGCGCTTCTTTAAAGAGAAGTTCTTTACGCCAGTTGCTCAGGCGGCCACCAGCGGGCTGAAGTTTACCAAACTGCAGCCGGCGCAGGAGTTCTATGCGCCGGTAGGCACCACCCTGCTGGAGGCGCTGGAAAGCAACAAGGTTCCGGTTACCGTCGCCTGCCGTGCCGGCGTCTGCGGCTGCTGCAAAACCAAAGTCGTTGCCGGCGACTATACGGTCAGCAGCACCATGACGCTGACCGGGCAGGAGATCGCCGACGGCTACGTGCTGGCCTGCTCCTGCCACCCGCAGGGCGATCTGGTTCTGGCCTAGCGGGGAACAATCCTTAACGGCAAGCCCCGCCCCGGCGGGGCTTTTTTTATTTCCACGCCGGGTCTTTTACCAGCGAGTAGCGACCGGCGCCCATAAAGGCAATCGCCAGCGCGCCGACAAAGAAGTAGACCAGGCTCTCAATCGCCCAGGCGCCGGTTTTATCCAGCTGCCAGGTTTCTCCCGTACCGACCATCAGCCACGCCACCACCATAGTAAAAGCCAGCACCAGCGCCGCCGGCCGGGTGAGGATCCCTAGTATCAGCAGGCACGGTGCCAGCACTTCCCCCACCAGCACGCCGTAGGCAATAAACCCCGGCAATCCCTTCGCCACCAGCATCCCGCTGATGCCCGCCACGCCGTCAAACAGCTTATGCAGCCCGTGGAACAGCATCAGCCCGCCCACGGCAAGTCGTAACAAGAGTTTGCCAAAATCGTCGTGAGTCAGCATTTTATTAACAGCATTTAACAGAGATTTAACCATTTGAAATGATTCCTGTTTACTCTTTTAGTGGTAACAGATTATGCGGAATTTTCGCGCAATAATACCAGCTGAAAATAGGAGGGGAATGCGGGCGTAACGATGAGTTTCATCTAAGCTTGTAAGCGTTATCACATAAAGGAGATGGAGAACCATGAAACAGACCGTGGCCGCATACGTAGCGAAAACTCTTGAACAGGCCGGCGTGAAGCGCATCTGGGGCGTCACCGGCGATTCACTCAACGGATTGAGCGACAGCCTGAACCGCATGGGTACGATTGCCTGGATGCCAACGCGTCACGAAGAAGTTGCCGCGTTTGCCGCGGGCGCCGAAGCCCAGCTTACCGGTGAACTGGCGGTATGCGCAGGCTCCTGTGGCCCGGGCAACCTCCATCTGATCAACGGTCTTTTTGACTGTCACCGCAATCACGTTCCCGTTCTTGCCATTGCCGCCCATATCCCCTCCAGCGAAATCGGCAGCGGCTATTTTCAGGAAACCCATCCGCAGGAGCTGTTCCGCGAATGCAGCCACTATTGTGAGCTGGTCTCCACCCCGGAACAGATCCCGCAGGTGCTGGCCATCGCCATGCGCAAAGCGGTCCTCAACCGCGGCGTTTCGGTGGTGGTACTGCCGGGAGACGTGGCGCTGAAAGCCGCCCCGGAAGGCGCCAGCAGCCACTGGTACTCCGCCCCGCTGCCGGAGGTGACGCCACCGGCGGAAGAAATAGCCAGCCTGGCGCAGCTGCTGCGCTACTCCAGCAACATTGCCCTGATGTGCGGCAGCGGCTGTGCCGGAGCCCATGAAGAGCTGGTAGAGTTCGCCGCCAGGCTCAAGGCGCCCATCGTCCACGCCCTGCGCGGCAAGGAGCACGTTGAGTACGACAACCCTTATGACGTCGGGATGACCGGGCTGATCGGCTTCTCGTCCGGCTTCCACACGATGATGAACGCCGATACCCTGGTGCTTCTCGGCACCCAGTTCCCCTACCGGCCTTTCTACCCCAGCAGCGCAAAAATTATTCAGATTGATATCAATCCCGGCAGCATCGGCGCGCACAGCAAAGTCGATATGGCGCTGATCGGCGATATCAAATCGACCCTAAAAGCGCTGCTGCCGCATCTGGAAGAGAAGACGGATCGCCGCTTCCTCGATAAAGCGCTTGAGCACTACCGCGAGGCGCGCAAGGGGCTCGACGATCTGGCTAAGCCCAGCGATAAGGCCATTCACCCCCAGTATCTGGCGCAGCAGATTAGCCGCTTCGCCGCTGACGACGCCATTTTCACCTGCGACGTCGGCACGCCAACCGTCTGGGCCGCCCGCTATCTGAAGATGAACGGCAGGCGCCGGCTGATCGGCTCGTTTAACCACGGCTCAATGGCCAACGCCATGCCGCAGGCGATTGGCGCCAAGGCAACGGCGCCGGAGCGTCAGGTGGTGGCGATGTGCGGCGACGGCGGCTTCAGCATGCTGATGGGCGACTTCCTCTCGCTGGCGCAGATGAAGCTGCCGGTAAAAATCGTGATCTTTAACAACAGCGTGCTGGGATTTGTGGCGATGGAGATGAAAGCCGGGGGCTATCTGACCGACGGCACCGAACTGCACGACACTAATTTCGCCCGCATTGCAAAAGCCTGCGGCATTAAAGGCATTCGCGTCGAAAAAGCCTCTGAGGTTGACGAGGCGCTGCAAACCGCGTTTAGCACCGACGGCCCGGTGCTGGTCGACGTGGTGGTCGCTAAGGAAGAGCTGGCGATCCCGCCGCAAATCAAGCTGGATCAGGCTAAGGGTTTCAGCCTGTATATGCTGCGCGCCATCATCAGCGGACGCGGGGATGAAGTTATCGAACTGGCGAAAACCAACTGGCTCAGGTAAAACATCCTTTTAAGCCCACACAACATCATTCATGATGCATCGAAGGCCCCGCTGGGGTGGTTTATGCGGCTAACGCGGATACAGCGTGAAGGATGAAACATTAACAAGGAAATGCCGTGATAGATCTCCGCAGTGATACCGTAACCCGTCCGGGGCGCGCCATGCTGGATGCCATGCTGTCAGCCCCGGTCGGCGACGACGTTTATGGCGACGACCCGACCGTTAACGCGCTCCAGCGCTACGCCGCAGAGCTGGCCGGCAAAGAGGCGGCGCTGTTCCTGCCGTCCGGCACCCAGGCGAATCTGGTGGGCCTGCTGAGCCACTGCCAGCGCGGCGAAGAGTATATCGTCGGCCAGGGCGCACATAACTATCTGTACGAAGCCGGCGGCGCGGCGGTGCTCGGCAGCATTCAGCCGCAGCCCATCGACGCGGCTGCGGACGGCACCCTGCCGCTGGATAAGGTCGCGGCAAAGATTAAGCCTGACGATGTCCATTTTGCCCCCACTCGCCTGCTGAGCCTCGAAAATACCCATAACGGCAAGGTGCTGCCGCGCGAATACCTCAAAGAGGCGTGGGAGTTTACCCGCGAACGCGGCCTGGCGCTGCACGTTGACGGCGCGCGCATCTTTAACGCGGTGGTGGATTACGGCTGCGAGCTGCGCGATATCGCCCAATACTGCGACTCCTTCACCATCTGCCTCTCGAAGGGGCTGGGAACGCCGGTGGGCTCGCTGCTGCTCGGCAGCCACGACTACATTCACCGCGCCACCCGCTGGCGTAAAATGGTCGGCGGCGGCATGCGCCAGGCCGGAATTCTGGCGGCTGCGGGCCTGTACGCTCTGCAAAATAACGTCGCGCGCCTGCAGGAGGATCACGACAACGCCGCGTGGCTGGCCGGGGAGCTGCGCGCCATCGGCGCTGACGTAACCCGTCACGACACCAATATGCTGTTCATCCGCGTTGGCGAAGAGCAGTCCCGGGCGCTGGGCGCGTTTATGCAGCAGCGCGGCGTGCTGATCAACGCCTCGCCGGTTGTGCGCCTGGTCACCCATATCGACGTCAATCGTCAGCAGCTGGCGGAAGTGGTTGGCCACTGGCAGGAATTTTTGAACCGCTAAGGAGTCAGGCGTGTCGCAACGAATTCTGGTGCTCGGCGCCAGCGGCTATATCGGCCAGCATCTGGTGCAGGCATTGAGCGATCGGGGCTATTGCGTGCTGGCGGCGGCGCGCCACGTTGAGCGGCTAAAGAAACGCAATCTCCCGGGGGTAAGCTGTCATCCCATCGACCTGACCCGGCCCCAGGGGCTCTCTGATCTGCTGGCGCAGGCGGACACCGTTTACTATCTGGTGCACGGCATGGGCGAAGGCGGCGACTTTATTCGGCACGAGCGCGAGGTGGCGCAAAACGTGCGCGACGCGCTGCGCGCGACGCCGGTAAAGCAGCTGATATTCCTCAGCTCGCTGCAGGTGCCGGCGGCGGAACAGTCTGACCATCTGCGCGCCAGGCAGGTTACCGCCGACGTTCTGCGCGAATCCGGCGTGCCGGTCACCGAGCTGCGGGCGGGTATCATCGTGGGCGCCGGCTCCGCTGCGTTCGAGGTGATGCGCGATATGGTCTACAACCTGCCGGTTTTAACCCCTCCGCGCTGGGTGCGCTCGCGCACCACGCCGATCGATCTCGAAAATCTGCTCTATTATCTGGTGCAGTTGCTCAATCACCCGGCCAGCGAACATCGCGTCTTCGAAGCCGCCGGACCGGAAGTGTTAAGCTATCAGCAGCAGTTCACCCGCTTTATGGCGGTCAGCGGCAAGCATCGCCTGCTGATCCCGATCCCTTTTCCCACCCGCTGGATTTCGGTGTGGTTCCTCAACGTGATTACTTCGGTTCCGCCCACCATCGCGAAGGCGCTGATTCAGGGGCTGAAGCACGATCTGATCGCCGACGATCGCGCGCTGCGGGCGCTGATCCCCCAGCCGCTAATCTCCTTTGACGAAGCCGTGCGCCGCACGCTGAAAGAAGAGGAGCAGCTCGTGAACTCCAGCGACTGGGGCTACGACGCCCAGGCCTTCGCCCGCTGGCGGCCGGAATATGGCTACTACCCTAAGCAGGCCGGCTGTACGGTCAGCACGTCCGCCAGCGCGGCGGCAATCTGGCAGGTCGTCAACCAGATTGGCGGCAAAGAGGGCTACTTCTTCGGCAACGCGTTGTGGAAAATTCGCGGCGCCATGGACCTGCTGGTGGGCCATCGCCTGGCGAAAGGCCGGCCGTCGCACGACCTTCTGCAGACCGGCGACGCGGTAGACAGCTGGAAGGTGATTATTGTCGAACCGGAAAAGCAGCTCACCCTACTCTTTGGCATGAAGGCGCCCGGCCTGGGGCGCCTGAGCTTTACCCTCAGCGATAAAGGCGACCACCGCGAGCTCGACGTCCGGGCCTGGTGGCACCCTCACGGTATGCCGGGGCTGTTCTACTGGCTGCTGATGATCCCCGCCCATCTGTTTATCTTTCGCGGCATGGCGCGGCGTATTGCCCGGCTGGCAGAGCAAATCACAGGCAAATAGGAAGTATCTACGTCATTCTGCTATCATTCTCATTGCATCGTGAGGAGAATCACGGAAAAATGCGCACGAAATTCTTTTCTGGGACAGTAGGTTGATATGAAGGTACTGGTTACCGGTGCGACCAGCGGCTTAGGCCGCAACGCGGTGGAATATCTGCGTAACAAAGGCATCAGCGTCAGAGCGACCGGGCGAAACGAAGCGATGGGCAAGCTTCTGAGCAAAATGGGCGCCGAATTTGTCCCCGCAGATTTAACCGAACTGGTTTCATCTCAGGCCAAGGTGATGCTCGCCGGTATCGATACCCTCTGGCACTGCTCAAGCTTCACCTCGCCGTGGGGCACGCAGCAGGCCTTCGATTTAGCCAACGTCCGCGCCACCCGTCGCCTTGGCGAATGGGCCGTGGCCTGGGGCGTTCGCAACTTCGTTCATATCTCCTCTCCTTCGCTCTATTTTGACTATCACCACCACCACGAGGTGCGGGAGGATTTCCGCCCTCAGCGCTTTGCCAACGAATTTGCCCGCAGCAAGGCGGCGAGCGAAGAGGTGATTAATCTACTGGCACAGGCGAACCCCAATACCCGCTTTGCCATCCTGCGCCCCCAGGGTCTGTTCGGCGCTCACGACAAAGTGTTCATCCCCCGCCTTGCGCAGATGATGCAGCATTACGGCAGCGTGCTGTTGCCCCGCGGCGGCAGCGCGCTGGTTGATATGACCTACTATGAGAATGCGGTGCACGCGATGTGGCTAGCCAGCCAGCCGCAGTGCGACCACCTGCCCTCCGCCCGGGCGTGGAATATCACCAACGGCGAACCGCGTACCCTGCGCAGCATTGTGCAAAAGCTGATTGATGAGCTGGGAATAAGGTGCCGTATCCGCTCGGTCCCCTATCCGATGCTGGATATCATCGCCCGCAGCATGGAGCATTTTGGCAATAAGTCAGCCAGGGAGCCGGCCTTTACCCACTACGGCGTCTCCAAGCTGAACTTTGATTTTACCCTTGATATTTCCCGCGCCCAGGAAGAGCTGGGCTACCGCCCGGTGGTGACGCTGGATGAGGGAATTATCCGCACCGCCGCCTGGCTGAAAGATCACGGCAAGCTGCACCGCTAGCGTCGAATTAACCCTGGCCGTATTTTTCCAGCAGCGCCTCGGCGATGGCCTGGGTTTCCGCATCGGCGACGCCGTCCCAGCGCGCCGGCCGGAAATGCATCTGAAAGGCCATAATCACCCGTTTCTGCTGCGCTGGCGTCATCTCTGGCGTCACCTGATAGCCGTAGCGGGCGAGTAGATCCAGCAGCTCCGCGCTATCGACCGGCTGCCAGGTCGGGCGATCGTTGAGATAAAACGCGACCCGGTCGCCATCCGGCCAGGCGCCAATGCCCTGTTCGGCCAGCTGGCGCCAGGGGAACAGCGGCCCAGGGTCGTCCTTGCGCTGCGGGGCAATATCGGCATGAGCCACCACGTTTTGCGCCGCAATGTGGTAGCGGGCGATAATATCCTTCGCCAGGGGGATCAGGGCATTAATCTGCGCCGGACTAAACGGCGTAAAGCTTTTCACCCCCGCCTCTTTCTGCCAGCCGCGGTTCTCCAGCTCAATGCCGATGGAGGTGTCGTTTATGCGCGTACTGCCGCGCCAGAAGCTAATCCCCGCATGCCAGGCCAAATCCTCTTCCGGCACCAGCTGCCAGATGCGCGGCTTGCCGCGGTGCAGAGGCGGTCGTTCAGGGATCAGGTAGTGGGAGCTCACCTGGTTGTCGGTTAAGGTCGCCAGCGAGACGTCAAAATCATCGGCGGTATAGTGAATGACCAGCACCTTCACCCGCGGGTAGGCGGCCTGCGCCGGATGGCGGGTATCCAGCTGATAGCCGTCACGATCGATAATCCCCTTTTCCGTTGCGCAGCCGGCCAGCAGCAGCGCAACGAGAACCATCCCTGCGCTGAGCTTCATCGGGAGGCCCTCCCGGCGCGTGCGGTGAAACATGCCATCAAAAAATCCTTCCTTTTGGCCTAAGAGAGCCTGAGCGTTCCGACATAAGGCGGGGCGAAGCGCTCAAAGGCGGCGTCAGCCAGCTCTCCCGCATTCGGTAAAAGATGCAACCGTTAACACGAAATTATAATAATTACGGACGGCAACAAAAACGTTTCCCCATTCGCGGCGGCGTTAATAACAACCTGTTTTATGATAAACGATAAGCGCGGCGCTGTCTGCCAACGGCGATTCAACGATCGGAACGGCCATTTTATATAAGATAAATTTATACTAACGACAGTTATAAAATGATGATAAGACGATGCTCAACCACGGGCATCATGCAGGTCGCCGCCTGCAATGAAGTCGGGTTCATCTTTTCCTTACGAATTCGCGAGTTAGCGGTCATGGTTTTGTAGTATTTTGCTTGAAATTTTTCCTTAGTTAATTCAGTCTTAATTCGCTCATGAGCAGTTAAAATAAGAGCATGATGATAGCAAGATAAACAATGGAGTTTAAAAAATGAAATATGCAGCTTTAGTAGCAGGTGCAGCATTGTTTTTGACCGCAAACGCTTTCTCCGCAGAAATCTTATCTAAAGAAGATTTTGCCAAGGTTGAGACTCAATATCAGAAAGTCGGTACGATCTCTTCTACCGGCCAGACCGCACCAAGCGATGCGCGCGCTGAGCTGATTAAGAAAGCCGATGAAAAAGGCGCAGACGTTATCGTTCTGTCCTCCGGCAACACTGATAAAAAGCTGCACGTCAGCGCCAATATCTATAAGAAGAAGTAATTAATTCTTCGCGAAAGAAACATTATCATCGGCAGATGATAATGTTTCCCATCCAGAACCGTGCGAGCAATATTTATTTTTAGATAGCATGGCTATTTACCGCTATCGCATTCTGTCATCAAATACCCGCAACGTCCCCGAATAAAACACTCAAACGTCACGCAGGAAGTAAATCGCTGCGCCGGCGTGTTCATGTTTTTCAGCAAACTCATATTTAAAAGCATAAGCCCCTGGCGGTGAGTCAATGCTCTCTATACTTCTGGCTATAAAAATGAGACTCAATTTTAAACATTGCAGGTAGAAAATGAAAAGAATCGCGTTAATTATCTCTGGGCTCCTCTACTCCGGTCTTTCGCAGGCAAGCGCGCTCTATTTTTATGAAATAGGCACAGAAGATGTCGGCCTCGCCGGCGCAGGCCAGGCCGCCAGGGCGCAGGATGCGTCAACGATCGTTACTAACCCCGCAGGAATGACCCGCCTGCCGGATCATATGTTCACCGGCGGGATGCAGGCGATGGGCGGGGATATCTCGTATCAGCTTAAAGATGAGAACGGCAGAAGCAGCCCCGGCAACGTGATGAACGTCTTTCCCAACGCCAGCGGCTTCTATATGCAAAAAATCAATGATGACCTTTACGCCGGCATTGGTCTCTACGGCAACTACGGCTTAGGGATCGATTTTGGCAACTGGGCGGGCGATCGGCTGATCAAGAAAAGCACCATGGTCGCGATGACGCTGAGCCCGTCGCTGGCCTACAAGCTCAACGACCGTCTCTCCATTGGCGCGTCCGCTAACCTTAACTACGGCTTCCTTTCCCTGACCCGCAGCGTTGATGGAACCGAGCAAAAGGACAAGGATCGCGACTGGGCCATGAGCTATCGTCTGGGCCTGCTGATGCAGCTGACGGAGCAAACCCGCGCCGGTATCACCTGGACCAGCAAGACGGACTACAGCTTCAATATTGACGGTAAGGCTCGCTTACCCAATCTGCCGAATACCGAGTACGACCTGCCGATTTCAGCCCAGGTTCGCGCACCGCAGCAGATCATGCTGAGCCTTGTGCACGACATCAACAAGCAGTGGTCGGTGATGGGGGATTTGGGCTGGCAGGACTGGAGCCAGTTCGGTAGCCCGCAAATCACCGTTGTCGGCAAGGAGAGCAACAAACAAAACCGCCTGAAGGACTCCTGGCATACCGCGGTGGGCGTCCAGTACCGGCCAACCGAGCAGTGGCGTTTGAACGCCGGGGTAGGTTTTGATAGCACGGTATACGATTCGCAGAGCGACGTGGCGCTCACTCTTCCGACCGGCGACGAATGGCGCTTTGCCACCGGCGCGCAGTATCAAATTACGCCGGCAAGCAATATCGGCGTCGCGGTCTCCTACCTGCACATGCAGTCGTCGCATGTGAAAACGCCGGAAATTATCGCCGGGGATTACGATCATCCGTACCTGTGGTTCGCCAGCGTCGACTACAGCTACCAGTTTTGATAGCGAATCTCGCCCGATGCTCCATCGCGCATCGGGCAATATTTGCATGGGCTTAAATCAGTTTGAATAGAAATCTCACCGGTTTTATCTGCAGAATATCCTGCCAGATTTTATGTAAATCAATCACTCCCGCCAGCCCCAGCAGTGCCAGCGTAATCAGTACCGTCGCGGCGGTAACGATCGGCATCAGGCGCACCATATTACGCTGAATTTTATCCTGCTGCTTCGCGCGGCGCTCATCCTTCTCATGCTCGACCAGGGTGGCAATGGCGTTTCCCTGGACTCTATATACGTTATTCTCTACCGCCAGCTCGCCGGAAAAAACCAGTGACGCCATTAACAACGTCACCTTTCGGCGAAACTGCTCGTTGCGAATATGCTGATACCACAGCTTGCCGTATAAAATATCGATAACTTCATCGACCGTAATCCCGGATGAGAGCCTTGAAGGCCGCTGGTGCACAAACTCGTTAACGATCAGACCGAGCAGATATATACGGTCCTGACTCCTCACCTCACGCTCGCGGAAAAAAGCGGACACCACCGCAGCCTTACCCCTTAAGAGGGCTGTTTTTATATTTAAAATAGGTAGATAGCAGTTAACAAAATAGCCAAAAACGTTAGCGAAGGTTATCTTCGCCATATTTTTTATAGCTAACAATCTCACTCTCCATTGCGGCCAGGCGGGCAACAGGAAAAGAAATATCGCAATTGGCAGCAGCCTCTGATGAATTTAAACAGCGTATGCTAACATCGCTGCCGTTAAAACCCGTTAACTGATAGCGGTTACGCTCAACGTCGGCAAAATAGACCGCGTAATAATCGTAAGGATCGCCGCCGCGTTCATTTTTGGCCACCAGCTTTGGTAAATGCGCGCCCAGATCCTGGCCTTCAGGCTGGCCAGCGTTTTTCTTAACATAATATGTTCCGTCGAGGTAGGTTTCATACTGCCTATAAATATAGCCTGAGATTGACTCAATCTTTTAGCATTAAGCCCGATCGCTGGTTTATTTTTAGCTAAGAATAGGTTTTACAAATCGGCATTTATCAATATAAAAATTGCGCTCTGGTTCCAGAAAATTGCGCGCGCTGAGCCAGATGCATTAATTCAATCTGATAACGGCGATAACTTAATAGCTTAGCTCTTAGAGTCAAGCGCATTCTGGAGCCAGTGCGCTATGCTTGAACAGAAACTAATAACGTAGTGAGCTTATAAGGAAATCATCATGCGCTACAAAATCATGGCCTTTATTATCCCCTGCGCGCTGGTACTTAGCGCCTGTACCACCGTTACGCCGGCCTATAAAGATAACGGTACCCGCAGCGGTCCCTGCATCGAAGGCGGCCCGGACGCGGTTGCGCAGAAATTTTATGATTATCAGATCCAGCACCGCAATAACGACCTGACGGCGCTGCGTCCCTACCTGAGCGACGATCTGGCGAAGCTGCTCAACGACGCGCGCCAGGATCCGTCCCGCAGCGCCGTGCTGCAGTCCAACCCGTTCTCCAGCTCGGCCACCCCGGCCGATAGCGCGGATGTCGCCAGCGCCTCCACCATCCCGAACAGCGATGCGCGCAATATTCCGCTGCGCGTTGAGTTCAGGCAGGGCAGCAAAGTCTGGAAAGATGAGGTGCTGATGATTCAGGAAGGCCAGTGCTGGGCGGTAGATGACGTTCGCTACCTCGGCATTAACGCCCACGCGCCGGCGGGTTCACTGCAACAGAGTCTCGAAAAACGCGGATAAGGGCGCTGAACCTGCTCTACAAAACCGATAACCCCGGTAAAATGTCGGTATTTCATGCGGTAATGCCGACATTTGCTCCCGCCTCCCCCACGAACCCATATTTTGTGCTAAGTTTAGAGGTAAATGCGGGTTACATTTAACTTTTAACGCATAAATATTGCATAACTATTCTGTCAAAGGTAGTATTTGCGGCCTCAATAGCTATTCGTATCAGACTGCCCAGATGAGTATTAAACTAAACGGCATTAACTGCTTCTACGGCGCGCACCAGGCGCTGTTCGACATCACGCTGGATTGCCCGCAGGGGGAAACGCTGGTGCTGCTCGGCCCAAGCGGCGCCGGGAAAAGCTCGCTGCTTCGCGTACTCAACCTGCTGGAGATGCCGCGTTCCGGTACGCTACATATCGCCGGTAACCACTTCGACTTTACCAAAGCGCCGTCTGACAAAGCCATCCGTGAGCTGCGCCAGAACGTCGGTATGGTTTTCCAGCAGTACAATCTGTGGCCGCACCTGACCGTGCAGCAAAACCTGATTGAAGCTCCCTGCCGCGTGCTGGGACTCAGCAAAGATAGCGCTCTGGCCCGCGCCGAGAAGCTGCTGGAACGTTTGCGCCTGAAACCCTACAGCGATCGCTATCCGCTGCACCTTTCCGGCGGCCAGCAGCAGCGCGTCGCCATTGCGCGAGCGCTGATGATGGAGCCGCAGGTGCTGCTGTTTGATGAGCCAACGGCGGCGCTCGATCCGGAAATTACCGCCCAGATCGTCAGCATTATCCGCGAGCTGGCGGGCACCGGCATTACGCAGGTCATCGTCACCCACGAAGTGGAAGTGGCGCGTAAAACGGCCAGCCGCGTGGTGTATATGGAAAATGGCCATATCGTTGAACAAGGGAATGCTGACTGCTTCGCGCATCCGCAGACCGACGCGTTTAAAAACTATCTTTCACATTGATGTTTTTCGGGGAAATGACGATGAAAAAAGTACTGATTGCCGCGCTTCTGGCCAGCATGAGCCTTTCTGCTACCGCAGCCCAGACCATCCGTTTTGCCACCGAGGCGTCCTATCCTCCGTTTGAAACGACCGACGCCAACAACAAAATCGTCGGCTTCGACGTCGATCTGGCTAACGCGCTGTGCAAAGAGATCGATGCCACCTGCACCTTTACCAACCAGGCTTTCGACAGCCTGATCCCAGGTCTGAAATTCCGCCGCTTCGACGCGGTGATGGCCGGGATGGACATTACGCCTGAGCGCGAAAAGCAGGTGCTGTTTACCGCCCCTTACTATGAAAACTCCGCGCTGTTCGTTGGCCAGCAGGGCAAATTTACCAGCATCGAGCAGCTGAAGGGCAAAAAGGTCGGCGTCCAGAACGGCACCACCCATCAGAAGTTCATTAACGACAAGCATCCGGAAATCACCACCGTTCCGTACGACAGCTACCAGAATGCGAAGCTGGATCTGCAAAACGGCCGCATCGATGCCGTATTTGGCGACAACGCCGTGGTCACCGAATGGCTGAAGAGCAATCCGAAGCTGGCAGCGGTGGGCGATAAGGTGACGGACAAAGACTACTTCGGTACCGGCCTTGGCATTGCGCTTCGTCAGGGCAATACCGAGCTGCAGCAGAAATTTAACGCTGCGCTGGAAAAAGTGAAAAAAGATGGGACTTACCAGACCATCTATAGCAAATGGTTTCAGAAGTAATCCTCAATGAACGAATTTTTTCCATTAGCAAGCGCCGCCGGGATGACCGTCGGCCTTGCGGTCTGCGCGCTGATTATCGGCCTCGCCCTGGCGATGCTTTTTGCCGTGCTGGAGTCAGTCAAATGGCGCCCGCTGGCGTGGCTGACCACCGGCGTGGTAACGATCCTGCGCGGGCTGCCGGAAATCCTGGTGGTCCTGTTTATCTATTTTGGATCGTCGCAGCTGCTGCTCACGCTCTCTGACGGCTTTACCATCAATCTCGGCTTTGCGCAGATCCCGGTGCAGATGCAGATTGAGAACTTCGACGTCAGCCCGTTTCTGTGCGGCGCGGTGGCGCTCTCTCTGCTGTACGCCGCCTACGCCTCGCAAACCCTGCGCGGCGCGCTGAAAGCGGTGCCGCAGGGACAGTGGGAGTCGGGCCAGGCGCTGGGGCTGTCGCAAAGCGCGATTTTCTTCCGTCTGGTGATGCCGCAAATGTGGCGCCACGCTCTGCCGGGACTCGGCAACCAGTGGCTGGTGCTGCTAAAAGATACCGCCCTGGTGAGCTTAATCAGCGTTAACGATCTGATGCTGCAAACCAAGAGCATTGCCACCCGCACCCAGGAGCCGTTTAACTGGTACATCATCGCGGCGGCAATCTACCTGGTGATCACTCTGCTCAGTCAGTACATCCTCAAGCGTATTGACCAGCGTGCGACGCGCTTTGAACGGAGACCCGGCTGATGCTTGACTACTTACCAGAACTGCTCAAAGGGCTGCATACCAGCCTGACGCTGACGGCGGCCTCGATCGTCGCCGCGCTGATTCTGTCGCTGATCTTTACCATCATCCTGACGCTGAAAACGCCGGTGCTGGTATGGATTGTGCGGGCGTATATCACGCTCTTTACCGGTACGCCGCTGCTGGTGCAGATCTTCCTGATTTACTACGGTCCGGGGCAGTTTCCGTCGCTGCAGGAGTACCCGGTGCTGTGGCATCTGATTTCCGAGCCGTGGCTGTGCGCCCTGATTGCCCTGTCGCTCAACAGCGCCGCCTATACCACCCAGCTGTTTTATGGCGCGATCCGCGCCATTCCCGAGGGTCAGTGGCAGTCCTGCGGCGCGCTGGGGATGAGCAAGAAGGACACGCTGGCGATCCTGCTGCCGTACGCCTTTAAGCGCGCCCTCTCCTCCTACTCCAACGAGGTGGTGCTGGTGTTCAAAAGTACCTCCCTGGCTTATACCATTACGCTGATGGAGGTGATGGGCCACAGCCAGCTGCTGTACGGACGAACCTACGACGTGATGGTCTTCGGCGCGGCCGGTATCGTGTACCTGATCGTCAACGGCCTGCTGACGCTGCTCATGCGTCTGGTGGAGCACAGGGCGCTGGCATTTGAGCGTCGAAGCTAACGTTCGAAAATGCATAAATAGTAAATAGAAAGGCGGGTAATGTTGATGACTTACCCGCCTTTTTTATATAAATAAAAAATACTTATACATCTTTATTGAATATAAATTCATTTGATGGCATTGTGAAACCCGGCCGCAAGCACGGCACAACATCATAAGATTGACCGACGGGAGTTCGACGATGAAAAAGTTAGTTCTGGCTGCACTGCTTTCCACTTTCGCTTTTGGCGCCGTTGGCGCAGAAAAAATCAGCTTTGGCGTCTCCGCTACCTATCCACCGTTTGAATCCATGGATGCCAATAATCAGATCGTTGGCTTCGATCTCGACCTGGCGAAAGCGCTGTGCAAACAGATGCAGGCGGAGTGTACCTTTACCAACCATGCCTTCGACAGCCTGATCCCGGCGCTAAAATTTAAAAAATATGATGCGGTGATTTCCGGCATGGACATTACCCCGGAGCGCAGCAAGCAGGTGTCGTTTACCGACCCGTACTACGCTAACTCCGCGCTGGTTATCGCCAAAAAAGACGCCTTCCACTCCTTTGCCGATCTGAAAGGCAAACGTATCGGCATGGAAAACGGCACTACCCATCAGAAATACCTGCAGGATAAGCATCCTGAAGTGAAAACCGTCGCCTATGACAGCTACCAGAATGCGTTTATCGACCTGAAAAACGGCCGTATTGATGGCGTATTTGGCGACACCGCGGTGGTTAACGAGTGGCTGAAAACCAACCCGCAGCTCGGCGCCGCCACGCCGAAAGTGACCGATGCGCAGTACTTCGGTACCGGCCTTGGGATCGCGGTTCGTCCGGATAACAAAGCGCTGCTGGAGAAGCTGAACGGCGCCCTGAAAGCGATTAAAGCGGACGGCACCTATCAGAAAATCAGCAGCCAGTGGTTCCCTGAGTAAGCGCAGGCCCTTCCCGGCCCCGGGCGTGAGCGCCGAAACGGACCGCCGGGAAAATCTTACAGCGGCAGGGTAAAGCGGAAGCTGGCACCTGCCGCCGCCTCCTGCAGGTGAATATCGCCCCCGTGCAGCTGCAGCATGCGGCGCACGATCATCAGTCCTAATCCCCCCGTAGACTCCCGGCGCTGGCCAGGCTCAAGTACCGAAGGTCGTTCAAAGAGGGTTGCCCGCAGCTCGCTGGCGACGCCGGGGCCGCTGTCCGCCACCTCAACGACTATCTGCGACGCCTGCTGGCGCGCCGTCAGGCGAATCACTCCTCCTTCCGGCGTGTGGCGAATGGCGTTATCGAGCAAATTGGTCAGCACCCGCTCCATCATCGATAAATCGGCCACCACCGGCGGCAATCCCTCGGCCAGCGACAGCTGTAAACCGATGCCGCGGGTGGCAATCGCCAAATCGAATTTCTGCGCCACGTCCTGAACCAGCTCGGCGAAGATAAACTTCTCCGGCTGCGGTTTGATGCCGCCATGTTCGAGCCGGGCCAGCTCAAACAGCTGCTGCGACAGATGGCGAACCTTATTGCCCTGGCGCAGCGCGATATTCAGATACTGCTGGCGATCCTCGGCGTTGAGCCGGTCGGCCTTCAGCGTCAGCGTCTCCAGATAGCCAAGCAGCGAGGTCAGCGGCGTGCGCAGATCGTGGGAGATATTGGCGATAAACTCGCGCCGCTGGCGGTCGCTATCGGCCAGACGATCCCACTGATCGGCAATCTGGCGGGCCAGCTCAATAAAGCGATTATGCAGGATCGCCACCTCATTCCCGGGATGCGGGTCGGGCGTCTGCGCCGCCAGGGCTTTGATCGCCACCATGCTGTCCGGGCCGGAGATCGCGACCTGGGCGGTCAACTGACGCACCGGGCGCGTGACCCAGAACCACGCCAGCCCGCCCGCCAGCAGGCCAAACAGCGCCACCAGCAGCAGCGTCCACAGCAGCAGGCTCCACAGCGTCTTCTGCCAGGCGGTGGCCGCCAGTTCGTTAAAGGTTTCGCCCTGCAGAATGATATAGAGATAGCCACGCAGCTGGCCCTCGAGGCGCAGCGGCGCAACGCTAAAGACTTTCTGCTGTCCGAGGCTGCGGGGATCGTCGCCGTAAACCGGCCACGCGGCGCCGGAGAGGAACGCCTGCACCGGCGCCAGATCGATGCGCTGGCGTTTGATATGGCCCGGCGGCGCGGCATCGGCTAACAGCTCGCCGTCGGGAGAAACCAGATAGAGCTCAACGCTGGGATTAAAAATCATCAGCCGGTCGAACAGCGGCTTCAGCGCCTGGCGATCGACCTCCCCCTGCGCATCCAGCAGCGGCTCGCGGGCAACAATTTGCTGCGCCAGGCCGGCGGAAAGACGCTGCACCATCGCGTTACCGTACTGCGCGCTGGTATAGAGCTGAACGAGGCACACCGCCGCCGCGCACAGCAGCAGCAGCGAGGTGAAGACCAGCGCCAGGCGCTGGCTCAGGCTGAGACGGCGCATCATTGCCCCACCTCCTTGCGCTCCACGGCAAACTTATAGCCCTTTCCCCACACGGTGAGGATAATTTCAGGCTCCGTCGGCTCGTGCTCGATTTTGCTACGCAGGCGGTTGATATGGGTATTGACCGTATGCTCATAGCCTTCGTGCTGGTAGCCCCAAACGCTGTCGAGCAGGGAGAGGCGAGAGAAGACCTCTCCCGGATGGCGGGCGAAGTAGTACAGCAGATCGAACTCGCGCGGGGTCAAATCGACAGGCTCGCCGCGCAGTCTGACCTCGCGCGACAGCGGGTCGATATTGAGGCCGTGGCAGGCGATGCGCCCGGCATCCATCAGCAGATTTATCCCCATCGCCTCCTGGCGGCGGAACACCGCTTTGACGCGGGCGATAAGCTCCAGAACGGAGAAGGGTTTGGCCAGATAATCATCCGCCCCCATCTCCAGCCCCTGCACGCGCTGGGTTTCGCTGGATCGGGCGCTGATGATGATCACCGGCAGATAGCGGGTCATCTGGCGGATGCGCCGGCAAATCTCCAGACCGTCAACGTTCGGCAGCATCAGGTCAAGGATCACCGCATCCCAGGGGCTTTTTTCCAGCAGCCTCAGGGCCTCTGCGCCGTCCGCTACGTGGGCAATCTGATACCCCTCGTCCTGCAAATTCAGGCGCAGCAGGGCGGCAATATCATCGTCATCTTCAACTAACAGGATTTTCTTCGCCACCGGTGTCGCTCCGCTAATATCATGCTCTTATTAGCAAAGCTTACCCGATTTTGGCCGGCAGAAGAGTTCACATTTTGTTTAAACTTCGCGGACCAGCAGCGTCAGCACCTCATAGTGCGCGGTGTGGGGGAACATATCGAACAGCTGCACCCGCTCGGTGCGATAGCCCGCCAGCTGAGCAATATCTTTCGCCATCGTGCGGGCATTGCAGCTGGAATAGATAATATAGGGCGGCGCCATGCGGCTTAAATAGTCGCACAGCTCGCTGCCAATTCCACGACGCGGCGGGTTCACCAGCACCAGCTGCGGAACTTCGCCCTCGCCGGTAGCAAAACGGGTGGAGTCCAGCGCCTGGAAACGGAGGTTGCTGAGGCCAAGCTCGGCGGCGGACTGCCGCGCGCAGGCGATGGCCTCTGGTGCAATCTCAATGCCGGTCAGCCGCATCTGCGGGGTGGCGCAGTGCAGGCCGAAACCGCCGACGCCGCAGAACAGATCCCACATATGGTCTACCGGCAGCTGGCGCACCCACTCCCGGGCGGTGGCGTACAGCCGGCTGGCGACTTCGGGGTTGGTTTGAAAGAAGCTTTGCGGGCGGATCCACAGCGGTACCTCGTTGAAGCGCTCCGCCAGCGCCTGCTGCGGGGTGAGGAAAATCTCCTGCTCCCCTTCCATAATCGCCATATGCACCGGCTGAATATTGGCGGTAATCACCTTCAGCTGCGGCAGCTGCGCCTGCAGCCACGGCAGCGCGGCGCGCAGCTGGGCGAGCTTCGCCTCAGAGCGCAGCACAAAGCGCAGCATCATGCCGCCGTCGAGGCGGCTTTCTGTGAGCAGCAGATACTTCAGCTCTCCGCGTCGGCGGGCCACCTGATAGGGCGTGAGGCCGGCGCGGGCAATAAACGGCTTCAGCAGGGCGAAGACCGGCGCAAAGCTTGCCGGGTAGAGCGGACAATCGGTGAGGTCTTCAGGATTGCCGTCGCGATGCAGCATGCCGAGCAGCGGGCGCTCAACGCTGCCGCTGACCACCATTTTGGCCTTATTGCGAAAGCCGGTTTCCGGACCGGAGACCGGTTCGCACCACGTCGCCACCGGGCGTTCTGCCAGCAGCGACCGCAGATCGGCCATTTTATCGGCGAGCTGTTGTGCTGGCGGCAGTTCCAGCCACTGACAGGAGCGGCAGCGGCCCGCGTCATAGAGTGCGCAGTGCATAAAAAGACCTTCAAAAAATCAGGGGCGGGGATTGTATCACCGTTACTGCAGTTGGAAAAAGCGTCGGCACGATGCCGGGATAAACAGCAGCGCCAGCACCAGCAGGTCCGGCAGCTTCTGCATCACCAGCGAACGGAAAATTTCCCGCTTCGATTCGCCGGCAATGCTAAAGAGTTCCGGGTAGCCGTAGCCCAGCGAGGCGGCCCACAGATAGCCGCTGACGATAATCTGCGTCAGCAGATAGATCCAGCGCGCCCGGTTCTGCCCTTTGACCAGTGAAAACGCGCACCAGATTTCAATAAATACCAGCAGCAGGCTTGAGAAGAAGACCAGCGTCAGGGGCCACGTCTGCACGCTGCGGTGGATAAACTCGCCGATCCCCCGCACGCCAAGCTGATTGAGGATCATCAGCAGGTCGAGGGCGCGGATTAAAATAATGGCGAACGCCGCCACCTGCACCAGCGCAGGGACGTTCAGGCGAGCATGAGATGAGCGAGCTTTAGTAAACAATCCCAACGGTTGAGTCTTCCATGAAAACGGCGTCGCACAATCGCGACGCCGGCACCAGGTCTTGCTATCGATTTTAGGGGCTTCAGCCGCGTCTTGCACGCTGGATATCGCGTACTCGCTGCTTTTCTGCGCGGGCCATCAAATACCAGGCGATAAAACCAACAATCCCGACCACGCCGAGGATAAGCGTCGCCAGGGCGTTGATTTCTGGATTGACGCCCATGCGCACGCTGGAGAAAACCAGCATCGGCAGCGTGGTGGCGCCAGGACCGGAAACAAAGCTGGCAATCACCAGATCGTCCAGCGACAGGGTGAATGCCAGCAGCCAGCCGGAAATCACCGCCGGCATGATCATCGGCAGCGTGATGATGAAAAATACCTTCAGCGGCGCGGCGCCCAGATCCATCGCCGCCTCCTCGATGGAGTGATCCAGCTCGCGCAGACGCGACGAAATCACCACCGCGACGTAGGCGGTACAGAAGGTCACGTGCGCCAGCCAGATGGTCAGCATCCCGCGATCCGACGGCCAGCCAATCGCGTGCCCCAGCGCGACGAAAAGCAGCAGCAGCGACAGCCCGGTGATCACGTCCGGCATCACCAGCGGCGCGGTAATCATAAACGCAAAGCCGCTCGACCCGCGGAAGCGGCCAAAGCGCACCAGCACCACCGCAGCGATAGTGCCGAGGATCGCCGCCGCCGTCGCCGCGCAGGTGGCGATAGTCAGGCTCAGACCCACGGCGCTCATCATCGCATCGTCGTGGAACAGCTCGCTGTACCAGCGCGTCGACCAGCCGGCCCACACCGTCACCAGCTTCGAGCTGTTGAACGAGTAGATAACCAGCATCAGCATCGGCGCATACAGGAAGGTAAACCCAATCACGAGGATTAATATTCGCCACGGCGAACGCACTACCGGCAAATCACTCATCCGTGTTCCCCTATCTGTTTTTGCTGATGCTTGTGGAACCACATAATCGGTACGATCAGCAGCAGCAGCATCACGATGGCCACCGCCGACGCTACCGGCCAGTCGCGGTTGTTAAAGAACTCCTGCCACAGCACGCGGCCGATCATGATGCTGTCCGGACCGCCGAGCAGCTCAGGGATAACGAACTCGCCCACGGCCGGAATGAAGACCAGCATCGAGCCGGCGATAATGCCGCCTTTGGTTAACGGTACGATCACCTGGAAGAAGGTTTTCAGCGGGCGGGCGCCCAGATCCAGCGAGGCCTCCACCAGCGAGTAGTCGATGCGCGTCAGCGCGGTATAAATAGGCAGCACCATAAACGGCAGGTAGGCGTAAACGATGCCGATATAGACCGCCAGGTTGGTGTGCAGGATCTCCAGCGGCTGATCAATGACCCCCAGCCACAGCAGAAAGTTATTCAGCACGCCGTTGCTTTTCAGCAGCCCCATCCACGCGTATACGCGGATTAAGAACGAGGTCCACGACGGCAGGATCACCAGCAGCAGCAGGATATTGCGCGTTGAGGGCTTGCTGTGCGCCACCGCCCACGCCAGCGGGTAGCCCAGCAGCAGGCAGCAAAACGTGGAGATCCCGGCCACCTGCAGCGACTGCAGATAGGCCTCAAAGTAGAGCGGATCGTCGGTGAGCTGCAGGAAGTTCGCCAGATTAAGGGTAATCGTCAGCTGACCGTCGGCCCACTCCAGCAGATCGGTATAGGGCGGAATAGCCCGCGCCATCTCCGCGAGGCTGATTTTAAAGACGATCAGGAACGGCAGCAGAAACAGCAGCGTCATCCACAGATACGGCAGCGCAATCACCAGCTTGCGGCCGTGGGCCATTTGCAGGCGCGTCAGCCACGGCGTCGCGGCGTCCGGCTTTTTCGCCCCTGCCGGTGGTTCTAATATACTCATCGCCCTCTCCTTACACCGTCAGAACGACGCAGCTGTCCGCGTCCCAGCATAAACGGACTTCATCACCCCAGGTTGGCGCGCCTTTGCGATGACGATGTTCGTTCTGCAGCTGGGCGCTGAGCATCTGCCCACTTTGCAGTCGCACGTGGTAGATAGACAGATCGCCGAGGTAGGCAATGTGGATCACTTCCCCGACGGCAAAGTTGTAGCCATCCGCCGGCGGCTCGTCGCAGAGCATGATCTTCTCCGGACGCAGGGCAACCCACACCGGCACGTTATCGACAACGGAAGCGTCGGGGTCAACCTTGAGCGGATGCACCAGCCCCGGAGACTTCAGCACCAGGCCGTCCTCCAGCCGCTCCTGCACCAGCCCTTCAAAGACGTTGACCGAGCCGATGAACTCCGCGCTGTAGCGGGTCGTCGGGTGCTCGTAGATCTCCTCCGGTTCGCCGATTTGCACGAACTTACCGCGATTCATGATCGCAATGCGCCCCGCCATGGTCATCGCCTCTTCCTGATCGTGGGTCACCATGACGCAGGTCGCCCCCACGCGCTCGAGGATGTCCACCACCTCCAGCTGCATTCGGTCACGCAGCTTTTTATCCAGCGCGCCCATCGGTTCGTCGAGCAGCAGCAGTTTCGGCCTTTTTGCCAGGCTACGGGCCAGGGCCACGCGCTGACGCTGGCCGCCGGAAAGCTGGTGCGGCTTGCGTTTGGCAAACTCCTGCATATGCACCAGCGCCAGCATCTCCTGCACCCTACTGGCGATTTCGGCTTTCGGCAGCTTGTCCTGCTTCAGGCCAAAGGCGATGTTCTGCTCTACCGTCATATGGGGGAACAGCGCGTAGGACTGAAACATCATGTTAATAGGCCGCTGGTACGGCGGGACGCGCGACAGGTCGACGCCATCGAGCATAATCTGTCCGGCTGTCGGCTGCTCAAAGCCCGCCAGCATGCGCAGCAGCGTTGATTTCCCGCAGCCGGATGCGCCCAGCAGGGCGAAGATTTCACCTTTATAAATCGTGAGATTGACGTCATCGACGGCGTGCTGACCATCGAACGATTTGGTCAGGTTACGGATTTCCAGCAGCGGGGTCAGCGCTTTGGGGGCTTTCATTTGTGGGCGGGAAATTAGGTCATTCACTTAAGCGCTCTCCGGCAAAAACTCACCACCGTATGGCCCGGTTGCCATACATCATTCTTTATCGTGCAGTCGCACCATCCTGGTGCGTTTTTTTAGCCGGGCATACTGCAATACTCCGGCTATTTATACCCTTTTCAGGCCCGGCGAACCGGGCCATCGGGTTTTATTTCCCGCTTTTTACCTTGGTCCACGCGCGGGTGCGCACGCGGTCGATTTTCGGCTCCTGAACCTTCAGGGTGAACAGCTTGGCGAACACGTCGGCCGGCGGATAAATTGCCGGATTGCTGCGGATGGCTTCGCTGACCAGCGGCGTTGAGGCCTTGTTGCCGTTGGCGTAGTACACCTGATCGCTAATCTTAGCGATGACTTCAGGGCGCATCAGATAGTTAAGGAACTGATAGGCTTCATCTTTATTCTTAGCATCTGCCGGCATCGCAAAGACGTCAAAGAACGCCATCGCCCCCTCTTTCGGAATAAAGTAGGAGACGTTGACGCCATTTTTCGCCTCTTTGGCGCGGTTTGCGGCCTGCCATACGTCGCCCGCCCAGCCGATCGCGACGCAGATATCGCCGTTGGCCAGGTCGTTAATGTACTGCGAGGAGTGGAAGTAGCGGATGTTCGGCCGCAGCTTGAGCAGCAGATCGGTCGCCGGACCGGTATAGTCATCGGCCTTCATGCTGTTCGGGTCTTTGCCGAGGTAGTTAAGCACGGTGGCAAAAATCTCTTCCGGTGCGTCAAGGAAGGAGACGCCGCAGCTTTTCAGCTTTTCGAGGTTTTCCGGCTTCAGCACCAGATCCCAGCTATCCAGCGGCGCGTCTTTACCCAGCACGGCCTTCACTTTATCGACGTTATAGCCAATCCCGGTGGTGGCCCACAGATACGGCATCGCGTATTTATTTTCCGGGTCGTGCTTAGCGACCAGCTTTAAGACTTCCGGGTCGAGGTTTTTCCAGTTGGGCAGCTTGCTTTTATCCAGCGGCTGGAACACGCCCGCCGCCAGCTGGCGCTCGAGGAAGCTGGCTGAGGGTACCACCAGGTCAAAACCGGTGCTGCCCGCCATTAGTTTGCCTTCCAGTACTTCGTTGGAATCAAAAACGTCGTACACCACTTTAATCCCGGTCTCTTTTTCAAAATCAGCCACCGTGTCCGGGGCAATATAATCAGACCAGTTATAAACGTGCAGGGTTTTCTGTTCAGCGGCAAGCGAACCGGCAGAGACGGCCATCAGCGCGCCGGTAACCAAGCCTGTTAACCATTTTTTACCAAAGGCGGTCATATCTCTTATTCCTTCTCAATGCCCGTTAAGCACGGACTTAATATACGCAATTATCCGCATGCAAAAATCATGCATATTTTTTCATTGTCTAAGAAAAGGAGAGAGGACCTCTCCCGGAATGGTTGCCCGCAACTGGAAGCAGCGTCAGAATAACTGTAGCCAGAATAAGAGGCTATAGCCCAGGTAAAATAACGGCTTTTATCAATTTTTTATGCAATATGGGTCTACGTGATAAGCCGAAAGCGGCAGAATGGCGGTGAAAAATTCTTTAATGGCGGGTTAATAGCAGAATAAAAGCGTGTAATACGCAGCCGCTCTGGCAGTGGCTGCGCTATTCACCGGCGAGGCTAGTGAAGAAAATGGTGCTGAACCTCCTGCACCGCGAGATCCTCTTCCTCATCGGCCTTATACAGCAGCTGGTTGGCCGCGGCTTCGAGGATAACCATCGAGATCTGCTCCTCGCCCTGGCGGAAGAACCAGCCGAACTGCTCGAGGGTAATGCCAACGCCCACCGGCAGCGCCTGACAAACCACCAGCTTGGGCAGATTGTCGTCCTGGATATCGAGGAAGGCTTTGGCGGTCAGCGAGCTGGCGTTAATCGCCGAGAGATCCGCCGCCAGAGGCAGCAGCGCGGACGGCTTCACCTCCGCCAGCGCGGAAAAGAGCACCACGTTATCCACCAGATCGAGCTTGGCGTCAAAAATGCCGTCGAAGTTCTGCATGTGCGGCAGGTGCAATGCCTGGCAGGAATCACACTCAAAAAAGCTGATGCCTAATTCGTCGAGCCAGTGACGTAACGTATCCAGACCCGGAACGACCAGAGAATCCATATGACCTGTAACCTCTTGCTGTGGAAAAACGACGTCATAGCTTACGCAAAAAACGCGGCGCATACCATGAAAGTGTCATCAATGCGCGCTATCCGCCCATTTTCAGGCAGAATTCCGGCGTCGCCTGGCGCTCAATCCAGGCAATCATGTGCCCGGCGATATCAACCCCGGTAGTGGTTTCAATGCCCTCAAGGCCCGGCGAGGCGTTAACCTCCATCACCAGCGGCCCGCGGTTGGCGCGCAGAATATCGACCCCGGCAACGTCCAGACCGAGCGTTTTCGCCGCCTTAATGGCGATCGCTCTCTCCTGCTCGCTAATCGTCGCCACCGTTGCTACCCCGCCGCGGTGCAGGTTGGAGCGGAAATCGCCCTCTTTCGCCCGTCGCTCAATGGCCGCCACGACCTCATCCCCCACCACCAGGCAGCGAATATCCCGCCCTTTCGCTTCGGCGATATACTCCTGCACCAGAATATGGGCGTTGAGCACGCGGAAGGCGTCAATCACGCTCTCCGCCGCCTGGCGGGTCTCTGCCAGCACCACACCTATCCCCTGCGTGCCCTCGACCAGCTTGACCACCAGCGGCGCGCCGCCGACCATGGCGATCAGATCGCTGGTGTCGTCCGGGGAGTGGGCAATACCGGTCAGCGGCAGATCGATCCCCTGACGCGCCAGCAGCTGCAGAGAGCGCAGCTTGTCACGTGCGCGGGTAATGGCGACGGATTCATTCAGCGGATAGCTGCCCAGCAGCTCGAACTGGCGCAGCGCGGCGGTACCGTAATAGGTGATGGCCGAGCCGATGCGCGGGATCACCGCATCGAAATGCGGCAGCTGGCGGCCTTTATAGTGAATCGATGAGGCCACCGGACTGACGTTCATATAGCAGGAGAGCGGATCGAGGATTTCCACCTGGTGGCCGCATTTGTGCGCGGCTTCAGTCAGGCGGCGACATGAATAGAGCGTCCCGTCCCGGGATAATATGGCAATTTTCACCCTGCACCTCGGCAAAAAGGCCCGTTCAGACGGGCCGTTGATAGCTGACAAGTCTCAACATTCGCGCTGGCCTGGCGCAACGCCCGGATGCCAGTCCGGCTGCAGTTTACACGCAATCAGCGCGTTGCCCAGCCCTGCTTATGCAGATAGTCGAGAATAAACGGGCGGCTCTCTTTAATGATGGTGCGGCGGATATGGTCGCTCCAGGTATCCCGGCGCGCGTTGCTGCTGCGCGACAGGTAGTACTGCGCCAGCTGCTCATCATACTGGGCCAGCACGTCGTCATCGACCGGCTGATAGCCGTTTTCATGGACCAGCATCGCCGCCGGCATGCGCGGCTTAACATCCGGATTATCGGCCGGCCAGCCGAGGCACATGCCAAACAGCGGCAGAACGTGCTGCGGCAGGTTCAGCAGCTCGGTCACCGCCTCAATGCTGTTGCGAATGCCGCCGATATAGACCCCGCCAAGGCCCAGCGACTCCGCGGCCACCAGCGCGTTCTGCGCCAGCATCGCGGTATCGACGGCGCCAAGCAGGAGCTGCTCCGCGAGACCCAACTGGGCGTCCGGGCAAATCTGCAGCAGGCGGTTAAAGTCGGCGCAGAATAGCCAAAACTCCGCCGCCTGCACCACGTGCTGCTGGCCGCCGCTCATCGCCGCCAGCTGCTCGCGCAGGCGCGGGTCGGTAATACGGATAATCGAAGTACACTGTAAAAAGCTGGAGCTGGAGGCTCCCTGCGCGCTGGCAATAATCGCCGCGCGCTGCTCATCGCTGACCGGTGCGTCGGTAAAGTGGCGAATGGAGCGGTGGCTACACAGCAGCTCAATGGTCGGCGTCATCTCGTTTTTCTCTGTCTGACAATGAAGAAGGTGTTTTTTTGCTTTCGGTTAGCTGGGGCGCAACGATCTTCGCCATCCGCCACACCAGCGCGATGGCGGCCGGGATCATGAGCAGGACGCCGGCAAAGATCATTATTAGCGCAGCGGCTGGGCTGGCAAAAGGCGCCGGCAGCTGCAGGTACTGATTAAGCGAGAGCCAGGCCAGCGTCAGCAGTACGATGCCGACGATCTCTATCACCAGAACGCTTTTGGGTAACACAGCGGGCGATCGCATCGCTCTCCTCCGGTCCGTGGGCTTAGCGCGGCGAAGTAAAAATCGTCGCGCAACGAGGTTAGTATAACGGTTTAAAAGCAAAGTCATTTATCAAACATAGCCTTAAACCATCGAAGCAAAAGGCAGAACCTTCTTTTACTCGCCGGCAGAACGCGGCATCATAGCGGTCATTCGCCATCCGGCTGAGATTTAAGGAGAGAAATAATGTTTACCGTAATTTTTGGTCGTCCAGGTTGCCCCTATTGCGTCCGTGCCAAAGAGCTGGCTGAAAAGCTGACCAACGAGCGCGACGATTTTAACTACCGCTACGTTGATATTCACGCTGAGGGCATCAGCAAAAGCGATCTGGAAAAGACCGTAGGTAAACCCGTTGAAACCGTGCCGCAGATTTTTGTCGATCAGAAGCACATCGGCGGCTGCACCGACTTTGAAGCCTGGGCCAAAGAGAACCTCGGCCTGTTTGCCTGAGACGGTTTAATGCTCCGATGAGTTGCTGCGTCTGGTATCGATCCAGGCGCAGATAAACATAAAGCACAGCGCGCCGAGCGCGCACCAGAATACCGCGCTAAACAGCCACGCCAGCTCCTGCCAGAACGTCCGTTGAGTAACAAAGAAAATCCGCATCATCGCCAGGCAAACCGGCGCCGCCAGAATTGCGCCAACCAGCGGCTGCATCACGCGTCGTCCCGGAGAGAGAGAGCTCGCCAGCGCGCCGGGCAGCAAAAAAAGCAGCAGCCCGAGCTCGGGGTTACCGCCGGCCCGAAAGGCGCCTTTCATATGCAACAACAGCGATAAACAGACCACGATAAACAGAAAAAATCCGCAGACGGCACCCGTCCAGGCACGCTCAGCTTTCACAACATCCTCCTGATTCTGCCTCTAACCCACTTCCAATTAGCCCAGTCAGATAAAGCATTCTGGCAATCCATGCCAATAAAGGCTCCCGCCGGAGTAAATACGATTGTGACTAGCCGCAGCATCCAGGAAGGATTAAACTATCGACTATATTTTTACCGGTTATAACGGGATGCCAAAATAGGGTTCGGGACAACGCGAACACTGGAGCAACCTTAGACCAAATAACCATTTCCTTCAACAACTTACTAGTAAATGAGAAGTTGGTTTTCGTGAATATAAACGTCGCAGATTTGTTAAACGGGAATTACATCCTGTTATTATTCGTTGTCCTTGCACTCGGTCTCTGTCTCGGGAAACTGCGCCTCGGGTCAGTACAACTTGGTAATTCCATTGGCGTTTTAGTGGTTTCCTTATTATTAGGCCAGCAGCATTTCAGTATTAACACTGATGCACTGAATCTGGGCTTTATGTTGTTTATTTTTTGCGTCGGCGTCGAAGCCGGCCCCAACTTTTTTTCTATTTTTTTCCGCGACGGGAAAAACTATTTGATGCTCGCCCTGGTGATGGTCGGCAGCGCGATGCTGCTGGCCTTAGGGCTGGGTAAACTCTTCGGCTGGGATATCGGCCTGACCGCCGGGATGCTCGCCGGCGCCATGACCTCCACGCCGGTGCTGGTGGGCGCTGGCGATACGCTGCGCCACTTCGGCCTGCCCGCCGACCAGCTGGCGCTTTCGCTCGATCATCTGAGCCTCGGCTATGCCCTGACCTACCTGGTTGGCCTGGTGAGCCTGATCGTCGGCGCGCGCTATATGCCCAAGCTGCAGCACCAGGATCTGCAAACCAGCGCCCAGCAGATTGCCCGCGAGCGCGGGCTGGATACCGACTCCAAGCGCAAGGTCTATCTGCCGGTGATCCGCGCCTATCGCGTTGGCCCGGAGCTGGTGGCCTGGGCGGACGGTAAAAATCTGCGCGAGCTGGGCATCTACCGTCAGACCGGCTGCTATATCGAACGCATTCGGCGTAACGGTATTCTGGCCAACCCGGACGGCGATGCGGTGCTGCAGAAAGGGGATGATATCGCGCTGGTGGGCTATCCGGACGCCCACGCCCGCCTCGACCCCAGCTTTCGCAACGGCAAAGAGGTCTTCGACCGCGACCTGCTGGATATGCGCATCGTCACCGAAGAGATTGTGGTGAAAAACCACAATGCGGTGGGCCGCCGTCTCGCCCAGCTGAAGCTGACCGATCACGGCTGTTTCTTAAACCGCGTGATCCGCAGCCAGATTGAGATGCCGATTGACGACAACGTGGTGCTCAACAAAGGCGACGTTCTGCAGGTCAGCGGCGACGCGCGGCGGGTAAAAACCGTGGCCGACCGCATCGGCTTTATCTCCATCCACAGCCAGGTCACCGACCTGCTCGCCTTCTGCGCCTTTTTCATCGTCGGCCTGATGATCGGGATGATCACCTTCCAGTTCAGCTCGTTCAGCTTCGGCATCGGCAACGCCGCGGGGCTGCTGTTCGCCGGGATCATGCTTGGCTTCCTGCGGGCCAACCACCCTACTTTCGGCTACATCCCGCAGGGGGCGCTGAATATGGTGAAAGAGTTCGGCCTGATGGTCTTTATGGCCGGGGTCGGCCTGAGCGCCGGCGCCGGGATTGGCCACGGCCTCGGCGCCGTCGGCGGACAGATGCTGGCGGCGGGCCTGGTGGTCAGCCTGGTACCGGTAGTTATCTGCTTCCTGTTCGGCGCCTACGTTCTGCGCATGAACCGCGCAATGCTGTTTGGCGCGATGATGGGGGCGCGAACCTGCGCGCCGGCGATGGAGATTATCAGCGACACCGCGCGCAGCAACATTCCGGCGCTGGGATATGCGGGAACCTACGCAATAGCCAACGTGCTGCTGACCCTCGCCGGGACGCTGATTGTCATCATCTGGCCAGGGCTTCAGTAATTTTTTGAGAAAAAAATGCACATCGGCAGAACTTTTCTTACGGGCATCAGTCATAAGTAGTGCCACTGCTTTTCTTTGATGTCCCCATTTTGTGGAGCCCATCAACCCCGCCACTTAGGTTCAAGGTTGATGGGTTTTTTGTTGCCTGAATTTTGGGAGTTTTGAAATCATAAAGTTAGAGCAAGATATGAATATGAGTGCAGACAAAATGGCGACAACGCTACGACAACCAAGGTAGCTCTAACCCGGAGGGCCCGTAGATATAGCCAGCGCTGATCCGACACTTCCCACCATACCTGGGACCATAAATATGATTACCGCTTATCCAGTATTTTCCGGAATTTCTCGGTCCATAAATGTAACCTCCTGAAATCCAGAAGCGGCCTGACTCTTTCGGGCCATAAATGTAGTTATTACTGATCCAATACTTACCAGAGCTCATAGTCTCATCCTTCTCGCTCGAGTTACCGACAGATGAGAAGAAAGCATGCTTTGTTTGCCTGAAATGATTTGCAAATAGCAAATTGACGTTCAGTCTTTCCGTTTACATGTCGGTCATGAATCATAAAAATCGTCCGCGGTGGATCAGAATCAGGAAGCGAATTGTTAACGGGATAGTTACAGGGAAGGCAACTATACTGGAAACAATCAGGCCATTCACAAAGTCAAAAACCACCTACACTATAAATAACCTGCATAGTATATAATCAGAATTTGGAGGTTTCTTTGTCTATTGCAATTTTCAACACTGTAGGCGCCGTTGCTGGTATCGGAGGCATTGCTTTTGCTGTTTTATACCTAACCTTTAAAGCAATCATTAAGAACCCAGCACTTTTTCCACAACTCCCCCCAGAATATGCATTTCGTATTTTGCGATTATTAATAATATTGACATTCTTTTCATTAGCCATAGGGGTATCAGCCTGGCTCATCTCTATCGCGATACCTTATTGGATTAATAACCACCCCGTGGTCGCGAGTGAAAAACGTTACTTAAATCAATACGGGGAAAATAATTCAGGAGTAGAGATCGTATATCCTGCAGATTGGATTGAGAAAGACGGAGGTACGGGTGTCCCCAGTCTTGTTCCCCCAACAAATTCAAGCGAAAAAAATCTTGGCTTAAATATAGACATAGCGGTTTACAGCATTCCCCGGTCCAGACTTGAGTCATACTCAGGAGCCGATTTGGCTGACCCTAAAAGAGATGCTGCAACGTTAAATGATGATGAGTTTATTGCTTATATTAAAAAATCTACCCAAGATATGATACCAGGTTCTGTAACATGGAAAGGCGAACGACTTGCTAGTGTCCCAGTGAACTCGGACACTAGCCCATCGCATGAATCCACATCAAGTAACGCATGGATTGTTGACTATATATCTGAGAACACTCACTTTAGAGAGTTCTATTTTCTTGAACAACCAGAACGTTACGCCGAACTTCCTGAAGATTATCCTGTAATTGTCATTACCTGTTCGGCACCAGAAGTTAATTTCAGACTAATCAGCGCGTCCTGTGATAAAATTTTTTCTGATACCACCATCATATCAAAAAGCTATTTTTCCGATTAAAAAATCACTTTCCCTAACACTCAGCATTAAATATTAATCTCGACCGAAACCCAGCAAATAATGATTTAAAAAAACTATACATGAAAGAAATTTCATCCGTATTCAATATCACTACATTCTCTTACAAGCGCTGATTTCGACAAAGTTCAGCCCCTGATGGAATACTGTCATCTCGCAGAAGTAGATCGTTCTCAGATTCACGATCATCAAACTCTCTAAAACTCTGTTCTTCCTCAATCTGCTGGCGCCACTGTGCTGAAATGTTCACTTTGTAGGGTTTTTCCGCCTCGGTTTGTTACACTCACCTTGCATAAAAAAGCCCTGCGCAGCCATGAATCAGGAATCTTTAGATGCTGGTGGCATGCGCACCTGGTAGTAGAGTAGTAATATGATGAATGTCCTTTTAATCGGGTAAATATGTTTATGAACGAACTGCAGCAGCTGGGATTTGAACTTCGTGTTAAAGCTAAAGAATTAGCTCTTTCAGCTTTGGCAAAGCATCCGGATGGACGCAGAAATGGCAAGGGAGTTAAGCAGGCTGAAGTGTTTAGACTCTGCGGTCTCGACTGGGGAGATTACCCTAAAGCCCCCAGTACCCAGCAACAATATTGGGCTGTAGCGTTGCTGCGAGAGCTTGAATCTGAAGGAATGGTCGAACAAGTCGAAGAAAAAGGGCCCTGGCGCTTGAGGTGACACGCTGTGTATGAAGTGGCAACAACGATTAGTACCGCCCCGTAATCGCCACTTTTTATTAATAAATTAATTCATTGATAAAATTACAATATTTTTTCATTAATTTTTCTCACCCTCTCCGCGGCCCGTTTGATGGCGCCAGCGGCGGCGTTCGCCATGACATTTGTTCCCCATAGTTTTGCACTAATGAGGCACAAGCTATCTTATTTAAAGACAGATCTTCGGCGCGCTACGCCTCCCCGGCCAGGCGGCCGACCATCAGGCGAATCGCCTCTTTTGACAGCGGCGCGCTGTCGGTGACGAAATGCAGGGTCATGCCCTCAATAAACGCATCCAGACCTCGGGCGGTCTGCGGTTCGAACCACTGCTCCAGCGTCTGCTGGCTGCGCTGCATCCAGCTCTGCATCACCGCCTTGAGCGCCGGGCGGCTGCTGCAGAAGGCATACAGCTGGTACATCAGCTCCATGTTGCGCGCGGTGGTCACCTGGGCGCTAAAAATAAGTTCGGCGATGGCGTCGCAGGCCTCATCGCGGCTGCTCACCTCGGCAAAAAACTGCTGATACTGGGCGGACATCTCAACGGTAAAAATGCAAAATGCCTCCTCAATCAGCGCGTCTATGCCGCTGAAATAGTAGGTCAGCGAACCCAGCGGGACTTCGGCGCAGCAGGCAATCTTACGGTGCGTAACCGCATGAATACCGTGGGCGGCAATCGTGTCCAGGGTCGCGTTCAAAATGCGCTCCCGACGCTGGGGGTCGTTCGGTCGACGGGCCATATTTATCTCTTTCCATTGCGCCCCATTCACAGATCATGATGGGAATAACGATAGCCAACTATTTGCTAACCTGAAGGCTATCCGGTGTATGTACAAATGTACACAAACTTGCTAGTGTTGTCTGCATCTTCTCTTTCACTGGCGTTTACGGATGACAGCGCAAAACTCCCGCAGAGCCCTCCAGCTTCGGCTATGGGCGCTATTTATGTTCTTCTTTATCCCCGGATTACTGATGGCCTCATGGGCCACGCGCACGCCGGCAATCCGCGATCTGCTGGCGCTATCGACGGCAGAAATGGGTATCGTCCTGTTTGGCCTGTCGATTGGCTCCATGAGCGGCATTCTCTGCTCGGCGTGGCTGGTTAAGCGCTTCGGCACCCGCAAGGTTATTCGTACCACCATGTCCTGCGCGGTGGTGGGTATGGCGGTGCTGAGCGTCGCGCTGTGGTTCGCTTCGGCGACCCTGTTTGCCATCGGGCTGGCGATTTTTGGCGCCAGCTTCGGTTCCGCAGAGGTGGCCATTAACGTCGAAGGCGCCGCCGTCGAACGCGAAATGAATAAAACCGTGCTGCCGATGATGCACGGCTTCTACAGCTTCGGCACCCTGATCGGCGCCGGTATCGGCATGGCGGTCACCGGCTTTGGCCTGCCCGCCGCGCCGCACATTCTGCTGGCCGCGCTGGTCGCCATCGCGCCCATTGCGATCGCCATTCGCGCGATCCCCGATGGCACCGGGAAAAATGCCGCCGAGGCCGCTCAGCAGGGGGAAAAAGGCCTGCCGGTCTGGCGCGACGCTCAGCTACTGCTGATTGGCGTCGTGGTGCTGGCAATGGCGTTTGCCGAAGGCTCCGCCAACGACTGGCTGCCGCTGCTGATGGTGGACGGGCACGGCTTTAGCCCAACCTCCGGCTCCTTAATTTACGCCGGATTCACCCTCGGCATGACCGTTGGCCGCTTTACCGGCGGCTGGTTCATTGACCGCTACAGCCGGGTAACGGTGGTGCGCGCCAGCGCGGTAATGGGCGCGCTGGGTATTGGTCTGATTATTTTTGTGGATAACCCATGGGTCGCCGGGATCTCCGTGCTGCTCTGGGGGCTTGGCGCTTCGCTCGGTTTCCCGCTGACCATTTCGGCGGCCAGCGACACCGGGCCGGATGCGCCGAAGCGCGTCAGCGTAGTGGCCATCACCGGCTACCTCGCCTTCCTCGTCGGGCCGCCGCTGCTGGGCTTCCTCGGCGAACATTTCGGCCTGCGCAGCGCCATGATGGTGGTGCTGGGGCTGGTCATGGTGGCGGCGCTGGTCGCTCGTGCGGTGGCTAAGCCGCAGCCTGAACCTGTCATGGAGAACAGCTAATGAGCATCAAACTGATTGCGGTAGATATGGACGGTACCTTTTTAAGCGATGCCAAAACCTATAATCGCCAGCGCTTCCTCAGCCAGTATCGGCGGATGCGCGAGCAGGATATCCGCTTCGTTGTCGCCAGCGGCAACCAGTACTACCAGCTGATTTCGTTTTTCCCCGAAGTGGCGGATGAGATTGCCTTCGTCGCCGAAAACGGCGGCTGGGTGGTCAACGCCGGAGATGACGTATTTAACTGCCAGATGCCGAAAGATCACTTTCACGCGGTCATCGAGTTTCTGCAGACGCTGCCGGAAATTGAAATTATCGCCTGCGGCAAGCGCAGCGCCTATACGCTCAATCGATACAACGATGAGCTAAAAGCGGTCGCGGCAAAGTATTATCACCGCCTTGAGCTGGTAGATGACTTCAATAACCTCGACGATGCGATCCTTAAGTTTGGCCTTAACGTGCCCGATAATCTGATCCCCGAGATGCAGCCTAAGCTGCATGCGGCGCTCGGCGAGATGGTCAATGCCGTCGCCACCGGCTACGGCAGCATCGACCTGATTATGCCCGGCGTGCACAAGGCCAACGGCCTGCGCATCCTGCAGGAACGCTGGGGAATTGAAAATCATCAGGTCGTCGCCTTTGGCGACAGCGGGAACGATATTGAAATGCTGCAACACGCCGGATTCGGCTACGCCATGGCCAACGCCGCCGCGCCGGTAAAAGCCGTCGCCGGTTACGATGCGCCGCATAACAATGAGGAAGGGGTGCTGCATATTATCGATAAGGTGCTGAATCGCGAAGCGCCGTTCGCCTGACGCGCTCCCGGGTGAGGCGCCGCGCCGCACCCGGGGTTGTTAGCATGCGCTACTGCGGATCGTGGCCGCTGCCGACGCTTTTATCGTGCAGGAAATAGATAATCATCGCCAGCCACAGCACGCCGCTTAGCAGGTTGAACAGGCTGAATATTCCGCTGCCCCCCAGCTCATAGGCATGTTTGCTGACTTCAATCCCGACGGTGAAAATCAGCATTTGCAGCATCCCCATCGCCGCCGACACCGTCCCTTTGCTCATATCACTGGCAAACAGCGTCAGGCGAACCAGGCCGGCGTTAGCCAGACCAATTCCGAAGGCGTAGACGCTCAGCCCGGCGGTCATCCACAGATAGGCGTGGGTCGACACCACCGTCGCCACCGCGGACAGCAGCAGGCCAAACATAATCGGCCAGCCGCCGAGGATAATCAGCGAGCGCACCGTGCGGCGGGAGGTCAGCCGCGCCAGCACCAGATTACCGGCAATCAGCGCGCCAAAGATAGGCACCTGCAGCAGGCCGTACTCATAGCTGGTCGCCTGCTCACCGCTGATAATAATGACCGGCGACTGGGCAATCCATGCCAGCAGCGGCAGGCTGACAAAACCGGTGGCCAGCGCCCCGGCGACAAAGCGCAGGTTCTTCAGCACCAGGCCGTAGTCGCGGCCCAGCTCTTTCATCGACAGCTTCTCACCCATGCGGGTGGCGGTTTCCGGCATCGCCCGCTGCAGCCCGAAGAAGGCGATGGCCGCCAGCACGGCAAACAGCACGAACATCATTTCCCACGGCAGGATGTGGACCCATGCCGCGCCGACCAGCGGCCCGAGCAGCGGCGCAATCAGCGCGACGTTAGCCATCAGGGCGGTGATTTTGATACACATCGCCTCATCAAACGACTCCTGAATCGCCGCGTAGCCAACCGCACCGATAAAGCAGAGGCTGATGCCCTGTAAAAAACGCAGCAGCGTGAACTGCTCGATGGACTGGGCCAGCAGCGTCGCCAGGCAGGTGACGATAAACCATACGACGCCGGTCAGCATCACCGGGCGGCGACCAATACGGTCCGACAGCGGGCCGAGCAGCCACTGTAAAAACATCCCGCCCGCAAGGTAGGCGGTCATGGACGTTGGAACCCACTCATTACCGACCTGAAACTCGGCGACCACCGAGAGCATGCCCGGCTGGATCATATCGTTGGCGATATAGGTGGAGAATTCGTATAAAACCAGGCACAGCGGGAAAAGTAGCGCCTGCCGTCCGAGGCGTTTGCCTGAAAGCGAATAATTCTGCATGAAATCTCTTATTTATAAAAAATCGCGCAAAGTTTAATGAAAGTCTTGTCGGGGAGATAGTGAATTGTGAGTGACAGTTAAAAAAATAGCACAACCTTTCTTCTGTCCCCCGCCCCGCGCAATTTTTATTATCCCTGTCTATATTTCGTTTATATTTCAATTAGGTTACAGGCCTTATACTCATTGCAGCCGGCGTGTTAGCAAAGGCGCCAGCCCAAAAATGAATCATAACAAGCTGATAATTAAGACAATACTGCTTTATTTCATCGCCATCGTCTCATAAGGTGGGCGGCTTATTGTTATCGGACCCCAAGAGCCTGAAAGAATGCTGGAAAATATCAACTACGCGCTGTTCGCCGCGATCAACGCCACGCCCGCCTCACCTTCGTGGGCAATTACGCTGGCCACCCTGATCGCCAAAGATTTGATTTTGATTGTTCCTCTACTGACGACCGCACTGTGGCTCTGGAGACCGAACCGGCGCCAGCTGGTATTTAAGGTGATGCTGGCCCTGGCAATAAGCCTGGCGCTGTCGTGGATATTCGGCCTTCTCTTCCCCCACGAGCGCCCCTTTGCCGCCGACGTCGGCTATCAGTTCCTGCACCATTCGCCGAATAACTCGTTCCCAAGCAACCACGGCACCATCAGCTTTACCTTCGCGCTGGCCTTCTTATTCTGGCATCGGCTGGGCTCCGGGGTCGCGCTGCTGGCCGCGGCGGCGGCTATCGCCTGGTCTCGGGTCTATCTCGGCGTGCACTGGCCGCTGGACATGCTCGGCGGCCTGCTGACCGCCATGTGCGGCTGCCTGGCCGCGCAGCTGCTGTGGCACAGCGGCGGCCGTCCGCTCTATCAATACCTGCAGCGCCTGTACCGCCTCTGTTTCTCCCTGCCAATCCGCAAAGGCTGGGTCCGCGAATAGCCCATGCCGGGCGGCCCCTCGTTCGGCGCGAATTGTAGACGCGTGACTAACCCCCTTCCGGCAGGTAAAATTGCCCACTGACGCCCTGCCAACGCAGGGCGATTTCAGCTTAGAGGGATTATGGAAACACGTCGTGATGAACGCATCAGCCAGCTTATTCAGGCACTCAAGCGCAGCGATAAGCTTCACTTAAAAGAAGCCGCAGCGCTGCTTGGCGTTTCTGAAATGACCATCCGTCGCGACCTGAACGGCCATAATGGCCCCGTTGTCCTGCTGGGCGGTTACATCGTCCTCGAGCCGCGCAGCGCCACGCACTACCTGCTTAGCGACCAGAAGACGCGCCTGGTGGATGAAAAACGCCGCGCCGCCCGCCACGCAGCCGGCCTGCTTGAAGCCCACCAGATGGCCTTTTTTGACTGCGGGACCACCACGCCGTGGATCATTGACGCGATTGATAACGCCCTGCCGTTTACCGGCGTCTGCTATTCGCTGAATACCTTTCTTGCGCTGCAGGAAAAGCCCCACTGTCGGGCCATCCTCTGCGGCGGAGAGTTTCACGCCAGCAACGCGATTTTTAAACCGCTGAGCCTGCAGGATACCCTGAGCCATCTGTGCCCGGACATCGCCTTCTACTCGGCGGCGGGAATTGACTGCGAGCAGGGAGCGACCTGCTACAACCTCGAGGAGCTGCCGGTTAAGCACTGGGCGATGAGCAGCGCGCGCTACCACGTGCTGGTGGTGGATCACAGCAAATTCGGTAAGGTCAGGCCGGCGAGGATGGGCGATTTATCGCGTTTTGACGTGATTGCCAGCGACGTCTGTCCGGACGACGACCTGCTGGCGCTGGCGAAGCAAAAACAGATTTCACTGCTGTACTGATCGCGCCCCGCAGGGCGCGACCGGCGGATTACGAGAACCAGCCGCCGAACCAGCCGTGCAGTTTCATCAGCACGAAGTCCATCATTCGGCTAAAGAAGCCGCCTTCGTTGACCGCTTCCATCACGATAAGCGGGCGCTGCTCAATGGTTTTGTCATTGAGCTTAAAGTCGATAGTCCCTACCACCTGCCCTTTGGTCAGCGGCGCCGTCAGCTGCGTATCCTTCAGGGCATAGCTGGCCTTCAGGTTCTTCATCTGGCCGCGCGGAATGGTAATCGAGCCGGCTTCACCCGCGCCGAGCTTCGCTTCGCTGCTGTCGCCAAACCACACGCGCTGGGTGATAAAGGTGGCGTCCGGCTTAATTGGCGTCACGGTTTCATAGAAGCGGAAGCCCCAGGTCAGCAGCTTTTCTGACTCGTTAAAGCGAATACGGTCGGTTTTGGTCCCCAGCACCACGGCAATCAGGCGCATATCGCCCTGCTTTGCCGAGGAGACCAGGTTATAGCCCGCGCCGGCGGTGGTGCCGGTTTTCACGCCGTCGGCGTTGAGGCTGGCGTTCCACAGCAGGCGGTTGCGGTTCGGCTGGCGAATCTTATTGAAGGTAAACTCTTTCTCTTTATGGATGGCGTACTCTTCCGGCACGTCGTGGATCATCGCTTTGGTCAGCAGCGCCATATCGCGGGCGGTACTGAACTGGCCCGGCGCATCAAGGCCGTGGACGGTCATAAAGGTGGTATTGGTCAGGCCCATTTTTTGCGCATAGCCGTTCATCAGGCTAACAAACGCGTCCTGGCTGCCCGCGACGTAGTCAGCAATCGCGATGCTGGCATCGTTGCCGGACTGAATGATGACGCCTTTATTGAGGTCCTCAACCGAGACCTGCATACCCGGCTTGAGGAACATCACCGACGAGCCGCGCAGCGCCGGGTTACCGGTGGCCCAGGCATCGCGGCCGACGGTCACCATATCGGTAGATTTAATCTTGCCCGCTTTCAGCGCCTGCCCGACGACATAGCTGGTCATAATTTTGGTCAGGCTTGCCGGATCGAGTTTTTCATCGGCATTGCCTTCGCTGAGCACCTTGCCGCTGGCGTAGTCCATCAGGACCCAGGCTCGCGCATCAATCGACGGGGCGTCGGGGAGTTGGTCTGCAGCCTGTACCGCAGGTGCAACGAGAACGAGAAGAGCACAGCCTGCCGCGAGGCCGCGAAGGGAAAAAGCATCATGCGTCATAAGAGCCACCCAAGTATCCTTTCCAAACAAAATATGCCGCAGCACTCTATCGGCGCAGCAGCAGCCGGTGAGTAAAGCGTACAAATGACCTTAAAGAAACAGCGAGTTGGTAAAGTTTTTAAAGTTTACGCAATAACCTCGCGTCTTGCTGAAAACAGAGCAATTTTTTTGATCGCGATTGCCTATATATTAACTTTATTCCAACATGATGACTCACCTTGCTGCAACGACGGCTCAATAACTAACGGGAACCGATATGATTACGCTATGGGGCAGAAACAATTCAACTAACGTGAAAAAAGTACGCTGGGTGCTGGAAGAGCTGGACCTTCCCTATCAGCAGATTTTGGCGGGGCTGGAGTTTGGTGTGAATCACGACGCGGAGTATCTGGCGATGAACCCGAACGGCCTGGTGCCGCTGCTGAAGGACGACGGCCTTGTGCTGTGGGAGTCGAACGCCATTATTCGCTATCTGGCGGCGCAGTATGGGCAAAACCGCCTGTGGGTCGACGATCCGGTACGGCGGGCGCAGGGCGACAAATGGATGGACTGGGCCAACGGCTCGCTCTCTCCCGCCCACCGTCCGGTATTGATGGGGCTGGTGAGAACGCCGGAGGAGAAACGCGATCCCGCAGCGATTGCCGCCGGTATTGCCGCCTGTGAAGCGCTCTTCGCCATCCTCGACGACGAGCTGGCGGCGTTCCCGTGGCTCTCCGGCGAATCATTCGGCCTCGGCGATATCGCCGTTGCGCCGTTCGTCTACAACCTGATGAGCATCGTCACGACCTGGCAACCGCGCCCGCACCTGCAGCGCTGGTATCAGCAGATTAGCGAACGCCAGGCCTGGCGCAGCGTGGTGGCGATCCCGGTCACCTGAGGCTAGCCCTGCGGGCTAACCTTCAGCAGTTCGCCGTTGGATTCGTCGGTCAGGACGTACAGATAGCCGTCGGGTCCGACGCGAACGTCGCGGATACGCTGGCCGCGATCGCGCAGAATCCTCGCCTCTTCGCTGACGCTATTGCCCTTGACGTCGAGGACAATCAGCGACTGGTCCTTCAGCGCGCCAATAAACAGCTTGTGCCGCCACTGGGGGAAGGTTGCCGAGTCGTAGAAGGCCATGCCGCTGACGGCGGGCGACGTTTTCCAGACAAACAGCGGCGCTTCGGTTCCGTCCACCGCCGTCCCCTTAGCTTCCGGAATAGGCAGGCCGCTATAATTTATGCCGTGCGTCGCCAGCGGCCAGCCGTAGTTCTTACCTTTCTGCGGGATGTTTATCTCATCCCCGCCGCGCGGACCGTGCTCGTTGAGCCACAGGGTATCGCTCCACGGATTGATCGCCATCCCCTGCGGGTTACGAATACCGTAGGCCCAAATCTCCGGCCTGGCGTCGGCGCGACCGACAAACGGATTGTCCGCCGGAACCTCCCCGGTCTCGGTCAAACGCACCACCTTTCCCTGCAGCTTATCGAGATCCTGGGCCGTTGCGCGCTGGTTATTCTCGCCTAAGCCGATAAACAAATGCCCCTTACCGTCAAATACCAGACGTCCGCCAAAGTGGTTGCCGGTGGAGAGCTTCGGCTGCTGGCGAAATACCACCCTGAAATTCTCCAGCCGCCGGCGATCCTCACTCAGGCGACCGTATCCTGCCGCGGTTCCCGCTTTGCCATCCTCCCCGGCCTCCGCGTAGCTCAGCCACACCCTGCGCGAGTGGGCAAAGTCCGGCGCCAGCGCCACGTCCAGCAATCCGCCCTGCCCGCTGGCCCACACCTGCGGTACGCCGGAAATAGCCGGCGAAAGCCCCTCTCCCTGACGCCAAAGCCTGAGCTCACCGCCGCGCAGGGTGATCAGTATCCCCTGCTGGTCGGGGAGAAACGCCAGCGCCCACGGATGGTCGAGCTTATTTTGCAGGACCTCGACGCGCACCTTCTCGGCGGCGACAGCGGCGGCAGGTAACAGCAGAGCGGCAAGGGTTATCAGGGCTACGGTCTGGCGCATGGCGAACTCCTTTTATCAGCAATGGGATAAGGGTAGCCAGCGCAGGGGATCGGCAGGAGGAGTTTTACATAACATTAAGCAGGGGGGCGTGCCCCCCTGAGTTCAGACGCGGGTCGTTGGCGCTGATGCATTCAGTTTATGAATGTTTAGCGACAAGCCCGCCAGGCAGCGTTCTAGCGTCTCTACGTTAACCGCAATGTAAGACGGACAATCGTGATGCCCGCTCATCAGGCAAACCGCCGCGGAAGCAACGGCTTCACCCGCAAGACGAAGAGCTTCCCTTTCCTCCGGCGTAACGGCGTGCTGCAATCGCGGCGCGCCTTCACGCAGTTCACGACAAAGCTCAAACAGGTTATCACGCAGATGCTCATTCTCGCTGACTGACATATAGCCTTTAGCTTTGCGAAGCTGCAGATAAGCGTCGAGATCAATGTTGGCATTAATCAGCTTATTCAAAAGGTTACGATACAGTCTGTCAACGGTCATCAGGGTTCCTCCTCTGTCATCCATTACCCTAATTATAATATGGTCGTTTTTTGCGCAAAATCATGCGCGAGGTCAATAATTCCCGGTTAATTAACATCATTTACAATGTTACAGCAATGTTTGACACTGCCCGCGCCCGACGCGCTGCTTCCGCGGTCACACAACCAACAAAAAACAATAATTTGTTATACGCTCTCATTATGAGCGTGATTATCATCGGTTGATAAAGTTGGAGTTAAAGCCATTTTTTGCAGTAAAGATCACAAATAACACTTATTAATGTTGCTCGTTAGTGCCGGCGGGTGTCATATCACCCCTCTAAATGTAATACGTATAACAAACAAATAAAAAACGCGAACATCTCCGCTTCGCGGCACTAACCTCTACCCGTTTGAAGGAACTGAAATGATTACGCCCGGCAAAAGAAACTATATCTTGTTGAGTCTTTTCGATTTCCTCTACCTGTTCGCCTGGTCATCTACCATGGCGTTCTTCGTTATCTGGACAACCCAGCATCTGGGCATCAGCGCCACCAAAACCGGCCTGCTGTACTCGGTAAACGCCTTTATCGCCCTGTTGATGCAGCCTTTCTTCGGCTTTATTTCTGATAAGTTCGGCCTGAAAAAGCGGCTGATCTGGATTCTGGTTGCCATGCTGCTGCCGGTTGGCCCGTTCTTTATCTATCTGTACGCCCCGCTGCTGGTCCACAGCTTCTGGCTGGGGGCGCTGCTGGGCGGGGTCTACCTGGGGATTATCTTTAACTCCGGCTGCGGGGTTATCGATTCCTATATCGATAAAATCTCCCGCCGCTATCACTTTGAGTATGGCCGGGTGCGGATGTGGGGCTCTTTAGGCTGGGCAGCGGCGGCATGGATCGTCGGAAAATATATCGATAGCAACCCCAACCTCGCCTTCTGGCTGGCCAGCACTGCCATCGTTATTGCCGCCCTGTGCTTCATGCTGACCAAAGTCGAGCTGACCGAGGCCGAGATTGAAAAAACCAGCGCCCTGAAGGTGAGCCACGCGCTGGAGCTCGCGAAGAATAGTCAGTTCTGGATGCTGCTAATCTTTACCCTGTTCGTTACGCAAATCTACGACACCTACGATCAGCAGTTCGCCCAGTACTTTTCCCTGCAATTTGCCACCCCGGAAGAAGGTAACCGCTGGTACGGCATCCTCGCCTCCATTCAGGTCTGCGGCGAAACGCTCTTTTTATGCCTGATGCCGTGGTTCGTGAACCGTACCGGCGCGAAATGGGTGCTGATTATCGCCGGAATGATTATGTCGGTCAGGATCGTCGGCTCCGCGATCCCGCTCGGCCCGGTGTGGATTGGCGCGGTGAAAATGATGCACGCCCTTGAAAAGCCGCTTATCCTGGTATCCGTGTTCAAGTTTATCGCCGCCAACTTTGATAATAAGCTGTCGTCCACGGTCTATTTACTGGTGCTGTTTGTCGCCTCTATTGCCACCGCCATCTACTCTCCGCTGGCGGGCTATCTGTACGACACCATCGGCTTCGCCCGCACCTATTATATCCTCGGCGGCATCGCCGGCCTGTTCACGCTGATCTCTGTTTTCACGCTGCGTGATAAGCGAGAGCCCCGCGCGCCGGGCACGGCGCCTGCGGGAGACGCCGCCCAATCCTAAAGTCTCATCGCGCCCGGGAGTCTTTCCCGGGCTTTTTCATCATCTGACGCACCATTGCTATACTTTTTTTGATAAACACCTGTAAAATCCCGCCCTGACACCTTCCTTTATGATGAATTTTTAAGCTATGAGCAATGTAACGCACCAGCCGAAGATCGGCTTCGTCTCCCTTGGCTGTCCGAAAAACCTTGTAGACTCAGAACGCATTCTGACCGAACTGCGCACCGAAGGGTATGACGTGGTTCCTACCTACGAGAACGCCGATATGGTTATCGTCAACACCTGCGGCTTTATCGATAGCGCCGTTCAGGAGTCGCTGGAAGCGATTGGTGAAGCTTTAAAAGAAAACGGCAAAGTGATCGTTACCGGCTGCCTGGGCGCAAAAGTCGACCAGATCCGCGAAGTTCACCCGAAAGTGCTGGAGATCACCGGCCCGCACAGCTACGAGCAGGTTCTTGAGCACGTCCACCACTACACGCCGAAGCCGAAGCACAACCCGTTCCTGAGCCTGGTGCCGGAACAGGGCGTTAAGCTAACGCCGCGCCACTACGCTTACCTGAAAATTTCCGAAGGCTGTAACCACCGCTGCACGTTCTGCATCATTCCGTCCATGCGCGGCGATCTGGTGAGCCGTCCAATCGGCGAAGTGCTGTCGGAAGCCAAGCGCCTGGCCGACGCCGGGGTGAAAGAGCTGCTGGTTATCTCTCAGGACACCTCCGCCTACGGCGTTGACGTGAAGCATCGCACCGGTTTCCACAACGGTATGCCGGTGAAAACCAGCATGGTCAGCCTGTGCGAAGAGCTGGCGAAACTGGGTATCTGGGTGCGCCTGCACTACGTTTACCCCTACCCGCACGTTGACGACGTGATCCCGCTGATGGCGGAAGGTAAAATCCTGCCGTATCTCGATATCCCGCTGCAGCACGCCAGCCCGCGGATCCTCAAGATGATGAAACGCCCGGGCTCCGCCGATCGCCAGCTGGCGCGCATCAAGCAGTGGCGCGAAGTCTGCCCTGACCTGACCCTGCGCTCGACCTTTATCGTCGGCTTCCCTGGCGAAACGGAAGAAGATTTCCAGATGCTGCTCGACTTCCTGAAAGAAGCCCGCCTTGACCGCGTAGGCTGCTTTAAATACAGCCCGGTCGATGGCGCAACCGCCAACGAGCTGGCGGATCAGGTAGAAGAAGAGGTGAAAGAGGAGCGCTGGAACCGCTTTATGCAGCTGCAGCAGCAGATCTCCGCCGAACGTCTGCAGGAGAAGGTCGGCCGCGAAATCATGGTACTGATCGACGAAGTTGACGAAGAAGGCGCCATTGGCCGCAGCATGGCCGACGCCCCGGAAATCGACGGCGCGGTGTACCTGAACGGCGAAACCAAAGTGAAACCGGGCGACGTGCTGCGGGTTAAAGTCGAGCACGCCGACGAGTACGACCTGTGGGGAAGCCGGGTTTAATCCGCTTCTTACTCCGGCTACGCGTCAGCGCCAGCCGGAGCCTTCCGGAGGCGGCGCGGCGCGCCCTCTCCGGACGTCTTCTCAGCCTATCCCTTTATTTTCGGATCCAGCGCATCGCGCAGGCCGTCCCCCAGTAGGTTAAACGCCAGCACCGTCAGAAAAATAGCGATCGCCGGGAACAGCGCCACGTGCGGCGCCATCACCATATCCGCCCGCGCTTCGTTCAGCATCGCTCCCCACTCCGGGGTCGGCGGCTGCGCGCCGAGGCCGAGGAATGAGAGGCTGGCGGCGGAGATTATCGACACCCCGATCCGCATGGTGAAATAGACCACAATCGACGACACCGTGCCGGGCAGAATATGGCTGAAGAGGATCGTCGCGTCGCTGGCGCCGATGCTGCGCGCCGACTCGATAAAGGTCTGCTGCTTGAGCACCAGCGTATTGCCGCGCACCAGGCGAGCAAACGCCGGAATGGAGAAGATCGCCACCGCGATGATCACATTCGACATCCCGCTCCCCATGACCGCCACCACGGCGATCGCCAGCAGGATCCCCGGGAACGCAAACAGCACGTCGCAGATGCGCATTATTATCCGGTCCCACCAGCCTTCATAGTAGCCGGCCAGCAGCCCGAGCACGGTGCCGATTGCCGCGCCGATCAGCACCGCCAGCACCCCGGCCGCCAGCGAAATCTGCGCCCCGACCAGCACCCGGCTGAAGATATCCCGGCCCAGCGAATCGACGCCGAACCAGTGCAGCGCCGACGGGCCGTCGTTGAGGCGATCGTAGTCAAAGTAGTTTTCCGCATCGAACGGCGCTACCCACGGCGCCACGACGGCTACCGCGATCAGCAGCAGCACAAACACGCCGGCGCCCATCGCCACCGGCTGACGGCGAAAGCGCCGCCAGAACTCGTGCCACGGCGTACGTATCTGACCGGGTTTTATCCCGGGCATGGCGTTAATAACCGCCTGCCTTCTCCAGTTGAGCAATCGCACCTTACTTGTACCTGATAGCCGGGTTAATGGCGGCGTACAGCACGTCCACCACTAAATTGATAAGAATAAATTCCAGCGAAAACAGCAGGACTTCCGCCTGAATCACCGGATAGTCGCGCATCTCGACCGAATCCACCAGCAGCCGGCCAAGCCCCGGCCAGTTGAAGACTTTCTCCACCACGATCGAGCCGCCGAGCAGGAAGCCAAACTGCAGCCCCATCATCGTCACCACCGGGATCATCGCATTGCGCAGGCCGTGCTTAAGCACCACCAGCGTCTCGCTGACCCCTTTCGCCCGCGCGGTACGCATATAGTCCTCGTGCAGCACATCGACGAAAGAGGCGCGGGTGAAGCGCGCCATCACCGCCGCAACCGCCGCCCCGAGGGTCACGGAGGGCAGAATATAGTGCCGCCAGCTATCGGCGCCCACCGTCGGCAGCCAGCCAAGTTCGACGGAGAAGACCTGCATCAGCAGCATCCCGAGGGCAAACGCCGGAAAGGAGATCCCGGTCACCGCCAGCGCCATCCCCAGCCTGTCCGGCCAGCGGTTGCGCCACACCGCGGCGGCAATCCCCGCCGCCATACCAAACACCACCGCCCAGCTCATGCTGGCCAGCGTCAGCCACAGCGTCGGCATAAAGCGGCTGGCGATCTCGCTGCTCACCGGGCGTCGCGAGGCCATCGAGATGCCAAAATCTCCCTGCAGCACGCTGGTGATATAGTGCCAGAACTGGACGTGCAGCGGCCGATCGAGCCCCAGCTGCTCGCGCACCATCGCGACAACCTGCGCATCGGCTTCCGGTCCGGCAATCAGCCGCGCCGGGTCGCCGGGCAGCATATGCACAAACAGAAAAACCAGCACCGCCACGATCAGCAGGGTGGGAATCAGCCCCAGCAGGCGTTTAAGCACATAATTTAGCATCGCCCCTCCTCACCCGCCCCCTCTGCGCGAACGGCAGAGGGAGCAAGGCCCGGCACCCTCTCTCCGGGAGAGAGGGTTGGGATAAAGGTAACCACCGTCACTGGGCTAAATCCGCCTGCTCAAAGCTGAATCCGGTATCCGGCTGGATATAAAAACCGCTCAGGTTCTTACTGTGTGCGGAGACCAGTTTTTCCACCACCAGCGGCACCCACGGCGACTCTTTCCAGATAATCTCCTGGGCCTGCTTGTAGAGCCGCGTTTTTTCCTGCGCGTCGGTCGTCTTCAGGGCGTCGGTGAGGTCTTTATCCACCTGCGGATTGCCGTAGAAGGCGGTATTAAACAGGGTTGGCGGCCAGTTTTGCGAGGCGAACAGCGGCGACAGCGCCCAGTCGGCTTCACCGGTCGAGGCCGACCAGCCGGTGTAGAACATGCGCACCCCGCTCTCTTTCTGTCCTTTACCTTCCACTTCCGCCGCGCGCTGGCCGGCATCCATCGCCGTCAGCTGCGCCTTAATGCCCACCTGCGCCAGCTGCTGCTGGGTAAACTGCAGCACCTTCTGGGCGGTGCTGTGGTTATGCGATGACCACAGCGTGGTGCTGAATCCGTTAGGGAAACCGGCCTCTTTGAGCAGCTCGCGGGCCTTAGCCGGATCGTACGGCCAGGGTTTAAAGGTCTCGGCATAGGCGATGGACGGCGGCACGACGCCGGTCGCCGGGGTGGCGTACCCGGCGAAGGCAACCTTCACCAGCGCCTGGCGGTTGATGGCGTAGTTAATCGCCTCGCGCACCTTCGGATTATCAAACGGCTTCTGCGTGACGTTCATGCTGATATAACGCTGCATGATCGACGGGCTGGCAACCAGCTCCAGCTTGTCGTTTTTCGCCAGCAGCGGCGCCTGCTCGTAGGGGATCGGGAAGGCAAACTGCGCTTCGCCGGTTTGCAGCATCGCGGCGCGGGTGTTGTTATCCACCACCGGACGCCAGGTAATAGAGTCCAGTTTCGGCAGGCCCGGCTGCCAGTAGCCGGCAAACTTCGTCACCTTCACAAAATCGGTCTGGTTCCAGGTATCGAGCTGATACGGCCCGGTACCGACGGGATGGAAGCCAATCTCTTTACCATATTTTTTCAGCGCCGCCGGAGAGATCATCGCCGTAGCCGGGTGGGCCAGGACGTTGATAAACGCCGAGAAAGGCTGCTTAAGGGTGATTTTCACCGTCGCCGGGTCAACCGCTTCGGTGCTGGCGATATTTTTGTACAGGTTATAGCGCTTGAGATGGTTTTCCGGATTGCTGGCGCGGTCGAGGTTGGCCTTCACCGCCTCGGCGTTAAAGTCGGTGCCGTCCTGGAACTTGACGCCCGGGTGCAGCTTAATAGTGTAGACCAGGCCGTCGGGCGAAACGGTATAGCTCTGCGCAAGAACGTTTTCCAGCTTCATCTCTTTATCAAGGCCGAACAGCCCCTGATAGAACGATTTGGCCACGGCCTGGGATAAGGTGTCGTTGGCATCATAGGGGTCGAGGGTCGTGAAGTTAGAGCCGACCGCCACCACCACATCTTTTGCGGCCAGCGCCGGCGCCGTCGCCAGCGCCGAAGCGACGCCCAGCGCCAGCAACCATTTGCGTGATACGCGTTGTGTCATGTTGTTCTCCTGAAATGCTGCGTTATTGGTGTCGTTGTTATCTGCCCAGCACGTCGGCGGCAGGTTCCCTGGCAACGAAATGCCCGGGCCCTACCTCTTGTAGCGGCGCGCTGGCTACCTCTTCCCCTCGCTTATAGATGTTGCCCGGCAGCTCGTCTGAAAGCAGAACGCGCTGCGGATGACGATGCGCCGGGTCGGCCACCGGTACGGCGGCCATCAGCTTGCGGGTATAGGGATGCTGCGGGTTTTCAAATACGGCGCGGCGCGGGCCAATCTCAACGATCCGCCCGCGATACATCACCGCAACGCGATGGCTGATGCGCTCAACCACCGCCATATCGTGGGAAATAAACAAAAAGGCGATGCCCATTTCACGCTGTAAATCGAGCATCAGGTTAATAATCTGCGCGCGAATAGAGACGTCGAGCGCCGAAACCGACTCATCGGCAATCACCACTTTGGGATTCAGCGCCAGCGCCCGCGCAATGCATACGCGCTGGCGCTGGCCGCCGGAAAACTCGTGCGGATAGCGCCAGGCGTGCTCCGGCTGCAGGCCGACGCGTTCAAGCAGCCAGGCCACGCGCTGACGGGCCGCTTCGCCTGCCAGCAGGCCGTGTACGCTCAGCGGCTCCATGATCGAGTAGCCCACCGTTTGCCGCGGATCGAGCGAGGCGTACGGGTCCTGGAAAATAAACTGTATATCGCGGCGCAGCGCCTGCAGCTTACCGCTTGCCAGGGTATCGATACGCTCGCCGTTAAACACGATAGTCCCGCTCTCGGTCGCCACCAGCCGCAGCAGCGCCCGACCGGTGGTGGATTTACCGCAGCCGGACTCACCGACCAGCGCCAGGGTTTCCCCCGGCCAGAGGTCAAAGCTGACTTTTTCAACCGCATGCACCTCGCGGGTCACCCGGTTCAAAATGCCGCTGCGCAGCGGGAAGCGCGCCACCAGGTCGCGCACCTGCAGAATCGGCTCGCCGGCGACAACGGTATCCTGTTCGCCGTCATCGGGCGCACTCTGGTTGAGCAGCGGGAAGCGGCGCGGCAGGTCGCTGCCGCGCATCGAGCCTAAGCGCGGAACGGCTGCCAGCAGCACCTGGGTGTAAGGATGCGCAGGCGCGCGGAAAATATCCTCCACCGTTCCGCTCTCCACCGCTTCGCCGCGGTACATCACCAGCACGCGGTCGGCAATATCGGCCACCACGCCCATATCGTGAGTAATAAAAATAACCCCCATCTCCATCTCTTTTTGCAGCACGGCAATCAGCTGGAGGATCTGCGCCTGGATGGTGACATCCAGCGCGGTGGTGGGCTCGTCGGCAATCAGCACCGCCGGACGGCAGGAGAGCGCCATGGCGATCATCACCCGCTGGCGCATCCCGCCGGAGAGCTGATGCGGATAGCGCGACAGCATCGCTTCCGCCTCCGGTATCCGCACCTGATCGAGCATTTTCTTCGCTTCGCGCAGGGCCTCGTCATGGCCCAGATTCTGGTGCAGGCGAATGGACTCGGCGATCTGTTCCCCGATGGTAAATACCGGATTCAGCGAGGTCATCGGCTCCTGGAAAATCATCGCGATATCCGCCCCGCGCACGTGGCGCATTGCCGAAGCGGACTGTTCGCTCAGCGCAATGACCTGACGATTGCGCCGGCGCAGCCACAGCGCGTCGCTGCTGACCTGGCTGGCGGCGTCATCGAGCAGGCGCATCAGCGCCAGCGCGGTGACCGACTTCCCCGAGCCCGACTCGCCCACGATGGCTAACGTTTCGCCGCGCCGCAGGTTGAACGAAAGATGCCGCACCGCAGAAAAGGTCTGCTGCTCCTGGCTGAACGCCACGTTCAGATCGCGCACCAGCAGCACATCATTGGCGTCGATTTCTTGACTATGCGGCAACGTCCCTACCCCCTTATTCCCGATAAATTCCAATAGTGGGCGTATCGCCCGCGTAGCACCAGGCCCGATACATGCCTTCGCTGTTAAACGGCAGCACCACGTTACCTTCTCTGTCGATGGCAATCAGGCCGCCGCTGCCGCCGAGGGCCGGCAGCTTCTCCATCACCACCCGCTCGCAGGCCTCATGCAGGCTCAGGTTCGCGTACTCCATCAGGGCGGCGATATCGTAGGCCGCCAGGGTGCGGATAAACACCTCGCCGGTGCCGGTACAGGAGACCGCCACGCTGGCGTTATTGGCGTAGCAGCCGGCGCCGGGCAGCGGGCTATCGCCAACGCGTCCAGGAAGCTTGTTGGTCATCCCGCCGGTGGAGGTCGCGGCGGCGAGGTTGCCGGCAATATCCAGCGCCACCGCGCCGACGGTGCCCATTTTATGCCGCTCGTCCAGCGGCGCGGCGCCGTGGTCGAGGAGTATCTCATCGTCCGCCTGCGCCTGCTGCAGCTGCAGGCGGCGCTCGGTCGTCGAGAAGAGATCGTTTTCCACCCGCGCCATCCCGTGAGAGGCGGCGAACGCCTCCGCCCCTTCACCAATCAGCAGCACGTGCGGGCTCTCCTCCAGCACCAGCCGCGCCGCCAGGATCGGGTTGCGCAGATGCTTAACGCCGGCAACCGCCCCGGCGTGCAGGCTGTTGCCGTCCATTACGCAGGCGTCGAGCTCATGGGTGGCGTCCCGGGTAAATACCGACCCGATGCCGGCGTTAAACAGCGGACACTCCTCCAGCTGGCGCACCGCCTCGGTTACCGTATCCAGCGCGCTGGCGCCCGCCGCCAGCATTTTCTGCCCGCTATCGACAATCGCCGACAGCGCCGCCACGAACTGCCGCTCGCGCTCCGGCGTCAGCTGCGAGCGGCTAATTGCCCCCGCGCCGCCGTGAATTGCTATCACCGCCTTGCTCATTCCGCTATTCCTTCCTGCTGCGCCGATCCGCCGTGGGTTGCGCTATTGATTCACGCCGCATCAGGTCTCTGCCCTCGCAAAGCGAGCTTAAATAATAAAGTGTATAGATATCATTATCGTGCTGACTGTCCTATACAATTTTTGAATATAGAAAGAGCGGACGGTGATGTAAAGCCTGTACCCAGGTGGCATATAGCCGCCCGCACTTTTCTGCCATAATAGGCGTTTTCGATGTTTGCCCGCAGGAGAAACCCATGGATTTTACCGCCGGACTGATGCCTCTCGACACAGCCCTGACCCAGATGCTCAACCGTATTACGCCGCTGAATGCGGTGGAAACCGTGCCGCTGTTGCAGGCCTTTTCGCGCGTCACCGCCCATGATCTCGTTTCGCCGCTGGACGTCCCCGGGTTTGATAACTCGGCCATGGACGGCTACGCCGTACGCCTTGCCGATCTTGCCGACGGCGCGGCGCTGCCGATCGCCGGGAAAGCGTTCGCCGGCCAGCCGTTCCACGCTGCCTGGCCCGCAGGCACCTGCATTCGCATTATGACCGGTGCGCCGGTGCCGCAGGGCTGCGATGCGGTGGTGATGCAGGAAGAGACCGAGCAAACCGCCGACGGCGTTCGCTTCATCGCCGCGGTAAAACCCGGCCAGAATATTCGTCGGCGCGGGGAAGATATCGCTCACGGCGCGGTGGTATTCCCGGCCGGTACGCCGCTGACCGTCGCGGAGCTGCCGGTGCTGGCGTCGTTGGGCATCGCCGACGTCGAGGTGGTGCGCAAAGTTCGCGTGGCGGTCTTCTCTACCGGCGACGAGCTGCAGCTGCCGGGCCAGCCGCTTGGCGACGGGCAAATCTACGATACCAACCGCCTGGCGGTGCACCTGATGCTCCAGCAGCTGGGCTGCGAGGTGATCAACCTCGGCATTATTGCCGACGACCCGGCAAAACTGCGGGCGGCGTTTATCGCCGCCGACCAGCAGGCCGACGTGGTGATTAGCTCGGGCGGCGTCTCGGTCGGCGAAGCGGATTACACCAAAGAGATCCTCGAAGAGCTCGGCGAAATCGGCTTCTGGAAGCTGGCGATCAAGCCCGGTAAACCTTTTGCTTTCGGCAAGCTCAGCAACAGCTGGTTCTGCGGCCTGCCGGGCAATCCGGTTTCCGCCACCCTCACCTTCTATCAGCTGGTGCTGCCGCTGCTGGCAAAACTGAGCGGCAGCGCGGCCAGCGCGCAGCCAATGCGCCTGCGCGTGCGGGCGGCGACGCGACTGAAAAAGTCTCCGGGGCGCCTCGACTTCCAGCGCGGCGTGCTGCAGCGTAACCCGGACGGCGAGCTGGTGGTGACGTCCACCGGCCATCAGGGTTCGCACATCTTCAGCTCCTTCAGCCAGGGTAACTGCTTTATCGTGCTGGAGCGCGAGCGCGGTCACGTGGAAGCGGGCGAGTGGGTCGAAGTCGAACCCTTTAACCACCTCCTCGGAGGGCTGTAATGGACGTTGAGCTGAGCGATGAGGAGATGCTGCGCTACAACCGGCAGATAATCCTGCGCAATTTCGATTTTGACGGTCAGGAGCGGCTGAAGGGCGCCCGGGTGCTGGTGGTCGGCCTCGGCGGTCTGGGCTGCGCTGCCGCCCAGTATCTGGCGGCGGCCGGCGTCGGCGAGCTTACCCTGCTCGATTTCGATAGCGTCTCGCTCTCCAATCTACAGCGCCAGACGCTGCACAGCGATGCCGCTATTGGTTTGCCGAAGGTGGACTCCGCCCGCAACTCGCTGGCGCGAATCAACCCTCACGTGCGGCTCACCCCGCTTAATGCGCTGCTCGACCAGCCGGCGCTGGCGGCGCAGATCGCCGCCCACGACCTGGTGCTCGACTGTACCGATAACGTGACGATACGCAATCAGCTTAACGCCGGCTGTTTTCAGCATAAAACGCCGCTGGTCTCCGGCGCCGCGATCCGCATGGAGGGGCAAATCAGCGTCTTTATGTATCAGGATAACGAGCCCTGCTATCGCTGCCTGAGCCGGCTGTTCGGCGAGAACGCCCTCACCTGCGTTGAGGCCGGGGTGATGGCGCCGCTGGTCGGCGTCATTGGCTCCCTGCAGGCGATGGAGGCCATTAAAGTCTTAACTCAGTACGGCACGCCTGCCGCAGGCAGGCTGGTCATGTACGACGCCATGACCTGCCAGTTCCGCGAAATGAAGCTAATGCGCGACCCGCAGTGCGAGGTTTGCGCCAGCCGCTAGCCCTTCTCCGGCGGCGGCCGTCGCCGGAAAATTTGTGACCGACCGCGACTTTCCCCTCTTCGCCTCAGCGGCCCGCCCCGCTTGTTGATTTGCATCAATGTAAGTTTCATTCGAAAGTAATTTAATCTTCATATGCAAAACAGGGGGGTCTCATGATTTTCAACATTCAGCGCTACTCAACCCATGACGGCCCAGGGATCCGCACCGTCGTATTCCTCAAAGGCTGCTCGCTGGGCTGCCGCTGGTGTCAGAACCCGGAAAGCCGCTCCCGCACCGCGGATCTGCTGTACGACCCCCGCCTGTGCCTTGCCGGCTGCAATCTGTGCCAGCAGGCGGCGCCGGATGCAATAACCCGCAGCCTCGACGGCCTGATTATCCACCGCCAGAAGCTCACCGCCGAAGGCTATGAGTCGCTGCGCGACTGCTGCCCGACCACCGCCCTCAGCGTATGCGGCGAAGAAAAAGAGGTGGCGCAGATTATGGCCACGGTGCTGCGCGATAAGCCTTTTTACGATCGCAGCGGCGGCGGGGTCACCCTTTCCGGCGGCGAGCCGTTTATGAATCCCGAGCTGGCGCAGCAGCTGCTGCAGGCCAGCCGCGCGGCGGGAATTCACACCGCGGTCGAAACCTGCCTGCACGTGCCGTGGAAATACGTTGAGCCCTCGCTGCCCTGGGTTGACCTGTTCCTCGCCGACCTCAAGCACGTCAACGAAGCCATTTTCAAAGAGTGGACCGACGGCAGCGCCGGTCGGGTGCTCGATAACCTGCAGCGCGTGGCGCAGGCGGGGAAAAAAATCATCATCCGCGTCCCGCTGATTCAGGGCTTTAACGCCGATGAGGCGACGATCGCCGCGATTACCGACTTTGCCGCCGACCGCCTGCGGGTTGGCGAGATCCACTTCCTGCCGTACCACACGCTGGGAATGAACAAATATCAGCTACTCAGTCAGCCCTATACCGCTCCGGACAAACCCCTTGCTGCCCCCGAGCTGCTCGCCTTCGCGCAGACCTACGCTCAGAGCAAAGGTTTAACGGCTACTCTACGAGGATAAAATGATGACCACTCTGAAACTGGATACGCTAAGCCCCCGCATTCAGGCGCATAAAACCGCGCTGGTACATATCGTTAAGCCGCCGGTATGCACCGAGCGCGCCCGTCACTATACCGCCGCCTGTCAGCAGCATCTGGATAAGCCGGTCCCGGTACGCCGCGCGCTGGCGCTGGCTCACCATCTGGCAGAGCGCACCATCTGGATCAAACACGACGAGCTGATCGTCGGCAACCAGGCCAGCGAAGTGCGCGCGGCGCCCATCTTCCCGGAGTACACCGTCAGTTGGATTGAGAAGGAGATTGACGATCTCGCCGATCGCCCAGGCGCCGGCTTTGCGGTCAGCGAAGAGAATAAGCGCATCCTGCATGACATCTGCCCGTGGTGGCGCGGTCAGACCGTGCAGGACCGCTGCTACGGGATGTTCACCGACGAGCAAAAAGCGCTGCTCGCCACCGGGATTATTAAGGCGGAAGGCAACATGACTTCCGGCGATGCTCACCTCGCGGTGAACTATCCGCTGCTGCTGGAAAAAGGCCTCGACGGCATGCGCGCTAAGGTCGCCGAACGCCGCTCGCGTATTAACCTGACCGTGCTGGAAGATCTGCACGGCGAGCAGTTCCTGAAGGCCATTGATATCGTGCTAGAGGCGGTCAGCGATCACAGCCGACGCTTTGCCGAACTGGCGCGCACCATGGCGGCGGAAGAAACCCGCGCCTCCCGCCGCGACGAGCTGCTGACTATCGCCGAAGGCTGCGAAATCATCGCCCACGAGCCGCCGAAAACCTTCTGGCAGGCGCTGCAGCTGTGCTACTTCATTCAGCTGATCCTGCAGATTGAATCCAACGGCCACTCGGTCTCCTTCGGCCGTATGGACCAGTACCTGTACCCGTACTACCGTCGCGACGTTGAGCTCCAGCAGTCGCTGGACCGCGAGCACGCCATCGAGCTGCTGCACAGCTGCTGGCTGAAGCTGCTGGAAGTGAACAAGATCCGCTCCGGCTCGCACTCCAAAGCCTCCGCGGGCAGCCCGCTGTATCAGAACGTCACCATCGGCGGCCAGACCCTGCACAACGGCCAGCCGCAGGATGCGGTAAACCCGCTCTCGTACGCGATCCTCGAATCCTGCGGGCGCCTGCGCTCGACCCAGCCTAACCTCAGCGTGCGCTACCACGCCGGGATGAGCAACGACTTCCTCGACGCCTGCGTGCAGGTCATTCGCTGCGGCTTCGGCATGCCGGCGTTCAATAACGATGAGATAGTGATCCCGGAGTTTATCAAGCTCGGGATTGAGCCGCAGGACGCCTACGACTACGCGGCGATCGGCTGCATCGAAACCGCCGTGGGCGGCAAATGGGGCTATCGCTGCACCGGGATGAGCTTTATCAACTTCGCCCGCGTGATGCTGGCCACGCTGGAAGGCGGCCGCGACGCCACCAGCGGCCAGGTGTTTCTGCCGCAGGAGCACGCGCTATCGAAAGGCAACTTCGGCAGCTTCGAACAGGTGCTGGCCGACTGGGATACCCAGATCCGCTACTACACGCGTAAGTCGATCGAAATTGAGTACGTCGTCGATACCATGCTGGAGGAGAACGTGCACGATATTCTCTGCTCCGCGCTGGTGGATGACTGCATCGAGCGGGCGAAAAGCATCAAGCAGGGCGGCGCGAAGTATGACTGGGTTTCCGGTCTGCAGGTCGGGATCGCCAACCTCGGCAACAGTCTGGCGGCGGTGAAAAAACTGGTCTTTGACCAGGGCGCCATTGGTCAGCAGCAGCTGGCGGAAGCCCTCGCGGAGGACTTCGAAGGGCTGACCCACGAGCAGCTGCGCCAGCGCCTGATCAACGGCGCGCCGAAGTACGGCAACGATGACGATAGCGTCGATACCCTGCTCGCCCGCGCCTACCAGACCTATATCGACGAGCTGAAGAATTATCATAACCCGCGCTACGGCCGCGGCCCGATTGGCGGCAACTACTACGCCGGGACCTCGTCGATTTCCGCCAACGTGCCGTTTGGCGCCCAGACGATGGCCACGCCGGACGGACGTAAAGCCCACTCTCCGCTGGCCGAAGGCGCGAGTCCGGCTTCCGGCACCGACCACCTCGGGCCAACCGCGGTCATCAACTCGGTCGGTAAGCTGCCCACCGGGGCGATTCTCGGCGGCGTGCTGCTGAATCAGAAGCTCAACCCGGCAACGCTTGAGAACGAGTCCGATAAGCAGAAGCTGATGGTGCTGCTGCGGACCTTCTTCGAGGTGCACAAAGGCTGGCATATCCAGTACAACATCGTCTCGCGCGAAACGCTGCTGGACGCGAAGAAACACCCTGACCAGTATCGTGATTTAGTGGTTCGCGTCGCCGGCTACTCGGCGTTCTTTACCGCCCTGTCGCCGGATGCCCAGGACGATATTATCGCCCGCACCGAGCATACGCTGTAGAGCGGACCCCGCATCACACAACACCCGGCTGGCACGATGCCCGGCCGGGCTACCCGCTTCCCCAGCGGGTTTGGCCGATAGGTTTTGAGCGGCAGTAAGCCGCAGAAGCCGGCGGATAAACTTTCATTCGAAATAAATTTGTGCTTTAGGTCACATTGTAATTAGAATGTTACTGGTCGCAGTTAAGCCAGGAGCACAGGTATGACCGTTAAAGTTATCGTCACTGATATGGACGGAACTTTTCTCAATGACGCCAAGCAGTATGACCGCTCGCGTTTTCTCGCGCAGTTCGCGCAGCTCAACAAGCAGGGTATTGAATTCGTTGTCGCCAGCGGCAACCAGTACTACCAGCTGATCTCCTTTTTCCCGGAAATTCGCGAGCAGATCTCTTTCGTCGCCGAGAACGGCGCGCTGGTCTACGAGCACGGCCAGCAGCTGTTTCACGGCGAGCTGACCCGCCATGAGTCGCAGATTGTGATCGGCGAGCTGCTCAAAGACCCGCAGCTCAACTTCGTCGCCTGCGGCCTTGAAAGCGCCTACGTCAGCGACCGCGCGCCCGACAGCTTCGTCGCGCTGATGTCAAAGCACTACCACCGTCTGCAGCGCATCGCGAACTACCATGATATCGACGACACGCTGTTTAAGTTCTCGCTTAACCTGCCGGACAGCGATATTCCCCAGCTCATTGATAAGCTGCACGTCTCGCTGGACGGCATCATGAAGCCGGTGACCAGCGGCTTTGGCTTCGTCGATTTAATTATCCCCGGCCTGCATAAGGCCAACGGCATCAGCCGCCTGCTGAAACGCTGGCAGATCTCGCCCCAGGAGTGCGTGGCGATTGGCGACAGCGGCAACGACGCCGAAATGCTTAAGCTGGTGAAGTACTCTTTCGCCATGGCCAACGCCGCCGATAGCATCAAGGCCATCTCCCGCTTTGCCACCGATGATAATAACCACCACGGCGCGCTGAATGTGATTCAGGCCGTGCTGGACCACGCCGCCCCCTTCAACGAATAGCCTGCCGCCGGGGCCCCCTGCCCCGGATTTTTCCATTTTGTGCACCTCATCCAATTTTTAAACTTGCATTAACTTAAATTTAACTTAAATTAACGTTTGTAAGATTTAATACTTTCGAATGAAAGAAAAGTGAGGTCATCATGACGGTTATCCATACCAGCGAAACGCTCCCCGCCGACCACAAAGCGGCGATTCGACAAATAAAACAGGATCTGCGCGCGCAAATTGGCGACGTGCAGGCCGTGTTCGATCGGCTGACGGCGCGAATTAGCGCGCGCCTCGACGAAATTGACGCCGTTAAGGCCCGCGGGGAAGAGGTCTGGCCGATAGTCCCGTTCAGCGATATTGCGCAGGGCAAAGTGAGCGATGCCCAGCGCGAGGCCATCAGGCGCCGCGGCTGCGCGGTGATCAGAGGCCACTTCTCCCGCGAGCGGGCGCTGGCGTGGGACAACTCGATGCTGGAATACCTCGACCTCAACCGCTTCGACGACGTCTACAAAGGACCGGGCGATACCTTCTTCGGCTCCCTCGACGCCTCGCGTCCGGAGATCTACCCGATTTACTGGTCGCAGGCGCAGATGCAGGCGCGGCAGAGCGACGAGATGGCCGCGGTGCAGTCGTTCCTTAACCGCCTGTGGACCTTCAGCCATGACGGCAAGCAGTGGTTCGACCCGGACGTCAGCGTTATCTATCCTGACCGCATCCGCCGCCGCCCGCCGGGCACCACCTCGAAGGGGCTGGGAGCGCATACCGATTCAGGCGCCCTCGAGCGCTGGCTGCTGCCCGCCTATCAGCAGGTGTTCGCCAACGTCTTTAACGGCAATATCGACGCTTACGACCCGTGGGATGCGGCGCACCGCACCGAGGTGGAAGAGTACACCGTCGACAACACCACCAAATGCTCGGTATTCCGCACCTTCCAGGGCTGGACGGCGCTCTCCGATATGATCCCGGACCAGGGCCTGCTGCACGTGGTGCCGATTCCGGAGGCGATGGCCTACGTTCTGCTGCGTCCGCTGCTCGATGACGTCCCTGACGACGAGCTGTGCGGCGTGGCGCCGGGTAAAGTGCTGCCGATTTCCGAGAAATGGCACCCGCTGCTGATTAAAGCGCTGAGCGCGATCCCGGCCATCAGCGCCGGCGATTCGGTGTGGTGGCACTGCGACGTGATCCACTCGGTGGCGCCGGTCGAAAACCAGCAGGGCTGGGGCAACGTGATGTATATCCCCGCCGCGCCGCTGTGCGAGAAGAATCTCGCCTACGCGCACAAGGTTAAAATCGCGCTGGAGAAAGGCGCGTCGCCGGGTGATTTTCCGCGTGAAGACTACGAAGCCGACTGGCAGGCGCGCTTTACCCTCGACGATCTCAACGTCCACGGCAAACGCGCGCTGGGCATCGAGGTTTAATCGTCGTACAGCCCCTGTTGCTCAACGGCGGTGCGGCGGCTGCCGGGCCGTATCCGCCGTACCGAATCCCGCACCGCCAGCGTGCCGTTTAGCAGCAGCGAGCCGCTCGGGGCCTGGGGGCGGATCAGCCGCTGCTGCAGAAGCTGCACCGCCTCCGTGCCGAGCTCATCGCGCGGGACGTGAACGGCGGTAAGCGGCACATCCTGGATGGCGGCGAGGTTAAACCCGTCGATGCTCATGACCGAGATGTCCTGAGGCACCCGCAGGCCGCGCTTTTGCAGCGCATTCACCGCCCCCACCGCCATATAGTCTCCGCCGACCAGAAAAGCCGTCGGCAGCGGCTTCCCGGCCTGAGCGTCAAGCCACTCCCCCACCTGCTCTTCCGTCTCCCTGGCGCTGAAGTTCGCCACGCCGATCAGATCCCGCCCGTCGGTGAAGCGCAGGTTGCGCGCGCGCCAGGCCTCCTTGATGCCCACCAGCCGCAGCTCCATGGTGTAGCGGCGCAGGCACATCACGTTCATGACCGCCCGATGCCCCATCTCAAACAGATAGCGCGCGGCAAACTGGCCGATCAGCCGGTGATCCGGGGCGATCGACGACAGGCGCATGCCCTCATCCCGGCAGTTGATCAGCACGCAGGGTTTGGCAAAATCGGCGGCCAGATCGTGAATATGCGGATCGTCAATGCCCAGCAGAATAGCCGCCTCGGTCTCCGCCTCGTTCATGCGGGCCAAAAACAGGTTGGCATCGCTGTCGTTCTCTTCCAGCGCGCAGGTCCGCAGGCGGACCTCATGCGGCGCCAGCGCATTATTAATGCTCTGAATCACGCGGTAGTAATAGATATCGGAGCGCTCATCAAACGCCCGGGAAGGGGCGAAAACCACCAGGCTGTTCAGCAGCATGCGCCCGGCGGCGAGCCCCTCCATCACCCCCATTTCGCGGGCGCACTGCAGGACCCGCTGACGCGCCTTTTCGCTAGTGTTCGCTTTACCCGCCAGCACCCGGGAAACGGTACTCGCCGACATCCCCGTGCGGGCCGCGATTTCGGCAATTCTCAGCTTTTTATCCATTTTGTGATCCAGCTCCATCTTACAAATGAAAGAATTTTCATGGCACCAAAAAGCAGTTTATCAAGCCAGATTCGCTATCTGTCGTGAGCATCTCCCCATCTCATGAAAAAACTTGCATAAATAAGGCTATTGGCCGCTCATTTTCTATCTTAACCTGAATTGGTCCGATAACTTCCATACTAGTTATACGGAAAAACAAATAAATAAAACAATAATATTCATAGTGTTAATAAAACAGGTATGACAACTCAGGGATTGAGCATCGGTCATTTCCCCCTACAAAGTTCTTGTGGAGAGTTCTATGAGCCAAGGCCTCAACAACGATATGGCGGTCAGCAAATCTCGCCGCGTGGTCAAAAACCTGCGCTGGTGGATGCTGACCCTGTTTCTGCTCGGCGTCACCGTTAACTACATTACCCGCAACTCTTTAGGCATTATTGCCCCCGAGCTGAAGACAACGCTGGGCATCACCACCGAGCAGTACTCATGGATCGTCGGCGCTTTTCAGCTGGCCTACACCCTCTTCCAGCCTCTCTGCGGCTGGCTGATTGACGTGATTGGCCTGAAGCTCGGCTTTATGATCTGCGCCACCCTGTGGGCCGTCGCCTGTATCGCCCACGCCGGTGCTGGCAGCTGGCTGCATCTGGCGATCCTGCGTTTTTTCATGGGCGGAGCAGAAGCCGCCGCCACCCCGGCCAACGCCAAAACCATCGGCGAATGGTTTCCAAAATCTGAACGCCCGATAGCCGCCGGCTGGGCCGGCGTCGGTTTCTCCATCGGCGCGATGCTGGCGCCGCCGATCATCTATTTTGCTCACGCCTCTTTCGGCTGGCAGGGCGCGTTTATGTTCACCGGGGTGCTGGCGCTGCTGTGGGTGATCCTGTGGTGGGCGTTTTACCACAATCCGGAGAAGCATCCGAATCTGGGCAAGTCGGAGCTGGAGTTCATCCGCCAGGACAACGAGCCGCCGGCGGTGAAGCTGCCGTTCTTTACCGCGCTGAAAACCGTGTCGAAAAATAAGCGTTTCTACGGTATTGCGATCCCGGCCTTTATGGCGGAGCCGGCCTGGGCGGTCCTGAGCTTTTGGGTGCCGCTGTACCTCGCCAAAGAGCACGGCATGGATCTCAAGCAAATAGCCATGTTCGCCTGGCTGCCGTTCCTCGCCGCCGATCTCGGCAGCGTGGTCAGCGGCTATCTGACCAAACTCTATACCCGCTGGTTCGGCTGTTCACGGGTTAATTCCGTGGTAGCAAGCTCGCTGACCGGCGCTTTCCTGATGATTTCTCTGGCCCTCGTCGCCATTACCCGCGACCCCTACATCACCATCATCCTGATCTCCATCGGCGGCTTCGGCCACCAGATTATCTCCTGCATGCTGAGCGCGCTGGTGGTGGAGTCGTTCGATAAGGGCCAGATGGCGACCGTCAACGGCATGCGCGGCTCCGCCGCCTGGATCGCCAGCTTCCTGTTCTCCTTATTAATCGGGGTGACCGCCGACAAGATTGGCTTCAACCCGCTATTCGTCGCCATGGGCTTCTTTGACCTGATTGGCGCGGTTTTCCTGGTGGCTTTTATTGCTGAACGTCGCGCCAAACGCGCCTGAGAGTGGATGTAAAAATGAAAACGTTGAAACACTGGAAATTACAACAGCAGCTGGCCCACTACGTCGAGCTGACGGTCGACGGGCAGCACACCCTGTGCCTGTACGTACTGGAAGAAAACCTGTTCCGCGTCCTGCTTAAGCGCAGAGGGGAGCTGGCGCTGGATCGTACCTGGAGCATCGCTCCGCAGCAGGACGTTCCCTGGGAGGGACGCAGCCGCGACGACGTCAGCGGATTTACCCTTCCCGCCTGGAGCCTGGAGCAGCAGCAGGAGACCCTGACGGTTGCCACCGAACGGCTGCGCGTCACCGTCCACCAGCCGCTGTGGCTGGAGTGGAGCTACCGCGACGATGCCGGAGAGTGGCAGCCGCTGGTTAACGACCGTCCGACCAGCGCCTATCTGGTCAACGCCCACGGCGACGGCGTCGCGCACTACCAGAGCCGACGTCAAGATGAACGCTTCTACGGTCTGGGCGAAAAGGCGGGCAACCTGCAGCGCAACGGGAATCGCTACGAGATGCGCAACCTGGATGCGATGGGCTATAACGCCGTCAGCACCGATCCGCTGTATAAGCACATCCCCTTCACCATCGCCCAGCGCAGCGATATCAGCTACGGCCTGTTCTACGATAACCTCAGCAGCTGCTGGCTGGATCTGGGCAACGAAATCGACAACTACCACACCGCCTATCGCCGCTGGCAGGCCGAAGCGGGCGATATTGATTACTACATGTTTACCGGCAAACGCGTGCTGGACGTCACCAAAGCCTTTGTCCGCCTGACCGGGAAAACGCTGTTCGGGCCAAAGTGGAGCCTGGGCTACAGCGGCTCGACGATGCACTACACCGACGCGCCGGATGCGCAAAACCAGCTGATGAACTTTATCCGCCTTTGCGAAGAGCACGCCATTCCGTGCGACTCCTTCCAGCTCTCCTCCGGCTATACCTCGATCGGCGGTAAGCGCTACGTCTTTAACTGGAATTACGACAAGGTTCCGCAGCCGAAGGTGATGAGCCAGCGCTTCCACGACGCGGGCATCAAGCTGGCGGCCAACATCAAGCCCTGCCTGCTGCAGGATCACCCGCGCTATAGCGAGGTGGCGGAGCGCGGGCTGTTTATTCAGGACTCCGAAAGCGAATCCCCGGAGCGCTCCAGCTTCTGGGATGACGAAGGGTCGCACCTCGACTTCACCAACCCACAAACCGTCGCCTGGTGGCAGGAGGGGGTCACCGCTCAACTGCTGGAGATGGGGATTGATTCGACGTGGAACGACAATAACGAATTTGAAGTCTGGGACGGCGAGGCGCGCTGCCACGGTTTTGGCCAGGAGATTGCCATCAAGCATATCCGTCCGGTGATGCCGCTGCTGATGATGCGCGCGTCGCTGGAGGCCCAGCAGCGCTTTGCCCCGGAGAAACGCCCGTACCTGATCTCGCGCTCCGGCTGCGCCGGGATGCAGCGCTACGTGCAAACCTGGAGCGGCGATAACCGCACCAATTGGGATACCCTGCGCTACAACACCCGCATGGGGCTGGGGATGAGCCTCTCCGGCCTCTATAACGTCGGTCACGACGTCGGCGGTTTCTCCGGCGATAAGCCGGATGCCGAACTGTTCGTGCGCTGGGTGCAGAACGGGGTGATGCATCCGCGCTTCACGATCCACTCATGGAACGACGATCGCACGGTTAACGAGGCGTGGATGTATCCGGCGGTCCTGCCGGCGATTCGCGGCGCGATTGAGCTGCGCTATCGCCTGCTGCCCTACCTCTACACCCTGCTGTGGCAGGCGCACGCTGACGATGAGCCGATGCTGCGCCCGACCTTCCTCGATCATCAGCATGACCCGCAGACCTTCGAGGAGTGCGACGACTTCCTGCTCGGCCGCGATCTCCTCGTCGCCAGCGTCGTGGAGCCCGGCCAGCGCCAGCGCCCGACGTGGCTGCCGGAAAACGAGTCCGGCTGGTACGACTTTTATAGCGGGGAGTGGTTCGCCGGCGGCCAGTGGATAACGCTCGATGCGCCGCTGGAGAAACTGCCGCTGATGGTGCGCGCCGGGGCGGGCCTGCCGCTCAGCGAGAGGATCGTCCACGTTGACGCCAAAAAAGACGACAGCCGCGAGCTGAAGCTGTTTCCGCTCAAGGGGGCGGGCTCGACGAGCGGCCTGATCTTTGAAGATGACGGCGAGAGCTGGGGCTATCGCGACGGCGATGCGCTGTGGCTGGGGTGGGAGATGACCTGCAGCGCCAGCTGCATCAGCCTGCAGGTGAACGCGCGCGGCCGCTACCGCCCGGCGTGGAAGGCACTGAAGATAACGCTCCCCGCCGGTGAAAAGCGCCGGCTGTCGGTGAATGGTAAAGACGTCGGCGAGTGGCTGCTGGACTAAGGGCAATAAAAAACTCCGGTCGCGCGAGGCTGACCGGGGCTTCTGTTTCACTCCCGGTAGCGCCGGGGCGGCGGACGGTTAGCCGTCGATGCCTTTGCTGCGCAGATAATCTTCGTAATTACCGCTAAAGTCGACGACGCGCTCCGGCGTAATTTCAATCACGCGGGTGGCCAGCGAGCTAACGAACTCGCGGTCGTGGGAGACGAAAATCAGGGTGCCCTGATACATCTCCAGCGCCATGTTCAGCGATTCGATAGATTCCATATCCAGGTGGTTGGTCGGTTCGTCCATCACCAGAATGTTGGGTTTCTGCATCATCAGCTTACCGAACAGCATGCGGCCCTTTTCGCCACCTGAGAGCACTTTTGCCGGCTTTTTGATATCGTCCTGGCTGAACAGCAGGCGGCCGAGGAAGCTGCGCACAACCTGCTCATCGTCACCATCCTGCTTCCACTGGCTCATCCAGTCGAAAACGCTCAGATCGTTATCGAAGTCTTCGGCGTGATCCTGCGCGTAGTAACCAATCTGCGCATTCTCAGACCATTTAACGCTACCGTTATCCGGCGTCAGTTCACCCACCAGGGTTTTCAGCATGGTGGTTTTACCCACGCCGTTGGCACCCAGAATGGCAATCTTCTCGCCCACTTCCAGCAGCAGATTGAATTTTTTAAACAGCGGGCCGTTATCAAAACCTTTCGCCAGCTCTTCAACAGCCAGCGCGTTACGGAACAGCTTCTTGTCCTGCTCGAAGCGGATGAACGGGTTCTGACGGCTGGAGGCTTTCACTTCGTCGAGCTTGATTTTATCAATCTGACGCGCGCGTGAGGTCGCCTGACGGGATTTAGAGGCGTTGGCGCTAAAGCGGCTGACGAAAGACTGCAGATCGGCAATCTGCGCCTTTTTCTTGGCGTTATCAGACAGCAGACGCTCGCGGGCCTGGGTGGCCGCGGTCATGTATTCGTCGTAGTTACCGGCGTAGACGCGCAGTTCACCGTAGTCGAGATCCGCCATGTGGGTACACACCATGTTGAGGAAATGACGGTCGTGCGAAATGATGATCATGGTACTGTCACGTTCGTTGAGCGTCTGCTCCAGCCAGCGAATGGTGTCGATGTCGAGGTTGTTCGTCGGTTCATCGAGCAGCAGGATATCCGGGTTAGAGAACAGCGCCTGGGCCAGCAGGACACGCAGCTTCCAGCCGGGAGCGACTTCGCTCATCGGGCCATAATGCTGTTCAACCGGGATGCCGACGCCGAGCAGCAGCTCGCCAGCGCGGGCTTCGGCGGAGTAGCCGTCCATCTCGCCGTAGGTCACTTCCAGATCCGCCACCTTATAGCCGTCGGCTTCGCTCATTTCCGCCAGGCCGTAGATGCGATCGCGCTCCTGCTTCACTTCCCACAGCTCGCCGTGGCCCATGATGACCGTATCCAGCACGGTGAACTCTTCGAACGCGAACTGGTCCTGACGCAGCTTACCGATACGCTCGTTCGGATCGAGGGACACGTTGCCCAGCGTTGGCTCCAGATCGTTGCCGAGGATCTTCATAAAGGTAGATTTACCGCTACCGTTGGCGCCAATCAGGCCGTAACGGTTGCCGCCGCCAAATTTGACGGAGATGTTTTCGAACAGCGGCTTACTGCCAAACTGCATGGTGACGTTGCTGGATACTAGCACGGGGTTATCCTGAAAAAAGAGAATGAGAAGTGTGACACATCGGACATTATGCCAGCAAAACCATCTCTTTTCACGGTCTGCGGTGAATTCCCTTACCGCTGGCGCCGCGTTCGGCGCCTTTAGCCCCCCGCCGCCGGCGTCCGGCAGGCCTCAGCGGCGGCCCGGCGGCACCAGGTATGCCGTGCGATCGCCCCTGCGACGGCGCGGCTTCGCCGGTTAAAGGACGACACTTGAAACAAGCGGCAAAAAAGTGTGATTTCGTACACATCTCATTTCCCTGTTGGCGGGAATGCACATATAATGCGCTCCCATCTACTCCCTGAAAAATCTAACAAAGGCCTGTGTGGCTTTAACATCGCACACGACATGATGAATATGAAATTATCGACACTCCTTGCGGCAGCCTTCGCCATCGTGGGCTTTTGCAACACAGCATCCGCTGTAACCTATCCTCTGCCGACCGACGGTAGCCGACTGATTGGCCAGAACCAGGTTGTCACGGTTCCGGACGACAACAAGCAGCCGCTGGAATACTTCGCCGCCAAATACCAGATGGGTCTCTCCAACATGCTGGAAGCGAACCCGGGCGTCGATACCTACCTGCCGAAAGGCGGTACCGTGCTGAATATCCCGCAGCAGCTGATTCTGCCGGACACCGTGCATGAAGGTATCGTGATCAACAGCGCGGAAATGCGTCTTTACTACTACCCGAAAGGCACCAACACCGTGATCGTGCTGCCGATTGGTATCGGCCAGCTGGGCAAAGATACGCCGATCAACTGGGTGACCAAGGTTGAGCGTAAGAAAGCCGGCCCGACCTGGACGCCGACGGCGAAAATGCACGCCGAATACGTCGCAGCCGGTAACCCGCTGCCGGCCGTAGTACCGGCCGGCCCTGACAACCCGATGGGCCTGTACGCGCTCTACATCGGTCGTCTGTACGCGATCCACGGCACCAACGCCAACTTCGGTATCGGCCTGCGCGTCAGCCACGGCTGCGTCCGTCTGCGCAACGACGATATCAAATTCCTGTTTGAGAACGTGCCGGTCGGCACCCGCGTCGAATTTATCGATGAGCCGGTGAAAGCCACCAGCGAGCCGGACGGCAGCCGCTATGTTGAAGTCCACAACCCGCTGTCGACCACCGAAGCCCAGTTCCAGGGCGGTGAAATCGTCCCGATTACGCTAAACAAATCCGTCCAGGCCGTTACCGGCCAGTCCGACGTCGATCAGAGCGTGGTTGAGCAGGCGGTGCAGAACCGTTCCGGTATGCCGGTTCGTCTGAACTGATCCTGAGCGCCATGCACAAAAAAGGGCGAGGTGAAAACCTCGCCCTTTTCTTTTTGCCTGACGTCAGCCGTTGTTCACGATAACGATGCCGCCGTGATCGTAGCGGTAGTGACAGTGGGCATACTCCAGCGGCGTACCGTCCTCCAGGTAGATAACCTGCTCAACTTCCAGCACCGGATCGCCGGCTTCGCACACCAGGTGCTGCTGTTCGAGCTCGCCGGGCTTAATGGCGCGCACCACGCGGTACGACCCCATTATCTTCAGCCCAAGCGTCTCAACATACTGGAATACGGAGCTTTCGAGGTGGCTTTTATTCAGACCGGGTACCAGATTCACCGGCATCACCGTGGCGTCCAGCGACATCGGCTCGTCGTTGAGCAGCCGCAGGCGCACGAAGTCATAAACCGGCGAATCGGCATTAATCAGCAGCGAAGTCTGCTCCTTCTCGCTGGGAAAGCGCAGCTCGAAGCGCACCACCTTGCTGCTAACCGCCCCCAGATGGGCCCAGGTTTTGGTGGCGCCAAAATAGTCGCTTCCCGGAAGATCCCACTGAGAAAGCTGAAGAAAGTTTTTACGCACGAAGGTGCCCTGCCCCTTGCGGGTATAAATCAATCCTTCAACAATAAGCTGGCGCATCGCCTGCTGGATGGTCATCCTGCTGGTGTTAAACTCCGCCGCCAGCGCAAACTGGTCGGGTAATGGCATGCTGGCGGGGTACTGCTGGCTGATAATCCGCTTTTTAATTTCCCGCGCGATCAAAAGATACTTCGCCGCCATCGTCCTTCCTTATTATTCATTTATCCCATTGTTTTTTAAGGCCACTCTCTCAGATATTTTGAGAAATGGCAGGTAGAAGAATACACCAAAGATGATGATTATCAACTGCACCACCACCGCCCGCCAGTCCCCCGCCGTTGCCAGCCAGGCGCTGAGTACCGGCGGCGTGGTCCACGGGATCATCACCACGCAGCGCGACATCAGCCCGAGCGTGGTACACACCCAGGCGAAAAAGATGCCGATGGCGGGCAGCAGCACGAACGGGATCATCAGCGGCACGTTGAAAACGATCGGCAGACCGAAAATCACCGGTTCGTTGATATTGAACAGCCCCGGGGTAATAGCCAGGCGCGCCACCTGCTTCGAGGCCTGCTGACGCGAGAAAAGAAAGATGGCGATCAGCAGAGAGATGGTGCTGCCGGTGCCGCCCACCATGCCGAAGGTCGGCACGAAAATATTGTTAATAATATGCGGAATCGGCTGGCCGCTGGCGTAGGCCAGCATATTCTCATTGGTATTAATCAGCAGGAACGGTTCCAGTACCACGCTATTCACAACCGATTGATGAATACCCAGCGTAAACAGGAAGTTGCCGAAGCTGTAGATAAAAATAGTTCCCGGCAGGCTGGTATTAATCAAGCGCAGCGGCTGCTGGATAAGCGTGGTGATCAGATGGATAAGATCGGTGTGCAGCAGGTTATTCAGCAGCGCCGCCAGCGCCGCAAACAGCGACAGCGTAAGAATGGCCGGGATGAGCGATGAAAACGATTGGCCCACCGCCGGCGGCACGTTCTCGCCAAGGTTGATGGTCAGGCGCTTGATCCCGGCGATGCGCATAAAGAGTTCCGTCGCCACCAGGCCGATGAGCACGCCGGCGAAAATGCCGGTAGAGCCGATATTGGCGAAGGTCAGTACCGACGTCAGGCTGACCGTCGCCTTCCCGCCAACCGGCACCAGATCCACCTGCATCGGCATCATAATAATAAAGCTGCAAATAGCGATAACGACGGTCGAAACCGGGTTAGCGAAGTTTTTGTTACGCGCCAGCGACCACGCGATCATCGGCGCAATCAGCAGCGCGGCGATATTCAACGTCCCGTTGATAATCGCATCGCCCCATACCTTAAAGCGCACCAGCGTCTCGCCCTCCAGGATCCAGGGAAACACCACGTTGTTCACCAGCACCGCCAGCCCTGCCAGAATGAAAATCGGCATTACCCCGGCAAACGCATCGCGCAGCGAACGCAGGTGTACCTGGTTGGCGATACGCGCGGAAAACTCAACAAAGCGATCGGTCAAAGACTGCATACTGGACGTTGTATTATCAGACATTTTGCAGAATCCTCTTCATCACTTACCCGTATTCCCCGTCAGGATGCAGGTGCTGCCTGACGGGGATAACCCGGTGCGGCCCGCGCGAACTACATCTCTTCGCCGTTGCTGTGGATCGCGCGTTTCAGCCATGCATAGCTTTTCTTCGGCACGCGGTTAAGGTCTTTCAGATCGTGGTTTTCACGGTTGACGTACACCACCCCGTAGCGTTTACGCATATCGCCCTGCGAGCTGAGAATGTCGATAAGCCCCCAGCCGAGATAGCCGATCACCTCCGCGCCATCCTCAAAAATCGCCTCTTTCATGGCGTTGATATGGTCGCGGTGATAGGCGATACGATAGTCGTCGGCAATCATGTTTTCGCCATCCCAGGACTCAATCACCCCGATACCGTTTTCAATCGGGAATACCGGCAGGCGCCAGTCGTTGTAGTAGCGGGTGATGATGGTACGAAAGCCGAGCGGATCGATTTGCCAGTTCCATTCCGTAGACTTCAGGTACGGGTTGTCCTTATCGCCGAACTGCATGTAGTAGTTCACCTCGGTGCCTTCCGGGATCGGATCGCTGCTCAGCGTGCGGCTGGCATAGTAGCTAAAGGCCATGTAGTCATTTTTATTCTGCGCAATCAGGGCTAAATCCTCTGCGCCGTAGATATCCTCGAAGCCTTCGCGGGCGACCACGGCCATGACCTCGGGGCTGTAGCCCTGGCCGGCATAGACGCGCAGCAGGTTCTGGTTGAGAAACTCATCATGCTGCTGAGCGCAGAAAATATCGCGCGGCCGGCAGGTCGCCGGGTAGATAAGCTGATGCGCCAGCATCCCCCCCATCAGCCTGCCGGGCTGGGTTTCATGCAGGTAAGCGGTCAGATGGACGTGCGCCATCATGGTGTAATGCTGGATCTCGTACAGCTCGCGGAGCGTTTCGTCGCCATGCATATAGCCCGCAATGCGGAACGCAATCGGCATGTGGAAAATATTCTGCTCATTGAAGGTCAGCCAGTACTTCACCTTGTCGCCGTAGCAGTCGATCATTTTCTTGCCGTAGCGCACAAACGCCTCCATCACGCGGCGATCGATAAAGCCGTTGTACTCATTCGCCAGCGCCAGCGGCATGTCAAAATGGTACAGGCAAATCATCGGCTCAATGCCGCGGGCAATCAGAGCGTCGATAAAGCGGTGGTAGAAGGCGATACCTTCTTCGTTGAACTCGCCATCGCCGGTCGGGCAAATGCGGCTCCACGAAATCTGGAAGCGGTAGCAGTTCATCCCTAGATCCTGCATTAAATCAAAGTCTTCCTCATAGCGATGGTAGGAGTCGGTCGCCACCTTCCAGTCAGAGGCAAACTCTGAGGGCTCGCGAATGTCGTATACCGACATCCCCTTTCCGCCTTCATTCCACGCCCCTTCCGTCTGCATGCTGGAAACCGAGTTGCCCCATAAAAAATCCTTTGCCAGTGTCTTCATCGTTCGCTCCGTTACTATGACTAGTCATTAAAAATTCATGACTAGTCATATAGAATGAAATGATAAATCACGCAAAGGGGTTGTGTCGTTTTTGTGAGCGATTTCGAAAAGAGAGGGCAGAAAGCGGCGGGACAGCGCCCGCCGTTGAGGAAAGGACAGGATTAATCGTTAAGCTGATTGCGGCGATATTCGCCCTGACGCTCGAGCATCCAGCCGGGATATTCGCGCGGCAGCGCGCTCACCGCATCCAGCCGCCTGAGATCCTCTTCGCCGAGCTGGATGTGAGTGGCGGCAATATTATCCGCCAGCTGATCCGCGCGTTTGGCGCCGATAATCACGCTGGTCACCGCCTGCTGATGGAGCAGCCACGCGAGCGCGACCTGCGCGACCGTCGCGCCTTTGGCGTCCGCCACCTCGCGCATCGCGTCCACGCAATCAAAGGCGCGATCCTTATTCACCGGCGGAAAATCAAATTCCAGCCGGCGGCCGCCCGCTTCTCCCTGGCCGTCGCGGGTGTATTTGCCGCTCAGCAATCCGCCCGCCAGCGGGCTCCAGACCATTAGCCCCAGCCCTTCGCTCTGCATCATCGGCACCAGCTCACGCTCGAGGTCGCGCCCGGCGATGGTGTAGTAAGCCTGCAGGGAGGCAAAGCGGGCCAGCCCGAGGCGTTCGGCAATCCCCAGCGCCTTGACGATTTGCCAGGCCGCCCAGTTCGATATGCCGATATAGCGGACGTGCCCCTGACGGACCAGGGTATCCAGGGCGTAGAGGGTCTCTTCGACGGGCGTCGCCGGATCGAAGCCGTGCAGCTGGTAGAGATCGATATGATCGAGCTGCAGGCGCCGCAGGCTCTCTTTGACGCTGCTGAGAATGTGGTAGCGGGAGCTACCGCGGGAGTTAACGCCGGCGGTGCCGGTTTCACCGAACACCTTGGTGGCGACCACCACGTTTTCGCGCGGGATCTTGAGATTTTTTAGCGCCTGGCCGGTTATCTCTTCCGAACGCCCTTCCGAATAGACGTTTGCGGTGTCGATAAAGTTAATGCCGGCATCCAGGGCGCTGCCCACCAGCTGCTCGGCTTCCGCCTGGCGCAGCTGGCCAATTTTGCCCCACATCCCCTCTTCACCGCCAAAGGTCATGGTGCCAAGGCACAGTTCAGAGACAAACAGACCGGTATTTCCGAGTTTTTTATAACGCATCGGACTCTCCTCATCAGGATAATTAACGTCAGCGCTATAGTTATACTCCCGCCTGCACGAGCGCGAATGGGGAGATCCTGTCCGTTTCTTGCCCAATCCTCCGAATATCAGAACCCGAAGTGCAGGATGGCGTAGCCCACCAGCGCCGCCCACAGCAGCATCGGCAGTGAGTAAAGATGAAAGCGCCACCAGATGCGCCGGTCCGCCGCCATGCGCAGGGCAATCAGGTTGGCCAGCGAGCCGGGCAGCAGGCCAAAGCCGCCGACGTTCACCGCCCAGGCCAGCAGCGTTGACGGCGGAACGTAGTTGAGCAGCAGAATGGTTGCCGGGACGTTGCTGATGAACTGCGACAGACCGATCGCCGTCAGCCACAGGCCGCCGGGGGAGAGCTGGCCGACGCTGCTCAGCAGCTGATGCAGCGCCGGCAGCTGGATCAGCAGGTGAACGTCAATAAACATCACCATAAAGACCAGCAGCAGGGACCAGTCAACGTTGATAATCACCGCCCGCGCCAGCAGCAAAAAGCCGATGACGATCAGCGCGAGGCCCCAAAGACCCTGCTTCATCTCTAACGCCGTGAGGAAAACCAGATACAGCGCCAGGCAGCCCCAGACCAGCTTTGGCTGCCAGGAGGGCACCCGCTCGCCGCTATGATAAGTGAGGCGTACGGCGGAAAAACAGCACCAGCACAGCGCCAGCAGCGTTACCATCATCGCCATCGCCAGCGGCAGCATCTGCCCGATAAATGCCGGGAAGCTGAGGCCGGAGCGTCCCCACAGCAGAATGTTTTGCGGATTGCCGATCGGCGTCAGCAGCGAGCCGGCGTTCACCGCCAGCGCCTCGAAAATAATCAGCCGGTTAACCGGAATGGCGCACCATTTTTTTAACGTCAGAGTGAGCGGAACGACGATAAAAAGCGCCACATCGTTGGTTAAGAAGGTGGAAAGCAGCGCCGCCGCCAGCACCATAAAGATGGCCAGCTGCCGTTCGGTCACAAACCGCCGCGCCATTTTGCGGCCCAGCACGTCAAAATAGCCGCTCAGCTCGACCCCTTTGGTCAGCAGCATCAGCCCGCTGAGGGTAATAATCGTCTGCCAGTCGATAGCCTGAGGCCAGCTGGCAGGGGCAAAGGGGACAAAAATGCTTAATACGCCGGCAATTATCAGCAGTAAATGGAGGAAGCGGTCACCCGCCAGCGCCTGAATAAAGGGCAGGTTCATTCTCCGTGCTGCCCGTACTTGAGCGTGAACTGGCTAAAAGCCTCCAGCGTCTCCTGACTCACGTGATGCTCCATCCCTTCGGCATCGCGACGGGCAATCTCCGGGCTGACGCCGATCACCAGCAGGAAGTTTTCCACAATCTGATGACGTTCGCGGCTTTCGTGCGCCAGCTTCTCGCCTTCCGGAGTTAAAAAGACGCCGCGCCACGGGATCTGCTCGATCAATCCTACGCTGGCCAGGCGCTTGAGCATTTTCGCGACCGTCGGCTGCGAAACGCCCAGACGCGCGGCCATATCGACCTGACGCGCTTCGCCCACCTCGCGGATCAGATCGGAAATCAGCTCAACGTAGTCGTCAATCAGCTCGCGACGATGCGCCTCGCGCACCTGACGAAACCCCTCAACGTGCTCTTCAACATTCACTAGCTGCGTCACTTTTTTTGTTATTTGTTTGCCTGCGCGACGGTTCATTGTGCTTCCTCAAATACGTGTGACGCAGCAAGCGTCATCTCAAAGAGGGCCATTGTAAATGATTGGGCCCGTAGCACAAAAAATTAACTTTTTAGCCATAGCTATAAAATATAGCCTGTGCTATATCTGTATGTAATGCAGACATCCTTCACCGAGCGAAGGACGAAAGCGCAGGAGGTTACGATGAACGAACTCAAGAGGTGCTTACAAGTGTTTACCCACTCTCCATTTAAAGTACGCTTAATGCTAATCGGCATGCTGTGCGATCTGCTCAACGGCAAAAAAGAGCAGGACAAACCGGGCAACTAACGCGGCGTCGCGGTACGCCGCTTCATTTTTTCGTCATAATTCCTCGTCATACTGGCCCGTTTGCCCTCCTTTCCCGGACTTTTTTCAAGTTTTGTAAGCTTTCTCCCAAAACAATCCGTTATGGCTAGTTGACCTTAGCATTTGCAAGCCCTATCTTTTGTCAGCCCTGCCACTACTGCGGCTCGCAGAGACCCTCTTCCGGCACTGTCCAGCAGGTTTTACCCCTTGATGCCAGGGGATGCACATGGCGTCTTTTTGATTGTTAACTATGAACCTCACCCTGAAAGAAACGCTGGTCGCTCGTGGGCTGGTCCTGAACCCGTGGACCGGATTCTACTTTTTACAGTCCCTGCTGATTAACCTGGCCCTTGGCTACGATTTTAGCCTGCTCTACGCCGTTGCCTTTACATGCGTGCTACATCTGCTGTGGCGCAGCTTCCCGCGCGCGCAGAAGGTGGTGGTCGGCGGCTACTCGCTGCTTGCCGCGCTCTATTATCCGTTTGGCCAGGCCTACGGTGCGCCCAATTTCAATACGCTGCTGGCGCTGCACGCCACCAACGTCGAAGAATCCACCGAAATTTTGACCATCTTCCCGTGGTACAGCTATCTGCTGGCGGTGTTTATTTTTGCGCTGGGCGTCATTGCCGTACGCCGCAAGCCGGACGAACGCAAGCGCTGGAGCAAAATGGAGAGCCTGGGACTGCTGTTCAGCGTCGGCATCTTCTTCCTGCAGCCGGTGCAGAATCTGGCGTGGGGCGGCGTCTTCAAAGTGATTGATACCGGCTACCCGGCCCTGCGCTTCGTCAAAGACGTGGTGGTCAATAACAATGAGGTGCTGGATGAGCAGGCGCGCATGGCGCAGCTGGCGAATATGAAAGATAGCTGGCACGTCGTGGCGGTGAAGCCCAAATATCACCTGTACGTGGTGGTGATTGGCGAAAGCGCGCGCCGCGACGCGCTCGGCGCCTTCGGCGGCCACTGGGACAACACCCCTTTCGCCAGCTCGGTGAACGGCTATCTGTTCAACGACTACATTGCGGCGAGCGGTTCAACGCAAAAGTCGCTGGGCCTGACGCTTAACCGCGTCGTTGACGGCAAGCCGCAGTACCAGGATAACTTCGTCACGCTGGCCAACCGCGCGGGCTTCCAGACCTGGTGGTTCTCGAATCAGGGGCAAATCGGCGAGTACGATACGGCGATTGCCAGTATTGCCAAGCGCGCCGACGAGGTGCAGTTCCTCAAAAACGGTGATTTTGAGGCCAATAAAAACACCCAGGATGAGCAGCTGCTGAAGCTAACCGAGCAGGTGCTCTCCACCCAGCGGACTCAGCCGCAGCTGATCGTCCTGCACCTGATGGGCTCGCACCCGCAGGCCTGCGACCGCACCAGGGGAAAATATACGGTATTCGTGCAGTCGAAGGAGACCTCGTGCTACCTCTACAGCATGACGCAAACCGACGCCCTGCTGGGCAAACTCTATAGCCAGCTGCAGAACTCCGGCGACAGCTTCTCGATGACCTATTTCTCCGATCACGGCCTGGCCTTCAAGGAGCGCGGGAAAGAGGTGCAGTATCTGGCGCACGACGATAAGTTCCAGCAGAACTTCCAGGTGCCGTTCATGGTGCTGTCCAGCGATGATAAAGCGCACAAGGTTATCAAAGCCCGCCGCTCGGCCAACGATTTCCTCGGCTTCTTCTCGCAGTGGACCGGGATCAGCGCCGAGGAGATAAAGCCGCGCTATCGCTTTATCTCTGAGCAAAAGGCCGGACCGGTTTTCATCACCAACTTCCAGCTGCAGAAAGTGGACTATACCCATCTGGGCAGCGACCTGTTCACCACCCAGTAGGCCACCTCATGCGCCATCGGGATGCTGATGGCGACGGGTTTGTCGAGTGACAGGCAAAAAAAATCCGCCCCTGTGAGGCGGATTTTTTATATCACCGAAGTGATTAGAAGCGGTAACCAACGCCCGCGATCCAGGTACCAACGTCAACGTTACGAATGCGAGACTGCTCGTAAGAGAAGTCCAGAGCAACGTTTTCGATCGGGTTGAACTGCAGACCAGCGCCGTAGGAGAAACCGTAGTCGCTCATGTCAGCTTTGTTCGGGTAGCTGTTGTCCTGGAATTTACCGTAACCAACACCCACTACGCCGTAGATGCTTGCCCAGTCGTTGATGCGGTAAGCCGGACCAGCGGTGATGCCGTAGTACTGGCCTTTTTCGTATACGCCAGATTCGGTGCGATCTTTTTCAGTGTAGGTGAAGGAACCGATAACACCCAGCGGGCTATTGTCTTGCTCGTAACGGTACTTCAGGTTGAAACCGCCTGCTTTATTCGCTTCGCCCTGCATGTCGCTCTGAGCATAACCACCGGTAACGGTAGAAGTTGCAGCGAACGCGGTACCTACGGATGCAGCCAGTACAACAGCCAGTGCTGAAAAACGTGCAATTTTATTCATAACCACCTCAAATGTGTTTCTAATAAGTCCTAAGTCTTAAATATATCAAAAACTTTCAGGAAACTCTTTCCGCTTTACACTGTCTAACATACTTTTTCATGTAACCAAAAGTTTCCACAAAACTATAACAAACTGGAAAACAACCGTTTTTAGCGGATACAATCATATTTATGCGCGTAGCTTGCCGGAGATGCATCCAGATTATTCCTAATCACCAGACGAGTGTTTCAGCGGCGCGCTTCTGATTGTACTCCCCTCGCCGAGGATTTTTTCAACATTAGCTCAACTGCGGTTGGGTAATTCATTTACACTGGAACCTTTACCGGTTTTGACAAATTTTGACAGGAGAAAGGATGCCCGGCTCGTCCCGAAAGGTCCCGGCGTGGTTGCCGACGGCAGTTATTTTAATCGCCATGATCTCTATTCAGAGCGGCGCGTCGCTGGCGAAATCGCTCTTTCCGCTGGTTGGCGCGCCCGGCGTGACGGCCCTGCGCCTGGCGCTAGGCACCCTGATTCTGGTGGTCATTTTCAAGCCCTGGAGGCTGCGCTTCGCCCGCGAACAGCGCCTGCCGCTGCTCTTTTACGGCCTCGCGCTGGGGGCGATGAACTATCTGTTCTATCTCTCAATTCAGCGCATACCGCTGGGCATTGCGGTGGCCCTCGAGTTTACCGGCCCGCTGGCGGTGGCCCTCTTTGGCTCGCGGCGTCCGCTCGACTTCGTATGGGTGGTTCTGGCGGTTCTGGGGCTATGGTATCTCCTGCCGCTGGGGCAGGACGTGGCGCAGGTCGATCTCACCGGCGCGCTGCTGGCGCTGGGCGCCGGGGCCTGCTGGGCGGTCTATATACTTACCGGCCAGCGCGCGGGCGAAGAGCACGGCCCGGCAACGGTGGCGATGGGCTCGCTCATTGCCGCGGTGATTTTTGTGCCGCTGGGTATGCTGCAGGCAACCGATACGCTATTCCAGTGGTCGCTGCTGCCGCTGGGCCTGGCGATCGCCGTGCTCTCTACCGCGCTCCCCTACTCGCTGGAAATGATCGCCCTCACCCGCATGCCGACCAAAACATTCGGCACGCTGATGAGCATGGAGCCCGCCCTTGCCGCGCTGTCGGGAATGGTGTTCCTTGGCGAGACGCTGACCTTCACGCAGACCCTGGCGCTGGGGGCGATTATCCTTGCCTCGATGGGTTCGACGCTGACGATGCGACGGGAAACGAAGCTGAAAAAAGTCGATATCGGCTAAATTGTCAGACGGTTCTGTACGGCCAACGCGCCGTACAGCGCTCACGCACAAATGCGCTCAACCCATTGAGTTAAATGCCTTTTCAAATTATCAACAAGCCTGCGCTATCAAACCGATAGAGACTACCGACACCGCCTTCTGCGTATCCGTTGCTATACTTGTTCCCATGAGTTACCGGGGACAAGCGCTCCATATAATTCGATTTGAAGTATGACGAGTATAAATATCAAGAGGATATGAAACTATGAGTACCGCAAAACTGGTTAAAACTAAAGCATCTAACCTGCTCTATACCCGCAACGATGTGACCGACAGCGAAAAGAAAGCCACCGTTGAGCTGCTCAATCGTCAGGTTATCCAGTTCATCGACCTGTCGCTGATCACCAAACAGGCTCACTGGAATATGCGCGGTGCCAACTTTATTGCCGTTCATGAAATGCTGGACGGCTTCCGCACGGCGCTGACCGAGCACCTCGATACGATGGCCGAACGCGCCGTCCAGCTCGGCGGCGTTGCGCTGGGCACCACTCAGGTTATCAACAGCAAAACTCCGCTGAAAAGCTACCCGCTGGACATTCACACCGTCCAGGACCACCTGAAAGAGCTGGCCGACCGCTACGCGATCGTGGCGAACGACGTGCGCAAAGCGATTAGCGAGGCAAAAGACGAAGATACGGCCGACATCTTCACCGCCGCTTCTCGCGATCTGGATAAATTCCTGTGGTTTATCGAATCTAATATCGAATAATCGCCACGCCGACTGCCGTCAGCCCCGCTGGCGGCATTTCCCTCCCTCCTCGCCTCACGTTTCCCGCTTTTTTTATCACCGCGCGCCATCGCACTCTTTTAGTGCATCACAATGGTCAAAATGCGTACTAAAGTAAATCAAATGTAATAATCACCTCACACAATCGTTACAGCAAGATTGTTTTCCCATCGGTGTTTGCGTTAAAAATGCTCTTGTTATTCGGCATATTTATGACGCACCAAAACAGCGCCCCGTTATGGTGCAGATTCCGTTTGCCAGACCCGAAAGCGTGCAACAGGAACCACCCTGGTTGTTATAAAACAACAAGTTGTAAAACTGGCACGATTTTTTCATAGGGTTACTCGTTCTCGCAGGGGATCGTCCCGTGGATATAAAAGGAAATGCTATGAAGTCTGTATTAAAAGTTTCACTGGCTGCACTGACCCTGGCTTTTGCGGTTTCTTCCCAGGCCGCTGAAAAACAACTGATTGTTGCGACCGATACGGCGTTTGTTCCGTTTGAATTTAAGCAAGGCGATAAGTACGTTGGCTTCGATGTCGACCTGTGGGCCGCCATCGCTAAAGAGCTGAAACTGGACTATACCCTGAAGCCAATGGATTTCAGCGGCATCATCCCGGCGCTGCAAACGAAAAACATCGACCTCGCGCTGGCGGGGATTACCATTACCGAAGAGCGTAAAAAAGCGATCGACTTCTCCGATGGCTACTATAAAAGCGGCCTGCTGGTGATGGTGAAAGCGAACAACAACGACATCAAAGACGTGAAGGATCTGAACGGCAAAGTGGTCGCGGTTAAAGGCGGCACCGGCTCCGTTGACTACGCTAAGGCCAACATCAAAACCAAAGACCTGCGCCAGTTCCCGAACATCGATAACGCCTACATGGAGCTGGGCACCGGCCGCGCCGATGCCGTGCTGCACGATACGCCAAACATCCTCTACTTCATCAAAACCGCCGGCCACGGCCAGTTCAAAGCGGTGGGCGACTCGCTGGAAGCGCAGAGCTACGGCATCGCGTTCCCGAAAGGCAGCGACGATCTGCGTGAAAAAGTGAACGGCGCGCTGAAAACCCTGCGCGAAAACGGTACCTACAACGAAATTTATAAAAAATGGTTCGGTACTGAGCCAAAATAATAATCAGACCGTATCCGCACGGATATATCTCTTACAGGCCTGCTGAGGTCTGGTAGCCCGGCACCGGCGCTTGCGCCCTCTGCCGGGGATCGCCTCGCAGCAGGCCTGAGTCATTTTTTCTCAGAGGACCATCCTCTGCTTTCGACACGGTAACAGGAACGAATTATGCAGTTTGACTGGAGTGCCATCTGGCCCGCCATTCCAATTTTGCTGGAAGGCGCCAAAATGACGCTGTGGATCTCGGTCCTCGGCCTGGCTGGCGGTCTGATAATCGGCCTCGTCGCCGGTTTCGCCCGCTGCTTTGGCGGCTGGATAGCGAACCACATCGCGCTGGTCTTTATTGAAATTATTCGCGGCACCCCGATCGTGGTGCAGGTCATGTTTATCTACTTCGCCCTGCCGATGGCGTTTAATGATTTACGCATCGATCCGTTCTCCGCCGCGGTAGTGACCATCATGATCAACTCCGGCGCCTACATCGCGGAAATTACCCGCGGCGCGGTGCTCTCTATCCACAAGGGCTTCCGCGAAGCCGGCCTGGCGCTCGGACTGTCACGAAGCGAAACGATTCGCCACGTGATCCTGCCGCTGGCGCTGCGCCGCATGCTGCCGCCGCTGGGCAACCAGTGGATCATCAGCATCAAAGATACCTCGCTCTTTATCGTCATCGGCGTTGCCGAACTGACCCGCCAGGGACAGGAGATTATTGCCGGTAACTTCCGCGCGCTGGAGATCTGGAGCGCCGTTGCCGTTATCTATCTCATTATCACCCTGGTTCTGAGCTTTATTCTGCGCCGTCTTGAAAGAAGGATGAAAATCCTGTGATTGAATTTAAAAACGTTTCCAAGCACTTTGGCCCAACCAAGGTGCTGCACGATATCGATCTGAAGATTAACAAAGGTGAAGTCGTGGTGATTATCGGGCCTTCCGGCTCAGGTAAATCAACCCTGCTGCGCTGCATCAACAAGCTGGAAGAGATAACCAGCGGCGAGCTGATCGTCGACGGCCTGAAGGTCAACGATCCGAAGGTAGACGATCGCCTGATCCGCCAGGAAGCCGGCATGGTGTTCCAGCAGTTCTATCTCTTCCCGCACCTGACGGCGCTGGAGAACGTCATGTTCGGGCCGCTGCGCGTGCGCGGCGCGAAGAAAGAGGCGGCCGAGAAGCTGGCGAAAGATCTGCTGGAAAAAGTGGGGCTGGCGGAACGCGCGCACCACTATCCTTCAGAGCTCTCCGGCGGCCAGCAGCAGCGTGTAGCCATCGCCCGCGCGCTGGCGGTGAAGCCGAAAATGATGCTGTTCGATGAGCCCACCTCCGCGCTGGATCCGGAGCTGCGCCATGAAGTGCTGAAGGTAATGCAGGATCTGGCAGAGGAAGGGATGACGATGGTTATCGTGACCCACGAAATCGGCTTCGCCGAAAAAGTGGCCTCGCGCCTGATCTTCATCGACAAAGGGCGTATCGCGGAGGATGGCGATCCGCAGGTTCTGGTCAAGAACCCGCCCAGCCCGCGCCTGCGCGAATTCCTGCAGCACGTTGCCTGATAGCCAACGGCTCCCCCGTCGCGGGGAGCCGCTTTCCAGATTCATCCCACCCCCGTCCTCCCGATATCGTCTTCTATACTTACTGGTTTGAGACGCAATGGAGGTGCTCGTGCCGTGGATCCTGTTACTGCTTGCCGCTCTATTTACCGCCCCGCTTTCGGCCGCAGCCCTGCCCGGCGTCCCGACCGCCGCCCCGCAGCAGTCCGCCAGCAACGAACCCGACCTTGAGAAGAAAAAGGCCGCCTACGCGGCGCTGGCCGACGTGCTGGATAACGACGCCGCTCGCCAGGAGCTCATCGACCAGCTGCGCACCGCCGCCGCCACGCCGCCGCCGGCCAGCGCGCCCACGCTGACGCCGCCGAAAGAGGAAGAGCAGCCGACGGTGCTGGAAAACGTCACCCACATCAGCCGCGAATACGGCGAGCGCTTCTCGTCGCGTTTCTCGCAGCTGTGGCGCAATATTACCGGCGCGCCGCATAAGCCTTTCCATGCCGATACCTTCCGCCACGCTGCGAGCACCTTCCTGATGCTGGCGGCGCTGGTCTTTGCCTTCTGGTGGCTGGTGCGGCTGGCCGCGCTGCCGCTGTATCGCAAAATGGGCCAGTGGGGGCGGCATAAAAACCACGATCGCAGCAACTGGCTGCAGCTGCCGGCCACGATTGCCGGGGCCTTTATCTTCGACCTGATCCTGCTGGCGCTCACGCTGTTCGTTGGCCAGCTGCTCAGCGACAGGCTCAACGGCGGCAACCGCACCATCGCCTTCCAGCAAAGTCTGTTCCTGAACGCCTTCGCGCTGATCGAGTTCTTCAAAGCTATTCTGCGGCTGATTTTCTGCCCACGGGTGGCGGAGCTGCGGCCGTTTAACCTCAGCGACGACGGTGCGAAATACTGGAACCTGCGCCTGAGCGCGCTCAGCAGCCTGATTGGCTACGGCCTGATCGTCGCCGTACCGATTATCTCTAACCAGGTCAACGTCCAGGTCGGCGCGCTGGCCAACGTGGCCATTATGCTGTGCATCACCCTGTGGGCGCTGTACCTGATTTTTCATAACAAACACGTGATTACCGAAGGGCTGATTCATCTGGCGGACCGCTCGCTGGCCTTCTTCAGCCTGTTTATCCGCGCCTTCGCGCTGGTCTGGCACTGGCTGGCCTGCGCCTATTTCATCGTGCTGTTTTTCTTCTCGCTTTTCGACCCGGGCAACAGCCTGAAGTTTATGATGGGCGCCACGGTGCGCAGCCTGGCGATCGTCGGCGCCGCGGCGCTGATCTCCGGCATTTTGTCGCGCTGGATAGCCAAAACCATCACCCTGTCGCCGCAAACCCAGCGCAGCTATCCTGAGCTGCAGAAGCGGCTCAACGGCTGGATCTCCGTGGCGCTGAAGGTGGCGCGCATTTTGGTGGTCGCCGTCGCCATTATGCTGCTGCTCAGCGCCTGGGGGCTGTTCGATTTCTGGAACTGGATACATAACGGCGCCGGGCAGAAGGCGGTGGATGTGATTATCCGCATCGCGCTGATCCTGTTCTTTTCCGCCATCGGCTGGACGCTGCTCGCCAGCCTGATAGAGAACCGCCTCGCCTCGGATATTCACGGCCGTCCGCTGCCCGGCGCCCGGGCGAGAACGCTGCTGACGCTGTTTCGCAACGCGCTGGCGGTGATCATCAGCACCATCACCGTGATGATCCTGCTCTCGGAAGTGGGGGTCAATATCGCTCCGCTGCTGGCGGGCGCGGGGGCGCTGGGGCTGGCAATCTCCTTCGGCGCGCAAACGCTGGTAAAAGATATTATCACCGGCATTTTTATTCAGTTTGAAAACGGGATGAACACCGGCGATCTGGTGACGATCGGGCCGTTAACCGGCACGGTGGAGCGGATGTCGATTCGCTCGGTCGGGGTGCGCCAGGATACCGGCGCCTACCATATTATTCCGTGGTCTTCGATCACCACCTTCGCCAACTTCGTGCGCGGGATCGGCTCGGTGGTGGCTAACTACGACGTCGACCGCCATGAGGATCTGGATAAGGCCAATCAGGCGCTGAAGGATGCGGTGGCGGACGTGATGGCCCAGGAGGAGGTGCGCGGGCTGGTGATTGGCGAGCCGTCGTTCGCCGGGCTTGTCGGCCTGAGCAATACCGCCTTTACCCTGCGGGTGACCTTTACCACGCTGCCGCTGAAGCAGTGGACGGTGCGTTTTGCGCTGGATACGCAGGTCAAAAGGCATTTCGACCTTGCCGGCGTGCGCGCCCCGGTGCAAACCTACCAGGTGCTGCCGATGACGCCCGCCGCCGTTGACGGGCCGCCGGCCCCGGCGGAGCCAACGCTATAGCGCCCCGGCTGCACGGAGCAGACCGGGGCGCCAGCAACGCTAAGCGGAGGTGCGGCCGGCGAACGGCTTAAAACGCGCGTCGGCGCTTTGCCTCATCCATAAAGGTCCAGGCGATAAAGCGGCTCTGCTTCTGCCCCTGCGCCATCTCTTTTTTCACCACCTTCACCGCGCCGACTTCTGTCAGGGCGCGATACAGCGGCGGCAGGTTGTCGCCGCGGGAGACCAGCGACGTAAACCATTTCACCTGGCGCCCAAACTGCTGGCTCTCCTCAATCATTCGGGTGATGAAGGCCACTTCGCCGCCTTCACACCACAGCTCCTGCTGCTGGCCACCAAAGTTCATCACGCTATCGGCGCCCAGGCCCAGGTTACGGCGTTTGCGCTCGCCGCCCGCCTGCGCGCTGGCGGCAGAGTCGTGGAACGGCGGGTTGCACAGCGTCGCGTCAAAGCATTCATTTTTATGGATCACGCCGGTAAAGATCGCCGTGGCGTCTTTTTGACGACGCAGGCGAATCTGGCGGCTCATTCCCGGGTTGCCGGCGATAATGGCCTGAGCGCTGGAGATCGCTTCCTGGCTGATTTCGCTGCCGGTAAAGCGCCAGCCGTATTCATGTGCGCCGATCAGCGGGTAGATACAGTTTGCGCCGGTGCCGACATCGAGAATGCTCGCGTTCTCAGGAATAGTGCCGGTATCCAGCGCCAGCAGGTCGGCGAGATGGTGGATATAATCCGCCCTTCCCGGCACCGGCGGACACAGGAAGCCATCCGGAATATCCCAGTGTTTCACCGCGTAAAAGTGCGCCAGCAGCGCCTTATTCAGCGCCTTCACCGCGAGTGGGTTGGCAAAGTCAACGGTCTGCTCGCCCGCCGGATTCAGGGTGATAAAACCCTCGAGCTCGGGATGAGCCAGGCAGAGCTCGGGCAAATCATAACGTTGATGGTGACGGTTACGCGGGTGTAACCCCGGTTTCTGGGCTTTCATGGCAATCTCCTTTGAACAGCCGCGTAAGATACCCGTTGACGGCGGCGCGGTAAATAAGGGAGTCTGGATATCTCCTCTTCGGTTACGGGTATTCTATGTATTTCTATCAACCTTCGCAGGGACACGGTCTGCCACACGACCCGCTCAACGCCATTATCGGGCCGCGCCCTATCGGCTGGATCGCCTCGCTGGATGCGGCAGGACAGCGTAATCTCGCGCCCTACAGTTTCTTTAACTGCTTCAACTATCGGCCACCAATTATCGGCTTTGCCAGCAGCGGTTGGAAGGATAGCGTACAGAATATTGTCGAAACGAAAGAATTTGTCTGGAACCTGGCGACCCGCCCGCTGGCCGAAGCCATGAACGAGACCTCTGCCAGCCTCCCGCGCCACGAAGATGAATTCACTCGCGCCGGGCTGACCGCCGCCGCCAGCCGGATCGTCGCCGCTCCGCGGGTTGCACAAAGCCCGGTGAACTTTGAGTGTCGCCTCTCGCAGTGTATCCGCCTGACCGCCGCCGACGGCACCCCCGTCGATAGCTGGCTGGTACTTGGCGAGGTTGTCGCGGTTCATATCGACGAGTCGCTGCTGGAAGAGGGCATCTATCAGACCGCCAAAGCCCAGCCGATCCTGCGCGCCGGTGGCCCGAGCGCCTACTACGGTATTGATGAAAGCCAGCGTTTTGACCTGATCCGCCCCGACGCCCGCTAGCGCCATCCCGGCGCCGACTCGCCGTCCGTCCGCCACGACGTTATTCGCGCGGGCGAGCGGCGTTTGCGCAAAAAAAATCGTTGTTTAGCCTCAATTTTTTATCCTGCTTATCCTCCGGCAAAGGCCTAAACTTAGAGTATGTCCCATGCCGTTAATGAGGATATGCTCATGAGAAAATCTCTGCTGCTACTCGCGACTGTCGCCCTTGCCGCCGCCTCCTTTACTGCCCAGCCCGCAGCCCCCCTCTCCGCTCCCGCCGATACCGGCCCGCTGCGGCCTTCAGGCACCGTCTCCGCCTCCGGCGCCAGCAATCTCGACGATCTGCAGGCCCAGCTGGCGCAAAAAGCGCATCAGCAGGGGGCGATAGCCTGGCGAATCAACTCTGCCGGCGGCACAAACAGGATGGCAGGCACCGCCATCATCTATAAATAACGTCCCGACGGCCCGGGCAGGGAGCGGACTTCCCACCGCCCTGGCCCACGTTCGCCCTGTTCTCTGCTGACAAAATCGGTTTATGTAGAAAAAATGCAGCGAATGTAAATAAATGTATTTATTTTTTTATAAATGAGTGATAGAAAATCTGCCGTTGTTTGATAATGCTTATCACAATCATTATCAAAAGCATTGTTGTTGTAACAAACACCTGCAGTGGTCGGGGGCACGGCATCGCTTTGCCTGCGGTCTTAATGGCTCAAATTAAAACTATAAGTTGCTCATTGAAATGGATAAAAAACACAATTTACCGTTCAGCAGTTTTGGCTCGCTGACGATCTTTACCGGCCTGTGTCTGAGCCTGTCGCCGACAGGCCAGGTGCTGGCAGCCGATAGCACTGAAAAAAACGGCGGTGAAACGCTGGTGGTAGAGGCGCAGGCGCCCTCGCTGTATGCCCCAACCCAATCCGCTGACCCCAAGTTTTCCCGCCCGCTGGCAGATACCACGCGGACGATAACGGTGGTTTCCGATCAGGTGATGAAAGATCAGGGCGTCACCAACCTCACCGATGCGTTGAAAAACGTCCCGGGCGTGGGGGCCTTTTATGCCGGTGAAAACGGTAGCTCATCAACCGGCGACTCCGTTTATATGCGCGGTGTCGATACGTCAAACAGCATCTACGTTGATGGCGTTCGCGATATCGGCAGCGTGACCCGCGATACCTTTAACACCGAACAGGTCGAAGTCATCAAGGGCCCATCGGGTTCTGACTACGGCCGCAGCGCGCCAAGCGGCTCGATCAATATGATCAGCAAGCAGCCGCGCCTGGACTCCGGCATTGACGCCTCCGCCAGCGTCGGCAGCGCCTGGTTCCGCCGCGGCACGCTCGACATCAACCAGGCGGTCGGCGAAACCAGCGCGGTGCGTCTGAACCTGATGGGGGAGAAAACCCACGACGCCGGTCGCGATAACGTTAAAAATGAACGCTACGGGATTGCGCCGTCGGCCGCCTTCGGCCTCGGCACGGAGAACCGTCTCTATCTCAACTATCTGCACGTGACCCAGCACAACACGCCGGACGGCGGTATTCCGACCATCGGCCTGCCGGGATACTCCGCGCCGAGCGCGGGAACCGCGGCCCTGAACCACTCCGGTAAAGTCGCGACCAGCAACTTCTACGGCACCGATTCGGATTACGACGATTCCACCACCGATACGGTGACCATGCGCTTCGAGCACGACCTGAGCGATACCACGACCATCCGTAACACCACCCGCTGGTCGCGCGTGAAGCAGGATTATTTGCTCACCGCGGTGATGGGCGGCGCGTCGAACATTACCCAGCCGGACCCAAACGACGTCGGCACCTGGACCTGGTCGCGCCTGGCGAACACCAAGGACGTCAGCAACAAAATTCTGACCAACCAGACTAACCTGACCTCAAAGTTCTATACCGGATCGATCGGTCATGACATCAGCGCCGGTTTCGAGCTGACCCGCGAAACGCAGACCAACTACGGCGTTTATCCCATCACGCCGCCGGCGGTGAATATTTACCACCCGAACAGCGCGGTCTCCATCGGCGGCCTGGATCGCAGCGGCGCCAACGCCAACGGCCAGACCGACACCTTCGGGGTATACGCCTTTGATACCCTGCAGATTACCCGTGATTTCGAGCTGAACGGCGGCATTCGCCTGGATAACTACCAGACCAAATACGACAGCGCCAGCCTGTGCGGCGGTACCGGACGCGGCGCCATTGCCTGCCCGGACGGCGTAGCCAAAAACAGCCCGGTGACCACCGTTGATACCTCCACCAGCGGCAATCTGGTGAACTGGAAAGCCGGCGCGCTGTATCACCTGACCGACAACGGCAACGTCTACGTCAACTACGCCATCTCCCAGCAGCCTCCGGGCGGCAACAACTTTGCCCTGGCGCAGAGCGGAACGGGAAATAGCGCTAACCGCACCGATTTCCAGCCGCAGAAAGCGAAAACCAGCGAAGTCGGCACCAAGTGGGAGCTGATGGACAAGCGCCTGCTGCTGACGGCGGCCCTGTTCCGTACCGATATTGAGAACGAAGTCGAGCAAAACGACGACGGCACCTATTCGCAGTATGGTAAGAAGCGCGTCGAAGGCTACGAGCTGTCGCTGGCCGGCAATATCACCCAGAACTGGCAGGTTATCGGCGGCTATACCCAGCAGCACGCCAGCGTTCGTGAGGGCAAAAACATCGCCCAGGACGGTACCAGCTCGCTGCCGTACACCCCTGAGCACGCCTTTACCGTCTGGAGCCAGTATCAGGCCACCGACGCCCTCGCCCTTGGCGCCGGCGCGCGCTATGTCGGCAGTATGCACCGCGGCAGCGACGGCGCCGTCGGCACGCCGTCCTATACCGAAGGCTACTGGGTGGCAGATGCGAAGGTCGGCTATCGCATTAACCGTAATCTCGATCTGCAGCTGAACGTCTATAACCTGTTTGATACCAACTATGTCGCCTCAATCAACAAGAGCGGCTACCGCTATCATCCGGGCGAACCGCGTACGTTCCTGCTGACCGCCAACGTGCACTTCTAATCCACACGCGGGGCGGCAACGCCCCGCTTGTTCAGGAGAAACAACCATGATGTACCATATCCCCGCCGTTCTCAGCCCGCAGGAAGTTGACGATTTTCGCGGGCAGCTGCAGCAGGCCGAGTGGGTTGACGGACGCGCAACCACCGGCGATCAGGGCGCGCAGGTAAAAAATAATCAGCAGGTCGACACCCGCAGCGCGCTGTACGACGAGCTGCAGGGTAAAGTGCTGGCGGCGCTCAACCGCAGCTCGCTGTTTTTCGCCGCCGCGCTGCCAAAAACCCTCTCCAGCCCGCTTTTCAACCGTTACCAGCAGAGCGAAACCTACGGTTTTCACGTTGACGGCGCGGTCCGCAGTCAGGCCCAGGGCGGCTGGATGCGGACCGACCTTTCCGCCACCCTGTTTCTGAGCGCCCCGGAGGAGTATATCGGCGGCGAGCTGGTCATCAACGATACCTACGGACAGCACGCGGTTAAGCTCCCGGCGGGCGATCTGGTGCTCTACCCTTCCAGCAGCCTGCACTGCGTGACCCCGGTAACCCAGGGCGCCCGCGTCGCCTCCTTCCTGTGGGTTCAGTCGATGATCCGCGATGATAAACGGCGCGCGATGCTGTTTGAGCTGGACGGCACTATCCAGGCGCTGAAGAGCCGCCACGGCGAGAGTGAAGAGGTCCTGTCACTGCTCAACCTGTACCATAACCTGCTGCGGGAATGGTCAGAGATCTAAGCCTTGTCTGACCCTTTTCTGCCCCCATCTTATCTATACTCTTCTTATTTCCGGCGGCCGTCGCGCGGATAAAGCGCGCTCACGCCGCGCCGTTTTCCACATACCGGGAAAGCGCGGACCCCGCCGCCGGGCGGCAGAGTGAACGACTTAGATTCTCTGTTAATTGATACAGCATCAGATGGGAGGTACATCATGGCATCAGGCTGGGCAAATGATGACGCGGTGCAGCAGCAGATCGACAGCACGATTGACGATGCGGTTGCGCGGGCGCGAAGCGAGCTGCCGGGCGGCGAGAGCCACAAATTTTGTGATGAATGCGGAGAGCCCATTCCTGAGGCCCGACGCAGGGCGATTGCCGGGGTCAGGTACTGCGTGAAATGCCAACAGGATAAAGACTTACATAACAATACATTTTCAGGATATAATCGCCGTGGTTCCAAGGATAGCCAGCTACGTTGACCTTCCTTTACCGTTCATTACCACAGATCGCATTATCTTTTCGCGCACGTTTTTTGGCGAATAAAGTAGCAAAATGTGCCCTAAAAGCCCGCAGCACTTCTTTGCCGAAGCCGGTGCCCCGTTTCTGATAAATAATTTATTAATAATCAATAAATTAATAATCATTCAAAAAATTCGATGGAGACTGTTAATTTCCTTCGATTTTATATCTCGCAAAAAAACGTGATACTTATCACATCGACGGAACATCGTCACCCTAACAGAACAACCTGCGAGAGATTAACTATGAAAACCATCAAATATGCTGCCGCTGCTATCGCCCTGTCCGCTCTGTCCTTTGGTGCCTTCGCCGCTCAGTCGGTCACCCCGGCTCAGGCAGAAAGCATGAACAAAATCGGCGTCGTTTCTGCTGAAGGCGCAACGACTCTGGATGGCCTGGAGGCCAAACTGGCTGCTAAAGCGGATGCCGCTGGCGCGACCGGTTACAGCATCACCTCCGCTAACACCAACAACAAAGTTAGCGGTACCGCGGTTATCTATAAATAATCGCCGCCCGACCCTGTAGTGCCACTGTATTACCCCTGAAATACCCTTTAATACCCTTGTTTTGCCCGTCCGTGCCACCGGACGGGCTTTTTTTTTGGGTTCTCGCAGGGCAGAGTGATACCTTCAGGCGGCGGTTTTGCGCAGCCTTATCGCGTGATTGACTTCTGTACATGCTCGCGCAGGGGGAATATTCCGTTCACTATGACCCCGCGCTCCCTGATGATCCCACAGCGTTGAGCTGTCCGCGCGCTACCAGCGCTCCGCAACCTTAGCCAGCCCCTCCTCCAGGGATGCCACCTCTCCGGTCGCCAGCAGACAGCACGCCAGCTGGATCCGCAGCGGCTGCGGCAGCGGCTCAAGCCCCGCCGCGCAGCGCTCGGTCCAGCGCGCGGTCACCGCAGGATCTTTTGACTCCGGCAGCGCTGGGACCTGCGCCGGCGTATCATTCTGCCGCTCGTACAGCGCCCGCGTTCCGCTCCCGTCAATCAGGCTAATTTGCGGACAGCGCTGAGGGTTGGCATACACCTCGCCTTCGGTACCGTGCATCAGCAGCGCGCGACCGCCGGTTTCGCTAAAGAATTTTGCCACCTTGCCGATGTATTCCGGATGCGACACGCTCGACAATCGCAGGGCCGCGTCTTCGGCAAACGGCGTCGCCAGCTTAGCCAGGGTATGCGCGCTGTTGCGAACGCCCAGCCGCCAGCGCAGAGCCAGCTGCTTCTCCAGCGGCGGACAGAGGGCACCCACGGGGATATAGACCGGCTCGTGGCCGTCCAGACGCGCCTGGGCCTGGCCGGCGTGCTGCGTAGTCGGGATCCCCATCAGCTCAAAAATCGTCTCCGTCAGCACCCGGGTTGGATCGTGGCTGACGCCGTGCACCAGCACCGGGAAGCCGAGCTTATGCAGCAGGACGGCAAGCAGCGGCGTCAGGTTAGCCTGCTTACGCGCGCCGTTGTAGCTGGGGATCACAATCGGCATCGGCCGCGCCACCGGCGGCGTCAGGCGCAGCGTTTGCTGCTGCATCGCCTCATAGAAGCCCCTCATCTCCGCTTCGCCTTCACCCTTAATGCGCAGGGCAATCAGAATCGCACCCAGCTCCAGCTCGGCAACCTCACCGTTGAGCATCCGCACGTACAGCGCGCGGGCGGTCTCCACATCCAGGTCGCGGGCGTGATTTTTCCCCCGCCCGACTTCTTTAACGATCTTGGTGTAATCCATCGAAGATTCCTCTTATCCGCCCTGCTTCACGCGATAAACGGCTGGCCGCAGTACCCTTGCGGCTGCTCTTTACCGATGCGCGAAGGAGGACGAGTCGTGCTGCTCACATTGCCGACCTGCGCCGCTAGCGACGTTTGCGACGCGTCTGTTTAGTTTTACTTTTTACTATAACCTCCGGGACGGCAGGCTGCTCTATCGGAAACACGGGTAATGCATTCAGTAAACGCTTGCCGTAATTTTTGGTCAACAAACGCTTATCGTAAATCACCACCTCCCCCCAGCAGCTGTGGCTGCGGATCAGACGGCCGACCTGCTGAATCAGGTTAAAGGAGGCGCTCGGCAGGCTTTGTACCTCGAAGGGGTAGCGGTTCAGGCTTTTAAGCCACTCGCCTTCGGTGATCACCACCGGGCTGTCTATCGGCGGGAAGGCTATTTTGTGGATATGGACCTGGCTCAGCAGCTCGCCCTTGAGGTCCAGCCCCTCGGCAAACGACTGCAGCCCGACCAGCACGCTACGCTCGCCGCTCTCCACCTTTTTACGGTGCAGCTCCACCAGCCGATAGCGGGGCTTATCGCCCTGAACCAGCAGCATCAGGCGCAGATCGGTGACGTGCTCGAGAAAACGCTGCATCGCCCGCCCGCTGGCAAACAGCACCAGCATCCCGAGGTGCTTTTTGCTCTCAACGTGCTCGCGAAAGCAGGCCGCCATTTCAGCAATATGCTGCTCTTCGTTGTCGATGACCGGCTCATAGTGCATCTGCGGGATGATAATTTTTCCCTGCTCGACGTGGTTGAAGGGCGAATCCAGGGCGACAAAGCGATCCCCGGCCTTCTCCTTGAGGCCGCTCATCTCCTGCAGGCGAGAAAAGCTGTTCAGCGAACGCAGGGTGGCGGAGGTGACGACAATATGCGGCACGCTGCGCCACAGCAGCCTTTCCAGCTGTTCACTGACGCGGATCCCGACGCAGTGGAACCAGATGTGCGCCTGGCCATCGCGCAGAACGCGGGAGGCCCATTTAGTGACCGGCGCGCCGGATGACTGCGCCAGCGACGCCAGTCGCCACAGCTTGCTCTGGCTTTCAAACATGCCCAGCGCGCGGTTCATTTGCAGCAGCACCCGGTGCAGGCGAACCACGTCATGGCTGCCGGTTTTTTCGCTGAGATCGTTAAGAAACAGCTCCGCCAGGCCGCGCAGCGTCTCGGTCAGTTTGGCCAGCCGCTGGCAGATATCCATCACCTCCTGCGGCAGCTCCCCCATCGGGAAACGATGCTCGGCTTCCTGAGCGGCGGGCATATACAGATTCAAAATGTTATTCAGCGAGGAGATGAGCTCGGACAGCTCCTCGCAGTGGGCGTTCAGGCGCTCGGGGTTCGCCAGCGGCGGCGTCGTTTTGGGGCGAAACTGCTCCATGCAGGTCGCCACCAGGCGGGTGAAAAGATCGAGCTGTAGCCGATACCAGGGGGCGGTAATTTCGGCGCTCATCTCCAGCGCATCCCGGGCGACGTCGGGCAGGTGGTGGCCCTCATCGAGCACCAGCAGCAGGTTTTTCGGCTCCGGCAGCACCGCTTCGCTCTCCATCGCCGCCATCACCAGCGCGTGGTTTGCCACCACTACTTCGGCCTCCTGAATCTCACGCCGGGCAACGAAGAACGGACATTCGCGATAGTAGTGGCAGTTGCGGTTCAGGCAGCTTGCCTTATCGGTGCTCAGACGGCCCCACAGCGCGTCATCGATGGCCTTGTCGCTGTGATCGCGCAGGCCGTCCCATTTATAGCTATCAAGATCGCTCTTCAGCGTGGCGCACAGCTTCTGCTCCGCCTGATTATTCGGCGTGAGATCGTCGTCTAGAAACGCCAGCAGGTCCTGCTGCGTGGGCTCGGTGCTGGCCATCGCGTTGAGGTTGCGCGGGCAAACGTAGCGCCCGCGGCCAAAGGCGGCGGTGAAGCGCAGGTCGGGAATAATTTTACGCAGCAGCGGCAGGTCTTTGCTGAAGATCTGGTCCTGCAGCGCAACGTTGGCGGTGCTGACCACCAGCGTTTTTTGCTCTTCGCGGGCGATGGCGATACCGGGGATCAGGTACGACAGGGTTTTCCCGACGCCGGTCGGCGCCTCAATCGCCAGGTGCCTTCCCTCTTCCCCGGCGAGCGTTTTCGCCACGTCAGCAATCATCTGCCGCTGCGGAGTACGGGGAATAAAGTCAGGAATCTGTTCCTGGAGCGCCTTATACCAGGCGGCGATTTGCGTTTTTAGCGCAGTGGTCAAAGCCATGAGAAAACCTGAATACTGTATAAACAGCCACTATTGTGACACTTTTTGCCTGGCTGGAGGAATTTCTTTCTGAGCAAACGGGGATCGTGCTCGAGGTTTAGCATCAGGCGGAAGAGTTCCGGGCAGGGAGACCCGCCCGGAGAAGCAAACCGATACCCTCGGGCAGCGCCGGGCTGCCGCGGGGATAGCGGGCTTGCGGAAGTGCTGTTACTCAGCGGCCGCTGGCTTGCGGGAGCGACGACGCTGCGGCTTGCCGTCCTGAGTACGCGCTTTCGGCGCGTCGCCGTCGCTGCGGCGCGGCGAAGACTGCTGACCACGACCCTGGCTCTGACCGCTGCGACCCTGACTCTGGCCGCCGCGACCCTGGCCCTGACCGCGACCGCCGCCACCGCCGCTGCGCTGCTGACGACCGTTTTGAATCGGCTCCGCGCGGATGGACGGATCCGGCTCATAGCCGGCAACGCTAATGCGTGGGATCTCTTTTTTCAGCAGGCGTTCGATATCGTGCAGCAGCTTATGCTCATCAACGCAGACCAGCGACAGCGCTTCGCCGGTAGCGGCGGCGCGGCCGGTACGGCCAATACGGTGGACATAATCTTCCGGCACGTTCGGCAGCTCGTAGTTCACCACGTGCGGCAGCTCTTCGATATCCAGGCCGCGCGCGGCAATGTCGGTCGCCACCAGCACGCGAATGCCGCCGGATTTAAAATCAGCTAATGCGCGGGTACGCGCGCCCTGGCTTTTGTTGCCGTGGATAGCGGCGCTGCGAATGCCGTCTTTGTTCAGCTGTTCCGCCAGGTGGTTGGCGCCATGCTTGGTACGGGTAAAGACCAGCACCTGCTGCCAGTTGCCTTCGCCGATCATCTGCGACAGCAGTTCGCGCTTGCGCTTCTTATCAACGAAATGCACGTACTGGCTGACCTGCTCGGAGGCCGTGTTGCGACGGGCGACTTCGATTTCCAGCGGGTTATGCAGCAGCTTTTCCGCCAGCGATTTAATCTCGTCGGAGAAGGTTGCCGAGAACAGCAGGTTCTGGCGCTTCGCCGGCAGCTTCGCCAGCACGCGGCGAATATCATGGATAAAGCCCATGTCCAGCATGCGGTCGGCTTCATCCAGCACCAGCACTTCAACCTTATCCAGGCTGACGGCGTTCTGGTGTTCCAGATCCAGCAGGCGACCCGGCGTTGCCACCAGGATATCGACGCCGCTGCGCAGTTTCATCATCTGCGGGTTAATGCTCACGCCGCCGAATACCACCAGCGAGCGAACGTTCAGATACTTGCTGTAATCACGGACGTTTTCGCCAATCTGAGCGGCCAGCTCACGCGTAGGGGTGAGGATCAGCGCGCGCACCGGGCGACGGCCCTTCGCGTGCGGTTCCTGCTGGATCAGATGCTGAAGCAGCGGCAGGGTAAAGCCCGCCGTTTTGCCGGTGCCGGTCTGGGCGCTGGCCATCAGATCGCGCCCCTGCAACACCGCAGGGATAGCCTGCTGCTGAATGGGGGTTGGCTCAACATAACCCTGCTCGGCTACGGCACGCAGGATTTCAGGATTAAGGCCAAGGGAATCAAAAGACATAACAACTCCAAACCGCCCCGGCCTTTTACAGGCGTAGTTTTCGGGGAGATTATTGCGAAAGAGATGGCAAAAACCACAATGCCATGAAGGGGCGCAGTCTAGCAGGTTTTGTGACGTATCGCATAAAAATCCCCTCGGTTTTTTCTGCGAAATCAAGCTCCTCTATTTTGGCGATAAATAGAGTATTCACCATTCTGGACAGTTCTGCGAATTGGTCATACTCTTAATCAATCGATTGATTAATTTTTTCAGGTGCGATGAATACCACTCCCGCGACCAGCAAAGGCGAACAGGCAAAAAGCCAGTTGATTAGCGCAGCCATCGCCCAGTTTGGCGAATATGGCCTGCATGCCACCACCCGCGATATTGCCGCCCAGGCCGGGCAAAACATCGCCGCAATCCCCTACTACTTCGGCTCAAAGGACGATCTCTATCTCGCCTGCGCCCAGTGGATAGCCGACTTTATTGGCCACAATTTTCGCCCTCACGCCGAAGCGGCGGAGCGGCTGCTTGCCGAACCGCACCCGGATAAAGAGGCCATGCGGACGCTGATCCTCGGCGCCTGCCGGAACATGATCCTGCTGCTCACCCAGGATGACACGGTCAACCTGAGCAAATTTATCTCCCGGGAGCAGCTGTCGCCCACCCCGGCGTACCAGTTAATCCATGACCAGGTGATCGCTCCGCTACACTGCTACCTGACGCGATTAATCGCCGCCTTTACCGGGCTTGAGGCGGACGACACGCGGATGGTCCTGCATACCCACGCGCTGCTGGGGGAGATCCTCGCCTTTCGCCTTGGCCGAGAAACCATTTTGCTGCGCACCGGATGGGCGCAGTTTGATACCGAAAAAACCGAGCAAATTTATCAGGTTATTACCTGCCATATCGATTTTGTTCTGCAAGGATTATCGCAAAGGAGTTTGGGATCATGAAAAAACCGCTCATCGTTGTCCTGGTGGTGCTGCTGCTGATCGTTGCTACGGGCGGCGGCTGGTGGTGGTATCAAAGCAGCCAGCCGAAGGGGCTGACCCTGTATGGCAACGTCGATATTCGTACCGTAAATATGAGCTTTCGCGTCGGCGGGCGGCTGGCCTCGCTGAGCGTGGACGAGGGCGATGCTATCAAGGCCGGGCAAACCCTGGGCCAGCTCGACCGCGCTCCTTACGAAAACGCGCTGCAGCAGGCGCAGGCCAACGTCTCAACCGCCCAGGCGCAGTATGACCTGATGATGGCCGGCTACCGGGCGGAAGAGATTGCCCAGGCCGCGGCGGCGGTCAACCAGGCGCAGGCCGCTTATGAATACGCGCAGAACTTCTACCAGCGCCAGCTGGGGCTGCGCAAAAGCAGCGCCATTTCCGTCAACGATCTCGACAACGCGCGATCCGCCCGCGACCAGGCTCAGGCAACGCTGAAATCGGCGCAGGATAAGCTGCGCCAGTATCGCGCGGGCAACCGTCCGCAGGAGATAGCCCAGGCCAAAGCCAACCTTGAACAGGCGCAGGCCGCCCTGGCGCAGGCGAAGCTCGACCTGCACGATACCACGCTGGCCGCCCCTTCCGACGGCACGCTGATGACCCGCGCCGTTGAGCCGGGCAGCATGCTCAGCGCCGGAGCCACCGTCATGACGCTATCGTTAACCCGCCCGGTATGGGTTCGCGCCTACATTGATGAAAAAAATCTCGGCAACGCGCAGCCAGGACGCGAGGTGCTGCTGTATACCGATAGCCGCCCCAATCAGCCCTGGCGCGGCAGGATTGGCTTCGTTTCGCCGACGGCTGAATTTACGCCGAAGACCGTAGAGACGCCGGACCTGCGAACCGACCTGGTCTACCGCCTGCGTATCGTGGTGACCGACCCCGACGACTCGCTGCGCCAGGGGATGCCGGTTACCGTCACCTTCAGCAGCGGAAACGAACATGAGTGAAGAGCTCATCACCCTTGACGGGCTGACCCGCAGCTTCGCCGGCATGACGCGGCCCGCCGTTGCCCCGCTGAGCTGCACCGTTCGCTCGGGCTACGTCACCGGGCTGGTCGGGCCCGACGGCGCGGGGAAAACCACCCTGATGCGCATGCTCGCCGGGCTGCTCAAGGCGGATAGCGGCAGCGCCAGCGTCATCGGCTTCGATCCGATTCGCGACGATAGCGCCCTGCACGCGGTGCTCGGCTATATGCCGCAAAAGTTCGGCCTGTATGAAGATCTGACGGTGATGGAGAACCTGACGCTGTATGCCGATCTGCGCAGCGTGACCGGCGAAGCGCGGCGGAAAATTTTCGACCGCCTGCTCGAGTTTACCTCCCTCGGCCCCTTCACCGACCGGCTAGCCGGTAAGCTCTCTGGCGGCATGAAGCAGAAGCTGGGGCTGGCCTGTACGCTGGTGGGCGAGCCGAAGGTGCTGCTGCTTGACGAACCGGGCGTCGGCGTTGACCCCATCTCGCGCCGCGAGCTGTGGCAAATGGTCCACGAGCTGGCGGGGGACGGAATGCTGATCCTCTGGAGCACATCGTACCTTGATGAAGCGGAGCAGTGCCGCGAGGTGCTGCTGATGAACGAAGGCCAGCTGCTGTATCAGGGGGAACCCCGCTCCCTGACCCAAACGATGGCCGGACGCAGCTTTTTGGTCTCCAGCCGGGAAGAGAACAACCGCCGTCTCCTGCAGCGGGCGCTGAAGCTGCCGCAAATCAGCGACGGCGTCATTCAGGGAAAATCGGTGCGCCTGATCCTCAAGAAGGAAGCCAGCATCGAGGAGGTGCGCAGCCACGCCAGCCTGCCGCCGCTGGAGATCGCCGAAACCTCGCCGCGCTTTGAGGATGCGTTTATCGACCTGCTGGGCGGCGCCGGGACCGCAGAGTCGCCGCTGGGGGCGATTATTCACAGCGTCGAAGGCTCCCATGATGAAACGGTTATCGAAGCGCAAACCCTAACCAAAAAATTTGGCGATTTCGCCGCCACCGACCACGTTGATTTCAAGGTTAAGCGCGGGGAAATTTTCGGCCTCCTCGGCCCCAACGGCGCGGGTAAATCAACCACCTTTAAAATGATGTGCGGCCTGCTGGTGCCCACCTCCGGTAAGGCGCTGGTGCTGGGCATGGATCTGAAGGTCAGCTCCGGCAAGGCCCGTCAGCATCTCGGCTATATGGCGCAGAAGTTTTCGCTCTACGGCAACCTGAGCGTTGAGCAGAACCTGCGCTTCTTCTCCGGCGTTTACGGCCTGCGCGGCCGGGTGCAGAACGAAAAAATTGAGCGCATGAGCGAAGCCTTCGGCCTGAAGGAGATAGCCAATCACGCCGCCGACGAGCTGCCGCTGGGCTACAAGCAGCGGCTGGCCCTGGCCTGCTCGCTGATGCACGAGCCGGATATCCTGTTTCTCGACGAGCCGACCTCCGGCGTCGACCCCCTCACCCGCCGCGAGTTCTGGCTGCATATCAATAGCATGGTCGATAAAGGCGTGACGGTGATGGTTACCACCCACTTTATGGACGAGGCCGAATACTGCGACCGAATCGGCCTCGTTTATCGCGGCAAGCTTATCGCCAGCGGCACCCCGGATGCGCTAAAAGCGCTGGCGGCCAGCGACGAGCAGCCGGACCCCACCATGGAGCAGGCGTTTATCACCCTGATTCACGACTGGGATAAGGAGAATAGCAGTGAGCGCTAAAATGCTGTCATGGCGGCGCGTGCGCGCCCTGTGCGTCAAGGAGACGCGGCAGATCGTGCGCGATCCCAGCAGCTGGCTGATTGCGGTGGTGATCCCGCTGATGCTGCTGTTTATCTTTGGCTACGGCATCAACCTCGACTCCAGCCGGCTGCGGGTCGGCGTGCTGCTGGAGCAGCAGAGCGAAGAGGCGCTGGATTTCGTCCACACTATGACCGGCTCGCCCTACATTGACGCCACCATCAGCGATAATCGCCAGCAGCTGATTCAGCTTATGCAGGCCGGGCGGATCCGCGCGCTGGTGACCATTCCGGTGGATTTTGACCAGAAGATGGCCCGCCCCGGCGACGATGCCCCCATTCAGCTCATTACCGACGGCAGCGAGCCCAATACCGCCAACTTTGCCCAGGGCTATATCGAAGGTATCTGGCAGATCTGGCAGCAGCAGCGGGCGGAGGATCGCGGTGAAACCTTTGAGCCGCTGATCGATGTACAAACCCGCTACTGGTTTAACCCGGCGGCGATCAGCCAGCATTTTATTATTCCCGGCGCGATCACCATCATTATGACGGTCATTGGGGCGATCCTCACCTCGCTGGTTATCGCCCGCGAATGGGAGCGCGGCACCATGGAGGCGCTGCTCTCCACCGAAATTACCCGCGTCGAGCTGCTGCTGTGCAAGCTGATCCCCTACTATTTTCTCGGCATGCTGGCGATGCTGCTGTGCATGCTGGTGGCGGTGTTTATTCTCGATGTACCCTACCGCGGCTCGCTGTTAATTCTGTTTTTCATCACCAGCCTGTTTTTGCTCAGCACTCTCGGGATGGGGCTGCTGATTTCGACCATTACCCGCAACCAGTTTAACGCCGCCCAGGTGGCGCTCAACGCCGCCTTTCTGCCGTCGATTATGCTGTCCGGATTTATTTTCCAGATAGACAGCATGCCGGCGATCATCCGCGCGGTGACCTACGTCATCCCGGCGCGCTATTTTGTCAGCACCCTGCAAAGCCTGTTCCTGGCAGGCAATATTCCGGTGGTGCTGCTGGTAAACGTGATGTTTCTGATCGCCTCGGCGGTGATGTTTATCGGCCTGACGTGGCTGAAAACCAAACGGCGGCTCGATTAGGGCATTAACCATTCCCCCCTGAGGTGGCTATCCGGGGCAGCGTAAAGAGAGAACTGAAGATGTTTCATCGCTTATGGACGTTGATTCGCAAAGAACTGCAGTCGCTGCTGCGCGAGCCGCAAACGCGGGCGATTTTGATTATGCCGGTGCTGATTCAGGTGCTGCTGTTCCCCTTCGCCGCGACGCTGGAGGTGACCAATGCCACCATTGCTATCTACAACGAAGACAATGGCAGGCACGCGGTTGAGCTGACGCAGCGCTTTGCCCGCGCCAGGGCCTTCACCCATATTCTGATCCTCAAAAGCCCGCAGGAGATCCAGCCCACCATTGATGAACAGAAGGCGCTGCTGCTGATCCGCTTCCCGGCGGATTTCTCGCGCAACCTCGATAGCTATCAGACCGCCCCGCTCCAGCTGCTGCTGGACGGCCGCAACTCGAACAGCGCGCAAATCGCCGCCAACTACCTGCAGCAAATCGTCAAAGAGTATCAGCAGGAGCTGCTGGAGGGGAAAGCGAAGCCCAACAACAGCGAGCTGGTCGTGCGCAACTGGTATAACCCCAATCTCGACTATAAGTGGTTCGTGGTGCCGTCGCTGATCGCCATGATCACCACTATCGGCGTGATGATCGTCACCTCGCTATCGGTTGCCCGCGAGCGCGAACAGGGCACCCTCGATCAGCTGCTGGTCTCGCCGCTGGCGACCTGGCAAATTTTCGTCGGTAAAGCGATACCGGCGCTGATCGTGGCCACCCTGCAGGCCAGCATCGTGCTGGGGGTCGGGATCTGGGCCTATCAGATCCCCTTCGCCGGCTCGCTGCTGCTGTTTTACTTTACGATGCTGATTTACGGGCTTTCGCTGGTGGGATTTGGCCTGCTGATTTCGTCGCTGTGCTCCACTCAGCAGCAGGCGTTTATTGGCGTATTTGTCTTTATGATGCCGGCAATCCTGCTCTCAGGCTACGTTTCACCAGTCGAAAACATGCCGCAATGGCTGCAGGACGTGACGTGGATAAACCCCATTCGTCACTTTACCGATATTACCAAGCAGATTTATTTGAAGGACGCGAGTCTGGAGATTGTGTGGGGAAGTTTGTGGCCGCTACTGGTCATAGCGGCCACCACGGGGTCAGCGGCGTATGCGATGTTTCGCAGAAAGATCGCCTGATCCCCGGATCCCCGTCATCGTTCAGGCTGCCTCGGCGTTGGCTTTCCTTACTCACCCCGGTCACATAGCTATCTATGCTCCCGGGGATTCGCTGCGTCGCCGCCTTGATGCAACCCGAACGCTTTAGGGGATCCCCGCCATTGCTCAGGCTGCCTCGGCGTTGGCTTTCCTTACTCACCCCGGTCACATAGCTATCTATGCTCCCGGGGATTCGCTGCGTCGCCGCCTTGATGCAACCCGAACGCTTTAGGGGATCCCCGCCATTGCTCAGGCTGCCTCGGCGTTGGCTTGCCTTTCTTTGCCCCCGGCCACATAGCTATTATCTATGCTTCGGCGGGTTCGCGGCGCTGCCGCCCTGATGCAGTCCAAACGCTTTAGGGTAGCGGTTTTTATCTTTCGCCAGCAGCGATACCACCGCCGGACCGGCCAGAATAACCAGCCCGGCGAGCGCCAGCAGCAGATTATTGTGCAGCACCCGTGACAGCAGCCACAGCACGATAACCGCGGCGCCAAAGTACCAGGTGGTGGTGAGTTCCTCAAGGAAATCACCGACATCGCGCCAGCGCTCTTCGTGGTGACGCTGTAAAAACAGCATCGACAGCAGCGTAACGCCGTACAGCACGCACAGCCCTAATCCGACACGAACCAGCGCGCCGCCCATCCAACCCATCACCAGTACTGCCACGACCAGTAGATGCAACATAATCTGCCAGCAACTGAGGCCAGTTGCGACGCGTACACGTTGTTGCCACTTCATGGCTTCTCTCCTGAAGGATCTTTATCTGTAACTCAGAGTACCGCACTTTACGGAAAATTCCGTATCACCGCATCTTTTTGTGACAGCTACTACACTATTTCATTCAGGAAAGAGATGTTAACCGGGGAAATATGGCCGAGAAAAACCCTTTATTCTCAGTAAACGTGCTGACAATTAACACCCATAAAGGCTTTACGACGTTTAACCGACGCTTCATTCTGCCCGAACTCCGCGACGCGGTACGCAGCATCGGCGCCGACATTGTTTGCCTCCAGGAGGTGATGGGCGCGCATGAGATTCACCCCCTGCATATCGAAAACTGGCCGGATACCACCCACTATGAGTTTCTCGCCGATGCGATGTGGAGCGATTACGCCTACGGGCGCAACGCGGTGTACCCGCAGGGACATCACGGCAACGCCGTGCTCTCCCGCTTCCCCATTGAATATTATGAGAATCTCGATATTTCCGTCGGCCAGAGCGAAAAGCGCGGCCTGCTCTACTGTCGGATCGTGGTGCCGGAAAGCGGCGTGAATCTGCATCTGATTTGCGCCCATTTAGGGCTCAGCGCGGGGCAGCGACGGGCCCAGCTAGCGATGCTGGCCAAGCGGGTTAACAGCCTGCCGGAGGGGGAGCCGGTGGTGGTCGCGGGTGATTTTAACGACTGGCGCCAGCAGGCTAACCGTCCGCTCAAGGCGCTGGCCGGACTGGAGGAGATCTTCACCCGCGCCCGCGGTCGCCCGGCGCGCACGTTCCCGGCGCGCTTTCCGCTGCTGCGCCTTGACCGCATCTATGTCAAAAACGTCCACGCCGGTCAGCCACGGGCGTTGGATCTTCAGCAATGGCGTCATCTTTCCGATCACGCCCCGCTCAGCGTGGAGCTTCATCTGTGAAATGCAGCTGGCAGAATGGAAACCGGATCCAGCTTCTGGAGAACGGCGATAGCTACTATCCGGCGCTGTTTCGCGCCGTCGACCGCGCAAAGCGCAAGGTGACCCTTGAAACCTTCATCTGGTTCGAGGACGACGTGGGCTGGCAGCTCCATGCGGTGCTGCTGAAGGCCGCGCGCCGCGGCGTCGAGGTGGAGGTTCTGCTCGACGGCTACGGCTCCCCTGACCTGAGCGATGGCTTCGTTAACGAACTCATCTCGGCGGGAGTGATATTTCGCTACTACGACCCGCGCCCGCGCCTGCTGGGGATGCGCACCAATCTGTTTCGCCGCATGCACCGTAAAATTGTCGTCGTGGATGACACCACGGCGTTTGTCGGCGGGATTAACTACTCCGCGGAGCATATGACCAACTACGGCCCGGAGGCTAAGCAGGACTATGCCGTGCAGGTGGAGGGGCCGGTGGTGCTGGATATTGCGCAGTTTGTGCAGCAAAACCTGCCCGCCAGCGAAGGCGGACGCCGTCGCTGGCGTCGACGTCGCCACCAGCCGGAGGTTAACCAGCATCCCGGCGAAGCGCAGGCGCTGTTCGTCTGGCGGGACAATCTCGAACATCGGGACGATATCGAACGTCACTACCTGAAAATGCTGGCCAACGCGCGGCGGGAGGTCATTATCGCCAACGCCTATTTCTTCCCCGGCTACCGGCTGCTGCACGCGATGCGCAGCGCCGCCCGGCGCGGCGTGCGGGTGAAGCTTATCGTGCAGGGCGAACCCGATATTCCCATCGTCAAGGTTGGCGCGCGGCTGCTGTACAACTATCTGGTGAAGGGCGGCGTGCAGGTTTTTGAGTATCGCCGCCGCCCGCTGCACGGCAAGGTCGCCCTCGCGGACGACCACTGGGCTACCGTCGGCTCCAGCAACCTCGACCCGCTCAGCCTGTCATTAAACCTCGAGGCCAACCTGATCGTGCACGACCGGGATTTCAACCAAACCCTGCGCGATAATCTGAATACGCTTATCCGGCAGGACTGCAAGCAGGTAGACCGCTCCATGCTGCCCAGGCGCAGCTGGTGGAATCTGGGCCGCAGCGTGCTGGCCTTCCACTTCCTGCGCCACTTCCCGGCGTGGGTAGGCTGGCTGCCCGCCCATACGCCGAAGATGGCGCAGGTCAAACCGCCGGCTCAGCCGGAAATAGAAACTCAGGATCGAACGCAGGCGCAGAGCCCGGAGGTAAAATCCTGATGGCCAAATCACACCCCCGCTGGCGGCTGGTCAAACGTATCCTCAGCGGACTTTTTTTTATCGCCGTTGCCGTACTGCTGGTGGTCTATGCGCAAAAAATAGACTGGCCAGAGGTATGGAAAGTGATTCGCGGCTACAACCGCGCGGCGCTGCTCGGCGCCTTTGGCCTGGTTATCGTCAGCTATCTGATCTACGGCTGCTATGACCTGCTCGGACGCGCCTACTGCGGGCACCGGCTGGCTAAGCGCCAGGTGATGCTGGTGTCGTTTATCTGCTACGCCTTCAACCTGACCCTCAGCACCTGGATCGGCGGGATTGGGATGCGCTATCGCCTCTACTCCCGCCTCGGCCTGCGCGGCGCAACCATTACCCGCATCTTTTCGCTGAGCATTACCACCAACTGGCTCGGCTACGTGGTGCTTGGCGGGGTGATTTTCAGCGCTAATCTGGTGCAGCTTCCCGCGCGCTGGTATATCAGCCAGGAGTCGCTGCGCATCATCGGTATTGCGATGCTGCTGGTTTCGGCACTCTATCTGTGGGCCTGCGCGTTCGCTAAACGCCGCCATCTGACGATAAAGGGGCAGCGGCTGGTGCTTCCCTCCTGGCGCTTCGCGCTGCTGCAGGCCGCGCTTTCCTGCGCCAACTGGCTGGTGATGGGGGTCATTATCTGGCTGCTGCTGGGTCAGGAGGTGAGCTACTTCCTCGTGCTGGGGGCGCTGCTGGTGAGCAGCATCGTCGGGGTGGTCGTTCATATCCCCGCCGGTATTGGCGTGCTGGAGGCGGTGTTTATCGCGATGCTCTCAGCGGAGCCTCTCTCCCGGGGAGCGGTGATTGCCGCCCTGCTCGCGTACCGCCTGCTCTATTACTTCCTGCCGCTGGCGATCGCCACGATGGGCTATCTGATTCTGGAAAGTCAGGCCAAAAAGCTGCGGGAGAAAAATCAGCGCAAGCTGGCGGGCGGATGAAAAGAGAGAAGAAGGGAGAAGAAGGGAAAAGAAGAGAGAACAAGAAAACCCCGGCGGCATAAGGCCTGCCGGGTTTTTTAGATCTTAACGGCGGTTGCCGAAAATACGCAGCAGCATCAGGAACAGGTTGATAAAGTCCAGATACAGCGTCAGCGCGCCGAGGATCGAATATTTGCGCAGCGTCGAGGTATCGCGGGTATCGATCTGCTCGCCGATATTTTTCAGCTTCTGGGTGTCATAGGCGGTGAGGCCCACGAACACAATCACCCCGATATAGGTCACCGCCCACATCAGCGCTTCGCTTTTCAGCCAGAAGTTCACCAGCGAGGCCAAAACGATACCTATCAGCGCCATAAACAGCATATTACCAAAGCCGCTGAGATCGCGTTTAGTGGTATAGCCGTAGAGGCTCATCGCGCCAAACATCCCGCCGCTGACCACAAAGGTGCTGGCAATCGACGAATAGGTGTAGACGATGAAAATGCTGGATAGCGTGAGCCCGGTTAGCGCCGAATAGAGCATAAATAGCGTCGTCGCCATGCCCGCGCTCAGGCGCTGCACCATCCCGGAGAGCACGAAGACCAGCGCCAGCTGGGCGATAATCAGCCCGAAGAAGGTAATTTTGCTGGAAAAGACAAACATCATCACCGCCGGCGTGTTGGCGGCAAACCAGGCGATAAACGCCGTTAGCAGCAGGCCGACCGTCATCCAGCCGTACACCTGGGCCATATAGGTTTGCAGGCCGCTGCGCGCCTGGACGATGGAATCGGAACGGGGGAATCTGTCCATGACTATCTCCTGATTAACGAAATTAACCCTTTAAGCGTATCATACTACCAGCGCTCTGCCGCCTGACGATCGCTGTCGCGCGCGTCAACCCAGCGTTCGCCTTCCGGCGTAGCCTCACGCTTCCAGAACGGCGCGCGGGTTTTCAGATAGTCCATAATGAATTCGCCGGCGGCAAAGGCGCTGCTGCGGTGCGCGCTGGTGACGCCGACAAACACAATCTCTTCGCCCGGCCACATTTCACCGATGCGGTGAATCACCGTGACCCGCCCCAGCGGCCAGCGCTCGCGCGCCAGGTCGACAATCTCCGCCAGCGATTTTTCGGTCATTCCCGGATAGTGTTCGAGGGTCAGCGCCTTCACGCTCTCGCCAAGATTGTGGTTACGCACTTTACCGGTGAAGGTGACGACGGCGCCGTCCTCATCGCGCTCGGCAAGCCACGGATATTCGTCGCCAACGCGAAAGCGCGCCGGGCTGACGATAATACGGGTTTGCGTCATCTTAGCCTCCGGTGACCGGTGGAAAAAACGCCACTTCGTCACCGGCGGTAACCGGATGGTCAAAGGCGGTCAGCGTCTGGTTCACCGCCGCCAGCAGCTTGCCCTCCTCCAGCGCCAGCGCCCAGCGGTCACCGCGGGTGATAAGCTGGCGGCGAACCGCCTCCACCGTCGAGGCTTCGCTCGCCTCGAGGGTTAACGCATCGGTACCCACCAGCTCGCGCACCTGGGCAAAAAACAGAACCTTAATCATGAGCCTCGTCCGCCTTAAAGTCGCCGGATTTGCCGCCGCTCTTCGCCAGCAGGCGCAGCGGGCCAATCACCATATCTTTCTGCACGGCTTTGCACATATCGTAAATCGTCAGCGCCGCCACGGAGGCCGCGGTCAGCGCCTCCATCTCCACGCCGGTTTTCCCGGTCAGCCGACAGAGGGATTCGATCCGCACCCGGCTATGTTCCGGCTGCGCCTGCAGGTTAACCTCCACCTTGCTCAGCATCAGCGGATGGCACAGCGGGATCAGCTCCCAGGTCCGCTTCGCCGCCTGGATCCCGGCAATGCGGGCGGTGGCGAAAACGTCACCCTTGTGGTGGCTGCCGTCGATAATCATCGCCAGCGTGGTCGCCTGCATGTCGACAAAAACTTCAGCCCGCGCCTCGCGAACCGTTTCGGCCTTCGCCGAGACGTCAACCATGTGCGCCTCGCCGGCGGCGTTAATATGGGTCAGTTGTGACATAAGTTATTTCTTCAAATGAGGGATAAAGTTACACGGGCGGGTGCGGGCATCGAGCTGGGGCGCAATGATATTTGCCCACGCGGTGCGGCAGGCTTTGGTCGAACCGGGCATCGCAAAAATAAGCGTGCCGTTGGCCACGCCGGCAACGGCGCGGGACTGCAGCGTCGAGGTGCCGATCTCTTCAAAAGAGAGCATGCGGAACACCTCGCCGAAGCCTTCAACTTCCCGGTCAAACAGCGGCAGCAGCGCTTCCGGGGCCTGGTCGCCTTCGGTAAAGCCGGTCCCGCCGGTAATGAGCACCACCTGAACGTCGTCACTGGCAATCCACGCCGAAACCCGGGCGCGAATGGCGTAGCGGTTCTCTTTCACAATCGCCTTATCCACAACCGCATGCCCCGCGTCCTGAGCCGCGTCGCGCAGCCAGTGGCCAGAGGTATCGTCCTCTTCGCCACGGCGGCTGGAAACGGTGAGAATAGCAATACGGGTCGGGATAAACTCAGCGCTGGCCTGACTCATCTGTTCGCTCCTTTAGAATCAATTATCCGCCAATATACGACAGGTTTTGCGTAATACCGGTGTTGCCCTGATGCAGGAAATGGGTTTGTTTTTTATGGGTTAACGCTTCGGAGATGCGCGCTTCCAGCACCGCCTGCTGGCAGTCCTCGGCCAGCAGATCGCGTAAATCTACCCCGCCGTCGCCGAACAGGCACAAATGCAGCTTGCCCACGGAGGAGACGCGCAGGCGGTTGCAGGTGGCGCAGAAGTCTTTTTCATAGGGCATGATCAGGCCGATCTCTCCGGCGTAGTCCGGATGGCAGAAGACCTGCGCCGGGCCGTCGCTGCGCTGGCTGATCTGGTGGATCCAGCCGCGTCGGAGCAGCTCGTCGCGCAGCACCATGCCGGAGATATGGTGCCGGCGGAACAGGTCGCTGCCCTCTCCGGTTTCCATCAGTTCAATAAAGCGCAGCTGGATGCGGCGCGGCTGGATCCAGGCGAGGAAGGTGTCGAGCTGGTGGTGGTTCACATCGCGCATCAGCACGGTGTTGACCTTCACTTTCTCAAAGCCGGCGGCGAAGGCGGCATCGATGCCGTCCATCACCTGCTGAAACTTATCCTGCCCGGTGATGGCGTGAAACTGGCGGGCGTCGAGGCTGTCCACGCTGACGTTGATGGCCGTCAGCCCGGCGTCGCGCCAGCGTTCGACGTCCCGCGCCAGGCGATAGCCGTTGGTGGTGACCGCAATCTGGCGAATGGCGCTGTTTTCACGCACGGCGGCGATAACGTCGGCGAAATCGCGGCGCAGCGAGGGTTCACCGCCGGTCAGGCGCACCTTTTCGGTGCCGAGGGCGGAAAAGGCACGCGTCACGCGACGCACTTCATCTACGCTGAGAAAGCCTTTGTTGGTCACCGGGCCGGGCTTATAGCCGTCCGGGAGACAGTAGGTGCAACGAAAGTTACACACGTCGGTAATCGACAGGCGCAAGTAGTAAAACTTACGCGCAAATGCATCGGTAAGCTGTGAGGCCATATACACCTTTCCAAATACGGGAGACGCGGTCATTTCTTCCCACGCCCTGGTGACAAGCTGAGCTGCCACGGCCAAAGCACCATATCTTGCGACACAGGCACAGAGGCTAGAGTGTTAACTGGTTTATGCCGATAGTAGCGCGGAAACGACCGTTTCGCCATTTTCGATTTCGCTATATAATTATGTATATATCGCTACAATCGTGCATTTTCGTAACAGAATAGCCAAAATTCAGGGTTTTGCATTGATGTCGGTCAGTTTGTCAGGATCGGAGCATCGTCTTTTAGGGGTAGATCGGTTACTGTGAGCCCGTTCATTTGAGATAAGGAATTAGTATGCGCAATCGGACTTTCGCCGACCTCGATCGGGTAGTGGCTCTTGGCGGAGGGCATGGTTTGGGCCGGGTGATGTCGTCACTCTCATCGCTCGGATCGCGCCTGACCGGCATCGTCACCACCACCGATAACGGCGGATCGACGGGGCGTATTCGCCGTGCCGAAGGCGGTATTGCCTGGGGGGATATGCGCAACTGTATTAACCAGCTGATCGCCGAACCCAGCGTAGCATCCGCCATGTTTGAGTACCGTTTTGCCGGTAACGGCGAACTTTCCGGGCATAACCTCGGAAACCTAATGTTAAAGGCCCTCGATCACCTTAGCGTCAGGCCTTTAGAGGCGATTAATTTAATCAGAAACCTGCTAAAAGTTGACGCATTCCTGATACCGATGTCCGAACAACCGGTGGACCTGATGGCGATTGACGACGAAGGACACGAAGTTTATGGCGAAGTCAATATCGACCAGCTTCCCCGCGTGCCGCGCGAGCTGATGCTGACCCCGCCGGTTCCCGCGACCCGCGAAGCGGTTGCGGCGATCGCTGAAGCCGATCTCATTCTGATCGGCCCCGGCAGCTTCTACACCAGCCTGCTGCCTATTTTGCTGCTCGACGATATGGCGCAGGCGCTGCGCCGCACGCCGGCGCCGATGGTTTTTATCGACAACCTCGGCAAAGAGCACAGCCCGGCCGCTACCCTGACGCTGGCGGACCGCATCGCGATTATGGAGCACCACGTGGGCAAGCGGGTGATTGACGCCGTGGTCGTCGGACCAAAGGCCGATATCCGCGGCCTTGAGGACCGGATGGTCATCCAGACGCCGCTGGATGCCAGCGACGTGCCCTATCGCCACGATCGCCTGCTGCTGCGCAACGCGCTGGAAAAAGCGATTCAGATACCCGGCTAATTCCGAATGGCTTCATAGCGTGGGGAGCGTCGACTCCCCACATTAAAATCTTAAGGTTGTCTTAAAAAAGAAGTGGCAGCATAGCGAGCATGTTTTCACCTGGACTTTTGCTATGTCGTTATTTCCACTGCGTCGACCGGTAGTGAGCCGCACGGTTTACCTGATTATCTTTGCCGCCTACGTCGGTCTGTTCCTCAATATTGCCTTCTACCGCCAGGTCTTCACCCTGCTGCCGGTCAATAACCTGCATAGCTGGCTGGTGTTCCTCAGCATGCCGCTGGTCGCCTTCAGCGTGATGAATATTCTCACCACCCTGGCCTCTTTCCTCAGGCTCGACCGCATCGTTATCAGCCTGTTTATTCTGCTTAGCGCCGCGGCGCAGTACTTTATCTGGACCTTTGGGATCATTATCGACCGGGCGATGATCACCAACATTCTGGATACCACGCCGGCGGAGAGCTTCGCCCTGATGTCGGGCAGCATGGTGCTGACGCTCGGGATTTCCGGCGTGCTGGCGGTACTGGCGGCCTGGTGGATTAAGGTGCGTAAGCCGAAAACCTTCGCCCGCGGCGTCGCCGTGCGGCTGCTCAACGTGGCGCTCTCGGCGCTCCTTATCATGCTGATTGCCGCCCTGTTTTATAAAGATTACGCCTCGGTGTTCCGCAATAATAAAGAGCTGGTGAAGTCGCTGAGCCCGTCAAACAGCATCGTGGCGATCAATTCGTGGTATGCACACAATAAGATGGACAATCTGCCGCTGGTCAAAATTGGCGAAGATGCGCAGCAGAAGCCGCAAATGCGCGACGGGCCGCGAAAAAACCTGACCATTCTGGTGCTGGGTGAGACCTCGCGGGCGCAAAATTTCTCCCTCGGCGGCTATCCCCGCGAAACCAACCCGCGCCTGCAGCAGGATAACGTTATCTATTTTCCCGACACCACCTCCTGCGGTACCGCCACCGCCGTTTCCGTGCCGTGCATGTTCTCCAACATGCCGCGCGAGCGCTATGATGAAGAGCTGGCGCATCACCAGGAGGGCGTGCTGGACATTCTGCAGCGCGCCGGTATTCAGGTATTGTGGAACGACAACGACGGCGGCTGTAAAGGCGCCTGCGATCGCGTGCCGCATCAGAACGTCACCGATCTCAAGCTGACGGGTCAGTGCATCGACGGCGAGTGCTACGATGAGGTCTTATTCCATAATCTGGAAAGCTACATCGACGGTTTGCAACAGGACGGCATTATCGTTCTGCACACTATCGGCAGCCACGGCCCGACGTACTACAATCGCTACCCGGCTGAATTCAAAAAATTCACCCCAACCTGCGATACCAATGAAATTCAGGGCTGCACGCAGCAGCAGTTGACCAACACCTACGACAACACCATTTTGTACGTCGATTACGTGGTGGATAAGGCCATCAAGCTGCTGCAGTCGAAGCAGGATAAATTTACCACCAGCCTGGTCTATCTTTCCGACCACGGCGAGTCGCTGGGCGAAGACGGCGTTTATCTGCACGGGCTGCCGTGGTCCATCGCGCCGGATACGCAAAAGCATGTCCCGATGCTGATGTGGCTGTCGCAGGATTACCAGCAGCGCTACGGTATTTCCAGCGAATGCTTGCAGCAAAAGGCAAAAACGGCGCCCTATTCGCAGGATAACTTGTTCTCTACCCTGCTCGGCCTGTTCGGGGTCAATACCCGTGAATACCAGGCGACAGACGATATTTTAACGCCATGCATAAGCGAGGCCGGCAGATGAAAATCTTAGTCATTGAAGACGACGCGCTCCTGTTACAGGGATTAATTCTGGCCATGCAGAGCGAAGGATACGCCTGCGACGGCGTCGCCAGCGCGCATGAGGCCGCGCTGTCGCTGGCCAGCAACCACTACAGCCTGGTGGTCCTCGACCTCGGGCTGCCGGATGAGGACGGCCTGCACTTCCTCGCGCGAATGCGGCGGGAGAAATTCAGCCAGCCGGTGCTTATCCTCACCGCCCGCGATACCGTCGAAGACCGCATCGACGGTCTCGATACCGGCGCCGACGACTATCTGGTGAAGCCCTTTGCGCTGGAGGAGCTTAACGCCCGCATCCGCGCGCTGCTCCGCCGCCACAATAACCAGGGCGACAGCGAAATGGTGGTCGGCAACCTGCGCCTCAATATCACCCGCCGGCAGGTGTGGCTGGGCGGGGATTCGCTGGAGCTGACGCCAAAAGAGTACTCCCTGCTGTCGCGCCTGATGATGAAGGCGGGCAGTCCGGTACATAGGGAAATTCTCTATAACGATATCTACAGCTGGGATAACGAGCCGGCGACCAATACCCTGGAGGTGCATATCCACAACCTGCGCGATAAGGTCGGTAAAGCGCGGATCCGTACCGTCAGGGGCTTTGGCTATATGCTGGTGAACAATACCGAATCGGAGTCATAAAGAGATGCCGCTGTTAGCCACCGAAAAATGGACCATGCGCTTTCGCCTGCTGCTGACCATCGGCACGATTCTGGCGGTCTGCCAGATTATCAGCGTGTTCTGGCTGTGGCATGAAAGCAAAGAGCAGATTCAGCTGCTGGTGGCCAGCGCCATCGAGGGGCACAACAACCAGAAGCACGTTGAGCACGAGGTGCGGGAAGCGGTCGCCAGCCTGCTGATCCCAAGCCTGCTGATTATCGGCCTCGCGCTCTATATCAGCCTGCTGGCGGTGAAAAAGATAACCCGCCCGCTCTCTCGCCTGCAGAGCGAGCTGGAGAACCGCACCCCGGATAATCTCCAGCCTATCGAGCTCAGCGAGTCGGTGCCGGAAGTGACCGCCGTAACCACCGCGCTGAATCAGCTGGTATCGCGCCTGAACCTGACGCTCGACCGCGAGCGCCTGTTTACCGCCGACGTGGCCCACGAGCTGCGCACGCCGCTGGCCGGGCTGCGCCTGCACCTCGAGCTGCTGGCCAAAGTGCACGGGGTGGGGGTCGACCCGCTTATTCAGCGCCTCGATCAGATGACCAACAGCATCTCCCAGCTCCTGCAGCTGGCCCGCGTAGGGCAGTCGTTTTCCGCCGGTAGCTACCAGCAGGTGCAGCTGATGGAGGATGTCGTTGAACCGCTCGAGGAGGAGCTGGAAGCGATGCTGGCGCCGCGCCGGCAAAAGCTTGAGATAGCCGGTGCGGACGAGGAGGTGATGGTGTCCGGCGACGCCACGCTGCTGCGCGTGGTGCTGCGCAATCTGGTGGAGAATGCGCACCGCTATAGCCCAACGGACTCTACGATCCGCGTCTCGATTCAGGCGGGGTCAACGCCGATTCTGGCGGTGGAGGATGAAGGGCCGGGAATTGATGAAGCGAAAAGCGGCGAGCTGAGCAAAGCGTTTGTTCGCATGGACAGCCGCTACGGCGGCATTGGTCTGGGATTAAGCATCGTCACCCGTATCGCCCAGCTGCACGATACCCAGTTCTTTTTGCATAACCGCCAGCCGGGCCCCGGCGTTCGCGCCTGGGTGCTCTTCCCGAGGCCTTCGCGTCAGAAGGTCAGCACCCAGTGATGGAAGAAGGCGACGACGATAATAAAGGCGCAGGTAATGGCCAGGTATTGGCGAAAGTGTAGTTTTTGCATGGCGCTATCCTCATTAGAATGAAGATAGTGTCCCTGAACAAGATTAAGCGGATATTAAGAGCCGGCCCCACCGGCTATTTTATTTGCCATTGTGACGCCGGGCAGCCCTCGCATCCGCAGGCGCTGCCCGTACGTTACGAGCGTTCCACACGGCCAGAGGCCAGTCTGGCCGCGGCATAGACGCCCGACGCGACGGGCGCCGGTCTACGACGCGGCGATAAACAGATCCCGCAGCTTATGCAGCTGGTCGCGGATCTGGGCCGCCTCTTCGAACTCCAGGTTCTGCGCGTGCTGCATCATCTGCCCTTCCAGCTCGTGAATTCGCTGCTGCAGCGCTTTTGGCGTCAGCACCGGCGTATCCGCCTCGACCGGTGAACGCGACTTGCCGCGCCCTTTGGCCTTGGTCTTCGCCAGGCCGCTGCCCAGCGCCAGGATATCGACCACCTTCTTATTCAGGCCCTGCGGGGTGATGCCGTGCTCTTCGTTATAGCGCTGCTGCTTCTCGCGACGGCGTTCGGTTTCGCTGATGGCCTTCGCCATCGAGGCGGTGATCCTGTCGCCGTAGAGAATCGCCTTACCGTTGATGTTACGCGCCGCGCGGCCGATGGTCTGGATCAGCGAGCGCTCGGAGCGCAGGAAGCCCTCTTTGTCGGCATCAAGGATTGCCACCAGCGAGACCTCCGGCATATCCAGCCCTTCACGCAGCAGGTTGATCCCAACCAGCACGTCAAACTCGCCGAGGCGCAGATCGCGGATAATCTCCATACGTTCGACGGTATCGATATCCGAATGCAGGTAGCGCACGCGCTCGCCGTGCTCTTCGAGGTACTCGGTGAGGTCTTCGGCCATCCGCTTGGTGAGGGTCGTCACCAGCACGCGCTCGTTGATGGCGGAGCGCAGGCGAATCTCCGACAGCAGATCGTCGACCTGGGTCCCCACCGGGCGCACTTCGATAACCGGGTCAAGCAGGCCGGTCGGACGGACCACCTGATCGACCACCTCATCGCCGGATTTATCCAGCTCGTAGGCACCGGGCGTCGCCGAAACGTAGATGGTCTGCGGCGCCAGCGCCTCAAACTCCTCAAACTTCATCGGGCGGTTATCGAGCGCCGACGGCAGGCGGAAACCGTACTCCACCAGCGTCTCTTTACGCGCCCGGTCGCCGCGATACATCCCGCCGATTTGCGGAATGGTCACGTGGGATTCATCGATAACCAGCAGGCCATCCGCCGGCAGATAGTCGAACAGCGTCGGCGGCGGCTCGCCCGGCCCGCGCCCGGAAAGATAGCGCGAGTAGTTTTCAATCCCCGAGCAGTAGCCCAGCTCGTTCATCATTTCGAGGTCGAACTGGGTACGCTGGCTCAGGCGCTGCTCTTCCAGCAGCTTGTTGTTTTCCAGCAGCACTTTACGCCGCTCCGCCAGCTCGACTTTTATCTCTTCCATCGCCTGAACGATCCGCTCGCGCGGGGTAACGTAGTGCGTTTTCGGGTAGATGGTGTAGCGCGGGATGGACGATTCAACCTGCCCGGTAAGCGGGTCAAAGAGCGACAGGCGCTCAACCTCTTCGTCAAACAGCTCAATACGCAGGGCAATATCGTCCGATTCCGCCGGGAAGACGTCAATGACCTCGCCGCGAACGCGGAAGGTCCCGCGCTGGAAAGCCTGATCGTTACGGGTGTACTGCAGCTCCGCGAGGCGACGCAGAATGGCCCGCTGGTCAATCAGCATGCCGGTGGTCAGGTGCAGCATCATCTTCAGGTACAGGTCAGGATCGCCGAGGCCATAAATAGCCGAGACCGAGGCCACCACGATGACGTCGCGGCGCTCCAGCAGCGCCTTGGTTGCCGACAGGCGCATCTGCTCAATATGTTCGTTGACCGAGGCGTCCTTCTCGATGAAGGTGTCCGAGCTCGGCACGTAGGCTTCAGGCTGGTAGTAGTCGTAGTAGGAGACGAAATACTCGACGGCATTCTCCGGGAAAAACTCCTTCATTTCGCCATACAGCTGCGCCGCCAGGGTCTTGTTGGGCGCGAGGACCATCGTCGGGCGCTGCAGGTCGGCAATGACGTTAGCGATGGTGAAGGTTTTACCCGACCCGGTTACCCCCAGCAGCGTTTGGTGCGCCAGACCATCTTCCAGCCCCTCTTCAAGGCGACGAATGGCTTCTGGCTGATCGCCAGAGGGACGGAAAGCGGAATGCAGCGTGAACGTTTTACTCATATGTCTGACCCTGAAGGAGGATGAAGCGCCCGGCGCGAAACGGCAGGTGTTTAATTCTACCCGTCGCCGGCGCTTTTGCCAATAAATAATACTGGATATAAAACCAGTATCGTATTACTGTTCGCTCTGTAAACCTTGCCCCGGGCGGCCGCATTTGGGCAAAAAAAGCGCGCCATGCGGAATAATCCGCCACTGTGTAAGGTTATCCCCAGAAAATTTTGTCATTTAACATTTGTCAAGCAAGGCGATGAATCTTTTATGGCAGCAGGTGACACTTTCCTTACAGCCATTGATTTTATACAACCAATTGATATTAAATAAAATTTAATAAAAGACGGGTTTCGCGCCAATTCAGCCGCAGGCCGCGTAATCTCTAGCTTACCGCAAGTTCTCTAACTCTAATACACAAGGTTATCCACAGGAATAGTGGATAACTCGCTGCAGGCCATGACCTCTGCCACCCGGCCGAAATTGCCCGCCGGCAAAAATCACGCGGCTAAAAAATATTATTGAATTATTTTTGATATTTATCAGCTAAGGACGCCCGCCTTTTTGCTGCTTTCTGCACCACGTTTCACGTCGTTTAGCACCGGGAAAGTGCAGCCGCTTCGCTGTTCCCCGCCGGCGGTGGCCGCCGCGACCTGCGCTGGCGAAAAAATGCCGTCACTTCTTTTTCCTGGCAAGAGATTTGCAGAATGTTTGTCTCGCTCGCCGTCGTCAAAAAGGAGAAAACGTCTATGTTGAGTCTACGCGCCGTCAATCAGTACTATGGAAGCCAGCACACGCTGTGGAACGTCGATCTTGAGCTCAGGTCAGGAGAGTGTACCTGCGTGATGGGAAGTCAGGGAATGGGGAAAACCACGCTGGTCAACTGCATTACCGGGAACCTCCCGGTCGCCAGCGGCAGCATCACCTGGCAGGAGCGCGGAGCGCCGCCCTGCGACCTGATGCCGCTCTCCGCCCATTCACGTAGCGTCATCGGGATCGGCTACGTGCCGCAGGACCGGCGCATCTTTTCGCAGCTCAGCGTAGAGGAGAATCTGCATATTGCGCTGGCGGCCGGAGGCACGCCCGGCGCGGTGGTGAATAGCGAGATTTACGATCTCTTTCCGCAGCTCTACGCCCTGCGCCAGAGCAAAGGCGCCGCGCTCTCGGAAGACGACAGGTACCAGCTGGCGCTGGCAAGAGCGCTGATCGTCCGACCGCGCCTGCTGATACTCGATGAGCCGTCGCGCGGCAGCGGGCAGCACTTTATGCATAAGCTGGGGGATCTGCTGGTGCGCCTGAACCGGGATATCGGTTTAACGGTGCTGCTCGCCGAGCAGCACCTGCCGTTCATTCGCCGGGTGGCCGACCGCTTCTGCCTGCTGCACCGCGGGCGCAGCGTGGCGCAGGGCGACGTTATACAGCTGGATGAGCCGCTGCTGGCGCAGTGGATGACGCCCGATCCAGCGCGCTAAGATCGAGGTACTGGCCGAGGTCTTCCCGCTGCGACGCCTCCTCCAGCCACGGGATCTCGCCCAGCATGGGCGCGGGCAGCAGCCGTTTGAGGGTCGCGAGGTATTCGCTATGCCGCTTCCCCGGCGGCTGGACGTCGTTGGCAATCCAGCCCACCAGCGGCAGCCCTGCCTGGCGCACCGCCTGAGCCGTCAGCAGGGCATGATTAATGCAGCCCAGCTTTATTCCCACCACCAGAATCACCGGCAGCCGCTCTTCCTGCACCCAGTCGGCAAAGCTCAGGGTTTCGGACAGCGGCGTAAACCAGCCCCCTGCCCCTTCCACCAGCAGCCAGTCGGTCAGCGGCTCCAGCTCGCGCAGCCCGGCGGAGAGCGCGGCGGCGGTAATGGGGCGCCCCTCATCGGCGCTGATAATATGCGGCGAAGTGGGTTCCGCAAAGGTTAACGGGTTAACCTGCTGATAGCTCAGCGCCACGCGGCTGTTGCGCTGCAGGGCCAGGGCGTCGTCGTTGCGCAGGCCCTGCTCCGTGTACTCACTACCGGAGGCCACCGGCTTATAGCCGGCGCTGTTCCGACCCCGCAGATTCGCCGCCTGCAGCAGGGCGCAGCTGCTCACCGTTTTGCCGACTTCAGTATCGGTTCCGGTGACGAAATAACGCTCAATCACGTTCAATTACTCCTGTAAAAAGATGGTAGGTCAGCGGGCACTGCCCGTGCCGTTTCGGCCACGCCAGCTGAAGCTGCTGCAGCTTTGTGCGGCTCAGGGGCGCCGCGCTGCGCCCCTGGTGTAAATGGGTGGCGCCGATGCCCTTTAGCGAACGCATGGCGCAGAGGGCGTCGGGGAACGGCAGCGTTACGGCATGTACCTGCGCCTCGCCCCGCCAGCCGCTCATCACGCTGCGTACCGCCTGCTCGCTGAGGAAACGATTGGCGTGCGGATGCCGGTCAATCGTCGCCCAGGCCTGGTTGAGCTCGGGGAGCGAACCGGCCAACAGGGTGCTGAAGGCCACCCGCCCGCCGGGACGCACGACCCGGTGCAGCTCAGCAAGCGCGGCGCCGAGGTCGTCGCACCACTGCACCGCCAGATTACTCCACGCCAGGTCTACGCAGGCCGCCGGCAGCGGCAGGGATTCAATATCGCCCTCGACGTAGCCGTGCGCGACCTGTTGGCGCCGGGCCTCCGCCAGCATATCAACGGAGATATCCAGCGCGGTGACGCGGCTGCCCGCCTCGCGCCAGTAGCGGCTCATGCTGCCGGGACCGCAGCCCGCATCCAAAACCTCGGCAAAGCGCCGGTCACCAAGCTGGCGCAGCAGCAGCCCGGCGCTGCGGCGCTGCAGCTCATCGTGCTGCGTATAGCGGCTCGCCGCCCGGCCGAAGGCGGCGGCCACCGCGCGTTTATTCACCGCCGTCATGCAGGACCTCCAGCAGACGCTCGATATCCGCAGATTCATGGGCCGCGCTCAGGGTCAGCCGCAGACGGGCGCTGCCGACAGGCACCGTCGGCGGGCGGATCGCCGTCGCCCAGCAGCCCTGCTCGCGCAGGCGCGCCGCCAGGCGCAGAGCCCGGGCGTTGTCTCCGACGATCAGCGGCTGAATGGCGCTGGTCGATTCGGTGAGCTGCCCCGGATAGTCGCGCATCCCGTCCCTGAACTGGGCAATCCGGCAGGCCAGCGCCTCCCGCCGCTGCTGGCCCTCATCGCCGCGGATAGTCCGCAGCGCGGCGCTGAGCGCAACGGCCTGGGCCGGCGGCATGGCGGTGCTGTAAATCAGGTGGCGGGCAAACTGCAATAGGTAGTCCGCCAGCGCATCGCTGCACAATACCGCCGCGCCGCTGACGCCAAAGGCCTTGCCGAAGGTCACCACCAGCAGCTCAGGGTGGACGTTTTGCGCATAGCAGCTGCCCCGCCCTTCGTCGCCGAGCACGCCAATGCCGTGGGCATCATCGACCAGCAGCCAGCCGCCGGCTTCAGCGGTCACCTGGTGGATCGGGCCGAGGGGCGCGCTATCGCCGTCCATGCTGAAGACGCCTTCGGTGATCGTCAGCTGCTGGCCCGCCAGCGGTTTCTCCAGCAGCGTTTTCAGCTGCTGAACGTCGTTGTGCTGAAAGCGCCGCAGCTGCGCCGGGCTGAGGCTGGCCGCCTCCAGCAGCGAGGCGTGGCTCAGACGGTCCGCTACCGCGCGATCGTCCTTGCCGAGCAGGGCGGCAATCAGCGCCTGATTAGCGGCAAAGCCGGAGATAAACAGCAGCGCGCGCGGATAGCCCAGCCAGTCGGCCAGCGCCTCCTCCAGCTCGCGATGCGCGTCGCTGTAGCCGCTGACGTGAGCCGAACCGCCGCTGCCGACGCCGTAACGTTCGGCGCCCTGCTGCCAGCCGGCAACGATCTGCGGATGCTGGCTCAGGCCGAGATAATCGTTGCTGGAAAAGTTGAGCCAGCGCTGCCCCTCGCGGGTCAGCCAGCGCCCGGCCCCCTGCGTCACCGGCTGGCGAGAGCGGAAAGCATCCGCCTGCCGTCGTTCGCTCAGCGCCTGCTCGATGCGTTGCTGCCAGCTCATAGCACCGCCGCGTTGTAATATTCCTCGGTATCCGGGTTATTCAGCGCGTGCTCCAGGCGCTGCTGCTGCTCGTTATCGCCTTCCAGCACCGCCGTCTGCTGCGGATTAAGCCCCAGCTTGCGGAAAAGCTGCAGGTCCTTATCCTCTTCCGGGTTCGGCGTCGTCAGCAGCTTGCAGCCGTAGAAAATGGAGTTGGCCCCGGCCATAAAGCACATCGCCTGGGTCTGTTCGTTCATCTGCTCGCGGCCGGCGGAGAGGCGCACGTAGGAGGTCGGCATCATGATCCGCGCCACCGCGATGGTGCGGATAAACTCAAACGCGTCGACGTCGTCGTTGTCCGCCAGCGGCGTGCCCTTCACCTTCACCAGCATGTTGATGGGCACGCTTTCCGGCGGCGTCGGCAGGTTGGCCAGCTGCAGCAGCAGTCCGGCGCGATCTTTTACCGTTTCGCCCAGCCCGACGATACCGCCGGAGCACACCTTAATTCCCGCGCCGCGCACTTTACCAAGGGTATCGAGGCGTTCCTGGTAGGTACGGGTGGTGATGATATTGCCGTAGAACTCCGGCGAGGTATCGAGGTTGTGGTTGTAGTAGTCGAGGCCGGCACCGGCGAGGCGCTGCGCCTGGCTATCGGTGAGAGTGCCGAGGGTCATACAGGACTCCAGCCCCAGCTCCTTAACCCCTTTGACCATCTGCTCAAGATACGGCATATCGCGTTCGTGCGGATTCTTCCACGCCGCGCCCATGCAGAAACGGGTCGAACCGGCATTTTTAGCCTGTCGCGCCGACTCCAGCACCTGTTCAACTTCCATCAGGCGCTCGGACTCCAGGCCGGTTTTATAGCGCGCGCTCTGCGGGCAGTATTTACAATCTTCCGGACAGGCGCCGGTCTTAATCGACAGCAGCGTGCTGACCTGAACCTGGCGCGGGTCAAAGTGCTGGCGGTGGACCTGCTGGGCTTCAAACAGCAGATCCAGCAATGGTTTATTAAATAACTCAGTGACTTGCGACATTGTCCAGCGTGCGTGGTGAGCCATTGGCTTCTCCAAAGGGTTTTGTTAACTGTCGGTTCGGTTTATACTCGTAAACCTAAATGTTTTCAAAATGGTTTACAAGTCGCTTATGACAATGGACGATCTCGCCTTCGATCGGCGCCACATCTGGCACCCCTACACTTCCATGATCTCTCCCCTGCCGGTTTACCCGGTGGCGGCCGCTCACGGCTGCGAGCTTTCACTGGCCGGCGGCGAACGGCTGATTGACGGCATGTCGTCATGGTGGGCGGCGATCCACGGCTACAACCATCCGCGGCTGAATGCGGCGATGAAAGCGCAGATCGACCAGATGTCGCACGTGATGTTTGGCGGCATAACCCACCCGTCGGCGGTCGCGCTCTGCCGCCAGCTGGTGGCGATGACGCCGGAATCGCTGGAGTGCGTGTTCCTTGCCGACTCCGGTTCCGTGGCGGTCGAAGTGGCGATGAAAATGGCTCTGCAGTACTGGCAGGCAAAGGGCGAACCGCGCCGGCGTTTTCTCACCTTCCGCAACGGCTATCACGGCGACACCTTCGGCGCGATGTCGGTGTGCGACCCGGACAACTCCATGCACAGCCTGTGGCAGGGCTATCTGCCGGACAACCTCTTCGCGCCAGCGCCGCAAAGCCGCTTTGACGGCGAGTGGGACGAGCTTGACATGGTGCCCTTTGCCCGCCTGATGGCCGCCCATCGCCATGAAATTGCCGCGGTGATCCTCGAACCCATCGTGCAGGGCGCCGGCGGGATGCGGATGTACCATCCGGAGTGGTTAAGGCGCATCCGTAAGATGTGCGATCGCGAAGGTATCCTGCTGATTGCCGATGAGATTGCCACCGGCTTTGGCCGTACCGGCAAGCTGTTTGCCTGCGAACATGCGGGCATTGCGGCGGATATACTGTGTCTCGGCAAAGCGCTGACCGGCGGGACCATGACGCTCTCCGCGACGCTGACGACCCGCTCTGTCGCGGAAACCATCAGCAACGGCGAGGCCGGCTGCTTTATGCACGGCCCGACCTTTATGGGCAACCCGCTGGCCTGCGCGGTGGCCGCAGAGAGCCTGAACCTGCTGGCAAGCGGCGAGTGGCAGGCCCAGGTTGCCGCCATCGAAGCGCAGCTGAAGGCCGAGCTGGCGCCGGCGCGCGACTCCGCGCTGGTGGCCGACGTGCGCGTGCTCGGCGCCATTGGGGTGGTGGAAACCCGCCGTCCGGTAAACATGGCCGCCCTGCAGCGCTTCTTCGTGGAGCAAGGCGTGTGGGTGCGCCCGTTCGGCAAGCTTATCTACCTGATGCCGCCGTATATCATTAGCGCCGAACAGCTGACGCGCCTGACCCGGGCGGTTAACGCCGCGGTGCTGGAAGAAACATTTTTTAGCGATTAAGAGACGGTAATGCCGCGCCCCGCGCGCTACACTTCTTTGCCAATCAGGCGATTAACTTGAGGAGAGACGATGAAACTCATCAGTCATGATTTGCAGGATGGCGAGAAGCTGCCCAACCGTCATGTATTCAACGGCATGGGTTACGCGGGGGACAATATTTCACCGCATCTGGCGTGGGATGATGTGCCGGCGGGCTGCAAAAGCTTTGTGGTGACCTGCTACGACCCCGACGCGCCGACCGGCTCCGGCTGGTGGCACTGGATTGTGGCGAACCTTCCTGCCGATACCCGCGTGCTGCCCCAGGGCGCCGGTTCCGGCCTGGCTCCGCTGCCGGAAGAGGCGGTTCAGACCCGGACCGATTTCGGTCAGACGGGCTACGGCGGCGCGGCGCCGCCGAAGGGTGAAAGCCATCGCTACATCTTTACGGTGCACGCGCTGGACGTTGATAAAATTGAGGTCGATGAAGGCGCAAGCGGCGCGATGGTCGGTTTTAACGTCCATTTCCACAGCCTCGGCAGCGCCTCAATCACCGCCCTGTTTAGCTAACTTCGGAACATCCCCGGGCCAGCGCTCACGCCTGACCCGGGCCTATCTGATTACTGCTCCGTCACCGCGACGACCGCGTTTTTACGCACCCGCGCATACCACACCACCGTCAGCAGACCCAGCCAGACCAGGCCGGCGATCAGCGCAATCCGCGTCTCTTCCACCATTCCCAGCACCGCAATCACCAGCCCCATAAACAGCAGGGTCAGCAGCGGCGCAACCGGCCAGAACGGCACCGGGAACGCGATATTACGCCGTTCTTCCGCCGACAGGCCGCGGCGCATCGCAAAGTGGGCCAGCAGGATCATCAGCCAGACCCACACCGTGGCAAACGCCGCCAGCGAGGCGATGAGCACGAAGATCTGCTCCGGCATCAGGTAGTTCAGCACCACCGCCGCCAGCAGCGCCACGCCCATCACCACCACCGTCATCCACGGCACGCCGTTGCTGGCGATACGCTGGAAGCTTTTCGGCGCCATGCCCTCTTTCGCCATGCCGTACATCATGCGCCCCGCGCCAAATATATCGCTGTTGATGGCCGAAATGCTGGCGCTAATGACGATAATATTGAGGATGGTCGCCGCCGCCGGAATCCCCAGCCCGCTGAAGATCAGCACGAACGGGCTGCCCTGCTCGCCAAAGCTGTTCCACGGGAAAATAGCCATCAGGATCGCCAGGGTGCAGACGTAGAACAGCACGATGCGCAGCGGGATGGTATTGATTGCCTGCGGGATCACCTTTTTCGGGTCCTGCGCCTCTGCGGCGGTGACGCCAATGATTTCGACCCCGCCGAAGGCAAACATCACAATCCCCAGCGAAGCGATAATCCCCTGCCAGCCGTTCGGCGCAAACCCGCCGTGGCTCCACAGATTCTCCAGCCCCGTCGCCGGAAACGCGTGGCCGAAGCCAAAGAAGATGATGCTGCCACCGGCAACGATCATCGCCATAATGGCCACTACTTTAATCAGCGAGAGCCAAAACTCCATCTCACCAAAAATTCGCACGTGGCACAGGTTCATCGCGCCGATGAAAAAGATAATGCTCAGCACCCAGATCCAGCGCGGAACGTCGGGATACCACAGCCCCATATAGATCCCAAACGCGGTCACGTCGGCGAGGGCCACAATGACCATTTCGAAGGTGTAGGTCCAGCCGGTGATAAACCCGGCCAGCGGACCGAGATACTGGCGCGCGTAGCTGCCGAAGGAGCCGGAGACGGGGTTGCGCACCGCCATTTCTCCCAGCGCCCGCATCACGATAAAGACCGCCGCGCCGCCGATAAGATAGGCCAGCAGCACCGCCGGACCGGCGGCCTTGATGGCCGCGGCCGAGCCGTAGAACAGCCCGGTGCCGATGGCGGAACCGAGCGCGATAAAGCGAATATGGCGAGCGTTCAGCCCGCGCAGCAGATGTGGCTTTTGTTGCGATTGTTGTTGCATATGCAAGTGTCCTGATAATTTTTATACGACGACAAATATGCGTGTAGGACGGCCGGGGGGAAGGCATCCCCCCGACGCGGGTACAGAGAACAGCGAATGGTTAGTTGTGATCGGGCAGTACGGCAGGCAGCAGTCGCGTCAGGTGACGCGCGGCCAAAAGCTCAATAGCGTGTTCAATATCCGGCGCGAAGAAGCGGTCTTCGGTGTAGTGCGGCACGCGTTCGCGCAGCAGATGGCGCGCCTTTTCCAGCAGCGGGCTGCTGGCAAGACCCTCGCGCATATCCAGCCCCTGAACGGAGGCCAGCCACTCGACCGCCAGCACGCCGCGGGTGTTTTCCGCCATCGCCCACAGGCGGCGACCGGCGGCCGGCGCCATCGAGACGTGATCCTCCTGGTTCGCGGAGGTCGGCAGGCTATCAACGCTATGCGGGTGCGAAAGCGCTTTGTTTTCGCTGGCTAACGCTGCCGCGGTCACCTGGGCAATCATAAAGCCGGAGTTGACGCCGCCGTTTTTCACGAGGAACGGCGGCAGCTGCGACATATGGCTGTCCATCATCAGCGCGATGCGACGCTCCGACAGCGAGCCGATTTCGGCTATCGCCAGGGCGATGTTGTCCGCCGCCATCGCCACCGGTTCGGCGTGGAAGTTGCCGCCGGAAATCACCTCATTCTCGCTGGCGAACACCAGCGGGTTGTCGGAGACCGCGTTGGCTTCAACCAATAACACTTCCGCTGCCTGGCGGATCTGCGTCAGGCAGGCGCCCATCACCTGCGGCTGACAGCGCAGAGAGTACGGGTCCTGCACCTTGGTGCAGCCGTGGTGCGACTGAGAAATCGCGCTATCGTCGGTCAGCACGTGGCGATAGAGCGCGGCGGCGTCAATCTGTCCGCGCTGGCCGCGAGCCTCGTGGATACGCGAGTCAAACGGACGACGCGAGCCCAGCGCCGCTTCGGTCGTCAGCGCGCCGCACACCACCGCCGAGGTAAACAGGTCTTCGGCTTCAAACAGGCCGCGCAGCGCGAACGCCGTCGAAGCCTGGGTGCCGTTAAGCAGCGCCAGCCCCTCTTTGGCCGCCAGCGTAATCGGCCTGAGGCCGGCTTTTTCCAGCGCCTGCGCGGCCGGCATCCACTCACCCTGCCAGCGGGCTTTCCCTTCCCCCAGCAGCGTCAGCGACATATGCGCCAGCGGCGCCAGGTCGCCGGATGCTCCCACCGAGCCTTTCGCCGGGATCCACGGCGTAACGCCTTTGTTCACCAGCTCCGCCAGCGCCTGGATCACGCTCAGACGAATGCCGGAAAAGCCGCGGGAGAGGCTGTTAATCTTCAGCACCATAATCAGCCGCGCCATCGCCTCATCCAGCGGCTCGCCGATGCCGGCGGCATGGGACAGCACCAGCGAGCGCTGGAGGTTTTCCAGATCTTCGGTCGAGATGCGGGTTTGCGCCAGCAGGCCAAAACCGGTGTTGATGCCGTAAGCGGTGCGCCCTTCCGCGAGGATCGCGTTGACGCAGGCCACGCTCTCGTCAATCGCCGCAAAGGCGCTCTCATCGAGCGCGACGTTTAGCGGGTGGCTATAGATATCGCGCAGCTGCGTCAGGCTCAGCTGGCCGGGAATAAGAGTTAAAGTTTTCATTTCAGCGTTGCCCCTGCGTTGCTGACACCATAGGAAGATTCAGTCCTTGTTCCGCTGCGCATTCAATCGCAATCTCATAGCCCGCATCCGCGTGACGCATCACGCCGGTTGCCGGGTCGTTATGCAGAACGCGAGCAATTCGCGCGGCCGCTTCGTCGGTTCCGTCGCAGACGATAACCATTCCGGAGTGCTGAGAGAAGCCCATGCCAACGCCGCCGCCGTGGTGCAGCGAAACCCAGGTCGCGCCGCTGGCCGTATTCAGCAGGGCGTTGAGCAGCGGCCAGTCGGACACCGCGTCGGAGCCATCGCGCATCGATTCGGTTTCGCGGTTCGGGCTGGCAACCGATCCGGAATCCAGGTGGTCGCGACCGATAACGATCGGCGCGGAGACTTCGCCGCTGCGGACCATTTCGTTAAAGGCCAGGCCCAGCTTCTGGCGCCACTCGAGGCCAACCCAGCAGATACGCGCCGGCAGGCCCTGGAAGCTGATGCGCTCGCGCGCCATATCCAGCCAGTGGTGCAGATGCTTGTCGTCTTTGACAATCTCTTTCACTTTGGCATCGGTCTTATAAATATCCTGCGGGTCGCCGGAAAGCGCCACCCAGCGGAACGGGCCGATACCGCGGCAGAACAGCGGGCGAATATAGGCGGGCACGAAGCCCGGGAAATCGAAGGCCTTGTCGACGCCCATTTCCTGAGCCATCTGGCGAATGTTGTTGCCGTAGTCGAAGGTCGGAATGCCCATCTCATGGAAGGCCAGCATGGCCTGAACGTGGTCGGCCATCGAGCGTTTGGCGGCCTGAATAGTGCCCTGCGGGTCGGAGACCGCTTTTTCCTGATACTCTTCCCAGCTCCAGCCTTTCGGCAGATAGCCGTGCAGCGGGTCGTGGGCGCTGGTCTGGTCGGTGACCATGTCCGGGCGCACGCCGCGTTTCACCATTTCCGGCACGATGTCGGCGGCGTTGCCGCACAGCGCGATAGAGACGGCGCGGCCTTCGGCGGTATATTTCTTGATGCGGGCCAGGGCGTCATCCAGCGACGTCGCCTGCTCGTCAACGTAGCGGGTACGCAGGCGGAAATCGATACGGCTCTGCTGGCACTCAATGTTCAGCGAGCAGGCGCCCGCCAGGGTCGCGGCCAGCGGCTGCGCGCCGCCCATGCCGCCCAGGCCGGCGGTCAGGACCCAGCGGCCTTTCAGACTGCCTTCATAGTGCTGGCGCCCGGCTTCGACGAAGGTTTCGTAGGTTCCCTGCACGATGCCCTGGCTGCCGATATAAATCCAGCTCCCGGCGGTCATCTGGCCGTACATGGCCAGGCCTTTGGCGTCGAGTTCGTTGAAGTGTTCCCAGGTTGCCCAGTGCGGGACCAGGTTAGAGTTGGCGATCAGCACGCGGGGTGAGTTTTCATGGGTTTTAAATACCCCCACCGGCTTGCCGGACTGCACCAGCAGGGTCTCATCGTTCTCCAGGTTTTTCAGCGCCTTCACGATAGCGTCATAGCATTCCCAGTTACGCGCCGCGCGCCCAATGCCGCCGTAAACCACCAGCTCATGCGGGTTTTCGGCGACGTCCGGATCGAGGTTATTCATTAACATACGCAGCGGCGCTTCGGTCAACCAGCTCTTCGCACTCAGCGTGGTGCCTCGCGGTGCACGTACGTCCAGCTGGCGGTATTTGCTTTGCGACATCGGGGTTTCTCCTGACAATTAACGTTGTTTACGTAGATACATATACTTGTCTATACAACTCTACGCAAGCCAGGATTTAACAGAAATGATACAATTTTGTTATATTGCGTCAGCAATCACGCTTTTGCCGACGCGCGGAGGATCAGGATCCGAAACGCCCCTGCAGGCGATAGCGGCTGCCGGGAAACAGCAGGCGGGCGTGGGAAACAATGTGCGTCGTCGACCAGGTGCGGCGACGAATCATCAGGCAGGGATCCTGGGCATGAATGTGCAGCAGCTCGCACTCCTTCGCGCTCGCCTGCACCGCTTCGACAATATGCTCCCCCTCGGTTAGCGGGGCAATCAGCGACAGGTAGTCGTGCGGCGTGGTGGCGGTGTAGTCCTGGCGCAAATAGTCCGGCACCACGGTGGCGTTGACGCAGCGGTCCTCAATTTGTACCGGTACGTCGTTTTCGAAATGCACCATCAGGGAGTGAAATATCCGCGTGCCTTCGGCGACGTTGAGCGCCGCCGCCTGGATAAGGTCGGCCCGGGTCTCCTCCAGCAGCAGCACCTCACAGCGGTGCTGGTGCTGGCGGGAGACGATTTCATCGGCGATGCTGCGGACTTCAAACAGCGCCGACTGCCCCTTCGGCTCCGCCACGAAGGTCCCCACGCCCTGCAGGCGCACCAGCAGGCCTTCGTCGGTGAGCTCGCGAAGCGCGCGGTTAATGGTCATCCGGCTAAAACCAAACTGCGCCACCAGCTCCGCCTCCGAAGGGATGCGATCGTGCGGGCGCCAGACGCCGCTTTGGATCTTTTCGCTGATCGCCTGCTTCACCTTTTCATAGAACGGTGCCGGCGCGGAGCGAGATTGCTGTGAAAACATAGCCTGGCTTTCCTTATTCTCAATGGGCGGCGAAACGAGCAGAATATACTGAATCGTCAGCGCCACCAATGGGCGATTTGCCATGCCAGCCGGGCCGCCGTGCGGGCGCCCTGGCTATCGATGTCAAACTGCGGATTAAACTCCACCAGATCCACCGCCTGCAGCTTGCCGCTGCGGCACAGCGGCTCAACGATGCGCAGCAGCGCGGTCAGCGGCACGCCCAGCGCTGCGGGAGCCGAGACCGCCGGCATTTCGCGGGCCGGCATGACGTCAAGGTCGATGGTCAGGTAGAGGCGATCGTAGAGGGCTATCTGGCGCGCGATTTCCGGCGCAACCCGTTCTTCATAGGCCTGCAGCACGTCCAGATCCTCAATGACCCGCACCTCGCGACGCGCCGCCTCATCCCACAGGGCCTGGGTATTCGCCGCCCGGCTGGCGCCGATGCAGGCGTAGTGAAAACCGCGCCCCTGCGCCTCGCACTCCAGCGCCAGCTGGCGGAACGGCGTCCCCGAGCTGGCCCGTTCGGCAAAGCGTAAATCGAGATGGGCATCGAGGTTGATAATGCCGACCTTTTCATCGGGGAACGCGTCCAGCACGCCGGCGCCGTGGCCAAAGGCGGTTTCGTGGCCCCCGCCCAGCACCAGGGTGCGTTTGCCGGCGCGCTGGCAGGCGGCCACCGCCTCGCGCAGCGCCCGCTGCGCCTCTTCCAGCGCCTCGCCCACCACGCTAATGCTGCCCATATCCACGCAGCGGTCGTGGCCGCTGTGGCTGGCCATATTCGCCAGCGCCCGCCGCAGCGTCTCGGGCCCCTTTTCTGCCCCCGTGCGCCCGAGGTTGCGCCGTACGCCCTCGTCGCAGGCGAAGCCCAGCAGGGCAATCTCGCCCGGCTGCTCGTCGGGGGCGAAGCGGTCCGCCCGCGCTATCGTCTGAAACAGGCGCAGCGCGTTGGCGGCTTCGCCGCTGTCGTCGCGCCCTTGCCACAGCCCGGCGGGCGTCGGTTGCCACAGCTTCATTGCATTTCTCCTCGTACCACGCGATGCCAGAGCGGACTGCGCCCTGGTTCATACACCATCTCTACCGGATGTTCGGCGTCCCAAATGGCAAAATCGGCGACAAATCCCGCCGCCAGCTGGCCGTGGCTCGCCTGACGCCCCAGCGCCCTCGCCGCGTGGCGGGTCACGCCGGCCCACGCCTCCTCCGGCGTCAGGCCAAACTTGACGCAGGCCATATTCATCGCCAGATGCAGGCTGGCGAACGGGCTGGTGCCCGGGTTGTAGTCCGTCGCCACCGCCATCGGGACCTGATACTGCCGCAGCAGCTCTACCGGCGGCCGGCGGGTCTCGTTGAGGAAATAGAAGGCGCCGGGCAGCAGCACCGCGACCGTCCCGCTGCGGCTCATCGCCGCCACGCCCTCTTCCGTCAGATATTCGATATGGTCGGCAGAGAGCCCGCGATAGCGGCTGACCAGCTCGGCGCCGCCGAGGGAGGAGAGCTGTTCGACGTGGCCCTTCACCGGGATTCCGCGAGCCTGCGCCGCCTGGAATACCCGTTCGGTCTGCTGCGGGCTGAAGCCGACGTTTTCACAGAACACGTCGACGCTTTCAAACAGCCCCTCTTCCCACAGCGTCGGCAGCAGGGTTTCGCAGACCAGGGTGATATAGCCGTCGGGATCGCCTTTATACTCCGGCGGCGTGGCGTGGGCGGAGAGCAGCGTGGCCGACAGCTCAAACGCATTGCTTTCGCTCAGCCGTCGCGCCACGCGCAGCATCTTGCGTTCGCTTTCCAGATCCAGCCCGTAGCCGGACTTAATTTCAACCGTCGTGACCCCTTCACGCAGCAGGCGATCGAGGCGCTGCTGCGCCAGCGCCAGCAGCTGCGCTTCGCTGCTTTCGCGGGTGGCGCGCACCGTCGAGTTAATGCCGCCGCCGTTAGCGCTGATGGTCTGGTAAGAGACGCCGTTGAGCCGCTGCTCCCACTCCTGCGCCCGGCTGCCGCCGAAGATCAGGTGGGTATGGCAATCAATCAGCCCCGGCGTCACCAGCCTGCCGCCAAGGTCAACGCTGCGCCCTGCCGGGGCGTCGCTTTCGGGGATTGCGGCCTCAATCCGGCCATTGCGCACCAGCAGCGCGTGGCGATCCAGCAGGCCATAAGGCCGCGAGTCCTGTGGGTTCAAGGTGGCGAGGCGGGCGTTTCGCCAGATAACGAGATCGGAAGTGGCTTCAGTCATAGCGGTCAACTTGTCATGGGTTGTATAGACATTTATTTTCATTCCATCGAAAATGTCAATAAAAGCAGGGATTATTGTTATTTTTTTGTGACTACGAGCGGCCCCGCCTGCGGGTGCAAAACAGCATAACGCTAACTTTTTAGCTCAGCGTCTTCCCGTTTTGCTCAACTTAGTATAAAAAAGCAGGTTTTAAAGAGCTTATCTATTCACACACCCCAAATAATTCGGCCCGTATCGAGGTGGCAGGCGCACGCTGCCAGCAAAGAAGCGGCTTGAAGTATGGCGGGTATAGCTAATTGATTCTTGCCCGGAGCAACATGAACACATTTTCAGTTTCCCGACTGACGCTGGCGCTGGCCTTCGGCGTGACGTTATCCGCCTGCAGCTCAACCCCTGCCGATCAGCAACCCTCTACCCAGGCAGCGCCGGGTACCGCCTCTCGCCCCGTTTTAAGCGCCGATGAAGCGAAGAATTTCCTGCCGGCGAGCTATTTCCAGTCGCTCAATCCGAACGCCGCAGCGTGGACGCCGGCGGCGATTGCCGCGCCGGCCCAGCCTGACTTCGTCGTCGGGCCTGCGGGGACTCAGGGCGTGACCCACACCACGATCCAGGCCGCCGTCGATGCGGCAATTGCCCGTCACTCCGACCGCCGTCTGTTCATTGCGATTATGCCGGGTGAATATACCGGTACCGTGTATGTCCCGGCCGCCCCCGGCGCACTGACCCTTTACGGTACCGGCGAGAAGCCGCTGGATGTGAAAATTAGCCAGGCGATCGATTCGGAAATGGACGTCACCAGCTGGCGTCACCTGGTCAACCCGGCCGGGAAATACATGCCAGGCAAACCGGCGTGGTATATGTTCGACAGCTGCCAGAGCAAGCGTACGGCCACCGTCGGCGTGCTGTGCTCCGCGGTCTTCTGGTCGCAGAATAACGGCCTGCAGCTGCAGAACCTGACCATCGCTAACAATCTCGGCGATAGCGTTGATGCCGGCACCCACCAGGCCGTCGCGCTGCGCAGCGATGGCGACCAGGTGCAGATTAACAACGTCAATATTCTCGGCCGTCAGAACACCTTCTTCGTGACCAACAGCGGCGTGCAGAACCGTCTGCAGAACGATCGCCAGACCCGCACGCTGGTCAGCAACAGCTATATTGAAGGCGACGTCGATATCGTTGCCGGCCGCGGCGCCGTTGTCTTTGATAACACCGATTTCCGCGTCGTGAATTCCCGCACGCAGAAAGAGGGCTACGTCTTCGCCCCGGCGACGCTGAAGAGCGTCACCTACGGCTTCCTCGCCATCAACAGCCGCTTCACCGCTTCCGGCGATGGCGTCGCGCAGCTGGGCCGCTCTCTGGACGTTGACGGCAACACCAACGGTCAGGTGGTTATCCGCGATAGCGTGATTAACGAAGGCTTTAATATCGCGAAGCCGTGGGCCGATGCGGCAGCCTCTAACCGCGCCTTCAGCGGTAATACCGGCGCGGTAGACGCCAAAGGCGTTGTGCAGCGTAACCTCAACGACGACGGCTTCAACCGCATGTGGGAATACAACAACCGCGGCGTGGGAAGCGTTATCGTGGCGGAACCTAAGCAGTAATCGTCCTGCCTAAAGGGGGGAGCCGCTCCCCCCTTTGTCCCCCCTCTTCCCGCCCGGCTTTCCCCTGCGCAAAAAAACGTTTTTTAGGCGAATAAAAACGCCCGCTGGCGCGTTTACACCATGCAAGACCATGACGGCGCTTAACCCCTGCGGTTCGCCTGTACGCCCGGTCGCGCATTCGCCCATTCTGGAGACTAAAATGAACGTACTTTCATCCGTATTACGCCCCGCCTCGCGCCGCATGGCCGTTCCGGCACTGCTATTTTTCCTGTCCGTGCCGCCGGTGTTTGCCATGGGCGATAATAGTACCGAGAGTAAAACCCCTGACTGCCCGAGCGGACAGGTTTATGACAGCGCCACCAAACAGTGCGTGCCGGAGAAAACCAGCAGCCTCAGCGACCAGGATAAAACCAACTACGCCTACCATCTGGCGAAAAAAGGCGAATACCAGACGGCGCTGAACCTGCTGGATTCGTTAAAAAACAGCAATACGGCCGAGGCCTGGAACTACCGCGGCTACGCGACCCGCAAGCTCGGACGTACGGACGAAGGCATTGGTTACTATCAGCGTTCGCTGGCGCTTGAGCCGAACTATGCCAAAGCCCGGGAGTATCTGGGTGAAGCGTGGATGATAAAAGGTCGTGCGGATCTGGCGAAGGAGCAGCTGAAGGTGATTGCCGGGATCTGCGGCCAGGGCTGCGAGGAGTATCGCGATCTGCAGGCGGCCATTAACGGGCATCCTGAATCCTGATAATCGTCACGAGGGTAAGAAAATCACAACCAGTGAAGTTCGCTCACAGCTTGCCGCCCATCTCTCGCGCCTTTGGCGCTACGGGCTGGTCCTGTCGCGCAGCCGCGATGTCGCCGAGGAGCTGGTACAGTCCACCTGCGTACGCGCGCTCGAAAGGAGCGCGCAGTATACGCCGGGCACGCGTATCGACAGATGGCTGTTTTCTATTCTCCACTCCATCTGGATTTCAGAGCTGCGCGCGCGCCACGTGCGGATGGGGCAAGGATTCGTCGACAGCGAAGAGCTGGTCGCGCCGGATTCTCGTGAAATGGCGGAAGATAGCCTGCAGTACCGGCAAATTATGCGCCGCGTGGGCGCGCTGGCGGAAGCCCAGCGCAACGCCGTATTTTTGGTGTATGTCGAAGGCTTTACCTATCAGGAGGCGGCTGACACCCTGTCGGTGCCGGTCGGTACCATTATGAGCCGGCTGGCGGCGGCAAGGCTGACGCTGGCAAAATCGATAGCTACCCCGCCCTCAGCGAAGGAGAAACGCTCTTGAAATCGTTAAGTTTTACGCCTCCCTATAACGATGAGGCTATCGTTGCCTGGCTGGACGGTGAGATGAGCGACGCCGACGCCCGCAGCTTCGAGGCGGCGTTCAAGAGCGATGGGCAGCTTGCCGCCCGCACCGCCGAGCTGATGAGCAGCAATCAGAACTATCGCCAGGCCTTTGCGCCCCTGCTCGATGAGGCGCCGCTGGAGCGCATGCAGGCAAGGCTCGACGCGCAGCTGGCGCAGCTGGCGCAGGCCGAGGATAGCCGTGCGCCCGCGCCGCGCCCGTCGTTCAGCCGCCGCGCAATGATTGCCGCCTCGCTCAGCTTTTTGCTGATAGGCAGCGGATTAGGCTACCTGGCGCGCCCGGCGGCGGAAGAGCAGGATGAGAGCGAAAATATTCGCGATCTTGAGGCCCGCTACATGTCGCTCTACAGCGCCGAAACGCTGCTCGATCTCGACAGCTCGCCGCCGCTGCTGCAGCGCGGGCTGGCGCGCACCGCCGAGGATCTTGGCCTGCATCTCAATGAACAGCAGCTCAGGCTGCAGGGCGCGGAGCTTAAAATGGTCCGCATGCTGCGCTACGACAGCACCTCCATCGCGCAGATTGCCTGGATGCACGCCGAGTATGGCCCCATGGCGCTGTGCATCTCCCCCCAGCGTCAGCCGGGCAGCGCGGAGATTAGCGGCGAGCGGCGCCACGGGATGAATCTCGCCTGGTGGAACGATCGGGGATATCAGTTCGTATTAATTGGCCGCAATCCCGGCGCAGAGCTGCAAAACAGCGCCCGCACGCTGCAGACGGCGCTGTCATAAGCGCAGCGCGGCCCCGATCGCAAGGCGGCGCCTGCCGCCTCGCTCGACGCATAAAAAAACCTCGCCGCAGCGAGGTTTTGTCGGCCGCTTTGGCTTAGTGAGCGTTAACAACGACCCACATCGGCCCCTGGCCGACGGCATAGCGCCCTTTCTCCTGCAGCAGACCCTGCTCGCCGCTGATTTCATACACCGCGACGTGGTGGGATTTCTGCCCAGCGGCAATCAGGTATTTGCCGCTGTGATCGAGGTTAAAGCCGCGCGGCTGGGCCTCGGTCGGCTGGTAGCCTTCAATCGCCAGCACGCTGCCGTCTTCGGAGACGCTGAAGATGGTGATAATACTGGCGGTACGATCGCAGGCGTAGAGATGACGGCCGTTGGCGGTCAGGTGGATATCCGCCGCCCAGCGCACGCCGGTAAAGTCGGCAGGCATCATATCCAGCGTCTGCACGCACTCAATTTTGCCGTGCGGATCCTTCAGCTCCCAGACGTCAACGGAGCTGTTCAGCTCGTTCACGCAGTAGCCGTACTGCTGGTTCGGATGGAACACCATATGACGCGGGCCCGCGCCTTCGACGGTGGTCACTTCCGCCGGATCCTGTGCGGCCAGGAAACCGTCATCGCTGAGGGTAAACAGGCAGATGCGGTCCTGCTTGAGCGCCGGAACCCACAGCGTGCGGTTATCCGGAGAGATATTGGCAGAGTGGCAGCCTTCCAGGCCTTCAACCACCGCCACCGTTTCACCCGGCAGACCGTCGGTCAGCGGAGTGACGCTCACGCAGCCCGAATTATACGAGGCGCTGAACACAAAGCGGCCCAGCTGGTCGGTGGAGATATGCGTCGGGCTTCCCGGCAGCGCGGCTTCACCGGCAAAGGTCAGCGCCCCGTTATCTGGCGCAATGCGGTAGGCCAGTACGCGAAACTCCGGACGCACGCCGACGTAGAGATACTCTTTATTCGGGCTCACCACCATCGGCTGCACCTGGCCCGGGGCGTCGACAACCTGCACCAGGGTCAGCTTTCCCTCAAGATCCAGGCTCCAGACGTGGATCTGCTGGCTTTCCGGGCTGGCGGTATAAACGGTTTGTTTCATGACTGCTCCTTTCCTCACTGCACGTGGAAAACTTATACATTTCATTCATCAAACTGCTGGTTCGATGCAATGTATAGACTCTTTTAACGGTAGATGCTGAAAAATTTGCCCCTGAGGCACAGCGGTGTACCATCATGGCCTGCTCACTTTTCACCATTAACCGGAAACAACACATGACCTCACGCGTGATTGCCCTGGATTTAGACGGCACCCTACTGACCTCCAGCAAGACCATTCTGCCCGCCTCGCTTGAGGCGCTGGCGCGTGCCCGCGCGGCCGGTTACCGGGTGATCGTCGTCACGGGTCGACATCACGTCGCGATCCATCCTTTTTATCAGGCACTGGCTCTGGATACACCTGCAATTTGTTGTAATGGCACTTATTTGTATGATTATCAGGCAAAAAAGGTTCTGCAGGCCGATCCGATGGCGGTCGATAAGGCGCTGAGCCTCACCGGGATGCTCGCCGACCACGACGTTCACGGCCTGATGTACGTCGACGACGCCATGCTCTACGAGCACCCGACCGGACACGTCATCCGTACCGCCCGCTGGGCAGAGTCGCTGCCGCCGGAGCAGCGCCCGGTCTTCACCCAGGTTGACTCCCTGGCGCAGGCGGCGCGCGAGGTGAAGGCAGTGTGGAAGTTCGCCCTCACCGACGAAAACATTCCTAAACTGCAGCAGTTCGCACAGCACGTCGGCCAGACGCTGGGGCTGGAGTGCGAGTGGTCGTGGCACGATCAGGTCGATATCGCCCGCGCCGGCAACAGCAAAGGCAAGCGCCTGGCGCAGTGGGTTGAGGCCCAGGGGCTATCAATGCAGGACGTAGTGGCCTTCGGCGACAACTATAACGACCTCAGCATGCTGGAAGCCGCCGGTACCGGCGTGGCGATGGGTAACGCGGTCGACGAAGTCAAAGCGCGTGCGAACGTGGTGATTGGCGAGAACGAAAGCAACAGCATTGCCGACTTTATCAACCGCAACCTGCTGTAATCAGGCGCTAATCGACACGCTCTTGATTTGCGCATACAGCCACTGACCTGGCTTCACCCCCAGGTCATCTCTGGCCCACGGGCTGATGCGCGCCCACAGCGTACGGCCGCTGACCTCCAGCTGCACCTCAATCTGTCCGTTGGTTTCAATACACTGCACGACCTGCGCGCGTAAAATATTGCGAATGCTGGTCCGCTGCGGTTGCTCCAGCACCAGCGATACGTCGGAGGCCTGAACGCGAATGCGCGCCGACTCGCCCGCAGGCCGCTCAAGCTGATTAACCCACAGCCGCTGCTCGCCGAGGGCCAGAGCGGTCATCGCATACTGCGGATGCTGGGCAACAACCGAAACCGTCAGAATCGTGCTCTGCTGGTCCTGCGGCAGCCACGGGTGCATCACGCTGCTGCTCCACACCTCTTCGAGATCGCCAAACGCCTTCACGCTGCCGTTTTCCAGCACCAGCACCTTATCCGCCAGATGCTGGATCTCATCCAGCGAATGGCTGACGTACAGCATCGGGATATTGATTTCGCGCGCCAGCCGCTGCAGGTAGGGCAGCAGCTCGCGCTTGCGCGGAATGTCCAGCGAGGCCAGCGGCTCATCAAGCAGCAGCAGCTCGGGGGCGGTCAGCAGCGCCCGACCGATGGCCACCCGCTGCTTCTCGCCGCCGGAGAGCCCGCCCGGCAGACGATCGAGCAGCGGCTCAATCCCCAGCAGCGCCACCAGCTTATCGAACTGCCCGGCCATACTCTTCGCCATGCCGTACTGCAAATTGCCGCGCACTTTGTAGTGCGGGAACAGGCGGGCGTCCTGGAAAACGTAGCCAATGCGCCGTTTTTCCGGCGCCAGGCAGATGCGCTTTTCGACATCGTTCAGCACCCTGCCGTTGAGCACGATGCGCCCTTTCTGCGGCCGGGTCAGGCCGCTGATTGCGTTGATAAGCGAGGTTTTACCGGCGCCGGATACGCCAAACACCGCGGTAATACCGCTGGCGGGCAGCGTCTCCTGAATGCTCAGGCAATGGGTTCCCAGCGTCTGGGTAAAATCGAGTTCAAGCATCGTTATTTGCCCATTCGCGCGCGGCTGAGGCGCGCCAGCCATTCGGAAACCAGCAGCGAGATCAGCGCCAGCACGATGGAAATTAAGCATAAGCGCGCGGCGGCGCCCTCCCCGCCCGGGGTTTGGATCAGGGTATACATGGCGGAGGGGATGGTGCGCGTTTCGCCGGGAATATTGGAAACGAAGGTAATGGTCGCGCCAAACTCGCCCAGCGAGCGGGCGAAGGCCAGCACGGTGCCGACGATAATGCCCGGCAGCGTCAGCGGCAGGGTGATGGTAAAGAACACCCGCCAGCGCCCGGCGCCCAGGGTGCGCGCCGCCTGCTCCAGCTTGATATCGACCCCTTCAAGCGCCAGGCGAATCGCCCGCACCATCAAGGGAAACGACATCACCGCCGCCGCCAGCACCGCGCCGCGCCAGCTAAAGGCAAACGTCAGACCAAACCAGTCATACAGCCAGCTGCCGATAAAGCCGCGCCTGCCCATTGCAATCAGCAGCAGGTAGCCAACCACCACCGGCGGCAGCACCAGCGGCAGGTGGAGAAGGCTGTCGAGCAGCGCTTTTCCGGGGAAGCTGCGCCTGACCAGCAGCCAGGAAAAGAAGATCCCGAAAGGTAAGCTAAACACCACCGCCAGGGATGATACTTTGAGGCTCAGCAGCACCGCCTGCCATTCGGGATCGCTTAAAATCATTGGCGCGTAGTAAATCCGTATTGTTTGAAGATGGCTGACGCCTCGGGCCCTTTCAGGTAGTCATAGAATGCGCTGACGGTTGCATTTTTATGTCCATCAACGATAGCCAGCGGATACTCAACCTTCTTATGCGAATCTTCCGGGAAGGTGCCCACGACTTTAACCCCTTTGCTGGCAACCGCATCCGAGCCGTAAACAATGCCCAGCGGCGCTTCGTCACGTTCAACCAGCGCCAGCGCCCCGCGCACGTCTTCCGCCGGAGCCAGCTTCGCTGACAGGGTATCCCACGCGCCCAGCTTCTGCAGCGCTTCTTTAGCATAAATCCCGGCCGGCACGTGCTCCGGATCGCCCACCGCCAGACGACCGCCCTTCAGCAGGCTGGTCCAGTCGGTCTTGCTGCTGATGGTAATATCGCCCTGCGCGCTGGCCTTAGGCGCGACGACGACCAGGCTGTTACCCAGCAGCGTTGCGCGCGTGGCGGTATCAATCGCTTTTTTCTCGACCGCGTAATCCATCCACTTCTGGTCTGCGGAGATAAACAGGTCAGCAGGCGCGCCCGCTTCAATTTGCCGTGCCAGCGTTGAAGAGGAGGCGAAGGATGAAACCACATCAACCTTTTTCTCCTGCTTATAGGCCTTCGCGATATCCTGCATCGCGTTGGTTAATGAAGCCGCCGCGAAGACCGTTATCTTCCCCTCTTCTGCCAGCGCCTGCCCGGCGACGGAGAGCGTTAACGTTGCTCCAACAAAAAAACGTAACCATTGACGTGCCATCTGAAACTCCTTTGCATGCGTTATGTACGGGCTAATATAACGACAAGGTTGGGGTTTTCCCAGTGCGAATTGGTGGTAACCAGATGAGGATCAAAAGGAAGGGATAAAAAAACGCCCGGAGGAACCGGGCGTCAGGAAATCAGTTTTTTTGCTGGCCGCGATCTTTATGACCGACGCCGGAGAAGATGTTGAACACTTCGCCCAGACCGTAAATCAGACCGAGGATGATAGCCATCACCACCGGGACCATGACCACGGCAAAAACCAGACTTTTCAATAGCTCTAACATAGTGGGCTCCAGAAAGTACGAATGCTTAAGTGTAACCGTTTCAGCAGGAAAAACACGCCCCATTTGTGCGATGCCTCGCCGGCTACGGTCATAGATCTATCTTGCAAGATGCTCGCTATCGGTCACAATACCCTTTTTGCCAGGATATTATTATGCAGGCCGAAATTCTCCTCACCCTGAAATTACAGCAGCGCCTGTTCGCCGACCCTCGCCGCATCTCCCTGCTAAAGCAGATTGACCAGACGGGTTCCATTAGCCAGGGCGCGAAAAATGCCGGCATCAGCTATAAAAGCGCGTGGGATGCTATTAACGAAATGAATCAGCTCAGCGAGCAGGCGCTGGTTGACCGCGCCACCGGCGGTAAAGGCGGCGGCGGCGCGGTGCTGACCCGCTACGGCCAGCGGCTGATTCAGCTTTACGACCTGCTGGCGCAGATTCAACAGAAAGCGTTTGACGTCCTGAGCGACGACGACGCGCTGCCCCTCGACAGCCTGCTCGCCGCCATCTCCCGCTTCTCCCTGCAAACCAGCGCCCGTAACCAGTGGTTTGGCACCATCACCGGCCGCGACCATCAGCAGGTGCAGCAGCACGTTGAGGTTTTGCTGGCCGACGGACAGACCCGCTTTAAAGTCGCGATCACCGCCCGGAGCGCCGAACGGCTCGGCCTGGATGAAGGCCAGGAGGTGCTGGTTTTGCTGAAAGCGCCGTGGGTCGGTATGACCCAGGACCCGACTGTGGCGGCAGAGGCCGACAACCAGCTGACGGGACGGATCGGCCATATTGAATACGGGCCGGAGCAGTGCGAAGTGCTGATGACGCTGCCGGACGGTCAGAACCTGTGCGCGACCCTGCCGCGGGAGCAGACCGCAGGGCTGGCTGAAGGTGCCGAGGCGATCGCCTATTTCAATGCCGACCGCATCATTCTTGCCACCTTGTGCTGACGGGATTGACATTGCCCGCCTGAAGACGTATCCCTGAAGTATATTGCTGCAAAAAGTGGGATACACAATGTCATCATTGCAAATATCGCAAGGCACGTTCCGCCTGAGCGACACAAAAACGTTAAATATTGAACACCTCACCGTTGGCGCCGGCGAAAGCTGGGCATTCGTCGGTAGCAACGGCAGCGGTAAATCCGCGCTGGCCCGCGCGCTATCCGGCGAACTCACCCTGCTCTCCGGCGAGCGTGAAAGTGATTTTACCCGCATCACCCGCCTCTCCTTTGAACAGCTACAGAAGCTGGTCAGCGACGAGTGGCAGCGCAACAACACCGATCTGCTCAGCCCGGGTGAAGACGACACCGGCCGCTTTACCCATGAGATAATCCAGGATGAGTATAAGGATGCCTCCCGCTGCGCGCATCTTGCCGGGCTGTTTGGCATTTCCGGCCTGCTACAGCGCCGTTTTAAATATCTCTCTACCGGCGAGACGCGCAAAACGCTGCTGTGCCAGGCGCTGATGGCGAAGCCGGATTTGCTGATCCTCGATGAGCCCTTCGACGGTCTTGACGTGGCCTCCCGCCACCAGCTGGCCGAGCTGCTGGCTACCCTGCACGGCGAGGGCATCGCCCTCGTGCTGGTGCTCAACCGGTTCGACGAGATCCCCGCCTTCGTCCAGTTTGCCGGCGTGCTGGCGGACTGTACGCTAAGCGAAATCGGGGAGAAGCAGACCCTGCTGCAGCAGGCGCTGATCGCTCAGCTGGCCCACAGCGAGCGGCTTGACGGGATCGCACTGCCGGAGCCGGATGCTCCCGCCGCCCGCCACTCTCTGGTCGCCGATACGCCGCGCATTATCCTCAACGACGGGGTGGTGTCCTATAACGACCGGCCAATCCTCAATCACCTTAGCTGGCAGGTCAATCCCGGCGAACACTGGCAGATAGTCGGGCCCAACGGCGCCGGGAAATCAACCCTGCTCAGCCTGATAACCGGCGATCATCCGCAGGGATACAGCAACGATCTGACCCTGTTTGGCCGCCGTCGCGGCAGCGGCGAAACCATCTGGGATATCAAAAAGCATATCGGCTACGTCAGCAGCAGCCTGCACCTGGAGTACCGCGTCAGCACCACCGTGCGCAACGTCATTCTGTCGGGCTATTTCGACTCGATAGGCATCTATCAGGCCGTTTCCGATAAGCAGCGCAAGCTGGTGCAGACCTGGCTGGATATTCTGGGTATCGACGGCCGCACCGCCGACGCCCCGTTCCACAGCCTGTCGTGGGGCCAGCAGCGCCTGGCGCTGATTGTGCGCGCGCTGGTGAAACACCCGACGCTGCTGATCCTCGACGAGCCGCTGCAGGGGCTCGACCCTCTCAACCGCCAGCTGGTACGCCGCTTTGTTGACGTGCTGATTAGCGAAGGGGCAACCCAGCTGCTGTTCGTCTCCCACCACGCTGAAGATGCTCCGGACTGCATCACCCACCGCCTTGAGTTTATCCCTAGTGGAGGCGGTTACACTTATCAAATCGGTCCGCTGGCAAAATAGGCCAATTCAGGGGTCTGCAGATCCCTGAATTTTTTCAGAAAAAGTTCACAAAAAACAATTAAGCTCATGTTTTAAAATGATAATTATTTAAATATAGCGTTTATGTATTTTAGTGTAAGCGATACCACCAATTTGGTCTGTGTCACACTTTTTCGTTCTTTGATATGCTATCGTCTTCACATACGATAAGCCTATTGGAGCGAGTCATGAAAGTATTGGTTACAGGTGGTAGCGGTTACATTGGAAGTCATACCTGCGTGCAGCTGCTGCTGCAGGGGCATGAGGTGATTATCCTCGACAACCTCTGCAACAGTAAGCGCAGCGTGCTGCCGGTGATTGAGCGTCTTGGCGGGAAAAAAGCGACCTTTGTTGAGGGCGATATCCGCAATGAAGCGTTGATGACCGAGATCCTGCACGATCACGCCATTGAGGCGGTGATCCACTTTGCCGGACTGAAAGCCGTCGGCGAATCCGTCGCCAAACCGCTGGAATACTACGACAATAATGTGACCGGCACGTTAAAGTTAGTTTCCGCCATGCGCGCCGCCGGCGTCAAAAACTTTATTTTCAGCTCCTCCGCCACCGTCTACGGCGACCAGCCAAAGATCCCTTACGTTGAAAGCTTCCCGACCGGCACGCCGCAAAGCCCGTACGGCAAAAGCAAGCTGATGGTCGAGCAAATTCTTACCGACCTGCAGAAAGCCCAACCGGACTGGAGCATTGCGCTGCTGCGCTACTTCAACCCGGTTGGTGCTCACCAGTCCGGCGATATGGGCGAAGACCCGCAGGGCATCCCTAACAACCTGATGCCGTACATTGCGCAGGTGGCGGTGGGTCGTCGCGAATCGCTGGCGGTATTCGGTAACGACTATCCGACCGAGGATGGCACCGGCGTGCGCGACTATATCCACGTCATGGACCTCGCGGACGGGCACGTTGCGGCGATGGAAAAACTGGCCGGTAAGTCAGGCGTGCATATTTATAACCTTGGTGCAGGCGTGGGCAGCAGCGTCCTGGACGTCATTAATGCCTTCAGCAAAGCCTGCGGCAAACCGATTAACTACCACTTCGCGCCGCGCCGTGAAGGCGATCTCCCGGCCTACTGGGCTGACGCCGAAAAGGCCGACCGTGAACTGAACTGGCGCGTCACGCGCAACCTTGACGAGATGGCACAGGACACCTGGCACTGGCAGTCCCGTCATCCGCAGGGTTACCCAGACTAAGGAATCGTCATGAGCGTATTTAACCCCGTCGACCATCCGCACCGTCGCTATAACCCGTTAACCGGGCAGTGGATTTTGGTTTCCCCGCATCGCGCCAAGCGCCCCTGGCAGGGGGCGCAGGAAACGCCGGCAAAACTGACCTTGCCCGCGCACGATCCGGACTGTTTCCTGTGCCCGGGTAACACCCGCGTCACCGGTGATACCAACCCGAACTACGCCGGCACGTACGTGTTTACTAACGACTTTGCGGCCTTGATGACCGATACCCCGGACGCGCCGGAAAGCGACGATCCCCTGATGCGCTGTCAAAGCGCGCGCGGGACCAGCCGGGTCATCTGCTTCTCGCCAGACCACAGCAAAACGCTGCCTGAGCTGAGCGTTGAAGCCCTGGAAGGCGTGGTTAAAGCGTGGCAGGAACAGACGGCCGATCTCGGCCAGCACTACCCGTGGGTGCAGGTGTTTGAGAATAAAGGCGCCGCGATGGGCTGCTCCAACCCGCATCCGCACGGCCAGGTCTGGGCCAACAGCTTCCTGCCGAACGAAGCCGAACGCGAAGATCGCCTGCAGAAAGCGCACTACGCCGACTACGGCACGCCGATGCTGGTGGATTACGCCCGGCGTGAGCTCGCCGACGGCAGCCGCACGGTGGTCGAAACTGAACACTGGCTGGCCGTCGTTCCCTACTGGGCGGCCTGGCCATTTGAGACCCTGCTGCTGCCGAAGGCGCACGTCCTGCGCCTGACCGACTTAACCGACGCGCAGCGCACCGATCTTGCGCTGGCGCTGAAAAAGCTGACCAGCCGTTACGACAACCTGTTCCAGTGCTCATTCCCCTACTCGATGGGCTGGCACGGCGCGCCGTTTAACGGTGAAGACAATAATCACTGGCAGCTTCACGCCCACTTTTATCCGCCGCTGCTGCGTTCCGCTACGGTACGCAAATTTATGGTCGGCTACGAAATGCTGGCCGAAACCCAGCGTGACCTGACGGCGGAACAAGCCGCCGAGCGTCTGCGCGCGGTCAGCGACGTTCATTTTCGCGAATCCGGAGAGTAACAATGAGTCTGAAAGAGAAAACCCAAGCCCTGTTTGCCGAGAAATTTGGCTACCCTGCCAGCCACACCATTCAGGCTCCGGGCCGCGTGAATTTGATCGGCGAACATACCGACTATAACGACGGTTTCGTGCTGCCCTGCGCCATTGATTATCAAACGGTCATCAGCTGTGCGCCGCGCGCGGACCGCGTGGTACGCGTGATCGCCGCCGATTATGAAAATCAGTCCGACGAGTTTTCGCTGGATGCGAAAATTGTCAGCCACGATACCCAGCAGTGGTCCAACTACGTGCGCGGCGTGGTGAAGCATCTGCAGAAGCGCAACAGCCATTTCGGCGGCGCGGATCTGGTTATTGCCGGAGACGTTCCCCAGGGCGCCGGCCTAAGCTCCTCGGCTTCGCTGGAGGTTGCCGTCGGCACCGTATTCCAGCAGCTCTATCATCTGCCGCTGGACGGCGCGCAAATCGCGCTGAACGGTCAGGAGGCGGAAAACCAGTTCGTCGGCTGTAACTGCGGCATAATGGACCAGCTGATCTCCGCGCTGGGCAAGAAGGATCACGCCCTGCTGATTGACTGCCGCACGCTGGGCACCAGGGCCGTCTCAATGCCAAAAGGCGTGGCGGTGGTGATCATCAACAGTAACTTTAAACGCACCCTGGTCGGCAGCGAATACAATACCCGCCGCGAACAGTGCGAAACCGGCGCGCGCTTCTTCCAGCAGCCGGCGCTACGTGACGTCACCCTTGCCGAGTTCAACGCCGTGGCCGCGGAGCTGGATCCGGTCGTTGCTCAGCGCGTTCGCCACGTGCTGACCGAAAACGCCCGTACCGTCGAAGCGGCAACCGCACTGGAGAAAGGCGACCTGAAGCGGATGGGCGAGCTGATGGCGGAATCTCACGCCTCGATGCGCGATGATTTTGAAATCACCGTTCCGCAAATTGACGCTCTGGTTGAGATCGTTAAAGCCACCATCGGCGACAAAGGCGGCGTACGCATGACCGGCGGCGGCTTCGGCGGCTGCATCGTCGCGCTGGTGCCGGAAGAGCTGGTGGATACCGTTCAGCAGGCCGTTGCCGCGCAGTATGAAGCGAAAACCGGGATTAAAGAGACCTTCTACGTTTGCAAACCTTCCCAGGGAGCCGGCCAGTGCTAAATCAAACCACAGAACGCGCGCCGGATGGCCAGCCGTGGCAGCTCATTACCCTGCGCAACGATGCCGGGATGGTGGTCACGCTGATGGACTGGGGCGCGACGCTGCTCTCCGCCAGGGTCACTCTGGCCGACGGCAGCGTCCGCGAAGCCCTGCTCGGCTGCGCTTCGCCGGAACAGTATACCCGCCAGGCGGCCTATTTCGGCGCCTCGGTCGGCCGCTATGCCAACCGCATCGCCAACAGCCGGTTTATGCTCGATGGCCATACCGTCAACCTGGTGCCGTCTACTGACGCCGGCCACCAGCTGCACGGCGGGCCGGACGGATTTGATAAGCGTCGCTGGCAGATCGTCAGCGCCGACGAGCGTCAGGCGCTGTTTTCACTCTCTTCCGCCGACGGCGACCAGGGATTCCCGGGGGCTTTGCAGGCGACGGCGCACTATCGCCTGACCGACGATAACCGTATTGCCATTGAGTACCGCGCCACCGTCGATCGGCCCTGCCCGGTGAATCTGACCAACCACGTCTACTTCAACCTCGATGGCCAGCAGACCGACGTTCGCCAGCATCGGCTGCAGCTCTTCGCCGACCGCTACCTGCCGGTAGAGAGCGACGGGATCCCCGGCGGCGATCTGCGCGACGTTGCCGAAACCAGCTTTGACTTCCGCGAGCCTCGGGTGCTGGCGGAGCGCTTCCTGAGCGATGACGATCAGCGCAAGGTGAAAGGCTACGATCATGCGTTCCTGCTGCAGGCGCAGGGCGACGCCGGCCGGCCGGCGGCTCACCTGTGGTCGCAGGATGAGAAGCTGCAGATGACGGTCTACACCTCCGCCCCGGCGCTGCAGTTCTATTCCGGCAACTACCTTGACGGCACGCCGTCGCGCACGGAGCAGGACTACGCGGCCTGGCAGGGCCTGGCGCTGGAGAGCGAATTCCTGCCCGACTCGCCAAACCACCCGCACTGGCCGCAGCCGGATTGCGTATTGCGCCCGGGCGAGGAGTACGTCAGCCTGACGGAATACCAGTTCATCGCCAGATAATGCCCCCGCCCTCCTGATGGAGGGCTTTTTTTCGCCACTTTGGCGTAAATTGCGCCACCCGCCGACAAAAATATAACCGCTGATTTACAAGCATCTTACACTGAGCCACTATTTTCGCTATGGTTAGGGATAAGCGTTGCCGTGAGGCAAATCACGGCAATATAATGAGAATAGTTATCAATCAATAAACGCATACACCGCAGCATTCGGGTTGTATCGATTCGGCTACTGAGTGAGTCCCGCAAAACATAGTCTCGCTATGCTCGCAGGGGGAACGAAGGCGGCCGCTGAGCCACAGCGCGAAGGACGGCGTGTTGTATTGAGGAGTGAGAGAATGGCTGTAACTAAGCTGGTACTGGTCCGTCACGGCGAAAGCCAATGGAACAACGAAAACCGCTTCACCGGTTGGTACGATGTCGATCTGTCCGAGAAAGGCGTGGGTGAAGCAAAAGCGGCAGGCAAACTGCTGAAAGAGGAAGGCTTCAGCTTCGACTTTGCTTATACCTCTGTGCTGAAACGTGCCATCCATACCCTGTGGAACGTGCTGGACGAACTGGATCAGGCCTGGCTGCCGGTTGAAAAATCCTGGAAACTGAACGAACGCCACTACGGCGCGCTGCAGGGTCTGAACAAAGCTGAAACCGCTGAAAAATACGGTGACGAGCAGGTTAAGCAGTGGCGCCGTGGTTTTGCCATTACGCCGCCGGAGCTGACCAAAGACGACGAGCGCTTCCCGGGCCACGACCCGCGTTACGCGAAGCTGACCGATGCCGAGCTGCCGGTAACTGAAAGCCTGGCGCTGACCATCGAGCGCGTGGTGCCTTACTGGAATGAAACTATTCTGCCGCGTCTGAAAAGCGGCGAGCGCGTTATCATTGCCGCTCACGGCAACTCCCTGCGTGCGCTGGTTAAATACCTCGACAACATGGGTGAAGAAGAGATCCTCGAACTGAACATCCCGACCGGCGTACCGCTGGTTTATGAGTTCGACGAAAACTTCAAGCCGATCAAACACTACTATCTGGGCAACGCTGACGAAATCGCGGCCAAAGCGGCGGCAGTAGCGAACCAGGGTAAAGCGAAGTAATTTTCGCTGGCATTAAAAAAGCGTGGATTGCTCCACGCTTTTTTTTGTTCTTAATTCCGCCCGCGCTTCGCGCAAGGACAGCGAACGGCGCTATCCGCGGCGGGCTTTCACCGCATCCGCCAGCTGGCGCAGGATGATATCCGTGTCTTCCCAACCAATGCAGGCATCGGTCACGCTCTTACCGTAGGTCAGCGGCTCTCCGCTCTCCAGGCTCTGGCTCCCTTCCACCAGATGGCTTTCAATCATCACGCCCATGATCGCCTGCTCGCCGCCGGCAATCTGCTGGCAAACGTCGCTACCCACGTCCATTTGTCTTTTAAACTGTTTGCTGGAGTTGGCGTGGCTGAAATCAATCATGATCTGCGCCGGCAGACCCGCTTTCGCCAGCCCGACCTTCACTTCGGCAACGTGCTTCGCGCTGTAGTTCGGCTCTTTGCCCCCGCGCAGGATGATATGGCAGTCGCTGTTGCCGCTGGTGTTCACAATCGCTGAATGACCCCACTTGGTCACCGACAGGAAGCAGTGCGGCGCCCCGGCGGCGTTAATCGCATCAATCGCGACTTTAATCGTCCCGTCGGTGCCGTTTTTAAAGCCAACCGGGCAGGAGAGGCCTGAGGAGAGCTCGCGGTGAACCTGAGATTCGGTGGTGCGCGCGCCGATTGCGCCCCAGCTCATCAGGTCAGCCACGTACTGAGGCGTGATCATATCAAGGAATTCGCCCGCCGCCGGCAGCCCGCTGTCGTTAATCTCCAGCAGCAGCTTACGCGCAATGCGCAGGCCGTCGTTGATGCGGAAGCTGTTATCCATGTGCGGATCGTTGATCAGCCCCTTCCAGCCGACGGTAGTGCGCGGTTTCTCGAAATAGACGCGCATCACCACTTCCAGCTCGCCTTTCAGCTCTTCTCGCAGGGTCAGCAGGCGCTCAGCGTACTCTTTCGCCGCCGCCGTATCGTGAATTGAGCAGGGCCCAATCACAACCAGCAGGCGATCGTCGTTGCCCTTGAGGATCTGGTGGATCGCTTTACGAGCATGCGCCACGGTATTAGCAGCATTTTCGGTCGCGGGGAATTTTTCGAGGAGCGCAACGGGAGGGAGTAATTCGTTGATCTCTTTAATGCGTAAATCGTCGTTCTGATAATTCATTTTCTTTCCAGCTCTGCCATCTTATCTATTTAAATGCAATCCCTCCAATCTATCTCTTCGCTCAAAAAGTGTAAACATGATTTTACAGTGACAACAGATTAATCCTGAAAATAGATTAAAATTCGCAATAAAGAAGCGAAAAACAGGCCATGAGCTACAATTTTTAACTGTTAAGACCAATCTTCACGCTGCTAATCAGTATTCCGTGCTGATGTAACTTATTGATGTGAAGCTTTTAACCATAGAGCGCGAGCGAGCGCTGGCACATGCACTGTTGGAAGAGGTTATCCGACATATCGACCATAACAGGAGCATCCTATGAAAATGACCATCCTCACCCCACTCTTTTTAGCCGCCACCCTTGGCCTGAGCAGCGCCGCCGCGCTGGCTGCAGATACCGGTGCCCAATCCAACAACGGGCAGGCCAACGCCTCCGCCGATGCCGGGCAGGTCGCACCTGATGCCCGCGCCAACGTCGCGCCAAACAAGGTTGATAACGACAAGATCAACTCTGGCGACAAGATGCTTAACTCCGACGGTTCAACCATGAACCATGATGGGATGACCAGCGACGAAGCGCATAAAAACGCGATGTGCAAGGACGGCCGCTGCCCTGAAAGCACCCCGAGCGATAACGGCAGCAAAACGGACGGCACGACACAGTAGTATCCACGCCAGAAATAAGGGCTGAAAATAAGGGGAGCCGCGGCTCTCCTTTTTTATTTTATTCACCGAAAATCGGTATGATGTCATACAGTAATAATGATAATAATCAGGGGATGACACCATGGCGCACTCGCATACTTCAGCTCAGCAGCCGCAGGATAATAACGCTCGCCGCCTGCTGCTGGCCTTTATCATCACCGCCGGCTTTATGGTGGTTGAAGCCATTGGCGGTGTGCTCTCAGGCTCTCTGGCGCTGCTGGCCGACGCCGGCCATATGCTCACCGACTCCGCCGCCCTGCTCTTCGCCCTGCTGGCCGTCCGTTTTGCCCGTCGCCCGCCCAACACCCGCCATACCTTCGGCTGGCTGCGTCTGACGACCCTCGCCGCCTTCGTCAACGCCATCGCGCTGGTGGTGATTACCATTCTTATCGTATGGGAAGCGATTCAGCGTTTTAATCATCCACAGCCCGTCGCCGGGGCGCCGATGATGGCGATAGCCGTTGCCGGGCTGCTGGCCAATATTATGGCCTTCTGGATCCTTCACCGCGGCGGCGAGGAGCGCAACCTTAACGTTCGCGCCGCGGCGCTGCACGTGCTGGGTGATTTACTCGGTTCGGTAGGGGCGATCGTCGCCGCAATAGTGATTTTAACCACCGGCTGGACGCCGATTGACCCGATTCTGTCGGTGCTGGTCTCATGCCTGGTGCTGCGCAGCGCCTGGCGCCTGCTGCAGGAGAGCCTGAACGAGCTGCTGGAAGGCGCGCCGCGTTCGCTGGATGTTGAAGTCCTGAAGCGTGACTTACGCCGCTCGGTGGCCGAAGTCCGCGACGTGCATCATGTCCACGTCTGGCTGGTCGGAGAAAAAACGGTGATGACGCTGCACGTCCAGGTTATCCCGCCGCACGATCACGACGCCCTGCTGAATCGTATTCAGGAATTTTTACACCACAAGTATGACGTTGAGCACGCGACCGTGCAGATGGAGTATCAGCCCTGCAGCGGCCCGGAGTGCCGCCTTAACATGGCTCACTCCGGACACGCCCATCAGCATCATCATTAACGAGAAAACGCGTGAGAACCCCGCTCACGCGCGCTGTTGATCCACATCCGGCTACCGTTGAGGGCAATAAAGGTCAGCAGCAGGTATTCCAGCGACATCGCATAGACGCCCTGGCGCGCAAAAATGACCACGCTGATCACGTTAATGATCACCCACAGCAGCCAGTTCTCAACGTATTTGCGGGTCATCAGGATCATGGCGGCTATCGACAGCACCATCATGCAGGAGTCCCAGAACGGGAAGGCATCCGGCTGTAGCTCCGGCATCGTCACCTGCAGCCCCAGCCCCTGCATCAGCGTCACCGCCACCCGCGTCAGGAACGCGAATACCGGATCGATAAATACCGTCATCAGGCCAATCGCCACCGCGCATGCCGCCAGCCAGCCCAGCGCTTTTGGCAGCGGTAGCCAGCGGATTTGCAGCGCGGCCTCATGGCTGCTGGTCTGCCGCGACCAGGCGTACCAGCCGTAGACGTTGGCTACGAAGAAAAATACCTGCAGCAGCAGGCTGGCATAGAGCTGGATCTGAAAGAAGATAATGGCGAACAGGGTGACGTTAATCAGCCCAAAGGCATAGTTGCCGATCTTTTCCAGACTCGCCAGCCAGATGCACAGCAGTCCGGCAATCGTCCCGACGGCCTCAATCCAGGAGAGGTCGTATCCCCCGGCGCCAATGGGTATATGTACCAAAATATTCTGCGTACTTAAAAAATCCATCTTATCCCCAGAGCGTATTGCACGCGTTGTCGGTTATCCCCGTAGTGTAGCCGCAAAATCCAGCATTCTGTTAAGCGGGATTAATGCGCCGGTCCGCAGCTGCTCGTCAACCTGAATCTCGTGCGCCGCGCCGCCGTGCTCGAGACCTTCGGCAATCGCCTTCAGGCCGTTCATCGCCATCCACGGGCAGTGGGCGCAGCTGCGGCAGGTAGCGCCTTCACCGGCCGTCGGCGCTTCCAGCAGCTCTTTCTCCGGTACCGCCTGCTGCATTTTATAGAAGATACCGCGATCGGTGGCGACAATCAGCTGGCGCTGAGGCAGCGTTCTCGCCGCATTGATGAGCTGGCTGGTAGAACCGACGGCATCGGCCATATCAACTATCGACTGCGGCGATTCCGGATGCACCAGCACCGCGGCGTCGGGGTACAGCGCCTTCATTCGGGTCAGCGCCTGGGTTTTAAACTCATCGTGAACAATACAGGCGCCCTGCCAGCACAGAACGTCTGCGCCGGTCTGTTTCTGCACGTAGTTGCCCAGATGGCGGTCCGGCGCCCAAATGATTTTTTCGCCCAGGCTATCAAGGTGCTCAATCAGCTCAACCGCAATGCTGGAGGTCACCACCCAGTCAGCGCGGGCCTTAACCGCCGCGGAGGTATTGGCGTAGACCACCACGGTGCGATCAGGATGCGCATCGCAAAATTGACTGAACTCATCAATGGGGCAGCCGAGATCGAGGGAGCACTCGGCGTGGAGCGTCGGCATCAGGATCGTTTTTTCCGGGCTAAGGATTTTTGCCGTTTCCCCCATGAAACGCACGCCGGCGACCAGCAGCGTGGACGCCGGGTGCCGGGCGCCAAAGCGCGCCATTTCAAGAGAGTCAGAGATGCACCCGCCGGTCTCTTCCGCCAACTGCTGAATTTCTGGGTCGGTATAGTAGTGGGCAACCATGACCGCATCGCGTTCGCGCAGCAGGCGCTTTATCTTTTCGCGATAAAAGTGCTTTTCATCGCGGCTTAACGGCATCGGCTTGGGGGGAAAAGGATAAATCGCCGTTTCAGGGTCAAACATTACGCTCATCTTGCAATCTCGTTTTACTGGCTTAACTCAAAGACCGTTAAAATGCCTTCACGCGGCACCGGGACGGCCGTAGTGTTTTATATGCTAAACAAGATAGCCGATTGTACAGAAAATGTCGTGGGGAATTTATCCGCAGAAAAAGGGGTAACGCGGCGGGCTGAAGCTTGTCTATCGCAGATAGCAAAAAGGCGCCCTTTTACATTGGTGGGTCGTGCAGGATATCACTCGTCTCATCCTGAGACTCGCCCTGTGGGTCGCCACAAGTGGCTATGCAAAATCGCTCCCGCCGATTTTGTCGAACCTGCACGGTTGAGCATAGTGCGCAGAAACGAAAAAAGCGCCTGAAGGCGCTTTTTTCTAAATTTGGTGGGTCGTGCAGGATATCACTCGTCTCATCCTGAGACTCGCCCTGCGGGTCGCCACAAGTGACTATGCAAAATCGCTCCCGGCGATTTTGTCGAACCTGCTGCAGGTTCTCATCCTGCACGGTTGAGCATAGTGCGCAGAAACGAAAAAAGCGCCTGAAGGCGCTTTTTTCTAAATTTGGTGGGTCGTGCAGGATTCGAACCTGCGACCAATTGATTAAAAGTCAACTGCTCTACCAACTGAGCTAACGACCCCTTGCGGGTTTACTACTTTAATCATTCAGGCTGGTGGGTCGTGCAGGATGACTCGGCTTTGCCTCGCCCTACGGGCCGTTGCTGCGCAACGTTATCCTTCACTGTCTCTACCGGTAAATACCTTAAGCGTTGGTGGGTCGTGCAGGATTCGAACCTGCGACCAATTGATTAAAAGTCAACTGCTCTACCAACTGAGCTAACGACCCGCTCGGGTACTACCTGAATCATTTTTTACTCGTCACCAACAAAGTTGGTGGGTCGTGCAGGATGACTCGCTTGCGCTCGCCCTACGGGCCGTTGCTAATGCAACGTTATCCTTCACGCTTAACATCTGAGTTAGACGTTAAAATTGGTGGGTCGTGCAGGATTCGAACCTGCGACCAATTGATTAAAAGTCAACTGCTCTACCAACTGAGCTAACGACCCGAGTGGTGGGTGATGACGGGATCGAACCGCCGACCCCCTCCTTGTAAGGGAGGTGCTCTCCCAGCTGAGCTAATCACCCGATACTACGCTGGATACTGCTACTAATTAACTTAGTAATTAGCAAGTGGTGGGTCGTGCAGGATGACTCGGCTTCGCCTCGCCCTACGGGCCGTTGCTAATGCAACGTTATCCTTCACGTTTTACTATCGCGTTCCACCAGAACGATTGGTGGGTCGTGCAGGATTCGAACCTGCGACCAATTGATTAAAAGTCAACTGCTCTACCAACTGAGCTAACGACCCACTTTTTTCGTCGCTTCAGGCTTATTCGATATCCCTTGGCAACGGCGGCATATATTACTGATTTAAGAATTCAGCGCAACAAGTATTTCGATAAAAAACATCTGACTGCTTAGGATTCACGCGACACGACCAGAAATACTGCAATTTCTGGTCATGGCATAATCATCCAAGCGCGTTAAGACGTTTCTGCGCTTGTTTCGCGCCGTCGGTACCGGGAAATTTACCGACCACCTGCTGGTAAACTGCCTTCGCTTTTGCGGTATCACCTTTGTCCTGCATGATCACGCCGACTTTAAACATCGCATCCGGCGCTTTTGGGGATTTAGGGTAATTCTTCACCACCGAAGCAAAATAGTAGGCCGCATCGTCCTTTTTCCCCTTGTTGTAATTCAACTGACCGAGCCAGTAGTTGGCGTTCGGTTGATACGTTGAATCCGGGTACTTTTTAACGAAATTCTGAAACGCAGCCATGGCATCATCCTGGCGGGACGAATCCTTCACCAGCGCAATCGCGGCGTTGTAATCGGTGTTGGCATCTCCGGTCAGCGCCGGAGCGCCGGAGTTCGCCGCTGGAGCCGCCGTAGCGGCCGCTGCGCCCTGCGCGTCGCCGGACGATGCCGCCGGCGTCTGCGCACCCGCCGCCGCCCCGCCGCTGCTTAGACCGTCAATCTGCAGCAGGATCTGTTTCTGGCGCTCAACAACCTGATTAAGCTGATACTGACTTTCCTGAATCTGGCCGCGCAGGGAATCAATATCGTTCTGGTTATCGGAGAGCTGTTGCTGAAGCTGAGTTAAAAGCTGACTGTGAGCGTTAGAAATACGCTCGAGTTGAGTGACGCGGTCTTCGACCGAGCCTGAGCCGACACTACTGATTGGCGCCTGAGCAAAAGCGGCCCAGGGGGCCGCTATGCCAACCAGTAACGACAGACTCAACAGATGATGTCTGAAGTTACTGCTCATGCAATTCTCTTAGTAAACCAGTACGGCGCGACGGTTTTTAGCGTAAGCCGCTTCGTCGTGACCCAGTACTGCAGGTTTTTCTTTACCGTAAGAAACGATGGAGATCTGGTCAGCAGAAACACCTTTGCCCTGCAGATACATCTTAACGGCGTTAGCACGACGCTCACCCAGAGCGATGTTGTATTCCGGAGTACCGCGCTCATCCGCGTGACCTTCAACGGTCACTTTATAGGACGGGTTGCTACGCAGGAAGTTAGCGTGCGCATCCAGCATTGCAGCGAAGTCAGAACGGATATCGTACTTGTCCAGATCGAAGTAAACGATGTTGTTCTGCTGCAGCTGCTGCATCTGCAGACGAGCCTGCTCTTCGGAAGACATGTTGCCGCCGTTAGCGTTAGCATCCATACCAGTGCCGGCACCCAGCATGCCTTCACCGCTCTGGTCGTTGCTGGCGTTCTTGTTGGAAGAACACGCCGCGATTGCCATAACCGGCAGAGCGATCATCAGCCCTTTCAGCACTTTGTTCAGTTGCATTTCTTTGATTCCTTTAATAATCAATTATTTATTATCACAGATACGGAGACCAGGCAGGGAATTTGACCTGTCCATCAGTCGCCGGAAGACGCGCTTTGAAACGCCCATCTGTAGAAACCAGATTCAGCACGGATCCCATCCCCTGAGAAGAGCTGTAGATTACCATAGTGCCGTTAGGTGCCAGACTTGGCGTTTCATCCAGGAACGTTGACGACAGAACTTGTACGCCACCCGCTACCAGATCTTGTTTGGCAATGTGCTGCTGGCCGCTGGCCGAGCTCACCATTACCATAAATTTACCGTCACTGCTGACGTCCGCATCCTGGTTTTGCGAACCTTCCCAGGAAATACGCTGCGGAGTACCGCCGCCAACGCTGACTTTGTACACCTGCGGACGACCGGCCTGGTCAGAAGTAAAGGCCAGGTTCTGACTGTCCGGGAACCAGGTTGGTTCGGTGTTGTTGCTGCGACCGTTGGTCACCTGACGAATCTGACCAGAGCCCAGATCCATCACGTACAGGTTCAGGCTACCGGTTTTCGACAGCGCGAAGGCCAGCTTGCTGCCGTCCGGCGAGAACGCCGGCGCGCCGTTATGCTGCGGGAACGAGGCAATCTGACGCACCGCGCCGTTAGCCAGGGTCTGAACGACCAGCGCAGAACGACCGCTTTCGAAGGTGACGTAAGCCAGCTTAGAGCCGTCCGGAGACCATGCCGGAGACATCAGCGGCTGCGGCGAACGGTGGACAACAAACTGGTTGTAGCCATCGTAGTCGGAAACGCGCAGCTCATACGGGAACTGGCCGCCGTTGGTCTGTACAACGTAAGCAATACGGGTACGGAACGCGCCCTTAATAGAGGTCAGCTTCTCAAATACCGCATCGCTGGCGGTGTGACCCGCATAGCGAAGGTACTGTTTAGTCACCTTATAAGAGTTTTGTGCCAGAATCGTACCCGGCGCACCGCCGGTGTCGACCAGCTGGTAGGCAACGTTGTAAGAACCGTCCGGGTTTGGCGTGACCTGACCTACGACCACGGCGTCAATACCCAGCGCGGACCATGCGGCAGGTTGAACTTCCTGCGCGGTTCCCGGCTGTTGAGGCAGACGCGAGCGATCCAGCGGGTTGAATTTACCGCTGTTGCGCAGGTCGGCCGCCACCACACCGCCAATATCCTCAGGTGCAGCACCCGGTCCGGCCCACTGGAACGGGACAACGCCGATCGGGCGTGCCGAGTCCACCCCTTGGGTGATCTCGATACGTACTTCTGCGTGCAGCACAGCCGCCCACAGCATTAAAAAACCAAATGCTACTCGTAATGCCTGCTTCATCATATCTCCCTTATCCGGGCGGAAAGCCCACGATAATTTAGCAGAATGTTAACAAACTCAAATACACAAAACTACCAAAACCCGGTGACAACCATAGATTGTTTTGCCCCGTTTTCACGGGGAAAACATCATTATGGTTTAAAGTCCAGAGGCGCGTTTTTGAATGTCTCATAAACAGCCTGCGACGGCGGTTTCGGGAACTTGCTCATCCGGCTGGTTGCCGCCAGCATCTGCTGACAGAAAGCAGGATCGCCTCCCTCTGACTTCACGTTCAATAACGTCCCGTCCTGGGCTATGTTCACGCGTAACGTACATGTTTTACCTTTGTACGTGTCCCAGTCATAGAGATGCCCTTTAATCGCCGCCTGAACCTGCGAAATATAGCTGGCAATTTCAGCCTGAGACGCGCCCCCCTGCCCCGGTTTACTTCCTTTAGCAGGAGATGAGCCTCCATTGCTACCGCTGGTGTTACCTTTCGGCGCATTCTTACCCGAGCTCAGGTCGCCGAGCAGGTCGTCAACGCCGTCAGCTTCTTTAGCCGCCGCGGCCTTCTTCGCGGCAGCGGCTTTACCGGCTGCGGCTTTCGCTGCGGCGGCCTTAGCCGCTTTTTCTGCGGCAGCTTTTTCGGCGGCCTCGGCTTTGGCTGCTGCTGCCTTCTCTGCAGCCGCTGCGGCTTTATCAGCCGCGGCCTTTTCAGAGGCGGCTTTGGCTGCAGCCGCTTTCTCTGCGGCTTTCTCTGCCGCAGCCTTCTCGGCGGCGGCCTGTTTAGCCGCGTCCTGCTGGGCTTTCTTCTCAGCCTGCTGCTGCGCTTTTTTAGCCGCATCGGCCTCAGCTTTCTTCTGCGCGTCTGCCGCAGCTTTCGCCTCGGCCTTCTTCTGCGCGTCAGCTGCGGCTTTCGCCGCTTCAGCTTCCGCCTGCTTTTTCGCATCTGCTGCGGCCTTAGCTGCCGCAGCTTCTGCTACTTTAGCCTGGGCATCAGCCTTCGCTTTTGCATCGGCAGCGGCTTTCGCCGCCGCTTCCTGCGCTTCTTTAGCCTGAGCGTCAGCTTGCGCTTTCGCCGCTGCAGCCGCTTTCTCTGCGGCCTCTTCAGCCTGCTTCTGCTGTTCTTTCGCTTCTTTAGCCGCTTCCTGAGCCTGCAGACGATCCTGCTCCAGCTGCTTCAGGCGCTCCTGCTCTGCGGCTTGTTTTTCACGCAGCTCTTCGGCCTGCTGCTGAGCCTGCTTTTCGCGTTGCTCAGCGGCGCGGCGCGAACTGGCCTGCTGCTGCTGCTGACGGTTGTAGTTGTTAACGACCGCCCCAGGATCGACCATCACCGCATCAATGGAAGAACCTCCTCCTCCACCGGCCGAAGTATCCAGATGCTCATCGAACGAACTCCAGATCAGCAGCGCGATCAGAAAGATGTGCAGCACGACTGAAACTATGATGGCTCGTTTAAGCTTGTCGTTTTGTTCGGTTGCCTTTGACACTATCGGTTCCCAAAAACTGTTCGCCTGTTCCCGCTGTTCTCGCAGGCGACGAGCCTGTTTCTCTCGTCGCCTGCGTCCTGCGGGCGCACATATCTGAAGCGATTAAATAGGCTTGGTCATTAAGCCAACCGATTTAACCCCTGCGCTATGCAACAGGTTAAGCGCTTTAATAATTTCATCGTAAGGTACGTCCTTCGCACCGCCGATCAGGAACACCGTTTTCTCATTGGCCTCGAGTCGGCGCTTCGCTTCGGCAATAACCTGCTCCGGCGGCAGCTGCGACAGCGTTTCCTGGCCAACTTTCACGCTGTACTGCCCGACGCCTGAAACTTCAACGATCACCGGCGGTTCGTCGTTGCTTTTAACCGCCTGCGATTCGGTAGCATCCGGCAGGTCGACCTCTACGCTCTGCGTAATGATCGGCGCTGTTGCCATAAAGATCAGCAGCAGCACCAACAAGACATCCAGCAGCGGAACGATGTTGATCTCGGACTTCAGTTCGCGACGTCCGCGTCCACGTGCTCTGGCCATGGCTTACCCCTTATTGCTTTCGCTGCTGGTAAACGCCTGACGGTGCAGAATCGCGGTGAACTCTTCCATAAAGTTGTCGTAGTTCAGTTCAAGTTTGTTCACCCGCTGGTTCAAACGGTTGTAGGCCATTACCGCCGGGATTGCGGCAAACAGACCGATTGCCGTGGCGATAAGCGCTTCGGCGATACCCGGCGCAACCATCTGCAGAGTCGCCTGTTTCACCGCCCCGAGGGCGATGAAGGCATGCATAATCCCCCAAACGGTACCAAACAGGCCGATATACGGGCTGATGGAGCCGACGGTTCCGAGGAACGGGATATGCGTTTCCAGGGTTTCCAGCTCGCGGTTCATGGAGATACGCATGGCGCGCGACGCCCCTTCAACCACCGCCTCTGGCGCATGGTGGTTTGCGCGATGCAGGCGGGCAAACTCTTTGAAACCACTATAGAAAATCTGTTCCGAACCGGCCAGGTTATCGCGACGCCCCTGGCTTTCCTGATACAGGCGAGAAAGCTCAATACCCGACCAGAACTTGTCTTCAAAGGCCTCAGCCTCGCGGGTTGCGGTATTGAGGATACGCGTTCTCTGAATAATGATAGCCCAGGAAGCGATAGAAAAACCAATCAAAATCAACATGATAAGTTTAACCAGAAGGCTGGCCTTCAGGAACAAATCAAGGATATTCATGTCAGTCACTGCTTAAACTCCGCGACAATAGACTTGGGAAGCGCACGAGGCTTCATTAAGAGTGGATCAACGCACACAATGAGAACCTCAGCTTCGTTTAACACTGTATTCTCGGCGTTGACGATTCGCTGCGTGAAGACCAATGAGGTGCCTCGCATCGAAGATATTTCCGTCTGGATTTCGAGCATGTCGTCGAGTCTGGCGGGCGCAAAATATTCAAGCGTCATTTTGCGAACCACGAAGGCAACTCGCTCAGCCAACAAAACCTGCTGACTGAAGTGATGGTGACGCAGCATCTCCGTACGTGCTCTTTCATAAAAAGCGACGTAGCTGGCGTGGTAAACCACACCACCGGCATCGGTATCTTCGTAGTAGACCCGAACCGGCCATCGAAACATATACTTATTCATTCCTGCTGCCTCTTTGTTGGCTTCGTCCGCTCACGCCAGTCACTTACTCTTGTAAGCTCCCGGTGAGTTGCGTACCTGCCGCCGCGATGCATTGAGAATGCCGTTGTATATCGCGTTGTGTTCACTTTACATCCCGGTAATGCAAAAAAAGATTAGTGCTTTCAAACTTCGCTACTATACGCGCGGGAATCGTGGTTTGGAATGGGAGAAAGTAAACGGCGAGTAAATTTTTATGGGCTTATGCAAGCCCATGAGGTTACCAGAGTTCTCTTATACTTTTATCGTTCAAAAGAAGAAAAAGAAAAGCCCGGTAATGAGGACAATATCAGCGATAAGTGGACAGAAAATCCCCTGCCAGAAGACGGCGCGCGGACGAAAGCCCACGCCGTGGATAACGCCGGCACAAACGGCCCACATCAGCAGGAAACCATGCCAGATTTCAAGCTCGCTGGTTTTCGCCGCAAAGCGCGACGGATCCCAGAAAATGCAGCCCGCCAGCAGCAGCGCCATCACCAGAGAAAGCGCCCTGAGCGGGCGCTTATCCATTATCGCATAGATATATTTTATCATTCGTGTTGCCTCCTTGTTGGCTGCGCCCGCTTACCCCAGTCGCTTACCTCCGTAAGCTCCCGGGGATTCCCAGGCTTGCCGCCTCGATGCAACCCGACTGATTTCGTATATCGCGTTGCGATAACTATCATCAGTGTTCTTCTTTACCTGCTTTGGTGGCTTCCACGTGCTCAAGCGCCAGCGCGGTGATAACCCCAAAAGCACAGGCAAGAAGCGTTCCCAAAATCCATGCGAAATACCACATATATATAGCTCCTTACCTTAGTACAGCGAGTGGGTGTTCTTTTCGATGTCTTCTCTGGTGATGCGGCCAAACATTTTCCAGTAACACCAGCTGGTGTAGCCCAGAATAATCGGCACGAAGACAATCGCCACATAGGTCATCAGGTTCAGCGTCAGCTGGCTGGAGGTCGCATCCCACATGGTCAGGCTAACGTTCATCATCGAGCTGGACGGCATGATGAACGGGAACATAGCGATACCCGCAGTCAGGATGATACACGCCAGGGTAATGGAGGAAGAGACAAACGCCAGGGCGCCCTTCTCCAGACGTGAAGTCAGAATAGTCAACAGCGGCAGCACGACGCCCAGCGCAGGGATTGCCCACAGCGACGGCATGTTGTTGAAGTTAACCATCCACGCGCCGGCCTGACGCGCCACTTCTTTGGTCAGCGGGTTAGACGGCGCCGCACGGTCGATAACCGAGGTCACCACGTAACCATCGATACCGTAGACCACCCAAACGCCCGCCAGCAGGAAGCAGACCAGCGTGACCAGTGCCGCAACCTGTGAGGTGACGCGAGCGCGCAGGTGCAGTTCACCGACGGTACGCATCTGCAGATAGGTCGCGCCCTGGGTCAGGATCATCGCCACGCTCACTACGCCGGCCAGCAGGCCAAACGGATTCAGCAGCTGGAAGAAGTTACCCGTGTAGTACAGGCGCATGTATTCATCCATGTGGAACGGCACGCCCTGCAGCAGGTTACCGAACGCCACGCCGATCACCAGCGGCGGCACGAAGCTACCGATGAAGATGCCCCAGTCCCACATGTTACGCCAGCGGGTGTCCTCAATCTTCGAGCGGTAGTCGAAACCAACCGGACGGAAGAACAGAGACGCCAGCACCAGAATCATTGCCACATAGAAGCCGGAAAACGCCGCGGCATAGACCGTCGGCCAGGCGGCAAACAGCGCGCCGCCCGCGGTAATCAGCCATACCTGGTTTCCGTCCCAGTGTGGAGCAATGGAGTTGATCATGATTCGACGCTCGGTGTCGTTACGACCGAGGAAGCGGGTGAGCATGCCCACCCCCATGTCGAAGCCATCGGTGACGGCAAAACCAATCAGCAGAATGCCGATCAGCAGCCACCAGATTAAACGCAATACTTCATAATCGATCATTTGACGACTCCTGTCTTAGCGTGCCGGCTGAGTAGTCGCGGAAGACTGCTCAAAATGGTAGCGACCGGTTTTCAGGCTGCTTGGGCCACGGCGTGCGAATTTGAACATCAGGTACAGCTCCGCCACCAGGAACAGGGTGTACAGACCGCAAATCAGCAACATCGAGAAGATCAGGTCAGCGGCGGTCAGCGAGGAGTTCGCCACCGCGGTCGGCAAGACCTCACCTATCGCCCACGGCTGACGGCCATATTCAGCAACGAACCAGCCGGATTCGATGGCAATCCACGGCAGAGGAATCGCGTAAAGCGCGATGCGCAGCAGCCATTTTTTCTCGCCAACCTGATTACGGATAACCGTCCAGAAGGAGGCCGCAATGATACCCAGCATCAGGATGCCGCAGGCAACCATGATACGGAAGGCAAAGTACAGCGGAGCCACGCGAGGGATCGAGTCCTTCGTTGCCAGCGCAATCTGAGCTTCCGTCGCGTCGGAGACGTTAGGCGTATAACGTTTCAACAGCAGCCCGTAGCCAAGGTCTTTCTTGACGCTGTTGAATTGGTCGCGAACGGCCTGATCTTTCGAACCGGCGCGCAGCTCTTCAAGCAGGGTGTAGGCTTTCATGCCGTTGCGGATACGCGCTTCGTGCTGAACGAGCAGCTCTTTCAGACCGGTAACCTGCTTATCCACGGAGCGGGTGGCAATAATCCCCAACGCATACGGAATTTGAATCGCGAAGCGGTTTTTTTGCGCATCCTGATCGGGAATACCAAACAGGGTGAAGGCGGCCGGTGCCGGCTGAGTTTCCCATTCGGCTTCGATAGCCGCGAGTTTGGTCTTCTGCACGTCGCCCATTTCGTAACCGGACTCATCACCGAGAACGATAACGGAGAGAATAGCGGCCATACCGAAGCTTGCCGCGATGGCAAAGGAGCGTTTAGCGAAGGCGAAGTCGCGACCGCGCAGCATATAGTAGGAGCTGATGCCCAGAACGAACATCGCGCCGCAGACGTAACCAGAGGCGACGGTGTGGACAAACTTCACCTGAGCTACCGGGTTCAGCACCAGCTCGGAGAAGCTGACCATCTCCATACGCATGGTTTCGAAGTTGAAGTCCGAGGCGATCGGGTTTTGCATCCAGCCGTTAGCAACGAGGATCCACAGTGCGGAAAGGTTGGACCCCAGAGCCACCAGCCAGGTCACCGCCATGTGCTGTACTTTGCCCAGACGATCCCAGCCGAAGAAGAACAGACCGACAAAGGTAGATTCGAGGAAGAAGGCCATCAGCCCTTCAATGGCCAGCGGCGCACCGAAGATATCGCCCACGTAGTGCGAGTAATAAGACCAGTTTGTCCCGAACTGGAACTCCATGGTCAAACCGGTTGCTACACCCAGCGCAAAGTTGATACCAAACAACTTGCCCCAGAATTTGGTCATATCTTTATAAATCTGTTTGCCGGAAAGGACGTAAACCGTTTCCATGATGGCCAGCAGGAACGCCATACCGAGCGTCAGTGGCACAAAAAGGAAGTGGTACATCGCGGTCAAGGCAAACTGTAAGCGCGACAGTTCGACTATATCTAACATCATGACTCCTTGCTCATCGCATGAAGACTCCGAGAGTGAACCCCGTTAGAAAGGGTCACACACATGCCCCAATACAAATTTATTTGCGCCCTTTCGCCGTACCCTTTCTTCCGGAGAGGAAACGGTAATGGAGAAAAGTTACAAACATGTTAAAAAAACACCCAAATTGATCCCGTGGTTATATTACGCTGCAAATCCCTTACAATAAATAGGTTTTTATTGAGATAAATTTGCGCTTTTCGACAGCGATCAATTTATAGCGAAAATACCGGTTTTCGGCCAATTTGATCGGCGACAATTTAACTCCATTTCTCATTTTTTTCCAACAGTTAAACATTGATTTAAATCAATTTTCATTTTGAATGTTAATTATGTTTACTATGTGCAACGCTAGTAAACGATAGGTTAAGGATATGTTTTGCGAAGGTGTCATCAGTTACTGAAAATGATAGTCGATTTATTTAAAGCCGGATCCTCTTTTAAGCTGAAGGAACAATGCCGGGACGAGAGACTATCGGCAAATAATGTCGCATAGCTCACGGATTTTTTTTATCAAGTTATTAGCCGTTTATTTTCAACTTATTTTATTTATCATTGTTTTTACCAACACTTAACACCGCTGGGGAACTATCCCACAATCAACGAAGCAGGGATGCCGCTCCGCTACCGCTACGAAGTTCTGGCCATGCCTCGCGCCACAACGCTGACGGCGTAAGAATAATGCTCAATGCTGGTCAGCCCTCCCCTCTCCCGCCCTACAAAAAATAAATATATAACAAAGGGTTCCGCCATCACCTCCGGCGTTTAAAAAAACATATGCAGAAAACCGCCCTCGCCCAGGCACTGTTTTATACCCGTTGAGAATTAATTTAAAAACGATTTAATAACGTCATTAAATAGTTATTTTACATCGCCGATAAAAATAACAGTCCGCGTGTAAATATAAACCCGGGCTTATTTAAGCCGCTGTTCATAGCCCTTACCCTGTAAACGAAATGAAAGTAACCCCTTGATTAACATTGATTTAAATGAGGTTATTAAACCTTCAGGTGGTCCTGCATTGATAGTCAATGCTCCTGAGGAGAGCGCGTAAAAAAACGGCCCGAGTCACGGGCGTTATTGAGCACCGTAGTCGGCGCAACGGAAAAGATCGGAAATATCAGCGGGAGCGGCATAAAAAAGGCCACCGGAAGGTGGCCAACCATGTCGAAACTGGACCGGCCCCGGTCTATTCAATAGCAAGCATCAAATAGCAGGGGCCGTTTTATTACATTTACTTAATGATAGATTTCAGCGCTTCGCCGATGTCTGCCAGGCTACGGACGGTTTTCACACCGGCCGCTTCCAGGGCAGCAAACTTCTCGTCAGCCGTGCCTTTACCGCCGGCGATGATGGCGCCAGCGTGGCCCATACGCTTGCCTTTCGGCGCGGTCACACCGGCGATATAACCCACTACCGGCTTGGTCACGTGCTCTTTGATGTAGGCTGCCGCTTCTTCTTCAGCGCTGCCGCCGATCTCACCGATCATCACGATCGCTTCGGTCTGCGGGTCTTCCTGGAACAGCTTCAGGATATCGATGAAGTTAGAACCCGGGATCGGGTCACCGCCGATACCGACGCAGGTAGACTGGCCGAAGCCGTAGTCAGTAGTCTGCTTAACCGCTTCATAGGTCAGCGTACCGGAACGGGAAACGATGCCCACTTTACCCGGCTGATGAATGTGGCCCGGCATGATGCCGATTTTGCATGCGCCTGGGGTGATAACGCCCGGACAGTTAGGGCCGATCATGCGTACGCCGGCTTCATCAAGCTTCACCTTCACGGTCAGCATATCCAGCGTCGGGATACCTTCGGTGATGGTGATGATCAGCTTAATGCCCGCATCGATAGCTTCCAGAATGGAGTCTTTGCAGAACGGAGCCGGTACGTAGATAACGGTCGCGGTAGCGCCGGTTGCGTCAACGGCTTCGCGCACGGTGTTGAACACCGGCAGGCCCAGATGCGTGGTGCCGCCTTTGCCCGGCGTCACGCCGCCGACCATTTGCGTACCGTAAGCGATCGCTTGTTCAGAGTGGAAAGTCCCCTGGCTACCGGTGAAGCCCTGGCAGATAACCTTGGTGTTTTTATCAATTAAAATGGACATTATTTCCCCTCCACTGCAGCAACAACCTGCTGCGCTGCGTCCGTCAGACTTTTCGCTGCAATAATATTCAGGCCGCTGTCAGCCAGTTTCTTCGCGCCCAGTTCGGCGTTGTTACCTTCCAGACGAACGACCACCGGAACGTTAACGCCCACTTCCTCTACCGCGCCGATAATGCCGTCAGCGATCAGGTCGCAACGCACGATACCGCCGAAGATGTTAACCAGTACGGCTTTAACATTGCTGTCGGAAAGGATGATTTTGAACGCTTCGGTAACGCGCTCTTTGGTTGCGCCGCCGCCAACGTCAAGGAAGTTAGCCGGTTCGCCGCCGTGCAGCTTAACGATGTCCATGGTACCCATCGCCAGGCCTGCGCCGTTAACCATACAGCCGATGTTGCCGTCCAGCGCAACGTAGTTCAGCTCCCACTGTGCAGCCTGGGCTTCACGCGGATCTTCCTGAGACTGGTCGCGCATTTCACGCAGGTCCGGCTGACGGAACAGGGCGTTGCCATCAGCGCCCAGCTTGCCGTCGAGGCAGATCAGGTCGCCCTGTTTGGTGATAACCAGCGGGTTGATTTCGATCAGTGCCAGATCGCGCTCCAGGAAAATGTTCGCCAGGCCCATGAAGATTTTGGTGAACTGCTGAACCTGCTTACCTTCCAGACCCAGTTTGAACGCCAGCTCACGGCCCTGGTAAGGCATCGGGCCCGCCAGCGGGTCGATAGCAATTTTGTGGATCAGGTGCGGCGTCTCTTCCGCCACTTTTTCGATTTCCACGCCGCCTTCGGTGGAAGCCATGAACACAACGCGACGGGAGCTACGGTCAACCACGGCGCCAAGATAGAGCTCTTTGGCGATATCGGTCGCCGCTTCAACCAGGATTTGGTTAACCGGCTGGCCGTGCGCATCCGTCTGGTAGGTCACCAGGCGTTTGCCCAGCCAATGTTCAGCAAATGCGCGAATGTCTTCTTTGCTGTTAACTACTTTCACACCGCCCGCTTTACCGCGGCCGCCAGCGTGAACCTGACATTTCACTACCCACGGACCCGCACCGATTTTTGAAGCGGCTTCTTCTGCTTCGCGCGGAGTAGTACAGGCATAACCCACCGGCGCCGGTAAGCCATAGCGGGCAAACAGTTGTTTTGCCTGATATTCATGTAAGTTCATGTGTTCAGTCCATCCTTCAGGTAATCGTTATCATTGAGTCTGTAAGGCGATAAATCGCGGTTTACAGCGCTGATGATGTTTTTATTGGCCCGGCACGCTGAACGCTGCCGGGCCATGTTCGCTACACGTCCAGCAGCAGACGAGTCGGGTCTTCCAGCAGCTCTTTAATCGCTACCAGGAAGCCTACCGATTCACGTCCATCGATCAGACGGTGGTCGTAGGAGAGCGCGAGGTACATCATCGGCAGAATTTCTACCTTGCCATTGACCGCCATCGGACGATCTTTAATAGCGTGCATACCCAGAATTGCGCTCTGCGGTGGGTTGATGATTGGCGTAGACATCAGAGACCCGAAGACGCCGCCGTTGGTAATGGTGAAGTTACCGCCGATCAGATCGTCTACGGTCAGCTTGCCGTCGCGACCTTTCAGTGCCAGCTCTTTAATATTCTTTTCGATATCCGCCATACCCAGCAGATCCACATCGCGCAGAACCGGCGTTACCAGGCCACGCGGCGTCGATACGGCCATGCTGACGTCGAAGTAGTTGTGATAAACCACGTCGTCGCCATCGATGGAGGCGTTCACTTCCGGATAGCGCTTCAGCGCTTCCACGACCGCTTTCACGTAGAAGGACATAAAGCCCAGGCGGATGCCGTGACGTTTTTCGAACGCGTCGCCGTACTGCTTACGCAGATCCATAATCGGCTTCATGTTGACTTCGTTGAAGGTCGTCAGCATGGCGGTAGAGTTTTTCGCTTCCAGCAGACGCTCGGCTACGCGTTTGCGCAGGCGGGTCATCGGAACGCGTTTTTCAGAGCGGTGGCCCAGCTGAGCAACCGGAGCTGCGGCCGCAGCCGGCGCCTTGGTTTCCGCTTTAGCCGGCGCTGCCGCCAGATGTTTTTCAACATCTTCACGGGTCAGACGGCCGCCAACGCCGGAGCCTTTGATCGCGCTCGCATCGAGGTTATGTTCAGCCAGCAGGCGACGGATCGCCGGGCTGAGCGCATCGTTACTCTGCTCTTCCAGGGAAGCCTGCTGACGCTGAGCCGGGGTGGACTCTTTCGCATCGGCCTTCGCACCGGACTCTTTGCCCGCGCTGTTGCCTTCACGCAGGCGGCCCAGAATCTGACGAGAAAGCACGGTTGCGCCTTCGTCTTCCAGCACTGCTTCCAGAATGCCGTCCGCTGATGCCGGTACTTCCAGTACCACTTTGTCAGTTTCGATTTCCACCAGCACTTCATCACGCTGGACGCTATCGCCCGGTTTTTTATGCCAGGTCGCAACGGTCGCGTCAGCTACGGACTCAGGCAGGTCGGGAACCAGAATATCTACGCTACTCATTATGTATCCTTTAATTAATCGACGTTCAGCGCGTCATTGACCAGATCTTGTTGCTGTTTCTGGTGAACGGACATATATCCTACCGCCGGAGAGGCGGAGGCCGGGCGGCCTGCATAACGCAGAGAGGCCCCAAACGGAATCACTTCGCGGAAGTGATGCTGGCTGCAGTACCACGCGCCCTGGTTGAGCGGTTCTTCCTGACACCAGACAAAATCATGCACCTGCGCATAAGGCTTCAGCGCTTCCTGTACCGCCTGATGCGGGAACGGATAGAGCTGCTCTACGCGCACGATAGCGACATCTTTTTGGTCGTTCTTACGACGCTGCTCCAGCAGGTCGTAATAAACTTTACCAGAGCACAGTACCACGCGCTTCACGGCTTTCGGGTCGAGGTCGTCCACTTCGCCAATCGCCGGCAGGAAGGTGCCGTTTGCCAGTTCGTCGAGGCTGGACACCGCCAGCGGGTGGCGCAGCAGCGACTTCGGTGACATCACCACCAGCGGACGGCGCATACCGCGCAGCGCCTGACGACGCAGCATGTGGTAAACCTGTGCCGGGGTAGACGGGACGCAAACCTGCATGTTCTGCTCGGCGCAGAGCTGCAGATAGCGCTCCAGACGCGCGGAGGAGTGCTCCGGGCCCTGACCTTCGTAGCCGTGCGGCAGCAGCATCACCAGGCCACACATCCGGCCCCATTTCTGCTCGCCGGAGCTGATGAACTGGTCAATAACAACCTGGGCGCCGTTGGCGAAGTCGCCGAACTGTGCTTCCCAGATAGTCAGAGTGCGCGGCTCAGCGGTGGCATAGCCGTATTCAAACGCCAGTACCGCTTCTTCAGAGAGCACGGAGTCCCAGACTTTGAAATGCTCCTGGCCGTTGTGCACGTGCTGCAGCGGAATATAGGTTGAGCCGTTCACCTGGTTATGAATAACCGAGTGGCGGTGGAAGAAGGTGCCGCGACCGGAGTCCTCACCGGACAGACGAATCGGAATGCCTTCATCGACCAGCGTCGCGTAGGCCAGGTTTTCCGCCCCGCCCCAGTCAAACAGCTTCTCGCCGGCCGCCATCGCCTGACGATCGCCGTAAATTTTGGCGACGCGAGACTGCATTTCAATGCTTTCAGGCACGGTGCTGATGCGCTTAGCCAGTTCCTGCAGGCGCTTCATCTCTACCTTGCTCGGGTAGCTCTCATCCCACTCGTGGTTGAGGTACGGCGACCAGGTAAAGGAGTGCAGGTTCATCGGGCGCCACTCTTCTACCACGCATTCGCCGGCATCCAGCGCGTCGCGGTAGAGGTTGACCTGCTCGGTGGCGTCTTCCAGCGTCGAAACTTTGTCCTGCTCGAGTTTGTCAGCATAGATTTTGCGCGGAGTCGGATGCTTTTTGATTTTCTGATACATCAGCGGCTGGGTTGCGCTCGGCTCGTCGGCTTCGTTATGGCCGTGACGGCGGTAGCACACCAGGTCGATCAGAACATCGCGTTTGAAGGTATTGCGGAAATCCAGCGCCAGGCGGGTAACGAAAGCCACGGCTTCCGGGTCATCCGCGTTAACGTGGAAGATAGGCGCCTGAACCATCTTACCGATATCGGTGCAGTACGGCGTAGAGCGCGCGTCCAGCGGGTTCGAGGTCGTGAAGCCCACCTGGTTGTTGATAACAATACGTACGGTACCGCCCACTTCGTAACCGCGGGCTTTCGACATGTTCAGGGTTTCCTGAACTACGCCCTGACCGGTGATCGCGGCGTCGCCGTGAATGGTAATTGGCAGCACTTTATTGCTGCTTGGCTCGTCCAAACGATCCAGACGGGCGCGCACGGAACCGATAACCACCGGGCTGACGATTTCGAGGTGCGACGGGTTAAACGCCAACGCCAGGTGCACCAGACCGCCTTCGGTTTCCATATCGGAAGAGAAGCCCATGTGGTACTTCACGTCGCCGGTGCCGAGGTGTTCTTTATGCTTGCCGGCGAACTCGTCAAACAGATCCTGCGGCTTTTTACCGAGGACGTTGACCAGCACGTTCAGACGGCCGCGGTGCGCCATGCCCAGCACCACTTCGCGGGTGCCGCTTTTGCCAGCGTGGCGGATCATCTCTTTGAGCATCGGGATCAGCGCATCGCCGCCTTCCAGCGAGAAGCGTTTCGCACCCGGGAATTTCGCGCCGAGGTAGCGTTCCAGACCTTCAGCGGCGGTCAGTTCGCTTAGGAAGCGTTTTTTCTCTTCAGCGGTAAAGCTGGCTTTCCCTGCTACCGATTCAATACGCTGCTGGATCCAGCGCTTCTCTTCGGTAGAGGTGATATGCATGTATTCCGCGCCGATAGCGCCGCAGTAGGTCTGTTTGAGCGCTGACAGCAGCTCGCCCAGCTTCATCGTATCTTTCCCGATGGCAAAGGAACCTACGTTATAACTTTCCTGGAAATCGGCCTCGGTCAAATCGTGGTATGCCGGGTCTAAATCCGCCACTCTATCCTGTTTCCACAGTCCCAGCGGATCGAGATTCGCATGCTGGTGACCGCGGAAGCGATAGGCGTTGATGAGCTGCAGGACTTTAACCTGCTTCACATTGGTGTCAGGGTCGGAAATCGAAGAAGTGTAACGTGAGGCATCCTTCGCCAATCGACGGAAATAATCACGCGTTTTGGAATGAAATTGATCCGGTTTGACTCCGGTGCCAGGTAACTGCTGGAACATAGAACGCCAGTTGGCGTCAACAGAGTCAGGATCGGTTAAGAAGTCTTCATAGAGCTGTTCTATCCAGCTCTGGTTCGAACCAGAGAGGTAAGAAGAGTCCAGCCAGGCTTTCATTGCGCCGTTCTGCATCGTGATCCCTTAAGCATTTATATGCTTATTTCGCCGTAGAAACTACCACGCACATGGATTGTACGTGCCGGGGTTCACTCATTACGGACGAGTTGTGGCTTCTGCGTCCGCTAAGGAACCTTTAAAAACTGCCATTAATCTTCGGCGTTCAGGCTGCGGTTGCGTTAGCTGCCTTCACTTACCCCGGTCACATAGTTCACTATGCTCCCGGGGATGCGTTCAGTTGCCGCCTTACCTCGCTCTGAACGCCTTGATTACTGGTACATATTTGGCGGTTTTTAAAGATTTCCTGCCATCCCCTTCATACTTCAAGTTACATGTGCGTTGGCTTTCCTCACTCACCCCAGTCACTTACTTGAGTAAGCTCCTGGGGATTCGCGGCGTCGCCGCCTTCCTGTAACTCGAATTATTTAGGGTATTCATTTCCCGGCGGCACAAACGCTGCCGGGGCTACTGCTTCGGATAGCCCGGATAAGCGATAGCGCCATCCGGGACAGACCGGGTTACTTACGCACTGCGCTGCAGCAGCATCGACTTAATATGGCCGATGGCGCGCGTCGGGTTCAATCCCTTAGGACAAACACTGACGCAGTTCATAATGCTATGACAGCGGAATACGCTGAAAGCATCGCTTAACCCTTCCAGGCGGCTGTCGGTTTCGGTATCGCGGCTGTCGATCAGGAAGCGATACGCCGCCAGTAAGCCCGCCGGGCCGACAAATTTGTCCGGATTCCACCAGAACGACGGGCAGGACGTTGAACAACATGCGCACAGAATACACTCGTACAGCCCGTCGAGTTTCTCACGCTGTGCCGGCGACTGCAGATGCTCACGAGCCGGAGGATTTTGCCCATTATTCAACAAGTAAGGCTTAATCTTCTCATATTGTGCATAGAATTGCCCCATGTCTACAACCAAATCGCGGATAACCGGTAAACCTGGCAGCGGACGGATAACAATTTTCTTGCCCGGCTGATTCAGCGCGGAGATCGGCGTGATGCACGCCAGACCGTTTTTACCATTCATGTTCAGACCGTCGGAGCCACAGACCCCTTCACGGCAGGAACGACGAAATGAGAGCGACGGGTCTTTTTCCTTCAGCTGCATCAGCGCATCAAGCAGCATCATGTCGCGACCTTCTTCCGCTTCCAGGGTGTAATCCTGCATATGCGGAGCATCGTCAACGTCCGGGTTATAACGATAAATTGAAAACTCGAGTTTCATTTTCCTGTCTCCGCATTAATAAGTACGAATCTTCGGCGGGAATGCCGGGCGCAGTTTCGGTTGCATGTTGACGCTACGACGCGTCATCGCTTCCGACTCTGGCAGGTACAGGGAATGGCACAGCCAGTTTTCATCGTCACGTTCCGGGAAGTCGAAGCGGCTATGCGCGCCACGGCTTTCGGTACGGAAGTTTGCCGACACCGCGGTGGCGTAAGCAGTTTCCATCAGGTTATCCAGCTCCAGGCACTCGACGCGCTGGGTGTTGAACTCGCTGGAGGTATCGTCCAGACGCGCATTTTTCAGACGCTCGCGGATCGCCTTCAGCTGCTCAAGCCCTTTTGCCATCGCATCACCTTCGCGAAACACCGAGAAGTTGTGCTGCATACATTCCTGCAGCGCTTTGCGGATCTCGGCCGGGTCTTCACCGTTACGGTTGCCGTTCCAGCGGTTGAGGCGCGCCAGGGAAGCGTCGATCTCTTCTTCCGTAGCGTCGCGCAGATCGCCCTGTTCGGCGATAGATTCCTGCAGATGCACGCCGACCGCGCGGCCGAACACCACCAGGTCAAGCAGCGAGTTGCCGCCCAGGCGGTTAGCGCCGTGGACCGATACGCAGGCGATTTCACCGACGGCGAACAGCCCAGGAATAACCACATCTTCGCCCTGCTCATTAACGGTCAGCGCCTGGCCGCTTACGCGGGTCGGAATACCGCCCATCATGTAGTGGCAGGTTGGGATAACCGGAATCGGCTCTTTCACCGGGTCAACGTGCGCAAAGGTGCGGGACAGTTCGAGGATACCCGGCAGGCGGGATTCGAGAACCTCTTTACCCAGGTGGTCAAGCTTGAGCTTGGCGTGCGGGCCCCACGGACCGTCGCAGCCGCGACCTTCGCGGATTTCGATCATGATGGAACGCGCCACCACGTCACGACCCGCCAGGTCTTTCGCATTCGGCGCATAGCGCTCCATGAAGCGCTCGCCGTGTTTATTCAGCAGATAGCCGCCTTCACCGCGGCAGCCTTCGGTGACCAGAACCCCTGCCCCGGCGATACCGGTTGGGTGGAACTGCCACATTTCCATATCCTGCACCGGCACGCCGGCGCGGATCGCCATCCCAACGCCGTCACCGGTATTGATGTGGGCGTTAGTGGTGGATTGATAAATACGACCTGCACCACCGGTAGCCAGCACGGTTGCGCGGGCCTTGAAGTACACCACTTCACCGGTTTCGATACACAGCGCGGTACAGCCAACGATGGCACCGTCGGCGTTTTTCACCAGATCCAGCGCGTACCATTCGGAGAAGATAGTGGTGTGGTTTTTCAGGTTTTGCTGATACAGCGTATGCAGCAGGGCGTGGCCGGTACGGTCAGCTGCCGCCGCGGTACGTGCCGCCTGCTCGCCGCCGAAGTTTTTCGACTGGCCGCCAAACGGACGTTGATAAATGGTGCCATCTTCGAGACGCGAGAACGGCAGGCCCATATGATCCAGTTCGAGAATCGCTTCCGGACCGGTTTTGCACATATATTCGATGGCGTCCTGATCGCCAATGTAGTCCGACCCTTTAACGGTGTCGTACATGTGCCATTCCCAGTTATCTTCATGGGTATTACCGAGCGCAACGGTGATGCCACCCTGCGCGGAAACGGTATGGGAACGAGTAGGGAACACTTTGGAGAGCAGCGCACAGGACTGGCCGCTCTGGGAAATCTGCAGCGCCGCGCGCATACCTGCGCCACCGGCACCAATCACAACAGCATCAAATTCTCTGACAGGCAATTTCATTACACACCCCACACCACAACAAATCCATAAAGAACGTAAGCCACCAGCGCAACAACGATAAGCAGTTGCAGAACCAGGCGCACAGCCAGTGGTTTAACGTAGTCTGTCAGTACCTGCCACATACCGATCCAGGCGTGGATCAGGATGGAGACGAGGGCCAACAGGGTGAAGACTTTAGTGAACGCGGAGGAGAAAAAACCCGTCCAGACTTCCCATGAGATTTCACCCGTGGTGGCAAAAAAGCCGACCATATAGATGATGTAGAGGGTCAGAACGATAGCGGTGGCACGAACCAGAATGAAGTCATGTACGCCGTTGCGTCCCAGTGCTGAGGCGTTGCTTACCATACGAGGACTCCTGCGAGAAGTGAAAGCACGACAGTAATAACAAAAGAAATCTTGGCGGAGCGTGTCCCTACTTCGAGGGTTTCTTCCAGGTAGCCAAAGTCCATCATCAGGTGGCGGATACCGACCACGGCGTGATAAGCCAATGCGGTCAGAATGCCCCACATAATGAATTTCACGAAGAAGCTATCCATAATGGATGCCGCAGTGAGGAAACCTTCAGGAGAGGAAAGGCTGGTGCCCAGCAGCCAAAGCAGAATCCCGACCGCCACGAAGGTGATCACACCGGATACGCGATGGAGAATGGACGCTATCGCCGTGATTGGGAACCGGATCGTTTGCAGATCCAGATTGACAGGTCTTTGTTTTTTCACATTTCTTACCATGAATAACGCCCACATGCTGTTCTTATTGTTTCCTTCCTCCGGTCTGCTTGCGGGTCAGACAGCGTCCTTTCTATAACCTGTAGTCATGAATAAACTCCTTTTCAGGAGCGAAAACGTGACCAAACAACGCTGGGTGGCTCGGGATTGCAGGGTGTTCCGGAGACCTGGCGGCAGTATAGGCCGTTCACAAAATCATTACAATTAACCTACATATAGTTTGTCGGGTTTTGTCCCGAACAGTGATCAAAGTCACGATAACAACATTATTTTAAAATTTAATCACCTGATTTGACAAATATTAAACATTCTTGTTACAACCATTACCAGATAAATGCAATAATGCTCAAAAGTTATGGGGTCACTCTTTCACCTGAGAATAAGTTATGCAACAGTGTGACGGTATTGACCAATGTAATCAGGACGGTTATTAGTGGTATAACGATTTTTAAATTCGGGCTGCTAAAACGCTGATTTGCTGTTATTTCGTCGTAAACTGAAAACGTTCCATCAAGCGCCTTTGCTCTGTACCCTGCCAATTCCGCTGTCGCAGAGCTGTGTGCAACATAACAAACTGGTAACGTAATCAGGCACGAGCCGAAGGCAAATCCCCCCCGGCAGTCTTAAGCAATAAAGGCGCTAAGGAGACCATAAATGTCTGATGCAAAAGCAAAAATCACCCTAGGTGGTGATACTGCTATCGAACTGGATGTGCTAAAAGGCACGCTAGGCCAGGATGTTATTGATATTCGTAGTCTTGGTTCAAAAGGCGTATTTACCTTTGACCCTGGTTTCACTTCAACCGCATCGTGTGAATCTAAAATCACCTTTATCGACGGTGATGAAGGTATTCTGCTCCACCGTGGTTTCCCGATCGATCAGTTAGCGACCGAGTCCAACTACCTTGAAGTCTGCTACATCCTGCTGAACGGCGAAAAGCCGAATCAGGCCCAGTACGAAGAGTTCAAAACCACCGTTACCCGCCACACCATGATCCACGAGCAGATTACCCGTCTGTTCCACGCGTTTCGTCGCGACTCGCACCCGATGGCGGTGATGTGCGGTATTACCGGCGCGCTGGCTGCGTTCTATCACGACTCCCTGGACGTGAATAATCCACGCCACCGTGATATCGCGGCGTTCCGCCTGCTGTCCAAAATGCCGACAATGGCAGCGATGTGTTACAAATATTCAATCGGCCAGCCTTTTGTTTATCCGCGCAACGACCTCTCCTACGCGGGTAACTTCCTGAATATGATGTTCTCCACGCCGTGTGAAACCTACGAGGTTAATCCGGTACTGGAACGCGCCATGGACCGTATTCTGATCCTGCACGCTGACCACGAGCAGAACGCTTCAACCTCAACCGTCCGTACCGCAGGCTCCTCAGGCGCGAACCCGTTCGCCTGTATCGCTGCGGGCATCGCCTCCCTGTGGGGACCGGCGCACGGCGGCGCGAACGAAGCGGCGCTGAAGATGCTGGAAGAGATCAGCTCCGTTGAGCACATTCCGGAATTCGTTCGTCGCGCGAAAGATAAAAATGACTCTTTCCGCCTGATGGGCTTTGGCCACCGCGTGTACAAAAACTACGACCCGCGCGCCACCGTCATGCGTGAAACCTGCCATGAAGTGCTGAAAGAGCTGGGCACCAAAGACGATCTGCTGGAAGTGGCGATGGAGCTTGAGCACATTGCGCTCAACGACCCGTACTTCATCGAGAAGAAACTCTATCCGAACGTCGATTTCTACTCCGGTATCATCCTGAAAGCGATGGGTATTCCGTCCTCCATGTTTACCGTTATCTTCGCGATGGCACGTACCGTAGGCTGGATTGCCCACTGGAACGAAATGCACAGCGACGGCATGAAAATTGCCCGTCCGCGTCAGCTGTACACCGGCTACGACAAGCGTGATTTCAAGTGCGACATCAAGCACTAAGCCAGATTTCGGCAACAAAAAACGCGCCTTCAGGGCGCGTTTTTTTATGGCTGCTGTCGTCGATAAGCCCGCACACTCCGCCCCTTTTCCCGCAGGATTCGCGTACAGGGCGCGCGCTTTAATGCTGGCAGCCGGGGCACCAGTAGAACGGCCTGGAGGAGAGCATGGTTCTCTCGATAAGCGTGCCGCAGCGTTCGCAGGGCTCGCCGTCGCGGTGGAAAACCTTAAAGCGAAACAGCGCCCCGTGGTGCCGATTTTCATCCACCTGGCCGCGGGTAGTGTAGGAGAGACGCGGGATCGCCAGCAGCGCCTGCGCCAGGGCATCGAGCTGGCTGTCCGTCAGCGCCGAGGCCTTGTGCCGCCCGGTCAATCCCACCTGCCAGAGGATCTCAACGCGCAGATAGTTGCCCAGCCCGGCGAGGAATGCCTGGTCCAGCAGCAGGCCGGAAAACTGACGCTGGCGGAATTTTGCCGACAGCAGACGGGCCTTTACCTCTTCAGGCGTCAGGGTCATATCCAGCACGTCGGGGCCCACCCGGAGTAAGAAAGGGTGTACCGCCAGCTGCGCCGGGGTCAATATTTCAATATCCGAAGCGCTGTAGAGCAGCACCGCCTTCTCCGCCGTCTGCAGCCTGACGCGCAGAATGCGGTTGGTCGACGGCTGCTCTCCTGCCGCGACCACACGCCACACTCCGTACAGCTGATTGTGGCTGTACAGCGTCAGCCCGCCGGAGAAATGCGTCAACAGCGCTTTACCGCGCGTCTCAATGTGCGTCACCTGCTGGCCCACCAGCTCAGACTGCCAGGGCTGCAGCTGCGGGAAGGCAAACCAGACCTCGGTCAGAGGTTTGCCTTTAATCGCCAATTCCAGGCTATCCGCCGCGCGGCGGATTTCCGGACCTTCCGGCATAATATCGTCCTTCTGTTAGTGCGTCGCGCCGCCGGTAACGCTGAGATCGTCGTCGTGAGTCAAGGATACGGCAATCGCCGTTTCCAGCGCCGCTCGTATCGTTTCCAGCGCCATACTCGCCTCGCCGGGATGGGCCGCAGCCTGCTCCGGCAGATACGGAATATGGATAAAACCGCCTTTTACGCCCGCCTGACCCTGCAGCTTGTGCAGCAGACCGTACATAACGTGATTACACACGAAGGTCCCCGCCGTCTGTGATACCGAAGCGGGAATGCCCTGCTGGCGCAGCGCGGCGACGATCGCTTTGATCGGCAGGCTGCTAAACCAGGCGGCCGGACCATCGGCCACGATCGGCCGATCGATCGGCTGCTGGCCCTTGTTATCCGGGATCCGCGCATCGTCGACGTTGATCGCCACGCGTTCAACGGTAATATCAGCCCGCCCTCCCGCCTGACCAATAGCAAGGGTTAACGCGGGCCTGAATTCATCCAGCGCGGCGTGAAGCGCCGTCAGCGCCTCATTAAAAACGCAGGGCAGCTGCCGCGCCACGACGCGCTCTCCGGCAATGATAGCGCCATCGAGTCGCTTTACCACTTCCCACGAAGGGTTAACCGCTTCGCCGTCAAACGGTTCGAAACCGGTGATCAATACGCCAGCCATGCTCCCTTCTCCTCTCCCGGCATCGTTATGGTATGTTGTAACTAACTACTTGACTAGTCTTCCACCGCCGCGCTGACCTGAACGTGACGTCCGGCAAACGCCGCCCGTAGACGGCGGGCAAACTCCAGCGCGTGCTCCCCGTCGCCGTGCAGGCAGACGGTTTCCGCCATAACGTGTGCCCACTCGCCGGTGATGCTACGCACCCGGTGGTGCTGCACCATTTCCAGGGTCTGCGCCAGCGCCTGCTCCTCATCGGCAATCAGCGCGCCGGGCTGTGAACGCGGCACCAGGCTGCCGTCGGCCAGGTATCCCCGGTCGGCAAACACCTCCTGGCGGGTGGGTAGCCGGTAATGCTGGCCCGCCCGAATCAGCTCGCTCCCCGCCAGCCCCACCAGCACCAGCTCGGGGTTAAAATCGCGAACGGCTCTGGCAATCGCATCCGCCAGCGGAGCCTCTTTTGCCGCCTGGTTGTACAGCATGCCGTGCGGCTTGACGTGCCGCAGCTCGCCGCCCTCGGCGCGAACTATCGCCGCCAGGGCGCCAATCTGGTATAGCGTCTGGACGTAAACCGTCTCCGGCGGCAGCTGCATCGCGGTGCGGCCGAAGTTTTCCCGGTCCGGGAAGCTGGGGTGCGCCCCGACGGCAACGCCGTATTTTAGCGCCTCGCGCACGCACTGGTGCATCAGCAGCGCACCGCCGGCGTGAAAACCGCAGGCGATATTGGCGGAAGAGACCAGCTGCAAAAGAGCGCTGTCGTTGGCACAGCCTTCGCCAAGATCGGCATTAAGATCAATTATCATCGTTAAGCCTCCACGCCAGCTGGTCCAGGTAGCGCTGGCGGTCGGCGCGCGCTTTCAGCGCCTCCTCCAGCGAGCAGGGAACAAAGTGAATGGGCTGACCCAAAGGAATTTGCGCCAGCTGGTACATATCCGCCTCAATGATGCTCGCAATCCGCGGATAGCCGCCGGTGGTTTGCGCATCGTTCATCAGCACAATCGGCTGACCGCTATGCGGCACCTGCACCACGCCGGGCAGCAGGCCGTGAGAGAGCATTTCGCGATCGGTGGTGCGTACGAGCGGCTGTCCCTGCAGGCGGTAGCCCATTCGGTTGCTCTGCGCGCTCAGCTGCCACGGCGAGCGCCAGAAGGAGGCCTGCGAGGCGCTGTCGAACTCATGATATTCCGGCCCCGGCAGCGCGCGAATGCGGTTGCCGATCGGCAGCTGCCTGACACCCTGCGGCCCGCTGAACTCACGGGACGCTTTGCCCAGTTTCAGCCGATCGCCGTCCTGCAGACGTCGCCCTTCCAGCCCGCCAATGCCGACCTTCAGGTCCGTACTGCGCGATCCCAGCACCACCGGTACGTCGATGCCCCCCGCCACCGCCAGATAGCTGCGGATACCGTACTGAGGGTTTTTTAGCACCAGATGCTGGCCGGCTTTCGCCGCCGTCCGCCAGCCGACCCATACCGGCCTGCCGTCCACCGTCGCCTCACAGGCGGCGCCGGTCAGCGCAAACCAGCAGTCGCGTTCAAACTCAATATCCACCTGCCCAAGGGTGATCTCCAGGGCGGCCGCATTGGCGTCATTCCCCACCAGCAGGTTAGCGATCGTCAGCGACGGCTTATCCAGCGCGCCGCAGCGGCTGATGGCCGACCGACGCTGACCTTCCCGTCCGCCGTCCTGCACCGAGGTGTACATTCCGGCGCGGATCATCTTCAACATAGGCCCTCCTTTTGCGGCACAAAGCGCACCCGGTCGCCAGAGCGCAGCAGCGCCGGCTCTTTACGCTGCGCATCAAATAGCGCCAGCGGCGTGCGCCCCAGCAGCTGCCAGCCGCCCGGCGTTGCCAGCGGATAGACGCCGGTCTGCGCGCCGCCAATGCCGACTGACCCCGCAGCAACCTGCAGGCGCGGCTCCGCGCGGCGCGGCATTGCCAGCTGCTCCGGCAGGCCGCCGAGATAGGGGAAGCCCGGCTGGAAGCCGAGGAACCACACCACGTACTCCACCGACGAGTGCAGCTCGACCACCTGCTTCTCCGTCAGCCCGCAGTGGCGCGCCACCTCGCCGAGGTCGGGGCCCGCTTCTCCGCCGTAGATGACCGGGATCGCAATCTCCCGCGACTCAGGCTCAAGGGCTTCACTCTCTTCCCACCAGCGCTGTAAACGTTCAATCGCATCCCACGCCATGAGCTGCGGATGGCGCAGCACCACGGTGATATTGTTCATCCCCGGTATCACATCCACCGCATCTTCATGGTCCGCCAACCGCTGGGCCAGGCGCCAGATGCGCTTTTGGCTTTCCAGCGTCACCGGGGGCTCGAGCTCCAGCACTACCGCCGTTTCGCCTAGCAGATAACAACGCGCTCGCTGCACTTTTCTCTCTCCCTTAGGCCGGGTTGGGGATATCAATAAACGTGACGTCCAGATCGGTATTTTCCGTCAGCCATTCGCTGAGGGCGCGAATACCGCCGCGCTCGGTGGCATGGTGCCCGGCGGCATAAAAATGCAGCGACTGCTCGCGCGCAGAGTGGATGGTTTGCTCCGACACTTCGCCAGTAATAAAAGCATCGACGCCAAAGCGCGCCGCGCTGTCGATAAAGCCCTGACCGCCGCCGGTGCACCACGCCACCCGGGAGACTTTTTCCGGCCCGGTATCGCCGCACCACAGCGGTTTACGTCCCAGACGCGCTTCAACCCACGAGGCCAGCTCGAGGCCGGAGACCGGCATCGACAGTTCGCCCCACGGCACCAGGGGCTCAATTTCCCCCATAATGGTGATACCCAGCAGCTGGGCCAGCTGCGCGTTATTGCCCAGTTCAGGGTGAGCATCCAGCGGCAGGTGCCAGCCGTAGAGGTTGATATCGTTGGCCAGCAGGGTTTTCAGGCGCTGGCGCTTGATGCCGCGGATAGCCGGCGCCTCGCCCTTCCAGAAATAGCCATGATGGACAATTACCGCATCCGCCTGCAGGCGCACGGCCTCATCCAGCAGCGCCTGGCTGGCGGTTACGCCGGTAACGATTCTTTGCACCGTCTCGCGTCCTTCCACCTGCAGGCCGTTCGGCGCATAGTCGCTGAAGGCCGCACTATTGAGCTTTTCGTTAATGAGTTGTTCCAGTTCGCTATTTTTCATTGCCGCTCCATCAGGTCGTCAGGTTATCTGCGAAGATAACATAACGATAACCTCGCTGACCGTCGATAGCACGCTCGCAGCGCGCTCTATTTTGACTTTTAGCTTAAAGCCGCAATTTGTCTACCCTCCCCTTCGCGCATTCGTGTATATTTATGCACTATTACAGCATATTAAATAATCAGAAAGCCTTTTAGACCATGAATCTCACTACTAAATAGCCATTCATGCAGGAAGATCGACTTTCGTTTTACGGCAGGAACTGAGCGTTACATGAACACACAATCATCGCAGCCGCGCGCTATCTACTACGTCGTCGCGCTGCAAATCTGGGAATATTTCAGTTTTTACGGTATGCGGGCGCTGCTGATTTTGTACCTCACCAATCAGCTTAAGTATGATGATAACCACGCCTACGCCCTCTTCAGCGCCTACTGTTCCCTGGTTTACGTTACGCCGATCCTCGGCGGTTTTCTGGCTGATAAGCTGTTAGGCAACCGCATGGCGGTGATGATCGGCGCGCTGCTGATGGCCGTTGGCCACCTGGTGCTCGGCGCCAGCGAAATCGCCCCCGCCTTCCTCTACCTGTCGCTGGCCATTATCGTTTGCGGCTACGGGCTGTTTAAGTCCAACGTCAGCTGCCTGCTCGGCGAGCTATACGAGCCGACCGATCCGCGCCGCGACGGCGGCTTCTCGCTGATGTACGCCGCGGGCAACATCGGCTCGATTATCGCGCCTATCGCCTGCGGATACGTGCAGGAAGAGTACAGCTGGGCGATGGGCTTCGCGCTGGCGGCCATCGGCATGATCGCCGGGCTGGTGATTTTCCTCTGCGGCAGCCGTCATTTCCGCCACACCTCCGGCGTCAATCGCGAGGCGCTGCGCTCCCGCCGCTTTCTGCTGCCGAACTGGGGCTGGCTGCTGGTGCTGCTGGTGGCTACGCCGCTGCTGATTACGGTGCTGTTCTGGCAGGAGTGGTCGGTCTATGCGCTGATTGTCGCCACCGTCATTGGCCTGGCGGTGCTGGCAAGGATCTATCTGCGGGCGGAAACCGCCAAACAGCGCCGGGATCTGCGGCTGATTATTATCCTGACCGGCTTCAGCCTGCTGTTCTGGGCCTTTGCCCAGCAGGGCGGCAGCTCCATTAGCCTGTACATCGACCGCTTCGTTAACCGCCACGTGATGAGCTACGAAGTCCCGACCGCAATGTTCCAGTCGGTGAACGCCTTTGCGGTGATGCTCTGCGGAATGGTGCTGGCGTGGCTGGTCAAAGAGAATATCAGCGGCAACCGCACCGTGCGCATCTGGGGCAAATTTGCGCTGGGCCTTGGCCTGATGAGCGCCGGCTTTTGTATCCTGACGCTAAGCGCCCTCTGGTCGGCAACCTACGGCCACTCCTCAATGCCGCTGATGGTGCTGGGGCTGGCGGTCATGGGCTTTGCCGAGCTGTTTATCGATCCGGTGGCGATGTCGCAGATTACGCGGATTGAAATACCCGGCGTCACCGGCGTGCTGACCGGCATCTACATGCTGCTCTCCGGTGCCATCGCCAACTATCTGGCGGGGGTTATCGCCGATCAGACGTCGCAGGCTTCGTTCGATTCGGCCGGGGCGGCACACTACGCGATTGAGGCCTACGTCGACGTGTTCAGCCAGATTACCTGGGGCTCGCTGGCCTGCGTCGGCCTGGTGCTGGCAATCTGGCTCTATCACTCCCTGCGGGTCAGGACCCGCCGCCTGGCGCTGGAGTAGCGCCTTTGCTGGCGGCTTCCCAGGCGGCCAGCGTCTCCAGCCGCGCCTGCTTGTGATCGACCAGCGGGCGCGGGTACGCCAGGGTTACACCCTGCTTATCGGCCCAGACCCACGGCTGGTGCAGGGCCTTTTCCGGCACCGCTGCCAGCTCCGGCAGCCATTGGCGAATAAACCCTCCCGCTTTATCAAACTTCTCGCCCTGAGTCGTGGGGTTGAAGATGCGGAAATAGGGCGCCGCATCGGTGCCGGTAGACGCCGCCCACTGCCAGCCGCCGTTATTGGCGGCTAAATCGCCGTCGATCAGCTGGCTGATGAAATAGCGCTCGCCGGCGCGCCAGTCGACGCGCAGATCCTTCACCAGAAAGCTGGCGACAATCATCCGCAGGCGGTTGTGCATCCAGCCCGTCGCGGTGAGCTGACGCATCGCGGCATCGACAATCGGAAAGCCGGTGCGCCCCTCCTGCCACGCCTGCAGCCCCGGCGCATCGTCGCGCCACGCCACCCTGTCGGTCCAGGCGATAAACGGCCGCCCCTTGCACAGCCCCGGGTAGTAAACCATCAGGTGGCGATAAAACTCGCGCCAGATAAGCTCGTTGAGCCACACCGACCCGCCCTCGCCATCCAGCGCGCCGGGCAGCTCCGCCAGCAGACGATGCAGGCACTGGCGCGGCGAGAGCGCGCCAATCGCCAGGCACGGCGAAAGCCGGCTGGTGCCCTCCAGCGCCGGGAAGTCGCGCTGCTGGTCATAACCGGCGGCCTTATGCTGGCAAAAGGCGCGCAGGCCAGCGATGGCCGCTTTTTCGTCGGCGGCAAACAGCAGCGGATCGAACGCCGTCTGGGGGTAGTCAATCTCCGGCAGGGCGGCGGGCGTCAATGGCCCGCTTTTACGCACCTTCGGCGCCGCCACGCACTCCGGCAGCGTCTCGCGCAGGCGGCGGATGAAGGCGTTTTTGAAGGGCGTGAACACCTTATACATTTCACGACTGCCGGTCAGCACGCTGCCGGGCGGCAGCAGCAGACTATCGTCAAACCCCTGGCACACCGCGCGGCTCAGCGTTTTCTCCGCAGCCGCGTCGCGCTGGCGCTCGTTAATTTCATACTGGTAGTTGTAAAACAGGTGGCTGACCTGCTGCTCCTCGCAGAAGCGGGCCAGCAGGTCGACGCTGGCGGAGAAATCTGTCGCCTGCGCCACCTGCAGGGCGATACCGCGCTCGGCCAGCGCGGCCTGCAGGCTGCGCAGATGGCTGACGATAAACGCCGCCTGACGCGGCGCCATCCCGTGCTGACGCCACTGTTCGGGCGTGGCGATAAACAGCGCCAGAACCCTGGCGTCGGGATCGCGGCAGGCCGCAGCCAGCGCCAGATTATCGTGAATGCGCAGATCCGCGCGAAACCAGACCAGATGGGTGGCCATAAAACTCCTGCTCTTATGCTCTAAATAACGTCTCGTTAGCCCTGCGCCTCGGGCCAGGGATTGAAATAGCGCTGGTCGGCGAGCCAGGGATCGGGAAATTCGCTCATATAGTGTTGGAGGAGGCTCACCGGCGCAAGCAGCGGCTGCTGACCGCGGCGATATTCATCGATCAGCGACGTTAGCTCCTGCTTCTGCTGCGCGGTTAAATGTTCGCGGAAGTAGCCCTGAACGTGCATCAGCACGTTGGTGTGGTTGGCGCGGGTAGAGGGATGGGCCAGCAGCTTCACCAGCCGCTCGCGGTAGGCCACAAAAAACGCCTCCAGTGACGGCCAGCGGGCGATCTCCGCCACGAAGGGACCAATCTGGCGGTATTCAGGCTGTGAATGGGCCAGCAGCAGCAGCTTATAGCGGCTGTGAAAATCCATCAGCCGGCCGCGGGTCAGTCCGTCACGGTGCAAATTATCCAGCTCGCGCAGGGTGTAAATACGAGTTTGCTCATCGTCCTCTAGCCAGTGATCGCTCATGACGGCTCCTTTATCGTTAAGAGCTTTCAGTGTAAGCCACTACGGGCGAAAAAAAACCGCCGGTTTTCCGGCGGTTGCTTTATCAGTCGACAGGCTGGCTATCAGTAAAAATCAGCAGCGGCCTTTTCGGCCTGCGCCATCCATACCGGCTGTTCGCTGGTCTTAGCCCATACGCGGTGCAGCCAGCTGTAGTAGCGGGCTCTGTCTTTCCAGAACAGCATCACCGGAAGTGCCGCAACGCCGGCCACGACGGCGAAAGCACGACGTAAGAAGACGACGTGAGCAGGATAGGTTTTGTATAACGCCATAATTTCTCTCCCTTATGTCAGGCCGGCAATCAGCGCCGGTAAAGTTTCAATGTTTCTCTGTGCAAAATAATAGCGCTTTGGCTGTAATTTTACTACTCATCCGACCACTAAAAACGGCCTATTTAGCCTTTATTTACATTCATCCGGTAATTGAGTTACATAAAAGTTAAATTAATACTAACCATTAGTTAAATAATGGTCTTTGCATTTTTATACTTTTTTTACACCGCCCCCGCCGATTTTTGCAAAATCTTTGCGCCGTAATTCCTATCCTGCAGATAAATCGTAAATACACCCGGAGGTGGATTGTGAGTGCAGGCGTAATCGCTGGCGTGGCGCTGGTGTTCCTGTTGCTGGCTTACTTGGTTTATGCCCTGATCAACGCGGAGGCATTCTGATGGCCGCTCAAGGATTTTTACTTATCGCCAGTTTTATTCTGCTGCTGATGGTTCTGGCCCGCCCGCTGGGAACGGTGCTTGCCAGAATGATCGCCGACACCCCGCTGCCCGGCCTCGCCGGGATAGAGCGCGGGATCTGGCGCGTCGCAGGTATTCGTTCGCAGGAGATGAACTGGTATCAGTATCTCTTCGCCATTCTGCTGTTTAACGCTCTCGGGCTGGTGGCGCTGTTTGTTCTGCTGATGCTGCAGGGATCGCTGCCGCTTAACCCTCAGCATCTGCCCGGCCTCTCCTGGGACCTGGCGCTGAACACCGCGGTGAGCTTTGTCAGCAACACCAACTGGCAGGCCTACGCCGGTGAAACCACCATGAGCTATCTCAGCCAGATGGTGGGCCTGGCGGTGCAGAACTTCCTCTCGGCGGCAACCGGCATTGCGGTGATCTTCGCCTTCACCCGCGCCTGGTCACGCCAGCAGGTGAGCACCCTCGGCAACGCCTGGGTCGACCTCACCCGCATCACGCTCTGGCTGCTGCTGCCGATCTCGCTGCTGATCGCCCTGTTCTTTATTCAGCAGGGGGTGCCGCAAAATCTGCTGCCGTACCAGGCGTTCACCTCCCTGGAGGGCGTGCGCCAGTCGCTGCCGATGGGGCCGGTGGCGTCGCAGGAGGCGATTAAAATGCTGGGGACCAACGGCGGCGGATTCTTTAACGCCAACTCGGCGCACCCGTTCGAAAACCCGACGGCGCTAAGCAATATGGTGCAGATGCTGGCGATCTTCCTGATCCCGGCGGCGCTGTGCTTTGCCTTCGGTGAAGCGGTGGGCGATCGCCGTCAGGGCCGGGCAATTTTGTGGGCCATGACGCTTATCTTCATCGTCTGCGCGGCGGTAGTGATGTGGGCGGAAACCCACGGCAACCCTCACCTGCTGGCGCTTGGCGCCGATAGCAGCGTCAATATGGAGGGTAAAGAGAGCCGCTTTGGCATTTTAGCCAGCAGCCTGTTTGCGGTGGTGACCACCGCCGCCTCCTGCGGCGCGGTGAACGCGATGCATGACTCCTTTACCGCCCTCGGTGGCATGGTGCCGATGTGGCTGATGCAGATCGGCGAGGTGGTCTTCGGCGGCGTCGGATCGGGCCTGTACGGCATGCTGCTGTTCGTCATGCTGGCGGTGTTTATCGCCGGACTGATGATCGGCCGGACGCCGGAGTATCTGGGTAAAAAGATCGACGTGCGCGAGATGAAAATGATCGCCCTGGCGATCCTCGTCACCCCGACCCTGGTTCTGCTCGGCACCGCGCTGGCGATGATGACCGATGCCGGACGGGCGGCGATGTTTAACCCCGGTCCGCACGGCTTTAGCGAGGTGCTGTACGCCGTCACCTCGGCGGCCAATAACAACGGCAGCGCCTTCGGCGGCCTGAGCGCGGCCACCCCGTTCTGGAACCTGCTGCTGGCGTTCTGCATGCTGGTCGGTCGTTTCGCGGTCATCATTCCGGTGATGGCGATTGCCGGCTCGCTGGTCGGCAAGAAAATTCAGCCCGCCAGCACCGGCACGCTCGCCACCCATGACGTGCTGTTTATCGGCCTGCTGATCGGTACCGTGCTGCTGGTTGGCGCCCTGACCTTTATCCCCGCGCTGGCGCTCGGCCCGCTGGCGGAACACTTATCCTTACTTTAAGCGATGCGGAGCAACCTGTTATGAGTCGCAAACAATTAGCCCTGCTGGAGCCGACGCTGGTGCGCCAGGCGCTGCTGGACGCGGTGAAAAAACTCAACCCTGCGGTGCAGTGGCGTAACCCGGTGATGTTCATTGTCTGGATCGGCAGCCTGGTCACCACCCTGCTCGCCGTCGGCATGACCAGCGGACATATCGCCGGCAGCGCCGGTTTTACCGCCGCCGTGAGCGTCTGGCTGTGGTTTACCGTGCTGTTCGCCAACTTTGCCGAAGCAATGGCCGAGGGGCGCAGTAAGGCCCAGGCCAACAGCCTGAAAGGCGTGAAAAAGACCTCCTTCGCCCGCAAGCTGCGCGCCCCGCAGCACGATGCCCGGATCGACCATATTCCGGCCGAGGACCTGCGCAAAGGCGACGTGGTGCTGGTGGAAGCCGGGGATATCATTCCCTGCGATGGCGAGGTGATCGAAGGCGGCGCGTCGGTGGATGAGAGCGCCATCACCGGCGAATCGGCGCCGGTGATCCGCGAATCCGGCGGCGACTTCGCGTCGGTCACCGGCGGGACGCGCATTCTCTCCGACTGGCTGGTGATCCGCTGCAGCGTTAACCCCGGCGAAACCTTTCTTGACCGGATGATCGCGATGGTGGAAGGCGCCCAGCGGCGCAAAACGCCGAACGAGATCGCGCTGACGATCCTGCTCATCGCCCTGACGCTGGTGTTCTTGCTGGCCACCGCCACTATCTGGCCCTTCTCCGCGTGGAGCGGCAGCGCGGTCAGCGTAACGGTGCTGGTGGCGCTGCTGGTATGCCTGATCCCGACGACCATCGGCGGCCTGCTGTCGGCCATCGGCGTCGCCGGGATGAGCCGCATGCTCGGCGCGAACGTTATCGCCACCAGCGGGCGCGCGGTTGAAGCCGCCGGCGACGTTGACGTCCTGCTGCTGGATAAAACCGGCACCATTACCCTCGGCAACCGTCAGGCCTCGGCCTTCCTGCCAGCCCGCGGCGTGGAGGAGCGAACCCTCGCCGATGCGGCGCAGCTCTCATCCCTGGCCGATGAGACCCCCGAAGGCCGCAGCATCGTGGTGCTGGCTAAACAGCGGTTCAATCTCCGCGAACGCGACCTGCAGTCGCTGCAGGCGACCTTCGTGCCCTTCACCGCCCAGACGCGGATGAGCGGCATCAACATCGACCAGCGCATGATCCGCAAAGGCTCGGTCGATGCCATTCGTCGCCACGTCGAGGCCAACGGCGGCCACTTCCCGGCGGACGTCGATAAGCAGGTGGAAGAGGTCGCCCGCCAGGGCGCCACGCCGCTGGTGGTGGCCGAAGGCGAGCGCGTGCTGGGGGTTATTTCGCTGAAAGACATCGTCAAGGGCGGGATCAAAGAGCGCTTTGCCCAGCTGCGCAAGATGGGCATCAAAACGGTGATGATCACCGGCGATAACCGCCTGACCGCGGCGGCGATTGCCGCCGAAGCGGGGGTCGATGATTTTCTCGCCGAAGCCACGCCGGAAGCCAAGCTGGCGCTGATTCGCCAGTACCAGTCAGAGGGCCGGCTGGTGGCGATGACCGGCGACGGCACCAACGATGCCCCGGCGCTGGCCCAGGCCGACGTCGCGGTGGCGATGAACTCCGGCACCCAGGCGGCAAAAGAGGCCGGAAATATGGTCGACCTCGACTCCAACCCGACCAAATTAATTGAGGTGGTGCATATCGGTAAGCAGATGCTGATGACCCGGGGTTCGTTAACCACCTTCAGCATCGCCAACGACGTGGCGAAATACTTTGCCATTATTCCTGCCGCCTTTGCCGCCGTTTACCCGCAGCTCGCCATGCTCAACGTGATGCGCCTGCACTCGCCGTCATCGGCGATCCTCAGCGCGGTTATCTTTAACGCGCTGATTATCGTCTTCCTGATCCCGCTGGCGCTGAAGGGCGTGAGCTATCGCCCGCTGTCGGCATCGGCCATGCTGCGCCGTAACCTGTGGGTCTACGGTCTTGGCGGGCTGCTGGTGCCGTTTGTCGGCATCAAAATCATCGATCTGCTGCTGACCCTGACCGGGTTGGTGTGAGGAAAATACCATGTCATTCATTCGTCCGGCCGTTGTGCTATTTATCCTGTTAACGCTGCTCACCGGCGGGCTCTATCCGCTGCTCACCACCGCTCTGGGGCAGTGGTGGTTCCCCCAGCAGGCGAACGGTTCGCCGATCCGCATTGATGGCGAAGTGCGCGGCTCCAGCCTGATTGGGCAAAATTTTACCGCCGCAGGCTATTTCCAGGGACGTCCTTCGGCCATCGCCCAGACGGCGGACAGTCCGCTGGCGTCCGGCGGAAGCAACCTCGCCGCCAGCAACCCGGCGCTGGATAAAGCCATCAGCGAACGGGTCGCGGCGCTGCGCCGCGCCAACCCGGACGCCAGCCCGCGGGTGCCGGTGGAGCTGGTCACCGCCTCGGCGAGCGGGCTGGATAACGGCCTGACTCCGGCGGCGGCGCTGTGGCAGGTTCCGCGCATCGCCAAAGCCCGCAATCTGAGCGCGGAGCAGGTCACCCGGCTGGTGAATGAGGCGACGCAAAAACCGCTGGTCAGTTTTCTCGGCCAACCTGTGGTAAATATACTGCAGCTGAATATGGCGCTGGATGCCCTGAAGGATAACTAAAAATGAGTGACGAGCCGCTGCGCCCGGACCCTGACCGTCTGTTGCAACACGCCGCCGAGCCGCATCGCGGGAAGCTGAAGGTGTTCTTTGGCGCCTGCGCGGGCGTCGGTAAAACCTGGGCGATGCTGGCGGAGGCGCAGCGGCTGCGCGCTCAGGGGCTCGATATTCTGATTGGCGTGGCGGAAACCCACGGGCGTAAAGAGACGGCGGCGATGCTGGAGGGGCTGAGCACCCTCCCCCCGCGCCGTTTCTCCCACCGCGGGCGCTACGTTCACGAATTCGATCTCGACGCCGCCCTGGCCCGCCGCCCGGCGCTGATTCTGGTCGATGAGCTGGCGCACAGCAACGCCCCCGGCTCACGCCACCCTAAGCGCTGGCAGGACGTCGAAGAGCTGCTTGAAGCCGGAATCGACGTCTTTACCACCGTTAACGTCCAGCATCTGGAAAGCCTGAACGACGTGGTCAGCGGCATCACCGGCGTGCAGGTCCGCGAAACCGTCCCCGACCCGTTCTTTGATGCCGCCGATGACGTGGTGCTGGTCGATCTCCCGCCCGACGATCTTCGCCAGCGCCTTAATGAAGGGAAGGTGTATATCGGCGGCCAGGCCGAACGCGCCATCGAGAACTTCTTTCGCAAAGGTAACCTGATTGCCCTGCGCGAGCTGGCGCTGCGCCGCACCGCCGACCGGGTCGATGAGCAGATGCGCGCCTGGCGCGACCGCCAGGGCCAGGAAAAAGTCTGGCACACCCGCGACGCTATCCTGCTGTGCATCGGCCACAATACCGGCAGCGAGAAGCTGGTCCGCGCCGCCGCCCGCCTCGCCGCCAGGCTCGGCAGCGTCTGGCACGCGGTCTACGTTGAAACCCCCTCGCTGCATCGCCTGCCGGAAGCCAGGCGGCGGGCGATCCTCGCGGCGCTCAGGCTCGCCCAGGAGCTGGGCGCGGAGACCGCCACCTTGTCCGATCCTTCGGAAGAGAAAGCGGTTTTGCACTATGCGCGAGAACATAACCTCGGCAAGATCGTTATTGGCCGTCAGCGTCAGCGCCGCTGGTGGGATCGGCAGGGTTTTGCCGACCGCCTGGCCCGCCACGCGCCGGACCTCGACCTGGTAGTGATCGCCCTTGATGAAAAGAGCTCCCCCCTACCCACCCGCGCCGGCGATAGCCGCACCACGATGGATAAGTGGCGGCTGCAGCTGCAGGGCTGCTGCGTCGCGGTGGCCATCTGCGCGGTGATTACGCTCGTCGCCATGCAGTGGCTGGTGGCCTTTGAGGCCGCTAACCTGGTGATGATCTACCTGCTCGGGGTGGTGGTTATCGCCCTGCTGTACGGCCGCTGGCCGTCGGTGCTGGCGACGGTTATCAACGTTGTCAGCTTCGATCTGTTCTTTATCGCCCCGCGCGGGACGCTGGCGGTTTCCGACGTCCAGTATCTCCTGACCTTCGGGGTCATGCTCACCGTTGGCCTGGTGATCGGTAACCTCACCGCCGGCGTGCGCTACCAGGCCCGCGTGGCCCGCTACCGCGAGCAGCGCACCCGTCATCTGTATGAGATGTCAAAAGCGTTGGCGGTCGGGCGCAGCCGGGAAGATATTGCGCTGACCAGCGAGCGCTTTATCGCCTCTACTTTCCACGCCCGCGGCCAGCTCCTGCTGCCCGACGAGAGCGGAGCTCTGCGGCCGCTGACCCAGCAGACGGGGCTCACCTCGTGGGATGATGCGATTGCGCGCTGGAGTTTCGATAAAGGCCAGCCCGCCGGCGCGGGCACCGATACGCTGCCCGGCGTTCCCTACCAGATCCTGCCGCTGAAAAGCGCCGCCCGCAGCTGGGGGCTGCTGGTGGTTGAGCCGGATAACCTGCGCCAGCTGATGATCCCCGAGCAGCAGCGGCTGCTGGAGACCTTTACCCTGCTGGTGGCCAGCGCCCTTGAGCGGCTGACGCTCACCGCCAGCGAAGAGCAGGCCCGGCTCAACAGCGAACGCGAAAGCCTGCGTAACTCCCTGCTGGCGGCGCTGTCGCATGATTTACGCACCCCGCTGACTATCCTCTTCGGTCAGGCGGAGATTCTGACCCTCGACCTGGCGAGTGAAGGATCGAAGCACGCGCCGCAGGCCAACGAAATTCGCCAGCACGTGCTCAACACCACCCGGCTGGTGAATAATCTGCTGGATATGGCGCGGATCCAGTCCGGCGGCTTTAATTTACACAAAGAGTGGCTCACCCTCGAAGAGGTGGTCGGCAGCGCGCTGCGGATGCTGGAGCCGGGTCTCGGCGGCCAGCATATTCAGCTGGCGCTACCCGACCCGCTGCTGCTGGTTCACGTTGACGGGCCGCTGTTTGAGCGGGTGCTGATCAATCTGCTGGAGAATGCGCTGAAGTACGCCGGCCCGCAGGCGCAAATCGGCATTACGGCGCAGGCCGACGATCGCCAGCTGCAGCTCGACGTGTGGGATAGCGGCCCGGGGATCCCCCAGGGCCAGGAACAGGCTATCTTTGATAAGTTCGCCCGCGGTCATAAAGAGTCAGCCATCCCAGGCGTAGGGCTGGGGCTGGCGATCTGCCAGGCGATCGTCGAGGTCCACGGCGGCACCATCGGTGCGCAAACGCGCCCTGAGGGCGGCGCCTGCTTCCGTGTTACACTGCCGCGAGAGGCGCCGCCGGAGCTGGATGAGTGGTGCGGCGACGCGCGAACTGACTGAAAGCACTAGCCGAGGAACCGTGATCAACGTTCTTATTATTGAAGATGAACATGCTATTCGTCGCTTTCTGCGCACCGCGCTGGAAGCCGACGGCATGCGCGTATTTGAAGCCGAAACTCTGCAGCGCGGTCTTCTCGAAGCCGCAACCCGCAAGCCTGACCTGACGATCCTTGATCTTGGCCTGCCCGATGGCGACGGCAGCGATTTTATTCGCGAAGTGCGCCAGTGGAGCCAGATGCCGATTATCGTGCTGTCGGCGCGCACGGAAGAACAGGATAAAATTGCCGCCCTCGATGCCGGCGCCGATGACTACCTGAGCAAGCCGTTTGGCATTGGCGAGCTGCAGGCGCGGCTGCGGGTCGCGCTGCGCCGTCACGCCGGTGCCCAGGCCGATGAGCCCATCGTCCGCTTCTCCACTATTCAGGTTGATATTCCGGCGCGGCGGATCCTGCGCGGCGAGGAGGAGATTCATCTTACCCCGATTGAGTTCCGCCTGCTGGCTGCGCTGCTGAATAACGCCGGCAAGGTGCTGACCCAGCGCCATCTGCTGAATCACGTCTGGGGGCCGAATGCGGTGGAGCACAGCCACTATCTGCGAATCTATATGGGGCATCTGCGACAAAAGCTGGAGGTTGATCCTGCGCGACCGCAGCATCTGCTGACCGAGACCGGCATTGGCTATCGCTTTATGCCTTAGGTTCGGTTGGAAGAGCGTCGGGCCGCGGCGAAAGCGCCGGGCCCGAGCGGGAGCGTCCCCTCTTCCCGGCTAGCGTTGCGCAATCGGGAGAGGGAACACCAGGCTATCAGGCGTTTTTCAGCACTTCGCTGACAATTTCTACCGCCTCTTTCTCAATCTGCTTGCGATGTTCTTCGCCGAGGAAGCTTTCGCAGTAGATCTTGTAGGCGTCTTCCGTGCCTGACGGACGAGCGGCAAACCAGCCGTTGTCGGTCATCACCTTCAGACCACCGATCGACGCACCGTTACCCGGCGCGGCGGTCAGGCGAGCGGTGATCGGATCGCCCGCCAGCGTGCTTGCGCTAACCATCTCCGGCGACAGCTTCGACAGCGCCGCTTTCTGCGCGGAGGTTGCCGATGCCTGCAGGCGGTTATAGCTCGGCGCGCCGAAGCGTGCGGCCAGCTCGTCATAGTGCTGCTGCGGGTTTTTACCGGTGACGGCGGTGATTTCCGCGGCCAGCAGGCACATGATGATCCCGTCTTTATCTGTAGACCACGGCGTGCCGTCAAAACGCAGGAACGAAGCGCCCGCGCTCTCTTCACCGCCAAAGCCAAAGCTGCCGTCAAACAGGCCGTCAACGAACCACTTAAAGCCCACCGGCACTTCCACCAGCTTACGGCCAAGATCGCCGACCACGCGGTCGATCATCGCCGAAGAGACCAGCGTTTTGCCGACGGCAACCTCTTTGCCCCACTGCGGACGGTGCTGGAACAGATAGTTAATCGCCACCGCCAGATAGTGGTTCGGGTTCATCAGCCCGGCCGGGGTTACGATGCCGTGACGGTCGTAATCCGGATCGTTAGCGAAGGCCAGATCAAACTTGTCGCGCAGCGCCAGCAGGCCGGCCATCGCGCACTCGGACGAGCAGTCCATGCGGATGGCGCCGTCTTTATCCAGGTGCATAAAGCGGAAGGTTTGATCGACATGATCGTTAACGATGGTCAGATTCAGCTTGTAGTACTCGGCGATGCGCTTCCAGTATTCAATCCCGGAGCCGCCCAGCGGATCGACGCCAAGCTTAAGGCCCGCTTTTTGAATCGCCGCCATATCGACGATATCCGCCAGACCTTCAATAAACGGCTGAACCAGATCCTGCTCTTTCACGTGGCCGGAGGCCAGAGCGGCATCGAGAGAGATGCGCTTCACGCCCTGCAGGCCGGAAGCCAGCAGTTCGTTAGCCCGGTTCTCCACCACCTTGGTGACGTTGGTATCAGCCGGACCGCCGTTCGGCGGGTTGTACTTGATACCGCCATCTTCCGGCGGGTTATGCGACGGCGTAATTACGATGCCATCCGCCAGCGGGCCACCCTTTTTGTTGTGCACCAGAATGGCGTTGGAAATCGCCGGCGTCGGGGTGAAGCCGTTGTTTTCCTGCACGATCACATCAACACCGTTAGCCGCCAGTACTTCCAGTACGGAAATAAAGGCCGGCTCGGAGAGCGCGTGGGTATCCTTACCGACGTAGCATGGACCGGTAATCCCGTTCTTCGCGCGATCTTCCGCAATCGCCTGAGCAATCGCCAGAATATGCTGCTCGTTGAAGTTATGGCGACCTGCGCTGCCGCGATGGCCAGAGGTCCCGAACTTCACCGCATGCTCCGCGTTGCCTGCTTCTGGCTTCAGTACGTAGTACTGGGCAGTCAGCTGGGCGACGTTAATCAAATCACTCTGTTGTGCAGGCTGACCCGCACGCTTATCGATTGCCATTGCCTGATCCTTCTGATGCAAAGGTGAATAAAGCTAGATCGTGCCGCAAACCTTCTCAATCAACTCCGCAGGGAATTGCATTGACTGCATGATATGTTCAATCATGCTGCATTTGCGGCCAGTGTTGGTATTGGTGATCACCCACCACGGCGTGCCGGGGACCTGCTTAGGCTTGGTCTGATTGCCGCTTTTCAGCAGAATGCGGGCATCTTCAGCAAAATAGGTCCGCGTACGCCCGTGCAGAGACTCGGTGGCCGCAGCAAACGCTTTGCTGTCCAGCGAGTACAGCGTCGTCAGCACCAGCATAAAGCGGTTTACCGCGCGCTTTTGCTCGGCGTATTCATCAGATAACAGCAGTTCGCGCACGGCGCGGACTTTATCCTTCACCGGGTTAGCAGGCCTGGCCTCAACAACGGCGGTCGGAGCCGGGGCCGGCGCGGCTTTCGCAACGGCGGTGGCAGTCTGGGAAGCGGCGGAAAATTTCAGCATGCGCCGTAAAATGTCGGATGCACTCTCACCAATATGCTGGGTGTGGCTGGCAATATAGCGATAGAGATCATCATCAACTTCAATTGTTTTCATCTTAATCCAGTGCGATATCTTATTCTGAATACAAGTTGTCAGGATTATAAGGACAAATCCTAACCGCGGATAGCGTCAAACCAGGATGGCGGTAAAACTCAGATAGCTCTGGGTCTTGCAGCCGGATGGCAGAATGTCCAACATAATACCCTAACCCGACGGAGCGAAAAAAAGAACTTTGCCATGAAATTAAATAGCCGCGCGCAATCTGCACAAAATCCGCACAATAATTCCCCTGTGGTCCTGGTTCACGGTCTGTTTGGCAGCCTTGATAACCTGGGTATCCTCGCACGCGACCTGGTCGCCGACTACGATATCCTGCAGGTCGATATGCGCAATCACGGTCTTTCCCCGCGCGATCCGCAGATGACCTACGCCGCGATGGCTCAGGATCTGCTTGACACCCTTGACGACCTGCAGCTGGAAAAAGCGACCTTTATCGGCCACTCAATGGGCGGTAAAGCGGTGATGGCGCTGAGCGCCCTCGCGCCGGAACGCATCGATGGCCTGGTGGCTATCGATATCGCGCCGGTGGATTATCACGTGCGCCGCCACGACGAAATCTTTGCCGCCATCAACGCCGTGACCGCCGCCGGCGCCGCAACCCGTCAGCAGGCGGCGGCAATTATGCGCGAGCATCTGCAGGAAGAGGGCGTGATTCAGTTTCTGCTGAAGTCCTTCGTTGACGGCCAGTGGCGGTTTAACGTGCCGGTCCTGTGGGATCAATATAGCCATATCGTTGGCTGGCAGCCGGTTCCCGCCTGGCCGCATCCGGTCCTGTTTATCCCGGGCGGCAACTCCCCCTACGTGACCGATGAGTATCGCGACGCGCTGCTGGCGCAGTTCCCGCAGGCCCGCGCGCACGTGATTGCCGGCGCGGGCCATTGGGTCCATGCGGAGAAACCGGAGGCGGTACTGCGCGCAATTCGCCGATATCTCTCCTCTTTAGCGGCATAACTGGCTAAAAACTGCCCGACCGCGCCGCAGAATGCCCGCGGTCGTTGGCGCAGCGGTTCGCCTGATGTATTATGGCGCGCTATCTGTGTCGGCAATGGCCCGACAACTCGTTTCCCCGAAGTCACTCTGAATCATGGCAAAAGAACAAACGGACCGTACGACATTAGATTTGTTCGCAACCGAGCGTCGCCCGGGTAGACCAAAGACCAATCCGCTTTCGCGCGACGAGCAACTGCGCATCAATAAACGCAACCAGCTTAAACGCGACAAAGTTCGCGGCTTAAAGCGCGTGGAGCTCAAGCTCAACGCTGAAGCGGTTGATGCGCTCAATGAGCTAGCTGATGCCCGCAATATGAACCGTAGCGATCTGATTGAAGAGATGTTGATGAACCAGCTTGCAGCCCTACATAGCCAGGGTAAAGTCTGAGAAACCTCAAAAACAGCACTTTCGTGTAGCAGAGTGTGCAGTCGGGCATGATTGCTGTTTCCGCGCCCTTCCCTGTTCTGCTATGATTGCCGTTATCTGCGGGCATTACGCCACTACCACATCATTAAGTTTCAAGAGGTTATTTTACTCATGGCAATCATCGGCATCTTTTTTGGCAGCGACACCGGCAACACCGAAAATATTGCAAAAATGATCCAAAAGCAGCTCGGTAAAGACGTTGCTGATGTTCACGACATTGCCAAAAGCAGCAAAGAAGACCTGCAGGGTCATGACATTCTGCTGCTGGGCATCCCAACCTGGTACTACGGTGAAGCGCAGTGTGACTGGGATGATTTCTTCCCGACGCTGGAAGAGGTCGACTTCAACGGTAAGCTCGTCGCCCTATTTGGCTGCGGCGACCAGGAAGACTACGCTGAATACTTCTGTGACGCGCTGGGGACCATTCGCGACATCATCGAACCGCGCGGTGCAACCATCGTCGGCCACTGGCCAACGGCGGGCTACCATTTCGAAGCCTCTAAAGGTCTCGCCGATGACGACCATTTCGTCGGTCTCGCTATCGATGAAGACCGTCAGCCTGAGCTGACCAACGAGCGCGTTGAGAAATGGGTTAAGCAGATTTCTGAAGAACTTCATCTCGAAGAAATCAAAAATGCCTGATGGTTAAACGACGATGCCTTCGGGTATCGTCGTATTAATAGGTAAAAGCAATAAAACTAATAGCTACAAGTTTTTAACTTTTAATCACATATCTGTACAATGTCCTCTGATTTAACGAGGAGACGTGACACAGTTTGTAGCCTGTGCCTCGTTTTTGACAGCATACAAGGCTCGATGCTTGCGGTTTTCATTTCATCATGGCAGTTCTATAATGAGACGCGTTACATCGGGTGATTCTCTGTATTACTTCCGCTAATGGAAGTAGATCGTTTAGCAACAGGACAGATTCCGCATGACTGACAACAATACCGCATTGAAGAAGGCTGGCCTGAAAGTCACACTTCCACGATTAAAAATTCTGGAAGTGCTGCAGGGGCCGGATAACCATCACGTCAGCGCGGAAGATTTATACAAACGCCTGATCGACATGGGGGAAGAGATCGGTCTGGCTACCGTTTATCGCGTACTGAACCAGTTTGATGATGCCGGCATTGTTACCCGCCATAATTTTGAAGGCGGTAAATCCGTTTTCGAACTGACGCAGCAGCATCATCACGATCACCTGATTTGCCTAGATTGTGGCAAAGTGATCGAATTCAGCGATGACTCCATCGAAGCGCGTCAGCGTGAAATTGCCCACCGTCACGGTATCCGCCTGACCAACCACAGCCTGTACCTGTACGGTCACTGTGCTGAAGGCGACTGCCGCGAAAATGAACACGCGCACGACGCGGTGGAAAAGTAGTTTCCCACAGCGTAAGCAGCAAAAAGCCAACCTGAAGGTTGGCTTTTTTTATGCCCGCAAATACGGAGTACGAGGGAAATCAGGGCCGGGTATTGTTGCTGCGGATCTCTTTCCAGATCTGGTCGCAGCGGGCTTTGACCGCCTGATCGTTGCCGGTGCGGGTCGCCAGGATACACTGCTGATAATCCAGCACCCGTACGCTTTCCTGGGTGGCGAACTGCTGGTGCTGCTTATCCTCTTTAAGAACGTTCAGCACGCTCTGGCAGGCCTGAACTTTATCCGGATTCCCTTCTGCCGTATTGATGCAGGCGCTGTAGGCATCCTTCAACTTAGTATCTTCTTTTGGCGCCGGTGACTGCGCACAGGCCACCAGACCCGATGCCATGATGGCGATGAGCAATAGCTTTTTCATAATCAACCTCACAGGCTGGCGGCAGGCTTACGCCCGCCGCTGCGGCATCAGAAAATAGTGAACGGGGCAATAACCATAAACTTCACGTCGCGCTCATCCTGGAAGATGTTGCCGTAACCGCCGCTCCAGCTTGGAATATCGGAGTGGTTGTCGTACTGGGTGAAGTGGAGTTTGAACAGCGTTCCTTTTGCCCGGCCGTCCTGTACGGTATACATGGCGTCGAGGCTGTAGGCCGACTCTTCCAGACGTTTGTCGGCGTTGTAGTACGCGTCAGGCGTCGCCATTTTGCCCGGTTTCGCATCCCATGCGTAAACGTAAGATGCACCAAACGCCCAGCCCGGCATATTCCAGTTTTTCATGTCGTACATCGCGCCAAAGAACACGGCCTTTTCGCCGTTGGCGTTAAAGTCGGAGCGGTTATCCCACCACACGTCCAGGCGGCCGTTAGAGGAGGCGTAGGTTGGGGTCATGCGCTGCAGGAAGTAGCCCTGCTGGCCCTCGGCCTTAACCCAGGTACCTTCCAGACGCAGGTCCAGCACGTCGGCAACCTTGTAGCCAAAGGTCAGCGCCTGCAGCCAGGCAGTGCCGTCGTAAATATCGTTGGCGCCGCCGTTGCTGACCTTATCGCGGGTGCCGTAGAACTGATAGCTGGTGTTTAACGGGGTACCGGCAACGTCAAATTTATAGCTGGCCTTGGCAAAATACTGGTCGATATACCCCTGGGCCTGGCCAAACGCGGCCTCCAGCACGAGGTCGTTTTTAAAATCATATTTGGCGCCCAGCGAGTGCAGATAATCGACTTTCGTCTTCTTATCGTTCTGGTAGAACTCATCCATCTCAATGTGCCACGGCGCTTTGTATTCGTTCGTCCACATGTAGGAGAAACTCAGCGCGCCGGAATCACCGTAATCAAAGTTTGCTCCGGCTTCAGCACCTTGATAAGTGCCCGGCATAAAGCTCCAGTGCGGAGCCAGCAGCGTTTGCCCGGTTGGCTGAATGTAGCCAGCGCGCGCCCACGTCGGGCCATACTTAAATTTTGCCGCCGCTTTATAGAGGCTGATCCCGCTCTTATCGCCGGAGTAATCTTCGTCGTAGGCTTTATTTCTGGAGGAGAAGGCAATTTCGTTCGGGTGACCGCTTTCGCTGCTTTCCGCCATTTCAATGGCGGTAAAGGCCGCCACGTCGATACCAAACATATCGGCGGCATAGCCGGACTGGAAGTCCAGGTTGGCGTTCCAGGTTGAATGCGAAAGGTTGGTTTTGTACTTATCGCCGTCGGTGACGTCTTTACGGTCGCGCTCACGCTGCCAGTAATAGATACCGCCGGTTAATGTGGAATCATCAATAAAACCTGCTGCGCTGGCCTGCGGAACAACGATCCAGCTCGACATCGCGGTGACGGCGGCAATAGCCAGCGCCAGCGTACTACGTTTGCCACTAAACGTACGCATGTGCATATCCTCTTTGACGTTTTAAAACGCGGAGCCAAAGGCAAGCCGCGAAAAATAAATAAAACTGCTAAAAAGCGGTGCGGAAAAAAGTCCGCAAATCCACTCTGGATAGACTATTTTTCGTGACGCGAATTATCAATCTCTTTCGCCGATCAAAGCTTAAGATTATGACAAAGCGCACATATTCTATGTCTTTTTGTTACAGCCTTAAATTTCGTAGATTTAGCACTGAAGTGTTTGAAAAATCAGGATAAAACTGGAAATGGAAACGCTTACAGCGGTTTTTTACGCGAAAATCTCCGACGGGCCCGACGGGATATATTACAGGTTGTAAACAAGATTAATTCGCATCGCGAAAATAACCAGATTCGGCCACGAAAGACGGAAATAAAAAACGCCGCGGAGGCGGCGTTTTTGCTGACGAGGCGGGGACGCGGGCTTATGCGCCGGTCTTCGCCCAGGTATCGCGCAGGCCAACGGTGCGGTTAAACACCAGACGGTCAGCGGTAGCATAGCGGCTGTCGAGGCAGAAGTAGCCTTCGCGCTCGAACTGCAGCGCCTTGCCGACCTGCGCCTGCGCCAGGCTCGGCTCGGCAAAGCCGTGCTTGATAACCAGCGATTCAGGGTTCATTACGGCCAGGAAGTCCTCTTCGGCGCCCGGATTCGGCACGCTGAACAGACGGTCGTACAGGCGAATTTCTACCGGCAGCGCGTGCGCCGCGCTCACCCAGTGGATAACGCCCTTGACCTTGCGGCCGTCAGCAGGATCTTTGCTCAGCGTATCGGCATCATAGGTGCAGAAGATGGTGGTGATATTGCCCTCTGCATCCTTCTCTACGCGCTCGGCTTTGATCACGTAGGCATTGCGCAGGCGAACCTCTTTGCCCAGCACCAGACGCTTGTACTGCTTGTTGGCTTCCTCACGGAAGTCAGCGCGATCGATCCAGATCTCACCGCTGAACGGCACGTCGCGGCTGCCCATTTCCGGCTTGCTCGGATGGTTCGGCATGGTCACATTTTCACTGCCGCCCTGCGGATAGTTTTCGATAACCAGTCTTACCGGATCGATAACGGCCATTGCGCGCGGGGCGTTTTCGTTAAGATCTTCACGAATGCAGGACTCCAGCGACGCCATTTCAATGGTGTTGTCCTGTTTGGTCACGCCGATGCGCTTACAGAACTCGCGAATCGATTCGGCGGTGTAGCCGCGGCGACGCAGGCCGGAAATCGTCGGCATACGCGGATCGTCCCAGCCCTCAACGTGCTTATCGGTGACCAGCAGGTTGAGCTTGCGCTTGGACATCACGGTATATTCGAGATTCAGGCGCGAGAATTCGTACTGGCGCGGGTGAACCGGGATGCTGATGTTATCCAGCACCCAATCGTACAGGCGACGGTTATCCTGGAACTCCAGGGTACACAGAGAGTGTGTAATACCTTCCAGCGCATCGCTGATGCAGTGGGTAAAGTCATACATCGGGTAGATGCACCACTTGCTGCCGGTCTGATGGTGATCGGCGAACTTAATGCGGTACAGCACCGGATCGCGCATGACGATAAACGGCGAAGCCATATCGATTTTCGCACGCAGGCAGGCTTTACCTTCCGCAAAACCACCGGCGCGCATTTTTTCAAACAGCGCCAGGTTCTCTTCTACGCTGCGATCGCGGTACGGGCTGTTTTTGCCCGGCGCTTTCAGCGAGCCGCGGTATTCGCGGATCTCTTCAGCCGACAGCTCGTCAACGTAGGCCAGACCTTTATTGATCAGCTCAACGGCGTAGCTGTGCAGCTGATCGAAATAATCAGACGAGTAGCAAACTTTCCCGGACCAGTGGAAACCTAACCACTGCACGTCGTTTTTAATCGACTCAACGTATTCGATATCTTCTTTCACCGGATTGGTGTCATCGAAGCGCAGGTTGCATTGGCCTTGATAATCCTGAGCAATGCCGAAGTTCAGGCAAATTGATTTCGCGTGGCCAATGTGCAGATAGCCGTTCGGCTCCGGCGGGAAGCGCGTATGAACGGTGGTGTGCTTACCAGTAGCCAGATCTTCATCGATGATCTGACGAATAAAGTTAGTTGGGCGGGCTTCTGCCTCACTCATCGTGGGTTCCTCAAAGCGTAAACAACGTATAACGGGACATGATCTTACAAGCAGGACGTGGAGACAACTATTAGTTACTGAAAATACGTATCTGAAGGAGATTATGGGGTCATTTGCTGCAAAAAAAAGCGGCGGAGGTTTCCCCCCGCCGCACAGGCATAAACTCTACTCAGGAGCCCTACTTGCCTTTAATCTCATACAGTGGCGTCTGGCCGGCGACAACTTTACCGCTCGCCTGAATCACCAGCGCGCTGTAATCGTCGCTGTTGCTGCAGACTACCGGGCTAATCATCGAGCGGGCGTTCGCGTTGAGGAAGTCCAGATCCATTTCCAGAATCGGCTGGCCTGCCTTCACTTCCGCGCCCTCTTCGACCAGGCGCTTGAAGCCCTGGCCGTTCAGCGCGACGGTATCAATGCCCATATGGACAACGATTTCCGCGCCGTTTTCCGTTTCCAGACAGAACGCGTGGTTGGTATTGAAGATCTTAACGATGGTGCCCGCAGCCGGGGAGACCACAATCTTATCCGTCGGTTTCACCGCCACGCCGTCACCGACGGCTTTGCTGGCGAACGCTTCGTCCGGAACCTGCTCCAGCGCCACGATATCACCGGTAATCGGCGACACCAGCGCGGCGATGGTTTTCGCGTTAGCCACGGCCTGCGGTTTTGCAGCCGCAGCGGCGACAGGCGCGCTGTCGGTTGTGGTGGCCGTGGCGGCTACCGGGCCGCGCGCAACCACTTTTTTCATCTCATCACCGACCGACTCTGCTTTCGCACCGACGATAACCTGGATGGTTTGTTTGTTCAGCTTAACCACGCCGGAAGCGCCAAGGCGTTTACAGGCCGCATCGTTAACGCGCGCGGAATCCGCAACGGTCAGACGCAGACGGGTAATACAGGCATCAATCGCTTTCAGGTTGTCAGTCCCGCCGACGGCCGCAATGTACTGCGTAGCCAGCTGGGTCAAACCCTCTTCGGTGTTGCTGTTGGCTTCCGAAGTTACCACGTCGTCAGTTTTATCTTCACGACCCGGCGTTTTCAGGTTGAACATGCGGATTACTGCGGTGAACAGCAGGAAGTAGATGAAGAAGAACACCACGCCCATGACAATCAGCATCCAGACGTTTTTGCTGGCTGCCGGCAGGCTGTACATCAGAACGTAGTCAATGGCCCCTGCGGAGAAGGAGAAGCCCGCATGGATACCCAGCGACGTGGCCACAAACAGGCTGATGCCGGTCAGGACGGCGTGCAGGAGGTACAGCAGCGGAGCCAGGAACATGAACAGGAATTCCAGCGGCTCGGTCACACCGGTCAGGAAGGCGGTGATAGCGACCGACAGCAGCATACCGCCAACCATCGGACGACGCTCTTTCGGCGCAGCGAAGTACATCGCCAGCGCCGCACCCGGCAGACCGAACATCATGATCGGGAAGAAGCCGGACATGAACATCCCCGCGGTGCCGTCACCGGCGTAGAAGCGGTTGATGTCGCCGTGGAACACCGCGCCTGCGGCGTTGGTGAACTCACCGATCTGGAACCAGGCAATGGTGTTCAGCACCTGATGCAGGCCGGTTGGGATCAGCAGACGGTTGATGAAACCGAAGATACCGGAACCCAGCGCGCCCTCGGCCACGATCCACTCGCCGCCGGCGTGAATAGCGTGCTGTACCGGAGGCCAGACGTAGCCGAAGATGGCCGCCAGCACCAGACAGAAGAAGCCGGTCGCGATAGGAACAAAACGTTTCCCGCCGAAGAAGCTCAGGAAGTCAGGCAGCTTGATGCCAGACCAGCGGTTATAAACGGCACCGGCAACCAGACCGGTAATGATCCCCGCCAGCACGCCCATGTTAATTTCTGGGTTGATGGTGACCATGGCTTTGGTTAATACGAAATAACCTACCGCACCGGCCAGCGCCGCCGCGCCGGCGCTGTCTTTAGACCAGCTGGACGCCACGCCGATCGCAAAAATCAGCGCCAGATTATCAAAGATTGCCCCGCCTGCCTGCGCGATGAACGCCACGTTAAGCAGATCGGGTTGACCGAATCGCAGCAGCAGCGCTGCGACGGGCAGCACGGCGATAGGGAGCTGTAACGCCCTACCTAGCCGCTGAAAAAAACCTAAAATATTCATCTTATTCCCCCTATGAGACCCCGATGAGGCTCACTCAAAGCCATTTTTTTATTGTGTAAAAAGGTCAGTTTTTTAACTTACCCGCAAAGTGTGTGAAAATTTAATTCGTATCGCAAATTAAACGCGTATTTTTTGTGACTATAATCACCAAATATCGTATTAACCCCTCCCCTGGACTGGCTAACAACGAAAACTTATTTTATCATTCAAAAAATCAACACGGATTGAGCCGGTCGGCGTAGTTACTGCAATACTCTTCATAGAGTACTGGCGCCAATCCGCCAGGTTATAATTTAACTATAGAGGTGAAGAATGAGACTGATTCCCCTGGTAACAGCTGAACAAGTAGGTAAATGGGCTGCTCGCCACATCGTTAACCGCATCAATGCGTTCAAACCGACTGCGGACCGTCCGTTTGTACTGGGTCTGCCTACCGGTGGTACACCTCTTACCGCCTACAAAGCTCTGGTTGAGATGCACAAAGCGGGCCAGGTTAGCTTCGAACACGTTGTCACTTTCAACATGGATGAGTACGTTGGCCTGCCGAAGGAGCATCCGGAGAGCTATCATAGCTTTATGCACCGCAACTTCTTTGATCACGTTGATATTCAGGCAGAAAACATTAACCTGCTCAACGGTAATGCGCCAGACATCGATGCAGAATGTCGCCGCTATGAAGAGAAAATCCGCTCCTACGGCAAAATTAACCTGTTTATGGGCGGCGTGGGTAACGACGGCCACATCGCGTTCAACGAGCCGGCCTCTTCTCTGGCTTCCCGTACCCGCATTAAAACCCTGACCCATGATACCCGCGTGGCAAACTCCCGCTTCTTCGACGGCGACGTTGACCTGGTACCGAAATATGCGCTGACCGTGGGCGTTGGCACCCTGCTGGATGCCGAAGAGGTGATGATTCTGGTGCTGGGCCATCAGAAAGCGCTGGCGCTGCAGGCGGCGGTAGAAGGCAACGTCAACCACATGTGGACCATTACCTGTCTGCAGCTGCACCCGAAAGCAGTGATCGTTTGCGACGAGCCGTCCACCATGGAACTGAAAGTGAAGACGCTGAAATACTTCAACGAATTAGAAGCCGAAAACGTCAAAGGGCTGTAATCTGGTCCCGTCCTGCGGCTACCCCCGCGGGACATTTCTTTTTTTCTGATGCACAAAATCATTCAGGCGGCAGTAAAACGGTCAGTTAACGGTCTGCTAAAGAGGCTGGCTTGAAGGATAGCGTGCGTAAACCGGGGGTCGTATGTATGCATTAACCCAAGGCCGGATCTATACCGGTCATGAAATTCTGGATGACCATGCGATAGTTATCGCTGATGGCCTTATCGAACGAATCTGTTCCCTGGCTGATTTACCGTCCGAGATTGAGCAACGCTCGGTCAATGGCGCCATTCTCGCCCCCGGTTTTATCGACGTCCAGCTGAACGGCTGCGGCGGCGTGCAGTTTAACGACAGCCCGGATGCGGTGACCGTCGAAACGCTGGAAATCATGCAGAAGGCCAACGAACGATCCGGCTGTACCAGCTATCTGCCAACGCTGATTACCTCCAGCGACGATCTGATGAAACAGGGCGTGCGCGTCATGCGTGAGTACCTGCAAAAATATCCTAACCAGGCGCTGGGCCTGCATCTTGAAGGCCCGTGGCTGAACATCGTCAAAAAAGGGACCCACAACCCGGACTACGTGCGTAAACCGGACGCCGCGCTGGTAGAGTTCCTGTGCGAAAATGCCGATGTCATCACCAAGGTGACCCTTGCGCCGGAGCGCGTCGGGCCAGAAGTGATTCGCCAACTGGTCAACGCCGGGATTGTCGTCTCCGCAGGGCACTCCAACGCCACCCTTAAGGAAGCCAAAATCGGTTTCCGCGCGGGCATCACCTTTGCGACCCATCTGTACAACGCCATGCCGTATATTACCGGACGCGAGCCGGGCCTGGCGGGCGCTATTTTTGACGAGCCGGACGTTTACTGCGGTATTATCGTCGACGGTATGCACGTTGATTATGCTAACGTACGCAATGCGAAGCGCCTGAAGGGCGACAAGCTGTGCCTCGTGACCGACGCCACCGCGCCGGCGGGTGCCAATATTGAGCAGTTCATTTTTGCTGGTAAAACAATATACTACCGTAACGGACTGTGCGTAGATGAAAACGGTACCCTCAGTGGTTCTTCGCTGACCATGATTGAAGGCGTGCGTAATCTCGTTGAACATTGCGGTATCGCGCTGGAAGAAGTGTTGCGAATGGCAACCCTCTACCCTGCGCGCGCCATTGGCGTGGAAAAGCAGCTCGGCAGCATTGCGCCGGGAATGGTCGCTAACCTGACCGCCTTTACCCGCGACTATAAAATCATCAAGACCATCGTTAATGGTAACGAGGTCGTCACTGAGTAAGTAAAAGTATGACAGCAGGCGGACATGCTCAAATTGGTAACGTTGATCTCGTAAAACAGCTGAACAGCGCGGCCGTATACCGCCTGATTGACCAGCATGGCCCCATCTCGCGCATTCAGATCGCGGAACAAAGCCAGCTTGCCCCTGCCAGCGTGACTAAAATCACGCGTCAACTGATTGAACGCGGGCTGATCAAAGAAGTCGATCAGCAGGCCTCCACCGGAGGCCGCCGCGCTATCTCCATTATTGCCGAGACCCGCAGCTTCCAGGCCATTGGCATACGCCTCGGCCGCCACGACGCCACCCTGACCCTGTACGATTTAAGCAGCAAGACGCTGGAAGAGGAGCACTTCCCGCTGCCGGAGCGCACCCAGGAAACCCTCGAGCACGCGCTGCTGAACATCATTGCCGCCTTTAGCGAACGCTGCCAGCGCAAGATCCGCGAACTCATCGCCATCTCGGTGATTTTACCCGGCCTTGTCGATCCGGAAAGCGGCGTTATCCGCTACATGCCGCACATTCAGGTAGAGAACTGGGGTCTGGTAGAGGCGCTGGAAAAACGCTTTAAAGTCACCTGTTTTGTCGGCCATGATATCCGCAGCCTGGCGCTGGCTGAGCACTACTTTGGGGCAAGTCAGGACTGCGAGGACTCTATTCTGGTGCGCGTCCACCGCGGCACCGGGGCGGGAATCATCTCCAACGGACGCATTTTTATCGGCCGCAACGGTAACGTGGGCGAGATCGGCCATATCCAGGTCGACCCGCTCGGCGAACGCTGCCACTGCGGCAACTTCGGCTGCCTGGAGACCGTTGCCGCCAATGCGGCCATCGAACAGCGGGTGCGCCACCTGCTGGAACAGGGCTATCAGAGTCGCCTTAGCGTCGATGAGTGCAATATAAAAGCCATCTGCAAAGCCGCCAATAAGGGCGATACCCTGGCCTGCGAGGTTATCGAACACGTCGGTCGCCACCTGGGGAAAACCATTGCCATCGCCATTAACCTGTTCAACCCGCAGAAAGTGGTGATCGCCGGTGAAATCATCGAAGCCGAAAAGGTTTTGCTCCCGGCCATCGAAGGCTGTATTAACGCTCAGGCGCTAAAAGCGTTTCGTAAAAATCTGCCGGTGGTGCGTTCCACGCTCGATCATCGTTCGGCGATCGGCGCCTTTGCGCTGGTGAAGCGCGCGATGCTCAACGGGATCCTGCTCCAGCGCCTGCTGGAAAGTTAGCGTATTCTGGTTCACGAATTTCTGCTTTTCTTCAACGATGTCGGACTGTCCATGACCATTCAAAACGTAATTTGTGATATTGACGGCGTGCTGATGCACGACAATGTGGCCGTACCGGGCGCTGCTGAATTTATCAAACGCATTCTCGAAAAAGATATGCCGCTGGTGATGTTGACCAACTATCCGTCCCAGACCGGCCAGGATCTGGCAAACCGCTTCTCCACGGCGGGCATTGACGTCCCGGATAGCGCCTTTTATACCTCAGCTATGGCGACCGCCGACTTTCTGCGCCGTCAGGAAGGCAAAAAAGCCTACGTTGTGGGTGAAGGCGCGCTGATCCACGAGCTTTATAAGGCTGGCTTCACCATCACCGACGTCAACCCGGATTTTGTCATCGTCGGCGAGACCCGCTCCTTCAACTGGGAGATGATGCACAAAGCGGCCTTCTTCGTGGCAAACGGCGCGCGCTTTATTGCCACCAATCCGGACACCCACGGCCGCGGCTTCTACCCGGCATGCGGCGCGCTGTGCGCGGGGATTGAGAAGATCTCCGGCCGCAAGCCGTTTTACGTCGGCAAGCCGAGCCCGTGGATTATCCGCTCCGCGCTGAACAAGATGCAGGCGCACTCCGAGCAAACCGTGATTGTCGGCGATAACCTGCGTACCGATATTCTGGCGGGCTTCCAGGCCGGGCTGGAAACGATCCTCGTGCTGTCCGGCGTCTCGACGCTCGACGATATCGACAGCCTGCCGTTCCGACCGTCGTGGATCTATCCGTCGGTGGCCGAAATCGATATTTTCTAAGCCAAACCACGTCCCAGGACGTGGTTTTTCATTTTTCACTCATAATGAAAAGCCTTCATCTAATAAAAGCGGCTTATTTTTGAATATCCGTCAATAAAGTCGCTCAAAACATATTCTTTTTTTAATATTCAACAATCGCCATTGCGTTTTTTCCTGTTGCCCCCGTAAAAGCCTTGCACCGCCCTCTCCTTTGCGGCATTTTCTTAAGCACGCACTAAGACCTCGCAACAAGACGACGTCTGCACAACATCAAATACGACAGGGTAACGGAGAAGGCTATGTGTTCAATTTTCGGCGTACTGGATATTAAAACTGACGCGGTAGAACTGCGTAAAAAGGCACTGGAGCTTTCCCGCCTGATGCGCCACCGCGGGCCGGACTGGTCCGGCGTCTACGCCAGCGATAAAGCCATTCTGGTACATGAACGTTTGTCTATCGTTGACGTTAACGCCGGCGCTCAGCCGCTGTATAACCAACAAAAAACTCACGCCCTGGCGGTAAACGGCGAAATTTATAACCACCAGGCGCTGCGCGCAGAATACGGCGACCGCTATACCTTCCAGACCGGTTCGGACTGCGAAGTCATCCTCGCGCTGTATCAGGAAAAAGGTCCGGCCTTCCTCGACGATCTGCAGGGAATGTTTGCCTTCGCGCTGTACGACAGCGAGAAGGATGCTTATCTGATCGGCCGCGACCATATCGGTATTATTCCGCTGTATATGGGTCACGACGAACACGGTAACTTCTACGTCGCATCAGAAATGAAGGCGCTGGTTCCGGTGTGCCGCACCATTAAAGAGTTCCCGGCCGGCAGCTACCTGTGGAGCAAAGATGGCGAAATCCGCGAATACTACCAGCGCGACTGGTTTGATTACGACGCGGTAAAAGACAACGTTACCGATAAAAACGAACTGCGTCAGGCTCTGGAAGAGTCGGTGAAAAGCCACCTGATGTCCGACGTTCCTTACGGCGTGCTGCTTTCCGGCGGTCTGGACTCTTCGGTCATTTCCGCAATCACCAAAAAGTTCGCCGCCCGTCGCGTTGAAGATCAGGAGCGTAGCGAAGCCTGGTGGCCGCAGCTGCACTCCTTTGCCGTCGGCCTGGTCGGATCGCCGGATCTGAAAGCCGCGCAGGAAGTGGCAAACCACCTGGGCACCGTGCACCACGAGATCCACTTCACCGTGCAGGAAGGCCTCGACGCCATTCGCGACGTGATTTATCACATCGAAACTTACGACGTGACCACCATCCGCGCGTCGACGCCGATGTACCTGATGTCACGTAAAATCAAAGCGATGGGCATCAAAATGGTGCTGTCAGGCGAAGGTTCTGATGAGGTCTTTGGCGGCTATCTCTATTTCCACAAAGCGCCAAACGCCAAAGAGCTGCATGAAGAAACCGTGCGCAAGCTGCAGGCGCTGCATATGTTTGACTGCGCCCGTGCGAACAAAGCGATGTCCGCGTGGGGCGTGGAAGCCCGCGTGCCGTTCCTCGACAAGCAGTTCCTCGACGTCGCCATGCGCATCAACCCGCAGGATAAAATGTGCGGCAACGGCAAAATGGAAAAGCATATCCTGCGCGAATGCTTTGAATCCTACCTGCCGGCAAGCGTGGCGTGGCGCCAGAAGGAGCAGTTCTCAGACGGCGTCGGCTACAGCTGGATTGATACGCTGAAAGAAGTGGCGGCCGGGCAGGTTTCCGACCAGCAGCTGGAAACCGCCGCCTTCCGCTTCCCGTACAACACGCCGTCGTCGAAAGAGGCGTATCTGTACCGTGAAATCTTCGAAGAGCTGTTCCCGCTGCCGAGCGCCGCGGAGTGCGTCCCCGGTGGCCCGTCGGTCGCCTGCTCTTCGGCTAAAGCGATCGAATGGGATGAAACGTTCAAAACCATGAACGATCCGTCAGGACGCGCGGTAGGCGTGCACCAGTCGGCCTATAAATAATCACGCCAGACGACAAACGGACCCCGCGGGGTCCGTTTTTTTATGCCTTTATTTACGGCTTAAAAGCGATAAATAACCAATAATTGCCGATTATTACACCACGCTGCTCGCAACCTAACCAAACAGTCACATTCCAGCGATTTTCCTTGAAAAAGAGGTTGACGCTCGCAGGCCCAATACGCATAATGCGCCCCGCAACGCCGATAAGGTAACGCGAAAAAAAAGATGGCTACGTAGCTCAGCTGGTTAGAGCACATCACTCATAATGATGGGGTCACAGGTTCGAATCCCGTCGTAGCCACCATCTTTTTTTTGCGGGAGTGGCGAAATTGGTAGACGCACCAGATTTAGGTTCTGGCGCCGCAAGGTGTGCGAGTTCAAGTCTCGCCTCCCGCACCATTCACCGAAAGCGTTGCACGGATGGGGTATCGCCAAGCGGTAAGGCACCGGTTTTTGATACCGGCATTCCCTGGTTCGAATCCAGGTACCCCAGCCATATTTCTTCGAGGTTAGCGGTTCACCGCGACGGTTATTGGGGTATCGCCAAGCGGTAAGGCACCGGTTTTTGATACCGGCATTCCCTGGTTCGAATCCAGGTACCCCAGCCATAGAAGAATGTGATAAGATTTGGCTACGTAGCTCAGCTGGTTAGAGCACATCACTCATAATGATGGGGTCACAGGTTCGAATCCCGTCGTAGCCACCAGATAGGGAATTATTGATTCAGTTCGATAAATCCAAAAAAATTGTTGGGGTATCGCCAAGCGGTAAGGCTCTGGTTTCTGATACCAGCATTCCGAGGTTCGAATCCTCGTACCCCAGCCAATTTAAAAAAGTCGTTCACTTGTGAGCGCACCCGTTGGGGTATCGCCAAGCGGTAAGGCTCTGGTTTCTGATACCAGCATTCCGAGGTTCGAATCCTCGTACCCCAGCCACTTAGTAACAAAAAAGCTCGCTTCGGCGAGCTTTTTTGTTTTTGTCGTCCGCCGCGTTCAGCGCACGATGATAGCAACGCGGCTCCCCGGCTTTGCATCGCGCAGGCCGGGGAGCCTCTTCGCTACAGCCCCAGCGCGTACTTCAGCGCCTGACGCTTTAAAATACCCGCCCGCGCCGCCGCCATCAGGCCGATATTGCGCAGCGCGCGCACCGGCGCCAGATCGTTGCTGAAGCCAACGTAAAACAGATCCATCCCCGACTGCATAATGAAATTATCGGTTCTGCGCCGCGTCTGATAGCGTTTAAGCACCGGCAGGCTGTCCCACTCCTCACCGCGATCCCGCGCGCGCGTTAAGACATCCAGCATCGCATCGACGTCGCGATAGCCGAGATTCACTCCCTGCCCCGCCAGCGGATGAATGGTGTGCGCCGCGTCGCCCACCAGCGCCAGCCCCGGCTGCACGTACTGCAGCGCGTGGCGGCGGGTCAGCGGAAACGCGCCGGCGCTTAGCGGCGTGACCTCACCGCAGCGCGACGGAAAGTGGCGCCCGATCTCCTGCTGGAGCTGCGCCATGCTCATCCCCTGCAGCTGACGAATTCGCGCGGGGGTGTCGTACCAGACCAGCGAGGCCCAGCGATCGAACAGCGGCAGAAACGCGCGCGGCCCGGAGGGCGTAAACTGCTGCCAGGTGCTGTCGCCGGGATCGTCGGCGCACTGGACGCTAATCAACATGCAGGATTGCTGGTACTGCCATGCCTGTACGCCAATCCCGGCCAGCCGACGCACCTCGGAGTTTGCGCCGTCGGCGCCAATAACCAGCCGGGCCGCGCACTCGCTGCCGTCGCTCAGGCGCAACAGCGTATGCGCAGATTCACGCTGCAGCGCCTGCAGCGAAACGCCAACCCGCAGCGTAACCTGATCATGCGCCTCCAGCGCCTGCCACAGAGCCAGCTGCAGCACGTTATTCTCCACCATATAGCCCAGCTCAGAGAGCGCCAGCTCCGCGGCGTCGAAGGAGACGTGAGCCGCTTCCCACTCCCAGGTCTCCAGCCGACGATACGGATGCACGCGCATCGCGCGTATCGTCTCCCAGACGCCGAGGCTTTTTAATAGCCCGACGGAAGAAGAGCCGATCGCCGAAATGCGCACGTCCGGCGGCTGCGTCGGGTCAAAAGCCGCCGGCGCGGCCTTCTCGATGACCGTTACCGTAAAACCGTGCTGTGCCAGCCCTAGCGCCAGGGCGCCGCCGACCATTCCACCGCCAATAATGGCGACATCCGTTGCGTGAGTTGTCATGGCAATTATCCTTAAAACCTCAATCCATTCAGTTTACCGGATTTTCAGGCGCCTGCGGTGATTACGCTCGCGCTGGTCAGGGCCCCCCCAAAGCATTACAATGTGCCCCCTGCAATCCTGGCTATACTCGTCGTTTTTCAAATTGCAGGTGCCCTGGCTGCACCCGCTCGCCCCAGTCGCATAGCGACCTATGATGCTGGGACCTCCCGGGCCTGCCGCCTGCAATTCGAAATTCATAGAGCGTCTGTACCCGTCATTTTGGATATCTATAATTGAGCATGAGCATGTCGATGACAAAAAAACTCCATATTAAAACCTGGGGCTGTCAGATGAACGAATACGATTCATCAAAGATGGCCGATCTGCTGGATGCCACGCACGGGTATCAGCTCACTGAAATCGCGGAAGAAGCGGACGTTCTGCTGCTCAATACCTGCTCAATTCGCGAGAAGGCCCAGGAAAAAGTCTTCCACCAGCTGGGCCGCTGGAAATTACTGAAAGAAAAAAATCCCAACCTGATTATCGGCGTCGGCGGCTGCGTCGCCTCGCAGGAGGGCAAGCTCATCCGTCAGCGCGCCCACTATGTCGATATTATTTTTGGTCCGCAGACGCTCCATCGTCTGCCGGAAATGATTAACTCGGTGCGCGGCAACCGCCGGCCGGTGGTTGACGTCAGCTTCCCGGAGATCGAAAAGTTTGACCGCCTGCCGGAACCCCGCGCCGACGGGCCAACCGCGTTCGTCTCGATTATGGAAGGCTGCAACAAATACTGTACCTACTGCGTGGTGCCCTATACCCGCGGTGAAGAGGTCAGCCGTCCTTCGGACGATATCCTGTTCGAGATTGCCCAGCTGGCGGCTCAGGGCGTCCGCGAGGTCAACCTGCTGGGGCAGAACGTTAACGCCTGGCGCGGCGAAAACTACGACGGCACCACCGGCAGCTTTGCCGATCTGCTGCGTCTGGTGGCGGCGATCGACGGGATCGATCGCATTCGCTTCACCACCAGCCACCCGATTGAATTTACCGATGACATTATCGAGGTCTATCGCGACACTCCGGAGCTGGTAAGCTTCCTGCATCTGCCGGTACAGAGCGGCTCTGACCGCGTGCTGAACCTGATGGGGCGCACCCACACGGCGCTGGAATATAAAGGCATCGTGCGCAAGCTGTACGAAGCGCGGCCGAATATCCAGATAAGCTCCGACTTTATCGTCGGCTTCCCCGGTGAAACCAACGACGATTTCGAGAAGACCATGAAGCTGATTGCTGACGTGAATCTCGACGTCAGCTACAGCTTTGTCTTCTCCGCGCGCCCGGGCACGCCGGCGGCGGATATGGTCGACGATGTCCCGGAAAAAGATAAAAAACAGCGCCTCTATATTCTGCAGGAGCGCATCAACCAGCAGGCGATGGCCTGGAGCCGCCGGATGCTCGGCACCACCCAGCGTATTCTGGTCGAAGGCACCTCCCGCAAGAGCATTATGGAGCTCACCGGGCGCACCGAAAATAACCGGGTCGTCAACTTCGAAGGGACGCCGGATATGGTCGGCAAGTTTGTCGACGTTGAGATCGTCGACGTCTATACCAACTCGCTGCGCGGAAAAATCGTGCGTACCGAAGAGGAGATGGGCCTGCGCATTGTGGAATCACCGCAATCCGTTATCGCGCGGACCCGCAAAGAAAACGATTCGGGCGCCACGCTTTATCAGCCTTAATCCGTTCAGGCCTGCCGGCTCCGGCAGGCCTTGTATTTCCTCTCCCGGACCCAATATTCATAGCAATGCTTGCGCCATATTCCCGTGACGTGAATAATTTCCTTACCCGCCGGGGTATCGCCTGCAAGATGGCGGCTATACCCGTTTATCGCCCGGCAAAACGCAGATAAGAGGAACAGCTTGAACACAGAAACTCGCGAAATCACCCTGGAACCAGCGGACAACGCACGCCTGCTTGGACTGTGCGGCCCGTTTGACGACAACATCAAACAGCTTGAGCGCCGGTTGGGCATCGAAATCAGCCGCCGCGACAACCACTTTAAGCTGACCGGACGCCCAATATGCGTCAACGCGGCGGCGGATATTCTGCGCAGCCTGTACGTCGATACCGCCCCCATGCGCGGGCAGATTAACGATATCGAGCCGGAGCAGATTCACCTTGCTATCAAAGAGGCCCGCGTGCTCGAGCAGAGCGCCGAGAGCGTCCCGGAGTACGGCAAGGCCATTAATATCAAGACCAAGCGCGGCGTGATTAAGCCCCGCACGCCAAACCAGGCGCAGTACGTCGCCAACATCCTCGACCACGATATCACCTTCGGGGTCGGTCCTGCCGGCACCGGGAAAACCTATCTGGCGGTTGCCGCCGCGGTCGATGCCCTGGAGCGTCAGGACGTGCGCCGTATTTTGCTGACCCGCCCCGCCGTTGAGGCCGGTGAGAAGCTGGGCTTCCTGCCGGGGGATCTGAGCCAGAAGGTCGATCCCTACCTGCGCCCGCTGTACGACGCGCTGTTCGAAATGATGGGCTTTGAGAAAGTTGAGAAGCTGATCGAGCGCAACGTGATTGAAGTCGCGCCGCTGGCCTATATGCGCGGCCGTACGCTGAACGACGCCTTTATCATTCTCGATGAGAGCCAGAACACCACCATCGAGCAGATGAAGATGTTCCTGACCCGTATCGGTTTTAACTCTAAAGCGGTGATTACCGGCGACGTCACCCAGATTGACCTGCCGCGCAGCACCAAATCCGGCCTCCGCCACGCCATCGAAGTTCTGGCGGAAGTCGATGAAATCAGCTTCAACTTCTTCAATAGCGAAGACGTCGTGCGCCACCCGGTGGTGGCCCGCATCGTTAACGCCTATGAGGCGTGGGAAGAAGCGGATCAAAAACGTAAAGCAGAACTGGCCGCCGAGCGCAAACGCGAAGCCCAGGAACAGGAGCAAAAATGAGTCAGGTTATTCTCGATTTACAGCTGGCTTGCGAAGAGAACGGCGGGCTGCCGGATGAAGCGCAGTTTCAGCGCTGGCTGGATGCCGTGATCCCGCAGTTCCAGGAAGAGTCGGAGGTGACCGTTCGCCTGGTAGACGAAGCCGAGAGCCACGAGCTAAATCTGACCTATCGCGGCAAGGATAAGCCGACTAACGTGCTGTCATTCCCCTTCGAAGCGCCACCGGGCATCGAACTGCCGCTGCTCGGCGATTTGATCATCTGCCGCCAGGTGGTTGAGCAGGAAGCGAAAGAGCAGGAAAAACCGCTGGAAGCGCACTGGGCGCATATGGTGATTCACGGCAGTCTGCACCTGCTGGGCTATGACCATATCGTTGATGAAGAAGCGGAAGAGATGGAAAGCCTCGAAACAGAGATAATGCTTGCTCTGGGCTATGAGGATCCGTACATTGCCGAGAAGGAATAACCTGCCGCCGGCTTTGCCGGCGACTGGCCGCTATGCCGGGCGCTGAGTATACGCGCGACGGGCGACGATTTAACTAACATGAGAACCCACACGACGCCATGAGCGACGACAACTCACACAGTAGTGACACAGTAAACAGCAAAAAGGGATTCTTCTCCCTGTTACTCAGCCAGCTCTTTCACGGAGAACCCAAAAACCGTGATGAACTGCTGGCGCTGATCCGTGATTCCGGGCAAAACGACCTTATCGACGAAGATACGCGCGATATGCTCGAAGGGGTAATGGATATCGCCGACCAGCGCGTCCGCGATATTATGATCCCCCGCTCGCAGATGATTACCCTGAAACGCAACCAGACCCTGGACGAGTGCCTCGATGTCATCATCGAATCCGCCCACTCGCGTTTCCCGGTGATCAGCGAAGACAAAGATCACATCGAAGGGATTCTGATGGCCAAAGATCTGCTGCCGTTTATGCGCAGCAATTCCGAAGCCTTCAGCATGGAACAAGTGTTACGCCCGGCGGTTGTCGTGCCTGAAAGCAAGCGGGTTGACCGCATGCTGAAAGAGTTCCGCTCCCAGCGTTATCATATGGCTATCGTTATCGATGAGTTTGGCGGCGTCTCCGGTCTGGTGACCATTGAAGACATCCTTGAGCTTATCGTCGGTGAAATCGAAGACGAATACGATGAAGAAGAAGATATCGATTTTCGTCAGCTGAGCCGCCACACCTGGACGGTCCGCGCGCTGGCCTCGATTGAAGACTTCAACGAAGCCTACGGCACCCACTTCAGCGATGAAGAGGTTGATACCATTGGCGGGCTGGTGATGCAGGCCTTTGGCCATCTGCCGGCTCGCGGCGAGTCTATCGACATTGATGGTTACCAATTCAAGGTCGCAATGGCCGATAGCCGACGTATTATCCAGGTACATGTCAAACTTCCTGACGACGCGCCGCAGCCGAAGCTGGAAGACTAATCACACGGGACGATTAACCTAAATGGTATTTGCCTCTCTTCTCGAACGCCAGCGCGTACGTCTGCTGCTGGCGCTGTTATTCGGAGCCAGCGGAACGCTGGCTTTTTCTCCTTATGACATCTGGCCCGCGGCGATTATTTCGCTCATCGGCCTGCAGGGCTTAACCCTTAACCGTCGTCCTTTGCAGAGCGCCTGGATTGGTTTCTTCTGGGGCATGGGGCTGTTCGGCTCGGGGATCAACTGGGTCTACGTCAGCATCGCGCAGTTTGGCGGCATGCCTGGCCCGGTCAACGTGTTCCTCGTGGTGCTGCTGGCGGCGTATATGTCGCTGTACACCGGGCTGTTCGCCGGCCTGCTCTCCCGCCTGTGGCCTAAAACCAGCTGGCTGCGCGTCGCCATCGCCGCGCCGGTAGTCTGGCAAATCACCGAGTTCCTGCGCGGCTGGGTGCTGACCGGCTTCCCGTGGCTGCAGTTTGGCTACAGCCAGATTGACGGCCCGCTGAAGGGCTTAGCCCCGATCGTGGGCGTCGAGGCGATTAACTTCCTGCTGATGGTGGTCAGCGGCCTGCTGGCGCTGGCCGCCGTCGAGCGTCGCTGGAAACCGCTGATTATCGCCGCGGTGCTCTTCGCCCTGCCCTTCCCGCTGCGCTACATTCAGTGGTATCAGCTGCTGCCCGAGCGCGCGACCGAAGTGTCGCTGGTGCAGGGGGATATTCCGCAGGCCCTGAAGTGGGATGAAAAGCAGCTGTTCAACACGCTGAAGACCTATCTGGATCTGACCCAGCCGCATATGGGCTCATCCCAGCTGATTATCTGGCCCGAATCCGCCATTCCGGATCTGGAGATCAATCAGCAGAATTTCCTCACCATGATGGATGACCTGCTGCGGTCGAAAAACAGTTCGCTGGTCACCGGCATCGTCGATGCCCGACTGAACAAGCAGAACCGATACGACACCTACAACACCATCATTACGCTGGGCAAGGATAACCCTTACAGCTACAACTCCACGGATCGCTATAACAAGAACCATCTGGTTCCGTTTGGTGAATTTGTGCCGCTGGAATCGATTCTGCGCCCGCTGGCGCCGTTCTTCGATCTGCCGATGTCCTCCTTTAGCCGCGGCCCGTACGTTCAGCCGCAGCTGGTGGCGCATAACCTGAAGCTAACGGCCGCAATCTGCTACGAGATAATCCTCGGCGAGCAGGTGCGCGATAATTTCCGCCCGGATACCGACTTCCTGCTGACCATCTCCAACGACGCCTGGTTTGGCAAGTCGATAGGCCCGTGGCAGCACTTCCAGATGGCGCGCATGCGCGCGCTGGAGCTGGCGCGTCCGCTGCTGCGCAGCACCAATAACGGCATTACCGCCGTCATTGGCCCACGGGGTGAAATTCAGGACATGATCCCGCAGTTCACCCGCGCCGTGCTCACCGCTAAGGTCACTCCGACGACGGGCCTGACGCCGTACGCCCGCACCGGCAACTGGCCGCTGTGGGCGCTGACCGCGCTGTTTGGCTTTGGCGCCCTGCTGATGAGCCTGCGTCAGCGCCGCCGCTAATCCCTGCTTAGCGGATACTCTCCGCCTGCCCCGGTGATGCCCGTCACCGGGGAATTCTCCCCCTCCCGCCCAATCTGGCACGCTCATTGCTTAATATACTTACGTCGCGCCGCTATGGCTGCTGGTACAACCGGGTTGCACCACAGGCAGACCTGCCGCGCGCCATTTTGGTGCAATGAGCGATTTTTGCCTTTAAATGGTGCGGAGCACTTCGCAAAAATAAACAATATCACAGCAAAATCTTTACATTAAGCCAAACTAAATGCTAACAAACACATACAAACGCTGCACTTAAAGGCGGCAGCGATAATAAAGCTCACACACAATCACAATGGGCATCAATGGCGTCCCTGGCGCTGCGGATAAGGAGTTGGATATGCAATTACGTAAACTGGCCACAGCTATGCTGGTCATGGGTATGACCGCCGGCCTGGCGCACGCGGAAGATGCCGCACCGGCTACAGGCCAGAGCACTCTGGATAAAATTGCCAAAAACGGCGTGATCGTCGTTGGCCATCGCGAATCATCCGTACCGTTCTCCTACTACGATAACCAGCAGCAGGTCGTCGGCTACTCGCAGGATTACTCCAACGCCATCGTCGATGCTATCAAGAAGAAGCTGAACAAACCTGACCTGCAGGTAAAACTGATTCCGGTCACCTCGCAGAACCGTATTCCGCTGCTGCAAAACGGCACCTACGATTTCGAATGCGGCTCCACCACCAACAACCTGGAGCGGCAGAAACAGGCGGCTTTCTCTGACACCATTTTTGTCGTCGGCACCCGCCTGCTGGCGAAAAAGGGCGGCGCGATCAAAGACTTTGCTGACCTGAAAGATAAAGCCGTGGTGGTGACTTCCGGGACCACCTCAGAAATTCTGCTGCACAAGCTGAACGATGAGAAAAAAATGAATATGCGCATCATCAGCGCCAAGGATCACGGCGACTCCTTCCGTACCCTGGAAAGCGGCCGCGCGGTGGCCTTTATGATGGATGACGCGCTGCTGGCCGGCGAACGTGCCAAGGCCAAGAAGCCGGACAACTGGGAAATCATCGGCACGCCGCAGTCCAAAGAGGCCTACGGCTGTATGCTGCGTAAAGATGACCCGCAGTTCAAAACCCTGGTAGACGACACCGTTGCCAAGGCGCAGACCTCTGGCGAAGCGGCAAAATGGTTCGACAAGTGGTTCAAAAACCCAATCCCGCCGAAGAACCTGAATATGAACTTCGAACTCTCTGAAGATATGAAGGCGCTGTTCAAATCACCAAATGACAAGGCTCTTAACTAATTAAAACAACAAGGGGCGGGAAATCCTGCCCTCCCGATTGTTGTCACAGCACGGACAGACTATACGGCGGCTGGTCGTTCCCCAGCCGCCGCGAATACCGAAGTACGCTGGGCAAGGATCTTCGAGGGTAGCGCTGCTACCCTTTTTTTTCCAGGAGTCATTTATGTCAATAGACTGGAACTGGGGGATATTCCTGCAACAGGCCCCGTTCGGCAACACCACCTATCTGGGCTGGCTATGGAGCGGCTTTCAGGTCACCGTCGCCCTGTCGGTTACCGCCTGGATCATCGCTTTTTTCGTCGGCTCGCTATTCGGTATTTTACGTACCGCGCCTAATCGACTGTTATCCAGCATCGGCACCTGCTACGTCGAACTGTTCCGTAACGTTCCGCTGATCGTGCAGTTCTTTACCTGGTACCTGGTGGTGCCGGAGCTGCTGCCGGAAAATATCGGCATGTGGTTTAAATCCGAGCTGGACCCAAATATTCAGTTCTTTATCTCCTCCATGCTCTGCCTCGGGCTGTTTACCGCCGCACGCGTGTGTGAGCAGGTGCGGGCGGCAATCCAGTCGCTGCCGCGCGGGCAGAAAAACGCCGGGCTGGCAATGGGCCTCACCCTTCCGCAAACCTACCGCTACGTGCTGCTGCCCAACGCCTATCGGGTTATCGTCCCGCCGATGACGTCGGAAATGATGAACCTGGTAAAAAACTCGGCCATCGCCTCCACCATCGGGCTGGCGGACATGGCGGCGCAGGCGGGCAAGCTGCTGGACTACTCCGCCCACGCCTGGGAGTCGTTTACCGCCATTACCCTCGCCTATGTGTTCATTAACGCGGTGATTATGCTGATTATGTATGTGGTTGAGCGCAAAGTTCGCCTGCCGGGCAATTTGGGGGGCAAATAGCTATGTATGATTTTGACTGGAGTTCTATCGTTCCATCCATGCCGTATCTGCTGGCGGGACTGGTTATCACCCTGAAAATCACCGTTATCGCCATCGTTATCGGTATCGTCTGGGGCACCCTGCTGGCGGTCATGCGTCTGTCGAGCTTTTTACCGCTGGCGTGGTTTGCCAAAACCTACGTCAACGTCTTCCGCTCCATTCCGCTGGTGATGGTGCTGCTGTGGTTTTATCTGATTGTTCCCGGCTTTTTACAGAACGTGCTTGGCCTGTCGCCGAAGACCGATATCCGGCTTATCTCAGCCATGATTGCGTTCTCCATGTTTGAAGCAGCGTACTATTCGGAAATTATCCGCGCCGGCATCCAGAGTATCTCCCGCGGCCAGTCCAGCGCCGCGCTGGCGCTGGGGATGACCCACTGGCAGTCGATGAAGCTGATTATCCTGCCGCAGGCCTTTCGCGCGATGGTGCCGCTGCTGTTAACCCAGGGGATCGTCCTGTTCCAGGATACCTCGCTGGTCTATGTTCTGAGCCTGGCAGATTTCTTCCGCACCGCGTCCACTATCGGCGAGCGTGACGGAACCCAGGTCGAAATGATCCTGTTCGCAGGTGCCGTTTATTTTGCAATTAGTCTCAGCGCATCGCTGTTGGTCAGCTGGTTGAAGAAAAGGACTGTGTAATGATTACCCTGAAAAACGTTTCAAAATGGTATGGTCACTTTCAGGTGCTGACCGACTGCTCCACGGAAGTGAAAAAAGGTGAAGTGGTGGTGGTTTGCGGGCCGTCCGGCTCGGGAAAATCAACGCTGATTAAAACCGTTAACGGCCTGGAGCCGATTCAACAGGGCGAGATAACCGTTGACGGCACTCAGGTGAACGATAAAAAGACCAACCTCGCGAAGCTGCGCTCCCGCGTCGGGATGGTATTCCAGCACTTTGAGCTGTTTCCGCATCTGTCGATTATCGACAACCTGACGCTGGCGCAGGTAAAAGTGCTCAACCGCGATAAGGCCGCTTCCCGCGCCAAAGGCCTGAAGCTGCTGGAGCGCGTGGGGCTTTCCGCCCATGCGGAAAAATATCCGGCGCAGCTTTCAGGCGGCCAGCAGCAGCGCGTCGCCATCGCCCGCGCGCTGTGCATGGACCCGATTGCCATGCTGTTTGACGAACCAACGTCGGCGCTGGATCCGGAGATGATCAACGAAGTGCTCGACGTCATGGTCGAACTGGCAAACGAAGGCATGACCATGATGGTCGTCACCCACGAAATGGGCTTCGCGCGCAAGGTGGCCAACCGGGTGATCTTTATGGATGAAGGGAAGATCGTCGAAGATGCTGACAAGGAAGCATTTTTTGCCAACCCGCAGTCCGATCGCGCCAAAGACTTCCTCGCCAAAATCCTTCACTAACGGTCAGGCGCGCACGGGCTCTCGTGCGCGCTGTTTACGGCTATACTCAACGCGGAATATCAAGGCTCAAACGGCCGGCGCTGGAACTGATCGTGGCCGCACTTCGGGCAGCGCGGCAGCACGTCCGGGGTGTAAACCGCCAGATGGTGGTGGCACTTCTCGCACACCAGATTGCCCAGCCCGACCACCTCGCCGCTCTGGTACACGCCGTGGTGATTCAGGTCCTGAAACACCTCGCGCCACTCAAGCTGGGTTTTATCGGTAATATCGGCCAGCTCCTGCCACAGGCTCTCCTTTATAACCCGCATAAATACGCTGTCCGTTAGCTCATCATGGCTCTCTTCATAACTGCGGGCGAACTCTTCCAGATCGCGCCTTACCGCCTTAGTCAGCGTCTCAACTTCGCGATGCGTTAACTCACCGGACTGGCTGATTCTCACCCGCGCCTGCTCCACCAGCGCGTCTATATCACGCTCTCCACTGCGTAACCGTTCGCTGAGCGTTGACACCAGCTCGCGGTAGAATTGAGCAACCTTGTTCATCATTTCGCCTCCTGTGTGGTTAACTTATTCTAATAATAGACGTTATCTGCCGGTTGCTTTGCCATTCAGGCCACAGAGTCGCTAAATATTCTGCGTCGCTTTTGCCGATGTTAATGTGCGAAAGGCTGTTTTGACGTGGGCGTTTGGGCTATGCTATGCCGATCTGAGATAACACATCCATTGGCTACATTTGTAGCTGTATTGAAAACAGGACCACTGGCTGCCATGCAAGAGCAATACCGCCCGGAAGAGATAGAATCGAAAGTCCAGCTTCACTGGGACGATAATCGTACATTTGAAGTCACTGAAGACGAGAGCAAAGAGAAGTACTACTGCCTGTCGATGCTACCTTATCCTTCTGGCCGACTACACATGGGCCACGTGCGTAACTACACCATCGGCGATGTGATTGCCCGCTACCAGCGTATGCTCGGTAAAAACGTCCTGCAGCCCATCGGCTGGGATGCGTTCGGCCTGCCTGCAGAAGGCGCGGCGGTGAAAAACAATACGGCGCCGGCGCCGTGGACCTATGACAACATCGCCTACATGAAAAACCAGCTGAAAAAGCTGGGCTTCGGCTACGACTGGAGCCGTGAAGTGGCGACCTGCACCCCGGAATACTACCGCTGGGAGCAGAAGTTCTTCACCGAACTGTATAAAAAAGGCCTGGTATATAAGAAAACCTCCGCGGTGAACTGGTGCCCTAACGACCAGACCGTGCTCGCCAACGAACAGGTTATCGACGGCTGCTGCTGGCGCTGCGATACCAAAGTTGAGCGTAAAGAGATCCCACAGTGGTTTATCAAAATTACCGCCTACGCCGACGAGCTGCTGAGAGATCTGGATAATCTGGATCACTGGCCGGATACCGTCAAGACCATGCAGCGCAACTGGATCGGCCGTTCTGAAGGGGTCGAAATCTCCTTCAACGTTAACGACTACGCCGACAAGCTGACCGTCTACACCACGCGTCCTGATACCTTTATGGGCTGCTCCTACCTGGCCGTAGCCGCGGGCCACCCGCTGGCGCAGCAGGCGGCGGCCAATAATCCGGCGCTGGCTGCGTTTATCGACGAATGCCGCAACACCAAAGTCGCAGAAGCTGAAATGGCGACGATGGAGAAAAAAGGCGTCGATACCGGCTTTAAAGCCATTCACCCGCTGACCGGCGAAGCTATTCCGGTATGGGCGGCCAACTTCGTGCTGATGGAGTACGGTACCGGCGCGGTGATGGCGGTTCCAGGCCACGACCAGCGCGACTATGAGTTTGCCACAAAATATGGCCTCAACATCAAGCCGGTTATCCTCGCGGCAGACGGCTCTGAGCCAGATCTCTCCGAACAGGCGATGACGGAAAAAGGCGTGCTGTTCAACTCCGGCGAATTCAGCGGGCTGAGCTTTGAAGCGGGCTTCAACGCCATCGCCGACAAGCTGGCGCAGATGGGCGTCGGCGAGCGTAAGGTGAACTACCGTCTGCGCGACTGGGGCGTATCCCGTCAGCGCTACTGGGGCGCACCGATCCCGATGGTTACCCTGGAAGACGGCACCGTAATGCCGACCCCGGAAGATCAGCTGCCGGTTATTCTGCCGGAAGATGTGGTGATGGATGGCATCACCAGCCCGATTAAGGCCGACCCTGAGTGGGCTAAAACCACCGTCAACGGCCAGCCTGCGCTGCGTGAAACCGACACCTTTGATACCTTTATGGAATCCTCCTGGTACTACGCGCGCTACACCTGCCCGCAGTACGACCAGGGCATGCTGGACCCGGAAGCGGCGAACTACTGGCTGCCGGTTGATATCTATATCGGCGGTATTGAACATGCGATCATGCACCTGCTGTACTTCCGCTTCTTCCACAAGCTGATGCGCGACGCGGGCATGGTTAACTCTGACGAGCCGGCTAAGCAGCTGCTGTGTCAGGGGATGGTTCTGGCGGACGCGTTCTACTACGTCGGCGAAAACGGCGAGCGTAACTGGGTCTCCCCGGTTGATGCCACCGTCGAGCGCGACGAGAAAGGCCGTATCGTTAAGGCCTTCGATCCGCAGGGCCGCGAGCTGGTGTATACCGGCATGAGCAAAATGTCCAAGTCGAAGAACAACGGCATCGACCCGCAGGTGATGGTTGAGCGCTACGGCGCGGACACCGTGCGTCTGTTCATGATGTTCGCCTCTCCGGCGGATATGACTCTCGAATGGCAGGAGTCCGGCGTTGAAGGGGCAAACCGCTTCCTCAAGCGCGTCTGGAAGCTGGTGTACGAGCACACGACTCAGGGCCCGGCCATCGCCCTCGACGCTGCCAGCCTGAGCGAAGATCAGCAGGCGCTGCGCCGCGACGTGCACAAAACCATCGCGAAAGTGACCGATGATATCGGCCGCCGTCAGACCTTCAACACCGCGATCGCGGCGATCATGGAGCTGATGAACAAGCTGGCGAAAGCGCCGCAGGAAGGCGAGCAGGATCGCGCGCTGATGCGTGAAGCGCTGCTGGCGGTGGTGCGTATGCTCAACCCGTTCACCCCGCACGCGAGCTTCACCTTATGGCAGGAGCTGGGCGGTGAAGGCGATATCGACAGCGCACCGTGGCCGGTCGCCGACGAGCGCGCCATGGTTGAAAATACTACCCTGGTCGTCGTCCAGGTTAATGGTAAGGTTCGTGGTAAAATTACCGTACCGGTCGATGCCACCGAAGATCAGGTCCGCGCCCGCGCGGGTCAGGAACATCTGGTCGCGAAGTATCTCGACGGCGTCACCGTACGTAAAGTGATCTACGTTCCGGGCAAACTGCTCAATCTGGTCGTTGGCTAAGCGCAGGAGGAAGCGTGCGATATCTGGCAACATTGTTGTTATCTCTGGCGGTGTTAATCACCGCCGGATGCGGCTGGCACCTGCGCAGTACTACCCAGGTCCCAACCGCAATGAAAACCATGATCTTCCAGTCGGGCGATCCGAACGGGCCGCTGAGCCGTTCGGTGCGTAACCAGCTGCGTCTGAACGGGGTTGAACTGATCGATGGCAGCACGCTGCGTAAGGATGTTCCTTCTCTGCGTCTGGAATCATCGTCTATTCAGAAAGATACGGCCTCCATTTTCCAGGACGGACGTACCGCTGAGTACCAGATGGTGATGACGGTTCACGCCAGCGTGCTGATCCCGGGTCATGATATCTATCCGATCACGACGAAAGTCTACCGCTCGTTCTTCGATAACCCGCAGGCGGCGTTAGCGAAGGATGCCGAGCAGGATATGATTATCCAGGAGATGTACGACAAAGCGGCAGAGCAGCTGATTCGTAAGCTGCCAAGCGTTCACGTTGCGGATGTCGAAGCCACCAAAGGCGAGGAGAAGCCGGTCACCACGACCCCCGCCTCCTCCACCTCCGGTGGTCGCGTTTCCACCACGCTGGGTAACTGATGATTCGGTTGTACCCGGAACAGCTCCGCGCGCAGCTCAATGAAGGGCTGCGCGCGGCCTATTTACTGCTGGGTAGCGATCCTCTGCTGCTGCAGGAGAGTCAGGATGCGATTCGCGAAGCCGCTGCCGTTCAGGGCTTTATCGAACACCATACCGCGACGATTGACGCCAGCACCGACTGGCACGCTCTCTTCTCGCTGAGTCAGGCAATGAGCCTGTTCTCCAGCCGCCAAACGCTGCTCCTGATCCTGCCTGAAAATGGCCCCAATGCGGCCATTAACGAACAGCTGGCAACCCTTATCGGCATGCTGCATGACGATTTGCTGCTGATTGTGCGCGGCAATAAGTTGACCAAAGCGCAGGAGAACGCCGCCTGGGTCACCGCCCTCGCCAGCCGTGCGGTGCAGGTAAGCTGCCAGACGCCGGAATATGCTCAGCTGCCGCGCTGGCTGGCCGCGCGCGCTAAGCACAATAGCCTGCAGCTTGACGACGCGGCCAGCCAGCTGCTGTGCTACTGCTACGAAGGCAACCTGCTGGCGCTATCTCAGGCGCTGGAACGGCTGTCACTGCTGTGGCCGGACGGCAAGCTCACGCTGCCGCGCGTAGAGCAGGCGGTAAACGATGCCGCCCACTTTACGCCGTATCACTGGGTCGATGCGCTGCTGGCGGGCAAAAGCAAGCGCGTGCTGCATATTCTGCAGCAGCTGCGCCTGGAGGGGAGCGAACCCGCGATCCTCCTGCGCACGCTGCAGCGAGAGCTGCTGCTGCTGGTAAACCTGAAGCGCCAGTCGGCCCATACGCCGCTGCGCTCGCTGTTCGATAAGCATCGCGTGTGGCAAAACCGCCGACCGCTGTTAACCGACGCGCTCACCCGCCTCGGCAGCGATCAGCTGCGTCAGGCCGTTACCCTGCTTACCCGAGCGGAGCTCACCTTCAAGCAGGACTACGGAACCAGTATCTGGCCCGAATTAGAGAGCCTTTCTTTACTGCTCTGCCACAAAGCGCTGGCGGACGTGTTTATCGATGGTTGATATGACTCAGCTGCAGGCCATGTACGGAGGCACCTTCGATCCGGTGCATTACGGTCACCTCAAACCGGTCGAAATTCTGGCGAATCAGATAGGCCTGGGAAAAGTGATTATCGTTCCTAACAACGTGCCGCCGCATCGTCCCCAGCCCGAGGCAACCAGCGCCCAGCGCTGGCATATGCTCGAACTGGCTATTGCTGATAAGCCGCTGTTCGTGCTCGACGATCGCGAGCTGCAGCGCCAGACGCCGTCCTGGTCGGCGCAAACGCTGCAGGAGTGGCGCCAGGAGCAGGGGCCAAAGCCGTCGCTCTCATTTATCATCGGCCAGGACTCTTTGCTCACCTTCCCCACCTGGCACAACTACGCCAGCATTCTGGATAACGTGCATCTGATCGTCTGCCGGCGTCCGGGCTATCCGCTGGTGATGCAGCGCCCGGAGGACCAGCAGTGGCTCGATAAGCATTTGACCCACGATGTCGAGCAGCTGCGCCGCCGCCCCGCCGGGGCTATCTATCTGGCGGAAACCCCGTGGTTTGATATTTCGGCCACCCTCATTCGCCAGCGCCTTGAACGCGGCGAATCCTGTGCCGATATGCTGCCGGCGGCCGTCCTGGACTACATTCATCAGCAAAAGCTTTATTGCTAATCCTCGGCGCCGCCGGGTAATTTAGCGTCTCACCTTTCGGCTCAGTGAGGATAATCATGAAACTATGGTTAGTTCGTCATGGCGAAACCCAGGCTAACGCAGCCGGTCTGTACAGCGGACGCGCGCCCACTCCCCTCACCGAACGCGGCGAGGCCCAGGCCCTCCGGCTTGGTCAGCAGCTGCAGGCGGTGGCGTTTGACCGCGTTCTTTGCAGCGAGCTTGAGCGTACCCAGCGCACCGCCGACCTGCTGCTGGGCGAGCGGGCGATCCCCCGCGAAATTATTCCCGACCTCAACGAGATGTTCTTCGGCGACTGGGAAATGCGCCACCATCGGGATTTGCAGCATGAAGATGCGGAAAACTATGCCGCCTGGTGCGCGGACTGGCAGCACGCGGCGCCCACCAACGGCGAAAGTTTTCAGAGTTTTTCCCGGCGGATCGCGGCATTTAGCGAGGCGCTGGCGCAGTATCAGCATCTTGACCATCTGCTCATCGTCGGCCATCAGGGAGCGCTTAGCCTGTTAATCGCCCTGCTGCTGGAGATGCCGGCGGCGGCGATGTGGCGTTTCCCCATCGAGCACGGCGCGTGGAGCATGCTCGATCTGCGCGCAGATTTCGCCGCGCTGCGGGTACTAAATAGCCGGGCCGTCTGGCGGGCGGAAGAAGAATTCAGTCCAGACCATTGACAGGTCGGAGCAGGCTGCTATTCTCCGCAGCCTGAAGGTATCCGCCATACAGATGTTTTACAAAAATGGCGATGCAATCAGCGGCGATGGATGGGATGATAGCCGCCTCCAACGCCGGTTGGCAGACATTTATCCCGACTTTTTTATGAGTTCAGGTATACTGCCGGGCTGTTTATTATTTTCACTCTTCACTCACCCAGGGGGAACTCTTGCAGGGTAAAGCACTCCAGGATTTTGTTATCGACAAAATTGATGACCTGAAAGGTCAGGACATCGTAGCCATTGACGTTCATGGCAAATCCAGCATTACAGATTGCATGATTATCTGCACCGGCACGTCTACGCGCCACGTAATGTCCATCGCCGACCACGTGGTACAAGAGTCTCGCGCCGCCGGCATGCTGCCGCTGGGCGTCGAAGGTGAAAGCGCCGCCGACTGGATTGTTGTCGATCTTGGCGACGTCATGGTTCACGTCATGCAGGAAGAGAGCCGTCGTCTTTACGAGCTGGAAAAACTCTGGAGTTAATGCGTGAAGCTGCAGCTGGTGGCCGTTGGCACCAAAATGCCGGACTGGGTTCAGACCGGCTTTAGTGAATATCTGCGTCGTTTTCCAAAAGATATGCCGTTCGAGCTGTTGGAAATCCCCGCCGGTAAGCGCGGTAAAAATGCCGATATCAAGCGTATCCTCGAAAAAGAAGGGGAGATGATGCTGGCAGCCGCGGGTAAAAACCGCATCGTGACCCTGGATATTCCGGGGAAACCCTGGGATACGCCGCAGGTAGCGCGTGAGCTGGAGCGCTGGAAGCAAGATGGCCGCGACGTCAGCCTGCTGATCGGCGGCCCCGAGGGGCTTTCTCCGGCGTGTAAAGCCGCGGCGGAACAGAGCTGGTCGCTCTCCACCCTGACCTTGCCTCACCCGCTGGTTCGCGTACTGGTTGCGGAGAGTCTGTATCGGGCGTGGAGCATTACAACCAACCACCCTTACCACCGTGAATGATGATGACCAGGGTAGACTAAGCAGCGAATGAAATTACAGAATTCTTTCCGCGACTATACGGCTGAATCCTCGCTGTTTGTGCGCCGGGCGCTGGTCGCTTTTTTGGGGATTTTGCTGCTTACCGGCATACTGGTTGCCAATCTTTATAACGTACAGATAGTCCGTTACACGGACTACCAGACGCGCTCGAACGAAAACCGCATCAAGCTGGTTCCCATCCCGCCAAGCCGCGGCATTATCTATGACCGTAACGGCACGCCGCTGGCGCTGAACCGCACCATCTATCAGCTGGAAATGATGCCGGAGAAGGTCGATAACGTGCAGCAGACGCTGGACGCGCTGCGTGACGTCATTGACCTCACGGATGATGATATTGCCGGTTTTAAAAAGGAGCGCTCGCGTTCCCACCGCTTCACCTCTATTCCGGTCAAGGTTAACCTGACCGAAGTGCAGGTTGCCCGCTTCGCGGTCAATCAGTACCGCTTTCCCGGCGTCGAAGTGAAAGGCTATAAGCGCCGCTATTATCCCTACAACTCCGCCCTCACCCACGTTATCGGCTATGTCTCAAAAATTAACGATAAAGACGTCGATCGCCTGGATAAAGAGGGCAAGCTGGCTAACTACGCTTCAACCCACGATATCGGCAAGCTGGGTATCGAACGCTACTATGAGGACGTCCTGCACGGGCAGACCGGCTACGAAGAGGTCGAGGTCAACAACCGCGGCCGCGTCATTCGCCAGCTCAAAGAGGTGCCGCCGCAGGCCGGGCGCGATATCTATTTAACCCTCGATCTCAAGCTGCAGCAGTATATTGAAACGCTGCTGGCCGGCAGCCGCGCCGCGGTGGTAGTCACCGACCCGCGCACCGGCAGCGTTCTGGCGCTGGTTTCCACCCCGAGCTACGATCCAAACCTGTTCGTGGACGGGATCTCCAGCAAGGACTACTCCGGGCTGCTCAACGATCCGAATACGCCGCTGGTCAACCGCGCCACGCAGGGGGTCTATCCGCCGGCCTCGACGGTGAAACCTTACGTTGCCGTCTCGGCGCTGAGCGCCAACGTCATCACCCGCAATACCAGCCTGTTCGATCCCGGCTGGTGGCAGCTGCCCGGTTCGGACAAACGCTATCGCGACTGGAAAAAATGGGGCCACGGGCACCTGAACGTGACCAAAGCGCTGGAAGAGTCTGCGGATACCTATTTCTATCAGGTTGCCTATGATATGGGCATCGACCGCCTGTCGGAATGGATGAATAAATTCGGCTACGGCCACTATACCGGCATCGATCTGTCAGAAGAGCGCTCCGGGAATATGCCCACTCGTGAATGGAAGCTGAAGCGCTTTAAAAAGCCCTGGTATCAGGGGGACACCATTCCGGTCGGTATCGGCCAGGGCTACTGGACCGCCACGCCGATTCAGATGAACAAGGCGCTGATGATCCTGATTAACGACGGCGTGGTAAAAGTGCCCCATCTGCTGCAAAGCACCGTCGAAGACGGCAAGCAGGTACCCTGGGTTCAGCCGCACGAGCCGCCGGTGGGCGATATTCACTCCGGCTTCTGGGAGATAGCCAAAGACGGCATGTTCGGCGTGGCCAACCGCGGCAACGGTACCGCGCATAAGTACTTCGCCAGCGCGCCTTACAAAATCGCGGCGAAATCCGGTACGGCCCAGGTATTCGGCCTGAAGGCCAATGAAACCTATAACGCGCACAGAATCGCTGAGCGCCTGCGTGACCATAAGCTCATGACGGCGTTTGCTCCTTACAACAACCCCCAGGTTGCCGTGGCGATCATTCTCGAGAACGGCGGCGCAGGCCCGGCGGTCGGGACGATTATGCGTCAGATTCTCGATCACATAATGCTGGGTGATAACAATACGAATCTGCCGAGTGAAAATCCGGCGGTGACGGCGGGGGAGGATCAATAATGACCGATAATCCAAACAAAAAATCGCTGTGGGATAAAATCCATCTCGATCCCACCATGGTGCTGATACTGCTGGCGCTGCTGACCTATAGCGCGCTGGTTATCTGGAGCGCAAGCGGCCAGGATATCGGGATGATGGAACGTAAAATTGGCCAGATCGCGATGGGTATCGTGATTATGATCGTCATGGCGCAAATCCCGCCGCGCGTGTATGAAGGCTGGGCGCCCTATCTCTATATCTTCTGTATTATTTTACTGGTGGCGGTGGATGCCTTCGGCGCTATCTCGAAAGGCGCCCAGCGCTGGCTGGATCTCGGCGTCGTCCGTTTTCAGCCCTCGGAAATTGCTAAAATCGCCGTTCCGCTGATGGTGGCGCGCTTTATTAACCGCGACGTCTGCCCGCCCTCGCTGAAAAATACCGCCATTGCGCTGGTGCTGATTTTCCTGCCGACCCTGCTGGTTGCGGCGCAGCCTGACCTTGGGACCTCAATCCTTATCGCCCTGTCCGGCCTGTTTGTGCTGTTCCTTTCCGGGCTGAGCTGGCGCCTGATCGGCGTTGCGGTGGTGCTGGTCGCCGCGTTTATCCCGATTCTGTGGTTTTTCCTGATGCACGACTACCAGCGTCAGCGCGTTATGATGCTGCTCGATCCGGAAACTGACCCGCTGGGCGCCGGCTATCACATTATCCAGTCTAAAATTGCTATTGGCTCCGGCGGACTGCGGGGGAAAGGCTGGCTACACGGCACCCAGTCGCAGCTGGAGTTTCTGCCGGAGCGCCACACCGACTTTATCTTCGCGGTCCTGGCCGAAGAGCTTGGGCTGATTGGCGTGCTGGTTCTGCTGGCGCTCTATATCCTGCTCATAATGCGCGGGCTGTGGATCGCCGCCCAGGCGCAAACCACCTTTGGCCGGGTCATGGCCGGTGGTTTAATGTTGATTTTATTCGTTTATGTCTTCGTAAATATTGGTATGGTGAGTGGTATTTTGCCAGTGGTGGGGGTACCGTTGCCGCTGGTCAGCTACGGGGGCTCAGCCCTGATCGTATTGATGGCCGGGTTTGGTATCGTAATGTCGATCCACACCCACAGAAAAATGTTGTCGAAAAGCGTTTAAGGGGTTCGCAATGCGTAAGCAATGGCTGGGGATCTGCATAGCAGCAGGGCTGCTGGCGGCATGTTCGGGTGAAGACGTTCAACAAAAAACCGTCAGCACACCGCAGCCGGCGGTTTGTAATGGCCCAAGCGTAGAAATCAGCGGCGCCGATCCGCACTATGAAGCGCCGAATCCGACGGCAAATCAGGATTACGAACGCGACGGTAAAAGCTATAAAATCGTGCAGGACCCGTCTAATTTTACCCAGACCGGCCTGGCGGCGATTTATGACGCTGAGCCCAACAGCAATCTGACCGCATCCGGCGAGGCCTTCGATCCTACCCAGCTCACCGCCGCGCACCCTACGCTGCCGATCCCCAGCTACGCGCGTATTACCAACGTCGCAAACGGCCGCATGATCGTGGTGCGTATCAACGATCGCGGCCCGTACGGCAACGATCGCGTGATATCGCTTTCACGCGCCTCCGCCGACCGGCTGAACACCTCGAATAATACCAAGGTGCGCATCGATCCTATTATCGTCGCGCAGGACGGTTCGCTCTCGGGTCCGGGAATGGCCTGTACCACCGTGGCGAAACAAACTTATGCCTTGCCGGCGCGTCCGGACCTGGACGGCGGTAGCGGTGCCTCGACCGATCAGCCGGTGCAAACCGACGTGCGCGCTATCAGTAACTCAACGCTGAAATCCGACGATAGCGTCGGCGCGCCGGTCAACAGCAGCGGCTTCCTCGGCGCCCCAACGCCGTTGAATAACGGCGTGCTGGAGGGCAGTGAGCCCGTCGCTCAGGCCGCCGCGTCAACCGCACCGGTCACCGCGCCGGGATCCATCCAGGGCAGCGTTGCGCCGGCCGCCGCCGCGACGACTGCGGTTGCCGCCGCCTCTACCTCGACCAGCGCTGCTGCCAGCGGCGACTATGTGGTACAGGTTGGCGCCGTTAGCGACCAGGCCCGCGCTCAGCAGTACCAGCAGCGCCTGAGCCAGCAGTTCTCCGTTCCCGGCCGCGTGGTGCAAAACGGCGCGGTGTGGCGTATTCAGCTGGGCCCGTTCGCCAGCAAGCCACAGGCCAGCACCGTACAGCAGCGCCTGCAGAGCGAGGCTCAGCTGCAGTCATTTATTACTCACGCCAACTAAACGCGTCGGACCGCCGTCCGTATCGCATTGCGCATGACAAAATCGTTAACAAAGTCATGCGCAATGTCGGATGCCGGTCCGTAGAGCATTTGTTATAGTAAGGCACTTTTTTAACTCCATCACGGATGCCGTTGTTCAGACCATGAAGATCTCTTTCACCGCACGTTTACTCGTTACGGCCCTCTCCGTTGCCGCGCTCTCCTCCGCAGCCCACGCCGATGACCTGAATCTTAAAACCATGATCCCAGGCGCGCCGCAGATTGACGCCGAATCCTGGATACTTATCGATTACAATTCAGGCAAAGTGCTGGCGGAAAATAACGCCGATTCCCGCCGCGACCCGGCGAGTCTGACCAAAATGATGACCAGCTACGTCATTGGTCAGGCCATGAAAGCGGGTAAATTCAAAGAGTCCGATCTGGTCACCGTGGGCAACGACGCGTGGGCAACCGGTAACCCGGTATTTAAAGGCTCCTCCCTGATGTTCCTCAAGCCAGGCATGCAGGTGCCGGTTTCTCAGCTGATTCGCGGTATCAACCTGCAGTCAGGCAACGACGCCTGCGTCGCGATGGCGGACTTCGTTGCCGGTAGCCAGGACGCTTTCGTCAGCCTGATGAACAGCTACGTCAACGCCCTCGGCCTGAAAAACAGCCACTTCCAGACCGTTCACGGCCTGGATGCCGAAGGTCAGTTCAGCTCCGCGCGCGATATGGCGCTGATTGGCCAGGCGCTGATCCGCGACGTGCCGAACGAATACACCATCTACAAAGAAAAAGAGTTCACCTTTAACGGCATCCGCCAGCTCAACCGTAACGGGCTGCTGTGGGATAACAGCCTCAACGTCGACGGCATAAAAACCGGCCACACGGATAAAGCGGGCTATAACCTCGTCGCTTCGGCAACCGAAGGCCAGATGCGCCTGATCTCCGCCGTGATGGGGGGGCGCACCTATAAGGGTCGTGAATCCGAAAGCAAAAAGCTGCTGACCTGGGGCTTCCGCTTCTTTGAAACCGTCAATCCGCTGAAAGCGGGCAAAGAGTTTTCCTCCGAGCCGGCCTGGTTTGGCGATAGCGATCGCGCATCGCTGGGCGTCGATAAAGACGTGTATCTGACCATTCCGCGCGGCCGCATGAAAGATCTGAAGGCCAGCTACGTACTGAACAATACCGAACTGCACGCACCGCTGCAGAAAAACCAGGTTGTCGGCACCATTAACTTCCAGCTGGACGGCAAAACTATCGATCAGCGCCCGCTGGTGGTGCTGCAGGAAATCCCGGAAGGTAATTTCTTCGGCAAAATGATTGATTACATTAAGTTAATGTTCCACCACTGGTTTGGTTAAAAATCGAACGCTTGAAAGTGTGATTTACATCCCCATATACTAACTATCAAAGTAACCTGATAACTCCCGCATCTTGTGGGAGTTATTATTTTTTGTCGTAACACCGGAGCTGACATGAAAACCAAACTTAACGAACTGCTTGAATTCCCTACTCCATTTACTTACAAAGTAATGGGGCAGGCGTTGCCTGAGCTGGTTGATCAGGTGGTGGAAGTGGTACAGCGCCATGCGCCTGGTGATTACTCTCCGCAGGTAAAGCCGAGCAGCAAAGGTAACTACCATTCGGTTTCTATCACCATCAACGCTACCCATATCGAGCAGGTAGAAACCCTGTACGAAGAGCTGGGTAATATTGAGATCGTCCGGATGGTGCTGTAACCCATTCTGCTACCCGGCCTCGCGCCGGGTCATCCCCTTCCCCCCTGTGATATACTCGCTGCCTTAAATCACTTCTCTGTGCGGAGACGTTGTTTTGCAGCACAATAAAATCCTCATTCGGCAACTCGGCCTGCAGCCTTACGCCCCTGTCTCGCAGGCAATGCACGACTTTACCGACTCGCGCGATGAAACAACCCTCGATGAAATCTGGCTGGTTGAACATCATCCGGTCTTTACCCAGGGCCAGGCGGGAAAAGCGGAACACGTTCTGGTGGCGGGCGATATTCCGGTCATTCAAAGCGATCGCGGCGGCCAGGTGACCTACCACGGGCCGGGGCAGCAGGTGATGTACGTCCTGCTCAATCTCAAACGCCGCAAGCTTGGCGTACGCGAACTGGTGACGCTGCTCGAGCAGACCGTGGTTAATACCCTGGCGGAGTACGCTATTGAGTCGCACCCGCGCGCCGATGCGCCCGGCGTTTACGTCGGTGAGCAAAAGATCTGCTCCCTGGGCCTGCGCATTCGCAAAGGATGCTCGTTCCACGGCCTGGCGCTCAATATCGCGATGGACCTTTCGCCGTTCCTGCGGATTAATCCCTGCGGCTACGCCGGAATGGAGATGGCGCAAATGCGCCAGTGGCAGCCCGAAGCGGCGCCGCAAATCGTCGCACCACGACTGGTTGCCAACCTGCTGGCGCTGCTCGACAACCCGCCGCACGAGTTCATTTCCGCAAAGTAAATCCGAGCGTCCCGGCTTCCCGGGGCGCGTTTTGCGCCTGACTTCTGTTAAGCCATTCTATTTGCAATTAATTGCCACAAACGGCGGCGTCGCTGACCGCTATACTTGCGCTATTCGCTATGACAGGAGGCGCAGAGTGGAAAAAAATCATCCGCAACCGGAGCCCACTGAACGGCTCGACGATCGCCAGGTATTCCGCATTCTGCGTAATATTGACCTCAACTTACTGACCATTTTCGAAGCCGTGTACGTACACAAGGGCATCGTGAATGCGGCTAAGGTGCTGAATATCACCCCCTCGGCCATTAGCCAGTCGATTAACAAACTCCGCGCGCTTTTTCCCGACCCGCTGTTTATTCGCAAGGGCCAGGGCGTGACGCCGACCGCCTACGCGACGCACCTCCATCAGTACATCAGTCAGGGAATGGAAGCCTTTCTCAGCGCGCTGGATTTAACCGGCAGCCCGCATCAGCAGCGGGTCATGACCATCGCCACCTCGCCCACCGTCGGCGCGCTGGTCATGCCGACGATTGCGCAGGCGCTGAAGCCTCGCTTCCCCCAGGTGCTGCTGCACAATATCGCCATTACCGATGCCCCCAGCCAGCTTAACCAGCGCCAGGTGGACCTGCTGATCGACAGCTACGCGCACAGCGGCCAGTCTATCGTGCACCATGTTCTGTTCCAGGATCGGGTGATGATGTACTGCCGTGAGGCGCATCCGGCGCTGGCTATGCCGCACAGCGAAGAGCATCTTCGTCAGTACGAGTTTGCCCTGCTGCTGCCCGAGGGCCAGCGCTATCCGGCGCTGCACCGCCGGCTGCAGGAGCAGCTAGGGGAGCGGCGCTGCGGCTTTAGCAGCTACAACCTGTTAACTCAGGCCGCGCTGGTGAGCGCCAGCGATATGCTTGGGCTGATGCCGAACCGGATGTTTTCGCTGTTGGCCAAAACCTGGCCGCTGGCGGCGCTGGACTACCCGCCTCTCGCCGATGAAACCATCGACATTTCGCTGCATTACAACAAGCTCAGCGCCCAGGAACCGCTGCTCCATGAGGTGATTGAGGCGGTTCGTCAGGCTTTTTAAGTCATACCGCACGTGAGGGAAAGCATAAAACAACAACTATTTTACAATTTGCCGAACAGGCAGGCTGCTTTCTGGTCCGTATCAATGGTATACTGCCTATCCTTGATTCAAAAATAGTTGATAAATACAACATTTACTTGAATTAATTCGTTTTCCTTCGTACTCGCAACTGGAACACGCACGCTATGAGTAAACCCATTGTGATGGAACGCGGTGTTAAATATCGCGACGCCGATAAAATGGCCCTTATCCCGGTGAAAAACGTGGCAACTGAGCGTGAAGCTCTGCTCAGAAAACCGGAATGGATGAAAATCAAACTTCCGGCTGACTCGTCCCGTATCCAGGGTATCAAAGCAGCGATGCGTAAGAACGGTTTGCACTCCGTGTGCGAAGAAGCTTCTTGCCCGAATCTTGCGGAATGCTTCAACCACGGAACGGCAACCTTTATGATCCTCGGTGCTATCTGCACCCGCCGCTGCCCGTTCTGCGATGTCGCCCACGGTCGTCCGGTGACGCCGGATGCTAATGAACCGCAGAAGCTCGCGCAAACCATCGCCGACATGGGTCTGAAGTACGTCGTTGTCACCTCCGTCGACCGCGATGACCTTCGCGACGGCGGTGCTCAGCATTTCGCCGACTGCATCAGCGCCATCCGTGAGAAAAACCCGTCGATTAAGATTGAAACCCTGGTTCCGGACTTCCGCGGCCGTATGGATCGCGCCCTGGATATCCTCAAGGTGACGCCGCCGGACGTCTTTAACCACAACCTGGAAAACGTGCCGCGTCTCTATCGCCAGGTACGCCCAGGCGCCGATTACAACTGGTCGTTAAAGCTGCTGGAAAGCTTCAAAGAAGCGCATCCGGAGATCCCAACCAAATCGGGTCTGATGGTCGGCCTCGGTGAAACCAACGCTGAAATCGTTGAAGTTATGCGCGACCTGCGTCGCCACGGCGTGACGATGCTGACCCTCGGTCAGTATCTGCAGCCGAGCCGTCACCACCTGCCGGTACAGCGCTACGTTAGCCCGGACGAGTTCGAAGAGATGAAAGCCGAAGCGATGGCCATGGGCTTCACCCATGCTGCCTGCGGCCCGTTCGTCCGCTCGTCCTATCATGCCGACCTGCAGGCCAAAGGGATGGAAGTGAAGTAGTTCACGCCGTCCTCGACCGCTGCGCGTTTCCCGCGTGCAGCGGTCAGCTCTCCTTGCGCTACCTCATCTTTTTCCCCTCAATAAATCCGCCGGCGCGGTTACAGTCGGTTGCATTTTTTCAGCCAATGACCTTGCAGGATACAAAAAGAGGCCGCAACGATAATCGCTGCGGCCTCTTATCCGTGCAGGCGGATAGCCTGCCGGCAGCCTGCTCCCGCTGTCGGGGAGCAGGCGTTTAATTACTCTTTATGAGAGAGCTTCTGTGCCGGAGTTTCTTCTTCCGCACTGGTTTTCTTCACGCTATCGTCGTCGTTCATGGCCTTCTTAAAGCCTTTGATAGCCGAACCCAGGTCTCCACCCAGCGTACGTAGTTTTTTGGTACCAAACACTAAAATAATCAGTGCTGCGACAACCAGCAGTTTGGTAATACTAATCTCACCCATAGCTAACCTTCTTCTCTAAAACAATCTGCGAATACGCCATCATACACGCGAACAATTAACGGCTATTTGACGCGCGGACACAATAGCAATCTGTAACAAGGTGAATCAAGCTCTGTTTAAAAAAACGTCACAATAATTGCGGTGGCGCAAAGCGGCGGTTCTGCAGCACCGGCAAGCGCTCGCGCACCTGGCGTAGATAATCCACGGAAACGTCGGCAAAAATCATCTGCGGCCGATCCGCCGCGCCGGCCAGCGTCGTGCCGAGGGGATCGATAATTCGACTCTGGCCAATATTACGGTTGCCGCACTCTCCCGCCGCCACGATATAGCAGGTCGTGTCCAGCGCGCGGGCGGCCAGCAGCGTCGCCCAGTGATGCTCCTTCATCGGCCCTCTCACCCACGCGGTCGGGAGAACGAGGATCTCAGCGCCGCTCAGCGCGAGACTTAACGCCAGCTCCGGGAAGCGCAAATCATAGCAGGTCATCAGGCCAACCCGAACCCCGTCGACGTCAATCAGCGCCGGGATCTGCAGGCCGGCATCAACGCGCCGTGACTCCTGTATATTAAACGCATCGTATAAGTGTAGCTTCTGGTATTGTGCGATAACCTCGCCGCGGCGTATCGCCACCAGCGTATTAGCCGCGCGTCCCTCGCCGGAAGGCACGTGAATCGTCAGCACGGTGGTTAAGCCGTTATTACGGCTCTCCTCACGCAGCAGCCGCAGGAAGCCGCCGTCTATCTCCTGCGCCGATTTAACCGAGAGATCCGGGTCACTATCGTCGCGCGCCAGCAGCGCCTCGGGCAGCACCAGCAGCGACGCGCCCTGCTCAGCGGCCTGGGCCATCAGCGCTACGCAGGTCCGCGCATTCGCCCGCCAGTCAGGGGTGACGGCAAATTGTCCAGCAGCAACTAGCATCTTAATCTCCCGTTCGCGAATTCATAGCCAGCGATGCATTTTGCGCGCTACACTCATTCCCAGTATTAACCAAATAGCAGGGAATGAGAGTGTCACAACTACTTTTAGCCGTTTTTCTTGGCGGCGGTACCGGCAGCGTATTGCGCTGGTGGCTAGGAATGAAGTTTAACCCCATGCACCATGCCATTCCCATTGGCACGCTAACGGCCAACCTGCTGGGCGCATTTATCATTGGCGCCGGCCTGGCCTGGTTTAACCGCCTGACCGATATCGACCCAATGTGGAAGCTGCTCATCACCACCGGCTTTTGCGGCGGATTGACGACCTTCTCCACCTTCTCAGCGGAAGTGGTATTTCTGCTGCAGCAGGGGCGCTTCAGCTGGGCGCTGCTCAATATTCTGGTCAACCTGCTGGGCTCATTCGCCATGACGGCGGCAGCATTCTGGCTCTTCTCTCATGCCGCCAGCCGTTAAAAACAGGCAAAAAAAAACCCGCAAATTGCGGGTTTTTATATTCTACTGACGCGTTGCTTAGATAGCGTTTACGTTTGCAGCAGAAGGGCCTTTGGCACCGTTAGTGATTTCGAACTCTACGCGCTGACCTTCAGCCAGAGTTTTGAAACCGTTGGACTGGATTGCAGAGAAATGTACGAATACATCTTTGCTGCCATCTTCCGGAGTAATGAAACCGAATCCTTTGGACTCATTAAACCACTTAACGTTACCTTTAATCTTAGACATCAAAATTACCTTTATATGAAAAAAAGACACTGATACTGTGTCGCGTTCCAGTACATCAATTGTGGTGCCTTTTGTCCAGTCGAACTTTGCTAAAAAGTGACAAAAGTCGCTATCTTTTTTAGTGGTTGCGCTTTAGTTATTGTTTTTCCACATAACATAATGCTCAGCTCTTTTATCACTAAGCTAGTGCGGATTAAAACTGAAAGCGGGCCCAGGCAAAGTAAACGTTACCGTTGTTATAGGTACCGGGGATGTAGGTCATCTGGAACGTCGCCGGACCGTAGCCGATAGACGCCATCGGCAGTACCACCGGCAGCGGAATATAGTTCCAGTTATCGCGCGCGGTTACCCCGAGCGTATAGCCGAGCCCAAGATGAAAGTTATCGTCGGCCAGCGGACGCCAGGTTTTCTCCCAGCCGTAGCCAGCGATAGGTTCCCACTTGTTAAATGAGTCCTTAAACGCCATCAGGTAGAGACCGTGCCAGTTACCTTTATCATCCCAGCGCGACACGCCGAAACCGGCCCCCCAGGGACGCTCGTTATACGCATCGGTTTTTTCTTTGTCATAGGCAAATCGGGCGTGCCAGGTGATCGCGGGAACATACAGGTCGTAGTGTTCTGGCTCCTGCCAGGTCTCAGCAACGTTATCGCTTAAGGTGTTATAGCCGTCGCGAATCGTCGAGCTGAATGACGCATTTGCTATCCCGCTGGAGAGCAGCAGCCCGGAAAAACTGAGCAAAAACAGTACAACATAACGTAGTCTTAACACTTCTCAATTACCAACATCTATTTTAATAGCGTAATAAAGTAGCAAATATAATCTTAATATTACCTTAACGAAATACGGCAAAGTCTTGATTTTCCGCCCACCAAATCGCAACAACCCTGCCTGTCGACTTTGTGATAGCGCCCGCGCGCCGGGCGCTGATTAGGCAATTCTCATCGGTTTATTGATTTGCATCAGCATGTTTCGTCGATTTATTCGGCACATTCCCTCCCTTAATTTTTGCACAACCTTATTTATCAGCAGATTCTTTGGGTTAATGGTTCAGGGGTAAAATAATGCTTACGCTAGTTGAGATCCTTATTGGGGTCGTGGTCATTGTGGGCGTCGCCCGCTATATCATCAAAGGGTACTCCGCCACCGGCGTGCTCTTTGTTGGCGGTCTGACGCTGCTTATCGTCAGCGCGCTGATGGGACATAAAATTTTACCCGGCGAGGCGAAAAGCACGGGCTATTCCGCAACCGACATCATCGAATACATCAAAATTCTGCTGATGAGCCGCGGCGGCGACCTCGGCATGATGATCATGATGCTCTGCGGATTTGCCACCTACATGACGCATATCGGCGCCAACGATATGGTGGTCAAACTGGCCTCGAAGCCCCTGCGCTACATTAACTCCCCCTACCTGCTGATGATCGCCGCCTATTTTGTCGCCTGCCTGATGTCGCTGGCCGTCTCTTCGGCGACCGGACTCGGCGTCCTGCTGATGGCAACGCTGTTCCCGGTGATGGTCAACGTCGGGATCAGCCGCGGCGCGGCGGCGGCCATTTGCGCCTCCCCGGCGGCGATTATCCTCTCCCCGACCTCCGGCGATGTCGTTCTCGCGGCGAAGGCCGCCGAAATGCCGCTCATCGATTTTGCCTTTAAAACCACGCTGCCGATCTCCATCGCGGCGATTATCGCCATGGCGATCGCCCACTTTTTCTGGCAGCGCTATCTGGATAAGAAAGAGAACGTCGCCCACGAAATGCTCGACGTCAACGAGATAACCACCACCGCCCCTTCCTTCTATGCCATTCTGCCCTTCACGCCCATTATCGGCGTGCTTATCTTCGACGGGAAATGGGGCCCGGAGCTGCATATTATTGCCATCCTGGTGATGTGCATGCTGCTGGCAGCGGTGCTGGAATTCTGCCGCGGCTTTAACACCAAAAACGTCTTCAGCGGGCTAGAAGCCGCCTATCGCGGGATGGCCGACGCCTTTGCCGGCGTGGTCATGCTGCTGGTCGCCGCCGGCGTGTTTGCCCAGGGCCTGAGCACCATCGGCTTTATCAATAGCCTGATTTCGATTGCGACCTCGTTTGGCTCCGCCAGCATCATTCTGATGCTGGTGCTGGTCGTGCTGACGATGCTGGCAGCCATGACGACCGGTTCAGGTAACGCCCCGTTTTACGCCTTCGTTGAGATGATCCCCAAGCTGGCGCACTCGTCGGGTATTAACCCGGCCTATCTGTCGATCCCGATGCTGCAGGCATCCAACCTTGGCCGGACCATTTCCCCGGTATCGGGCGTGGTGGTTGCCGTGGCCGGGATGGCAAAAATCTCGCCGTTTGAGGTGGTGAAACGGACCTCGGTACCGGTTCTTGTCGGCCTGCTGGTGGTGATTATCGCCACCGAAATTCTGGTGCCCGGAACCACCGTTCAATAAACGTGAAAAGGCGCCAGCAGGCGCCTTTTTTATGCTTTAATAATTCGAGGAACTCATGACCATCCACTATCAGGAATAAAAATGTTCAGGAAGGATTTCGTCGCCATTGCCCTCTTGCTAACGGCAACTCAGGTCGGCGCTGAACCGCTCACCGCAACACAATACGGCGATTTCGACCGCTACGTACTGGCCTTATCCTGGCAAACCGGTTTCTGCCAGAGCATGCATGACCGGAACCGCGGCGAACCGGAAGAGTGCCGCCTGCAGCAGGAAACGGCCAACAAAACCGATTATCTCACCGTGCACGGCCTGTGGCCGGGTCTGCCGAAATCCATCGCCGCTCGCGGCGTGGACGATCGCCGCTGGATGCGTTTTGGCTGCGCCACGCGCCCGGTACCCAATATGCCGGAGGTCAAAGCCGGGCGGAAATGCCAGGCAGCAGAAACCGGCCTGTCGCTGGAGATGGCCAATAAGCTCAACAGTGTGATGCCCGGCTCCGGCGGCAACTCCTGCCTTGAGCGCTACGAATACGCAAAACACGGCGTCTGTTTTGGCTTCGATCCTGACAGCTACTTCGGCACCATGGTCCGCCTCGGCGGCGAAGTGAAGCATAGCGCCATCGGGACATTCCTCGCGAAGCACTACGGACAGAGCGTCAGCCGCGACGACTTCGATGCGGCCATCGCCGAGGCCTGGGGAAAACAGAGCGTTAAGGCGTTCAAGCTGACCTGCAGCGGCAATCCGGCCTATTTAACCGAAATACAAATAGCCATCAAGGCCGCGGCCATCAATACGCCGCTCTCCGCCGACGCCTTCCTGCCCCAGCCCCATCCGGGCAACTGCGCTAAGCAGTTTGTTCTCGATAAGGTCGGCAGTTAATCATGCGGCGGTGCCAGCCGCCGCAGGGGCTTCATTCGCGAATAAACGCCAGTAAATCCTGATTAATCTGATGCTTGTGGGTCGTGCAAATCCCGTGCGACCCGCCTTTGTAGACGGTTAATCTGGCGTCAGGCAATATTTGCGCCGCCGCTTTACCGCAGGTTTCGAAAGGCACGATCTGGTCGTCATCGCCGTGGATAACCAGGGTTGGGATAGTCATCTTGCGCAGATCCTCGCGCAGATCGGTTTCCGAGAAGGCTTTGATACAGTCATAAAGCGCCTTAATCGACCCCTGCAGCCCCTGCTCGACGAACCCTTCGCGCACCGCTTTTGACTCTTTGGCCCCATCGCGGTTGTAGCCGTAGAACGCGGCGGTCAGCTCATAGAAGAACGCGCCGCGGTCCTCGATAACGCCCTCTCTGATGCCGTCAAATACCTCTTTGGGCACGCCGTCCGGGTTGAAATCCGTGCGGATCATTATCGGCGTCACGGCGCTGATAAGCACCGCTTTGGCCACCCTTTCGGTCCCGTGGCGCCCGATATAGCGCGCCACCTCGCCACCGCCGGTGGAGTGGCCCACGTGCACCGCATCGCGCAGGTCGAGGTGCGCCGTCAGCTGAGCCAGGTCATCAGCATAGGTATCCATGTTGTGGCCGTCCCAGGGCTGAGCCGATCGGCCATGGCCACGGCGATCGTGGGCTATCGCCCGAAATCCGTTATCGGCCAGAAACAGCATCTGGTCTTCGAAAGCGTCAGCCGTTAGCGGCCAGCCGTGGCTAAATACAACCGGCTGCCCGCTCCCCCAGTCTTTGAAATAGAGATAGCTGCCGTCATCGAGAGTAAGTTTGTCAAAACCGCTCATAGAGTCCTCCTGCATGTATTGGAAAGGACGTGCCTGATACCGCCTAAAAAGGATAAGACAATTTTTCTGGCTGTGACGGCAGCAGCATAAATTTCATCTGGCTCCTTTGGCGATCGTTGCTGAATGTGCGTTTAATCACTTCAAACCACCGACAAGTCTCAGTATGATGGGAAGACATTAACCCTTGCCCTTTTCGGTGAGGGTTTTCTTTTACGGACAGGTTCCTGGATAACATGGAGTATGCAATGACCAGACCCACAATCATCATTAACGAGTTCGATGCCGAACGCATCGACAGGCTGCTCGAGCAGCCGGCGTTCGCCAGTTCTCCGGTCGCCGATGCGCTGAACGACGAGCTGGATCGCGCGCAAATGCTGGCGCCGGAAGCGATGCCACATGATGTTGTCAGCATGAACAGCACCGTCAGATTCCGTGATTTATCCAACGGCGAAGAGCGCGTGCGCACCCTGGTTTTCCCCTCCCAGGTCACCGATAGCGCCACTCAGCTTTCGGTACTCGCCCCCGTCGGTGCCGCACTGCTCGGCCTGAAGGTCGGCAGCGCCATTCACTGGGAATTACCGGGCGGCGCCTCTGCGCACCTCGAAGTCCTCGAGCTGCTGTACCAGCCGGAAGCCGCGGGTGAATTTCACCGCTAACTCTCCCGCCGCCTGAGGCGTTCTGCGCTTTATCAGAGGGTGTCTTTGCATCCTCTTTCTGCCCTCCCCGCCCTGACAAACTTTTACGCCTCCCTGAACCCGATCTGACAGTTTTGCGACCTGAATGGCACAATGTATTTGTATAATATGTTGATATAGAAACAGTCGAACAAGGAGGAATGCATATGTATAAAACAATCATTATGCCGGTTGACGTTTTTGAGATGGAGTTAAGCGACAAAGCCGTCCGCCACGCGGAGTTTTTGGCCCAGCAGGACGGAATTATTCACCTGCTCCACGTATTGCCAGGCTCATCCAGCTTCACCATGAGTCGATTCACCGCCGACCTGCGCCGCTTTGAAGAGCATCTGCAGCATGAGGCGGAAACGCGGCTAACCACCATGGCCGGGCACTTCAGCATCGATCCCTCACGCATTAAAAAGCACGTACGCTTCGGCAACGTACGGGATATGGTGAACGAGCTGGCTAACGAAATTAACGCCGACGTGGTCGTCATTGGCTCACGCAATCCGTCTATCAGCACCCATTTGCTCGGTTCTAATGCCTCGAGCGTCATTCGCCACGCGCATATCCCGGTAATGGTTGTCCGATAAGCGGGAGACGCCGCTTCGCCTGCGACGACGTGAAGAAAGGCGATAAAAAAAGAGGCTACCGGTGGGTAGCCTCTTTGCTGTGCAGGTCGCTCTTACTTTCTTTTATTATGCGGTTTTGGTACGAATCAGATAATCGAACGAGCTCAGAGACGCTTTTGCCCCTTCGCCGGCGGCGATAATAATCTGCTTGTACGGTACGGTGGTGCAGTCGCCCGCGGCAAACACGCCCTTGACGTTAGTTTCGCACTTCGCATCGATGATAATTTCACCCATCCGGTTACGCTCAATCGCGCCTTCCAGCCAGGTGGTATTAGGCAGCAGGCCAATCTGTACGAAGATCCCCGCCAGCTCGACGTGATGCTCATCACCGCTCAGCCGATCGCGATACTGCAGTCCGGTCACCTTGCTGCCATCGCCGACCACTTCCGTCGTCTGCGCGTTAAGAATAATGTCGACGTTTTTCAGGCTGCGAACTTTGTCCTGCAGCACCTGGTCCGCCTTCATTTCAGGGGCGAATTCCAGCAGCGTCACGTGTTCAACCACGCCCGCCAGATCGATTGCCGCCTCGACGCCGGAGTTGCCGCCGCCGATCACCGCCACGCGCTTGCCTTTAAACAGCGGGCCGTCGCAGTGTGGGCAATAGGTCACCCCTTTCGTCCGGTACTGGTCTTCACCCGGCACGTTCATGTTGCGCCATTTAGCGCCGGTAGCGATGATGATACTGCGCGCCTTCAGCACCGCGCCGGAGGCGGTTTCAATCTGATGCAGGCCGCCTTCTACCGCCGCCGGAACCAGTTTCGACGCGCTCTGGGAGTCAATGACGTCCACATCATATTCACTGACGTGAGCCTTCAGCGCCCCGGCCAGCTTCTGACCTTCGGTTTTCGGTACCGAAATGTAGTTTTCGATATCTACGGTATCCAGCACCTGGCCGCCGAAGCGTTCGCCCATCAGGCCGGTACGAATCCCTTTACGCGCCGAGTAAACCGCCGCCGCCGCGCCGGACGGGCCGGAGCCGACGATCAGCACGTCGTAAGCGTCGCGCTTGTTCAGCTCTTCCGCGGCACGTTTCTCCGCACCGGTGTCAACTTTCGCGACGATCTCCGCCAGCGTCATGCGCCCCTGGCCAAACTCCTTGCCGTTGACAAAGACCGCCGGAACGCCCATCACGTTACGATCGGTAATCTCATTCTGGAACGTCCCGCCATCAATCGCCGTATGCTTAATACGCGGGTTCAGCACCGCCATCAGGTTCAGCGCCTGCACCACGTCCGGGCAGTTATGGCAGGTGAGCGAGTAGTAGGTTTCAAACTCAAAATCACCGTCAAGGTCGCGGATCTGTTCCAGCAGGGCCTGGGCCTCTTTCGACGGATGACCGCCGGTCCACAGCAGCGCCAGAACCAGAGAGGTAAACTCGTGCCCCAGCGGAGAGCCGGCAAAGCGCGGCCCCTGGTTAGAACCTGGATTCGTAATCAGGAAAGACGGTTTGCGCACGGCGAGCGTGTTGTCTTCTTTAAACGTCACTTTCTCAGACAGCTCGGCGATTTCTGCCAGCAGCTCTTTGATTTCTGCCGATTTAGCGCTGTCGTCCAGCGTAGCAATCAGCTCAACGGGCTTAGTCAGTTTCTCAAGGTAGGCCCTGAGCTGGGTTTTCATGTTTGCTTCGAGCATCTCGTTATCCCTCTCTTAAAACGTCATCATGCAAGCGGCCTCGCGGCTGCCTGAATGCGGCTTGCATCATGGGGTTTGGAAGAAAAACGGGCGTAATAAAACACCCGTTATTCGGTATCAATTTCCCTTTGGATTTCGCGTCAGGGCAAGGCGGCTAGCCTGGGAATCCCCGGGAGCTTACATACGTAAGTGACCGGGGTGATCAGGTGTCGCCAACGCCGCCATGGCGTGAAAAACATGGAAATTTTAGATTTTACCGACCAGATCTAAGGACGGAGCCAGAGTCGCATCGCCTTCTTTCCATTTCGCCGGGCAAACTTCGCCTGGGTGGGAAGCAACGTACTGCGCCGCTTTGATTTTACGCAGCAGGTCAGACGCATCGCGGCCGATACCTTCAGCGGTAACTTCGATAGCCTGAATGATGCCCTGCGGGTCAACGATAAAGGTGCCGCGGTCGGCCAGGCCTTCGTCTTCACGCATGTTTTCGAAGTTACGGGTCAGGGCGCCAGTCGGGTCACCAATCATCGCATACTTGATTTTAGCGATGGTGTCAGAGCTGCTGTGCCATGCTTTGTGAGTAAAGTGGGTATCGGTGGAAACAGAGTAGACGTCTACGCCCAGCTTCTGCAGCTCTTCGTGATGGTCAGCAACGTCGCCCAGTTCAGTCGGGCATACGAAGGTGAAGTCAGCCGGATAGAAGAAGAAAACGCTCCAGCGGCCTTCGGTGTCTTTCTCGGTAACTTCGATGAACTCACCGTTTTTGAACGCCTGGTTTTTGAAAGGTTTGATTTTAGTGTTAATTAAGGACATCTATACTTCCTCCGTGTTTTCGTTGAGGTCTAAGGTAACGAATTTTTCCTGACCCGACCAATGCGTTTGCATTATCAAATCAATAAGCAATATCTAACAACCGCAACAAGACAGCTTTGTGAACCCGTCGAGACAAGTCGCGCAATCGGCCGTACTCGCCTGGCCGATAAAGTAAAAAGGCCGCCCTTTCAGGCGGCCCTATTACCTGAAATACCCGAGGGTAGATTCAGGGCCAGGCAGGCTGGCTATGCGTTGCGCTCTACATTACCTTAATGTAACAGCATGGGCGATTACACCATCCGCCCTGGCAAAGGGCAATCTGTCCGGGCGCAGGTCTTGCCTATAGCTGCGATAGGTTCCATCATCTGCCGTACCTTCTCCATTGATTTTACAAGGAATAATCATGTTAAAACGTCTGCTTTTCCTGGGTCTTTTACCCTTATGCAGCTATGCAGAAGAGCTCCCTGCCCCCGTAAAAGCGATAGAAAAACAGGGTATTACCATCATTAAACCCTTCGAAGCGCCGGGCGGAGTGAAAGGCTGGCTGGGTAAATATCAGGACATGGGCGTCGCTATCTATCTCACCCCCGACGGCAAGCACGCCATTTCCGGCTACATGTATGACGAAAACGGCGCCAACCTTAGCGAACAGCTGTTCCAGAAGGAGCTCTATACGCCGGCAGGCCAGCAGATGTGGAAGCAGATGGAGGCCGCCAGCTGGCTGCTTGACGGGAAAAAAGAGGCGCCGATCATTCTCTACGTCTTCGCCGACCCCTTCTGCCCGTACTGCAAGCAGTTCTGGCAGCAGGCTCGGCCCTGGGTAGAGTCGGGGAAAGTGCAGATTCGCACGCTGCTGGTCGGGGTTATCAAACCGGAGAGTACGCCGGTGGCCGCCGCCATTCTCGCCAGCCGCGACCCGGCAAAAACCTGGCACGATTACGAAAAATCGGCCGGAAAAATGGACATTGCGATCCCGGCGAACCTCCCCGAGGACAAAATACGCACCCTCAACCAGAACCAGCAGCTGATGGACCAGCTGGGGGCGAACGCCACGCCGGCTATTTACTATATGAATAAAGAAAATATGCTGCAGCAGGTTGTCGGCCTGCCGGAAGCGGATAAGCTGCAGGTGATGATGGGCGAAAAATAAAGCGTCCCGTCATATTTCGCATAGCCAGACTATTCGCCACAAAAGGGTCTGGCTAAATCACTTTTGGTCATATACATTCAGAGTCACCAATAAACCCGACCTTAAATAATTCAGCCCATCAATCACCGCACAAATTAAATACAATAGACAAATAAAATAAAAATAATAATTCGCACCGGACACAGCAACGGAAAGGATGCTAGCCATGGCTAAACTTTACGAACTCAAAAAGTTCGATCTTAACCTACTGGTTATTTTTGAATGTATTTACCAGCATTTAAGTATCAGCCAGGCCGCGGGAACCTTATTTATTACCCCTTCCGCCGTCAGCCAGTCGCTGCAGCGCCTGCGCAATCAGCTCAACGATCCGCTGTTTATCCGCTCCGGTAAAGGGATGAGCCCCACCACCCTGGCGGTGAACCTTCATCGCCATCTCGAGCAAAACCTCAACCAGCTGGAGCAGACGATTAATATCGTCCACGGCGCCGAGCTGAGTAAACGCTTTGTTATTTACAGCCCGCAGTTTTTCCTCTCGCCCTGCTCGGCAACGCTTATCAGCGCGCTCTACGGCGACCCCAACCTGCAGGTGGAGCACCACGACCTTCAGCTCGCCTCGGAGTCGGCGGAGAGCCTGCTCGCCTACCGCAAAGCCGACCTGATTTTTAGCCTCTCGCCGCTTGCCACTCCCACTACCCTGTGCCTGCCGTTTGCGGAAATAGAGATGGTGCTGGTCTGCCGGCGCAATCATCCGCGCATAGCCGACCTCACCTCTGCGAAAGCCATTGCTCGCGAGCGCTTTACCGACTATCTGACCAAAGAAGCCGGAATGCAGGCGGTTGACTACCGGCTTGAAAAACTGTTCCCCGAGCGGAATATCGCCTTCAGCAGCGACTCACACATTGCCATCCTCAATATTATTAGCCAGACTGATTTTATCGGTTTTATTCCCAAAGTCGCCTCAGGCCCACCGCTATTTGACCACCGGCTGAAAGTGCTCCCTGCGCCGGCGGATATTCCCCGGGCGATGATTCATATGATTTATAATCGGGTGCAAATGGCCCACCCGGTTTTAGCTTCGCTGATTGAAAAGGCGGCATTGCGATAATAGCGGCCGCCGTTAATTATCGGCCATGTAAATATCTGTCAATAAAGCGGAAAAATTAAAATAATGAAAGCGGTAATAAGCGAGAATTAACGATCGACCTATCACGCCCGGCGATCGTTAATTCTCTCAGCGACCTGATTTCCGCGCGCTACAGCTGGCGCAGACGCTCCGCGGCGGCCAGCAGGGTTGCCGGCTGCTTGGCAAAGCACAGCCGAATCAGCCTGTGCGGGAACGGATCGGCGCAGAACACCGACAGCGGGATCGCCGCCACGCCGATTTCCGTCGTCAGCCAGCGGCAAAAGCTGACGTCGTCGAGATCGGAAACCGCGCTGTAGTCTGCCAGCAGGAAGTAGGTGCCCTCGCAGGGTAATATCTCCAGGCGACTGGCGCGCAGGGCCTCGATAAACAGGTCGCGACGCTGCTGATAGAACGCAGGCAGCTGACGATAGTGCTCCGGTTCGTGACGCAGCATATCGGCGATGGCCAGCTGCGCCGGCGTGTTCACCGAGAACGTCAGATACTGATGCACTTTACGCAGCTCGGCGCTGATCGCCGCAGGCGCGACGCAGTAGCCGACCTTCCAGCCGGTCATATGGAAAGTTTTACCAAAGGAAGAGACCGCTACCGCCCGCTCGCGCAGCTGCGGATGGGCCAGCACGCTGGCGTGTCCCTGCGCCGCAAAGCAGATATGCTCGTAGACTTCATCGCTGACCACGTAAATCTCACGCTCGGCAATCGCCTGCCACAGCGCGGCGAAATCCTCATGCTGCCAGACCGTCGCCGACGGGTTGTGCGGGGTATTGAGGATCACCAGCCGGGTACGCTCGCTCAGCGCGGCGGCAAACTCCTGCCAGTCAACGCGAAAATGCGGCGGCTGCAGGGCAATGCGCTTCAGCACGCCACCGGACAGCTCAACCGCCGGGGCATAGCTGTCGTAGCTCGGGTCAAAGCAGATCACCTCATCCCCGCTACGCACCAGGGCGGTAATGGCCGCATACAGGGCCTCGGTTGCGCCCGCCGTAACGGTCACATCGCTGTTGGCGTCCGGTCGGTAGCCGTAAAGCTCGGCGGTTTTATCGGCGATGGCTTCGCGCAGCGCCGGTACGCCGGTCATCGGGGCGTACTGGTTGGCGCCCTGGGCGACATGAAAAGCCAGTCGCTCCTGCAGGTAGCGCGGCCCGTCAAAATCCGGGAAGCCCTGCGAAAGATTTATCGCCTGATGCTGCTGCGCAAGCGCGCTCATCTGGCTAAAAATAGTGGTGCCCAGTGAAGGGAGTTTACTCTCAGGAATCAGTGGCTTATTGCTCATTTTGTTATTACCGATTGTAATGCCGTTGTTGAAGCCACTATAACACGATGTTAATATTTGGCAATCGAGACGCTTAGACGTCTATATGCGCCGTTATGCAAAAAAGCCGCAGCGCGCTTTGCACAATGCCGTGTATAAATAATGAGGTCTGGCCGGCTACCGTCTGCCGCCACCGTCAATGCGGCGTAACGCCCACTCTGGAGAAACCATGATCCGCGCCATCGTGACCGATATTGAAGGTACCACCAGCGACATTCGCTTCGTACACAACATTTTGTTTCCGTACGCCCGTGAACGGTTAGCAGGCTTCGTGACCGCCCAGCAGTACGCTGAGCCGGTCAAAACGATCCTTGATAACCTGCGTCACGAAATCGCCGCCCCCGCTGCCAGCACCGCCGAGCTTGTCGAGACGCTGTTTGCCTTTATGCAGGAGGATCGCAAATCCACCGCGCTGAAGGCGCTGCAGGGGATTATCTGGCGCGATGGCTACCTGAACGGCGACTTTACCGGCCATCTGTACCCTGATGTTCTGCCGGCGCTGGAAAAGTGGAAGTCACAGGGGATTGATTTATATGTATATTCCTCAGGCTCGGTCGCTGCGCAGAAATTGTTATTTGGCTACAGCGACGAAGGTGATATTACTCATCTGTTCAGCGGCTATTTCGATACCCTGGTAGGGGCGAAGCGTGAAGCGCAGTCCTACCGCAACATTGCTGAACAGCTGGGTCATCACCCCGCCGCCATCCTGTTCCTTTCCGATATCCATCAGGAGCTGGATGCCGCCGAGGAGGCCGGTTTTCGCACCCTGCAGCTGGTACGCGGCGATCGCGACCCCGCCAGCCATCATCCGCAGATTCAGCGTTTTGACGACATTCATCCGGAGCAGATACCTGCATGAGCGCATTAACGATTTTTTCTGACCACGACGCCGCAACCGCCATCTGGCACAGCACCGACGGCGAAGAGATTCAGCAGCAGCTAAACGCCAAAGGCGTCCGCTTTGAACGCTGGCAGGCCGACCGCGACCTGGGCATCGCGCCAGCGCCGGAAACGGTGATTGAAGCCTACCAGCACGCCATTGACAGGCTGGTTGCCGAAAAGGGTTACCAGAGCTGGGACGTTATCAGCCTGCGCGCGGACAACCCGCAGAAAGAGGCGCTGCGCGCGAAGTTTCTCAACGAACATACCCACGGTGAAGACGAAGTGCGTTTCTTCGTCGAGGGCGCCGGGCTGTTTTGCCTGCATATCGGCAATGAGGTGTTCCAGGTACTGTGCGAGAAGAACGATTTAATCTCCGTCCCCGCCGACACGCCGCACTGGTTTGATATGGGCTCGGAACCGAACTTCACCGCCATCCGCATTTTCGATAATCCGGAAGGCTGGGTGGCGAAGTTTACCGGGGATGATATTGCCGACGCCTACCCGCGCCTGGCGTAGTCGTCTTCGTCCAGCCCGGCGGCTCTGCGCCGCCGGGCTGCCGTTCAGGACAGCGCGTCCGCGCTGATAAACGCCGGCGGATCGAACGCGGTAATGGGCGGCAGCGCCTCACGCCACGGGACAATCTCAACCCAGCAGCTCTGCGCGCTACAGCCCTGACCCAGTCGCGAGCTGCCGCGATCTTCGGTCAGCACGTTCGGATTACCGTGCTTATCCAGGGAGCCTTTTTCGCTGGGGTTCAGCGGATCGTACCAGGCGCCGGTGGCCATCTGCACTACCCCCTGACGGATCCCTTCGCTGAGATGCACCCCGGCCAGAATCGCGCCGCGGGCGTTATGCACCTTCACCACGCTGCCTTCGGTTACACCCCGCGCCTGCGCATCCTGGGGATGCATCCACAGCGGCTCGCGCCCCTGAATTTTGGTCGCCCGGCTGACGCTACCGTGATCGTACTGGCTGTGCAGACGCGTGCGCGGCTGGCTGGAGAGCAGATGCAGCGGCCAGCGGCTGGCCTCTTCCCGCTGCCAGCTCGCCTCTTCTTCGTCCCACCACGGATGGCCCGGGCACTCGCGGTAGCCGAAGTCGGCGACGGTTTGCGAGAAGAGCTCAATCTTGCCGGACGGCGTGGAGAGCGGCGAGCCCAGCGGGTCGGCGCGAAAGTCGGCCAGAAAGACCTGCGGCTGCTCCGGCGCGCTGTACTCCAGCACCCCCTGCTGCCAGAAATCATCAAACGACGGCAGCTCAATGCCCTCTTCCCGGGCCCGCGGGCGCGACTCATCATAAATATGCCGCAGCCACTCCTCGACGCTGCGCCCTTCGCTGAAGCGCTCGCCGCAGCCTAAGCGGGCGGCAAGATCGCAGAGAATCGCGTAGTCGTCGCGGGCTTCCGCCACCGGCGGGATCTGCGCGCTCATGGCAATCATAAATCCGTCGTGCCCGCCGCTGCCGATATCCTCCCGCTCGAGGGAGGTGGTCACCGGCAGCACAATGTCGGAAAACTTGGCCTGCGCGGTCCAGTACTGCTCGTGCACCACTACCGTTTCCGGCCGTCGCCACGCCTCGCAGAGCTGGTTAAGGTCCTGATGGTGGTGAAAGGCGTTGCCTCCCGCCCAGTAGACCAGGCGGATATCGGGGTAGCGCAGATGCTGGCCGTCAAACTCATATTCGCCGCCGGGATGCAGCAGCATATCCGCCAGCCGGGCCACTGGGATCGCGCTGTTAACCGCATTTTTCCCCGCCGGCAGACGAGGGCCGGAAAAGGCTTTGCGCGCCGCGCCCGCCAGGTTGGTACAGGCGTAGCCGAAGCCCAACCCGCCGCCCGGGGTGCCTATCTGTCCCAGCAGCGCGGTCAGGGCGACCGTTGCCCAGTAGGCCTGCTCCCCCTGGCGGGCGCGCTGGATGGACCAGGAGATATTAACCATCGTGCGCTGGCTGGCCATCTCGCGCGCCAGGGAGATAATCTGCTGCTCGGAAATCCCCACGATTTCCGCCGCCCAGCGCGGCGTTTTTGCCACCCCGTCGCGCTCTCCCAGCAGATAGGCGCGGTAGGGAGCAAAGCCCACCGTGTGGCTGGCCACAAAGCCGCTGTCGTACAGGGATTCGGTAACCAGGACGTAGCACAGCGCCAGCAGCAGCGCGGTATCGGTCCCCGGATGCACCGGCAGCCACTGCGCCGAGCTCACGGCGCTCAGATCGTTGCTGACCGGGCTGATATTGACGAAGCGCGTGCCGTTGGCCTGCATCTTCTCCAGCCAGTGCTTCAGCATATGATCGTTGGCGCCGCCGCCGCTCACCTGAGAGTTGCGCAGCGGCAGGCCGCCAATCGCCACGAACAGCTGACACTCCCGCGCCAGCTCAGAGAAGTGCGTATGCTGACGATGCAGCGGGCTAAGGGGCCCCAGCACGTGCGGCAAAATACGCTCGCCGGCGGCGCTGCTGTAGGTATTGGTACTGGCGGTGTAGCCGCCGAAAGATTTCAGGAAACGATGCAGCTGGCTCTGGGCATGGTGGAAGCGCCCGGCGCTGGCCCAGCCGTAGGAGCCGCCGTATATGGCTTCGTTCCCGCAGCGCGCCTTCACCGAAGTGAGTTCACGGGCCAGCAGGTCGAGGGCGACCTCCCAGCTCACCTCGACAAAGGGCTCTTTGCCGCGACCTTCTCGCGACGCGGGGCCGTTTTTCAGATAGCCGGCCCGCACCGCCGGACGACGAATGCGCGTATTGCCGGTGACCGCATCGGTGAGGGACTGACCGATGCGCGAGGGATTTTTATCCCAGGCGACCGGCACGACGGCGTCAATGGCGCCATCGCGGGTTTGCACCTGCCAGGTCCCCCAGTGCATCACCGCCAGATTATGTTGTTTATTCATGTTGCCCGTTTTGTTGTCACCCGATAAAGGCCGCTATAATAAGTCGGGAGCTGGCTGAAGATAAAATGCCGATGACACTATAATATCCTGTCACTTTAGCCGATAACCATCCGCATGACGCGAGCCCTGGGTTATATTCACCATATCCCACCATAAATATAGCCATCATTAAGCAGCAATTACCGTTTGCAATAAAAGTCGGCGCTTTTACCTTATACCCACAATATAAACATGCCTTAATTTCAGCATCATGAAATATTTTCAGGTTATAGCGGGTAAAATTAAGTTTTCCTGCCCTATTCCGTCGATATACCATTATTGGTATAACTTAGACATATTTTGTATTTGAGGTTGCGTGGTCGTTATTGTCATGCTACGAATCCGCAAACACCTTCATCACAGGACTATAATAAGAATGTCGCAGAGAAAAAAATTACTGCCCGCCGCCCTGGGTCTGATGACGCTCGTCTCCGTCAGCGCCTCCGCCGCAGAACCCTTGTCGCTACAGGGGAAAACCATCGGCGTCGCCGTTGTCGGTACCCAGCACTTCTGGGATCGTGAAGCCTATAAAGGCGCCACCGAAGAGGTTGAAAAACTGGGCGGTAAAGTCATCGGCGTTGACGGCGGTCGTGATAATCAGGTACACGCCAATAACCACGATATTTTATTATCACGCAAGGTTGATGCCGTAATTAGTATTCTCGGTGACAGCGCCGTTGAACCTAAATTTAAAGCGCTGCGCGATGCCGGCATCCCGGTATTTACCGTGGACCACGTGTCTAAATACTCCGTCAATAACACGACCTCCGACAACTACACCCTGGGTTCAACCATTGGCCGCTATATGGCCGATGAATTAGGCGGCAAAGGCAACGTTGCGGTATTTAATGCGTTCTCCAGCTCGCTGCGAATTTGCGGCATCCGCTACGACCAGTGGAAATATGTCCTTAAGGATTATCCGGATATTCATATTATTCAGCCGGAGCTGGCCGAACAGTTTGCCAACTCCCCGGAAGATGCGCGTAAGAAAACCCTCGAACTGCTCAGCCAGTATCCGAAAGGCAAACTGGACGCTATCCACGTCGCCTGCTGGGATCAGCCGGCCATCGGGATCGTGCAGGCTCTGGAAGAGACCGGCCGCGATAAGGACGTGAAGGTCACCGCCATCGACGCCGGTCCGGAAACCCTGGAGATTATGGCCGAGCCCGGCAGCCCGTTCGTCGCTAACGTCGCCCAGCAGCCGCATCTGATTGGCCAGACGTCGGCCGACAACGTCGCGCACTACTTCGCTAAGCAGGCTCTGCCGCTGCAAACCTTTATTCCGGTGGTCCCGGTGAAGGGCCCGCAGGAAGCGAAAGCGGTCTACAAACAGCTGGGATATGGCGAACTGCAGTGATTAATCAACCCCTCGGCGGGGAGCGCCCCGCCGCTGGTCTGGTCATGAGCCAGATCGGCAAAAGCTTTGCCAACGTGACTGCATTAAATGCGGTCACGCTGCTTCTTAACCCCGGTGAAATTCACGGTCTGATCGGTGAAAACGGGGCCGGAAAATCCACCCTGATCAAGATCCTTGCCGGCGTGTACCAGGCCGATAGCGGCAGCGCCACCCTCGACGGCGCGCCGATCCCGTTCGGCAACCCTGCCGCCATTGAAGCGATGGGCATCCGGGTTATCCACCAGGAGCTCAACCTGATCGCCCATTTCACCGTGGCGGAGTCCGTTTTTCTCGGCCAGGAGTATCGCCACCGCTGGGGCGCGCTGGACAGAAAGCGCATGAACGCCGCCACCGAGGCCTTTTTCCGCGATAGCTGGCAGCTGAGCATTAACCCGCGGCGGCTGATTCGCGATCTCAGCCTTGCCGAACGTAAGCTGGTGCAAATCGCCCGGGCGCTGATCGACGGCGCCGCGAAGCTGGTGGTGTTTGACGAGCCTACCGCGCCGCTGGAAGCGCAGGAGGCCAGCCTGGTCTCCTCGGCGATCCTACGCCTGCGCGAGCAGGGGATCGCCATTCTCTATATTTCCCACTATCTGAACGAAATCGCCGCCCTCTGCGATCGCGGAACCGTGCTGCGCAACGGCGAGGTGGTGGGCAACCCTGACCGCTCGCTGCTGCAGGATACCGATGCGCTGATCAAAATGATGGTCGGCCGGGAAATCGAGCAGCTCTATACCCCGCGCCAGTCCGCGCCGCCTGAAGCCGACGCCAGCGCGCCGCTGCTGTCGGTTCGCGCGCTCGGCGACGGCCATCAGCTGCGCGATATTACCTTTGATATTCAGCCCGGCGAAATCGTCGGTATCGCCGGGCTGCTGGGCGCCGGGCGCGACGTGCTGGTTGACCTTCTCTATGGACTCAAGCGCGTGGACGGCGGCGTCATTAGCATCGACGGTCAGCCGCGTCGCATCCGCACGCCGAAGCAGGCGATTCGCGCCGGCATGGCGCTGGTGCCCCGCGACCGCCGCCATCAGGGGCTGATCCTCCCCTTCTCCACCGCCGATAACATTAACCTGGCCTCCCTGTCGGACACCGCCACCCTCGGCTGGGAGCACCGGGGCCGGGCGCTGGAGAAAGCCCGCAGCTGGATTGAGCAGCTCTCTATCCGCCCCGGCCGCCCGGAGCTGCCGGTGCGCTTGATGAGCGGCGGCAACCAGCAAAAGGCGATTCTGGCCCGCTGGCTGGGCACCGATGCGCGGCTCTTTATTCTCGATGAACCGACCCTCGGGGTCGATATCGGCGCCCGCAGCGATATCTATCAGCGTACCCGCCAGCTGGCGGATCGCGGACGCGCGGTGCTGGTCTCCTCCAGCGATGCGCCGGAGCTGCTGGGATTATGCGATCGGATCCTCGTGATGTGGCGCGGCGAGCTGGTGGCGAATCTCACCACCCGGGGGCTGACGCTCGACGCCCTGCTGGCAACGATTAACGGTGGACAGGAACAACAGCTATGAGTACGGGTATCCAGCGCCGCGGCCTGCCGGGCATGACGACGCTTATTGAAAAATTTCCGCTGATCCTCTTCTTTGCCCTGCTGGTCTGGCTCAGCCTCCAGTCGCCCTTCTTTTTAAGCTGGCAGAATATCAGCATGATGCTGGTGCAGAGCGTGCCGCTGGCCATTCTCTGCTTCGGACTGGTTTGCGTGATTGCCGTCGGCGGCGATGACGTGGTCACCGGCGGGATCGACCTCTCGCTGCCCGCCATCGCGGTGCTCGGGGTCGCGCTTCTGAGCCTCGGCATGGTGGAGTGGCAGATCTCCTATCTGTGGCTCCTCCTCCTGCCGCTGGCGGTGTGCCTCGCCTGCGGGGCGATCAACGCCGGGCTGGTGCTGGTCGCCGGGCTGCCGCCGCTGCTGGCAACGCTCTCAACCTCCGTGGCCTTTACCGGCCTGACCGATTTGCTCACCGGCCAGCGGCGCATTGCGGTCAGCGATCCGCTGATGGTCGCTTTTCGCGACCAGTCGCTGCTCGGCATCCCCTGGCCGCTGATCTACCTGCTGGCGGTATTCGCCCTGTTCCAGCTGCTGGTACACCACTCGCGCTTCGGCCAGCATCTGCAGGCGGTCGGCGGCAACCGCGATATGGCGCAAATGAGCGGGCTTAACGTGCGCCGGCTGACGATTTACGTCTGGCTGCTGGCCGGCATCGCCGCCGGCCTGGCGATCCTGCCGCTCTTAAGCCAGGGCTCGGGCAGCTCCAGCGGTACCGCCACGCCGCTGCTGCTGGAGACCGTACTGGCAACCTTTATCGGCGCCGCCTTCTCGCGCCGGCGCGTCGTCACCATCTGGGGCGCGCTGCTTGGCGCGGTGCTGGTCAACGCCCTCTCCAACGGCCTCGGGCTGCTGGGGGTCAATATTTTCTGGATGGGCGCCATCAAAGGCACCCTGATCCTTATCGTGCTGGCGGCGTCTGCGGTCAGACATCACGGAGGCAATCAATGAGCCAGCTGACGCTCAAATCCTCATCGCCGCAGCAGACCGCCGGCGGCCCGCTGGCCTATCTGTCGCGGGCGGGCTTCGGCATTATCACCCTGCTGGCCATTGCCCTGTTCGGCTGGGCCAACCCGGTATTTCTCACCGTTGATAACTGGGCCAACCTGCTCCAGGGCAGCGCGATTCTGCTAATTGTGGCGATGGCGATGACCCTTATCGTCAGCACCGGGGCCATCGATCTCTCGGTGGGCGTCGCGCTCGACTTTGGCGCCGCCTTTGCGCTGGTGGCCCTGAAAACCTGGCACCTGCCGTGGCAGGCCGCGGTGGGCTACGCCCTGCTTGGCGGGACGATCATCGGTCTGCTGAACGCCTTTCTGATCCTGATTTGCCAGATCCGCCCGTTCCTTGCCACCCTCGGGACCTGGTTTATTGCCAGCAGCGTCGAGCGGATCTACACCGACGGCGGCGGCTCGATCGCCTATCGCCGGATGGCGCCGGAGTACCACGATCTGGCAGTGGGCAATATCGCCGGCATTCCGACGCCGGTGGTTATCGTGCTGGCGCTGTGGCTGGTGGCGTGGCTGATTACCGAACGCACGCTCTTCGGCAAGTACGTTCGCGCCATTGGCCAGAACGGGGAAGCAGCGCGGATCGCCGGGATCCGCGATCGGCTGACCATGCTGTGGGTGCTGGTGGCGGCTTCCGCCATGTGCGCCATCGGCGGCGTGATCCTCTCCGCTAATCTGCGGCAGTTTACGCCGCTGGCCGGCCAGTCCTATCTGATGGATGCGATTGCCGCCGTCTTTATCGGCACCGCCTTTAACCGCCAGGGCCGGGCCAGTATCGCCGGTACCCTCGGTGGGGTGCTGTTCCTCGCCATCATTGATAACGGCCTGAACCTGATGGGTCTTAACTACCTGGTCAAAGACGCGCTGGTCGGCGTCATTCTGGTGGTCGCGCTGGCCCTCTCTTTCTGGCAGGCGCGTCTGCGTCAGCAGCATCGTTAACGGAGTATCTATGGCAGCCTTTGACGCCGTTTTTGTCGGCCTGACGATCCTTGATATCGCCGGCCGTCCGGTTCTCGACATCCCGCCCCGCGGCGGGGTGGCCTTTATCGAACAAATTCGTCTTAACCCGGCGGGCACCGCCGCGGGGGCGAATATCAACGCCGCGAAGCTCGGCGTTCGCACCGCCGCCGTCGCCTGCCTTGGCCACGATGAAAAGGCCGATTTTATTCTCGCCAGCTACGCGCGCCTGGGAATTGACTGCTCGCTGATCCAGCGCACGACGCAAAAGGAAACCTCGGCAACCATCCTGCCTATCCGCCCGAACGGCGAGCGGCCCGCGCTGCACTGTCGCGGCGCCTCGGATGCACTGTTTGTCAGCGAAGAGGCCTTTGCCTCGATTCTCGACTGTCGCTTCCTGCATCACGGCGGCACGGGTCTGCTGGCGGCGATGGACCAGGGTCAGAGCGCGCGGCTGCTGGCGGCGGCTAAAGCGCGCGGCGTCACCACCAGCTTCGACCTGATCGCCCCCGATGAGCGAACCCTGGATCTGCTGCGCCCGCTGCTGCCGTCGGTAGACTACTTTATGCCCTCGCTGGAGGAGGCCGCCTATCTGTCGGGACGCAGCGAGCCCGCCGAAATCGCCCGTTTCTTCTTCGACCTCGGCGTCGGGACCTGTATTTTGAAAGACGGCGCCAACGGCTCCTGGCTGCTGACTCGTGACGGTCGCGTCGAGCATATCGCCCCCTGGCGCGTAGAGGCGGTGGATACCACCGGCTGCGGCGATAGCTACTGCGGCGGCTTTATTGCCGCCCTGGCCCGCGGGTTGAACGAAAAAGAGGCCTGCGAAGTGGCATCGGCCGTGGCGGCGCTGGTCGCCACCGGCCTGGGATCGGATGCGGGCGTGATCGACTGGGACCACACCCTGGCATTTATGGCCGCGAATCGGGCCGCATAGCCTGCGGCCCCGCGCTTAGCGCCACTGGTATAACAGCGGCTCGCCGGCGGCGTAGCGCTGGAGATCGGCGGCAATCATCGCCGTATGCTTGCTGATGCTTTCGCGGGTCGCGCCGGCAATATGCGGGGTGATAATCACGTTAGCAAACTCGGTGACAAACGGGTGATCGCGCCACAGCGGTTCGCGATGATAAACGTCCAGCGCCGCGCCGCCCAGCGGCCCGTGGCGCAGGGCGTGAATGAGCGCCTCCTCGTCAACCACCGCCGCGCGGGAAGTGTTAATCAGCAGCGCGCCGGGCTTCATGCTGTTCAGCAGCGGCGCGTTTACCAGGCCGTCGCTGCCGGCACCGCTGCTCAGATGCAGGCTGACGATATCCGCCTCGCGGAACAGCGCTTCGAGAGTGGTTTTGCGCAGCCCCGGCTCGTTGATATCCTCGCCCGCCACGAACGGGTCCACCACCAGCACCGCCATACCGAACGCGCGGGCGATACGCGCCACCCGGCGACCAATATTCCCGTAGCCAATCAGCCCCAGCGTTTTATTGCGCAGCTCGCTGCCTTTAAACACCTCGTAAGGGCTCTGCGGGCTCACGTCCCACACCACGTCGCGGCGCAGCCCGGCCTGAGTGACCGCCGCCGCGTTGTCGGCGTTGGTAAACTCGCCGCGCTTCAGCGCCGCGTGCGCCTGCGGGATATGCCGCGCCAGGCTCAGCATCAGCCCAAGCGTGAGCTCCGCCGCCGCGTCGGCGTTGCGGCCCGGCGTGTAGAGCACGCGAATGTCGCGCGCCGCCGCGGCTTTAACGTCGATATTCACCGGATTGGCGCGGGTACAGGCAATCACCTTCAGGCGCGGGCAGGCGGCGATCACCTCTTCCGTCACGTCGTCGTAGCTGGTCACCAGCACTTCGGCATCGTGAGCCAGATCGATCAGCTGGTCGGCGCTGAGCTTCGGTTTGCCCAGCGCCCATCCCTCAACCCGCAGATCGCCCAGCTGGTGGAACGCCGCAAGATCGCCGGAGTGTTCAGCGGTAAATACAATTTTCATTGGTCTGATTCCTGAGAAATACGTTGAAGCGCCTCCTGCCTGGCCTGCCAGACGGGCAGCATCTGTTCGCGTAGCAGGCGATAAACCGGATAGAGCGCGGCGTAGCGGGCGTGCGCCCGCGGATCTGGCTGATAGCGCGTCTGCTCCAGCTGCGGGTAGTGCGAGAGTCCGTTAACGCTGCGGGCTGCCAGAATCGCCGCCCCGCGGGCGCTGAGTTCGTTAAAGGTGCTGGAGACCACCGTTCTGCCGCTGCAGTCGGCAATAATCTGTAGCCAGGTCGCGGAGGCCGCGCCGCCGCCGGTCAGATACAGTTCGCCGCCCTGCGGATAGCCCTGCAGCGAGTCGACAATAGCGTATGCCAGCCCTTCAAACACCGCCCGCTGCAGCTCGGCGCGGGTGGTGTGCTGGCTGATGCCAAAATAGCCGGCCCGCGCGTCCGGGCTATAAAACGGCGCGCGCTCGCCGTTCAGATAGGGCTGCCAGAACACGCCCCCGCTGCCCGGCTCGACGTCGGCAATCGCCCGCTCAAGCTGCTGGAGGTCCGGGCTCAGGGAGATATGCTGCTGCAGCCAGTCGATATTCGGCGTTCCGGCCTGCATCGGGAAGAGGTTAATAAAGCTCCCCGCTTCGGTATGGGTGACGTAGCGCGTTCCTTCGTTCACCGTCTGACGACCGTGGCACACGATGCCGGTACAGCAGGTGGTGCCGAGGATCGTATAGATATCGCCGTCGTTCACCGCGCCGCAGCCGAGCGCCGCGCTGCACACGTCGAGCGCGCCGGCGGCCACCGGCGTACCGGCCACCAGCCCGGTCAGCTCCGCCACCTCGTCGCGCAGGGCGCCGGCCTGCGCATCCGGCGCCAGCAGCGGCGGGAAGAGATGCTGCAGGTCGGCAAGCCCCATTTCATTCAGCACCACCGCCGACAGCTCCCCGCTCTGCTGATTGAGCAGCGAGGTGCTGGCATCGGTGATATCCAGCGCCGCGACGCCGGTCAGGCGAAAGCGGATCCAGTCTTTAGCAAAAAACAGATAGCGCGCCGCCGCCAGCCGCTCCGGCTGATAGTGCCGGAGCCAGCATAGCTGCATGCTGGTATTGCACGGCTGCAGGTGGGTGCCGGTCTCGGCAAAAAAGCGGCGATCGAAGTCCGGGCGGCGCAGCAGATCGCTCATCAGCTCCCGGCTGCGGGTATCGCTCCACAGGATCCCCGGCCCGACCGGCTCGCCCTCGGCATCGCTTAGCCACACCCCTTCGCCCTGCCCGGCAAGGCCAATGGCCCTTAAGCGCCCGCCCTGCAGCTCTGGGCGTTGCGCAATCTGGCGCAAAATAGCGATCACCGACTGCCACAGCTGCGCCATATCCTGCTCGGCGTAGCCGTTAGCCGACAGACGCGGCCCGGTATTCTCCGCCGCGCTGGCCCGCGCCTGAAAATGCTCATCAAACAGCACCGCCTTGACGCGCGAGGTGCCGATATCGATACCCAGATAAAAATCCATGCCTGATCCGATCGCTTATTGAAAATTAGTCGCGCTCGTAGCGGCGACGCATCAGCTCGCACTCGAACAGGAATTCCAGACCTTCCAGCTGACGGCGCGCCTCGTTAATATCTTTCCCCCAGCAGGTCAGACCGTGGCCGCGCAGCAGGAAGCCGTAGCGCAGCGGGCGGGTTTGCGCATAATCTTCGATGCGCGCCGCCAGGGCGTCGATATCCTGATCGTTATCGAAAATCGCCACCGGGACGGTGTCGAGATGGCTGTGCTGGCCGGTCAGCGTTTTCTGCATTTCGTAGCCCTGCAGCGCCAGCGTCCCGCTCTTCTCGATGCGCGACAGCACCGTCGCGTTGACGGTATGGACGTGCAGCACGACGTTGGCCTCGGGGAACAGGCGATAGACCAGGGTATGCAGCCCGGTTTCCGCCGAGGGCTTGCGCCCGGAAGGCGCGGTATTGCTGGCAATATCCACCTGCAGAAAATCTTCGCTGGTCAGGCTGCCCTTATCGCGTCCCGACTCGCTGAGCCAGCACCAGGTCTCATCCTGGCGCACGGACATATTGCCGCCGGTCGCCGGCGCCCAGCCCTTCGCACCGATCCAATGACAGGTGGTGACCAGTTGCGCGAGTCTTTCTTGCCACATAGCAGTTCCTTAGTTTAGCGATGGTATTTGGAGAACCTTTACGCTCGGGGGATGCTGCGGCAGGCAGCGGCGTCGCTGCGCTAAGGCAAAACGGCCAGCAGGATAACCCGAACCAAGGTTCTTTAGCCGTCTAAATGGCTATTTATCCGATACTAACACCGCCTGCCCGGCTGAACAATATTTCAGGAAAGGCTTACATTAAGAATGGTTATATCAGAAACGCATATGAAATTACCGTTTTTAACAGTGATACAACTGAACGTTTTCATAACGCCAATATTACCCGCTGCGGGTCGCTAAAAAGACGGGGGATCGTTCTGCGTACGGCTGGCGTAAATTTCAGCGCCAGCGATAGCGACCGCGCGCGATGGCAAAGTCCGAACGGCTGCTCCACGCTGGTGCAAAACTTTGCACCCTGCACACCATTCTGGCAAAACGGCGCCGTTTAACGCCTTTTTATGTGCACACTGCCCACCCCAATATGTTCCCGTTGCCCCGCTTTTTTTGGCACACCTCTTGCTACCCCTCTGGCATCGCCATTCGGGTGACCACTCAGAGGTTCCACTATGTCAAACAGCAACGATTTCCCGCTCGTCGAAGCGCCGGCCTCAGGACGCAAGGGCCTGTTTTCAATCTCCATGGTTCTGTTCAGCTTTACCTTTTTTACCGGCACGATGTTCGCGGGCGGGAAGCTCGGCGTCTCCTTTTCCATCGTTAACCTGCTGTGGATTGCGGTTATCGGCAACTTTCTGCTGGCCCTCTACGCGGCGTCGCTCGGCTGGATTGCCGCCCGCAGCGGGCTGAACACCGTACTGATGGGGCGTTTTTGCTTCGGCGAGATCGGTAGCAGGCTCGCCGATTTTATTCTCGGCTTCGCCGAGCTGGGCTGGTACGCCTGGGGTACCGCCACGGTGGCTATTTCGCTGGTCAAAATCCTTGCCCTGCCCGAGGCGATGACCATTCCGCTGATGGTGCTGTTCGGCATCCTGTTCTGCGTCACCGCGCTCGTGGGCTATAAGGGGCTGGATGCGCTCTCGCGGGTTTCGGTTCCGCTGATGTTTATCCTGCTGGTGGTCTCGATGTACCTTGCCGCCCACCACGCCGGCGGCTGGCAGGCGATGACCAAAATCGAACCGGGCGAAACCATGACCTGGTCGGCGGCCATCACCATGGTATTTGGCACCTTCGCCAGCGGCGCGACCCAGGCGACGAACTGGACGCGGCTGGCTAACTCCAGCCGCACCGCCATCCTCGCCAGCATGGGCAGCTTCCTTATCGGTAACGGGCTGATGATTGTGGCCGGGGCCTGGTGCGCCATCGTTTATCAGCAGGCCGATATTGTGGAAGTGCTGATTTTGCAGGGGCTCTCCGTCGCTGCGGTGGTCATGCTGTGCCTCAATCTGCTGACGATTCAGGGGCCGACAATCTATAACGTTTCGGCCGCCGCCTGCCACCTGCTGCGCAGCGAACGCCGCCGGACCCTGACCGTTGTCGCCGCCGGCGTCGGCATTCTGCTGGCCATTGGCGGGATGTACGAAATGCTGATCCCGTTCCTGGTTCTGCTGGGCAGCATCATCCCGCCCATCGGCGGCGTGATCCTCGCCGACTACTGGTTTTATCGCGGCGGACGCTATCCTCTGCTGCAAACCGCGCGCTTACCGCGCTTCAACTGGCTGGGCCTGGGCGCTTATGCCGTCGGCGCGCTGGTGGCTTACCTGTCGCCGTGGGTTGCGCCGCTGGTGGGCATCTCCGTCTCCGCGCTGGTCTATATCGTCCTGACCCGCCTGAGCAAACGCCAGCCCGCGGCTGACGCGGCCGCGGAGCAGTAGCCATGAGCCTGACGGTCAGCGAAATCCTCGCGCTGGAGGGACTCTCGGCGATGCGGCTGCGCGCGGGGCGGCAGGGGCTCCAGCTGGCGGTACGCTGGTACTACGTCGCGGAAAATGAAAATATCGCCGAGTGGATCATGGGCGGAGAGCTGGTGTTTATCACCGGAATCAACCATCCCCGCAGCGAGGAGAACCTGATTCATCTGCTGATGGAGGGCAAGCAGCGCGGGATCGCCGGCATGGTGATCCTGACCGGCGACGCCTATATCCAGACGATCCCTCCGCGGTTGATCGCGCTGGCCGACGAGCTGGGCATTCCGCTGATCGAACAGCCCTATCTGCTCAAAATGGTGATCGTCACCGAGCGCATCGGTACCGCGCTGGTGCGCAGCGAAAACGCGCTGCAGTCGCAGCGCGATATTCTGCTACAGCTGTTAACCGGCGACTATCCCGACCTGCAGATCCTGCATCAGCGCGCGCTTCATCAGCAGCTGGATTTTACCCGCCCGCTGCGGGTGGCGGCGCTGCGCCTTGAGGGGATTCAGCGCCTGTTTCGCCAGTTTCCGCCGGAGCAGGCCGAAGCCTGGCTGCAGCAGGCCCGTCGCACCGTGCGCCAGCGGCTGCAGCAGCAGCTTAACCAGCAGGGCAACCCCTTTCCGCTGGTTGAGCGCAGCAATATGTTTCTCTTCCTGCTCCCGGATGAGGAAGGCGAATTTTATCAGCAGAAAAAGTGGCTACAGCAGTGGCTGCTCCAGCTTGCGGAGGGCGATGACGGGCTGTCGCTGCTGTGCGGCCTCTCCGCGCCGGTGCAGGAGCTGCAGGGCTATCAGCGGGCGCTGTCGCAGGCGCGCCAGGCGCTGGATCTCAGCGATACCCTGCGCCCGGCTCAGCGCATCAGCGACTATCAGCAGCTGGGCTTTATCAAGCTGCTCTCCGCCGTCGGCGATCCCACGCTGCTGAGCGATTTTATGCACGACACCCTTGGCTGCCTGATCGAACCCGATCGCAAAAGCCCGTGGCTGCTCATGGAGACCCTGGAAACCCTGCTCCAGGAGAACGGCAACGTGATGAGGGCCGCCGAGCGGCTGGGCATTCACCGCAACACCCTGCATCAGCGTATCCAACGTATTGAAAAGCTGACCCGCTATCCGGTCAGCCATCCGCAGTTTCATCTCAACGCCTCGGTCGCCCTGGCTATCTGGCGTATGTCGCAAAACCATTTACGGGAACAACCATGAAAATTATCAACGCGCGCCTGCGCCATAAAGAAGCTCTCTATACCCTTGAGTTACAGGACGGCATGATTAAAAGCATCGCCCCGCAGGCCGCCGCGCGGGCGGCTGACGCCAGCGATATCGACGCGCAGCAAAAGCTGGTTATCCCGCCGTTCGTCGAGCCGCATATCCATCTGGACGCCACCCTGACGGCAGGCGAGCCGGAGTGGAATATGAGCGGCACGCTGTTTGAGGGCATCACCCGCTGGAGCCAGCGTAAAGAGAGCGTCACGGTAGAAGATACGCGCCAGCGCGCGCTGAAGACCATCGGTATGCTGCGCGATAACGGCGTGCAGCACGTGCGCACCCACATCGACGTCACCGACCCTTCCCTGACGGCGCTGGAGGCGATGCTGGAGGTGAAAAAAGAGGCTGCCGATCTTATCGACCTGCAAATCGTCGCCTTCCCGCAGGAGGGGATCGAGTCGTTCCCCGGCGGACGAGAGCTGATGACCCGCGCCATTGAAATGGGCGCCGACGTGGTGGGCGGCATTCCGCACTACGAGAACACCCGCGACAAGGGCGTCAGCTCGCTGGTCTTTCTGATGGATCTGGCCCAGCGCCACGGCTGCCTGGTGGACGTGCACTGCGATGAAATCGATGACCCGCAGTCGCGCTTTCTCGAAGTGCTGGCGGAAGAGGCTCGGGTACGCGGCATGGGCGCGCAGGTCACCGCCAGCCATACCTGCGCGATGGGTTCCTACGATAACGCCTACTGCTCGAAGCTGTTCCGCCTGCTCAAGGCGTCGGGCATCAACTTTATCTCCTGCCCAACCGAAAGCATTCACCTGCAGGGGCGCTTCGACAGCTGGCCAAAACGCCGCGGCGTGACGCGGGTGGCGGAGCTGGACCGCGCCGGGATTAACGTCTGCTTTGCCCAGGACTCCATTCAGGACCCCTGGTACCCGCTGGGCAACGGCAACATCATGCGCATCCTCGATGCCGGGCTACACATCTGCCATATGCTGGGGTATGAAGATTTGCAGCGCTGTCTCGATTTGATTACCGATAACAGCGCCCGGGCGCTGTGCCTCGGCGATAATTACGGTATCGCCGAAGGCCGCCCGGCGAACCTGCTGATCCTCGATGCGGAAAATGACTATGACGCCGTGCGGCGTCAGGCCAAAGTGCTGACCTCCATTCGCCGCGGCAAAATCATTCTGCAGCGCCAGCCGGAGCAGATTCGCTATCCGGCGGCAGACCCGCGCCGTTAGCCAATATTTGGCGCAAATGCGCCGGCCGCCACCTGCTCGCGGGTAACGACGCCGCTGTCCAGCACCCAGCCGCTGATTAATGCCGCAGGCGTGACGTCAAACGCCGGGTTATAAACCGATGCATCCGCCGGCGCCCACTGCACCGCGCCGAAGCTGCCGGCCACGCCGGTCACTTCCGCCGCCGCGCGCTGTTCAATAGGAATGGCCTCGCCGTTCGGGCAGCCGCGGTCGAGCGTGGTTTGCGGCGCGGCGACATAGAACGGAATACCGTGATATTTCGCCAGCACCGCCAGCGAATAGGTACCGATTTTGTTCGCCACGTCGCCGTTGGCGGCAATGCGATCGGCGCCAACCCACACCGCATCGACCTGCCCTTTAGCCATCAGGCTGGCGGCCATCGAATCGGTAATCAGCTGATAGGGCACCCCCAGCTCGCCCAGCTCCCATGCGGTCAGACGGCCGCCCTGCAGCAGCGGGCGCGTCTCGTCGACCCACACGTTCGCCACCAGGCCGCGCTGATGGGCCAGCGCGATCACCCCTAACGCCGTGCCCACCCCTGCGGTCGCCAGGCCGCCGGTGTTGCAGTGGGTCAGCAGGCGACTGCCCGCTTTGACCAGGCTGACGCCGGTTTCCGCGATGCTGGCGCACAGCTGCTTATCTTCAGCGATCAGGCGCAGCGCTTCTTCTTCAAGGGCCGGAATATAGTTCTCTTTCGCCAGCGCCAGCTTCATGCGGTCGAGATTATTCATCAGGTTGACCGCCGTCGGACGCGCGGCGCGCAGCGTATCCAGCGCCTGCGATAGCTCATCGCGGGTCAGGCCGCGCTGCGCCAGAAGCGCTAACAGCAGACTGGCAGAGAGACCGATTAACGGCGCGCCGCGTACCCGCAGAGCGTGAATATGGTCAACCAGTAACGAAACGTTATCTGCCGCCAGCCAGCGTTTTTCCTGCGGCAATGCCTGCTGGTCAAGAATAAAAAGCTGATTTTCGCTTACCCGCAGGCTGGTGGTCTGTAGTGTCTGCATGTCGTTAAATCCCTGTTGCGTTGTTGTATCACATTGTGTCAGGATGGAATCCAGAAGTATAGACGTCTGAACGGCTTAACCGGAACTTTTGAGGATCGAGGCAATGTCGCAATACCATACCTTCACGGCCAGCGATGCGGTGGCTTATGCACAACAATTTGGCGGTCTCGACGACCCGTCGGAACTGGTGTCCGCGCAGGAAGTGGGTGACGGTAACCTCAACCTGGTATTTAAAATTTTTGATACCCAGGGCGTGAGCCGCATTGTCGTTAAGCAGGCGCTGCCCTACGTCCGCTGCGTCGGAGAGTCCTGGCCGCTGACGCTCGATCGCGCCCGACTCGAGGCGCAGACGCTGGTGACCCACTATCAACACTGCCCGCAGCACACGGTAAAAATTCACCATTTCGATCCCGAGCTGGCGGTGATGGTGATGGAAGATCTGTCCGATCACCGCATCTGGCGCGGCGAGCTTATCGCCAACGTTTACTATCCGCAGGCGGCGAGCCAGCTGGGCGAATACCTGGCCCAGGCGCTGTTCCATACCAGCGATTTTTATCTCCATCCTCACGATAAAAAAGCCCAGGTCGCGCGCTTTATTAACCCGGAGATGTGTGAAATAACCGAGGATCTGTTCTTCAACGACCCCTACCAGGTTCATGAACGCAACAGCTATCCGCCGGAGCTGGAGGACGATATTGCCGCCCTGCGCCACGATAGCCAGCTCAGGCTGGCGGTGGCCTCGCTCAAGCACCGCTTCTTTTCCCAGGCGGAAGCGCTGCTGCACGGCGATATTCACAGCGGCTCCATTTTCGTTGCCGAGGGCAGCTTTAAAGCCATCGACGCCGAGTTCGGCTATTTCGGCCCGATTGGCTTTGATGTCGGCACCGCCATCGGCAACCTGCTGCTCAACTACTGCGGCCTGCCGGGCCATCTGGGCATTCGCGACGCCGCCGCCGCGCGCGAACAGCGCCTGAACGATATTCAGGCGCTGTGGACGACCTTTGCCGAACGCTTCCAGGCGCTGGCGGCGGAGAAGAGCCGCGATGCGGCGCTGGCCTATCCCGGCTATGCCTCAGCGTTCCTGAAAAAAGTGTGGGCGGATGCGATTGGCTTCTGCGGAACCGAGCTGATTCGCCGCAGCGTCGGCCTGTCGCACGTCGCTGATATCGACAGCATTGCCGATGAGGCCATGCGCCACGAATGCCTGCGCCACGCGATTTCGCTCGGCAAAGCGCTGATCGTGATTGCCGAACGCATCGACGGCGTCGACGAGCTGATCGTCCGCATTCGCCAGTACGGCTAATCCCTTCCCGGTCGTTCCCGGGCAGCGCGCTGCCCGGGCTCTCCATTCACCGCCCTTCCCTACCCCAAATACTCGATCACCGACAGTCCGCCGTTATAGTCGGTGCTGTAGATAATCCCCTGCGCGTCAACGAACACGTCGCAGGACTGGATCACCTGTGGGCGACCCGGACGGGTATCCATCATCTTCGCCGGCGCCGCGGGCACCAGCGCCCCGGTTTCTACCGTCCGGTAGGGGTCGGAGATGTCGTAGGCCCGCACCCCCGCGTTTTGGTAAGTGGCGAAAATCAGCGTCGAGCTGACAAAACTCCCGGGGCGATTCTCATGCAGATTATGCGGGCCAAAATGCGCCCCTTTCGCCACATAGTCGCTCTCCCGCGGCTGCGGGAAGGTCGAGATGCTGACCGGATTCGCCGGGTCGCGGATATCGAACAGCCAGATCAGCTTCTCGCCGTCCTGCTGGTTGTCGAGCACCGCCTCGTCCAGCACCACCAGTAAATCGCGATCCGGCAGCGGCAGCGCGGTATGGGTGCCGCCGCCAAACGGCGGGCTCCAGTTGCGGTGGCTAATCAGCTTAGGCTGGGTGCGGTCCTTGACGTCGAGCAGGGTCAGACCGCCGTCGCGCCAGCTGCCGTAGGCGGTATCTCCGGCGATAATGGCGTGATGCAGGGCGTAGCGTTTACCCTGCGGCCAGCTCGCCGTCTCCCCTGCCGCCTGGTTCATCCCCGGCAGCCACCAGCGCCCGGCGACCTGCGGCTTGCGCGGATCGGCGAGATCGATAGTCAGGAAGATATAGTCGCTAAAACCGTCGATCAGCGCGGAAACGTAGGCCCAGCGGCCGCCGACGTACCAGATCCGGTGAATGCCGATCCCGTCGAGCGACAGAAAGCTGATTTCACGCGGCTTATCCGCAACGGAGATATCAAAAATACGCAGCCCGGCGCTCCAGCCCTTCTCCCGTACGTCGCTGACCGTCTCGCCCACCGAACGGGTATAGTAGACCTTCTCGTCGGCGAAGCGGGCGTCGGCAAAGAGATCCCGGGCGTTGATCACCAGCAGCAGATCGTCGTGCGCCTGCAGGTGGACGTTCCAGGTGCCGGGCGGCGCGGCGACGTAGTTCACCGCTTTGGGGTTTTTCGGGTCGCGAACGTCCACCACCGAAAAACCCTGGGACACCATGTGGCCGATATAGGCAAAACCACGATGCACCATCAGCTGGACGCCGTCCGGGCGTCCGCCCTGATCGCTATGCCCAATCAGCCGCATATTGCGGCTGTAGTCGGGACGCGGGAGTTCCGTCGCCATACCTGCTCCTTACTTGTTTTTGGCTTCCAGGGTGGCGAACCACGGGGCGATAAAGTCTTCGGTCTGGCCCCAGCCCGGAATGATTTTGCCAAGCGACGCCACGTTCACTGCCCCAGGCTGCGCGGCCAGCAGCGCCTGAGGAATTGCCGCCGCTTTAAAATCGTAGGTCGCAGGCGTCGGTTCTCCGGCAATCTTGTTAGCCACCAGGCGCACGTTGGTTGCCCCGATAAGCTTCGGATCGACGGCCACGCTCACCTTCCACGGGCTGCCGGATTCGCGCATCAGCTGCAGATCCTGGTTAGAGATATCAATGCTGTAGAGCTTAATTTCGGTGCGCCCGTTCTCTTTCAGCGCCTTATAAGCCCCCTGGCTGAAGGCGTCCCAGGTGCCCCAAATCGCGTCAATTTTGCCTTTCGGGTATTTCGCTAAGATCGCCCCGACCTTGTTGGCGGTATCGCCCTGGACGTCGGAGGAGACGGCACCGATCGACTCCATCTCTTTGATGCCCGGGTTCTGCTTGAGCAGCGCCTGGTAAGCCACCTGACGGCGCTCCATCGGCGGGAAGCCGGCGACCCACAGCTTGATAATGTTGGCTTTACCGTTGAAATCTTTCACCAGCTGACCAAAGGAGAGATCGGTCAGGGAGGCGTCATCCTGCTGGGTCACGGTCACGCCCGGGATCTCGCCGCTGACGGCGGTGTCGAATACCGCGACCTTAATCCCGGCGTCCACCGCCTTCTTCACCAGCGCGGTCGAGTAGGGATCGCGCCCCTGGGAGAGAATAATGCCGTCATATTTCTGGCTAATGGCCTGATTGACGAAGTCCTGGAATTTCGCGTCGTCGCCGTTGCTCAGGAAGGTGCTCATTTTAAAGCCGAGCTTCTTGCCTTCCTGGATAGCCCCGGACACAAACTGGGTGGTGTTATCATCGGAACCCAGGTTACGGATCACCGCAATGCGGATCGGCCCTTTATGTTCAGCGATAGCGGCCGGCACCGGCGTTGGCGTCTCAGCATAGGCGGCTACGGAGTTGAGCAGCCCCAGCGCGATAAGAGAAAGCGTTATTTTTTTCATCATGTTTACCCTGTTTATAATTAGGTGCGGCGCTGAAAATAGGTCAGTGCTAACGCGCCAGCCAGCACCAGCCCTTTAATAATGTCCATTGCGTAGTACGGAACCGAGAGCATCACTAGGCCGTTGGAGAGCACCCCGAGGATCACCGCCCCCACCAGCGTGCCCAGCGCGTTCGGTTTGCCCGAGCCCGCCAGCGAGAAGCCGATCCACGCCGCCGCCACCGCGTCCATCAGGTAACCGCCGCCGGCGTTCACCTGGGAGGAGCCGATGCGCGACGCCAGCAGAATGCCGCCGAGGCCCGCCAGCAGCGAAGCGATAACGTACGCCGCCACCTTGTAGCGCGTGATGCGCAGGCCGGAAAGACGCGCGGCCTCCGGGTTGCCGCCGATGGCGTACATCCGGCGCCCGTGGGTGGTGAAAGAGAGCGCCAGCTGGGCAACCACGGTCACCGCCAGCATAATGATGACAATCGTCGGCACCTGCCCCAGCAGGCCGAACGCCGCCGGAATGGCCCCTTCAGCCATCTCGCCGCTCGGCAGCACCATGTTCTCGGTAATCGAGCCGCCGTAGCTGTAGGTCATCGCCACGCCCTGAATCACGAACAGGCTGGCGAGGGTCGCGAGCATGTCGGGAATGCGCAGCACCACGATCAGAAAGGCGTTAAACAGCCCCACCAGCGTACACAGCGCCAGGGTGATCAGAATCGCCTCGGTGGTGCCAAATCCGTGCCAGACGAACAGCGAAATCACCAGCGCGTTCGCCAGCGAGGCGGTCGAGCCGACCGACAGGTCGAATCCGCCGATGGTGAGCGAAATCGACACCCCGATGGCGATCACCGTCACGATGGCAATCGAGCGCAGAATGTTGATGATGTTGAACGGGTCGAGGAAGTTATCCGATGCGAGGCCAAAAACGGCGATCAGCAGCACAACGGTCAGCAACATGCCCCATTTGTAGAGAAAATCGAAAAATCGCTGACGGCTCGATGCCGTCGCGGTAGCGGTCAGGGCCTTGCTCACGCTGCTGCTCCTCCGGTGGAGTAATAAAGTAGGGTCTCTTCGCGGGCCTCTGCGCCCGCTATTTCTGCCACAATGCGGCCATCCCACAGCACGCAAATACGGTCGCACAAACCAACCAGCTCCGAGAATTCGCCCGAGGCGTAGATCACCCCTTTGCCTTCTCGCGCCAGCCCGTCGATCAGGTTGAACAGGTCGGTCTTTGCCTTCACGTCGACGCCTTTGGTCGGCTCATCAAAAATCAGCACGTTAGCGCTGCCGCGCAGCCATTTACCGATGGCCACCTTCTGCTGATTGCCGCCGGAAAGACGACGCAGCGTCTGGCCCGGGCCGGTGGTGCGAATACCGATCCGGGCCACCACCTCCTCCGCCCAGCGCCACGCCTGGCGATGGCCAAACAGGCTCCAGCGCGAAAAGCTGCTATCGGCGCTCACCGCGAGGTTCATAGCGATAGGCTCTTCGATAAAAATCCCCTCCTTGCGCCGCTCCTCTGGCACCAGCGCCAGCCCGCGGGTGACGGAGTCCGCCGGGTCGCGCGGGCGCCACGGCTGGCTATTCAGCTCGCCGCGCGTCAGGCGGCTTTTGCTGGCGCCGAACAGCGCCTTACATAGTTCGGTTTTACCGGCTCCCGCCAGCCCGGCGATGCCGAGAATTTCGCCTTTGCGCAGGCGCAGAGAGATATCCTGCAGCAGCCCCTCGTCGTGCAGCCCTTCCACCTGGAGCAGCACCTCTTCACCGTGCGGCGGGCGCTTCGGCGGAAAAATATCGCTAAGCTCATGGCCGAGCATCTTTTCCACGATCTGCTCGCCGCTGAGCTCCGCCATCGGGCCGCTTTCGATCAGCCGTCCGTCGCGCAGTACCGTTAAGGTGTCGCAAATGGCCTTCAGCTCATGAATGCGGTGGGAGATAAACACCACGCCGATCCCCTGCTGCTGCAGGCGGCGCACCACGGTGAACAGGCGTTCGCTTTCGTGACGATCCAGCGGCGCCGTCGGTTCATCAAGGATCAGGAAGCGGCAGTGGTGCGACAGGGCCCGCGCCAGCAGAATTTGCTGCTTCTCGGCCAGAGAGCAGCTATCGATAGAACGCCGCACGTCAAGAACGATATCCAGCTGGGCCAGCGCGGCCCGGGCCTGCTCGCGGAGCCGCCGCCAGCTAAAGCCCTGGCCCGGCAGCGCCAGCCGGTCCAGCATGATGTTCTCGGCAATGCTCAGGCCGGGAACCAGCGCCACGTCGACTTCCTGCTGCACCAGATGAATGCCAAGCTGCTTTGCATCGCGTGGAGAACGAATATTGACCGGCTGATTATTGATGACAATCTCGCCCTCATAATGCGCGTGCGTCCCGCAGAGCACCGCCATCAGCGTCGATTTTCCCGCGCCGTTGGCGCCGGTCAGCGCGTGCACGGTCCCCCCCTTCAGGGAAAACGCCACGTTGTTCAGCGCCCGAAAGCCGGAAAAGGCCAGGTTAATGTTGTGCATCTCGAGGCGATTGGCTGTCATCCCCTGCTACCCTTTACGATTAATATTTTGATTTAATGAATTTTTCACAGCCGCCCTTGACTGACAACTGCGTAAAAGGCATAAGATAAAACGAAATAATATTAGCCATCCGGATGTCCAGACATAACATCAGGTTAGCGAAACGACAATAAGGTCAGCCTCTATGAGCAACAGCGATATCCGCGTGGTCCCCGGCCCCGCCAACTACTTCTCCCATCCCGGCAGCCTCGCGCGGCTGAATGATTTTTACAGCGCAGAGCAGCTTTCCCGGGCGCTGTGGATCTACGGCGAGCGGGCAATCGCCGGCGCAGAACCCTTTTTACCCGAGGCCTTCAATGCGCCCGGCGCCAAAAAAATCCTCTTTAAGGGCCACTGCAGCGAAAGCGACGTCGCCCGGCTGGTCCACGAGGCGGGTGAAGACCGCTCCGTGGTGATTGGCGTCGGCGGCGGCGCGCTGCTGGATACCGCCAAGGCGGTGGCCAGGCGGCTTGCGCTACCGGTGGTGGCGATCCCAACCATCGCCGCCACCTGCGCGGCGTGGACTCCGCTGTCGGTGTGGTACAACGACGCCGGCCAGGCGCTGCATTTTGAAATTTTCGACGACGCCAACTTCCTGGTGCTGGTGGAGCCGCGGATCGTCCTCAACGCGCCTGAGGAGTATCTGCTGGCGGGGATCGGCGATACGCTGGCGAAATGGTATGAGGCGGTGGTGCTGGCACCGCGGCCGGAAACCCTGCCGCTGACCGTACGCCTGGGGATTAACGGCGCGCTGGCGATCCGCGACGTCCTGCTGGAGAGCAGCGAAACGGCGCTCGCCGACCGGCAGCGCGGCGAGCTGAGCCAGCCGCTGCTGGACGTTATCGATGCGATTATCGCCGGCGGCGGGATGGTCGGCGGCCTGGGCGAGCGCTACACCCGGGTTGCGGCGGCCCACGCGGTGCACAACGGCCTGACGGTGCTGCCGCAGACGGAGAAGTTTCTCCACGGCACCAAGGTCGCCTACGGCATTCTGGTGCAGAGCGCCCTGCTCGGCCAGGACGAGGTTTTAGCCCAGCTGGTGAGCGCATATCAGCGTTTTAACCTGCCGACCACCCTGGCGGCGCTGGATATCGATATCAACAACCGGGGCGAGCTGGATCGGGTCATTGCCCATACCCTGCGCCCGGTCGAGTCCATCCACTTCCTGCCGGTGGAGCTGACGCCGCAGACCCTGTACGCCGCCTTCGCGAAGGTGGAAAATTTTAGCCACGCCTGATGCGACGACGCCGGTCGTGAAAACGGCCGCGGCAAAAAGAGGCGGTTTGAAGGATTACGTATATACCTAATGATGCATCTCAACGCTCACGTCACGAGGTCATCATGCAGATCGATTTAACAGGTAAGAAGGCGCTGGTTACCGGAGCCAGCCGGGGGTTAGGCCGCGCGATTGCACTATCGCTGGCGCAGGCCGGGGCCGATGTCGTTATCACCTACGAAAAGTCCGCCGACAAAGCCCAGGCGGTTGCCGACGAGATTCGCGCTCTCGGCCGCCGCAGCGAGGCGGTGCAGGCCGATAGCGCCAGCGCGCAGGCCATTCAGCACGCCGTCGCCCGCACGGTGCAGAGCCTCGGAGGGCTGGATATTCTGGTTAATAACGCCGGGATCGCCCGCGGCGGGCCGCTGGAGTCGATGTCCCTGGAGGATATCGATGCGCTGATCAACGTCAATATTCGCGGGGTGGTTATCGCGATTCAGGCGGCAATCCCCCATCTGCCGGACGGCGGGCGGATTATCAATATCGGCAGCTGTCTCGCCAACCGCGTCGCGTCTCCCGGCATTGCGGCGTACGCGATGACTAAATCGGCGCTTAACTCCCTGACCCGCGGCCTGGCGCGCGATCTGGGGCCGCGCGGCATCACCGTTAACCTCGTGCACCCGGGGCCAACCGACAGCGATATGAACCCGGCGGACGGCGAACAGGCCGAGCCGCTGCGGCAGCTTATTGCGCTCGGACATTACGGTCAGCCTGAGGATATCGCCGCGGCGGTGACCTTTCTGGCAAGCTCGGCGGCCGGACAGATTTCCGGTACCGGTCTGGACGTAGACGGGGGACTTAACGCCTGAGGGGATGGCCTAGCAGCACTTCGCGCCGCCCTTGCCGCCGTAGCGCGCGTCCTGGCGCTCGCGAAAGAATTCTTCGTAGGTCATCGGCGTCTGCTCAGGGTGGGTCTGGCGAATATGGGCGACGTAGTTATCGTAATCAGGCACGCCAATCATCATCTTTGCCGCCTGGCCTAAGTATTTTCCCGCTTTCGAAAGGGTATCGAACATTTTTCTCTCTCACATCATCCTCTCCCTTACGGGAGAGGATTAGGCTAACAAAAACCGGCTGGCTAATGCGCGCGTTTCGCCTGGGTGACCAGGCTCTCAGCATCGGCGGGCATCGCTTCGTACGGCGTCTCTCTGGCGGTAGGATGCTCCTCTTTCAGCGCCGCCAGCGCGGTTTTGATTGAGAACAGCGCCAGCACTACCACCACCACCATAAAGAAGATGGTCAGACCGGCATCCAGGCGGTTGTTAAAGACCAGCTGCGCCAGCTGGGATTCGGTGTACTGCGGCGGGATAGAGCCGCTGTCGATCATCGCCTGGAACTTATTGGCGATCGCCAGGAAGCCAACTTTGGTATCCGGACTGAACGACTTCTGCCAGCCGGCGGTCAGGGTACAAATCAGCAGCCACGACGTGGGCAGCAGCGCGACCCATGCATAGCGCTGACGTTTCATTTTAAACAGTACCACCGCACAGAGCATCAGCGCCATCCCTGCCAGCATCTGGTTGGCGATGCCGAACAGCGGCCACAGGGTGTTAATCCCGCCGAGCGGGTCCACCACCCCCTGGTGCAGGAAGTAGCCCCACGCCAGCACGCACAGCGCCGTCGCCAGCAGGTTCGCCGGCAGCGAGCTGGTTCTCTTCAGCCCCGGGCTTATCACGCCGAGCAGATCCTGCAGCATAAAGCGCGCCGCGCGGGTGCCGGCATCCACCGCCGTCAGAATAAACAGCGCTTCAAACAGAATGGCGAAGTGGTACCAGAAGGCGACGTCCATCAGGCCGCCCAGCGAGCCGTGCAGGATGTAGGCCATCCCGACCGCCAGCGTCGGCGCGCCGCCAGCGCGGGAGATAATCGACTGTTCGCCGACCTCGCTGGCTATCTGGCGCAGCGTATCCGGGGTGATGCTAAAGCCCCAACTGCTGACCACCTGCGCGGCGGACGCCACCACGTCGGTGGTTCCGGCCGGCGCCAGCACCGCCATCGGGCTGTTCATCGCAAAGTAGACGCCGGGGTCGATAACGCAGGCCGCCACCAGCGCCATAATGGCGACGAAGGATTCCATCAGCATGCCGCCATAGCCGATAAAGCAGGCCTGGCCTTCGTTGGCCAGCATTTTCGGCGTGGTGCCGGAGGCGATCAGCGCGTGGAAGCCCGACACGGCGCCGCAGGCGATGGTGATAAACAGGAACGGGAACAGGCTGCCGCTCCACACCGGGCCGGTGCCGTCAATAAATTTGGTCAGCGCCGGCATGGTTAGCGTCGGGCGCATGATCAGAATACCGATCGCCAGCCCGACGATGGTGCCGATTTTCAGGAAGGTCGAGAGGTAGTCGCGCGGGGCCAGCAGCAGCCAGACCGGCAGCACCGAGGCGATAAAGCCGTAGCCCACCAGAATCCAGGTCAGCTGCACGCCGGTGTAGTCAAACCACGGCGCCCAGGTCGCGCTTTCGGCAACCCATCCGCCGGAGACGATGGCAAACACCAGCATCACCAGGCCAATCACCGACACTTCGCCAATGCGCCCCGGGCGCAGATAGCGAATATAGATCCCCATAAAGACCGCCAGCGGGATGGTGAAGGCGACGGTGTAGGTTCCCCACGGGCTGTGGGTCAGCGCTTTCACCACGATCATCGCCAGCACCGCGAGGATGATCACCATGATCATAAAGCAGGCCACCAGCGCCAGCACCCCGGCGGTGGGCCCCATCTCCTCTTTCACCAGCTCGCCGAGCGAGCGGCCGTCGCGGCGGGTCGAGACGAACAGCACCATAAAGTCCTGCACGGCGCCGGCCAGCACCACGCCGGCGAGGAGCCAGATCATCCCCGGCAGGTAGCCCATCTGCGCCGCCAGCACCGGCCCAACCAGCGGTCCGGCGCCGGCAATGGCCGCAAAATGGTGACCGAACAGCACTTTCTTATCGGTCGGAACGTAGTCGAGGCCGTCGTTGTGCCGCACCGCGGGCGTCATCCGCGTCGGGTCAACCGCCAGCACGTTTTTGGCGATGTAGAGGCCATAGAAGCGATAGGCAATCAGATAGATACAGACCGCCGCCACGACAATCCATAGCGCATTAATCTGTTCGCCGCGGTTTAAGGCTATGTAGCCGAGGGCAAAGGCTCCAATGACGGAGAGCAGTGTCCAGATGAGGTATTTCCCTGAATTATTCATTATCGGGTTCCACGGGTAGGGTAATCAATCTGTTACATTTTGTTTCTAGAACACAACGCAGATTTTAACAACGTCGAAACCCTGGAGATGTCGCCCGAAGGCAGGGATTTGTCTCACATTGCTAGCGAGATCACTTCTGGCAGGAAAATAGATGAAAACAGCAGGGTCGGAAAGACGCTCGCGCCGCGCCCGAACGGGCTACAGAAATAAAACCGTAGCCTGAACGGGACGCGGCGCGAACCGGAGGATGGTGGAGCGCTAGCCGAGCACCGAAGTACCCAGGCGGCAGGTGCAGCAGCGCCGTCCGCGTTCGTCGAAGACGGCAATTTCCCAGCTTTGCCCCTGGCGGCCGAGGTGCAGAGGGCGGCACTCGCCGCGAACCTTCCCGCTGGAAACCGCCCGATGATGGGTGGCGTTCAGCTCGGTGCCGACCACGCACTGGCCCTCTTCGGTCATCAGCCAGCCGGCCATCGAACCCAGCGTCTCCGCCAGCGCCGCCGACGCGCCGCCGTGCAGCAGGCCAAAGGGCTGATGGGTGCGGGCATCGACCGGCATTTCGGCCTCCAGCAGGCCCTCTTCCAGCCGGGTATAGACAATACCGAGATGGGCCACCATCGTATTCGCGCTGGTGGCGTTAAGCGCCTCCAGCGTCAGCTGACGTTTCCAGGCCATCTATGCCCCCAGCGTCGAGCCGCCGTCAACCACGATATCCTGCAGCGTGATATGGCTGGCGTGATGAGAGGCGAGGAACAAAATGGTGCTGGCGATCTCCTGCGGCCGGGCGATCTTACCCAGCGGAATGCCGAGCTTGAACTGCTCGCCAAAACCGCGAATGCGCTGCTGCTCGGCGTCATCGCTGACCCACAGCGTGCGCTGCATATCGGTGTCGGTTGAGCCCGGCGAGACGAGGTTGCAGCGCACTCCGCTGCCCGCCAGCTCAAGCCCGACGGTCAGCGCCAGGCTCTTCAGCGCCGCTTTCGATGCGCCGTAGGCGCTCATCCCGATGCGCGGCGTATGCGCGGCGTCGGAGGCCACGGTGACGATTGCCCCGCCCCGCTGGCGGCGGAACTGGGCCATCGTCTGCTGGAACAGGTTAAACGCACCGCCAACGTTAACGGCAAAGGTCTGCTGCCACTCCTCAACGCTCAGCGCATCGGTCGCGCCCATGCGTAAAATACCCGCCGCGTTGACCAGCACGTCGAGACGCTCAATGCCGTTCAGCAGGCGCCCACACACCTCAGCCACCTGCGGCGCGTCGGCCACGTCCAGCGTCTCGGTGGCGAACGGATAGCTTTCGCCCGCGAAGGCGAGGTCAAAACCGGTGACCTGCGCCCCGGCCTCAACGAAAGCCAGGGCGGTGGCGTAGCCGATGCCCTTACCCGCCCCGGTCACCCATACGGTCTGACCCTGAAAATCGAGCGCGGCCACTACTTCACCTCGCGGGAGAGCAGCGCCCACCAGGCATCAATCGACGGATTTTTCGCCAGCATCACGAAGTCGATATCGCCGTGCACTTTGCGCCAGCGCGCGGCCAGCGCCATCATGCGCACCGAATCCAGGCCGTAGTCGATGAGATTTTCATCATCCATCGGCTCGTCGGACTCGTCGAGCAGCGGCAGCACCAGCGCGCGCAGCGCCGCCTTTGACGCCGGCAGCGGCAGCAGCTCTTCGGTCATCACCACCCGACCGCAGCGTCCGGCAACGTATTTCAGCGCCATCAGATGCTCTTCGCGGCTAAAGTCCGCCAGCGCGTCGGCAACGAAGAACGGCTTGATGTCGCGCATAAAGGCGTCGGTCGCGGTCGTCATGCAGCCGATATGGGCATAGACGCCGGTGACGATCAGCTGATCGCGCCCGGCCTCTTTCAGCATCTCTTCCAGCGGCGAACGGTGGAACGCGCTGTAGCGCCACTTCACCAGCACAGTGTCGTTTTCGTCCGGCGCCAGGGCGGCAATCACCCGCTGCTGCTCCGGCGAGCGGGTCAGGCCCGGTCCCCACATATCGTTCAGCAGGGCGCGGTCTTCATCGCTCTGCTCCTTCGGCTGCGCGGTGTAGAACACCGGGATATCGTGCTGCTTGCAGAAATCGCGCAGCGCGGCAACGTTGGCGACCACTTTCGCCATCATCGCGCTATCTTCACCCCAGAAGTTGAGGAAATACTCCTGCATATCGTGGATAAGCAGCGCGGCGCGGGACGGCTCAAAGGCCCAGCTCACTTTGTTCGCCGGGATATCGCTGGCTTCCGGCAGCGCGTAAGCCTGTAATTGAGGAATGGCCATTCTGTCTTCTCCTTCAGCCCAGCTTGCGTTCAGCCAGCCACTGACGTAATTGTTTTTTATCGACTTTGCCCACCGGCGTCAGCGGCAGCGCGTCCACGCACTCCACCCGATCCGGCAGCTTAAATTCAGCCACGCCCTGCTCGCGCAGGAAGCGACGTACCGCGACCGCGCGCAGCGGCTCTTTGACCACCAGGTACGCGCAGCTTTTCTCCCCCAGCAGGCTATCCTCCATGCTCACCAGCGCGGCATGGATCGTCGCCGGGTGGCGCAGCAGCAGGTTTTCAATCTCTTCCGCGGCGATCTTCTCCCCGCCGCGGTTGATCTGATCTTTCTCGCGCCCCTGCACGGTGATATAGCCGTCTTCGTCGATCGAGATCAGATCCCCCGAGCAGTAGAAGCCGTCGGCGTCAAACGCCTCCAGGTTATGCTGCGGGCTTTTATAGTAGCCGCGGAAGGTATAGGGCCCGCGGGTCATCAGGCGGCCGACTTCGCCGCGCGGCAGCGGGTTGCCTTCGGCATCGGCGACCCACACTTCGTCGTCAGGGCTCATCGGGCAGCCCTGGGTATTGATAATGCGCTGCTGGCTATCGTTGAGGCGGGTGTAGTTCACCAGCCCTTCCGCCATGCCGAAGACCTGCTGCAGCTGGCAGCCAATCTCGGCCGGAATGCGCGCGGCGAGCGTCGCGGACAGGCGCGCTCCGCCAACCTGCAGCAGCTGCAGCGACTGCAGCTGCGCATTGCTGCCCCATTCGTGGATCGCCTGCAGCCACAGGCTGACCGCCGGCGGCACCAGCGAGGCAACGTTAATCTGATGCTTTTCAATCAGCGGGAAGCAGAGCGTGGCGCTCGGGTCGGCGGCAAGGATCACCCGGCCTCCGGCCAGAAACACCCCCAGCGATCCCGGCGAGCTCATCGCATAGTTATGCGCCGCGGGCAGCGCGTTGAGATAGCGCGTCTCGGCGCTAATCGCGCAAATTTCATTGCTGCGGCGAATGCTGTATTCGTAATCGTTATGGGTGCGCGGGATAAGCTTAGGCGTGCCGGTGCTGCCGCCGGAGAGCTGGAAAAACGCCACCTCATCGGCAGGCGTTGGGTTGGCGATAAAGCCCTCGGCGGGCTGGGCGATCGCCGCGGCAAGGTCATACTCGCCGCTATCGCCGCGCAGCAGCGCCACCCGCACCGACGGATGCTGCTCAATAAAGCCGTTGAGGAAGCTATCGTCGGCAAATAGCGCGTGCTGGCGATCGGCCACCAGCAGCGCCGGTTCAATCTGCGTGGCGTAGGCGTTGAGCTCGCTGCGCTGATGGCTGAACAGCGCGTTGACCGGCGCCACGCCGATGCGCAGCAGCGCAAAGAAGGTGATATAGAATTCGGCGACGTTGCCCAGCTGTACCAGCGCGGTTTCACCGCGTTTGAGCCCCATGCCCTGCAGGGAGCAGGCGAGATTATCCACCAACCGGTTGAACTGGCGATAGCTGTACTGGACTTCGCCGTCGATAATCGCCACGGCATCGCTCGCCGCGTGACGGGTAATCAGCTGAGTTAACGGCAGATCCTGCCAGTAGCCTTTTTCACGGTAGCGGGCGGCAAAACTTTCCGGCCAGCGGTTAAATGCAATCATCATCGCCTCTTAATACAAGCCGAACACGTTCAGCATAGTGGTCAGTTTGACGCCGGTTTCGCGCCACTCCCCCAGCGGAGAGGAGGCCGGAACGATCCCTGCGCCGGCAAACAGGCGCAGCGTGTGCTGATGCAGGCGGGCGCAGCGAATGGTCACAACCCACTCACCGTTGCCTTCGTCATCACACCAGCCGACGATGCCGCCGAACAGCTGGCGATCGAACGGTTCCAGTTCGCGGATCAGGCGCGTGGCGGCCTGGTGCGGGAAACCGCTGAGGGCCGGCGTCGGATGCAGCAGGCAGGCCAGCGACATGGCGTTTTCCCCGGCCGCGGCGGTCCCGGCAATGGGCGTCGCCAGATGCCATAAGGTTGGGGTGGTGATCAGCTGCGGAGAGTCCGGCAGCGACAGCTCGCGGCTGCGCGGCGCAAGCACCGCCTTCATCGCCTGGGTCACCAGCTCGTGCTCGTGGCGATCTTTGCCGGACGCCAGCAGCTTATTGCCCGCCTCGCGATCCAGCACATCGTCCGGCTGACGCCGGGCCGAGCCCGCCAGCGGCAGGGAGCTAAAGCTATCGCCCTCTTTACGCAGCAGCAGCTCCGGGCTGGCGCCGAGCAGAACGCCGCCGTCCGAGAGCGGCACGTGGAAGTTATAGCTGGCGGGGTTTTGCGCGATCAGGCGCTCCAGCAGCGCACCGCTGTCCACGCGATCGCGGGTAGTGATATCGATCAGGCGCGACAGCACGACCTTATCGACTTCCGGCGTAGCGGTCAGCGCGGCGGCGCGCTCGACCATCGCCATAAATGCGTCCTGCTCGGGGATCTCCTGGCGGGCCACCACGTCCATCGCCGCCTGGCCCGACGCGTAGCGCGCGGAGCGCTGCTTGCCGGTGCGGGAGAAGGTTTCCCAGCGCTCGGGAATAAACAGTTCGGACGGCTGGCGGGTATCGAAGGGGATCGCGCCGACCATCACCGGCTTGCTGATCCCGGCGGCTTTCGCCTCCTGGAACGCGGCGGCCATTTTTTGCTGGAATTCACCGGACAGCGCATCGCCGTCGGCGGCGGAATGAGAGAAGCGCCTGAAACAGCCTGAAGTGCTAAAACTGCGGTACGGCGACATAAAGAAGAAGCTTTCTGGTGCCAGGGTCATTTTTTGTTCCCGTACATCTTCGGCCATTGACGTTTCCATATCATCCTCCAAAAACGATAAAGATATTACGAATAATTATCATTTATATTTTGGTTGGCTAACCTAAAAGGTATTGCTCTACATGTCAACCGTATAAACAGCATGTTGTGCTACTTAGGCTTGCATCCCTGCGGCACAAAGCTGAAAATGAGACGCATTTATCTCAACTCAATCAGGACGCAAATTCGTGAATTTCTCCACTTTGTGCCGCCGTACCCTGCTGGCCTGCGGGCTGGCGTATTTAGGAATTACCTCAGCGTTCGCCGCCGACTGGCCGCGTCAGATTACCGACAGCCGCGGCGCGCACACCCTTGAACAGCGGCCGCTGCGCATTGTTTCCACCAGCGTTACCCTCACCGGCTCGCTGCTGGCGATTGATGCCCCGGTGGTCGCCAGCGGGGCCACCACGCCGAATAACCGCGTGGCCGATGGCCAGGGATTCCTGCGCCAGTGGAGCACAGTCGCCCGGGATCGTAAGCTGGCGCGGCTCTATATCGGCGAGCCGAGCGCCGAGGCCGTGGCCGCACAGATGCCGGACCTGATCCTGATTAGCGCCACCGGCGGCGATTCCGCGCTGGCGCTCTACGATCAGCTTTCTACTATTGCGCCGACGCTTATCATTAACTACGACGATAAGAGCTGGCAGGCGCTGCTCACCCAGCTCGGAGAGATTACCGGCCAGGAGAAGCAGGCCGCGGTGCGCATCGCCGAATTTGATAAGCAGCTGGCGGCGCTGAAGCAGCAGATGAAACTGCCGCCGCAGCCGGTTAGCGCGCTGGTTTATACCGCCGCGGCCCATAGCGCCAATCTGTGGACGCCGGAGTCGGCCCAGGGCCAGATGCTCGAACAGCTGGGCTTTACGCTGGCTACCCTTCCCGGCGGGCTGCATGCCAGCCAGAGTCAGGGTAAACGCCACGATATCATCCAGCTGGGCGGGGAGAACCTGGCCGCCGGCCTCAACGGCCAAAGCCTGTTCCTGTTCGCCGGCGACGAGAAGGACGCTCAGGCGATTTACGCCAATCCGCTGCTCGCCCACCTGCCTGCGGTCGAAGCCAAACGCGTCTATCCGCTGGGCATCGAAACCTTCCGTCTTGACTACTACAGCGCCATGCTGGTGCTGCAGCGCCTCGCAGCCTTCTTCGGCTAAATCCTCTTCCCGGCCGGCGTAACGCTGGCCGGGAAGCAGCCTCAGCTTTCGCTCACCGTCTCCGGGCGCTGAAAGCGGCGCAGTTCGCTCAGCAGCCCAATCAAAATCGCACCAACGATAACCAGCACCCAGCCGCTGGCGCTTGCCGACGCGACCGGGGTCATCATCACACCGAGGCCGCCCAGCAGCGCGGCGCCAACGGCATCGCCGGTGACGTTCTGCGCGGTCCACAGGCCGTTGATGCGCCCAAGCATCGCCTCCGGCGTCTGGGTTTGAATCAGGGTGTACTGCAGCAGCGAACTGATGGCGCTCAGCCAGCCAAACAGCGCCAGGCACAGCGCGCCCAGCTGCCACAGCGGCATCAGGCTAAACAGGGCAATGGCGACAAAGGAGCCAACGGTGGTGGTCAGCATCAGCGCGCCCGGCCTGGCGGTTTGCGCCAGCTGGCCGCTGGTGAGCGCCCCGAGCGCTGCGCCCAGCGGGATCGCGGCGTACAGCAGGCCAATTTGCGAGGCCGACATCTGCCAGCCTTCGGCCAGCGCCGGATAGAGTACGCGCACCGCGCTCGCCATCGTCAGCAGGCCGCCGAGCAGCGCAATACCGCCAATCAGCGGGCTATTAAAGAGGAACTTAAGCCCCGCCAGCAGCGACTTCAGCGGATGCTCGCGCGGCTGAGGCGGCGGCGGGAGCTGCGGTAAACACAGCAGGGTCAAGGTGGTGATAAAGGTGCCGGCCGCCGCCAGGCCGTAGTTCCAGGACACGCCGCCGGTCGCCAGCAGCAGGCCGCCGATCATCGGCGAAATCACCGAGCCCAGGCGCACCGTCAGCATGGTAATCGCCCCGGCCTGCATCAGATTTTCCCGGCCAACCAGCGCGGGGGTTGCCGCCAGCAGCGCCGTGATGCCCAGCGAGGCGAAGAAGCCGTCCCAGATGCCCAGCAGGTAGATGGCCGCCAGCGAAGGCTCGGGCAGCATGGCGTTGAGGCACAGGCCGACAAAACCGACCCCGCAGGTGCCGCGCGCCAGCAGGATCAGGCGCTTGCGCTCGTAGCGATCCGCCAGCACGCCCCCCACCATCAGGCCGATAAACATCGAGGCGCCGGTCAGGGTGACCGAGAGCCCCACCTGCAGGGTGGAATGGGTCATCATCTGGATTTGTACCGGGATAGCAACGCCCAGCAGGCCAAGCGAGAGGATAGAGATAAAGCGGGCGATAAAGACGGCGCGAAACGCCGGATGCGTTTTCAGCAGGCTCAGGTTCAGCAGCCGGGATTGTCGGTTCATTACAACACCTTGTTATTATTTTCCATCGATACTCGTTATACGTCGGGCGACAGATGCGCTGGCGGCAGCCGGTCAATCCCGGCCTCGCGATAGCGGCGCGTCGGCCGCCGGGCGCTGACCGCTCGGGCACTCACGCCCTGCCGTCGCGATGCATCCCGAATGATTTGCGTATACCATTCTTAGGGGCCGCCATGCTAACATAACTGAATAGAATCGATAACGATAATTACTATCATTATCATGTCAGGGATGTGAACTATGTCGTTTTCTACGACCAGGGCGCGCGCCGTCGCCGTGCCGGGTCTGCTGCTGATCTTAGCCGTTGCGATTGCGCTCAGCCTGCTCGTTGGCGCCAAACCTCTTCCACTCAACGTCGTTGTGGATGCCTTTACCGGCACCTGTCAGAGTGCTGACTGCACCATCGTGCTCGATGCCCGCCTGCCGCGCACCCTTGCCGGGCTGCTTGCCGGCGTCGCGCTGGGGCTGGCGGGAGCGCTGATGCAAACCCTCACCCGCAACCCGCTGGCCGACCCCGGTATCCTGGGCGTCAACTCCGGCGCCAGCTTCGCGATCGTGCTGGGCGCCGCGCTGTTCGGTATTCATTCACCGCAGGAGCAGCTGCTGATGGCCTTTTGCGGCGCCTTTGCCGCCTCGCTGCTGGTAGCCTTCACCGGCAGCCAGGGCGGAGGCCAGCTTAGCCCGGTGCGCCTGACGCTGGCCGGCGTCGCCCTGGCGGCGGTGCTCGAAGGGCTCTCTAACGGCATTGCGCTGCTTAACCCCGACGTTTACGACCAGCTGCGCTTCTGGCAGGCCGGCTCGCTGGATATCCGCACCCTGCAAACGCTAAAAATCGTTCTGCTCCCGGTACTGATCGCCGGCGCGGTGACGCTGCTGCTCAGCCGGGCGCTGAACAGCCTGAGCCTCGGCAGCGACACCGCCACCGCCCTCGGCAGCCGGGTGGCGCGCACGCAGTTTATCGGCCTGCTGGCGATCACCGTCCTGTGCGGCAGCGCTACGGCGGTGGTCGGCCCCATCGCCTTTATCGGCCTGATGATGCCGCACATGGCGCGCTGGCTGGTGGGCGCCGACCACCGCTGGTCGCTGCCGGTCACCCTGCTGGCCACCCCGGCGCTGCTGCTGTTTGCCGATGTTCTTGGCCGCCTGCTGGTGCCCGGAGAGCTGCGGGTCTCGGTGGTCAGCGCCTTTATCGGCGCCCCGGTGCTGATCTGGCTGGTGCGTCGTCAGCCGCGCGGAGGTGCAATGTGACCGCCCCTTCCCGTCGTTTGCTGCTCAGCTGTTTTATCCTGATCGTCGCCAGCGTGGTCGTCTCCCTCTGGGGGCTCGGCAGCGGCCTGGTGCCGCTGCGGGTGGAGCAGGTTATCTCCGCGCTGCTGGGCGACGCCCCGCGTAATATCACCATGGTGGTCACCGAATGGCGGCTGCCGCGGGTGCTGATGGCGCTGCTGATCGGCGCGGCGCTGGGCGTTAGCGGCGCGATTTTTCAGTCGCTGATGCGCAACCCGCTGGGCAGCCCGGACGTGATGGGCTTCAACACCGGCGCGTGGAGCGGCGTGCTGGTGGCGATGGTGCTCTTTGGGCAGAACCTGACGGCCATCGCGCTGGCGGCGATGGTTGGCGGGGTGCTGACCGCCCTGCTGGTCTGGCTGCTGGCCTGGCGTAACGGGATTGAAACCTTCCGGCTGATTATTATCGGTATCGGCATCCGCGCGATGCTGGTGGCGTTCAATACCTGGCTGCTGCTGCGCGCGTCGCTGGAGACCGCGCTCTCCGCCGGGCTGTGGAACGCCGGTTCGCTCAACGGGCTGACGTGGGGTAAAACCTGGCCGTCGGCGCCGCTTATTGTGCTGATGCTGGCCTGCAGCGTGCTGCTGGTGCGGCGCATGCGCCTGCTGGAAATGGGTGACGATACCGCCTGCGCGCTCGGCGTGCGGGTCGAGCGCTCTCGCCTGCTGCTGATGCTGGTGGGGGTGGTGCTGACCGCCGCCGCCACCGCGCTGGCGGGTCCGATCTCCTTTATAGCGCTGGTGGCCCCGCATATCGCCCGCCGCCTCAGCGGCACCGCGCGCTGGGGTCTGACCCAGTCGGCGCTGTGCGGCGCGCTGCTGCTGGCGCTGGCCGACTATAGCGCCCAGCGCCTGTTTATGCCCTATCAGCTGCCGGTGGGGGTCGTCACCGTCAGCCTCGGCGGTATCTATCTCATCGCACTGTTAATTCAGGAGTCCCGCAAAAAATGACCGCTGTAACCCCCCGTTTGCGCGGCGACCAGTTGACCCTGGCATACGGCAAAAAGATCATCGCCGAATCGCTGAACGTGACCATTCCCGACGGCCACTTCACCGCCATCATTGGCCCCAACGGCTGCGGAAAATCGACGCTGCTGCGCACCCTCAGCCGCCTGATGACCCCGACCAGCGGTCATGTTTACCTCGACGGCGAGCAGATCCAGCGCTACGCCAGCAAGGACGTCGCCAGACGCATCGGCCTGCTGGCGCAAAACGCCACCACCCCGGGCGATATTACCGTCCAGGAGCTGGTCGCCCGCGGCCGCTATCCGCATCAGCCGATGTTCACCCGCTGGCGGAAAGAGGACGATGAGGCGGTCAATCAGGCGATGCGCGCCACCGGCATCACCGACCTTGCGCAGCAGAGCGTTGATACGCTCTCCGGCGGCCAGCGCCAGCGCGCGTGGATTGCGATGGTGCTGGCGCAGGAAACCGCCATCATGCTGCTCGACGAGCCGACGACCTGGCTGGATATCAGCCATCAGATCGATCTCCTCGAGCTGCTGAGCGAGCTGAACCGCGAGAAGGGTTATACCCTGGCGGCGGTGCTGCACGACCTCAACCAGGCCTGCCGCTACGCCACCCATCTGATTGCCCTGCGCGACGGCAAAATTATCGCCGAAGGGGCGCCGAAAGAGATCGTGACCGCCGAGCTTATCGAGCGGATTTACGGCCTGCGCTGCACCATCATCGACGACCCGGTCGCCCACACGCCGCTGGTGGTGCCGCTGGGCCGCCGCTAGCCTCTGATCTTCCCCCGGCTAAAGCATAAAAAAAAACCCGGCTCGCGCGACGCTGACCGGGGCTACAGAGCGATGTGCAGAGGTCGTCCGGAAACCTCCGGACGACGCGCGACCTATCCCAGAATCTCCCGCACCACCGGACCTATCGACTCAAAGGCCTGGGGAGAGATAATCTCCACGTGCGCGCAGGCCTGGCTGAAGACCTCCAGCTCTCCGACCCACGGCCCCCACAGCACCTGCGGGTCCATCCCCGGCTGGCGCGTTTTTTCCGCCACGAACAGGGTCGCCTTGCCGTCGAACTTCGCGCTGTGCGCGGTGGTCAGCAGGCGCACCGCGTCGGCGTAGTTGCCCTCGATGGTGCTAAACAGCTCGCCGGACGGCTGCCCCTGCTGCGCGGCAAGGAACGCTTCCCGCTCGCGGTCAATTTCCGCCAGTACCTGCGGGTCGAGGCCGTTGGCCTCTTTTTCCGCCCAGTTTTGCGACTCCGGCGGCCAGGTATCCAGCAGCCCGAGGAACGCCACCGCTTCACCGCGCTGGCGCAGGCGCGCGGCAATTCCCTGCGCCAGGGTGCCGCCGAGGGAATAACCGAACAGGTAGTACGGCCCGTGCGGCTGCTGCGCCAGTAACGTCTGCAGATGGGACTCGCAGACCTCATCCAGGCTGGCGGCGTTCGCCATCGGCCCCTGCGGGCGCGGCGACTGAATGCCGGTAATTGACCAGCGCGGGTCGAGGTAGCGCGCCAGCACGCTGAACTGCCAGGCAAAGCCGGAGGCCGGATGGAAGCAGAACAGCGTCGGGCCGTCGCTTTTGCGCAGGGGCAAAATCGCATCAAAGCCCAGGCGCTGCGCCTGCTCGTCGCTGAGATCGGACGCCAGCAGCGCGCTCAGCTGGCCGACCGTCGAGGCGACCATCACCTGTCCCGGCGTCACCTGACGCGCAAACCGGCGGCTCAGCTGCGCCGCCAGGCGCATCGCCAGCAGCGAGTGGCCGCCAAGCGCAAAGAAATCGGCTTCGATATCGTTCACGTCGCAGCCCAGCAGCTGGCTGAACGCCTCGGCGACCGCACGCTCGCTCTCCGACTCCGGCGGCCGGCCGCGGCGTTCCTGGCTCAGCGTTGGCAGCGGGAGCGCTTTACGATCCAGCTTGCCGTTAGCGCTCAGCGGCAGCGCCGGCAGTTGGATCAGCACTACCGGCACCATGTGCGGCGGCAGCTGTTCGCCGAGGCGCGCCTTCAGCGCCGCGGTATCGAGCGGCAGCCCGGATTCAGAGACCAGGTAGCCGACCAGCTGGCGCGCATCGCCGCCGGTGGCCGCCGCCTGATTAAAGACGCAGGCGTGGGTGACCGCCTGGGCCACGTCCGGCAGCGCCGCCATGACGCGATCTATTTCGCCGAGCTCAATGCGCTGGCCGCGAATTTTCAGCTGATCGTCGCTGCGCCCCAGATACTCCACCGCTCCGCTGTCGAGCCAGCGCGCCACGTCGCCGGTGCGGTACATGCGCTCGCCCGGGCTAAACGGGTCGGCAATAAAGCGGCTGGCGGTCAGGTCCGGTCGGCCGAGATAGCCCTGCGCCAGCTGGATGCCGGTGAGGTACAGATCCCCCGCCACGCCGGGCGGTACCGGGCGCATAGTGGCGTCAAGAATGCGTAATCCGGTGTTCCATACCGGCCAGCCGATCGGCACGCTGCTGCCGGTCACCGCCGCCAGCTCCGCGCCGCAGGCCGGGTACCAGCTGACGTCTACCGCCGCTTCGGTCGGGCCGTAGAGGTTATGCAGCGCCACGCCGGTCAGGGCCTCCCATTCGCGGCACAGCCCGGTCGGCAGCGCTTCGCCGCTGCAGAATACCCGCCGCAGCGTGTGGCAGGCGGTGACGTTTTTCGCGTCGAGCGCAGCGACGAACGCCGCCAGCATCGACGGCACAAAGTGGGTGGTGGTCACGCCGTAGCGGGCGAAGAAGCGCTGCATCGCCAGCGGATCGCGATGCGCTTCGGGCTCCGCCATCACCAGCCGGGCGCCGGCGATAAACGGCCACCAGAACTCCCACACCGAGACGTCAAAGCTGCACGGCGTTTTCTGCGCCACCACGTCATCGGCGCCGAGCGGATAGTGGTTCTGCATCCACAGCAGGCGGTTGACGATCGCGGTCTGTCCCACCATCACCCCTTTCGGGCGGCCGGTGGAGCCGGAGGTAAAGATGATATAGGCGGTATGCTCCGGCGCTGAGAGCGCCAGCGGCGCGTCATCCCCCGCCGCCAGCGGCTGCTGATAGCACAGGCTGGTAAGCCCGGGGATATCGCTAAAGCGCGCCAGCTGATCGTCGGAGGTCAGCAGCAGCGTCGGGCGCGCGTCTTCGAGCATCATGCGCAGGCGATCGTCAGGATAGCCGGTATCAAGCGGCAGCCAGGCGGCGCCCGCTTCAACGATGGCGTGCAGCGCCAGGGTGAGGAAGACCGAACGCGGCAGCGCCACCGCCACGCTATCGCCGGGCTTAACCCCGCGCGCGCGCAGCGCCTCGGCCAGCGCCACCACCTGCTGGCGCATTTCGCGGTAGCTGAACTGCCAGCGGGCGTCCGCCAGCGCGGGGGCGTCCGGGGTCTTCAGCGCCTGTTCCGCCACCAGCGCGCTCAGCGTCGTGGCGGGCAGCGCGATGCCGGTATTATTGATTTCCGCCAGCCGCTGCGTTTCCCGCGCGGACAGCATGTCCGCTTCGCCGCAGCGCAGCGCCGGGTCGGCGGCAAACTGGGCCAGCAGCGCGGAGAGGCGCTCAACGTGCGCGCGCAGCGTGGCCTCATCGTAGCGCTGCTTATTGGCCAGCACTTCCAGCGACAGGCCGCCGGATTCGTCCGGGAACAGCGCCAGCTCAAGATCGTTAACCGGGCCGGTCGCCAGGGTGTGCGTCACCGCCTGCACGCCGTCGATATCGAGGACGTAATCGAAAACTTTGATATTTAATACCGGGCCAAACAGCGGCTCATCGCCGGCGGCCCTGCCGCTATCGCGGACAATTTGTTCCGCATCATAGCGCTGGTGACGGCGCATTTTTTTCAGCTGTCCGGCAAGGCGCAGCGCCAGCTCGGCCAGGGTTTCCTGGGCATCGATGTTGATCGCCAGCGGCAGGACGTTAAGCACCGGCCCGGTCGCGGTCAGCGCCGCCGATCCCATGCGGCGCATAAAGATAAAGCCGGCGGCATAGTCCATCCGCCCGCACAGGCGCCCCAGCCACAGCGCGGCCAGCGCCAGCGCCAGGTCGGCGCGCTGGCACTGCGGGGCGCCGGCGGCGAGGCGGCTGAACGTCGCGGCGTCAGCGTCAAGCTTCAGGCGCCAGATCTCCGTGCCCGTTGCCCGTCCCGCCAGCGGCGCGTCGGAGAGCGAAACCGGCGCCGGCAGCGTCCTGCGCTGCTCCTGCCAGAACTGCTTGTCCCGCTGCCAGCCGTCGCTGCCGTAGTAGCGCTGATACTCTTCCACCACCTCGGCGAACGGCGTAAACGGCGACTCCGGCGTCGCCTCTCCGCGCTGCCAGGCACGGTAAATAGCGGCGATCTGGCGGGTAATGGCAGGGAAACTGAAGCCATCGACGAGTAAGTGATGATAGCGCTGATACCAGTACCAGCGATTATCCGCCGTGCGCAGCAGCCGGTGACAGACCAGAGGATTACCGCTATCGACGCGCAGGTTCTGTTCAAGGTCGGCCCGCATAATGGCCAGCGCGGCCGCGTGCGGATCGTCCGCCTCGCGCAGATCATGGTGCTGCGGTTCGTCGAAGCGACGGGCCTCATCGACCCACTGCCAGGCTTCGCCGTTGTCTTCGCAAAAGCGCAGGCTTAGCGTGTCGGCCTGGGCCAGGCCGGCGACGATCGCCCGGCCGAGCAGCGCCGGATCGAGGCTGCCGCTGAGCTCAACGTAGTGAGCGACGCTCCAGGCGCCGGGCAGCGTTGACAGCCGCTCCGCCATCCAGATCCCCGGCTGCGCTGCAACCAGCGGTAAACGAGTGGTCATCATCGGCTCCTTAGGACGCGTAGTGCGCGGGGGTGAGGGTTGACCAGTTCGCCGCCAGCCAGGCATTGCACGCTTCCAGCGACTGCGGCGAACACTCTACCGTCCAGCCCTCCGGCAGCGCGCAGTGATGGGGCCACAGGCTGTACTGCTGCAGCTCGTTACGCAGAATGTAAAACTGCCCTTGCGGATTATCGAAGGGGTTACTGAATTGCATTTCAAACTCCTGTTAATACTCGCTATCCTGCTGGCCGCATCCGCAGCCCTCGCGCACGATCAATGATTGGGTTCCGAAGGGGCGGATTCTGTAGATTGCCACAGCTGAATCAGTCCCGCCGTCAGCCCGCCGCGCCAGCACAGCGCATCGTGCCCGCCGTCAACCTGGCGCCAGAAAACCGACCGTTTTGGCGGCGGCAGCTGGGCTAAAAGCGCCTGATTGGCGCGGAAAATAAGGGGCTCCCGCTCGCCGGCTTCGAGCCAGATTCGCAGCCCGTCGGCGCGCAGTTCGCCCGATTTCAGGCCTTCAATCAGCGCACCATCCTGCGCGCCGCCGCGGTGCGGCCACCAGTAGGAGCCGGACTGGCTGAGCACGCAGCCAAAACGCTGCGGCCAGTTCAGGGCGGCGAACATTGCCGCCAGGCCGCCAAAGCTCTGTCCGGCCACGACGGTACGCTCGGCCCGGTCGCTAAATTCCGCGATTTGGCGCACCTGCGGCAGGATCTCCTCCTGTACCGCCAGCCAAAAATCGCGGTTGCACGGCAGCTCGCGGCCGCGGTGCGCGTTATCAATCACGTCGATCAGCAGATATACCGCCGCCGGCAGCCGGCCCTCGCGGGTCAGTCCGGCCAGCGGCGACCATACCGGCATGCTCTCGGCCCAGAACTGGCCGTCCAGCAGCACCGCCAGCGGGCGCTCTTTTGCCGCGCCGCCGCCGGTGGCATAAACCCACACCCGACGGCTGTTGCCAAGCCGCGCGCTGCGCCACTGGATGCAGACCGGCGGGGCATAGTTTTCATCGCGCAGCGCCCAGCCGGGCTGCTCCGGCGCCTGCGCAAGCTCCAGCGCGGAGACCGCGTGGCCGCGCCCGCCCTTCCAGCTTTGCACATTGAGCGGGTCGGCTACCGCGCTCGGCAGCAGGCGTCGCCAGCCCTCGCGCAGCAGGGTGCGGTCCGGCGCGTCACCGTTAAAAATCTCGGGAGCAAAATCGTCATCGCGTTCGGAGGGGATAAAACAGTAGCTGCCGCGCCAGGTCGGCGAGAGCGTGGTCTGCCATTGCCAGGCATCGGTGCCCGGGATGCGACGTAGGGTTTGCGGAACGGCATTTTGGTGGTGGTCGGTGACGCCGGTGATGTAAATCCACACCCGCCGCGTCGCCGAGGTGGCCTCGCTGCCCGCCGGGTCCCGCCACCAGAACGTCACCCGGTACGCATCGCCAGACGCCTCCGACTGCGGGCCGCTCAGGCTCTGCCACCAGTCATCGCTTCCTGTTTTTAACATTAAATAACCCTATGTTTATCGTGATATTTATCAATAAACGTAATATTTTGTTGATAATATTATTGATAACTATTTGCATTTGCAATAGCGTATTACCGCGCGTAGGAATGAGTAACTTCTAAAAACATGTCAGAGATGGCGGGCATCTGTCCTCTACTGACAACATTTGTGCATGCCGTCACCTCTCCCGCTGGGAAGAGGTCTTTGGGGAAAGCGGCAACAGACAGCTGGATGATATTAAAATGAATAACAGGATCAAATCCCTGGCCTTGCTGGTCAATCTGGGAATTTATGGTGTTGCCTTCCCGCTGTGCGCGGAAGAGACCACAGACAGCAAACAAACGGCCGCCGAAGAAACCATGGTGGTTACCGCAGCGGAGCAGAACCTGCAGGCGCCCGGCGTCTCCACCATCACCGCCGATGAAATTCGTAAACGTCCGCCGGCCCGCGATGTTTCAGAAATCATCCGCACCATGCCGGGCGTTAACCTGACCGGCAACTCAACCAGCGGCCAGCGCGGCAACAACCGCCAGATTGATATTCGCGGCATGGGCCCGGAAAACACCCTGATCCTGATTGACGGTAAGCCGGTCACCAGCCGTAACTCCATTCGTCTCGGCTGGCGCGGCGAGCGCGATACCCGCGGCGATACCAGCTGGGTGCCGCCGGAAATGATCGAACGCATTGAGGTCATCCGCGGCCCGGCGGCGGCGCGCTACGGCAACGGCGCGGCGGGCGGCGTGGTCAATATCATCACCAAAAAAGGCGGCAACGAGTGGCACGGTTCATGGAATGCCTACATGAACGCCCCGGAGCATAAAGACGAGGGCGCCACCAAGCGCACCGACTTTAGCCTTAGCGGCCCGCTGGGCGGCGATTTCAGCTTCCGCCTGTTCGGCAACCTCGACAAAACGCAGGCCGACGCCTGGGATATCAACCAGGGACATCAGTCCGAGCGTACCGGTATTTACTCAGATACCCTGCCGGCCGGGCGCGAAGGTGTCGAGAATAAAAACATCAACGGCGTCGTGCGCTGGGACTTCGCGCCGATGCAGTCGCTGGAGTTTGAGTCGGGCTACAGCCGCCAGGGCAACCTCTACGCGGGCGACACGCAGAACACCAACACCAACGACCTGGTGAAAGAGAACTACGGTAAAGAGACCAACCGCCTCTATCGTCAGACCTACTCCGTCACCTGGAACGGCGGCTGGGATAACGGTATCACCACCAGCAACTGGGCGCAGTACGAGCACACCCGCAACTCGCGTAAGGGCGAAGGCCTGGCCGGGGGCACGGAAGGGATCTTTAATAGCGATAAGTTTAGCGATATCGACCTTTCCGACGTAATGCTGCACAGCGAAATCAGCATTCCATTCGACCTGTGGGTCAATCAGAACCTGACCCTGGGGAGCGAATGGAACCAGCAGCGGATGAAGGATAACGCCTCCAATACCCAGACCTTTATGGGCGGCGATATTCCGGGCGCAAGCAGCACCGGCCGTAGCCCGTACTCGCAGGCGGAGATCTTCTCGCTGTTTGCCGAAGACAACGTTGAGCTAACCGATTCCACCATGCTGACGCCAGCGCTGCGTTTCGATCACCACAGCATCGTCGGCAATAACTGGAGCCCGTCGCTTAACCTGTCCCAGGGACTGGGCGACGACTTTACCCTGAAGATGGGTATTGCCCGCGCCTATAAAGCGCCGAGCCTGTATCAGACCAACCCGAACTACATCCTGTACAGTAAGGGCCAGGGCTGCTACGCCAGCGCAACCGGCACCGGCTGCTATATGGTGGGTAACGATGACCTGAAGGCAGAGACCAGCATCAACAAAGAGATTGGCCTCGAGTTTAAACGCGACGGCTGGCTGGCCGGGGTGACCTGGTTCCGCAACGACTACCGCGACAAAATCGAAGCGGGCTACGCTCCGCTCTCCTCTACATCAAGCGGTAAGGTGAAAACCGATATTTACCAGTGGGAGAACGTGCCGAAAGCGGTGGTTGAGGGCCTGGAAGGGACGTTAAACGTGCCGGTTAGCGAGACCGTTAACTGGACCAATAACATCACCTACATGCTGCAGAGTAAGAACAAAGAGACCGGCGATCGCCTGTCGATTATCCCGGAATATACCCTGAACTCAACCCTCAGCTGGCAGGTATACGACGATGTTTCCGTGCAGTCGACCTTTACCTGGTACGGCAAGCAGGAGCCGAAAAAGTATAACTACAAGGGCGAACCGGTTACCGGCAGCGAGAAGAACGAGGTTAGCCCATACAGCATCCTCGGCCTGAGCGCGACCTGGGACGTCACCAAAAACGTCAGCCTGACCGGCGGCGTGGATAACGTCTTCGATAAGCGCCACTGGCGTGCGGGTAACGCCCAAACTACCGGCGGCACCACCGGTTATATGTACGGCGCGGGTGCCGAAACCTATAACGAATCGGGCCGTACCTGGTATATGGGCATCAACACTCACTTCTGATTGCTCGCCTGAATCCCGCCGCCCTCTGGCCATAGAGGGCGGCGGGCAAATCGGTTAACATCCTTTCATGCACACACGTCACAGCACGCTTCTCCTTGCCGGCCATCTGCTTCAGCGGATTGATTTCGACCCTGCCAGCTTCCAGCCCGCGGATCTGCTGTGGCTGCCCCATCACGCCCTGCTCGCCGCAGGCGGCCGCAAGCGCCAGACCGAACACCTTGCCGGGCGCATCGCCGCCGTGCACGCCCTGCGCGAAGTTGGCGAAAAAGTGCCGCCGCCGCCCGGCGAGCAGCGCCAGCCGCAGTGGCCCACGCCGTGGTTCGGCAGCATCAGCCACTGTGAAAACAGCGCCCTGGCGGTGGTCTCCTCTTACCCGATAGGGATTGATATTGAGCGGCGCTTTACCCCGGCGCTGGCGGCGGAGCTCGAAAGCAGCATTATCAGCGCCGCGGAAAAACCGCTGCTGGCGGCCAGCGGCCTGCCCTTTGCGCTGGCGCTGACGCTGGCGTTCTCGGCGAAAGAGAGCTGGTTTAAGGCGCTCCCCCTTCCCCGTCAGAGCGGGATGGATTTTCTGCGCATGCGGATAACGTCTATAAAGGAGGGAATGCTGCGGATGCAAATTGATGATGAGAGCGTTGAGGTTCACTGGCTGCAAAGCGACGCGCGGGTCATCACCCTCTGCGGGCAGCGCAAATAGCGCCACCCGCACGGGTTTTTAGCGCTACGGTTAGCCCAGAGTCCGGGCCAGTGCCGCGATCGCCGGCGCATCGAAACCGTGGTGCTGACGAAGCCAGCCGCGGTCCGCCGCCGCCGCGTACTCGCCGTCCGGGATCCCCAGGCGCTTCAGGGGAATGGCGGCGGCGCCTTCGGCCAGCACTTCGGCAACCAGGCTGCCAAGTCCGCCATTGACGTTGTGCTCTTCAACCGTAATGACCGCGCGGCAGCCCTGCAGCGCCGCCAGCAGCGCCTGAGTGTCGCAAGGGCGAATCGACGGAACGCTCACCACCTTCGCTTCAATGCCCTGCTCGGCCAGCAGCTCCGCAGCGTCAACGATTTCATGCACCGTCGAGCCCGTCGCAACCAGCGCAATATCCCGGCCTTCGCGCAGGGTAATCACCGCCCCGGGCACAAAGCGGTAGTTCTCGTCGTGCAGCTCCGGCAGCGCCTTGCCGTCCAGGCGGATATAGACCGGCCCCTGGTGCTGGATGGCGTAGTCGATTATCTGCCGGCACTCGCGCGGCGTAGAGGGGGCAAAGATCTGGATATTGCCGAACCCACGCATCACGGCAAGGTCGTCAATAGAGTGATGGGTGCTCGCCAGCGGGCCGTAGCTGGCCCCGGCGTTGAGGCCGAACAGCTTAACGTTGGTGTTGTTGTAGCAGACGTCAACTTTGATCTGCTCATTGGCGCGCGAAATCAGGAAGGGCGCGGCGTTACAGGTCACCGCAACTTTCCCGCCCAGCGCCAGCCCGGCCGCCATGCCGACCATACTTTGCTCGGCAATCCCGACGTTAACCAGACGGCCGGGGAATTGTTTAATAAAGGGCGCAATTTTCGCCGTCGAAGTGGAATCAGCAACGACCGGCACCAGATCGACGCCGCTTTCTACCGCGTCAATAAACGCCTGCACCATTACGCTCGCCAAGTGTTCTGCATTACTCATCTTTCAGTTCCTCCAGTGCCAGTTCAATCTCTTCGCCTTTCGGTACCCGGTGGTGCCATTCCGGACGCCCCTGGATAAAGGAAATACCGGCGCCTTTTGTGGTGTTGGCAATAATGACGTTAGGTTTACCCGCCTGCTGCAGCCCTTCCAGAGCGGCCACTACTGAGGCCATATCGTTTCCCTGACACTCGGTCACGGTCATGCCAAACGCTTTCCACTTTTCAGCAAGCGGGTCAGTATTCATAATCTCGCGGGTCGGCCCGGCGAGCTGCAGGTTGTTTTTATCGTTGATAATAATCAGGTTATCGAGCTCGTAGTGCGCCGCAGCCAGCGCCGCCTCCCAGTTGCTGCCCTCGGCCAGCTCGCCATCGCCGGTAATTAAAAAGATGCGGCGGCGGCTGTTGCTCTTTTTCGCCGCCAGCGCCAGCCCCACCGCAACCGGCAAACCGTGGCCCAGCGCGCCGGTATTCAGCTCGATGCCGGGGGTTTTTTGGCGAACCGGGTGGCCGGGAAGATGCGAGTTCGCGTGCTGATAGGTCGCCAGCCATTCGACCGGGAAAAAGCCGGCTTCCGCCAGCACGCAGTAGTAGCACCCTACCGCGTGGCCTTTAGACTGGATGTAAATATCCCGCTCGGGGTCGGCAATCTGCTCGGGGGAGACGTTCAGCTCGTGGAAGTAGAGCGCGGTCAGGAGCTCTACCTGCGACAGGTCGGCGCCGGTATGCCCCCCGGCGGGGCTGTTGGCATTCAATCTGATAATGTGGCGGCGAACCGCGCGAGCTTGACGCTCAAGAGCCTGGACATCGTAGCTATAGGGATTCATTTAATACCTCTGAATTTAATTTCAACTTGGAATATTTATTCCGTCAGGGACTAAAAAAACCAGACATCCCCAGGCAGCGCATCATCAGGCTTCCGCCGCTGCATCATACTCAGGAACATTCTGCCTCCTTAACTATCAGGCCCGTCTGTGCCTGGATAAGTTTTCAGTTGACTTGATATCACCATGAATATATATTCAATAATGATTCTTTATTCAATTATGCCGTGACTGTTTTGTTTTTGTCCACCGCTGATTTTGAGGATTGATAAAAGTTAGAGTTTCATCACACTTAGTTCTCTTTCTTTTTCACGTATGATAAAAGCCTCTATACCCTGAATTATTCGCCCTGCAGTCTGCTCAGGCAGAGGGCCGGCGCGGTTAACGCGCGGCGCCAACAGACATGCGGTTTTGGCATGACGGGTATAACATAATGGATGTACGTTAATGATTTTCGGGGATATATATGGCTAAGCAGGATGAACAAAGGCTGTTAGTTAAGATTGCCACGCTTTACTATCTTGAAGGACGAAAGCAGTCCGACATTGCACAACTTCTTTCGCTCTCCCAGTCATTTGTCTCCCGCGCCATCACCCGCTGCCAGAAAGAAGGGGTGGTAAAAATTAGCGTCGTTCAGCCCTCGAATATTTTTCTCAACCTCGAAAAAGGCATCGAAGATCGCTACGGAATTAAGCAGGCTATCGTCGTCGATACCGAAGAGGATGCCAGCGATCACACCCTCAAGCGCGCGATTGGATCCGCTGCGGCCCACTATCTGGAAACCCGCCTGCGGCCGAAAGATCTGATCGGCGTCTCCTCATGGAGCTCGACCATCAGAGCGATGGTCGATGAGGTTCACGCGCAGAACTTAAAGGCCAGCGGAGTCATCCAGCTGCTCGGCGGCGTCGGACCGAACGGCAACGTCCAGGCCACCATCCTGACCCAGACGCTCGCCCAGCATCTTAACTGTCAGGCCTGGCTGCTTCCTTCGCAGAGCATTGAGGGCTCGATGGCGGAGAAAAACCGCCTCATCGCCAGCCAGGACGTCGCCGACGTGGTTTCACGCTTCGACGAGGTTGATATTGCCATCGTCGGGATCGGTATTCTCGAACCCTCACAGCTGCTGAAAACGTCCGGTAACTACTACCACGAAGATATGCTGCAAGTGCTGGCCGAGCGCGGCGCGGTGGGGGATATCTGCCTGCACTACTACGACAAAAAGGGCCGGGCCGTGTTAAGCGATGATGAAGATCCTGTTATCGGCATGGCGCTGGAAAAAGTAAAAAAATGCCCCAACGTCGTGGCGCTGGCCGGCGGTAGCGATAAGGTTGCGGCGATCAAAGGCGCCCTCTCCGGCGGCTATATCGACGTTTTAATCACCGATTACCCGACCGCGAGGCTGCTGGTCACCGGCTAATTTTCCATCAGATATCTTTTTTGCATGCCTTTGCGCCCCCCCTTCAGATGCCGAGGCGTGCGAAATAAACAGTTATATTTCAATATGCTGATCGAATATCTCCGCGCTTGCCTCCTCTGCCCTCCAGGCATTTATCCATTCAGATAAGTGTGATTGCCAGCACAATTGATAACTTTCCCTCTAGCCCCGGGGAAAGTTTCTGGCTAAGGTATTAAATAAATAATCACTATCGAATATATATTCAGTGATTAAAAAAGTGATAACGAAATGTCACATCATGGCCTGCTCAGTCGCAACGCGATAGCGAGGAATGTTCGCCCCTCAGCGCCAGGACGCAGTGTGACTCAGGAGACTATCTAATGCCGGCAACACAGCAAGAGTTCATTATTGCGCTCGACGAGGGGACGACCAACGCCAAAGCAGTCGTGCTCGACGGCCGCGGCAACGTTATTGTCAAGTTTTCACAGCCCCTGGCGATTCAAACCCCGCGCGATGGCTGGGTAGAGCAATCCGGCGAGACGCTGATTGAGGCCTCCCTCGCGGTGATTGCCAAAGCGGTTGAGCACGTTGGCGCGGACAACGTGGCCGCACTCGCCATCAGCAACCAGCGGGAAACCGCCATCGGCTGGTATCGCCACAGCGGGAAGCCGGTTAACGCCGCCATCACCTGGCAATGCACCCGCAGCGCCGCGTTTTGCGACGAGCTGCGCCATGCGGGCAAAGAGCAGCAGATTAAAACCACCACCGGGCTGCCGATTGCGCCCCTGTTTTCCGCCTCCAAAATGCGCTGGCTGCTGGAGTCGATCCCCGAGGGTCGCCTTCTCGCCGAACGCGGCGAGATCTGTCTCGGCACCATCGATAGCTGGCTGCTGTGGAACTTAACCCACGGCGACGCCTTCTGCTGCGACTACTCCAACGCCGCGCGCACCCAGCTGCTCAATCTGCAGAGCGGGCAGTGGGACGACGATATGCTGGCGCTGTTCCAGATCCCCCGCGCCGCGCTGGCGGAGATTAAGCCCTCCAGCGGGCTGTTTGGCTACACCCGCGGGCTCGCGGCGATACCTGACGGCATTCCGATCATGTCGATGGTCGGCGACTCCCACGCCGCGCTTTTTGGCCATGCGCTGGGGGAACTCGGGTGCGTGAAGGCCACCTACGGTACCGGCTCATCGGTGATGGCGCCGGTTAAATCAGCCCAGTGCGACATTGACGCGCTGGCCACCACCATTGCCTGGCACGACGGCGAGCGCATCACCTACGGGCTGGAAGGGAATATTCCCCACACCGGCGATGCCGTGGCGTGGATGGCCGACAGCACCGGCCTGAGCGAGCTCTCCGCCGACGAGCTGGCCCACGAGCTGAACACCCTGCCCGCTTCGGTTTCGTCGACGATGGGGGTCTATTTTGTGCCGGCGCTGACTGGGCTTGGCGCGCCGTGGTGGGACGATAGCGCCCGCGGCGTGATTTGCGGGCTGAGCCGCGGCGTTAAGCGCGCGCACCTGATCCGCGCCGCGCTGGAATCCATCACCTACCAGATTGCCGATGTGGTGGTCGCCATGCGTCAGCACGATGATTTCAGCCTCTCGGCGCTGATGGTCGACGGCGGACCGACCAAAAACGACTGGCTCATGCAGTACCAGGCCGATCTGCTGGGCTGCCCGGTGATGCGCAGCGACGTGCCGGAGCTCTCGGCCATTGGCGCAGCCCTGCTTGCCCGCAAGGCGCTCAATCCCGATGAACCGGTCGACCTGGCGGCCTTTTTAACCGCACACGGTGAATTTAGCCCCGACATGGCCCGCCACCAGCGCCTGCAGGCAAGATATCAGGAGTGGCGCCATGCGGTGGACAGAACATTATGGAAACCGGCTACGTCCGCCTGACGCCCACCAGGGAATCCGCGGGTGACGAACCTTAATCACTAACAGAAGGAGAATTCCGGCCCATACAACCGCCTTTCCGGCCTTACGTTGTTTCACCGTACCCGACAATAACAACACAGAGAGAACATTGTCATGAAATTACGTTTAACGCTTTTAACTGCTGCAACCCTGACCGCGTTTTCTTTTACTGCTCAGGCAGTAGAAAAAGGCACCATCATGATCATGGTTAACTCGCTGGATAACCCGTATTACGCTTCTGAAGCCAAAGGGGCCAGCGAGAAAGCAAAAGAACTCGGATATAAAACAACCATTCTGTCTCATGGCGAAGATGTAAAAAAACAGAACGAATTGATTGATACCGCCATCGGTAAAAAAGTTCAGGGCATTATTCTGGATAACGCCGACTCAACCGCCAGCGTCGCGGCGATTGAAAAAGCGAAAAAGGCGGGTATTCCGATCGTATTAATTAACCGGGAAATTCCTGTCGACGACGTGGCCCTTGAACAGATTACGCATAATAACTTCCAGGCCGGTTCGGAAGTGGCTAACGTTTTTGTCGAGAAAATGGCGGAAAAAGGCAAATACGCCGAACTGACCTGCAACCTTGCGGATAATAACTGCGTCACGCGCTCTAAATCATTCCACCAGGTCATTGACCAGTATCCGGATATGGTCAGCGTCGCCAAACAGGATGCCAAAGGTACGCTCATTGACGGCAAGCGCATTATGGACAGCATTCTGCAGGCCCATCCTGACGTCAAAGGCGTGATCTGCGGCAACGGACCGGTGGCCCTTGGCGCTATCGCCGCCCTCAAGGCGGCCAACCGGACTGACGTCGTGGTCGTCGGCATCGACGGCAGCAACGACGAGCGCGATGCGGTTAAGGCCGGCACGCTGCAGGCAACCGTGATGCTGCAGGCCCAGTCGATTGCGGCGCAGGGCGTTACCGACCTCGATAACTACCTGCAAAAAGGCGTCAAGCCCGCCAAGCAGCGCGTCATGTTCCGCGGCATTCTGATAACCAAAGATAACGCAGATAAAGTTCAGGACTTCAACATCAAATCCTGAGTTCGGGTTGTTGCGCCCCTTCGGGGGCGCGTAGGAGAGTGATATGTACAAAAAAACCTGGCTGGCACTGGCCGTTCTTACTCTTGGGGGCTGTCGTATCGTCTCCCAGCAGGAGCTGGCCGATCTTAAATCCCCGCCCAATCCGCACATGGCAAATATCGATCAAACCTGGCAGAACAACATCGTGCCGCAGGTTGTGGCGCAGGCCCGTCCGGTCAGCGAACTGATGGCCGCCCTGCGCGCCGCTAAAGATTTCGACAGCGCCTGTCAGGCTCTGGGCTACCGCTCTCAGGAGGAGAACCCGTGCATTTTTTACGTCACGGTAGCGGGTAAAATCGGCAAAATCGACGCCACCTCCCGCAGCGGCAAAATGACGGTTGCAGATAGCGCCGCCGGCCCGGTAGTGGTGCAGATTGGCCCGACGCTTCGCGGCACCCAGCTGCGCGATGGCTATAAAGGCACCAGCTATCAGGATTTTAATGACCAGGTGCTGTTTGGTGAATACGGCCGGGCCATTAATGAACAGGCGCTGAAAATGATCCAGACCGCGCAGGTAAAAAGCGGCGAAACGATCCAGGTATATGGCGTCTTCTCCGCCTGGGATATTCCGCAAACGGTTCCCGACATTACGCCAGCAAAAATCGTACGCTCCGGAGGACAATAAGATGCCGTCGCAACCCATCGTCGCTCCCCAACCAGTCGAATCTGAAGTTATTATCGAAACGCGCGAGCTGTCCCGCGTTTATCCGGGGGTTATCGCCTTAGATAACGTTAATTACCGGGTATATCGAAATAAAGTAAACGTTCTGATCGGAGAAAATGGTGCGGGTAAATCCACCATGATGAAAATGCTTGCCGGTGTCGAAACGCCCTCCTCCGGACAGATTATTCTCGACGGTGCCGAAGTTTCATTAAGCTCAACTCACCAGGCCGAACGTCAGGGGATCAGCATTATTTTCCAGGAGCTTAATTTATTCCCCAATATGAACGTCATGGATAATATTTTCATGGCTAACGAATTTTTCCAGAAAGGCCGAATTAACGAAAAATATCAGTACGAACTGGCGAAATCGCTGCTGGAAAGGCTCGAGCTTGATGTCGACCCCTACACCCCGCTGGGCGAGCTGGGGATCGGCCATCAGCAGCTGGTGGAAATCGCCCGCGCGCTGTCAAAGGATACCCGGGTGCTGATTATGGATGAGCCCACTTCGGCGCTCAGCCAGTCGGAAGTTAAGGTCCTGTTTAACGTTATTGAGCAGCTAAAACGACGCGGCGTCACCATTATTTATATCTCCCATCGCCTGGAAGAGCTGATGGAGATTGGCGACCACATCACTATTTTCCGCGACGGCCGCTTTATCAGCGAACGCACCGTCAGCGACGCCAGCATTCCCTGGATCATTGAGCAGATGGTCGGGGATAAGAAAAAGCACTTCGACTATCAGCCGGCGCCGCAGGGCGAGGCGGTGCTTGCCGTCGAGGGCCTGACCGCGCTGCATCACAGCGGCGGCTACAAGCTTAACGACGTGACCTTCACGCTCAATAAAGGCGAAGTCATCGGCATCTATGGCCTGCTGGGCGCCGGGCGCACCGAGCTGTTTAAGGGGCTGATCGGCCTGATGACCTGCCAGACCGGCAGCGTCCATCTCAACGGCGAGAATATCGGCAAAGCCCACTTTCAAACCCGCTTAAAAAAGGGGCTGGCGCTGGTACCGGAAGACCGCCAGGGCGAAGGCGTGGTGCAGATGATGTCCATTCAGTCCAACATGACGCTCTCTGACTTTAGCCTGCAGGGCTTTAGACGGGCTTGGAAGTGGCTGAATCCGCATAAAGAGAGCGCCAGCGTGAAGGAGATGATCCGCCAGCTCGCTATCAAGGTCAGCGACCCCGAGCTGCCCATTACCTCCCTGAGCGGCGGCAACCAGCAGAAGGTCGTGCTGGGTAAAGCGCTGATGACGCAGCCGCAGGTGGTGTTCCTCGATGAACCCACCCGCGGGATTGACGTCGGCGCTAAAACGGACGTCTATCACCTGATCGGCAAAATGGCGCATCAGGGGCTGGCCGTCATGTTCTCCTCCTCGGAGCTGGATGAGGTTATGGCCCTGGCCGACCGCATTCTGGTGATGGCCGATGGCCGTATTACCGCCGATTTGCCGCGCCATGCGGTTACCCGCGAAAAGCTTATCGCGGCTTCAACACCCCAAGATTAATCAGGCTGGAAACCATCATGAACCAGAAATATATGATTTATATGTACCTGCTGAAGGCCAGAACGTTTATCGCTCTGCTGCTGGTTATTGCATTCTTCAGCGTGATGGTACCGAATTTCCTGACCGCCTCTAACCTGCTGATCATGACCCAGCACGTGGCGATTACCGGCCTGCTGGCCATTGGGATGACGCTGGTGATCCTCACCGGCGGTATCGACCTCTCGGTCGGAGCCGTCGCCGGGATCTGCGGCATGGTCGCCGGCGCCCTGCTGACCAACGGGCTGCCCCTGTGGAACGGCAGCGTGATCTTCTTTAACGTCCCCGAAGTGATCCTCTGCGTGGCCATTTTTGGCATCCTGGTCGGCTTTATTAACGGCGCCGTGATCACCCGCTTTGGCGTGGCGCCTTTTATCTGCACGCTCGGCATGATGTACGTCGCCCGCGGCTCCGCGCTGCTGTTTAACGACGGCAGCACCTACCCTAACCTCAACGGCATGGAAGCGCTGGGTAATACCGGCTTCTCGATCCTCGGCTCCGGCACCGTGCTCGGCATTTATCTGCCCATCTGGCTGATGATCGCCTTCCTCGTGCTCGGCTACTGGCTGACGACCAAAACGCCGCTGGGTCGCTACATCTACGCGATCGGCGGCAACGAGTCCGCGGCGCGCCTCGCCGGGGTGCCTATCGTGAAGGCGAAGATCTTCGTCTACGCCTTCTCCGGCCTCTGCGCCGCCTTCGTTGGGCTGATCGTCGCCTCCCAGCTGCAAACCGCCCACCCGATGACCGGCAACATGTTTGAAATGGACGCCATCGGCGCCACCGTGCTCGGCGGCACGGCGCTGGCGGGCGGCCGGGGTCGGGTCACCGGCTCGATTATTGGTGCCTTCGTTATCGTATTCCTCGCCGACGGCATGGTCATGATGGGGGTCAGCGATTTCTGGCAGATGGTCATTAAAGGCGTGGTCATTGTGACCGCCGTCGTCGTTGACCAGTTCCAGCAAAAGCTGCAGAACAAAGTCATCCTGATGCGTCGTCACGAAGAGAAGCAGGCCGCAGCGCTGCCCGGCGGCGCCGCCTCCAGCTAATACGCCGACGGACAACACTCATTGCGCCGGGCGTCGCCCGCCCGGCCTCGCTAAAGGGAAACTAATATGAACAGAAATTTTCACAACAAAACGATTGTTATTACCGGAGCCTGCCGCGGCATTGGCGCGGGGATCGCCGAGCGCTTTGCGCGCGATGGCGCCAGGCTGGTGATGGTCTCTAACGCCGCTCGCGTCCATGAAACCGCGGAAACCCTGCGCCAGCGCTACCAGGCGGAGATTCTCTCCCTCGAGGTCGACGTCACCGACGAGGCCCAGGTTCAGTCTCTGTATGAGCAGGCCGCCGCGCGCTTTGGCACCATTGACGTCTCCATTCAAAATGCCGGGGTAATCACTATCGACTACTTCGACCGTATGCCAAAGGCCGATTTTGAGAAGGTGCTGGCGGTCAACACCACCGGCGTCTGGCTGTGCTGCCGCGAAGCGGCTAAGTACATGGTCAAGCAGAACCACGGCAGCCTGATTAATACCTCTTCGGGCCAGGGCCGCCAGGGCTTTATCTACACCCCGCACTACGCCGCCAGCAAGATGGGCGTTATCGGGATCACCCAAAGCCTCGCCCACGAGCTGGCGCCGTGGAATATCACCGTTAACGCCTTCTGCCCCGGGATTATCGAGAGCGAAATGTGGGACTACAACGACCGCGTGTGGGGAGAAATCCTCAGCAGCGATAGCAAGCGCTACGCCAAAGGCGAGCTGATGGCGGAGTGGGTTGAAGGTATCCCGATGAAGCGCGCGGGGAAACCGGAAGATGTCGCCGGGCTGGTGGCGTTTCTCGCCTCCGACGACGCGCGCTACCTCACCGGACAAACGATTAACATCGACGGCGGCCTGATTATGTCCTGATCCCCGCGGGGGAATGTCGGGCAGCGAGGCTTCACTACGGATGGTCCGGATACCGCGCCGGGCCACGGAATATTCATTAACAGAGTAACGACTATGATCGCCAAAGATTTTGCTCAACAGCTGTTTAATCTACAGGGACGCGTCGCCTTCGTCACCGGCGCGGGCAGCGGGATCGGCCAGACCATTGCTTACGGGCTGGCCAGCGCCGGTGCGCGGGTCCTGTGCTTCGATCTGCGGGAAGACGGCGGCCTAACCGAGACCGTGAATAACATCGAAGCCATCGGCGGCCAGGCCTGCCTGTATACCGGGGACGTGCGCCAGCTCGGCGATCTCCGCGCCGCCGTCGCGCTGGCAAAAAGCCGCTTCGGCCGCCTGGATATCGCCGTGAACGCCGCCGGTATCGCCAACGCCAACCCGGCCCTGGAGATGGAAGCCGAGCAGTGGCAGCGGGTGATTGATATCAACCTCACCGGGGTGTGGAACTCCTGTAAAGCCGAGGCGGAGCTGATGCTGGAATCCGGCGGCGGCTCGATCATTAATATCGCCTCCATGTCCGGCATTATCGTTAACCGCGGCCTTGAGCAGGCGCATTACAACAGCTCTAAAGCGGGCGTCATCCATCTGTCAAAAAGCCTGGCGATGGAGTGGGTCGGCAAGGGGATCCGCGTGAACTCCATCAGCCCCGGCTATACCGCCACGCCGATGAACACCCGTCCGGAGATGGTCCATCAGACCCGCGAATTCGAAAGCCAGACGCCGATTCAGCGGATGGCGAAAGTTGAGGAGATGGCGGGCCCGGCGCTGTTCCTCGCCAGCGACGCCGCGTCATTCTGCACCGGCGTCGACCTGGTGGTCGACGGTGGATTTATCTGCTGGTAAACCGCGCCGCCTCTTCGACCGCATCAGCCCTTTGACGCGGCCCGCTACGCGCCTCCCCCTCCGGTTATTCAGGCGGGGGAGAGCGCTTCCCGGAACTCATCCAGCCGCTTTATCTGCCGCCCCTCGGCATCGAAGTTGTCCGCCGCCAGCCACGCCCGCAGTTCGGCGTCGCGCTGCGGCCATTCGCCGTCGATAATCGACAGCATGTCGCTGTCGCGGCTGCGCGCCTTGCGCACCATCTTCTGGCGCAGGCGCCCCTCCCAGGTAAAGCCCAGCCGCTCGGCGGCCCGGCGGGAGGCGATATTCATCGAGTCGCACTTCCACTCCAGGCGCCGGTAGCCGGCGGCAAACGCGTACTTCAGCAGCAGCCAAACCGCCTCGGTGCCCAGCGGGGTATTTTTCATCTTTCGCGACCAGGTGACGTGGCCGATCTCCACCGAGCCCATCGCCTGCTCAATCGCCATAAAGCTCACCAGCCCCACCGCCTGACCGGAGCCGAGATCGATAACCGCAAAGGGGACCAGCGCGTCGTCGCCGACTTTGCCTGCCACCCAGTGCGCCGTGGCCTCCACGGTTTCGGGGCGCGTGCTGGCAAGCCAGGTCCAGTCGCTGCCGTCACCCAGGGCGTAGGCGGCAAACAGATCGGCGGCGTGTCGCCGGGTATCCAGCGGCTCAAGCCGGCAATAGCGTCCCGTTAACGCGCTGCGCTTTAGCACGCTGGCGCCCTGCCAGCCAACGACCACATCGTTCACCTGCTGGCCATACTGATTGATTTCCGGCATTTTCACGTTCCGTTAAATTGTGATCGAATTGTTATATCAAGAAGCGCGGCGTGCAGAAAGCCGGCGGCGTAACTTTTCACTCATCGCCCGATGATATTGATTATGCTTTTTAAGCATAAGCTTATCCGCATTTTGACTTTACGCCTTTGGTGAAGGGGCCTAATTTAGCGGCACATCAATAATCAAAACATCATTTTTCAGGGATTGCTCATGACTAAAAAACTGCTGTCATTACTGGTGCTGACCGCGCTATCCGCCGCCGTCCATGCCGCCACGCCGCCAACCACCCTGGTGGTTGCCCAGGGCCTCGACGACATCGTCAGCCTCGACCCGGCGGAAGCCAACGAACTCTCCAGCATTCAAACGGTACCGAGCCTCTACCAGCGTCTGGTGCAGCCGGACCGCGACAACCCTGAAAAAATCACCCCCGTTCTGGCCGAAAGCTGGCAGGCGGACCCGGCGGCGAAAACGCTGACCGTGAAGCTCAAGCCCGACGCGAAGTTCGCCTCCGGCAACCCGGTACGCCCGGAAGATATTATCTTCTCCTACACCCGCGCGGTGACCCTGAATAAATCCCCGGCCTTTATCCTCAACGTCCTCGGCTGGCAGGCGGACAACATTGCCGGCCAGCTGAAAAAGGTGGATGACCACACGCTGGTGCTGCACTGGACCGCCGAGGTGAGTCCGGCGGTGGCGCTGAATATTCTCTCCACGCCTATCGCCTCTATCGTCGATGAAAAGCTGGTGGCGCCGAATGCCAAAGATAACGATTTCGGCAACGGCTGGCTGAAGATGCACTCGGCGGGCAGCGGGGCCTTTAAAATGCGCGTTTACCAGCCGCATCAGGCCATCGTGCTGGAGGCCAACGACAGCTCGCCCACCGGCGCGCCGAAGCTGAAAAGCATCATCATCAAAAACGTGCCCGATCCGGCCTCCCGCCGCCTGCTGATCCAGCAGGGTGACGCCGACGTGGCGCGCGACCTGGGCGCCGATCAGATTGCCGCCCTGCAGGGCAAGCCCGGCGTGAAGGTGCTGAGCATTCCGTCGGCGGAACAGAACTACCTGGCGTTTAACACCGGCAACGCCGCCAACCCGCTGCTGAAAAACCCGGCGCTGTGGGAGGCCGCGCGCTGGCTGGTGGATTACGACGGCATCACGAAGGACCTGCTCAAGGGCCAGTATTTCGTCCATCAGAGCTTCCTGCCGGTGGGTCTGCCGGGGGCGCTGGACAACAATCCGTTTAAATTCGACCCGGCGAAGGCCAAAGCGATCCTCGCCAAAGCCGGAATTAAAGACGCCCACTTCACCCTTGATGTCGAAAACAAACCGCCGTTTATCACCATCGCCCAGTCCATGCAGGCCAGCTTCGCCCAGGGCGGCGTGAAGATCGACCTGCTGCCGGCGGCCGGTAGCCAGGTATACGCCCGGGTGCGGGCGAAGCAGCATCAGGCGGCGATTCGCCTGTGGATCCCCGACTACTTCGACGCCCACTCCAACGCCAGCGCCTTTGCTTACAACGACGGGAAGTCGAGCACCGTGGCCGGTCTTAACGGCTGGCAAATCCCGGAGCTGAATAAAGCCACCCTCGCGGCGGTGGCCGAGCCGGATGCCGCCAAACGCCTCGGACTCTATAAACAGATGCAGGAAGAGCTGCAGCGCAGCTCGCCGTACGTGTTTGTCGATCAGGGAAAAACGCAGATCGTGGTCCGCGACAACGTCAAGGGCTACCAGCAGGGGCTGAACGCCGATATGGTCTGGTACGATCGGGTCAGCAAATAGCGATATTTTAGTCACCCGGATCCGGCGTTACGCTGCGGTCCGGGGATTTTACCCGCAACGGTTACACTGCACTCTTTACCTACGGAATAACCATGTCTGCTGTTTCACCCACCGGAGCGGAGCGGCGCGCAAAGCGCCCTCTGCTCGCGCTATTTCAGGGGCTGCTGACCCTCGCGCTGACTCTGCTCGGCCTGCTTCTGGTGACCTTCGCGCTCTCGGCGCTGTCGCCGGTTGACCGGGTTTTGCAAATCGTCGGCGACCACGCCAGCCAGTCCACCTACGATCAGGTACGCCATCAGCTCGGCCTTGACCGGCCGCTGCCGGTCCAGTTCTGGCACTATCTGACCCGGCTCGCGCACGGCGATCTTGGCACCGCCAGCGCGACCGGCCAGCCGGTGCTTCACGACCTGCTCTCCACCTTCCCGGCGACGCTCGAGCTGGCGACGCTGGCGCTGATTATTGGCGCCCTGCTTGGCGTGACTGCCGGCGTGCTCTGCGCCCGCTACGTCGGCTCGCCCTGGGATCTGGCGGTACGCACCTTTACCCTGCTCGGCAACTCGGTGCCGATTTTTTGGCTCGGCCTGCTGATGCTGGCGCTGTTCTACGCCAGGCTGCAGTGGACGCCTGGCCCCGGGCGGCTGGACGATATCTATCAGTACAGCGTCGAGCCGCGCACCGGGTTTGCGCTGATTGACACCTGGCTGTCCGGTGATAGAGAGGCGTTTAAAAATGCCGTCGGCCACCTGCTGCTGCCGGTGCTGCTGCTGGCCTACTACTCGCTGGCCAGCATCACCCGCCTGACGCGATCCGCCTGTCTGAGCGAGATGAACAAAGAGTACGTCCTGCTGGCGCGCGCCAAAGGGGCCGGCGAAATGACGATCCTCTTTCGCCACGTGCTGCCCAATATTCGCGGCACCCTGCTGACGGTCATAGCTCTGGCCTGGACCGCCATGCTGGAAGGCGCGGTGCTCACCGAAACCGTCTTCTCATGGCCGGGAATCGGGCGCTATCTCACCACCGCGCTGTTTGCCGGCGACACCACGGCGATCATGGGCGGCACGCTGCTGATTGGCGTCAGCTTCGTCCTGATTAATAACCTTACCGACCTGCTGGTACGGTTAACCGACCCGAGGGTGCGCTGATGCCGACCTGGTTGTTTTTACGCCGCCTGCGCCGTTCCCCCGCCGCCTTCTGCGGGCTGGTGATTATTCTGCTACTGGTGCTGGTGGCGCTGTTCGCGCCGTGGCTGGCGCCGCTGGACCCCAACTGGCAGGATGCCGCCGCCCGCCTTCAGGGGCCGAGCGCCCAACACTGGCTCGGCACCGACAGCTACGGCCGCGACCTGCTTTCGCGCCTGATTTACGGCACCCGGCCGGCGCTGGGGCTGGTGGCGCTGGTCACCCTGATCACCCTTCCCGCCGGCCTGCTGGTGGGTATTCTCTCCGGCTACTACGGCGGCTGGCTGGAGCGCGGGCTGATGCGCTTTACCGACGTGGTGATGTCGATGCCGCGGCTGATTCTGGCCTTCGCCTTTGTCGCCATGCTCGGCCCGGGGCTGGTTAACGGCGCGCTGGCGCTGGCGCTCACCGCCTGGCCGGCCTACGCCCGCCAGGCGCGGAGCGAAATTCAGCGCCTGCGCCACAGCGACTACCTGGCGGCGGCGGAAATGATGGGCATTGGCGGCCGGCGGCTGCTGATGGGCCATATTCTCCCGCTGTGCCTGCCTTCGGCCATCGTGCGCCTGGCGCTGGATCTGGCAGGCATTATCCTCGCCGCCGCCGGACTGGGCTTTCTCGGCCTCGGCGCCCGCCCGCCGATGGCGGAATGGGGGGCGATGATCGCCGATGGGATGCAGGTGATTTTCGACCAGTGGTGGATTGCCGCCGCGCCCGGGGCGGCAATCCTGATTGCCAGCCTGGCGTTTAACCTGCTGGGCGACGGCCTGCGCGACGTACTGGAGCCACAACATGACTGATATCCGACTCAACGTCCAGGGACTCTCCATTGACTACCCCGGCGCCCGGGTAGTGAACGATTTAAGCTTTACGCTCGGCAACGAACGCCTGGCGCTGGTGGGCGAGTCGGGCTCCGGGAAATCGATGACCGCCCGCGCCCTGATGGGGCTGGTGCGCAGGCCGGGCGTGGTCAGCGCCGGCGCGCTCAACGTGCTGGGCCGCGACGCGCTCACCCTCAGCAGCCGCGGCTGGCGCGCGCTGCGCGGCAACGATATGGCGATGGTGCTGCAGGACCCGCGCTATGCGCTAAACCCGGTGCTCAGCATTCAGGCACAGCTGGAGGAGGCGCTTACGCTCCACCAGCGCCTGAACCGCCGCCAGCGGCTGGAGGCGGTGAAAGCCGCCGTGGCCGCCGTGGGCCTCGATTTACCGGTGCTCGGCCGCTATCCGGGGGAGCTCTCCGGCGGCATGGGCCAGCGGGTGATGATCGCCCTTGCGCTCCTTAATAACCCGAAGGTGCTGATTGCCGATGAGCCCACCTCGGCCCTCGACGCCCGCCTGCGCAACCAGATCCTCGAGCTGCTGGTCGAACAGTGCGAGCAGCGGCAGATGGCGATGCTGCTGATCAGCCACGATCTGCCGCTGGTGGCCGAGCACTGCCATCGGGTGCTGGTGATGTATCAGGGGGCGCAGGTCGATGGGATGGTGGCGCGCGACCTGCCTGCGGCCACCCACCCCTATACCCGCACGCTGTGGACCTGCCGTCCCGACGCGCAGACCTACGGCCGGATGCTGCCGACCCTCGACAGAAATCAATCTTTTACGGAGGCGACGCATGACGGTCGTTAATCTCGCGGCGTTACGGGTAATTTTCGGCGCTAAAACGGCGGTTTCCGCCGCCAGCTTCAGCGTTGACGCCGGGGAAACCTTCAGCCTGATCGGCGCTTCCGGCTGCGGAAAATCCACCATTTTGCGGGTACTCGGCGGCCTGCAGCGCGACTGGAGCGGCGACGTCGCGCTGTTCGGCAAAGCCATTACGCCGGGCGTTCGCTTTCAGGGCCAGCTGCGGCGCAACGTGCAGATGGTGTTTCAGGACCCCTACGCCTCGCTGCATCCAAACCATACCCTGTGGCGCACCCTCGCCGAGCCGCTGGAGATTCACGGCATCAGCGATATTGCGCAGCGGGTGACGACCGCCCTGGAGCAGGTTAGGCTGCCCGCCGATGCCGCGCGCCGCTATCCGCACCAGCTTTCCGGCGGCCAGCGCCAGCGCGTGGCGATTGCCCGCGCGCTGCTGCTGCGCCCGCAGATTCTGCTGCTGGATGAGCCGACGTCGGCGCTGGATATGTCGGTACAGGCGGAGATCCTCAACCTGCTGAACCGGCTGAAGCAGGAGCACGGTATGACCTACCTGCTGGTGAGCCACGACGCCGACGTGGTGGCCCATATGTCGGACCGGGCGGCGTTTATGGCTGAAGGGGCGATCCAGCGCTTCTTCGACCGCGAAGCGCTGGTTAACGGCGAGCATCGGATGAGCTGAGGTTTCCGAACCGCGGGCCGCTCCCGGCGTAAATGCCTTATCCGGAAAGCGGCCGCGGCGTCTGTTCTACTCCGCCAGAGCGGCAAACCGGGCGAATACCGCGTCAAAAATAGCCAGCCCCTTGGCGACCTGCTCCGCGCTGATGGTGCACGGCGGCACCACGTGGATGCGGTTTTCCACCACGAAGGCCAGCAGGCCGGCCTCGGTTAATGCGCCCTTGATCGCCGCCATATCGGAGGCCGCCAGCGGCGTTTTCCGCGCACGGCTGCTGACCAGCTCCAGCGCCTGGAACAGCCCGCGCCCGCGCACCTCGCCGATGATAGCGTGCTTCTGTGCCAGCGCCTCCAGCCCCTCGCGCAGCACGCCGTTGCCAATCGTCGCCGCGTTTTCGACGATCTTTTCCTCTTTCATCGCGTCGATAGTGGCCACGATAGCCGCCATCGCCAGCGGGTGGCCGGAGTAGGTCAGACCGCCGGCAAAGAAGTGGTCGTCAAAGTGGCGGGCGATCGGCTCGCTAATCAGCACCCCACCCGCGGGCACGTAGCCGGCGTTAACCCCTTTGGCGAAGGTCACCAGATCCGGCACAATCCCATCCTGCTCAAAGGCAAACCAGCTGCCGGTGCGGCCAAAGCCGGCCATCACTTCATCGAGGATCAGCACGATGCCAAACTCGTCGGCCAGCGCCCGCACGCCCTGCATATAGCCATCCGGCGGCACAAGGATCCCGGCGGTGCCCGGAATAGATTCCAGCAGGATCGCGGCAATCGCGCCGGGACCTTCGCACTCGATCATTCTGCGCAGGTGCGCCAGCGCGCGCTGGCACTCCTCCTCTTCGCTGGCGGCATTGAATTCGCTGCGGTAGAGGTACGGGTTGAAGAAGTGAACGTGGCCGCGTGAATACTCGTTCGGCACCCGGCGCCAGTCGCCGGTGGCGGCAATCGCGCTGCCGGTATTGCCATGATAGGAGCGGTAGGCGGAGAGCACCTTATCGCGCCCGGTATACAGCCGCGCCATGCGGATCGCGTTTTCGTTGGCGTCCGCGCCGGCGTTGGTAAAGAACACCTTGCTAAAGCCTTCCGGCGCCAGCTCCACGATCCGCTTCGCCGCTTCGCCGCGGGCGAGGTTGGCGGTAGCCGGCGCGATGGTCACCAGCTCCTCCAGCTGCGCCTTCATCGCCGCCAGCACCCGTGGATGCTGATAGCCGATATTGACGTTGACCAGCTGGCTGCTGAAATCAAGGTACGTTTTACCTTCGTAATCCCACAGCTCGCAGCCTTTGGCTCCGGCAATCACCAGCGGGTTCAAATTGCCCTGCATCGACCATGAGTGAAATACGTAAGCGCGATCCAGTTGGCGTACGTCATCGTTGCTTACCGATACATCGTCTTGTAGTGCCAGCTTCATACCCTGCCCCTCTGATGGCGTTGTTGTTGTCACTATCATTGGGCGCATTGGCAAAAAAGGGATAGAGCCAGTGCGCGGCAGGCGTTGTGACACGGTGTCACATCGCCGCATGACGACTGGCCCTGTGCGCGCCCGCCGCCGGTTTTTATAGTGGGTGAACCAGGCACACAGGAGAATGAAATGACGACCAACAACGTGGTATTTATTACCGGGGCAACCTCGGGTTTTGGCGAAGCGGCGGCGCAGGTTTTTGCCGAGGCCGGCTGGTCGCTGGTGCTCAGCGGCCGCCGTCTGGCGCGGCTGGAGAAGCTGAAGGATGCGCTGAGCCAAAAGGTGCCGGTGCATATTATCGAGCTCGACGTGCGCGACGGCGACGCGGTGGAGGCGGCGGTGGCCGCGCTGCCGGCGGCCTTCGCCGATATCAAAACCTTGATTAACAACGCCGGGCTGGCGCTGGCGCCGCAGCCGGCGCAAAAGGTTGACCTGCAGGACTGGAAAACGATGATCGATACCAACGTCACCGGGCTGGTCAACGTCACCCACGCGCTGCTTCCGACGCTGATTAAGCACGGCGCCGGGGCCTCGATTATCAACATCGGCTCGATCGCCGGCCAGTGGCCCTATCCGGGCAGCCACGTCTACGGCGCAAGCAAGGCGTTCGTGAAGCAGTTCAGCTACAACCTGCGCTGCGACCTGCTGGGGACCGGGGTGCGGGTCACCGACCTCGCGCCGGGGATCGCCGAGACCGAATTCACCCTGGTACGCACCAAAGGTGACCAGGCGGCATCCGATAACCTCTATCGCGGCACCACGCCGCTGAGCGCGCAGGATATTGCCGGGCAGATGTTCTATATCGCCACCCTGCCGGATCATATGAATATCAACCGCGTGGAGGTGATGCCGGTACGTCAGGCCTGGCAGCCGTTCGCCATCGATCGCGATTAAAGCAGCGTATTAAGAAAGCCCGGTCGGCCAGCCGACCGGGCTTTTTAGCGCTAGCGGCTGCTCTGCAAAAACTGCCGCACCCGCTCGGAGTCCGGGTTAGTGAAGAACTTCTCCGGCGGCGCTTTCTCGATCAGCAGCCCCTTATCCAGAAACACCACCTCGTCGGAGACCTGGCGGGCAAAGTCCATCTCGTGGGTCACCACCACCATGGTGTAGCCCTCGGCCGCCAGCGCTTTCATCACCCCCAGCACTTCGTTGACCAGCTCGGGGTCCAGCGCCGACGTCGGTTCATCGAACAGGATCACCTCCGGCGACATGGCCAGCGAGCGGGCAATCGCCACCCGCTGCTTCTGCCCGCCGGAGAGGGTAATCGGCCAGGCGTCGGCCTTGTGCGCCATGCCAACCTTCTCCAGCTGGCGCAGGGCTATCTCGTTGGCTTCGCCGCGCTTCATGCCCTTCACGTGCAGCAGGGCTTCGCTGACGTTCTGCTGCACGGTCAGGTGCGGCCACAGGTTAAAGCTCTGGAAGACCATGCCCACCCGCTCTCGCACCTTCGACAGCTGGCGGTGGGACATCGCCCGGCCGCTGCGTTCATCGACCCCGAGGCGCAGGCCGCCGATATGGATCTCGCCGCGATCCGGCTGCTCCAGCCAGTTCATGCAGCGCAGCAGCGTCGATTTTCCGGAGCCCGACGACCCCAGAATGCTGACCACCGAGCCTTTTTCAACCGTCAGGTTGATGTCGCGGAGCACTTCAATATTATCGAACTGTTTGGAGACGTTTTTAATGCTGACAGCGGTTGAATCAGGCATGGCTCATTCCTCTTTTCGCTCCCCAGGCGCTCAGCCGCTTAATCAGCAGCTCCAGCAGAATGCCGATCGCCCAGTAGAGCGCAATGGCGACGATAAACGCGTTAAACGGGATAAACCAGGTCGCCTGGACGCTGTTGGCGGCGGCGGTAATTTCCTGGACGGTGATAATGCTCAGAAACGCGGTATCTTTCAGGCAAATAATCAGCTGGTTGCCCATCAGCGGCAGCGATGATGAAACGATATTGGGCAGAATAATGCGGGTAAATATTTTGTAGCGCGAAAAGCCCTGGGCCACCGCCGCCTCAATATAGCCGCTGGAGAAGACCCGCCGCTGGCTGCGCAGTATTTCAAAGAAATAGGCGCCGTGATAAATAATCAGCGCCACCAGCCCCGCCGTCCAGGCCTCGAGGCTAATACCGATTTCCGGCAGTCCGTAATAAAGCAGATACGCGAGAATTAAAAAAGGAATGGCCCGCATCAGGCTGACGAAGCCAATAATGAGCCGGTTAAGGAACTTCTTCTGATATTCGCTGAGATAGCACAGCGCAATCCCGATAAATAAACCGGCCAGCGCCGCGATGATAAAGAGTTCAAGGGTGGCAAGCAAACCGGCAATAAAGCTCTCGCGCACCGACCAGATAACGGCCCACTGATTCATAGGATCTCCTGTTTTAGCGCGCCAGGCGTTTAGCTTTGCGTTCCGCCATACTCTGCAGCTTCAGCAGCAGCCCGATAATGACCACATACAGCAGCCCCGCGGCGAGGATCGGCGATAAAGGTTCGTAGGTCACCGAGGAGATACGGTTTGTGACGCGGGTTAAGTCCACCACCCCAATCACCGCAATCGCCGGGCTGCCTTTGATCAGAAAGGACATTTCGTTCACCAGCGCCGGCAGGCTCTCGATCCACATTTGCGGCAGCATGATGTAGCGGAAGTAGGTCCAGCGCCGCATGCCGACGGACTCGGCGGCCTCGCGCTGGTCGCGGGGGAAAGTGCGAAACGCGTTGCGCCAGATCTCGGCGTTAAAGGCCGAGGTATTCAGCGTCAGCGCCGCGATTGCCGACAGGTTCTTATCGAGGTTAATCCCCATCGTCGGTAGCGAAAGGAACAGAAACAGCACCAGCGTCACCAGCGGCGTGGCGCGGGCGAGGCTGATATAGACGACCAGCAGCTGATCGACAAGCGGAATTCGCATCATCCGCACCAGGGCGATCAGCAGGCCAATCACCACCCCGAGGGCGATGGCGATGGCCGAAATCCAGAGGGTCGTCCACGCGCCTTCAATCAATAACTGCCAGGAAATTGCATCCATGTTGCCCTCCTTCGCATCAACAGGCGGCGGTTGCCCGCCGCGACGTGTTACAGACCCGCCAGCTTATGGAACTGCTCAGGACTGGTTATCGCCTCCGTAGGGAGGTTATCGTAGGTCTCGCCAAACCATTTTTTCTGCAGCTCGGCCAGACGCCCCGTTTCACGCATATGGTTGATAAATTTGGTCATATAGGCCAAAAGCTGCGGTGAGTTTTTAGGAATAGGCCACGCCATATAGCCCGGACCGGACACCGCCAGCCCTTTGGCAAAGACCTTAGGCTTCGACTTCGCCAGGTCGTTTACCGAAATCACCACGTTAATTACGTAGTCAAGGCGCTTGTTGGCGAGATCGGCATAGGCTTCCGGATAGGAGGGATACTCCACCACTGGCCCAAGCTTGCCGCCGGTTTTCTCCAGCATCGCTTTCAGCTCCGGCAGCCGCGCCAGCAGCGCGCTGCCGGCCTGCAGGCCGACCTTTTTGCCGCTGAGGGCGGCGATGGTGTCGAGGGAGTCGTCCCCGGCGCGTTTCACGAAGTAGTGCTGGGCCGACGCCCACGGCGGAGTGAAGTCAAACACCTTCAGCCGGTCGTCGGTAATCACCGCGCCGGTAAGGGCCATATCGTACTGGCCGGTTGAAACCGCCGCCAGCAGGCCGGTCCACGGCAGGATGCTCTGGTCAACGTTGAATTTCGCGTATTTGCGTAACTCATCGAGCATATCTTTGTTAAAACCATCCGCCTGGCCATTATTCATAAAGTTAAAAGGCGCGTAATCATCCTCGGTCGCAACCTTCAGGGTGCCCGCTTTTTCGATTGCCGGCAGATCGGCAGCGGCTGCGTGATAAGAAAAGGCCATTGCCATAACGGCGCCCAGACAAACTGAACCCAATGATTTGTTCATCAATCTACCCCTTATTAATTCGCCAGACTGGTTCACTCCGGAACACGGAAAGGTTTTGCAAAATATGTGCCGACGGACGTTCCGGTCCACGACCGATAGACGGTTTCTTACTGTAGGGAGCGTTTTCAATTTCTGGATAGAGCCAGATTCGCCGCGCAGATGTGTCAGTCATTTTCAGGGTGGTATGGAGTTTGCAGCATGCCCGATACCCTATTTGCGTAAGGAGCTGAGCATGATCCGTCACCTTTTACACGTTGATTTCGACCCGCATCGCGGGCTGCAGGAACAGGTGCGAGAGACGCTGATTGACGCCATTCTGAGCGGCTTCTTCGCCGCCGATACCCCGCTCCCCTCCTGCCGTCAGCTGGCCAGCCAGCTGCGGGTCTCGCGCAATACCACGGCGCTGGTTTTTGAAAGCCTGGTCAACGAAGGCTATCTCATCAGCCGGCCGCGCAGCGGGTTCTATCTGCACCCGGACTACCTGCAGCCCGCCGCCGGCGCCGCCGTGCAGAGTGCACCGGAAGACGAGGCCGCTGCACCACGCTGGGGCGCCCGGCTGCAGATGACGCCCAGCCAGCAGGAGTCGATCCTCAAACCCGCCGGCTGGATGAACTACCGCTATCCGTTTATCTACGGCCAGCCGGATACCCGCCAGTTCCCGCTGGCCACCTGGCGCTCGGCGGCCAACTGGCTGCACGGCGGCGTGCGCGATCCGGCGTGGGTGGTCGATCACGTTGACCAGGACGTGCCGATGCTGATTGAGCAAATCCGCACCCGGGTGCTGCCGAAGCGCGGGATTGTCGCCGCCGCGGATGAAATTCTGATCACCCTCGGTTCGCAGAACGCGCTGTACCTGCTCACCCGCCTGCTGATGTCCTCCGCCACCCGGGTCGGCGTGGAGAATCCCTGCTTTCGCGAGGCGATCAATACCTTCCTGCTGGCGGATGCCGACATCGTGCCGCATCCGGTGGATGACGAAGGGATTGTGCTCAACGAGGCCCCCTGCGATTACTACTACGTGACCCCCGGCCACCAGGTCCCCACCGGCGTGGCGATGAGTAAGGCCCGGCGCAGCCAGCTGCTGGAGTACGCCGCGCGCCACGACGCGGTGATCGTGGAGGATGATTACGATTCGGAGAGTAACTTTATGCTCAACCCCCTGCCGGCGCTGAAGGCCAGCGATCGCAGCGGGCGGGTGGTGTACGTCAGCAGCCTGTCAAAGGCGCTGTCGCCGGGGCTGCGCCTGGGCTTTATGGTGGCCGACCCGGATCTTATCGACGAGGCGCGGGCGCTGCGGCGCCTGATCTATCGCCATCCGCCCACCAATATTCAGTATCAGATGGCGCACTTCCTCGCCCAGGGGCACTATGAAACGCACCTGCGGCGCTACCATTACGATTCGGCCCAGCGCTGGGATCGGCTCAATAGCGCCCTGCAGAACCATCTCCCGGAGTGCCGGATCATACCCGGCAGCGAGTACGCCAACGCCTTTTGGCTGGCGACGCCGGAACATATCAATACCCAGCAGCTCACCTGGCGCGCCGCCCATGCGGGAGTGCTGATTGAGCCCGGCGCGCGCCATTTTCTCAGCGACGCGCCGCCGGATAACTTCTTTCGTATGGGGTTCCACGCCATCAACCCCGACGCCATCGAGCAGGGGGTTGAGGTGCTGTGCGGCCAGCTGGAGCAGATGGGGTAGCCCGGCTAAGGGCTACCGTTGCGCAGGACTATAGCGCCCGGGCGTACTGCAGCATCACCTGCAGCAGCACGTTGGCGCCGGCGGTGACGTGTTCCGGCGAGGCGTACTCGATTTCGTTATGGCTGATGCCGTCCCTGCAGGGGATAAAAATCATGCCGGTGGGCGCCAGATAGCTCATGTACACCGCGTCATGACCGGCACCGGAGACGATCTCGCGGGCCGGATAGCCCAGCCGCTGCGCCGCGGCGGCAATCGCGGCCTGACAATCAGGATGGAACGGCGCGGCCGGATAGTGGCTGACCTCTTTCAGCGCCACCGCGAGGCCGCTCTCCTGTTCGATTTTGGCGATAAACTCCCGTAGCTGGCGGTCCATCTCATCCACCAGCGCGTCGCTGAGATTGCGCATATCAATAGAGAAGGTCACTTCACCCGGCACCACGTTGCGGCTGTTGGGATAGACCTGCACCCGGCCAACGGTCCCGCGCCCCTCTTCGCTGCGTCCGGCGATCGCCACCACCTCCTGCATAATGTGGGTTGCCACCTGCAGGGCGTCTTTGCGCAGGCGCATCGGCGTCGGCCCGGCGTGAGACTCCTGGCCGCTGACCACGCAGTCGTACCAGCGAATACCCAGCACGCCCTGCACCACGCCAATCACCTTCTCTTCGGCTTCGAGGATCGGGCCCTGCTCAATATGCGCTTCAAAGTAGGCGCCGACCGGCCGATCCCCCGGCGTCTGGCTGCCGATATAGCCAATGCGCGCCAGCTCTTCGCCCACCGTTTTCCCTTCCGCATCCTGCACGGCATAGATATCTTCCAGCGCAAACACGCCGGCAAAGACCCCGGAGCCCATCATCACCGGTACAAAGCGCGAACCCTCCTCGTTGGTCCAGAACACCACCTCAATCGGCGCTTCGGTTTCGATATCGAGGTCGTTCAGCGTGCGCACCACCTCCAGCGCCGCCAGCACGCCGTAGTTGCCGTCAAACTTGCCGCCGGTGGGCTGGGTATCAATATGGCTGCCGGAAACGATCGGCGGCAGCTGAGGGTTGCGCCCTTCCCGGCGCATAAAAACGTTGCCGATTTTATCAACGGTGACGCTCAGCCCGGCCTCTTTCGCCCAGCCGATCACCAGATCCCGCCCCTGCCTGTCGAGATCGGTTAAGGTCAGACGACAGCAGCCGCCTTTCGCCGTCGCGCCAATCTCCGCCAGCGCCATTAACGAATCCCACAGCCGTTCGCCGTTGACCCGACCGGCGTCAACCCCGGCGACCGGGGTAAAAAGGACATCACTGCTCATTGTCTTCTCCTTGCACAAAAGCGGCGGCCAGCTCCACCAGCAGACGATCGCTGCCGCGCGGCCCCAGGAATGAAATACCCAGCGGCAGGCCGCCCACCAGGGCGACCGGCAGCGTCACCTGCGGGCGCCGGGTCATAACGGAAATCAGCAACAGATCGTGCGACAGGCGGCGCACCGCCTCAATTTCAGCGGCCTGCGCCGTCAGCAGCGGCGCGCCGTCGGGCACCGTCGGCAGCACTAAGATGGCCTCGCCCAGCTGCCGATCCCACCAGGCGCTGAAGCGGGCCCGCAGCCGGCAGGCGCTGTCGAACTGCGCCGCCGTCACCGCTTTCCCCCACAGGAACCGCTCGCGCACGTCCGGCCCCAGCTGCAGCCCGTAGCGCTCAATCGTCTCTCCCTGCGCCTGCCAGGCTTCATAACCCTGAATCTGGCGGAAGGCGAGATAGATCTCATCGACGTCCGGCAGCGGCGCGCTGAGCGAGGCGATTTCACCAAAAGCGCGGCCCAGGCGCTGGCGTACCGGCAGCAGCGCCTGCTGGCTGCGCAGCGGCAGACGCGAAAACAGCGCCTCGTGGCTGGCCAGCCTGACGCCATCTACCGCCGGGCGCTCGCCGCCGAGCAGGCATTCGGCGACGGCGCGAAAGACCTCCGCCGAGCGGGCAAAGAAGCCGCAGGTGTCCATGGTGGCGCACAGCGGCTGGCAGCCGTCGAGGGAGATCCCCCCGTGGGTTGGCCGCAGGCCGAACAGCCCGCAGTAGCTCGCCGGCGTGCGCACCGAACCACCGGTGTCGGTGCCGAGGGCAAAATCGCAGGCCGCACTGGAGACCGCCGAGGCCGACCCCGAGGAGGAGCCGCCGGGAATATGATTCGGCGCCGCGCCGTTGCGCGGGGTGCCGTAATGCACGTTGTGGCCGCTCATCGAATAGGCCAGCTCGCTGGTGTGGGTTTTACCCATAAAGCGGGCGCCGCTATCCAGCAGCCTCTGCACGACCGGCGCGGTGCGGCTTTTAATCCCCGAGAGCGCCAGCAGATGCGGATTGCCGCCGCCGGTCGGGTAGCCCGCCACGTCGAACAGATCTTTTACCGCAAAGGTCATGCCGCTCAGCGGCCCGCTGTGCGCGTGCGGAACCGGGTGCGCCGGATAGGGCATAAACGCGCGAATATCATCCTGCATGCTTGTCTCCTTATTGCTTCAGGCGTACTGCGCCTGGTTCTCGACGCTGGCGGCCAGCTCCCGCCAGCGATGGCAGCTCACCACGTGACGCTGACCAACCTGCTCCGTCGCCGGCTGGCTTTGCCCGCAGACCGCCCTCGCATGGGGGCAGCGGTCGGCAAACGCGCAGCCCGCCGGCAGGCGCGCTAAGTCCGGCGGCGAGCCGGGGATGCAGCGCAGCGCGTCGCCTTTTTTAAGCCCCTCTTTCGGGCGGCTGCCCAGCAGAACCTGGGTATAAGGGTGGCGCGGACGGTAGAGAATATCCTCCATCGACGCCTCTTCGACGATGCGCCCGGCGTACATCACCGCCACGCGGTCGGCAATTTCCACCGCGGCGCCGATGTCGTGGGTAACAAAGATAATCGACAGCCCGCGCTCCTTTTGCTGCTCGCGCAGCAGGATCAGGATCTGGATCTGCACCGTCGCATCGAGGGCGGTGGTCGGTTCATCCGCCAGCAGCAGCTGCGGGTTGCACGACAGCGCGAGGGCGATCATCGCCCGCTGGCGCATCCCGCCGGACATCTCGTGCGGATAGGCATCCAGCCGCCGCTCGGGGCTAGGAATGCGCACCTGACGCAGCGCCTCCAGCGCCCGCTCCCTAGCCGCCGGGCGCGAAAGCCCTTCATGGCGGCGCAGGCCTTCGACGATCTGCTGGCCGACGGTATACACCGGATCGAAGGCCAGCAGCGGCTCCTGAAATATCATTGCGCAGCGCGCGCCGCGATAGCGCCGCAGCCGGGAAGCGCTCATCTCCAGCACCGCTTCGCCATCCACCCGCAGGGTTCCGGAAAGGACGCTGCTTTTGGGAGGATGCAGGCGCATCAGCGCTCTGAGGGTCACGCTTTTTCCGGAGCCGGACTCGCCAATCAGCGCCAGCACCTCGCCCTTTTGCACATCAAAAGAGACGCCGTTTACCGCATTGATCGTCTGACCGTCGCGGCGGAATTCAACCCGCAGATCGCGGATATGGACAAAGGCTTCATGCGACATGGCGTACCTCCCGTACGGCGATAGCGTGATGCCAGGGCGACGCCGGCTGCGCCATCAGGCAGGCGCTTTGATGCCCCTCCCCCACGCTTTCGAGGGCGGGTTTCACCTCGGCGCAGACCGTTCTGGCGTGCGGGCAGCGGGTATGGAAACGGCAGCCCGCCGGGGGTGAAATCGGGCTGGGCGGATCGCCGCTGAGCGGCGAGGTCAGGGTGCGGTTTTTCGGGTCCATTGACGGCATCGAACTCAGCAGCGCCCGGGTATAGGGATGGGCCGAGGCGGTAAACAGCTGCTCCGCTGGCCCGATTTCCACCACCTCGCCGAGATACATCACCAGGATCCGATCCGACAGCCAGCGCACCACGTGCAGATCGTGGCTGATAAATACGTAGGTCAGCTCCAGCGTGCGCTTCAGCTCCTGCAACAGCTGCAGCACCTGCGCCTCCACCGATTTATCCAGCGCCGAGACCGCTTCGTCGAGGATCACCAGCCGCGGCTTCATCGCCAGCGCGCGGGCAATATTCACCCGCTGGCGCTGGCCGCCGGAAAGCTCGTGCGGATAGCGGTGGGCAAAGCGCCCCGGCTCAAGGCCAACGTGCGCCAGCAGATAGCGCGCGTACTCGCTGGCCTCCTTCGCGCTGACCCCGTGCACGCGCTGGCCGAAGGCAATGCTCTCCTCCATAGTCATCCGCGGGTTGAGCGAGGCGTAGCTATCCTGAAACACCATCTGCACCTGGCGACGGTACTCTTTCATCGGCAGGCGGGATGATCCCACCTCAAGTCCGTCGAAAACCAGCTCGCCGCGATCCTGGTTCAGGAGCTGCATCAGCAGCCGCGCGGTGGTTGATTTCCCGCAGCCCGACTCTCCGACGACGCCCAGCGTTTCGCCTTTGACCACCGTAAAGCTGACGTCATCCACCGCCTGCACCACTTCATGTCCCTTTCCGCCGCCGGCGCGAAAGTACTTCAACAGATTGTTGACCTGCAGCAGCGGCTGGGCCGGGCCGCCGAGGTCAATATTGACAAAAGGTTGCATCGTTTACTCCTTGATCGCCATCGCCGCGCGCAGGCGGTCCGCGAGGATATTGAACGAAATGGAGGTGATAAAAATCATCAATCCCGGCAGGGCCGCCACCCACGGCTGGGTATAAATCGCCGTGCGCAGCGTGTTGAGCATCAATCCCCACTCCGGCTCAGGCGGACGCACGCCCAGCCCAAGGAACGAGAGCCCGGAGGCGAGGATCATGCAGACCGAAATTAAACCGGTTGAGAAGACGAAGATCGGTCCCAGCACGTTGCCTAACACCTGAACCCGGATAATCGTCAAAGCGCTGGCCCCGGTTGCCCGGGCGGCGTCGATATAGTCCATGTGCCGCACCTGGGCGGTGACGCTTTCGGCAATGCGCGCCACCTGCGGGACGAAAACCAGCGTTAACGACAGCAGCGCGTTGCCAATGCCCGCCCCCAGCGCGCCGGAGAGCGCAATCGCCAGCAGGACGGAGGGAAAGGCGTAAAACACGTCGATGGTGCGCATGATGATGGTGTTGGTTTTACCGCCCGCGTAGCCGGCGACGATGCCGATCGCTCCGCCGATGAAAAAGGCGAAGACCACCGGGACAATTCCCATAAACAGCGACAGCCGGGTGCCGAGAATCAGCCGCGACAGCATATCCCGGCCCAGCTCGTCGGAGCCCAGCGGAAAGCCGTCGGTGCCAATCGGCTTCAGGCGCAGAAACATCGACGTCTGGTAAGGGTCTTTCATTATCAGCCACGGGCCAAACAGCGCCAGAATAAGCAGCAGCAGAATAATTGACCCGACCGCCACGCCGCCGGGATCGCGCAGCAGGCGGCGGAATACGCCGCGCCAGTAGCCCTGCCGGGCGGGAATGGCCGGGGAAGCGGGTCGCGCTTTCGTCGTCAAGGTATCCACCATTGTCAGCTCCTCTTAATGCGCGGATCGAGGGCGGTTTGCAGAATATCCACCAGCAGATTGAGCAGCACAAAGAACAGCGCCAGCACCCAGATGGTGCCCTGCAGCAGCGGCAGATCGCGTTGGAAGATAGCGGTGTTGAGCAACAGACCGGTGCCGGGCCACGAGAATACCGTTTCCACCAGAATCGAGCCCCCCATCAGATACCCCACCTGCAGCCCCATGACCGCCAGCGCGGTGGGGGCGGCATTTTTCACCACGTGGAGGAAAATGCGCGATTCGCCCAGCCCGCGAGCGCGCAGCCCGACGATAAACTCCTGGCTCAAAATGTCGGCGACCTGCGAACGCACGGTGCGGGCAATGATCCCGGTCGGGATCACCGACAGGGTGATCGCCGGCAGCAGCATAAACTGCAGATGATCCCAATCCCACTGCCAGCCGATTTCGCCGATCGGCCCGCCGCCGGTGGCGGGTAAGACCGCCAGCTTGACGCTAAAGGCAATCACCAGCAGCATTCCCAGCCAGTAGTGCGGCACGCTGACGCCAAACACCGAGAGCACCGATGCCAGACGATCGATGATGCTGTTGCGAAAATAGCCGGCGACAAAGCCAAACAGGCTGCCGAGCACGAAGCCGATAATCGTCGCCAGCAGCGCCAGGCGCAGGGAGTAGCTGACGGCGGTCATCACTTCGCCGATCACCGGTCGTCCGGTGGCTACAGACATCCCTAAGTCGCCGTGCAGCGCCCGCCACAGCCAGTGAACGAACTGCAGCGGCAGCGGTTTATCAAAACCGTAGGCCTGCATCAGCGTCTGGCGCAGCGCCTCCGAGGCGTCCGGCGGCATCACCGACACCAGCGGATCCCCCGGCGCAATCTGCACCAGCATGAAACAGATTACCGCCACGCCGAGCATGGTCGGCACGGCCAACAGAACGCGGTATAGCAGCGTATTGATCATCTTTGGCTCCCGTCACGATTACTCTTTCTTACTCACCAGGCTGAGATCGATAAACCAGCTCTGCGGCTGCACCACGCCGCTAACCGCCGGCGAAATGGCCCGCGGTCCCACGTCATGCGCGACGAACAGGAACGGAACCTGGTCCACCAGCGCGGCGTGGAGCTCGCCGGCCGCTTTGTTCATCTCTTCGGGGGTAAAGGCGTGCTTCACCGCCGTTGCCAGCTTTTCGGTTTCCGGGGTGGAGAAATAGCCCCAGTTGGTCGCCACCGGCGGGAAGGCTTTGGCGGTCGAGAAGCGGATCATGCCGAAGTAAGGGTCGTTAACCGCCGCGCTGACGTTGATGGCATCAATGCCTTTCGCCGAAGGATCTTTTGCCCCGAGGCGCCAGTTGGTGAACAGGGTGTTCCATTCGGTCACCTTGATGTCGACGTTAAAGAAGCAGCTTTTCAGGCTCTGCTGAATGTACTCGTTCATCGGCAGCGGCTGCATCTGTCCGGAGCCGGAGGCCGAGGTGGCGACGGTAACGTGCAGCGGTTTACCGGTGCTGTACCCCGCTTCGGTCATCAGCTTACGGGCGGTTTCCGGGTCGTATTTGATCTGGAAGATGGGCTTGCCGTGCCACGGGCTGTCGGCCTCATAGACGCCGGTCGCTTCGGTCATATAGCCGCCAAGGTAGCTCTTCAGCTCCGCGCGGTTAAGGCACAGGTTGGCCGCCTTGCGCACGCGAATATCCTGCCACGGCGAGCCCTCTTCGAATGAGAACTGCCACGGCCACAGGTGCGGCTGGGTGTTGGCGTAGATTTTAAAGCCCTGGGCTTTGATTTGATCCACCGCGTCCGGGGCCGGAGCCTCAATCCAGTCCACCTGCTTCGACAGCAGCGCCGCGGTGCGGGCATTGGCCTCCGGGAGCGGGATCAGCACCACCTTATCGACCCGCGGGATGCGGTCTTTATTCCAGTAGTCCGGGTTTTTATCGAGAATCAGCTGCTGGCGGGGAACCAGTTTTTCCATTTTGAACGGGCCGCTGCCCACCGCATGGGCGGCGAACTCCGTCCACGCCAGCTTGCTGCGCGCGGCGGTATCGCCGGCGCTGGCCGGCACCGCGGCATACAGCTTCTGCCATGCCGTCGGCGAGACGATAAACAGGTTGGTAATGTTGTACGGCAGCAGGGCATCGGCTTCGGAAGTGGTGAGCGCGACGGTGCGATCGTCAATTTTTTCGGCCCCGGTCAGCGTCGGCATGCGGGACAGCGTATTGCCGATCTGCCCTGGGGCATACTGCGGCGCATTTTTGTTTAAGACCTTATCGACGTTCCAGACGATGGCGTCAGCGTTAACGTCGGTACCGTCATGAAACTTCACCCCGGGGCGCAGGGTAAAGATCCAGAGGGTCTGATTTTGCGGGTCAACGTGCCACTCCGTCGCCAGGCCCGGCACCAGCCCGCTCGGTTTCTCCCCCTGCGAGAGGTCCCATTCCACCAGCGCGTCATACAGCGGGATGCCGGTAAAGCGGTTGCCTTCATAGCCCTGGTCAGGCTGGCCGAGGGTTAACGGGATATCGGCGGCGGTCATCGCGATCCGCAGCGTTGAGGCGCTCGCCTGCAGGGAGGTCAGCAGCGCCAGCGCGCCGGCCGCGGCGACGAGGGGGCGTTTACGCAAAGGTACGGTATTTTTGAGCATCACATTGTCCCTGTTAAATAAAAAGTCGTTATTTAACAGGCAAGATGCATACCACTTCTGAAAGCAAGGAAAATAAGTGTGAAAGCGCTTATAAAATAAGAATAAATTATACTATCTACATGATATGTATTAATAAAATAATAACAGCTTATTCTTACGCACCGCCGTTGTGAAATATGTTGCAGAACTGCACCAGCCTATTTTGTCGCGGCAGGTAATAATAACGCAGCGGAAGCTTATATAAAATAAATTCATAATTCCCCTCAATTTATAAGCGTTTGTCCCACTCATCCAACGGGACAGGCTCTAAGCCGGAAAAATTTTACCTATACTTCCTGCATATCCGTACGCAAGGAATCGCCATGTCATTACCTGATTTTCACGTTTCGGACCCTTTTACGCTCGGTATCGAGCTGGAGCTGCAGGTGGTCAACCCGCCGGGATACGATCTGAGCCAGGACTCCTCGGCGCTGATTGCGGCCGTGGAGGACGCCATTCCTGCCGGGGAGGTTAAGCACGATATCACCGAGAGCATGCTGGAGGTGGCGACCGGGATTTGCCGCGACATTCACCAGGCGATGGCGCAGCTGACCACTATTCAGCAGGAGATACTGCGCGCCGGCGCGCAGCAGCATCTGCAAATCTGCGGCGGCGGCACTCATCCGTTTCAGGCCTGGCAGCGCCAGCAGATCAGCAGCAACCCGCGCTACCTGAAGACCGTCGAGCACTTTGGCTACCTCGCCCAGCAGTCAACGGTGTTCGGCCAGCACGTCCACGTTGGCTGCCAAAACGGCGACGATGCGATTTATCTTGTCCACGGATTGTCGCGCTACGTGCCACATTTTATTGCCCTTAACGCGGCATCGCCCTGGCTCGACGGGGCCGACAGCGGATTCGCCACCGCCCGCCTGAACCTCTTTTCCGCCTACCCCGACAACGGTCCGATGCCGTGGGTTACCGACTGGCAGGCGTTTAACGGGCTGTTCCGGCGCCTCAGCTATACCAGCATGATCGACAGCATGAAGGATCTGCACTGGGACATTCGCCCCAGCCCGCGCTTCGGCACCGTTGAGGTGCGGGTGATGGATACCCCGCTGACCGTGGCGCAGGCGGTGAATATCGCCGGCTATATTCAGATAATTGCCTGCTGGCTGCTGGCGGAAAGGCCATTTAAGCCGCAGCCCGAGGACTATCTGCTCTATCCCTTCAACCGCTACCAGGCCTGCCGCTACGGCCTCGAGGGGATCGTCACCGACGTCCACTCCGGGGAGCAGCGCAGCGTCCGGGAAGAGATTCTACGCCTGGCAGAGCGCCTGGCGCCCTTCGCCCACCGGCTCAACGCCACCAGCGCCCTTGACGCCATCGTCCGCCAGGCGCAGCGGGATCGCAGCGAGGCCCAGCGGATGCGCGAATTTGTCGCTAACGGCGGCTCGCTGATCGGCCTGGTGCAAAAGCACTGCGAGATCTGGGCTGCGTAGCGGCGGCAAAAAGGTATACTGCCCGCCTTTGCCGCCTCAAGGAATGCCCATGGCCCCGCGCCTCTCGCCGCGACTCGTCGCGCTTATGCTGTTGCCGTTTTCGGCCTTTGCCGCCGCAAAATGCGCCCTCACCGACCCGTCGCTGACGCTGCAAAGCTACGCCGTCAATCCGCAGCAGGAGCGGATCGCCATGTACTGGAAAAACGACGCCGGCAGCGCCTGGGGCTCCCTGCGATCGCTGCTGGCGGATATCAATCGCGACGGCCGGGTGCGGATGGCGATGAACGGCGGGATTTACGATAAGGCCTATGCGCCGCTGGGGCTGTATATCGAAAAGGGCAAACGGCTGACCGCGCTCAACCGCGCCTCCGGCGGCGGCAACTTTTTCATTCGTCCCGGCGGGGTCTTTTTTGTTAAAGGCCAGCAGGCGGGGATCGTCAGCATCGATAAATACCGGCCGTCGCCGGCCATCGATTACGCCGTGCAGTCCGGCCCGATGCTGATTGAAAACGGCAGGATTAACTGGCGGCTGAAGCCGTCCGCCGGGTCGCGCAAGCTGCGCAACGGCGTCGGCCTCACCCGCCAGGGTCAGGTGATATTCATGCTCAGCGAGCGCGAAACCAACTTCTACGATTTCGCCTGCTACGCGCAGTCAAAGCTCAACGTCCGGCAGATGCTCTACCTCGACGGCACCATTTCGAAAATGTACCGGCAGGGCGGCGGCGTGCCCTGGCAGTACCATCCGTTCGTCAGCATGATTACGGTGGAAGCCCGCTAGCGCCGGGCCGACATCCGGCGGTGCCCCCACTCGCGCAGGCGCTGAAAAAGCACAAACAGCGTGGGGATAAACAGAATGCCGATTACCGTCGCCACCAGCATGCCGCTGAACACGGTGGTGCCGATAATCCGCCGACTCTGCGCTCCGGCGCCGGTGGCGAACATCATCGGCACGATCCCGATAATAAACGAGACCGCGGTCATCAGCACCGCGCGGAAGCGGCGGGTGGCCCCTTCGCGGGCGGCATCGGCTATCGACATCCCCTCTTCGCGCTTCGCGCGGGCAAACTCGACGATCAGGATCGCGTTCTTCGCCGCAAGGGCAATGAGCAGCACCAGGCCAATCTGCACGTACACGTCGTTGGCGTAGCCGGCTGCCCACAGCCACAGCAGCGCCCCGCCGATGGCGAACAGCACCGACAGCATCACGCTCGCCGGCAGCGTCCAGCTTTCATACTGCGCGACGAGGAACAGCCACGCCATCGCCACCGCCGCCAGCACGATCCAGATAGCCTGGTTGCCGGTCTGCTGCTCCTGCCACGAGATCCCGCTCCAGGCGTAATCGTAGCCCTGCGGCAGATGGGCCTGCAGAATCTCCGCCATCGCCGCCATCGCCGCCCGGCTGCTGACGCCCTCAGCCGCCGATCCGCTTATCGACACCGACGGGGACTGATTGTACTGCTGGATAAACGGCGCCCCCACCGCCGGGGTGACGGTGACCAGATTGCTCAGGCGCACCCGATCGCCGTGGTTGCTGCGCACGTAGAGCTCGCTTATCTGTTCCGCCCGCTCGCGCCACTGCATCTCGTTTTGTATCACCACGTGGTAGACCCGATTATTGATGCTAAAGTCCCCGGCGCGGGTGCCGCCAAATGCCGTCTGCAGGCTGCTGAAGATCCGCGCAACCGGGACATCCAGCCGGGCGGCGCGGTCGCGGTCGACGGTAAGCGTCAGCTGCGGCACGCGGCTGCTCCAGGTGGTAAAGACCCGGCTCAGCTGCGGATGCTGGTTGGCGATTTGCAGCACCCGCAGCGCCACGCTCTCCAGCTCCGCCGACGATTGCCCGGCCTGGGCCAGGATGCGCAGGTTAAAGCCCGAGGCGTTGCCCAACCCCGGCAGCGTCGGCGGCGCAAAGGCCATAATCGTCGCCTCCGGCAGAGCCAGCAGCTGCCCCTGCAGCTTGCTCATCACCTGCTCCAGCGGCGGCCGCCGGTGCCAGTCTTTCAACATCACCGAGATAAAACCGCCGTTTGAGGCGCTGGTGCCGTTCAGAATATTGAAGCCCGACACCTGAATGACGTCCTCCACCGCCGGATTGGCCAGCAGCAGCTCGCGCGCCTGGGCCATCACCGCCTCGGTGCGCTCCAGCGAAGCCGCCTCCGGCAGCTGGACGCTGGCGAAGAAGTAGCCCTGATCTTCCTCGGGCAGAAAGCCCTTCGGCATGCTGCTGAAGCTGAACGCCACCGCCCCGGCGACCAGCGCAACCGCCGCCAGCGCCAGCCACGGACGACGGTTCATGCGGGCGACGAGCGCCCCGTAGCCGTCGCGCAGGCCGGCGAGGCCGCGATTGAACAGCCGCCAGACGGCCGCGGGCTGCGCCGGACGCGGGCGCAGCAGCAGCGCGCACAGGGCCGGCGTCAGCGTCAGCGCCACGACGCTCGACAGCGTGACCGCCGTGGAGAGGGTGACCGCAAACTGGCGATAGAGCTCGCCGACAATGCCCGGCAGCAGCGCCACCGGCACGAACACCGCCAGCAGCACCAGGGTGGTGGCGATAACCGGCCCGGCGATTTGGCGCAGCGCCTGGGCGGTGGCCTCAAGGCGGCCCAGGCCTTCCGCCATCTGGCTCTCGACGCTCTCCACCACCACGATGGCGTCGTCCACCACCATCGTCAGGGCGAGGATCGCCGCAAACAGGCTGAGGGTATTGGCGCTGTAGCCCAGCAGATAGAGCAGCGCGAAGGTGCCGATCAGCGAGACCGGGATCGCCAGCGCGACGATCAGCGTCGCCCGCCAGCTTTGCAGGAACAGCGAAACCACCGCCACTACCGCCAGCAGGGTGAGCACCAGCGAAACGGCAATCTCTTTGATTGTCGCCGCCACGAAGCGCGTGGTGTCGAACTTCACCTCCCAGGTGAGATCCGGCGGGAAGCGCGCGTGTAGCCGCGTGAGCTCGGCGCGCACCGCGCTGGCAACCTGCAGCGCGTTGGCGGTCGGCGTCGGATAAACCCCGAGATAGGCCGAGTCGCGACCGTTGAGCTGCGCGCCGGAGCTGTAGCTGCGGGCGCCGAGCTCGATGGTTGCCACCTCGGCCAGGCGCACCAGCTGCCCCTGCTCGCCGCTGCGGATCGCTATCTGTCCGAAGCTTGCCGCATCGCTCAGGCGCCCAATACCGTTGATGGTCAGCGTTTGCTGCTGGCCGTTAAACACCGGCGGCGTTCCCACCCGCCCGGCGGCGCCCTGCACGTTCTGCTCCCGCAGCGCCTGGGCGATATCTTCGCTGGTGACGTTGAGCGCATTCATGCGATCCGGACGCAGCCAGACGCGCATGCTGTAGTCGCGGGCGCCGAACATCTGCACCTCGCCGACGCCCGGCAGCCGGGCCAGCGCCTCGCGCACCTGGGTACTGGCATAGTTGCTGACAAACAGCGGCGAGAGCGTTTCCGTCGGCGAATAGAGGCTGATCCCCATCAGCAGATTGGTCGCCCGCTTGCGCACCTGCACCCCGTTCTGCTGCACCTCGGCGGGCAGCTGCGCCACCGCCTGCGAGACGCGGTTCTGCACGTCGATCACCGCCAGGTCGGCGTCGGTGCCGGCCGCAAAGGTCAGGCTCAGGCTGTAGGCCCCTTCGTCGGAGCTGGTGGACTCCATGTAGAGCATATGGTCAACGCCGTTGAGCTGGGTTTCCAGCGGCGCGGCGATGGCCTCGGCCACGTCTGCCGCGCTGGCGCCCGGCCAGCTGGCGCTGACGCTAATCACCGGCGGCGTAATCTGCGGATACTGCTCAACCGGAATCAGCTTCAGCGCCACCGCGCCGGCAAAGGTTATCAGCAGCGCAATCACCATCGCGAAGCGCGGGCGACGGATAAAAAACGTCAGCATCCCTTCTCCTTTCTTATTTCAGTAGCCGCACGGCGGCGCCGTCACGCAGGCGCTGTACGCCTTCCGTCACCACGCGCTCGCCAACGTCCAGCCCCTGTGCGACCGCATAGCGCTGTCCCTGCTGCTCGCCGAGCGTCAGCCGACGCAGCGCGGCGGTGTTATCTTCCGTCAGCACCCAGCTGTAGAAGCCCTGCGCGTCCTGCTGCACCGCCGCCAGCGGGATGGTCAGGCTCTCCTGCTGCTGGCGCGGGCGCAAAATCACCGTCACGCTGCCGCCCGGCAGCAGGCGATGCTGCGGATTAGCAAACTCGGCGCGCATCACCACGCTGGCGGTGCGGCTGTCGATGCGGTTATCCACCGAGGTCAGCACCCCCTCTTCGCGCGCGCCGCCGGGGGCAATCAACGCCTGCCACGCCTGCTTCAGCGCGCTAATATCGTCGTGCTGCCCCGCCTTACTGTAAAAAGCGTTTTCATCTAATGCGAAAGAGACGCGGATCGGGTCGAGCTGGACGATATCCACCAGCGCGCCGCTGGCCGGATTCACCAGGCTGCCGACGTGAAACAGGCTGTGGCCCACGCGCCCGGTCACCGGCGAATCAATGCGGGTATAGCCGAGCGTAATCTGCTGCGCGGCAACGCGCGCCTGCGCCTGCTCCACCGCGGCGGCGGCGACATCGCGCTGCATCTGCGCGTTATCGACATCGTTGCGGCTAATCGAGTGGTTGTTTTTCAGGCGCTGATAGCGGCTCAGCAGCTGTTCTGCCTGGCGCAGCGAAGCCCGGGCGCTTTTCAGCTCGGCCTGCGCCAGCGCCAGCGCGGCGCGCGGCTGGGCGTCATCGAGGGTAAAGAGGCGGTCGCCCTGCCTGACGTACTGTCCGTCCGCAAAATGGCGCTGAACGATAGCGCCTTCGGTACGGGCGCGGATCTCGACCGCGTGAATCGCCTCGACGCGTCCGGGGATCTGCCGCTCATCGACGTGGGCGGCGCGTTCGACGGTCGCCACGCGGATCGGGATCGCCGGCGCCGCGGCGGCGCTGAGGGCGTAGCCGGCCAGGCCGCAGGCCAGGAAGGCGTAGCGGAACATTTTTTTCATAGGGGGAATTCCTTGCTGACGTTATCGCGCCCCTCCCGGAGGGGAAGGGCGCGAAGGTTCAGGCGGTTTTACGCCAACGGCGGGTCAGGCGTTTCTCAACCTCCACCACCAGGAACATCACCATGCCGATGGCAAGAGTGACAAACCAGTAGCGCAGCGGCAGCCCTTCAGTACCGAACATCGTCTGCATCAGCGGGACGTAGATGATGACCAGCTGCATCAGCAGCAGCACGCCGCTCACCAGCCAGATGCCTTTATTGCGTAGCAGGCCCATGTTCAGCGAGAAGCTGTCGCTGCTGCGGCAGTTGATCATATAGACCCACTGGGCGGTCACCAGCATCTGCAGCAGCACGGTGCGGATAAACTCCGGGCTGTGGCCGCGCGGCGCCAGCCAGGCCTCAAGGATAAAGGCGGCGACGGCGATCATCGTGCCGACGAACGCCACCCGCCAGACGGCAAAGGCATCCATCACGTGCTGGCCGGTTTTACGCGGCGGACGGTTCATGGCGTTGCGCTCGGCGGCTTCAAAGGCGAGGCCGAAGGAGAGCGTGGCGGAGGTCGCCATGTTCATCCACAGGATCAGCACCGGCGTCAGCGGAATAATGTTCCCCGCCAGCAGGGCGATGATAATCAGCAGCCCCTGCGCCAGGTTGGTGGGCATGATAAACAGGATGGTTTTCTTCAGGTTGTCGTAGACCCGACGCCCCTCTTTTACCGAGCTGGCGATGGTGGCAAAGTTGTCGTCGGTCAGCACCATATCGGCGGCTTCTTTGGTGACCTCCGTCCCTTTGATCCCCATCGCAATACCGACGTCGGCCTGACGCAGCGCCGGCGCGTCGTTAACGCCGTCGCCGGTCATCCCGACCACTTCGCCGTTATCCTGGAGAGCCTTCACCAGGCGCAGCTTATGCTCCGGGCTGGTGCGGGCGAAAATATCGTACTCTGCGGCGACTTTTGTCAGCTCGGCGTCATCCATGTGCTCCAGCCGGTAGCCGGTCATCGCCTGGCTGCTGTTGGCGATCCCCAGCATCTGGCCGATGCTCATCGCCGTCTGCGGGTGATCGCCGGTGATCATCTTCACGCGGATCCCCGCGTTCTGGCAGGCGTGAATGGCGTCGATGGCTTCCGGACGCGGCGGGTCCATCATCCCGGCGATGCCGAGGAACACCAGGCCTTCGTGCAGATCATCGTGGGTCAGCGTCGCGCTGCCGGCGGCCGCCGGCTTGCTGGCGGCGGCAACCATACGCAGGCCCTGACGGGCGAAGCGCGCCATCTCATCTTCCCAGTACTGCAGCTCGAACGGTACCGCGCCCTGCTTGCTCATCTGCTGGCGGCACATGGCGAAAATAACGTCCGGCGCGCCGGTAATCAGCACCCGCGCCTCATCGCCAATCTGCTGCAGGGTGGCCATATATTTGTACTGCGAGTCGAACGGAATTTTGGCAATCAGGCGCGTGTCAACCGGCGCCAGCTGCGCTTTCGCCGCCAGCACCTTCAGCGCGCCTTCGGTTGGCCCGCCGGTAATGCCCCACAGCCCGCGCTCGTCCTGAATAATCTGGCTGTCGTTGCACAGGTCGATGGTGCGCAGCCAGCTTTCCAGCACGCTGCCCGGCTGAATCTGCACCGGCTCGTCGCTGCCTTCGAGGCAGATATCGCCCCGCGGCTCGTAGCTGTCGCCTTCGACGCGGTAGCAGCAGTCGGCGGTCACGATCGCTTTGACGGTCATTTCGTTCATCGTCAGGGTGCCGGTTTTATCCGAGCACACCACGGTCATCGCCCCGAGGGTTTCGACGGTCGGCAGCTTGCGGATAATCGCCCGCTGCCGCGCCATCGCCTGTACGCCCAGCGATAAAATAATCGAGATGATGGCCGGTAAACCTTCCGGTACCGCCGCCACCGCGAGGCTAATCAGCGACAGCAGCAGTTCGCCAAGCGGGATGTCACGCAGCGCCAGGCTAAAGAGGAACAGCGCGGCCATCATCGCCAGGATGATGACGAAAATCGCCTTCCCGAGCTTGTCCATCTGCACCAGCAGCGGCGTGCGGTGCTTCTCAATCCCCGCCATCATCTGGTTGATATGGCCGAGCTCGGTCTGCTGGCCGGTGGCGGTCACCACGCCAACGCCGGCGCCGGCGCTGATGGTGGTGCCGGAGAAGAGCATATTGGTGCGATCGCCCAGCGGCAGCTCGCCCTGCAGCGCGTCGGTGGTCTTATCCACCACCGTCGATTCGCCGGTCAGGATCGCCTCCTCCACCCGCAGGCTGTGGGTTTCAATCAGCCGCATATCCGCCGGGACGCGGTCGCCAGCGCGCAGAATAACGATATCGCCCGGCACCAGCTCGCGGGTCGCCACGGTTTCGTGCCTGCCGCTGCGCTGCACCCGCGCATCGCTGGAGAGCATGTTGCGAATGCCCTGCAGGGATTTTTCGGCGTTGCTCTCCTGCACGTGGCCAATCAGGGCGTTGATCACGGTGACGCCAAGAATAACCAGCGTATCCACCCAGTGGCCCATCACCGCGGTGAGCGCGGCAGCGGCCAGCAGGACAAAGATCAGGACGTCGTTAAAATGCGCGAGAAAGCGCAGCCAGCCCGGCTTGCCTTTCTTTTCCGGCAGCGCGTTAGGGCCCCAGCTTTCCAGGCGCTCTGCGGCCTGGGCGGAAGTCAGGCCCTCGGCACGGCTCTCTTGCTGCGCCAGTATTTCAGCCACGGTCTGCTGATAAGCCTGACGGGATGCGGCCTCCCCTGAAGGGGGCGTATTACGGGGATTTATCTTTTTGGTCAAAATAAATTTTCCTTATAAATTCCGTGAAGCGGAAAGCCTGAAATCATTTCTGGCCAATGAAAGATTATAATTTCACGGGGCGAGAGAAATGACCCTGGGGAAATTTTTAATCTCTCGCAAAATTCAAAATATGTGATAAGTTATTTCTCAGGCCAACTATTACAGAAGATTAATAAACCTATATTAAACGAGGGGCAATATGACTAAAATCTACCGCGGAAGCCGCCTGGCGCTGTACGTTGTGCTGGCTATCCTGATTGCCACGCTGGTGGGCTACAGCACCTATAGTTTTGTAAAGGCGATGCTCTAATAATGACTTTAATTTACATTAAAGCGTTATTAAATTAATCACAAAAGTCTCGATTAAAATTAACAGAAAAATTAAAACCGAGGTATCAGATATAATACAAAGAGGGGCAAATAATAGCCGGTGAAATAATATTGCGTTAAAGAATATTTTACCCGACAATATGTTTTTTAACTGACGATTAACAAGTAATGAAACATCCGCTTGAAACGCTGATCTCCGCCGCCGGTATTCTGCTGCTGGCTCTGCTCTCCTGCCTGCTGCTGCCGGCCCCCTCCCTTGGGCTGACGCTGGCGCAGAAGCTGGTTGCGACCTTTCACCTGCTCGATCTCAACCAGTTCTACACCCTGCTGTTTTGCCTGTGGTTTTTAGCGCTGGGCGCGATTGAATACCTGGTGCTGCGCTGGGTCTGGCGCCGCTGGTTTTCCCTTGAGCGTTAGGCCGGTGAAATCGCGCATTCCCGCCACCAGCGCCTCGCACCACGCGGCATAGTCGTGGCCGCTGGAGGAGGGGTGGAAGCTGACGCGATAGCCTTTGTCGCGCAGCACCTGCCCGAACTCCAGCGTATTGGCATAAATCCCGCCGTCCGGCCCCGAGGTCTCAAACTTGCCCGCCTGCAGCCAGAAGCGCACCGGGTAGCGCGGCGACTGCTGGTACTGCCGCGTCAGCCAGCTCGCCTCCTCCCCCTTCGGCGCCCACCAGTACGACCCCGACAGGCTGAGCACGTTGGCAAACTGACGCGGATAGCGTAGCGCCACCCATGAAGCGGCCAGGCCGCCGTAGCTCGAACCGGCGACCACGGTTTTTTGTCGCGTCGGGTTCAGCCCCTGCTGGCGCAGCCAGGGCAGCAGCTCGTGGGCCATAAAGTCGGCGAAGAAGGGATTGGGCGGCAGCTCTTTGGCCCGCCGCGGGTGGTCGAGGCTGTCGATAAACACCACGTTAATCGGCGGCAGCGCGTGGCTGGCGATCAGGCTATCGAGGACGTTAGCGAAGTGGTATTCATCCTGGTAGGTTTTGCCATCAAACAGCATCAGGGTCCAGCGCGCCGGCTGCGGCAGGCGCGGGCGATAGATCGATACCTCCCGGCTATTTTGCAAAAAGTCGCTGTGCAGCTGATGGCGGGTCAGGGTGCCGTAGCGCAGCGGCTGCGCCATCCGCTGCGGGGTGCAGAAACGCGCCGGGTTGAGGGCCAGCAGCGAATAGCGGTTCCAGCGATCGCGGGCGGCGTTGACGCTCTGCGGATTCAGCGGATCGGCCTGGGCGCTGACCAGAATTGCCCGCCGCTGATCGCGCGCGCTGCCGTCAATCACCGGCACGTCCGGCGCCAGCTTGTACTGCATCAGCGTATCCGCCGGGACCACGTAGCTGCGGAACCAGACGTCGGAGCTGCCGAGACGAAACAGCGGATCGTGATCGCCAGCCGGCGATCCCAGCAGAAACACGTTGCGGCTCGCCCCGCGCCACAGAAAGGTAACGCGCTTATGGCCGGCGTCCAGCGCCTCAACCATCGGCGTCCCCTCCTGCTCACGCTCCTGCCAGAAGCCCGCCGTTGAGCCTCCCGCCGCCAGCTCCCGCATCAGCAGCTGCAGACGCGGGCTAACGGGGTCCAGAGGCTGGTTTTTTGCCAGCGCGGTCGTCTCCTTCATCCGCCACTGAAAGCGCCAGCGGGCCCCCTCTTCGCCGTGCAGCACCAGCGCCGAAGGGCGGTTAACCGGCAGAGAAAACAGCACCGTCTGCTCGCCGTCCGCCGGTCCGCCCGCCAGCAGCGTGCGCAGACGGCGGTTGTGCTCATCCAGCAGGCGGGCATCCGTTACGCCGGAGAGGGTCGCGGTGACGTAGTTTTCCCCCAACGTCGGCAGGTCAAAACAGACCTCACCGCTGGCATCGAATTTTCCCTGCAGCTCTCCCTGCAGCGAGGGAGACTCGCAGTTCATTGCCGCCGCCGGTAGCGCGCTCATCCCCACCAGCAGACCACTCCATGCCATCTTCATTGCCCGATTATCCCTGTAAGAATTTGTTACCAACGCTAATGCAAATAGGAATGATTTGCAATAACATCTGGGCGGTTGGTGATGACCGTTACATTTTCCCCTGGCGGAAAAACGGGTTTCTATGGCAATTAAAACCAAGGATGTAGCTAAAAATATGTTTAACAATAATAAGATAACAAAAATCTGGGTCACGGGTATGGCGCTGGCTTCATGCGCGGGGCAGGTGCAGGCGGCGGAGGAGACGCTGGTGGTCACCGCGGGCAGCGGGGAAGATCCTACCGCGCCGCTGAAGGGCATCGTGGCGACAAAAACGCTCTCGGCTACCAAAACCGCCGCCGAGCTTATCAAAACGCCGCAGTCGGTCTCGGTGGTCACCCGCGATCAGATGCAGGCCCTCGACGTCACCTCGGTATCCCAGGCGCTGCGCTACAGCGCCGGCGTCTTTACCGAGTATCGCGGGTCGTCCAACCGCAACGACGAGGTCTTCGTTCGCGGCTTCAGCTACGTGCCAAAGTATCTCGATGGCCTGAGCTACGGTGCCACCGCCTCCTCGCAAACCGGCACCGTTGACCCGTGGCTGCTGGAGCGCGTGGAGCTGGTACGCGGCCCGGCCTCGGTGCTGTTTGGTCAGGTCAATCCCGGCGGGCTTATCAGCATGACCAGCAAACGCCCCACCGCCCAGCCGGTTCACGAGGTGCAGTTCCGCACCGGCAACAACCATCTCGCCGAAGGCGCCTTTGATTTTGGCGGCCCGCTGAGCGATGACGGCAGCCTGCTGTACCGCCTGAACGGTATCGCCCGCACGCAGAATAACCAGGTTGACGACTACAAAGAGACGCGGATGGCGATTGCGCCGGCGCTGACCTGGTATCCCAACCAGGCCACCCGCTTCACGCTGCTCACCAGCTATCAAAAAGTTCCCGATGCCGGCTACCGCAACTTCCTCCCGCGCTACGGCACCGTCAGCAGCGTCGACGGGAGCTATATTCCGCGCGATTTTAACGTCAGCGACCCTAACTATGACCAGTCGTGGCGCGAACAAACGGCGATCGGCTATGAGTTTGAGCATCAGCTCAACGACACCTTTACGCTGCGCCAGAACGCCCGCTACGCCACCATCAAGCAGAAGTATCGCTATCTGGTGTACACCACCAGCGACGCCAACAGCTCGGTACTGTCCCGCCGCGCCCAGCGCGAGGAGCGCCAGACCGATGAGTTCGGCATTGATAACCAGCTTGAGGCGCAGTTTACCAGCGGCCAGCTGGCGCATACCGTCATCGGCGGGCTGGACTATAAGACCAGCAAGGATAAACAGTACCTCGGCCGCGCCGGCGGCGCGCAGTACGATATCGACTGGCGCCATCCGGCGTACGGCGTTAACGTCGACGAAAGTACCTTCAGCACCGCCAGCGACGAGCAGCAGAATCTCGACCAGATGGGGGTCTACCTGCAGGATCAGCTGAGCTGGGAGAGCTGGGAGCTGCTGCTTTCCGGCCGCTACGACTGGGCGGAGGTGCGAACGACCGACTTTACCGACGCCAGCCGCAGCCAGAAAAACGACAGCAAGTTCACCTGGCGCACCGGCCTGCTGTATGCCTTTGATTTCGGCCTCTCTCCGTACATCAGCTACAGCACCTCCTTTGAACCTAACCTGCAAACCAACCGGGCGCCGGGGGTGGGTCCGTTCGACCCGAGCGTGGGCAAGCAGCTGGAGGTGGGCCTGAAGTATCAGCCAAACCAGAATGCGCTGATGACCCTGGCGATGTACGACCTGACGCAGAGCAACGTCGCCACCTACAACAGTGCGGCGGGATGGTTTGAAAACAGCGGCAAAGTGCGTTCGAAAGGGATTGAGGCCGAGGCGCACGCCACGGTATTCGACAACCTGAACCTGATTGCGTCCTACACCTGGACGGACGCCGAAACCGTCAGCACCACCGTGGCGGGAACCGAAGGGAAAACGCCGGCGCGCATCCCGACGCATATGGCGTCGGCCTTCACCAGCTATACGCTGCCGGACGGCGCGCTGAAAAGCCTGACCGCCGGGGTAGGCATGCGCTATATCGGCACCAGCTACGGTGACGCCAAAAACACCTTCAAGGTGCCGGCGGTGGATCTGTATGACGCCATGGTGAGCTATGAGCTAGGCGAGCTGAGCCCGCGCCTGCAGGGGGCGAAGGTGCAGTTCAACGTGAATAATATCGCCGATACCAAATACGTCGCATCATGCGCCAGCGATAGCGCGTGTTTCTACGGTATTGGCAGAACGGTAACGGCGACGGTGAACTACGCCTGGTAAGAAAAGCATCCGCCGGTCTCCCCCGGCGGATGCGTCTCAATGGGCGCGATGGTGGTTTTCTTTACGGTAGGCGCCCGGCGGCTGGTTAAAGGTCCGGGTAAAAATGCGGGTAAACGTCTGCTGTGAATCAAAGCCGTATTTCAGGCAGATATCGTAAACCCGCTGGTCGGTATCGCGCAGATCGCGCGCCGCCAGCCGCAGCTTACGTTCACGAATATAGCGCCCCAGACTCTCCCCTTTATATTGTAAAAACAGTCGTTGCAGATGCCATTTTGAGTAACCGGAGTGGCGAGCAATATCATCAATACGCAGCGGCTGATGCAAATTGTCATCAATCCACCCGACGATAGTCTCAATCACCTGAGCGGAAATAGTCATAAGTCCTCTCTCCTCTTGAACCATACTGGCGATTACTGCCACCAGGCATTAAATGATTGTTTCTTATCAGCGACCCAAACCGGCTCGCCCAGCATTGGCGTCAGCAAACGCCATGCGCGTTTTTCACTGGCCGCAGCCAGCCGTTTATAGGGGTCGTCCCAGCTGTGCTTTGCCAGCACGAAACGCCCGGCATGTCCCGGCAATACCGCGCGAGCGCCGAGATCGTCGGCAGCCTGCGCCGTCTCATCCGGCATCATATGAATATATTTCCAGTCCTGGTCGTACTGGCCGTTTTCCATAATCGCCAGATCCACCGCGCCAAACCGCTCGCCGATGGCCTTGAAATGCGGGCCGTAGCCGCTGTCGCCGCTGTAGTAAATTTTCTGCTGCGGCGTCACCAGCATAAAGCTGGCCCACAGCGTCTGGTTGCGCTTGAGGCCGCGCCCGGAGAAGTGGCGGGCCGGCAGCACGTGCACGGTGAACTCATCGCTGATCTTCACCGACTCGTTCCAGTCCGCCTCGCTGATAATCGCCCCGTCCATTCCCCAGTAGCGCAGGTGTGAGCCGACGCCAAGCGGCGTAACCACGCGCTTAATTTTCGGCATCAGCGCTTTGATGGTGGCGTAATCGAGATGGTCGTAGTGGTCGTGCGAGATAATCAGCAGATCGATTTCCGGCATCTGCTCGGCGCGCCACGGGTAGTCACCCGGGAAGGCTTTGTTGATAAACGAAAACGGCGCGGCATAGTTGCTGAAGACCGGGTCAATCAGGATACGTTTGCCCGCCAGCTGCAAAAACCAGGAGGAGTGGCCGAGCCACACCATCGCGTCCTGCCCCGCCGGAAGGCTGGCAAGATCGGTATTGACCAGCGGCAGCGGCTGCTGCGGCCTGGCGTTTTCGCGTTTGGTCACCAAAAAATCCCACATCGCGGCCAGCATATTTTTCTGCCCGGTAAAGCTCGGCGTGGACAGCTGGTTATGAAACTGGCCGTCATGATAGTGCGGCGATTGTTCAACGAGGCTAAGCTGTGCGCCCTGTGGCGCCTTACCAAACCCGGCATTTAACACAAACGGTAAAGCTGTTGCTGAGGCTAATAACATGATGGCGACCACGCTGACAATGACACGGTTCATATTCGGACCAGGCTAAACCCTCTGTCCCAAAGGTTTTGCTATAAGACTTGATTATGAGTGAGTAAGCACTCATTATTAGGAAGAAGACGAAAGTCGTCAAGACGATTTTCAATTTTTGACATACACCGTTGCAGTGCCATCACCAGGCATGCTTAGATCCGGGTTTAATTACGTGTGAGGTAAAGCGCAGTGGCTCGTCCTAAGAGTGAAGATAAAAAGCAGGCGTTACTGGAGGCCGCAACCGCCGCCTTCGCCCAGTCAGGTATTGCCGCCTCAACGTCGGCCATAGCCCGCAGCGCGGGGGTTGCCGAGGGGACGCTGTTCCGCTATTTCGCCACCAAGGACGATCTGCTCAACGAGCTGTACCTCTCTATCAAAACCGGTCTGGTTGCCTCGATGGTGGCCGGGCTGACGCCGAACGAGAAGCGGCCAAAAGAGAACGCGCGCAACATCTGGAACGGCTATATCGACTGGGGTATTCGCCACCCGATGGAGAACAAGGCCATCCGCCGGATGGCGCTTAGCGAAAGGATCACCGACGAAACGCGCACCCGCGTTAAAGAGATGTTCCCCGAGCTCAACGAGATGTGCCAGCTGTCGATCAAGGCTATCTTCCAGAGCGACGCCTATCGCGCCTTCTGCGACGCGCTGTTTCTGTCGCTGGCGGAAACGACCATCGAATTTGCCAGCCACGACCCGCAGCGCGCCAGGGAGCTGATCGCACTCGGGTTTGAGGCCATGTGGCAGGCGCTGCATGAGGATGCCGCCTGATGACTCCCGATTCACTGCACGACAGCGCCCGGCGAATCGCGCTGACCTACCCGTTTACCGAGCACTGCTGGCCGTTCGGCCCGGAGTACGACGTGTTCAAAGTAGGCGGACGCATTTTTATGCTGACCACCCACGTTCGCGGCCGGGCGCTGGTGAACCTCAAGGCCGAGCCGCAAAAATCGCTGCTGAATCAGGAGATTTATCGCAGCATTGAGCCGGGCTACCACATGAACAAGAAGCACTGGATTACCGTGGTTCCCGGCGCCGATATCAGCGAAGATCTGCTGGCAGAGCTAATTGACGATTCGTGGAACCAGGTGGTGAACAAACTGCCGAAAAAGGTCCAGCAACGGCTGCGCCCTGAATGATTTTCAGCGCAGCGCGATAAGTGTTATCGCATTTTTGTCTCTTATCATTTCCCCGGCATCGCTGTACTCTTCCTTCACTGAATGCTCCGTAAGGGGCTGTAAACTCAAATTATCTTGAGATTAAACCTGAGGAAGAGTTATGGATATCGTTGCCGTCGCCCTAAAGCGCCACTCCACCAAGGCATTTGATGCCAGCAAGAAGTTGACCGCAGACCAGGCGGAAAACCTGAAAACGCTGCTGCAGTTCAGCCCGTCGAGCACCAACTCCCAGCCGTGGCACTTTATCGTTGCCAGCACCGACGAAGGCAAAGCGCGGGTGGCTAAAGCGGCCAGCGGCACCTACGTGTTCAACGAACGTAAAATCCTCGATGCATCCCACGTGGTTGTTTTCTGCGCCAAAACCGAGCTGGACGATGCCTGGCTGGAGCGCGTGGTCGACCAGGAGGAGGCCGACGGCCGCTTCGCGACGCCGGAAGCCAAAGCGGGTAACCACAAGGGCCGCACCTTCTTCGCCGATATGCACCGCAAAGATCTTAACGACGCGAACCACTGGATGGCAAAACAGGTCTATCTGAACGTCGGCAACTTCCTGCTCGGCGTGGCCGCGATGGGCCTTGATGCGGTGCCGATTGAAGGCGTCGATTTCGCCATTCTGGACGCTGAGTTCGACCTCAAGGCGCAGGGCTATACCAGCCTGGTGGTGGTGCCGGTTGGCCATCATAGCGTCGAAGATTTCAACGCCGCGCTGCCAAAATCACGCCTGCCGCAGGCGACCACCATTACCGAGATTTAATCGCCCCCGGCACGCCGCTCGCCGGCGTGCCAGATTCTTTCCGCGTAGCGGCCGAGCACGGCCAGCGACGCCGCCAGAATCAGGAAGAACACCACCTTATGCATGCTCCCCCAGAAATACTCGAAAAAGCGGGTATAGAGATTTATGGCGAGGAACGTCAGGCCAAACCCCCGCAGCATGCCGTCATCGGTTTTCAGGCTAATAGCGATACAGAGAGCCGCCGCCACGCCAAACAGCAGCGCCCACGGCAGCAGCTGCGTCGGCGAAAGGCCGTACCAGCTATCCAGATCGTGGTTGCCAAAAATCGACAAAATCCATAGCGCAATAAACAGATAGGTCAGGCCCGTCGCCTTGCTGACGCTAAACAGCCGCCGCTGGCGCAGCCGCTTTTGCAGCGCAAAACAGAGCGCCAGCAGCGCGCCGCCAAACAGCACGAAGCGAATCGGGTAGCTCATCCCCAGCCAGTAGGCGCCCCACCCTGATACATAGCCGGTTTCCGCCCCGAACCAGTTGCCGAGCGCCAGCAGAAAAAATAGCCATACCAGCCCGGAGCGGCCGGCGTAGCCAATGGCGCCGTAAATCGCACAGCCGACGAGGAACAGCGGGGCGATATGGCCGCTGCCGTCATCCAGCCGTACGCCGAGCTGCCAGAGCGCCACCGCGGTAAACACAACGCCGGTAAAGAGAATCGCCTCGGTGCTGTAGTGCCACTGCGCTTCTCGCCGCTGGCGGCGAAAGCCCCAGGCATAACACGCCAGGGCAATCACCGCCGGCAGGGCAATACGCGCCAGCGCCGAGTCGCTAAACAGGCCCACCAGCCAGGCGATCGCGTCGCTATCGGCGAACAGGCTGCCCAACGCAATGAGCAGGCAGGCCAGCGCCGTCCAGAAGGCGTAGCGGCTCAGGCGCTGCCAGTCGAAGGGGGAACGAACTAGATGCGCGTTTAAATGCTGCTGCATCCGCTCGTCGATAACGTTATCTTCCCGCCAGCGGCTCACGGCCGCGCGAATAATCTTTTCCTGTCTGCGCGTCACTTTCATTGATAGTCATATCCCTACGGCAATATCGCGTAAGTATGACACGGAAAGTGCGCCGCGGCCTGCCGGCACGGAGCGGCGGCAGGCGAAGCCCTCTCAGCCCTGATTATCCAGCCACGCCAGCGCCCGCTCGCCGGCCTCATCCATCGGCAGATAGACCAGCAGCCGCGAGCCGTTGCGCGGCGCCGAGTACCAGTACATCTGCTGCAGGCTAAAGCGACCCAGCTGCGGATGGTTGAAGTTCTTCACCTGATTCTCCACGCCGCGGACCTCGTAGCGCTGGTGCCAGAGCGCCTCAAACTCCGCCGAGGCGGCGAAAAATCGCGCCAGCTTATTTTCCCACAGCGGATCGCCCCGATGCTCGGCCATCGCCGCGCGGAAATAGGAGACAAAGGTCGCCAGCACGTCGCGGTTTTCAATCCGGCTGCGCCAGGTTTCGTTGGTCAGATACAGGTAGATACAGTTGCGGTCCTCTTCCGGGAGGCTCGCAAAATCGAGGCCCATCAGGCGGCAGAAGCTCTCGTTCCACGCCACGATATCGAAGTTCGGCTTCTGGATACTGGCCGGCTGCGGCATCAGGCTGTCGAGCATCCGCCGGGTGCCGGGGCTGATCCCTTCGCATACCGGCACCTGGGCGGCTTCCGGCGGCGTCACTCCCGCCAGCACAAACAGGTGCCGGGTCTCCAGCGGGCTGCACTGCAGCGCATTCGCCACCGCGGCCAGCACCGATTCCGAGGGATTAACGTCCCGCCCCTGCTCCAGCCAGGTGTACCAGGTGACGCCGACGTCGGCGAGCATCGCCACCTCTTCGCGGCGCAGGCCGGGCGTTCGCCGCCTCCCGACGCGCGGCAGGCCGAGACGCTGCGGATCGAGGCTCTCGCGGCGGGCGCGCAGAAAGGCGCCCAGCTGCTTACGGCTGTCGTCGGGCGCGACCGGCAGCGGCGCGCGTTGCGGCATTACGGTCATATGACCTCCAGCATGGTAGTGTCAATACCAGTATAAGCAGGAACTGGTACCCGTTTAATTTATCGTTGATGCTACGACCATCCGCTGAATGACGCAATGGAGAGATCCAATGAATTCGTCTGCTGTTTCACCCGGCCGCGCCGGTTTATTCCTGCTGTTAACCGGTCAGATGCTGCCGCTGATCGATACCTCAATCACCAACGTCGCGCTGGATTCCATCACCCGCTCGCTGGACGCCAGCGCCACCCAGCTGGAGCTGATCGTCGCGCTCTACGGCGTCGCCTTTGCGGTGTGCCTGGCGATGGGCAGCAAGCTCGGCGATAACTACGGTCGCCGGCGCCTGTTTATGTGGGGCGTGACGCTGTTCGGCGTCGCTTCTCTGCTCTGCGGGATGGCCAGCTCCATCGGCGAGCTGCTGGCGGCGCGTACCCTGCAGGGCGCCGGGGCGGCGCTGATCGTCCCGCAGATCCTCGCCACCCTGCACGTCACCCTCAAGGGCAGCGCCCACGCGCGCGCCATCAGCCTCTACGGCGGCATCGGCGGGATTGCGTTTATCGTCGGCCAGATGGGTGGCGGCTGGCTGGTCTCGGCGGATATTGCCGGGCTGGGCTGGCGCAACGCGTTCTTTATCAACGTGCCGATCTGCCTGCTGGTGCTGGCCTTTAGCCAGCGCTACGTGCCGGAAACCCGGCGCGAAGGCCACTCGACAATCGACTGGCAGGGCACCTTCAGCCTGGCGCTGATCCTCTGCTGCCTGCTGTTCCCGATGGCGCTGGGGCCGGAGCTGCACTGGCCGTGGACGCTGCAGCTGATGCTGGTGGCGGTGCTGCCGCTGCTGGTATGGATGCGCGCGAGCGCGCTGCGCAAACAGCGTCGCGGCGAGCAGCCGCTGCTGCCTCCGCGCCTGCTCAGGCTCACCAGCATTCGCTTCGGCATGGCGACCGCCCTGCTGTTTTTCAGCGCCTGGTCCGGGTTTATGTTCTGCATGGCGCTGACCATGCAGGCCGGGATGGGAATGGCGCCGTGGCAGTCGGGCAACAGCTTTATCGCCCTTGGGGTGGCCTATTTCGTCTCCGCGCTGTACGCGCCGAAGCTGATTGCCCGCTACAGCATGGGCCGCATTTTGCTGATCGGCCTGACGGTACAGATTATCGGCCTGCTGCTGCTGATGGCGACCTTTTATCATTTCGCCACCCGCACCTCGGCCCTGGCGCTGGTGCCTTCCACCGCGCTGGTCGGCTACGGCCAGGCGCTGATCGTCAATAGCTTTTACCGTATCGGGATGCGCGACATTAGCGCCAGCGACGCCGGAGCCGGCAGCGCGATCCTCAGCACCCTGCAGCAGGCCTCGCTGGGGTTGGGCCCGGCGCTGCTCGGTTCGCTCTTTTTAGCCCTCGCCCGGCGCAGCGGCGGCGACTACGCGCTGGCGCTGATCGACTTTCTGGCGGTTGAGGTGGTGATGATGCTGCTGCTCGGCGCCATCGCCCTGCGCCTGCGCCATCATCTGAATATTCGCCCGCTGGTCGTCGCCTCATAATTCATCGGCGCGCAGCCGGAGATTTGCATAATAGGCATCCAGCGGTCATCATAACCGCTGGATGTAAAGGAGACGTTATGCAGGAATTAATATCGCAAATCGCCGCAGCCGGCATCAAAATTACCCCGACGACCTCGCTCATTATTATCTTCGGCATTATTTTTCTGACTGCCATTGTTGTCCATTTAATATTGCACAAGGTGGTACTGCGGACCTTCGAAAAGCGCGCGCAGGCCAGCAGCCACCTGTGGCTGCAGATCATTACCCAGAACAAGCTGTTTCATCGGCTGGCCTTTACCCTTCAGGGTATTATCGTCAACGTGCAGGCGGTTCTCTGGCTGCAAAAAGGCAGTGAAGCCGCCGACATATTAACCACCTGCGCTCAGCTGTGGGTAATGATATATGCCCTGCTGTCCTTCTTCTCGCTGCTGGACGTGGTGTTCAACCTCTCGCAAAAATTCGCCACCGCGTCGCAGCTGCCGCTGAAGGGCATATTCCAGGGCGTAAAGCTGGTCAGCGCTATTATCATCGGAATTCTGGTGATTTCGCTGCTGATTGGCCAGTCGCCGGCCATTCTGATTAGCGGCCTTGGCGCCATGGCCGCGGTCCTGATGCTGGTGTTTAAGGACCCGATTCTCGGCCTGGTGGCCGGTATCCAGCTCTCCGCCAACGACATGCTCAAGCTCGGTGACTGGCTGGAGATGCCGAAATACGGCGCCGACGGCGCGGTTATCGATATCGGCCTGACGACGGTCAAAGTCCGCAACTGGGATAACACCATCACTACCGTGCCGACCTGGTCGCTGGTTTCTGACTCCTTTAAGAACTGGAGCGGCATGTCGGCCTCCGGCGGCCGTCGAATTAAGCGCAGCCTGAATATTGACACCACCAGCATCCATTTTCTCGATGAGCAGGAGCAGCAGCGTTTAGTACAGGCGAAGCTGCTGAAACCCTATATGGACTCGCGGCATGAGGAAATCAGCCTGTGGAATCAGCAAAACGCCGCCGATCTCTCGGTGCTGAACCTGCGCAAGATGACCAATATCGGCACCTTCCGCGCCTATTTGCAGGAGTATCTACGCAACCATCCGCGGCTGCGTAAAGATATGACGATGATGGTGCGCCAGCTGGCCCCGGACGCCAACGGCCTGCCGATTGAGATCTACTGCTTCACCAGCACCGTGGTGTGGGCGGAGTATGAGAGCATTCAGGCCGATATTTTCGATCACATCTTCGCCGTGGTCGACGAGTTTGGCCTGCGCATTCATCAGTCGCCTACCGGCAACGACATTCGTTCGCTGGCCGGGCATATCGGCGCCTGACCTCAGGTACTGGCGCGGGTAATCACGCGCCAGTCCATCATCACCCGCTCGGCTTCCGCCGTCGGGTTATCGATTTTCTTCAGCAGCAGGGTCACCGCCGTGCGGCCAATATCGCGCGACGGCTGCTCAACGGTGGTCAGCTGGGGCGAGACCATCTCCGCCAGCTCGGTGCCGTCAAAGCCGATCACCGCGATATCTTCCGGCACCCGCAGTCCGGCCTGGGCAATGGCCCGCAGCGCGCCGGCGGCCAGCGAATCCGCCACCGCAAAAACCGCATCAGGCCGCTCTTTCGCCGCCAGCAGGCTTTCCATCGCCGCCTTTCCGGCCGCCGCGCTGAGATCGCTGGCGTAGGCCACCTGCTGATAGCTGAGATCCCGCACGTGCAGCACGCTTTTATAGCCGCGCTCGCGCAGGCGGGCGTAGCGATAGCTCAGGTCGTGGTTAATCAGGGCGATTCGCTGGCGACCGCCCTGCGCCAGGCGCAGCACCGCCCCCTGCGCCGCGTCAAGATCGTTGATCCCCACGCAGGAGATATTGCCGGCGTCGGCGTACTCGGCGCACTGCACCCAGGGCGCGTCGCCGATAAGCGTGGTCAGCTCCGGCAGGCTGGCGAGCGCGTTCATCGTAATCACGCCATCGACCATTTTCCCGGAAAGCAGCTGCAGCCCGGAGGTCGAGCGCGCCAAATCGGAGCCGGAGTGGCAGAGCAAAATACGATACCCGTGCTTTTCGGCCTCCTCTTCTATCCCCTTCACCACCTCGGCGCAAAAGGGATTGGCGATATTTGAGACCATCACCAGGATCATGTAGCTGCGGGCGGTGCGCAGCTGGCGGGCCAGCAGATTGGGCTGATAGTTGCTTTCCTCAATTGCCTGCAGCACGCGCTCGCGGTTTTTCGCTTTAACGGTCTCGCTGTTGTTGAGCACGCGCGATACCGTCGCCACCGAGACGCCCGCCAGACGAGCAATTTTCTGAATTGACATAGGGGCTGCACTTCCTGCGATAAGCGTAATATGACGCAGGCTATCATAAATGAGCGTGCCGCAGGCATCCAGCGTCGTCGGGAGCGGCGTGATGGCCCGCCCGGGCCGTAAAATCCTTCGCCGGGCCGGCCGCGGCGAAAACTATCAATTATCAGGGCTCTTATCTTCTGGCGTTTACGCTGTCTTTTTTTTATGCAAAATAGGGCTCAAAGAAGATGCCAGCGGTGCGTTAGCTGCGCCTTCGATAAATAGATAATTATTATATTTTCAATAAGTTAACAAACTCATAATTAGGGATGATGTTACCAATGAAATTAAAATCAACGATTATCGCTCTCGGCTGCGCGGCGGCCCTTCTTTCCGGCTGCAGCGCCTCAAAGCCTTCGCCCGAACGCCACGCCTACTACTTTGTCTCCCACCGCTCCGATTTTGTCGGCGGCAACTTTGCCGTCAATGTCCAGGATAATTACCGCTTAAACCTGCCGACGTTCAGCAAAATCTATCAGCTCGGCAAAGAGGATCGCGCGGCGGGAATGAGTGAAAGCGATGCCAGAAGCCGGGCCGAGCAGATTAAGCAGCAGGCCAGCCAGGGGACGAAGACCGAGCACTCTTTTGACGGTAAGGCGGACGATAAGTGGACCTCATCGATGGAGGATAAAGACGCCCAGCTGTTTGGCCGCGAGCTCTCCGGCGCCTATCTCGATGGTTATCTCGGCGTGAAATAGCCAGGCCATGCGCCACCCGAGGTGGCGCATCTCCCTCGCTACCGCTCTACGCTAACCCAGCGCTGCTGCTGATGGCTGCGCAAAATAGCCTCAACGATATACATCACGTCCGCCCCTTCATAAAACGATGCGAACCGCCGGGAGCGCGCATCCGGCATTGCCCCGGCGCGCACCGCCTGGTAGAAGCTCAGCATCATGTTTTTGAAGGCGTCGGGCCAGCCTTCGATATGACCGGCGGGGAAGTGCGCGCTGCCGGCAACGTCCCGCTGCATCAAGGCCGGGTCATCGCTTAGGATCTGGTTTGGCTGCCCGCGCTGGCCGACCCATAGCCGCTGGGGGATCTCCTGATCCCACGCCAGGGCGCAGGCGCTGCCGCTGATTTCAACCGTCAGCTGATTCTTCCTGCCGGCGCTCACCTGCGAGACGCTGAAGCAGCCTTTGCTGCCGTCATCAAAGCGCACCAGCACCGATCCCCGATCTTCGGTATCCACCGCCCGCTCCTCGTGGCCCCGGCCGTCGCCCTGCTGGCTGAAGGTGGCATCGCCCTGCAAAGCCGCCCGGCGGGTCGGCCACACCGTCGAGAGGTCGGCCATGACCTCGGTGATGCGGCGTCCGGTCATAAACTGCACCGTATCGCACCAGTGCGAGCCGATATCCGCCATCGCCCGCGACGCCCCGCCCAGCTCTGACTCCACCCGCCAGTTGTAATCGGTTTGCAGCAGCATCCAGTCCTGTAAATAGCTGCCGTGCGCCGAAAACAGCCGCCCGACCAGCCCCTCACGGATCATGCTGGCCGCCTGCTGGACCATCGCAAACTGGCGGTAGACAAAGCTCACGCCGTGCACCACCCCGGCCTTTTCCGCCAGCGCCACCAGCTCGCGCGCCTCCTCCGGGCGCATGCACAGCGGCTTTTCCGAGAAGACGTGCAGCCCGGCGCGCAGGATCTGGCGATTAATCCCGGCATGCAGATGGTTCGGCGTGCAGTTGTGCACCACCTGCAGGCCCGGATGCGCCAGCAGGCCTTCGACGCTACCGTAGGCATGGGCTACGTTCAGCTGCCGGGCCTTTTGCTCCGCCTGCGCCAGGCTATGGTCGCCCAGCGCCACCACCTCTATATCGCCCACCCGGCGCAGCGCCTCAATATGCGCCGGGCCGATAAACCCGCTGCCAATAATGCCGACCTGAATCATCCCTGCACCTCGCTTCCGGCGGCAAAATCGTCAAACGCGCGCCCGGAGGCCGGAATGATATGGCGGCGGATAAATTCGCTGCCCTCGCGGGCGCCGGCCTCAGCCTCTTTCAGGCAGCACTCCCACTCCAGCACCGCCCAACCGGCATAGCCGTACTCGGTGAGCTTGCTAAAAATCCGCTTAAAATCGATCTCCCCATCCCCCGGCGAGCGGAAGCGCCCCGCCCGCTGGAGCCAGTTCTGGTAGCCGCCGTAAACGCCACAGCGGCCGTCGCGGCGGAACTCCGCGTCCTTAACGTGAAAGGCTTTTATCCGCTGATGATAGATGTCGATGTAGGCCAGGTAGTCCATCTGCTGCAGATGCAGATGGCTGGGGTCGTAGAGCATATTGCAGCGCGGATGGTTATCCACCAGCTGCAGAAAACGCTCGAAGGTCACGCCATCGTGCAGATCTTCCCCGGGATGAATTTCGTAGCACAGATCCACTCCCTGCTGGTCAAAGCCGTCGAGGATCGGCCGCCAGCGGCGGGCCAGCTCGCTAAACGCCTCCTCGAGCAGCTGCGGGTTGTGCGGCGGCCAGGGGTAAAAATAGGGCCACGCCAGCGCCCCGGAGAAGGTCGCGTGCGCCGTCAGGCCTAAGCGCCCGGAGGCGATCGCCGCCTGCTGCAGCTTTTCGCAGGCCCAGCGCTGCCGCGCCTGAGGATTTCCGCGCAGCGCGGGGGGCGCAAAGCCGTCAAACGCCGCGTCGTAGGCCGGATGTACTGCCACCAGCTGCCCCTCCAGGTGCGTAGAGAGCTCGCTAATCACCAGCTCGTGCGCCGCCAGCCGTCCCTTAACCTCGTCGCAGTAGGTCTGGCTCGCCGCCGCCTGCTCGAGGTCAAAGATAGCCGGATGGTTGCACGGGATCTGCAGCGCCCGATAGCCCAGCCCCGCGGCCCACTCCGCCAGCCCGTCGAGGGTGTTAAACGACGGCTGCGTGCCGATAAACTGCGCCAGAAAGATGCCCGGCCCCTTGATAGTTCTCATCACCACCTCCGAAAAAATTAGCGCGGCTCTTTCTCGTTATACTGGAAAGAGAAAAGGAAAATCAGTGCGATAACCGCCGCCGCAACCGCCGGGATCCACCAGAAGGTGACCCACGCCTGCGGTACGGCCTGTCCGGCAACCAGCTGGTTATACAGCGCGCCGGAGATTTGCGAACCGAGCAGCATGCCGATGCCGTAGGTAAACATTACAATCATGCTCTGCGCCTGGCCTTTTACCTTCTCTCCCGCCACCCGGTCGGTATAGATAAAGCCGACGACGAAGAAAAAGTCGTAGCACACGCCGTGCAGCAGAATGCCGAGATAGAGCAGGAAGCGCCCCTCTTCGCTGACGCCGAGGGCAAAGAAGGCGTAGCGGACGAACCACGCCAGCATCCCCACCAGCAGCATATATTTCACCCCGAGGCGGCGGAACAGCAGCGGGATCACCAGCATAAAGACGATTTCTGACATCTGACCGAACGACATCGCGGTGCTGACGTCAGCCACGCCGGCATCCGCCAGGTATGAGGCGGTGTAGGCGTAGTAGGTCCCCAGCGGAATGGAGATCAGCGTGGCGCACAGGCAGAAGATAAAGAAGTGGCGCGTTTTCAGCAGCGCAAAGGCGTCGGCACAGAGCAGATCGCGCAGCTTTACCGGCATCCCCTTCGCCGGCGCCGGCGTATGGGGCAGCGTCAGGCTGTAGAGCGCCAGCGCCACCGAGCACAGCGCCGCAAGGCTGAAGATGGCGGTGGTGTTGGAAATACCGGTCACCCCGATGCAGATCCCGGCGATAATCCAGCCGATGGTGCCGAAGACGCGTACCACCGGAAAGGTTTTATCGACGTTCGCCAGGCTATGGAAAGCGATATTATTGGTCAGCGCCAGCGTCGGCATATAGCACAGCGTATAGCCAAACAGCAGGCCGATCAGCAGCGCGCCGTTTTGCGCGACCAGCGCCTGCGGGACAAACCACAGAATCGCCGCCCCCGCCAGGTGCATCACCGCCATCACCTTCTGCGACGGGAAGAAGCGATCGACCAGCATCCCCAGCACAAACGGCGATAAAATGGAGGCAATCGGCCCGGCGGAGAACGCGTCGCCGATCAGCAGCGCCATATCGTAGCGCGTCATCACCAGGCCGAGGGTGACCGACCAGCTCCCCCAGATAAAGAACTGCATAAACATCATTAACGACAGGCGCGGCACCAGAAACCGGTGCTGCACGCGAACACTTTCACGACCTTCAGCTGTTGATACCATTTTGACCGCCCTCAAAAAGTAATCGATTACAAAGCATCTCGATGGACAAAGTAATCGATTACAAAAAGAAGATCCTTAAGCAAATGCGCTAAGCGCGAAGAAGATCACAATAAAGAATTACGGCTCCGTCGGACGACGGAGCCGCGGGCGTTACGCCGGACGGCGCAGCAGCTTGAAGACCACAAACAGGAACAGGATCCACACCGGCAGCAGAACGGCCGACAGGCGCATTCCGTCGATCGTGCACATCAGCACCAGAATCAGCCCCAGGAAGGCGATGCAGAGATAGTTTCCGCCAGGCGCCAGCAGCGCTTTGAACTTCGACTCGCGTCCCTTACGACGCTGCGCGGCGCGGAATTTCAGATGCGCCATGCAGATCATTATCCAGTTCAGCAGCAGCGTCGCCACCACCAGCGCCATCAGCAGGCCTAGCGCCTTTTGCGGCAGCAGGTAGTTGAGCAGCACCACCAGGGAGGTAATCACCCCGGAGAGGATCAGCGAGTTGACCGGCACGCCGCGCTTGCTGACCCGGGCGAGAAACTTCGGTGCGTTGCCCTGCACCGACAGGCCGAACAGCATCCGGCTGTTGGAATACACGCCGCTATTGTAAACCGACAGCGAGGCCACCAGGATGACGAAGTTAAGCGCAGAAGCCACCACGTTGCTGTCGAGATTATGAAAAATCATCACGAACGGGCTGCTGTCAGATTTAACGTCCACCCACGGATAGAGCGCCAGCAGCACCACCAGCGAACCGATATAGAACAGCAGGATACGGTAGACCACCTGGTTCACCGCTTTCGGGATGCTCTTTTCAGGATTCTGCGCTTCCGCGGCGGTGATGCCGATAAGCTCCAGGCCGCCAAAGGAGAACATAATCACCGCCAGCGACATCACCAGGCCATGCCAGCCGGTGGCCAGAAAGCCGCCGTGACGCCACAGGTTATCGAATCCCGCCTTGCTGCCGCCGTGGCCGCCGAACAGCATCCACAGGCCGAAGCCGATCATCCCGACAATTGCCAGTACCTTAATCAGCGCGAACCAGAACTCCGCCTCGCCGTACAGGCGCACGTTCACGAGGTTAACGGCGTTGATGATAATAAAGAAGACCGCGGCCCACACCCAGGTCGGCACGTCCGGCAGCCAGTACTGCATGTAGATGCCGGCGGCGGTCAGCTCCGCCATGCCCACCAGCACGAACATTACCCAGTAGTTCCAGCCGGAAAGAAAGCCGGCAAACGGGCCCCAGTATTTATAGGCAAAGTGGGCAAACGAGCCGGATACGGGCTCTTCGACAACCATTTCGCCAAGCTGGCGCATGATCAGAAAGGCGATAATCCCGGCGATGGCGTAGCCAATCAGGACCGCCGGTCCCGCCATTTGAATAGCCGGGCCAATGCCGAGAAACAGGCCGGTGCCGATTGCGCCGCCGAGGGCGATGAGCTGGATATGTCGGTTCTGTAAACCGCGATGAAGCGTCGGGCCGCCGTGTTCTACGGTATCCGACTGCGTTGACGCGTCTTTCACGTCGATCCCCTGTCATTTTTAGTGAAGGGGCACCTTTTACACTTATGCTCGTCCGACTTCAAGCCGCAGATGCGTTTGTTGCCGGCAACGAGGGGCGAGCCGTCCGGGCCCGCCCCCGCGCTTTGGCCTTAGAAATCGTAGCTCATCGATACGCGAAGGGTACGCGGATCGCCCACCGACAGGTAGGTGCCGGAATCATCGACGCCGGACCAGTACTTCTCGTTGGTGACGTTAGTGACGCCCGCGCGCCAGACCATTTCATTGCGATCGGCGTTGAGGCGCATACGGTAGCGAACGCCCAGATCGAGGGTGGTATAGCTGTCGAGCTTCTTCGTATTCGCCGCATCGGCGTACTGCGAACCGGTGTGGTTCACGCGAGCGGTGGCCGTCAGGCCCTCGACCGGCTTGATATCATACTCGGCCCCCAGCACCGCATAGAAGCGCGCCACGCCAACCGCGTCTTTTCCGTCGTTGACGCCCTTAGCCGTTTTGGTCTGCTCGGGATCGAGCCACTGCGTGCTGCCGTTGAGGCGCAGCCCCAGCATCGGCTCGCCAAAGACGTTCAACTCGGCGCCGCGGTTGCGCTGCTCGCCGTCCAGCCCGTAGTAGCCGTTAGCATCGGAAATCGCGTTCGGCTTTTTGATTTGAAACAGCGCCAGCGACCCGCCGACGGTACCGTAGTCAACCTTCACGCCCACTTCATCCTGCTTCGAGTGCGCGATCCCGGTGCTCTGCCCGGCGTTAGCGGCGGTATTCGGCGCCACGCTGCCCGGCTGCAGCGCTTCGGTGTGGTTGGCGTACAGCGACAGCGTTTCCCACGGCTTGTAGACGAGGCCCACGGTCGGCGTCCAGCGGCTTTGGGTATAGAGCGAAGCGGGGTCCTCCACGCCGGTTTTATTGCTGTAGTTACGCACCACCACCTTCTGATGACGGGCGGCGGCGGTCAGCAGCACCTTGTCGTTGAAGAAGCCCAGCGTATCGCTCAGCAGCCAGCCCTGAGTGCGGCTGCGCGAGGTGGTCAGCGGGTCGAAGTAGTTGCCGCCAAACAGGGTGTTATCCGGCATCGGCACGTCGTGGCCGTCATAAATATTGGTGGTCGGGTTTTTCGTCGACATCCGCCACGCGGTTTTATCGCGCTTGATCTGCGCCGAGTAGCCGACGTTGACCTGATGGGAAATTGCGCCGGTGTTGAAATTGCCGCGCACGCCGCCCATGCCGCTGAAGGCGTCGATAATCCGGTTGGTATCCAGACGCCCGGCGGTGGCGTCGCCGTTTTTATTCAGCAGCTTCGCCGTGCTGTAGGTGCCGGTCTCGTGCGCGTGCTGGCCGCCGAGGGCGCCGTACAGCGTCCAGCTGTTGCTGAGATCGTACTCCGCCTTCGCCATCCCGAATTCGTTTTCGATATCGCTGTAGCCCCACTTCTGGCCATAGTTTTTGCGGTTATCCGGCACCGCGGGCACGAAGTCGACGCCGCTGACGTTCACCCCCATCTCGCCGCCGTGGAAGGTTTTTTTCTGGTAGCCAAAGTCGAGCGATGAACGGAAGCGGTCGCTGCGGTAGTCCAGCCCCAGGGAGGCCAGCGTCGTGCGGCGGCGGTCGTTTTCCACCGCCGACTCACCTTCGCGATGCACCAGGTTGACGCGCGCGCCGAACTGGTTGTCGTCGCCAAAACGACGGCCGAGGTCGAGGCTGCCGCCGATCTGAGAATCGGAGGTATAGTCGACGCCCACCCGAGCGGTGGGAATATCCTCAGCCCGCTTCGGTTCAAGGTTGATCATCCCGCCGACGCCGCTGCTGGCTGCGCCGTTGAGCAGGCCGTTGGCGCCCTTAAAGATCTCCACCCGCTCCAGCATCTGGGTATCCATCACCTGACGCGGCACCACGCCGGCGAGGCCGCCCATGGTCATGTCGTCGCCGTCGAGCTTAAAGCCGCGAATGCGGTAGGTTTCGGCAAAGTTGCCGTAGCCCTGCACCATCTGGATCCCCGCATCGTTGCCGACCACGTCGGCAATGGTGTGCGCCTGCTGGTCCTGAATCAGCTTTGCGGTGTAGCCGATGACGTTAAAGGGGACGTCCATCGCCTTTTGTTCGCCGAGCATGCCCAGTCGGCCGCCGTGGGCAATCTGCCCGTCGAGGAAGGCCGGAACCACCAGGTCGCCGCCGGCTTTAAAGTCGCCGCCTTCGCTCGCCTGGACGACCATAACCTCTTCGTTTTTTTTGCCGGCGCTGGCGTCGTCCGCCGCCGCAGCGCCCTGGGCTATGGCGCCAATCGTTAACGCCAGCAGCGTTTTACGTAGCGGAAAGGATGAAGTATGAGTGACGTGCATAATGTGTCCCTGGAGGAGAAAAAGAAGTGAAACAAAGGGCCCGCTGCCGGGCCAATTTTATTTATTTACTCGTCAGGTCGATGCGGGCAACGCTGTCCGGGCCTTTGGTCGAATGATCTTTATTAAACGGCTGCTTGACGGTCACAAACAGCGTCTGACCATCGGCAGAGAGCAGCAGGCTGTTGGGGTTGGCCGGGATATCCCACTGACGCTTCTGCGCGTAGCTGGTGCCGTCGAGGCTGATGACCTTGCCGGACTCGCGCTGGGAGATATAAATCTCGTTGCGTTTCGGGTTGAACAGCACCGCCAGAGAATCGCCCACGTCGAGCTGCTTAATCACTTTGCCGCTGTGAATATCCAGCACCAGGGTGGTTTTCGCTTTTGAGTTATCGGTGACGAACAGGCGGCCGGTCTCGCTATCTTCGGCGATATTCAGCAGCAGCGCCGGCTTGTCGCCCAGCGGCTTCCAGCGCTGTTCAATACGGTTATTGCGCGGGTTGATCACGAGGATTTCCCCGCCGCCGTTGGCCGCATACAGACGCCCGGTTTGCGCGGAATAGTGCAGGCCGGTCATCCATTTGCCGGTATTTTTAATCCGCGCTTTCAGCTTCAGCGTATTGGCATCAACCACCCAGATTTGCGCCGGGTCGGCAACCGCCCCCACGTAGAGGGTATCGTTCAGCAGCAGGATCTGGCGCGCGCCGTACGGCAGCCCCTTCTCGTTGCGCTCGCTAAACAGCAGGCGCTTTTTGACTTTGCCGGTGGCGGTGTCAATGGCGCTGATGCCGCCGTCAAGCGAGTTGGTGACGAACAGCGTTGCGCCATCCGGCGTTATCTGGACGGCAAAGTTTTTCAGGTCGGTGTAGCTCAGGCCGATGGTCTTCAGGGTTTTCGGGTCGAGCTTATAGACCGCCCCGCCCTGCACGTCTTTAAAACCTTCGGCGCTGGCAACGTACAGCGCATCGCCTTTCGGGCTCAGCGCCATTTCATAGAGGCCTTCGGCCAGCTCGCGCTTCAGCGGCTGCGCCACGGTAGCAGCGGCGGCGCTTTCGACAGCCGGTTGAGCAACGGGAGGGGTATGGGTAGCGGCGCAGCCGCTTAAGACCGCAGAGATAGCCAGCGCGAGGGCCGGGATAGCGTATTTCACAGGAGGAATCCTTTACATAATCAATGACCTGATGGAAGCTCCTGGCCGATATTTTTTGCTTCAGCCTTGCCGTACCGAGCCCCACCCTATGCCTTCGCTGTTTCCCTGTGAGCGACTCACTGACGCAGGTTATTCCCTACTTAGCCTGCAAACAAAAAGAAGAATGAGAACTATACTCATTATCGACACTCAGGCAAGCGTAATCGCTTCCGTTGCGGGCAAAAACAATAATCTGCTGATTTTAGAACATGATACGCGGAGGGATTTGTCGCCGGATTAGCGCCGGGACGGGCAGCCGGATTTAACGCCTCCCGGACCGCCGCCTGCGCCGCCGTCCGGGAGGCTATCTCACCTTTAGTGCAGCTTGAGGTGCGGACGAATGATGCGGTTGATCTCGCCGGAGAGCATCAGCAGGCCGGTTTTCACGTAGCCGTGCAGCGTCACCTGATGCATACGGTACAGCGAATCGTAGACCAGGCGCGCGAGCCTGCCCTCCACCATCATCGGCCCCACCGGCAGATGGCCCATAATGCTCCCCAGAGTGGTATAGCCTGAGAGCGAGACCAGCGAGCCGCGGTCGCGATAGACGAACGATTTCAGCGGTCGGCCCTTCAGCTGCGCAATAATGTTATTCGCCGTGAAGAGCGCCATCTGGTGAGCCGCCTGGCCGCGCGGAGGAATAAATCCGCCCTCCGGACGCGGGCAGGCGGCGCAGTCGCCGAAGGCAAAAATATTGGCATCGCGCGTCGTCTGCAGCGTCGGCTCAACGACCAGCTGGTTAATCCGGTTGGTCTCAAGGCCCGCAATTTCGCGCATAAAGTCCGGCGCCTTGATGCCGGCCGCCCACACCATCAGATCCGCGCTAATTACGCTGCCGTCTTTGGTATGCAGGCCCTGCGCGTCGGCGCGGGTAATCAGGGTTTGGGTCATCACGTTGACGCCCAGCTTCGTCAGCTCGTCGCGCGCGGCCAGGGAGATGCGCTCCGGCAGCGCCGGCAGAATACGCTCGCCGGCTTCAACCAGGCTGACGTTCAGCGCCTCGTTGGTCAGACGCTTATAGCCGTAGCGCTGCAGCTCTTTCACCGCATTGTGCAGCTCGGCCGACAGTTCGACGCCCGTCGCCCCGCCGCCGACAATCGCAATATTCACCTTACCGAGGTTCTGCGGGTTAGCCGAATGCCTGAGAAACAGGTTAAGCATCTGCTGATGGAAGCGTTTTGCCTGCTCGGCGCTGTCGAGAAAAATACAGTTCTCTTTTACCCCGGGGGTATTAAAGTCGTTGGAGGTGCTGCCCAGCGCCATCACTAAGGTATCCCAGCCGAGGGTGCGTTCGGCAACCAGCAGCTCGCCGTTTTCATCGCGCAGCTCCGCCAGGACGAGGGTTTTCTCGTCGCGATTAATATCGATAACGGCACCGTGCTGGAACTCAAAATAGTGCTTACTGGCATGCGCCATAAAGCTCAGGGCGTCCACGCCGGCATCGAGCGATCCGGTCGCCACCTCATGCAGCAGCGGCTTCCACAGGTGGCTGTGGCTGCGATCGACGAGGATAATCTGAGCCTTATTACGTCGACCAAGCTTATGCCCCAGCTGCGTGGCCAGCTCCAGCCCGCCGGCACCGCCGCCGACAATGACAATTTTTTTTAATGGCGCAGTCACTGCGACCTCCTAAAAATAAAAAACAAATGTTAATTAAAAATTATTAATTAATGTTTAATTAACAACAGTTCGCCGAATAGCGATAAGCAAAAGAAATAATTCCGCAGGCTGTAGTAATAATGCCGAAATGGATAAGCAGCCATTTTTAATCCGCTTATTATTGTACAAGTTTTCGCTGAATTCTCTGGCACACATATATGAGGTAAATAAAAAGGCCACTAAGTTGTTAGCTAGTGGCCGGAGGGAGGATGATTTAAATATTAGCCCAAAGTATTATTTTATTTGCGACAAGAGTTAAACCCTAAAGAGTATATTTCGTCAGGCCCGTCGGCTATTAATAGCGGACCATCACGGATTTAAGTTCAGTGTAATCATCAATAAACGCGCTGCCAAACTCGCGCCCGAGGCCCGAGCCTTTCATGCCGCCAAAGGGAACCGCCGGGTCGAGGAAGGTGTGCATGTTGATCCATACGATACCGGCATCAATAGCCTGCGAATAGCGCAGCGCCTTGCGAATATTATCCGACCAGACGCTGGCGGCGAGGCCAAACGGCGAGGCGTTGATGCGGGACAGCGCATCCTCTTCGCTATGATAGCCAATAAAGCTGCACACCGGGCCGAACGTCTCTTCATGCATCAGGGTGCTGCTTTCGCTACGCACCCTGACCGCCGCCGGAGAGATAAAGTAGCCGTCGCCGGGCAGCGCTTCGCCGCCGCATACGATGGTGTCGCCCTCTTCCCGCGCCGTCTGCAGCAGGCTCAGTACCTTTTCATACTGTACCCGGTTAGCCAGCGGCCCCATTTGCGTGCGCTCATCCAGCGGCGAGCCCGGCTGGAAAGCCGTCAGCCGCTGCTTCAGCAGATCCAGCACGCGATCCAGCTTGCCCTGCGGCAGATAAAACCGCTCGGCGGCGGCGCAGATCTGCCCCTGATTGAGATAGCCCGCTTCGATAACGCCGTCCGCCATCGCCTCCGGGCTGAGATCGTCGAGAAACAGGGCGGCGTTTTTCCCTCCCAGCTCAAGGGTGACGCGCTTTCCGCCGGCGGTCGCCGAGCGCTGCACCTTCTCGCCGGTCGCCACCGAACCGGTGAAACTGACCTTGGCGCAGGCCGGATGGCTAATCAGGCGCTGGGCTATCTCACCCCCCGCGCCGTTGACCACGTTGATGACCCCGGCGGGGATCCCCGCCTCCGTCGCCAGCTCCGCCACCCGCAGCAGGGTTAGCGGAGTGTATTCGCTCGGCTTCAGGACGATGGTGCAGCCGCAGACCAGCGCCGCCGCCAGCTTCCAGATGGCGATCATTATCGAGAAATTCCACGGCACAATCCCGACCACCACCCCGACCGGCTGGCGATGGGTAAAGGCGGTGTATTTCTCCCCGGCCATCGACGGCAGCGAGACGTCGAGGGTTTCGCCGGTAACCTTGCCCGCCCAGCCGGCAAAGTAGCGCAGGAACGCCACCGACTGATCCAGTTCGAGCATCCGCGCCAGCATGATGGTTTTCCCCGAACAGAGGCTCTCGAGCTGCGCCAGCTCTTCGCGGTGGGCCGCCAGGCTATCCGCCAGCTTCAGCAGCAGGGCGCCGCGCTGCAGCGCCGGCAGCGCGCGCCAGCCGGAGAAGGCCTCACGGGCGCTCTCCATTGCCCTGGCGGCCTGCCCGCCATCCGCCTCCGTCACCTCAGCAATCGCTCTGCCGGTTGCCGGGTTAATCACCGCCAGCGTCCGGCCGCGGCCCGCCAGGGCTTCTCCGGCAATAAACTGCCCGTGGGGCCGGGCTAAAAAGGCGCTGACTTCTGCAAGTAAAGTGACTTCGTTCATCGGTGACACCCGTTTTTTTCAGGAAATTCCCGCCATCACAGCACCTGCTTCGCGCGCTGAATATCGTTCTAAAGAACGTCATTCTTCCGAACGATATTCAGCCGGTTCCCGGCATGCTGTGATGTTGGCCTTAGCCAGGCGAGACAGGGTAACGCTATGAATATCAAAATCGATGCGCTGAACTACTACGGTGCGACGAAAAAATACCAGCTCCATTTTCCGGCGCTGCAGGAGGACATTGAAGCCGACGTGGTGATTATCGGCGGCGGATTTTCCGGCATTAACACCGCCCTGGAGCTGGCGGAACAGGGGATCACCAACGTGGTCGTACTCGAGGCCCGCCATTTAGGCTACGGCGGCACCGGGCGCAACGGCGGTCAGGTGATGGCCGGGATCGGCCACGACATCGAGGCGGTGAAAAAGCACGTCGGTAAAGAGGGGCTGGAGACGCTGTTTAAGATCTCTAACCTCGGCGCAGGGATCATTCGCGAACGGATTAAGAAATACAATATCGATGCGGATTTCGTGCCGGGCTACGGCTACCTCGCCTATAACCAGCGGCAGCTGAAAACGCTGCAGCAGTGGGAAAAAGAGTTCAAGGCGGCGACCCCGGATGAGGATATCGCCCTCTATACCGGCAAAGAGGTGCAGCAGATCGTCGGCTCCGAGGTTTACTGTGGCGCCCTCAAGCACATGGGCGGGGGGCAGATCCACTCGCTGAATATGCTGCTCGGCTCGGCGACGGCGGCGCACTCCCTGGGGGTGAAGATTTTTGAATCCTCGCCGGTAGTCGAGGTGAATTACGGCAAAGAGGTGCGCGTGCGCACCGCGATGGGCAGCGTGCGGGCAGCAAAGCTGCTGTGGGCCTGCGACAGCTTCCTCAACAATCTGGAGCCGGAGATCTATAACAAGACCCTGGTGACCTACTCCTGGCAGGTGTCGACGGCTCCGCTGTCCGATGCGCTGATCGAGCGTATCAGCCCGCTGCGCGGCGCCTTCAGCGATATTCGCCCGGTGATTAACTACTACCGCATTACCAAAGAGAACCGCCTGCTGTTCGGCAGCGCCACGCGCTATGTCGAATATACGCCCAACGATTTTGCCGCCTGGAACCGCACGCTGCTGGGGCAGGTATTCCCCTACCTCAAGGATGTCAAAATCGACTTTGCCTGGGGCGGCCCGATGGCCTGCAGCGCCAACCTGTTCCCGCAAATTGGCACCCTGCGCGAGCACAACAACGTCTTTTACGTTCAGGGGTACTCCGGCTTTGGCGTCACCCCCTCGCACATCGTGTGCAAAATTCTCGCCGAGGGGATCAGCGGCGGCTCGGACCGCTACCGCCTGATGAGCAGCATCCCCCACGCGACAATCCACGGTCGTGACAGCCTGCGCCTGCTGCTGGTCACCGCCGGAAAACTGATGCACCAAACCGCCGGCTACTGGAAAGGCCGGAGTTAACCAGGAGAACGCTATGCACGCTTTTAAACTCAATCAACCGGTCCCCGAACTGCAGCCTATCGGCAGCGTCAGCCTGCTGGGCGCCACGCCAACCGAAGGCGACCCGCAGGTTGCCGGGGCGATGATCTACGGCGAACCGCAGGATGCCTTTACCTGCGGTCTGTTTTCGTCCACTCGCGGGAGCTTTACCATGACCTATCCGTTTACCGAACACGCCACCGTGCTGGAGGGCGAAGTTGAGCTGACCGTCGCCGGCGGCGCGGCCCAGCGCTTCGTCCCCGGCGATAGCTGGTTTGTTAAGCAGGGAACCGAAGTGGAGTGGAAGATCCTCACCCCGCGCTTCGTGAAGCACTACCTGGCCAACGTCGAAGGCCGCTAGTTTCCCACACGCCGCCCCCGACAGCGGGGCGGTAATCATGCACTGCGTCACAGAATCAACCGCCGCTCTCCACCTTCAGGACGATATTCGTTGAGCCGGATACCAGCCTAAATTATGACTATCCGGAATGGCTGTTCCCACGCGGCCACTCCCTGCCCTCCCCTATATTGCGCAGAGGTTGACTATGTTCAGTAACAGGCTCGCCCGCCATCTCGAACGCGGCGTTGTCGGCTTTCCCACCACGCTGGCCAGCTCCGTCGGGCTGATTATGGCCAGCCCGGTCATTCTGACCGTCACCAGCGGTTTCGGCATGGGCGGCGACACCTTCGCGCTGGCGGTGCTGCTGGCATTTATCATGATGCAGGCGCAGGTCACCACCTTTGCCGAAGCCGCGACGCTGATCCCGACCACCGGTTCGGTATATGACTATATCGCCTGCGGCATGGGCCGCTTTTTCGCCATTACCGGCGCGCTGTGCGCCTATCTGATCGTGCATATTTTTGCCGGCACCGCCGAGACCATTCTCGCCGGGATCATGGCGCTGGTGAACTTCGAGTCGATCAACGCCCAGATGGCGGCGCACCAGAATACCTGGATGGTTGGCGTCGGGATGGTGGTGATTTTCGGCCTGCTGAACGCCGTCGGCGTCGAGGTCTTCGGCAAGGTCGAAGTGGTGCTCACCTTCGGGATGTGGACCACCCTGACCATCTTCGGCCTGTGCGGCATTTTTATGGCCCCGGTGACCCACCTCGCCGGCTGGTTCGGCACCCCGCTCAACGTCAGCGACATCTCCGGCCTGTTCGGCTATATCGGTATGGCGATGTTTATGTTCGTCGGCTGCGAGCTGGTGACGCCGATGGCGCCGGAGATTAAGCAGGCCCACCGCACCATTCCGCGGGCGATGGCCCTCGGCCTGTTCGGCGTGGCGAGCTGCATGTTTATCTACGGCGCGGCGATTAACCGTCAGGTGGAGAACGTGGTGCTGGATGCGGCCAATAACGTCCACCTGCTGGATACGCCGATGGCGATCCCGGCATTTGCCGAACGGGTCATGGGCCACGCCGGACAGTACTGGCTGGGCGTCGGGCTGCTGCTGGCGGGCTGCGCCACCATCAACACCCTGATGGCGGCGGTGCCGCGCATCATCTACGGGATGGCGCTGGACGGCGCCCTGCCCCGCTTTCTCACCTGGCTGCATCCGCGCTTTAAGACGCCGGTGATCGCCATTGCCATCGGGGTGGCGATCCCCTGCCTGCACGCCTGGTATCTGAACGGCGACCTCGACCGCATCGTGCCGCTGATCCTCGCCGCCGTCTGCGCGTGGGGCGTCGCCTATCTGCTGGTCACCCTGTCGGTGGTGGCGCTGCGCATTCGCCGTCCGGACCTCCCCCGCGCCTACCGCTCACCGTGGTTCCCGCTGCCGCAGATTATCTCCAGCGTCGGGATTATTATCGCCATCTTCAACATTACGCCGCCGGGAATGGACAGCCGCGAAGTGCTGGTGCCGTTCGGCATTATGCTGGGGATCACCGCCGCCTACGCCCTGTTCTGGACGGTGTGCGTCCAGCGCGTCAATCCGTTCCGACCGCTGGAAGTGGAAGAGGTGGTGGAGCGTGCGATGAGCCACTATGAGAGAAACGCTGCCGGGGAGATAGCGCCTGATGCCCTCCGCCCTCTGGTTTGAGACGCCGTTAATGAACGCCGTGCAGCGCGACCTCGCGGGCTGGCGCAGCGAAAAGCTCAGCGAGCGGAGCGCGGTTTTACACCTCACGCCCACCGCGAAAGTGACCTATAGCGTTCGCCAGAAACGGCTGTTTATGGCGAGCATCCACAGCTGCGAGTTTGTCATCGAGGGGCCGCTGTCCCGGCCCGCTCAGGGCAGGATCCGCGCCCATCAGCCCGGCTGGCTGAAGCGCCGACCGATCCGCTTTCGCGGCAGAGAGGGCACCGCCGATCTCGCCGACTATCTCAATCGCTTTCCCAATCTGCAGCAGACCCTGAGCGAGCTGGACTACCGGCGCTTCTCTCTGACCTGCAGCGGGCAGCGCTGGCGCTGCTGCATTGAGCCGTGGGCGGCCAGCGAAGTGGTGTGTAAAATGCCGCCGCTGCGGCGCTATCTGCGGCTCGAAAAGCAGCAGCGCATGCTGCTGCTGAGCGTCATGAATATGCTCGATCGGGCCATCGGTCGATGGATGCAGCGGGAGGGAGATTAGGCGAAACGGGAGCGCGTCTCTCCCCCGCATTGGCGGAGAGACGCAGAGCGCTTACTGCAGGCCAAACCGGCTCGCCAGCTCATCAATCGCCCGGCGCTGGAAGCGGGTAAAGGCCTCTCGCGGCTGCTGCTGCTGAATAAACGCCAGCAGCGGATCCTGTACCTCGGTTTTTATCCCGCTCAGGGTTTCCATCACCGCCAGGCCGCAGAACGGCACGTAGGATTCCGCGTAGCCCCCTTCGTGCACCATCACCAATCTGCCGCCGCACAGGCGATCCGCCGCCTGCTGCACCAGCCCGGTCATAGCGCGAAAGCTGTCGCTGTGCAGCTGCATCCGCGCCAGCGGGTCCATGGCGTTAGCGTCGTAGCCGCAGGCAACGATAATCAGCTGCGGCTCAAAGCGCTCCAGCGCCGGAATAACGATCGTTTCCAGCGCATAGCGCCAGCTGTCGTCCCCGGCGCCGGCCATCAGCGGAATATTGATATTGTAGCCTTCACCCGCGCCGATGCCGCGATCCTCCTCTCCGGCGTAGCCCGGCGGGAAGCAGCCGTCCTGATGCACCGAGATGGTCAGCACATCGTCGCGCTGCAGGTAGATATGCTGGGTGCCGTTGCCGTGGTGCACGTCCCAGTCGAGGATCGCCACCCTGCCGAGGCCGTGCAACGCTTTCGCGCGCTCGACGGCGATGGGAATATTGGCGAGGAAGCAGAAGCCCATCGACTGGTCCGGCAGGCAGTGGTGCCCCGGCGGGCGCGACAGGGAGTAGGCGTTATCCAGCTCGCCGCGCAGTACCGCCTCCACGGCGGCGCAGGCCAGCCCGGCGGAGAGGCAGGCAATTTCATAGCTCCCCGGCCCCAGCGGCGCCTCTTTGCCCAGCATGCCGCCGCCGCTGTCGCTGATCGCCTTAAAACGCTCCAGATAGCTATCGGGGTGGATACGGCGTAAATCCTCCTCGCTGGCGGCATCGGCGCTGCGCAGCTGCAGCTGCGGGGTCAGCCCCGACACGTCCATCAGGTTTTTCATCCGCCGCTTGGTTTCCGGCGATTCCGCGTGGCCGCCTCCCGCAGGAGGCTGGACCCAGCCGCCGACCGGCAGCGTCACCGCGTGCAGGCCGGTACTGTGCCAGAAACAACGTTCATCAAAGAAGAAACCGGTTTTTCTTTTCACTCTATCCTCCGTTGGCTAACCCTTTCCCGTCGGACGAAGCCGCGAGAATCAATCCTGCAGAGACCAGCGCGCAGCCGCCCGCCGCGGCGAGCAGCGCGTCGGCGCTGGCGAAATGTTGCAGCAGCGCGCCGGCCAGCGCCGGGCCGGCCGCCATCCCGCCGCCAATCACCAGGTTGATGCTGTTCATCAGGCGACCGCTGTTATCCAGCCCGGCGACGCGCGCGAGAATAAAAGGCAGGACAAAGGTCCAGGTAAATTTGAACAGCACCGCCGCCAGCGCGAAGCGCATCAGCAGCGGGTGGCCGACCAGCAGCGCGATGCTGGCGATCAGCAGGGCGTAGCCCAGCCATACCGGGATGCGGTCCGGGCGCCGGGTGCCGCGCAGCGCCGCCCCTCCCGCGCCGACAATGCCGAACACCGTTGCCGCCGCCAGCACCATGCCAATGTGCGACGGGGTCAATCCTGCCGCGCTGCCGATGGTGCCGATAAAGGTCCACACCGCGCTGAGGCTGATATAAAAGGTCAGTACCGCCAGCACCGCCAGCACCTTGCGCAGCGGCGCCACCGGGGGGCGAAGGCCGGAGGCGGACATCGGCTGAAAGCGCAGAGGAAATGCCGCAACCAGCGGCAGGCAGCAGAGCATAATGGCCGCCAGGATCAGGTACACCGCCTTCAGGCCGAAGCTGGCAAACAGGCCGGGGAGGATCAGCAGCCCGAGCACCCCCAGCAGCAGCTGGCCGAGCACCCAGAAGGCATATACCCGCGAAGGGTTGGCGGTACCCGCCGCGCAGCTGATACACAGAATCATCAGCGTGCCGCCCGCCAGCGAGGCGACAAAGCGGGCGATCAGCAGCGTTTCATACTGGCTGACCGTCGCCGAGACCAGGTTCGCCACCAGAAACACCGCGCAGGCGCACAGCGCGACGCGGCGCCAGCTGAGGCGGCTCATCCACCACCAGGCCGGCAGCGTCGCGAGGCTCATCGCCCCCAGCTCCGCGGAGAAGAGATAGCCGATTTGCCCGGGGCTTAGCCGCCATTCGCTGGCCAGCTGCGCCGCCACCGCCGGCGCGGTCATCAGGATCCCCGGCGCAATGGCGGCAAAGATGACAATCGCCGCCAGCAAACGTGCGGTGAAGGCCAGCCCGGACGGCTGGGTTAAGGCGTGTTCGGTCACGGGCGTGCTCGACATCGTGATGCGTGCTCCAGTCAAAAAGTCTCCCCCCGGATAATTATCCAGGGAGTGATACCGTCAGGCATCAGGAAAACGCCGCGGTCGGCGGCGCGCGCGGGATGCGATGGGTCAGATTACGGATGCAGCGTGCGCTGAGCGGAGGGCATCCAGGTTCGGCAAACGAGTTCGGTGCGGTTGACCACTTCCGTCTTGGCGAAAATGTTGCGTAAGTGGGTCTTGACGGTGGAGAGCGAGATATCCAGCTGGCGGGCAATCAGCTTGTTGCTGGCCCCTTCCCGCACCATACCGACAATTTCACGCTCCTTGGCGGTGAGCATTGCCGGCAGATCGTCCTCGTCCTGCAGAAAATCATGGATCGCCAGCTCCACCAGCGGCAGCACGGCCTGGGCGCGCAGGCGCTCTTCGCTGGAGAAAGGCACGTCGCGCATCAGGGAGATACCGGCAATAATCCGCCGCTCCCGGCGAATAAAGACCTCGGTCATGTCACGGACGTTATTAGGCAGCATAAACTCATGGTAATAGTGGCGATGGCGATCGCAGACGCCGGGCGTCATCGCCGCCATGGTAATCGCCTGATGGCTAAAGCGGGACGGCAGCAGCGGGTCCAGCGGCTGAAAACACTCCAGATATTGCCGGTGCGTAGTCGCGGAAATATTATGCAAAATATAGTGTTCGGGTTTTAAACAATTATTAACCCGATAAAAAACCGCCGACGACAGTGGAATTAACTGGGAAATAGTCTGTAGACAACGGGTAATTATCGCATCATTACGACCGGCTTTTAATAACGCAGACATGAGCTTCTCCCGGCGAAGTAAAAGTACGCGAAACGCGGATAACCAACACTATCTCAAAGCATACATTTCACATTTAAGTAACACAATCATTAACATGTTAACAATGTGATATGGGTTACAATATTTTATTTAACATACTGTTATTTAATAAGTTAATAATCAGCATAGCCTTGCGTTATCGACCAGGCGATAAAACATAAACAGAAGTTATTAACTTTTCCGTCGCGGATTTTTTTACCGCTTAACGCACGCGTTTTTTTGTTACGTTCTCGTCCTTTAGAACGATAGCCTTTTAAAACCACTTCTCTATACCTAATGGACATTGCCGCAATAATTATCCTCAGGCGCTTAATCATGATGCAGGCCCTGGCTTTTCTGCTGCGCGAATAATCTCGCCGGCGGAAATAATAAATAGGATCTAAACGATGCTGAATATCGCCGCGCTACGCCAACAGCGAATTCCGCTGGCCGTTGAACCGCGGGCGCAGGTGCCCTTTCATATCCTGATTCCCCCCTGGCCCGGCCTGCAACCTCACCTGTCGCGACTGCGATTGTCCGCAGACGATGCGGCCGGCTCCGGCCTTCGTTCTTTTGAACGATAGCCGGGCGGCGATCCCCTTCATAAGGTAGAAAGACGATGCTTTCGGGAGAGATGAAATGGGCAAAGTGGTGGTAATAACCGGCGGAGGAAGCGGCATTGGCGCCGCCTGCGCCCGGCTGATGGCCGCGGCGGGCGACAGGGTGGTGATTATCGGCCGCCGTCAGGCCCCCCTGCAGGCGCTGGCGGCGGAGACCGGCGCCGTGGCGCTGACGGGGGATGCCGCCAGCGGCGACGAGTGGCGGCAGCGCCTGCTGCCGGCGATTAGCGAACGGGCGGGCCGGATCGACGTTTTAATCTGCAGCGCCGGCGGAATGGGCTACGGCGCCGCCGCCGACACCAGCGACCCGCAGTGGCGAGCGGCGCTCGACGGCAACCTCAACAGCGCCTTTGCCAGCGTCCGCGCCTGCCTGCCGTCGCTGATCGCCAGCCGGGGCTGCGTGCTGTTCGTCGCCTCGATTGCGTCCCTCGCCGCCGGGCCGCAGGCCTGCGGATACGTTACGGCCAAGCACGCGCTGATCGGCCTGATGCGCTAGGTAGCGCGGGACTATGGCCCGCAGGGGGTGCGCGCCAACGCTATTTGCCCCGGCTGGGTCACCACCCCGATGGCCGACGAGGAGATGCAGCCGCTGATGGCGGCGCAGGGCTTCAGCCTCGAGCAGGCCTATCAGCAGGCGTGCCGCGACGTGCCGCTGCGTCGCCCCGCCAGCCCGCAGGAGATTGCCCTCGCCTGCCGGTTTCTCTGCTCCTCTCAGGCGTCGATTATCAGCGGCTCAACGCTGGTCGCCGACGGCGGCGCCAGCGCGGTGGATGTTCCCACGCTGGCGTTTTCTTAACCCTCTTAAACCCTAAGGAACCCTATGACTGCAGAAGCTGTGTTTATTCAGGTCGGCGCGCTTGCCGACGGCTTTGCGCCCCACGGTAACCTCCTGGACGACGTCGCGCTGCCCGCCGGGAAGTCCCTGACCTTCTCTCTCGCCGACGGCGGCGAGCAGCAGCTGGTGATTGAAGACGCCCGGACGCTGCGCTGGAACGGGCGGCCCGTCGCCTGGCGCGCGACGGCTATTCGTCCCGATATTCTGTTTATCGACTTCCTCGATCCCGACGCCGAAAACGCCAGCATTAGCGCCATTTGCAACCTCAGCGCGGGCAACGCCACCCTCGTTTACGGCCAGCTGCCGACGGAGCCCGCCGCCCGCCTCGACGCCTTTAGCCGCGTCGAGCAGGGGCTCCCGCTGACCGCCGTTGCCGCGACGTTCCACTTTGCGCGCCTCGACCGCCGCCCGGGGCCGCTGCCGGCCTTTAGCCGGGCGCTCATCGGCATGCGCAATCAGTACATCTACAGCCCGACGGAGCGCTACGAGCACATTTATCTCAATGAGAATCTGTACGCCTGGCAGTGCCTGGACGGCGTGGAGAAGGGGCTGGCGGATGTCGATCGCTGTCACTACGTGGCGGTCGCCGACGATCTGTATCTCTTCGTCTGGCGGGAGAAAATTATTCCGACCCTTGGGGTGATCCTTATCGATCTGCAGCAGATGCGTACCGACGGGAAGATCATGGGCTATCAGGGAAGTGACTTTAGCGCGATCAGCAACTTCCCGGTCGGCGCCAGCGCGCAGGTGCTGAACGTAACGACGCACCGCTAGCCGGGAAAAGCCGGAGCCCGACGGCTCCGGCAGGCGGCCATCAGGCGCTGGCGATCTCGAGCCGCGCCAGCTGCGCGGCGTTGAGCGTCAGCCCGGCGGCGCGGGCAAAGCTCTCAACCTGGGCGACGCTGGTCGCGCTGGCGATCGGCGCGGTCACCCCTTCCCGGCTCATCAGCCAGGCGAGGGCCACCTCCGCCGGCTTAGCGTTGTGCTGCCCGGCAACCTCTTCGAGGGTATCGAGAATGCGCATCCCGCGCGGATTGAGGTATTTGGCGATGCCGCCGCCGCGCTGGCTCTGCGCCAGGTCGGCCTGCTGGCGGTATTTGCCGGTTAAAAAGCCGGAGGCCAGGCTGTAGTAGGTCACCACGCCAATCTCGCGGCTGATGCAGAGATCGCAGAGCGCGCCTTCGAAGGCGGAGCGGTGATAGAGATTATATTCCGGCTGCAGCACCTGCCAGGCCGGCAGGCCGCCCTTGCGCGCCACCTCCAGCGCCGCCGACAGCTGCTGCGCGTCGAGGTTCGACGCGCCGGTCGCGCGGATTTTTCCCGCCTGCTGCAGGGCCTGGAACGCTTCCAGGGTTTCCGCCAGCGGAGTTTGCGGATCCGGCCAGTGGGCAAAATAGAGATCGATATAGTCGCTATTCAGGCGGCGCAGGGAGCGTTCTACCGCCTGCTGGATCCAGGCTTTGCTCAGCCCTTTTTGCCCGTCGGGCCCCATATCTGCGCCGACCTTGCTGAAGATTTTGACTCTATCGCGCATCCCCGGCCGCGCCTGCAGCCAGCGGCCGATTATCGTTTCCGACTCACCGCCCTGATTGCCGTCCGCCCAGCGGGAGTAAACGTCCGCCGTATCGATAGCGTCAAAGCCGTGGTCAACGAAAGCATCAAGAATGGCAAAACTGGTTTTTTCATCGCAGGTCCAGCCGAAAACGTTGCCGCCAAAGACCAGCGGCGCAATGGAAAATCCGGTTTTGCCCAATGGACGTGTCATCATGCCGTTCACTCCTTATTGACCCGTCGTCCTTCAGGTTGCCCGCGCCCGGCCTGGTTCAACTCGAATGAGTGAGGGTCTCGTTTATATTCTGCGTCCTGCGTTATCGGGCCAGGGTCAGAAATGATAGTAGAGAAAGGAAGCCTGAGGCGGGCTTTCCGTGCCCGCCGCCTGCATAACCGCATTATGTCCCGGAATAGACGTCAAAGCTAAAATATTTCCCGGCCAGTTTTTTATAGGTGCCGTCGGCAAGAATTTTGGCAATCGCGCCGTTAATCTCCTGACGCAAGGCGTCGTCGTCCTTGCGCAGGCCAATGGCCGCCCCGGCGCCAAACAGCTTATCGTCCTGCAGATGACCGCCAACGAAGGCGAAATCTTTGCCCTGCGGCTGCTGCAGGAAGCTGTAGTCCGCCATCATTCCGGAGAGCACCGCGCCGTCGATACGCCCGGACTCCAGATCCCGCACCACGCTGTCGGCGCCCTGGTAGGCCACGATATTAATTCCCGCCGGACGCCAGTGCTGATTCACGTAGGTTTCCTGCGCCGAGCCCTGCTCCACGCCGATGGTTTTGCCCTTCAGCTGCTCCGGCGTATTGCCGCTCAGCGTATTTTTGCGCGCCACGAGGAACACCGGGCCGTTGTAGAGCTTGTCGCTAAAGCCAATCTGCTCTTTACGTTTCTCGGTCATATACATACCGGAGAGAATGGCGTCAAATTTACGCGCCTTCAGCGCCGGAATGATGCCGTCGAAGTTGCTTTCCACCCACACGCATTTGGCCTGCAGCTGCTGGCAGATGGCGTTGCCTAAATCAATATCGAAACCCGCCAGCTTGCCCTGCGGATCCTTCCATTCAAACGGCGCAAAAGTCGGATCGACGCCAAAGCGAATTTCCTTATTTTCCGCGGCCAGCGCCGACGTTGAGGCCATCAGCGCAACCCACAGCAGAAGTGATTTTTTCATTATTTACGAGCTCCAGAGATCAGCGGCAGTGCGTTTCAACTAACCGGGCGAAAAGCGTCGCGCCGGTGCTAATAATGTCATCGTTAAAGTCGTAGCCTGGGTTATGCACCATGCAGCTGCCCTTGCCGCCCTTCTCGCCGTTGCCCAGCAGGAAGTAGCAGCCCGGACGCGCCTGCAGCATAAAGGCAAAATCTTCACTGGCGTTCATCGGTGAAATCGACGGCAGCACCTTCTCGCTGCCGAAGACCTCCAGCGCCAGCGCCCTGGCAAACGCCGTCTCCTCCTCGCTGTTGGTCAGCACCGGATAGGAGTCATAAACCTCGATCTCGCTGGTTGCGCCGTAGCTTTTGGCGGTGAACTCGGTGATTTCGTGGATGCGTTTAATCAGCAGATCGCGGACCTCGGGCTTCATCGCCCGTACGGTCAGCTCCATCACCGCGCTTTCAGGAATGACGTTGGAGGCGATGCCCGACTGGAAGGTGCCGACGGTGACAACGGCGGTTTCTCCCGGCGGCACGTTGCGCGCGACGATGCTCTGCAGGGCCATCACCAGCGCCGCGCCGGCCAGAATCGGGTCAACCGTGCGGTCAGGATGAGCGCCGTGGCCGCCGTAGCCGTGAACGGTGATTTTGACCGTATCCGCCGAGGCCATAAAGTTGCCGGCATAAAAACCGAGCTTGCCGACCGGCAGCCCCGGCATGTTGTGCAGCGCAAAAATTCGCTCGCAGGGGAAGCGATCGAACAGCCCGTCTTTAATCATTAAATCCGCCCCGCCGATGGCCTCTTCCGCAGGCTGGAAAATAAGGTGCACGGTGCCGTTAAACTCGCAGGCCGGAGAAGCGATATACTTCGCCGCCGCCAGCAGGATGGTGGTGTGGCCGTCGTGGCCGCAGGCGTGCATTTTTCCCGCCACGGTGCTGGCCCAGGGCAGGTCGGTGGTTTCAAAAATCGGCAGCGCGTCCATATCGGCGCGCAGCCCGATGGTGCGCGGCGAATCGCCCTTGCGCAATGAACCGACCAGCCCGGTTTTTCCCAGCTCGCGGGTCACCTGATATCCCCACTCCGCCAGCTTTCCGGCCACCAGCTCGCTGGTATTAAACTCTTCGAGGCTTAATTCCGGATTGGCATGTAAATAATGACGGATCGCAATCATTTCATCTTCAGCTGCTTTAATTTCTGGAATTACAAAATCGGTCATGCCGGTCTCCGGGAAATAAGATATACCCGCCGTCATTCTGCCTGCATCCGCGTTGGCAATAGTCCGGCCGCTTGCCGTTTTCGCCCGTCGGGCACGGTGTACGGCCGCTAATCCGGGTAAACGCCTGGGCGTTCGCCGCGCTGCAGAGCAAAATCCATTGGGTCAGAATATCTTCAATAATTGACGTTCCGACGGCGCCGAAACCTGAAGGATGAAGAATATACTCAGAGTGAATAACTTATCTGGATAAGCGGTTATTGCAAGCAGCATTTCTAATTCCTGAGGGAGCCATCATCTTATTTACTAATGATTATTCAGCGCCTTATCAAAGGCGCCGGGGAAAATACGCCGGCGCCTGGCGCATTAAAGAACGCGCCGCCGGGCAGGCTATTTCACCCCGACAGAGAACAGAGTAATAAGCTAATAAACAGGCAAAATTTAAATATAAACTTTTAAGTTCTGGGTCTTTATCGCAACTTCATTCTACGATCGCCGGCCTTAATCCCGTTTATCGCAACCCATACGGCAGATTGTAAAATGAAATATCAGCTCCTTTTTCTGGCATCGGCGCTGGCGATCGCCGGCTGCAGCGCGCAGGGCGATACCGCCAGCCAGCAGCGCGCCAGCATTCAAAAAATGCGTAACGAAACGCTGAGCAAACTTTATTCCCTGCACCCGGAAGCCCGCGCCGATATTCAGCATGCCGACGGCTACGCGGTATTTGCCAGCAACAGTAGCAAAATCCTGCTGTTCGGCTTTGGCAGCGGCTATGGCGTCGTTAAAGATATCCGCAGCGGTAAAGATACCTATATGAAAATGGCCCAGGGCGGTGCCGGCGTGGGAATGGGGGTAAAACAGCAGCGCACCGTGGTGGTCTTCCACGATAAAGCGGCGCTGAATAATTTTATCACCCGGGGCTATGTCGTCGGAGCCGATGCCAACGCGGCGGCAAAATATGACGATAAGGGCATTGCGCCGGTCGGCGCCTCGGCCAACGGCGTCGCCAAGGACGCCGCGTCCCTGCCTTCGAAAGTTAACGTCTACGAAATGACCGAAAAAGGGCTGGCCGCCCAGGCGATGATTAACGGCTATAAGTACTGGCCGGATGACGAGCTGAATAAAAGATAGGGCAGCCGCGCCGCCGCAGGCTCGCGAAAGGCGCTCCCGGAGACGGCACGCAGTACCGCTCCGGGATGCCGCTGGCTTAGTTGTTGAGCAGACCATTCACCAGAATTGAGGTGATGATCCCGGTCGCCGCCGCGATCAGAACGTAGTTGCCGTCAATATAGGACCAGTGCTGCCCCTGAGGAGGTGCCGGCAGGCCGCGATCGTTCCAGTTATTAATCCGGTACGCGCTGCCGCGATAGCGCTCAGGCGCGGGCTGGCCTTTGCGGAAGTCGTGGCCGTTCCAGGCGAAATGCTCCTGCTCGTGGCGATCCTGACGATGCTGCTGCTCGCCGCGATTCGATCCGCGATGATTGCCGTTATCCTGATGGCCGTTCGCCTGGTTTGCCTGCGGCCCGTTGCCGGGCCCCTGCTGGCGATTGCCGTCGCCTTTTCCGTGCCCGGACTCATTTTGCCATACCTGCTGCTGGCCGGGACCGTTGCCGCCATTCGGGCCGTCGGCGTAGGCCAGCGACGTGAGCGTGCAGGATAAAATAACTGCCAGAGTAATAATCTTTTTCATTGTCCACCTCCTGATATATTTCCTTTTTACCGGCGGAATGTGGAGAAACGGTGAGTATCGGAATAACCAGGAGTATTCCTGGCATATTGTCGCGGGCGGTAACCTTAATAATCTGGCGGATATGGCGTCTGCAGGAACCCAATGAAAAAGGCCGCTTGCGCGGCCCTTTTATTATGCAGAACAGTCAGTGATTACTCAGTGACTTTCTTTTTCAAATCGTCAGCACCCTGCCTGGTTTTATCCCAGCCTTCCTCGGTGGCGGCTTTGGTTTTATTCCAGCCTTTTTCAGTGCCTTCTTTGGTCTTATCCCAACCCTTCTCGGTACCTTCTTTGGTCTTGTGCCAGGTTTTCTGCGTGCCTTCGCTGACCTTGCTGCCCAGGCTATCGCTTTTGCCTTCAGCCGCGTGCTGAGACTTGAGCTTCAGCTCATCGCCTTCATTCTGGGCCTTATGCAGCTTTTCCTTCGCCGTGTTAGCCCCTTCATGGGCCGCCGCGACGGTTTCATCAGTAGCGTGTGTGGTGGTGGTTGCAGCAAAAACGGGGGCTGCTACCAGAATCGCAGATAACGCAATCATTGCCTTTTTCATAATTTCCTCTCTAACGTGCTTAGTGTTATGAGTCGCATTCAGCATGGCACAAGATTCTGCCGTTTGGCTTTAGGGATAGTTCTTAAAACTACCTCTGACGCTGACTGACTGTTTTTTAGGCAGTTAACCACAGATCGCGGCCGTTCTTATAAACTCCAGCAAAGTTGTTACATTTTATGAAATCGACGTTTCATATATCTGCCGTTTATTTTCACACGAGAATAATTATCAAAATCATTATATTTATAATTAGCAAACGGAACTCACATTATGGCAATAAAATCAGTAAGTTCGCTTATTCTTACTGCGCTAATCTCCGCCCCGCTGTCCGGCTATGCCACCCAGTATCCGCTCACCGTGACCGACCTCGACGGCCGCAGCATTACTCTCCAGCACGAGCCGCAGCGCATCATCCTGCAGGACGGCCGGGATATTATGGCGCTGGCGCTTCTCGACCGCGACAACCCCTTTAAGCGGCTGGTTGCCTGGAATAATCTGGCGAAAAAACAGGATGTTGAAACCTGGAAGATGCTGCAGCAGAAGTGGCCGCAGTCGGCGAGCATTCTGGATATGGGCTTTAGCGATAAGGGCAATATTGACCTTGAAAGCGTGATTTCCCGCCAGCCGGAGCTGATGATTGCCCAGCTGCGCGCGAAGCCGGCGCTGGAAGAGAGCGGCATTATCAGCAAGCTCGGCGCGCTCAATATTCCGGTGCTGTTTGTCGATTACGAGGTGAATCCGGCGAAGGATACCGCCCCGAGCATCGACCTGCTGGGCCAGGTGCTCAACCGCGAAGACAACGCCAAAGCCTATACCGACTACTATCGCCAGCAGCTGCAGGACATTCGCCAGAAAACCGCCGCCATCACGCCGAAGGCGAACGTCTTCGTCGAGGCGCTGGCGGGCAACAGCGACGCCTGCTGCTTTACCCACGGACATAGCGGCTGGGGCGGGCTGGTTGAAGCGGTCGGGGCCAATAACATCGGCGCGCAGGTGCTGCCAGGCGCCTCCGGCTTTGTGGCGCTGGAGAAGGTGATTAGCATGAAGCCCGACGCCTACATCATGACCGGCTCGAAACGCGGCAACAGCCAGGTTCTGCCGCTGGGCTACCGGGTTAACCAGCAGGAGGTGAACGCCCAGGCTCAGGTTCTGCTCTCGCGGACCGGCGTCAGCGCTATCCCGCCGGTGAAGGCCGGGCGGGCCTATGGGATCTATCACCACTTCTACAACCATCCGTGGAATATCGTCGGCATGGAGTATCTGGCGAAAGATATCTATCCGCAGACCTTTAGCAGCCTCAGCCCGGATGACAGCTACCGCTATATCGTGCGCCATTTCACCACCCTGCCCGACCTGCCCTTCGTCTTTTCCTGGAAACAAGGTGAGTAAGCGCCCATGAGCTCGACGACTGAATCCGCCCTCGTAGCCCAAGGCGTCGGGCGGGACGTGATGACCAACTACCGCCGGATCGTCCGCCGCCGCATCGGTTTTATGCTGCTGCTGGCGGCGCTGATTATCACCTCGCTGCTGCTCGATTTTATGATGGGTCCGTCCGGGATGCCGCTGCAGACGCTGTGGCAAACCCTGATCGATCCGGCCGGCGCCAGCGCCGGAACGCGGGTTATCGTCTGGGATATCCGCCTGCCGTACGCCCTGATGGCGATTATTGTGGGCCTCGCGCTCGGCCTCGCCGGCGCGGAGATGCAGACCATCCTCAACAATCCGCTGGCCAGCCCCTTTACCCTCGGCGTTTCGTCGGCGGCGGCCTTCGGCGCGGCGCTGGCCATCGTGCTGGGGATCGGCATTCCGGGGATCCCCAGCCAGTGGTTTATCTCGGCCAACGCCTTTATCTTCGCGCTGCTGGCCGCCCTGCTGCTGGACGGCATTACCCGCTGGACGCAGGTGGCCTCCTCCGGGGTGATCCTGTTCGGCATCGCGCTGGTCTTTACCTTTAACGCGCTGGTCTCGATGCTGCAGTTTGTCGCCAACGAAGACACGCTGCAGGGGCTGGTGTTCTGGACCATGGGCAGCATTGACCGCGCCTCGTGGCAGAAGGTCGGCATCCTGCTGGCGGTGCTGGCGGTAGTGATGCCGCTATCGATGCTGAGCTCATGGAAGCTGACGGCGCTGCGCCTCGGCGAAGATCGGGCCATGAGCTTCGGGATTAACGTGCGCCGCCTGCGCTTAACCACCCTGCTGCGGATCAGCATCCTGTCGGCGATTTCGGTGGCCTTCGTCGGCCCGATTGGCTTTATCGGCCTGGTCGCTCCGCACATCGCACGCCTGATTTTCGGCGAAGATCACCGCTTTTATCTCCCTGCCAGCGCCCTGATCGGCGCGCTGGTGCTGTCGCTGGCCTCCGTGGCGTCGAAGAATCTGATCCCCGGCGCCATTATTCCGGTCGGGATCGTCACCTCGCTGGTTGGCGTTCCGTTCTTTCTGAGCATCATTCTGCGCCATCGGGGGAACGTATGAATCCGCACATCTCTACGGGGCTGGCGCTGTCGCGCTTTAGCGCCGGCTATCCTAAGCGCCAGGTGATCCGCGACCTGACGGTACCGCGGCTGCCGCGCGGTGAAATCACCGCCCTGCTGGGCCCCAACGGCAGCGGCAAATCGACCCTGATGCGGGCGATGGCCGGCCTGGGCCCCTCGACGGGAGAGCTGTCGCTTGACGGGGAAAACCTGCTGGCGCTGCCGTTTGCCCGGCGGGCGGAAAAAGTCGTCTATCTGCCGCAAACGCTGCCGGCGGGGGTCCATCTGCACGTGCTGGAGTCGATTATCGTCGCCCAGCGCGCGGCCGGCGGCGTGCACGACGCGCAAAGCCAGCAGCAGGTGATGTCCCTGCTGCGCCAGCTGGGCATTGAACATCTGGCGCTCAGCTACCTCGACCGGCTTTCCGGCGGGCAGAAGCAGCTCGTCGGCCTGGCGCAGTCGCTTATCCGCCAGCCGGCGCTGCTGCTGCTCGATGAGCCGCTCAGCGCGCTGGATTTGAACTATCAGTTCCACGTGATGGATCTGGTGCGCAGAGAGACCCGAAAACGCAATATCGTCACCCTGGTGGTGGTGCATGACATTAATATCGCCCTGCGCCATGCCGATCGCGTGCTGATGCTAAAAGAGGGACGTCTGCTGGCCGAGGGGGCGCCGTCGCAGGTGATTACGCCGGAGATCTTAGCCGAGGTGTACGGCGTGCGGGGGCGCATTGAGCCCTGCTCGCAGGGGGTCATGCAGGTGATTATTGACGGACTGGTCGGCAGCGCGGTGCCGGCGTAGGCGGCGGTGGCCTTGAGCAGCGCCGGCGCCCTGAACCGGGGCGCCGGCCTGAGGCGGCGATTAATGATCGAGGTAGAGGTAGTTTTCCCAGCTTTTCATGCGGATCAGGATCTTACGAATAAGCGACAGGTGCTCGAAGTGTCCGGAATAGACCGCCGCTTCAACGTCGGTCCCCTGCGGTAAACGGTAATTTTGCAGGCGCGGATCGCTCACTTTGAAGACCACCAGCGCCCGGCCGTGGGCGTTTAACGCATCGGTGGTCAGCAGCTTGCCCTGACCCTGGAACTGGCTTTCACCGATTGCCGGCAGAACCTCGACGACCTCCGCGCGGAAAACGGTGCCCGGGATCGCCGGGAACAGCAGCTCCGCCTTCTCCCCGGCCTGCAGGCGCTGCAAAGAGTTCTGCCGGAATGCCGCGACGTATTCACGGGACTGATTCCCCGTCACCGGCACAAAGGTCATGACCGGCGCGAGGCCCAGGGCCGTCGACATGGTGCCGGGCCGCAGACCCACGGTGCTCACGTAGCCGTCAGACGGCGCGCGCACCACGGTATTCTCCAGCTTAAATTCGGCTTCCCGCAGCTGCGCCAGCAGCGAGGCAACCCGGGTATTTTCCCCGTGAACCACGGAGTGCAGGGCATTACGCGCCTGGACAACGTTCTCTTTTGCGGCCGCTACCGCGGCTTCGTCCGCTTTCCACGTCTGACGACGGGTATCGACCATCTGATCGGAAAAGGCCCCCTTGTCATGGCCGGCGGCAAAACGGGCATACTCCCGCTGGGCTCGGTCGCGCTCGGCGCTGGCTTTATCCAGGCTGGCCCGGGCGCTATTTAGCGCCGAGTCGAGCGATAGCGCGTCCTGGCTGGCCGCTTTTACCTGCGCCTTGAGGTCATCCACTTTGGCCTGGAACGGAGTGGGGTCAATAGTAAACAGCACGTCGCCCTGCTTCAGCATCTGATTAGACTGAACCGGAACGCTGGTCACGCGGCCCCGCGTCTGAGACACGATGGGCACCGTACGAAATACCTGCTTGCCCGTTTCGGTATAGGGGAAGTTATAATTCATGCCTAAAATAAGCGCTCCGATAATAACGACCCCACCTAATACCGCGGTCGGTACCGTCCATTTATTGAGTGGAATACGAAATATTTTAAAAATAGCGATACAGAGTGCGGAATAGCACAGCAGCAGCAGCGTTTCCATTATTTATCCTCCTTCGTGGCGATGCCTTCAGCAGCCACCGACAGCGAATGATGGCCTTTCAGGGTATTTAATTCCTGCTGCAGCGTATCCAGCCGCGTTAATACCTGAGTCAGGTGCCGATGCAGATCGCCACTTTCCTGCTGCACCTTCTGCATTCCCCAGCCGCGGTCCTCGCGCCACAGCGTCGCCCAGATCCACAGCAGCGGCCACAGCACGTGAAGCGTAAACAGGCTGACCCAGCCGGCGTAGTGAATAGCATCCTGGTGCGGATGATTTCTTTTCTTGGCAATTTCGTACGGGATATCGTGGATCACAATTATCCCGTAAAATAGAATCAGCACCACCGCAATCAGGATGGCCAGAGCGACATAGTCAAGAGTCATCGAATACTCCAGAGTTGAATAAGAGAAATAAATACCATCCCGACGGCGTGCCGAGGCCGGGCGGGAATAGAGATATAGCGTGCTGCGAGTTTATTTTACGCGGCAGCCTGCGGGAGAGAGTAAATAACCACTCGCGGAATAATTAAAATTTATCAGGGATTTTTCGGTCGATAGATATTAGCCGGCCCTTTTTCACCGTAATATATCCCCCCTCTTTCAGAGCCGCCAGTACCTGATAAACGTAGCTGCGCGAAAGGTTGGTGCGTTTGATAATAAAGGCGGACAGGCTTTCACGCTGCCCGGCGTCAATCCCGGTCCGGAACAGGTAGCGGGAAAGCATCGATTTGATGGTCTGAAAACCCGACAGATTACCCCGTTCGTTGTGGGCATCAATCGCCAGGATGCCCATATAGACCAGAATAGTGGTCAGCTCTTGCATATATTTTGGCGACGAGTGAAAGAATATGCGCTCAAAATCGGCGACCGTGACTTTAGCAAAACGACACGGGTCCTGGCACTGATAGAGCCAGTTCAGCTGCGGAAAGTAGCGTTCCGGCAGGCCGATCGGCATATGCTCAATCACAATCCCTAACAGATTTTGCGCATCGCCCACCGCCAGCGTCATTTGCCCCTGCAAAAGGAAGTAGATGTACCCCTCTGCGGGCTGAAAGCGCGCGCCGGCGGCACATTCAACCTCCTCGCCGCAGGCGACAACCTCGGGGAGATGCGTGCTCAGCTCGAGATTCTGGTAGGAAGAGTAGATATCGCCAAAGCTGCTATTCACCCCGTTATTTCCCCGTCAGAAAAATCTGCTGAACAAATCATTGCCAGACAAAATATACATAAGATTAATAGAGAGTAAAAGTCCACAGCTGGAGTTCCTGCCGCGATCGGCGCCCGGTTTGCGGCGTCAACCCTCGGGCCGCGTTTTTTTGTCCTGTCTCCCACTTTAGGCATCACGGCGTTTCGATCTGCACGGGGCTATGCTTTAATAAAGCTAAACCGGTTTAATATAGTTTAGCAACGAGGTGGAATGAGCATGAACGCAAAAGTTTGGGTGGTCGGAGATGCGGTGGTGGACCTGCTGCCGGAGAGCGGAGGGCGGCTGCTGCAGTGTCCCGGCGGTGCGCCAGCCAACGTCGCGGTAGGCGTTGCCCGCCTCGGCGGAGAGAGCGGATTTATCGGTCGCGTCGGCGACGATCCCTTCGGCCGCTTTATGCACCAGACGCTAAGTCAGGAGCGGGTCGACGTGAGCCATATGCGCCTCGACCCGCAGCAGAGAACCTCAACCGTGGTGGTCGACCTCGACAGCCACGGTGAGCGCACCTTTACCTTTATGGTGCGCCCCAGCGCCGACCTCTTTTTGCAGCCGGAGGATCTCCCGGCCTTCGCGCCCCGCCAGTGGCTCCACGTCTGCTCTATTGCCCTCAGCGCTGAGCCTAGCCGGAGCACCACCTTCGCGGCGATGGAGCAGATCAAAAGCGTCGGCGGCTGGGTAAGCTTCGACCCCAATATTCGCGAGGACCTGTGGCAGGACCCGGCGCTGCTGCAGGCCTGTCTCGACCGGGCGCTGTCGCTTGCCAACGTGGTGAAGCTCTCCGAGGAGGAGCTGGTCTTTATCAGCGGCAGCAGCGATCTGGCGCAGGGTATCGCCATCTTAACCCAGCGCTACCGGCCGGAGCTGCTGCTGGTCACCCAGGGAAAAGCCGGCGTGCTGGTGGCCTTCCAGCAGCAGACGATCCACTTTGCGGCAAAACCGGTGGTCAGCGTCGATACCACCGGCGCGGGCGACGCCTTCGTCGCCGGGCTGCTCTCCGGCCTCGCCGCCAACGGCATACCGGCCGACCTGGCGTCGCTGGAGCCCGCGCTGCAGCTGGCGCAAACCTGCGGCGCGCTGGCGACCACCGCCAAAGGCGCCATGACCGCCCTCCCCTGGCAGCACGATCTCAATCGCCAGTTTTGATCCCCCCGGGCCGTCCTCAACGGCCCGCTTTGTTGCCTCCGTCACAATTATTAAATCGGTTTAGCAAAACTTGTTTCGCTATGTTACGTGTCGCGTTTAACATATCAATTAAACCGGTTTAGCAAAAAACAACACATCATTCAATTTCACTTTTGGGATGCGAACAGCATGTATAAAAAAAGCACACTTGCCGTCCTTATCGCTTTGCTAACCGGAGCCGGTTCGGTCCATGCGCAAACGGATTTAAGCACCATCGAAGCCCGCCTGATAGCCCTGGAAAAACGCCTGCAGGATGCGGAAAACCGGGCGCAGACCGCGGAAAACCGCGCCGACTCGGCCGAGAAGAAAGTTGAGCAGCTCACCACGCAGCAGCAGAAAACCCAGGACAACACCCGGCAGGTGGCCCAGCGCACCGCCCAGCTGGAGAAGAAAGCCGATGAAAAGAGCGGCTTTGAGTTCCACGGCTACGCCCGCTCCGGCCTGCTGATGAACGACGCGGCCTCCAGCAGCAAAAGCGGTCCTTACCTGACGCCAGCCGGCGAAACCGGCGGCGCGATTGGCCGCCTCGGCAACGAGGCCGATACCTACGTCGAACTCAACCTGGAGCATAAGCAGACGCTGGATAACGGCGCGACCACCCGCTTCAAGGCGATGCTCGCCGACGGGCAAAAAACCTATAACGACTGGTCGGCCGACTCCAGCGATTTGAACATTCGCCAGGCGTTCGCCGAGCTGGGCAATCTCCCGAGCTTCGACGGGCCGTTTAAAGGCTCCACCCTGTGGGCCGGTAAGCGCTTCGACCGCGACAACTTCGACATCCACTGGCTGGACTCCGACGTGGTCTTCCTCGCCGGGACCGGCGGCGGTATCTACGACGTGAAGTGGAGCGACAGCGCGCGCAGCAACTTCTCGCTCTACGGGCGCAACTTTGGCGACCTCGAGCAGGTCGACAACAACGTGCAGAACTACATTCTGAGCATGAACCACTTCGTCGGCCCGGTGCAGGTGATGGTCAGCGGCCTGCGGGCAAAGGATAACGACGACCGTAAAGACGCCAACGGGGACGCCATCCAGACCGACGCCGCCAACAACGGGGTTCATGCGCTAGTCGGGCTGCACAACGACAGTTTTTACGGCCTGCGTGAAGGGACCAGCAAAACGGCGCTGCTCTACGGCCACGGCCTGGGCGCAGAGGTTAAGGGCATAGGCTCCGACGGCGCGCTGCTCTCCCAGGCCGATACCTGGCGCTTCGCCAGCTACGGCACCACGCCGCTTAGCGAGCGCTGGCATATCGCCCCGGCGGTGCTGGCGCAAAGCAGCAAAGACCGTTACGTCAAAGGCGACAGCTATGAATGGGTGACCTTCAACATGCGCCTGATCCAGGAGGTGACGCAGAACTTTGCCCTGGCGTATGAGGGAAGCTACCAGTACATGGATCTGCATCCGGAAGGATATAAAGATCGCAACGCCGTTAACGGCAGTTTCTATAAACTGACCTTCGCGCCAACGTTTAAAGTCGGCAAAATTGGTGATTTCTTTAACCGCCCGGAGCTGCGCCTGTTCGCGACCTGGATGGACTGGAGCAAAAAGCTGGACAACTACGCCAGCGATGACTCCTTTGGCAGCAGCGGTTTCAACGCCGGCGGCGAATGGAACTTCGGTATTCAGATGGAGACCTGGTTCTGACGGCAAGGGTCTGAAACCAGCTTAAAACCGCGGCATCAGTCCTCTGCTGCCGCGGAAATAAAACCAACAAATAATAATGCATTCAGAGGGTACTATGGATTTCGAACACATTTCCCGCTCGCTGCTTCCGCTGTTGGGAGGTAAGGAAAATATCGCCAGCGCCGCGCACTGCGCCACGCGTCTGCGCCTGGTGCTGGTCGATGATTCGCTGGCCGACAAGAAGGCCATCGGCGAAATTGAAGGGGTGAAGGGCTGCTTTAATAACGCCGGTCAGATGCAGATTATCTTTGGCACCGGCATCGTCAACAAAGTCTACGCCGCGTTTATCCAGGCCGCCGGGATCGGCGAGTCCAGCAAGTCGGAAGCCGCCAATATTGCGGCGAGAAAGCTCAACCCCTTCCAGCGCATTGCGCGCCTGCTGTCGAACATCTTCGTCCCTATTATTCCGGCTATCGTCGCCTCCGGCCTGCTGATGGGCCTGCTGGGGATGGTCAAAACCTACGGCTGGGTCGATCCGAGCAACGCCATCTATATCATTCTCGATATGTGCAGCTCGGCGGCCTTTATCATTCTGCCGATCCTGATTGGCTTCACCGCCGCGCGCGAATTTGGCGGCAACCCCTATCTCGGCGCGACCCTCGGCGGCATCTTAACCCACCCGGCGCTCACCAACGCCTGGGGCGTGGCCGCCGGCTTCCATTCGATGAACTTTTTCGGTCTGGAAATCGCCATGATCGGCTACCAGGGCACGGTATTCCCGGTGCTGCTGGCGGTGTGGTTTATGAGCATCGTCGAGAAGCAGCTGCGCCGGGTCATTCCTGACGCCCTCGATCTGATCCTGACGCCGTTCCTGACGGTTATCATCTCCGGCTTTATCGCCCTGCTGATTATCGGCCCCGCCGGCCGCGCGCTGGGCGACGGCATCTCGTTTATCCTTAGCACCCTGATCGCCCACGCCGGCTGGCTGGCCGGGCTGCTGTTCGGCGGCCTCTACTCGGTTATCGTGATCACCGGTATTCACCACAGCTTCCACGCCATTGAGGCCGGACTGCTGGGCAACCCGTCGATCGGCGTCAACTTCCTGCTGCCGATTTGGGCCATGGCCAACGTTGCCCAGGGCGGCGCCTGTCTGGCGGTCTGGTTTAAAACCAAAGATGCCAAAATCAAAGCCATCACCCTGCCCTCGGCCTTTTCCGCGATGCTCGGGATCACCGAAGCGGCGATATTCGGTATTAACCTGCGCTTCGTGAAGCCGTTTATCGCGGCCCTGATCGGCGGCGCGGCGGGCGGCGCGTGGGTGGTTTCGATGCACGTCTACATGACCGCGGTCGGGCTGACGGCGATCCCGGGTATGGCTATCGTGCAGGCCAGCTCGCTGCTGAACTACATCATCGGGATGGTTATCGCCTTCGGCGTGGCCTTTACCGTTTCCCTGCTGCTGAAATACAAAACGGACGCTGAATAATGTCACTTCCTTCACGTTTGCCGGCAATTTTACGCGCCGTGATGCAGGGCCAGCCGCGCGCGCTGCGCGATAGCCACTATCCGCAGTGGCACCTGGCCCCCACCACCGGCCTGATGAACGATCCTAACGGCTTTATCGAATTTGCCGGGCGCTATCACCTGTTTTACCAGTGGAACCCGATAGCCTGCGATCATACGTTCAAGTGCTGGGGGCACTGGAGCTCCGCCGACCTGCTGCACTGGCAGCATGAGCCCATCGCGCTGATGCCGGACGAAGAGTACGACCGCAGCGGCTGCTACTCGGGGAGCGCCGTCGATAACGACGGAAAATTGACCCTGTGCTACACCGGCAACGTGAAGTTTGAAGACGGCAGCAGAACCGCGTGGCAGTGCCTGGCAACGGAAAACAGCGACGGCACCTTTAGCAAAACCGGGCCGGTGCTGGCGCTGCCGAAGGGCTATACCGGCCACGTTCGCGACCCGAAGGTTTGGCAGCACGAAGGCCGCTGGTTCATGGTCCTCGGCGCCCAGGATCTGCAAAAGCGCGGTAAGGTGCTGCTGTTCAGCTCCGCGGATCTGCACCGGTGGGAGGCGGAAGGCGAAATTGCCGGCAGCGACCTCAACGGCCTGCACGACGCCGGCTATATGTGGGAGTGTCCGGATCTGTTCCCGCTCGCCGACCGGCATATCCTGATCTGCTGTCCCCAGGGTATCGCCCGCGAGGCCGATCGCTACCTCAACACCTATCCCGCCGTGTGGACGGCGGGCCGCTTCGACTACGCCAGCGCCCGCTTTGACCACGGCGCGCTTTATGAGCTCGATGCCGGCTTCGAATTTTACGCCCCGCAGACCATGCTGGCCGCCGACGGCCGGCGGCTGCTGGTCGGCTGGATGGGGGTTCCGGACGGCGAAGAGATGCGCCAGCCGACCCTCGCCCACGGCTGGATCCACCAGATGACCTGCCTGCGGGAGCTGGAGCTGCGCGACGGCAAACTCTACCAGTATCCGCTGCGCGAGCTGGCGGACCTGCGCGGCGAAGCCCGCGGCTGGCAGGGGCCAGGCCTGCCGCTGACGCCGATGGACATGGTCTTTGAGGTGGCGCCAGGCGACGCGCTGGGGATTGATTTCGGCGGCGCCCTCAGGCTCACCCTCGACGCCGACGGCATTCGCCTCGAACGCCGCAGCCTGGCCTGCAACGAGGCGCTCTACCGCTACTGGCGGGGAGAGGTGCGTGCGCTGCGGATCTTATGCGACAGCTCAAGCATTGAGATTTTCATTAACGGCGGAGAAGGCGTGATGAGCAGCCGCTATTTCCCGCAGTATCCTGGGCAAATGATTTTCAGCGGTGCGACGCCGGCTGCATTCTGCTACTGGCCGCTGCGGCCATGCATGGTAGAATCAGCGTTTTAATTTCTCGGGCGTATGCTGTCGTGATGAAAACCAAACGCGTTACCATTAAAGATATCGCCGAGCTGGCGGGCGTCTCGAAGGCGACTGCCAGCCTCGTGCTGAACGGGCGAGGCAAAGAGCTGCGCGTGGCGCAGGAGACCCGCGAACGCGTCCAGACCATCGCCCGCGAGCAGCACTATCAGCCGAGCATTCACGCCCGCTCGCTGCGCGATAACCGCAGCCATACCATCGGACTGGTGGTGCCGGAAATCACCAACTACGGCTTCGCGGTCTTCTCCCATGAGCTGGAAATGCTGTGCCGCGAGGCGGGCGTGCAGCTGCTTATCTCCTGCACCGACGAAAACCCGGCCCAGGAAAGCATGGTGGTCAATAATATGATTGCCCGCCAGGTTGACGGCCTGATCGTCGCCTCCTGCATGCACAACGACGCGGATTACCTCAAGCTCAGCGAGCAGCTGCCGGTGGTATTATTTGACCGCAGCCCCAGCGGCAGCAGCCTGCCGCTGGTGATGACCGACTCCATCACCCCTACCGCCGAGCTGATCTCACGGATTGCTCCCCAGCACGCCGACGAGTTCTGGTTTCTCGGCGGCCAGCCGCGGCTTTCGCCTTCGCGGGACCGGCTGGCCGGCTTTACCCAGGGGCTGGCGCAGGCGGGCGTTGAGCTCCGCCCTGAATGGGTGATTAACGGCAACTATCATCCCAGCTCAGGCTACGAAATGTTTGCCGCGCTCTGCGCGCGGCTGGGGCGGCCGCCTCAGGCGCTGTTCACCGCCGCCTGCGGCCTGCTGGAAGGGGTGCTGCGCTATATGAGCCAGCATAATTTACTCGATTCCGGCATCCACCTCGCCAGCTTCGACGATCACTATCTGTACGACTCGCTGTCGCTGCGCATTGATACCGTCCAGCAGGATAATCGCCAGCTGGCCTGGCACTGCTATGACCTGATCAGCCAGCTTATCGACGGCGCCGCCCCGGAGCCGCTGCAGCGCTATCTGCCGGCGACCCTGCAAATTCGCCACCGCTAGCCTACCCGAGGCGCTTACTTCAGCGCCTCGCCGCGCAGCCAGCTCTGCAGCAGCCTGCCGTTAGGCGTCATTTCGCTGTCCTGGCGCACGCACAGGTAGTAATCCCGGCCGTCATCGATGGCCGCGTCAAAGATTTTCACCAGCTCGCCGCTGTTCAGATACGGCGCGATCAGCGGCTCGCGCATCAGCGCGCAGCCCAGCCCGGCCTGCACGCCGGCGAGGGTTAACAGCCCGTCCTCAAACAGCGGCCCCGTCGATCGCGGCGGGCGCTTCACGCCCTGCTGCACAAACCACTGGTTCCAGGTGCTGCGCTCCTCGTCGTGGAGCAGCGGCATCTGCAGCAGCTGCTCCGGGGTATCAATATGTCCGTGCAGGCGGATAAACGCCCGGCTGCATACCGCCACCATTCTGCCGGAAATCAGCTTTTCGCTCTGATATCCCGCCCACCGCCCGTTGCCGAAGCGAATCGACATATCCGAGGCGTCGCTGAGGTAGTTGCGGTGGTTGGCGTAAACCACGTTGATTTCGGTCTGCGGGTTGGCGTGAACGAACGACGGCAGGCGGGGAATAAACCAGCCCATGCCAAACAGCGGGATCAGGCTGATCGTGACCTGCTGGCTCTGGACCTGATCGACCAGATGCTCGGTGGCCTGGCGCAGAACGTTAAACGCCGCGCGAATGGAGCGGTAGTATTCCCGCCCCTGCAGGCTGAGGGTCAGCCGTCGCCCCTGGCGCTCGGTAAGCGGGATCTGCAGGTATCCCTCCAGCACCTTCAGCTGATGGCTGACCGCCGACGGCGATATCGCCAGCTCCTGAGCGGCCTGGGTGATGCTGCCGAGGCGGGCGATGGCCTCAAAGGCGCGCACCGCCCGCAGCGGCGGATCGTTGGCCAGGCCGCTTTCCGCCCAGCCTTCCCGCTCCGCCGATTGTTCTGTTTTTTTCATATATTGATTTTCTTAGCGCTAAGTGAGATCCGACACGTCATTTAATTATAATAAATATCATAAAGATAAATAAATTCGCGATCATAATAAGAAAGAATATATCCGTATTTTACAATTTAATTCATTTATTGGATGGTAGCCGTAATTTGAGCACATTGTCGGGTAAATCGGTTGGACACACTCATACAGCAATTCATCAATGGCATCATGCTGGGAAGCATCTATGCCCTGATCGCGCTCGGCTACACCATGGTGTACGGCATCCTGCGCATCATTAACTTTGCCCACGGCGATATTCTGATGGTCGGCGCCCTGACGACGCTGTCGGCAATGAACGCGCTGAACGCCCATTTTCCCGGCCTGCCGCCGCTGGCCCAGCTGAGCCTGGCGCTGATGCTGGCCATGGTAGTCTGCGCCCTGCTGGCGATGGCGGTTGAGCGCTTTGCCTACCGCCGCCTGCGCAACGCTCCGCGCCTGGCGCCGCTGATCTCGGGGATCGGCGTGTCGGTGCTGCTGCAAACCGTGGCGATGATTATCTGGACCCGCAACCCGCAGATGTTCCCGCAGATCCTGCCGATGGAGCCGATCGCCGTGACCCACGGCAGCGCGGCGCATCCGCCGGCGATCGTCACCGTGACCGGCATCGTCACCGTTGCGCTGGCTTTTGCGGTCATGCTCGGCCTGTGGCTGCTGGTGGAATTTACCCGCTTAGGCCGCGGCATGCGCGCGGTGGCGGAGAACCCGCGCATCGCCACGCTGATGGGGGTCAACCCCAACGCCATTATCACCCTCACCTTCGCCATCGGCGGCGCGTTTGCGGCGCTGGCGGGCGTCATGATGGCCAGCAACTACGGCAGCGCCAGCTTCTCAATGGGTTTTCTCCCCGGCATTAAGGCCTTCACCGCGGCGGTGCTCGGCGGCATCGGCAATATTCGCGGCGCGATGCTCGGCGGCCTGCTGCTGGGGATCATCGAATCGCTGGGCGCCGGCTATCTCGGCGACCTGACCCACGGCGTCTTCGGCAGCAACTATCAGGATATCTTCGCCTTTATGGTGCTGATTGTGGTGCTGGTGTTCCGTCCCGCCGGTTTACTCGGCGAGCGCGTCGCGCATCGGGCATAGGAAAAAATATGACAACGGCACAACTCGTCGCGGCCCCCGCCGCCTCCCGTCGCTTCTGGTCCGGCATGGCCCTGTTTATCTGCGCGCTGCTGGTGGCGCCGATGGTCGCCAGCCAGCTCGGCGGCAACTACTGGGTGCGGGTCATCGACTTCGCCCTGCTGTACATCATGCTGGCGCTGGGTCTCAACATCGTGGTCGGCTACACCGGCCTGCTGGATATGGGCTTTATTGCCTTCTACGCCGTCGGCGCGTACCTGGCGGCGCTGCTGGCCTCCCCGCATCTGCTGGAGGCGTTCCCGCAGCTTCTGGCCTGGTTCCCGGACGGCCTGCACACCTCCTGGCTGCTGATTATTCCGTTCGCCGCGCTGGTGGCGGCGGGCTGCGGCATCGTGCTGGGCACGCCGACCCTCAAGCTGCGCGGGGACTACCTGGCCATCGTCACCCTCGGCTTTGGCGAGATTATCCGCATTCTGATGCGCAACCTCGATCGCCCGGTGAATATTACCAACGGCGCAAAGGGTATTTCCGGCGTCGATACGCTGAGCCTGTTCGGCCTTAAATTTAGCGGCGTCTATCACTGGTTCGGCGTTAAGGTCCCGGCGCTGTGGCTGTGGTACTACCTGCTGATGCTGGTGATTGTGGCGATTATTTTCGTCTGCCTGCGCCTGCAGCACTCGCGGATCGGCCGCGCCTGGCACGCCATCCGTGAGGATGAGGACGTTGCCCGGGCGATGGGCATTAACCTGCGTAACTATAAGCTGCTGGCGTTCGCCATCGGCGCCTCGTTCGGCGGCGTCGCCGGGGCGCTGTTCGGCGCCTTCCAGGGCTTCGTCTCCCCCGAATCCTTCACCCTGCAGGAGTCGATTGCGGTGCTGGCGATGGTGGTGCTTGGCGGGATGGGGCATATCCCGGGCGTTATCCTCGGCGCCGTGCTGCTGACCGCCCTGCCCGAGCTGCTGCGCAGCCAGGCCGCCCCGCTGCAGCAGGCGCTGTTTGGCGAAGTGCTGATTGACCCGGAAATTCTGCGCCAGCTGTTCTACGGCCTGGCGCTGGTGCTGGTGATGCTGCTGCGCCCGCAGGGCATCTGGCCCGCCGGACATAAAGGAGCCAAAGCATGAACCTGCTCAGCGTTAGCCATATGTCCAAACGCTTCGGCGGCCTGACGGCGGTCGATAACGTCTCGCTCGCCATCAACGAGGGCGAAATCTACGGTCTTATCGGCCCCAACGGGGCGGGTAAAACCACCTGCTTTAACCTGATAACCGGGCTCTATCCGGCGGACAGCGGCGAGTTCGCCATCGCCGGTCAGCCCTACTTCCCGAAGAACATAGAGAAAGTCACCGCCGCCGGCATCGCCCGTACCTTCCAGAACGTGCGGCTGTTTAACCAGATGTCGGTGCTGGAAAACGTGATGGTCGGCCGCCACGTACGCACCCGCAACGGCCTGTGGGCGGCGCTAAGCCGCCACCGCCGCGCCCGCGCCGAAGAGGCGCAAACCCGCGAGCTGGCGTGGCACTGGCTGGAGTATACCGGCATCGCGCAGTTCGCCCACTACCGCGCCAGCGACCTCGCCTACGGCCACCAGCGGCGTCTGGAGATTGCCCGCGCGCTGGCTACCGATCCGCGTCTGCTGGCGCTGGATGAGCCGGCCGCTGGGATGAATGCCGCGGAAAAAGTGGCGCTTGGCGAGCTGCTGCTGCGCATCCGTAACGACGGCAAAACGCTGCTGATGATTGAGCATGACGTCAAGCTGGTGATGGGGATCTGCGATCGCCTGATGGTGCTGGACTATGGCAAAACGCTGGCCAGCGGCCCCCCTGAAACCGTACGTCGCGACCCGGCGGTTATCGCCGCCTGGCTGGGAGGAAATGCGCATGTCTGATCTGTTAACCGTCAGCGGTCTTGGGGTGCACTACGGCGGCATCCAGGCGGTACGCGAGGTGTCGTTTAGCGTCCAGGAGGGCGAGCAGACGACGCTTATCGGCGCCAACGGCGCGGGCAAAAGCTCCACCGTCCGCGCCGTTACCGGCCTGGAGCCGTTTAGCGGCGACATCTTCTTCAACGGCAGGCCGGTACGCAAACGCCGGGCCGAAACGCTGCTGCGTGAAGGGCTGGTGATGGTGCCGGAAGGCCGCGGCATTTTCGCCCGCATGACGGTGCTGGAAAATCTGCAGATGGGCGCCTGGCTGCGCCGCGACGGCGCGGCGGTGAAGCGGGAGATGGACGACATCTTCAGCCAGTTTCCCCGCCTCGGCGAGCGCCAGCATCAGCTGGCCGGACTGCTCTCCGGCGGCGAACAGCAGCTGCTGGCGCTGAACCGCGCCCTGCTCAGCCGCCCGCGACTGCTGATCCTCGACGAGCCGTCGATGGGGCTGGCGCCGCTGATGGTGGAGAACGTTTTTCGCGTTATCGCCACCCTGCGCCAGCGCGGCGTGGCGCTGCTGCTGATCGAGCAGAACGCGCGCCTGGCGCTGGAGGCCACCGACAGCGCGTGGGTGATGGACAGCGGCAGCATCGTTGAGCGCGGCGCATCGCAGGCGCTGCTGGCCGACGACCGCATTGCACAGATTTATTTGGGCGAAATGCCCGTTTAACACACCAACCAACATCAGGGAAAAACAATGAAAACAGCAAAAATCAGTGCGCTCAGCGCCGCTATTGTGCTCAGCGGTTTTGCCTCTTCCGCCGCATGGTCCGCCGCCGGCGAAACCGTCACAATCGGCCTTGCCGGCCCGCTGACCGGCCCTTCCGCGCGTATTGGTAAGGATCTGGAAAACGGCGCTCAGCTGGCCATTGACGATATCAACAAGCAGCACCCGACGATCGGCGGCAAGGCGGTGACCTTTAAGCTGCAGTCGGAGGACGACCAGTCTGACCCGCGCACCGCGGTCGCCGTCGCCCAGCGCCTGGTGGATAGCGGCGTGGCGGGCGTGGTCGGCCACTGGAATACCGGCACCAGCATTCCGGCGGCGCGGGTCTATCACGACGCCGGGATCGCCCAGGTTGCGCCGGTGGCGACCGGTCATGCGTATACCAAACAGGGCTTCGATACCAGCTTCCGGGTGATGGGCCATGACGATGACGGCGGCCAGTTTGCCGGCCAGTACGCGGTGCAAACCCTGAAGGCCAAACGCATTGCGGTGATCGACGATCGTACCGCCTTCGGCCAGGGCCTGGCGGATGAGTTTATTAAGTCGCTGAAGGCCCAGGGGATCGATATCGTCGATCGTCAGTACGTCGATGACAAAACGGTGGACTTCAGCGCCGTGCTGACGGCGATCCGCAGCAAAAACGCCGATCTGATCTTCTTCGGCGGCGTCGATAGCCAGGCCGCACCGCTGGCGCGCCGCATCAAGCAGCTGGGGCTCAGCGCCACCCTGATGGGCGCGGGCGGCTTCGTCAGCCAGACCTTCCTGCAGCTGGCGCAAAAAGAGGGCAACGGCGTGGTGGCGCTGGAGCCGGGGCTGCCGGTAGAGCAGATGCCGGGCGGCAAGGCCTTTGAGCAGGCCTATCAGTCGCGCTATCACACCCATATCGAGCTGCACGCGCCGTTCGCCTACGACGCCACTCGCGTACTGGTCGCGGCGATGGAAAAAGCCGACTCCGTCGATCCGGCCGTCTACCTGCCCGCCCTGCGCGCCATCAGCTACTCCGGCGTCACCGGGCAGATCGCCTTTGATAAAGAGGGCAACCTGAAGTCGCCAACCTTTACCGTCTACAAAGTCGTTGACGGTAAATGGCAGCCGCAAACCGTACTCGGCGGCGCCGCCACGAAGTAACGCAGTGAGGCAATGTGATGAGTGATAATAATGAGCTGGGCATTCTCGCCCGCCGCAAAATTGAAGCTGAGATTATTAAGCCGATTTACGACATCCTGGTCCGCGAGATTGGCAAAGCTCGCGCCCAGGCGGTCATCGGCGAGGCGATTGAGAACGCCGCCATTGAGGCGGGGAAAGCCTTCGCCGCCAAAGAGCCCAACGGCGCGGATATCCAGAGCTTTGTCGCCCTGCAGTATCTGTGGGAAAAGGACAATGCGCTGGAGGTCACCGTGCTGGATGCCGACGACCGGCAGTACAACTACAACGTTAACCGCTGCCGCTACGCCGAAATGTATCACCAGATGGGCCTCGGCGAGATTGGCCACCTGCTCTCCTGCGCCCGCGATGACAAGTTTATCGTCGGCTATGCGCCGGAGGTTGAGCTGACCCGCACGACGACCATTATGCAGGGCGCGCCGTGCTGTGATTTCCGCTATCGCGTAAAGAAGGACCCATCATGATAACCGTTAACGGCGAACGCCTGTGGGCAACGCTTAACGCAATGGCGACCATCGGCGCGACGCCCGCCGGCGGCGTCACCCGACTGACGCTGAGCGAAGAGGACCGCCAGGCCCGGGATCTGCTGCGCGACTGGGCGCTGGAGGCGGGATTTGGCTACCGGGTCGATAGCATGGGCAATATGTTTATCCGCCGGGCGGGTAAAAACCCGGCGCTGGCGCCGGTACTGACCGGTTCGCACGTCGACTCCCAGCCGCTGGGCGGCCGCTATGACGGTATCTACGGCGTGCTGGCGGGGCTGGAGGCGCTGCGGGTGCTTAACGAACGCGGCATCGAAACCGAGCGCGATATCGTGCTGGTGAACTGGACCAACGAAGAGGGCGCGCGCTTTGCCCCGGCGATGCTCGCCTCCGGCGTGTGGGCCGGGCAGTTCAGCGAAGAGTGGGCCCTTGCCCGGGAAGATCGCAGCGGCGTCAGCGTCGGCGCGGCGCTGGAGGCGATCGGCTATCGCGGCCAGCACCCGACGGCGGCGTTTCCCCTGCACGCCTGCTACGAGGTGCATATCGAACAGGGGCCGATTCTGGAAGACGAAGGGATTGATATCGGCCTGGTGCACGCGGCGATGGGCCAGCGCTGGTTCAACCTCACCCTGACCGGCTTCGCCGCCCACGCCGGCACCACGCCGATGGGCAGCCGTCGCGATGCGCTAACCGCTTTTGCCGAGCTGGCGCTGGCGGTGGAAGAGATCGGTATTGCCCACCAGCCAGACGGCCGCGCAACGGTCGGCACCGTGCAGGTGACGCCGGGGTCGCACAACGTGGTGCCCGGCCGCGTTGAATGCAGCGTCGAGTTTCGCCATCCGCAAAGCGACGCCCTCGAAGCGATGGAGCTCGCGCTGCGCCGCGCCGCCGCGGCGCTGGGCCAGCGCGGCGTAGCGGCAGAGGTCGAGCGCATTTTTGACTACGCGCCTATCGCCTTCGACCCCGAGTGCCTGGCGCGCAGCGAGCGGGCCGCCCTGGCGCTCGGCTACAGCGCTAAACGGATGGTTTCCGGCGCCGGACACGATACCTGCTATATCAGCAAAGTGGCCCCCGCCAGCATGATATTTATCCCCTGCGAGAAGGGGATTAGCCACAATGAGGCCGAAAACATTCTCCCTCAGTGGGCCGAAAAAGGGGCCAACGTCCTGCTTAACAGCGTGCTTAGCGCCGCGCGCGAATCCTCCTGATCCCCGTCTGTCGTCATAGCAAACGCATTGCGCATGGCGACAAACGCTCTCCTCGCCGGGGGCCGCACGGCGCGCCCGCGGAGAGGAAAACCCCAGCATAAATAAATTAAAACAGCATCTTACCCGACGCTTAAAGACGTTTATTTTTGGATTCTCTACTAAAATTAGCAGGAAGATCGCCTATAGTATGGCCAATGTACGCAGGGAAAGAAGCGGCGTCTGGCGGGCTTAAGGCCAACGTGCCGGCACTCTGCCGGGTCATACTCGCCGCGAAAATAGCCTGCTGGGATCGCCTCTTACTGCTGACGCCGGGTACGTGTGAAAACGAAAAAAAAAGCCGCCGCATCGTCCAACGTACTCCGCTATATCTGGGGGTCTGCGTTAGCGACAATCTGTTTAACCACCATTCTCTCCTTCTGGCTGCTCTCCGGCTCATGGTCGATGTGGAAAAGCGCGCATAACAACGTTATTCAGTTCGACATATTTTACCGCATCCTGCAGGTCTCCAACGATTTAGCCGGCGAACGCGCCTTCGCTAACGAGCTGGTATTAAGCCCGCAGGCGGATAAAGAGCGGCAGTGGCAGGCGCTGGAGGCCCACCGCCGGGTCACCGATCGCGATATGCAAAGCATTCCGCAGCATCTGCTCTCCCCCGAGCTGATGGTGGAAATGCAGCATCAGTTGGCCCACGCCAGACGCCTCGCCGATACCTTCCGCAGCCGGGAGCTCGGCGATCCGGAGACGGCAGAGCACGCCATCCGCGATATGGTTGTGGCGACCGACTTTTACCATCAGGCGCTGTTTGAGCGCACCGCCGAGTTTTTACTGCTGGAGCCCAGCGCGCTGGGGCCCATTCTGCGTGCCCAGGCGCTGGGCGAGCTGCGCGACGCCACCGGCAGGCTCGGCTCGCAGCTGCTGATCCCGCTGGCGACCCAAACGAAGATCCCCGAGGCGAACCGCGAAGGGATCACCCGCGGCATTGAGCGGATTAATACCGCCTGGTGGCTGCTGCGAACCCAGGGCGACGAGGCGAGCTATATTCCGCACTTCCAGCGCCAGCTGGAGAATACCCGCCAGGCCTTCGAAACGCAGGGGATTGGTTTAATTAATCGCTTAAAAGCGGAGAGCGACGGCAATCAGCCCTACAGCATTAGCGCCGAGCGCTTCGCCATTGATTATCACGCCAGCCTCGGCGCTTTTGATAATCTGCTGAATACCTACATGACCGGCGTCAAAAAGCACTACACCGCCACGGAGCGTCTGGCGCTGCGGAATTTGCTCATCCGTTCGCTGGTTCTGACCCTGGTCTACGCCCTGACGATCGCGATGATTTTCTATATTCGCTCGCGGGTTTTGCGCCCTATTCTGCGCTTAAATAATATTGCCGCCGATCTGATCGCCGGCAGGCAGGCGCACGTCCAGATCGATGACGACACCGCGGAAGAGGTGCAGGAGCTGTTCTCATCCCTCGGCACCCTCGGGAAAAAGCTGCGCGAAGACGCGCGCATCAGCCGCCAGTACCAGCGCCAGTCGGAGGAGGACCCGCTCACGCACCTGTTTAACCGCCGGGCGTTCAATAGCCGGGGCGAGGCGCTGCTGCGTCAGTCGAGCGAGGCCCTCAGCGCCTGGCTTATTATGCTGGACGTCGACCGCTTCAAGTCGATTAACGATAGCTGGGGACACCCGATGGGCGACGAAGTGCTGGTGGCGCTGGCAAAAACGCTGAGCAAGTTTAGCCGCCCGAGCGACGTCGTGGGTCGTCTCGGCGGCGAGGAGTTTGCGGTGCTGTTTCTGGCCCCGACGGCGCAGGACGTTGCCCGCTACGCCGCGCGGATTCAGCACAAAATCCGCAAGCTGACCTTCCACACCAGCGGCGGCGAGACCTTTAAGGTCACCGCCAGCTTCGGGGTTTCTCAGGGCTGGCAGTGCCCGCTGGAGGAGCTGCTGTCGCGGGCAGATAGCGAACTGTATAAGGCGAAAAACAGCGGCCGGGACCGGATCTGCGGCCTGCCCTGAGCGCGGGCCGGGGCCCTGCGCTCGGGCATTGCCGATGAGGTGGGCTAGTGCTTCTTACGGTTACGGCGCATATCGATGGTCACCGCGGCGACAATAATGATGCCCTTAATAATATCCTGCACGTAGGCATCGACGCCGACGAAGGTGAATCCGCTTTTAATCAGCCCCAGAATCACCGCCCCAATCAGCGTTCCGGTAATCCGCCCAACGCCGCCCATCAGGCTGCTGCCGCCGATCACCGCGGCGGCGATGGCATCCAGCTCATAGGACATCCCCATGCTCGACTGGCCGCTGCTGACGCGCGCGGCTAATACCACGCCGGCCAGACCGGAGAGGGCGCCGGCAATGGTGTAAACGATGACCAGGTACTTGTTGACGTTGATGCCGGACACTTTTGCCGAGGTCATGTTGCCGCCGATGGCGTAGACGTATTTACCGTAGCGGGTATGCTTGAGCGCGATATGGAACAGCGCGGCGATGACGAAGAAGATAATGACCGGCATCGCCCCCTGACCCACGGCGGTAAAGCTGTCGGACAGGAAGCTAATCGGGTTTCCCTGGGTGTAATACTGCGCGAGACCGCGCGCGGAAACCATCATCCCCAGGGTCGCGATAAACGGCGGGATCCCGGTACGGGTCACCAGAAAACCGTTGGTTAACCCACAGAGCAGGCCGACGCCGATCCCGGCCAAAATGGGGATCGCCGCCGGCAGGTTGACCAGCGACGGAAACATCGGCGTGAGGCTGTCCGAGGTCTGCGCCAGGCTCGCCGCCACCACCGCCGCAAGGGCGATAACCGAGCCGGAGGAGAGGTCGATCCCGGTGGTAATAATCACCTGGGTCACCCCCACGGCGATAATACCGATAATCGCCACCTGTAAAACGATCAGCACCAGGCGGTTGCTATTCATTAAAAATGATTGGTCGCGAACGAACCAGCCGGCAATTTCAAACGTCAGGGCAATCGCCACCATGACGATAAATATCCCGGTATCTTTCGGCATTTTATGCCGTAGCTGACTCAAGAAAGAGGGTTTCTCATTTACGGGAGCTGCGGTCAATTTCATATTGCTCATTCTCTACGCCTCAATTGGATGCCAACGACAAAATGGTTTCCTGATCGGCCTCATCTTTTTCAAGGATGCCGGTAATACGCCCTTCGTGCATGACCATCACGCGGTCACTCATCCCGAGGATTTCCGGTAGTTCAGAGGAAACCATAATCACCGCGACGCCACGGTTCGCCAGTTCGCTAATCAGATGGTAAATTTCAGCCTTCGCGCCCACGTCAATACCGCGGGTCGGCTCATCGAGAATCAATATTTTGGGCTGGGCTAAGAGCCAGCGGGCAATCAGTACTTTTTGCTGATTACCGCCGCTGAGGTTATTAATAATTTGATCCATCGTCGGGGTTTTAATATTCAGACGGCGGATCTGCTCCATACAGTCTTCCGCCATTTTCACATGCTTAACAAACCCGCTTTTGCCGACATATTCCGGCATATTGACGATGCTCATATTCTCCAGCACCGACAGGACGAGGAACAGGCCGGACTTTTTGCGATCCTCGGTCAGCAGCGCCATCCCCTTTTCGATGGCCACGGAAGGAGAATCTATCTTCACCGGGACGCCATCAATCAGCACCTCTCCTTCGTCAAAGCTCTCCATACCGAACAGGCACTCCATCACCTCGCTGCGCCCGGCCCCGACCAGCCCGGCAACCCCGAGGATTTCGCCGCGCCGCACGCTGAAGCTGACGTCGTCAAAGTAGCCCTTGCGCGACAGATTGCGCACGCTCAGGACGTCCTCGCCGATCGTATTATTGAATTTTGGGAACAGCTGGGTTAATTCGCGCCCGACCATCTGAGTGATTAACGACTGGCGGGTATATTCCGCCGTCTGCTGGCTGGCGACCCAGCTGCCGTCGCGAAAGACGCTGATTTCATCGGTAATCGCAAAAATCTCATCCATCTTATGGCTGATATAGATGATGGCTTTGCCCTGCGCGCGGAGGTCGCGAATAATCGTAAACAGGTGCGCCACCTCCCCTTCGGTTAACGCCGAGGTCGGCTCATCCATAATCACGATATCGGCGTTCCACGAGACCGCTTTGGCAATTTCGACCATCTGCTGGGCGGCGATGCTCAGATCGCCCACCAGCCGATCGGCAGCGAGGCGGATATTGAGCTTATTCAGCAGCGCCTGGGTCTGGCGGATCAGCTGGCGGTGATCGACGAAGCCGTACTTCATCGGCTCGCGGCCGAGCCAGATATTTTCCGCCACCGTCATATGCGGCACCAGGTTAAGCTCCTGGTGGATCATCGAGATCCCCGACCGCAGCGCATCCATGGTGTCCTGAAACTGAACCGGCTGGCCTTTGACTTTTATCGCGCCCTTATCGGGACGGTAAATCCCGATAAGGCATTTCATCAGCGTGGATTTACCGGCCCCGTTTTCGCCCATCAGCGCGTGCACCGTTCCAGGGCGCACGCGCAGTGAGACATTATCGAGCGCCTTCACGCCGGGAAAGAACTTGCTGATACCTTCGGCTTCTAGGGCAAAAGCGTTCATAGAAAAACCTCCGTACCGCTGGGCCAGGAATCGTTATTTTTGGTTGCGGCTGACGAAATCAGACATGTTTTCTTTGGTGATCAGCTGGTAGGGGACGTCGATGACCTTTTCGACTTTTTCACCGTTAGCCAGCTTGATGGCGGCGTTGACCGCGCCCTCGCCCTGACCCTTCGCATCCTGGAAAATCGTGGCGATCATCTTGCCGTTTTTGAGCATCTGCAGCGCGTCGGGGGTGCCGTCAACGCCGGCGATCAGAATGTGGTTCGGGTTGCTGCCCAGCGCCTGCAGCGCGCCGATGGCCATTTCATCGTTGTTTGAGGCAATGGCCTGGATGTCTTCCCCGCTGGTCATCCAGTTGCTCACCACGTCAACCGCGTCGTTACGCATAAATTTGGCGGTCTGCTTCTGCACGATTTTAATATTCGGGTATTTCGCCACCACCTCTTCCACGCCCTTGGTCCGGTCACGGGTCGATTCATTGGCCAGGTCGCCCAGCAGGATCGCGACGTTTCCTTTACCGTTCATCGCCTTCGCCAGCGCTTCCATCTGCAGGCGCCCGGCGAGGACGGAATCCGAACCGACGTAGGCCATTTTGTCCGTCAGCGGCAGCTGCGGGCGGCGGTTAACGAACACCAGCGGGATACCGGCTTTGGTCGCCTGATCTATAATCGGTTTCACCGCGTTGGTGTCGACCGGGGCAACGATGATGGCATCAACGCCCTGGCCGATGAAGTTCTGTACCTGCTGCAGCTGCTGCGCCACGTCGCCCTTGGCGTCTTCAACCTGCGACTTAACGCCATCTTTTTGCATCTCTTTTTGCATGGCGTTACGCAGGATGGTCAGAAAGTTATCATCAAAAAGCGCCATCGAAACGCCGACGGAAATATCTTTTGCCATCACAACCGCAGGCAACATACAGGCTAACAAAGAGGCAACAATCGTTTTCTTGATATTCACAGTTGATCCTTGAGCGTCGTTGATACGCCAGTTTATTGAGATAAATGAAAAATTCATTTCATAAAAAACGGGTCAAACACCTGCCTGCCTTTCGGCCAGAGAACGCGTCTCCGCCAGCGCCGTCGGCCTTTCTTTTGTCAAAAACCGCTAAAATCGGTTGATTTTTAATGGATTATTAAAACAGCAGTTCATTAACCATCTACGCCTGGGGTCACCCGATTTCAGTTAGTTTGTTTCATTAACAACTTATTTGAAACTTTTATAATTAAATAACTGAAATGAAAATTTTAAAACTACGCAGTAACAGAACTTTGACAGATATCTAACATTGCCGCATAAACGAGCGAAAAATGAGAGGCAACCAGCAGTTTGCTCACGAGCCGAGGGCACGGGACTGGCATTCAGCAGGAGATGATTTGATTGGGGAATCATTCATGAATGGACAAGCTTTATCATAGACAGACACTGGAGAGAGGCGCCGCCGGCGGCGTAAACTGTGCCCTCTGCGTTCTGCTTAGCCCAACAGGCCTCTTATGCCGCGTTCCTCTCTCTTTCAACCGCTGATATTCGCAGCGGCGCTATCGCTGTCCGCTGTCGCACAGGCCGCACCTGACGTTGAGGTGGGCTTTTCACCTGAGGGGTCGGCCCGGCAGTTGGTTCTACAAACCATTAATCAGGCCCACGTCTCGATCCGCATGATCGCCTACGCCTTTCAGGCTCCAGATATTGCCCGTGCGCTGGTGGCCGCCAGGGATCGCGGCGTTGACGTGCGGATCGTGGTGGATAAAAAGCGCAACCGCGCGAAAGCCAGCCGGCTCATGATGCAATATATGGTGCAACATGGCGTGCCGCTCCGCGTCGATGGCCACTATCACATTCAGCACGACAAGACGATTATCGCCGATGGCGCAACGGTGGAAACCGGGTCATTTAACTACGCCCCTTCGGCGGAAACGATGAATAGCGAAAACGTGGTGGTTATTCGTAACCGGCCGGAGATTGCCAGGAAGTATATCGCGCACTGGCGATCGCGGTGGGCGCTGGGTACTCCCGCCGGCGGGCTATAAGCGCACTAAATAGCCGCCCGCGGGCGGTTGTGCCGGGGCTGGCTAGTGGATAATTTTAAACGTCAGCTCGTAGGGGCTGGTTTTTCCCTCATCGCGCGCGCCGCCCATTTGGTACACGCGAACGGTATATTTGCCGCCGGTCGCCAGGCGCTGCTCGAAATCGCCGTCACGCATGGCGCCATTAAAAATCGTTTCATTAGCGGGGTTAATGACGTTGAAATAGGGATGGTGGGCGCCGCGTTTCATACTGACGCGCATCGTCTGGCCTGCCTTAGCCACCAGCGTATAGTCTTTCACATCGGCTCCGCTCACCGTATTATGAATAGCGGTGCCGCTGGTGCCTTTATCGAAATGAATCGGCTGGGTATTTATTTTATAGCTTGCCATCGATACTACTGGCGTTAATAAATAACCAGCGCAGATCAGGCTACCAACAATTAACTTAAATTTTTGCATTTAATTAACACCTTATGTTTTTATACGCGCTGTTATATCACATAAAGCGGCCGGCCCTGCTGCCATTATTTCCCGCGATGGAGCAAATCCTGATAAATAGCGGTCAATACGCCCCCCGGACGAAACTCCTTTTTAATCCACTGGGTCACCTGCCCGGTCGCCGCGTGCTGGGTGGCAAGCAGCATTCCCGAGTCCTGGCGCGGGTTGTGGATCTGGCGCGTCACCAGCAGCCGCTCGTCCATCGCTTCATTGACCATATAATCCGGCAGGAAGCCAATTCCCTCGCCGAGGATCTGGCACTGGCACTTGGTATTAAAATCCGGCACCAGGATCGCCTCCTGGCCGTGCAGCAGCCAGCCGACCTTTTTATTAATCGTATTCGCGGTGTCTTCCACCATGATATTCGGATAGAGGCGCAGCTGGCTTTCGGAGATCGGTTCCGGCATAAACGCCAGCGGGTGATCCGGCGCAATGGCGAACACCCAGCGAATGGCGCCGATTTCGGTGTAATCAATGCCGCCGCCGTCGAGCAGCGTATCCGGCGCGCCGATGGCAATGTTGGCCTGGTTATTAATAATGGCGTCCCAGACGCCGTTGTAGACCTGGGTGGTGACGGTTATCTGGCAGGTGGGGAACTGTTTTTTAAGCACCTGCAGCAGGCGCGCGGTGTGCCGCGGGGTATAGAGCAGCTGATTAATACAGATTCGCACCCGCGCCTCGATGCCCTGGGCGATAGTATCGATGCTGCGCTTGATGGCGTGGAAATCATTCAGCAGGTCGGTGGCTTTGCGAAAAAGGTAGTAGCCGGATTCGGTGAGCTCAATGCTGCGGGTATTGCGGGTAAACAGCACCACGTCCAGCCCCGTCTCCATGCGCTTAATGGTGTAGCTGATGGCGGAGGTTGTGAGCCCCAGCTCATCCGCCGCCTTACTAAAGCTGCCAAAGCGCGCCGCCGTGGTGAACGCCTGCAGATTCTCTTCGGTAAAAATTGAGTTCATTTGCCCGCTCCTGCTCTCGTCAACCGGCCATCCGCTAAATTCTCATGCTGAATGTATTTGCCAGGTGGATGATTGGGCAACCATTTTTGAATAACTTTTAACACCACGCTCGCAATCTGCCTGAAAGAACGCGGGTTCTCTCAGGCCGCGGCGGCGCTTCAGGCTTCGGGCTTCGACGTCGCTTCACTCAGCCGACGGCCGGTATATTCGGAAATGAGGCCAACGCAGTTGCCGGCAAAAAAGCCCAGCAGCGTCACCGGCCAGTTCAGCCCGGAGGCGAAGAACAGCGTCATGCCGAGGAAGCCGCCGGGAATAAACGACGTCAGAGAAAACCGCCCCTGCCAGACGATCGCCGCCGAGAACGGCACCGTCACGATGACGCTGGCCCAGAAGCCCGATATGCCGCTCAGCGCGGCGAGCCAGCCCGAGGCCAGCGCCGCAAGAAACGCCCATACCGCCCCGGAGTAGTTAACAAACAGGCTCCTGACGAACCCCGCTTTCCCCCCTCCCGCGGCATAAAAACTGCAGAAGGCCACGAAGCCAATCGTGCCTAATAATTCCCAGCCGTGCTCAAGCCCAACCTGCGAGGAGATAAGCTGCCAGACGCCAGCGCTAATTCCGACAGTAATCCCCGTAGCCGTGAGTCCGTTCATCTTGTCCTCCTCCGGATAATCGTTTCCAGGCGTCGTTATTACGTTCGGCAACTATATATAAATAAAACCCGATTGCATTAAGGGGAATACGAAGAAACCAGCAAAGGGTGCACCACCGCACAGCCTGCATCCATTATTAAATAATATTCAACAATCAGCCGCTTTCCGGCGAATAAATTTTAAGCGGGTTCTTTTATCATTTTTTCATTGCTATCCTCAGCCCATCAACCAAAATCGTCAGCGCAAATTATCCGGAGCCGGTTTATGTCCAGGGAAAATCTTATCACTGAATACCTGTTAGCGGCGGAGCAAGGCAACCTCGCACAGTTAAAGCAGTGCCTGCTCAAGGGCGTTAATATTAATAGCGTTAACCGCCACGGCCAGACGGCAGTTGTCCTTGCCAGCTTACATCAGCACTATGACTGCGTGGCGCAGCTAATTGCCGCGGGGATCGATATTAATAAACAGGACCAGACCTGTTTAAACCCCTTCCTGATAAGCTGCCTGAATAATGATTTAACGCTGCTGCGCTTAATTCTTCCCGCCGCTCCGGACCTCAACTGCTTAACGCGTTTTGGCGGCGTCGGCCTGACGCCGGCCTGTGAAAAAGGCCATCTGGCGATCGTCAAAGAGCTGCTGACGCAGACCGGGATTAACGTTAATCACACCAACTTTGTCGGCTGGACGCCGCTGCTGGAAGCCATCGTGCTCAACGACGGCGGCAGCACGCAGCAGGAGATCGTTGCGCTGCTGCTGGAGCACGGCGCCAGCCCGCATATGACCGATAAATACGGCAGGACTCCGCTGGAGCTGGCGCGGGAAAAGGGCTTTAGCGAAATAGCCCGGCTGCTGACTGACGCGGGCGCCTAGCCGAGGAGAACCGCTATCGACACCTCCGGACGGCGGTGTGTGCAAGCGCTAACTGCGGACGAAAGGTTTCTCGCGCAGCGCGGCAGCGGACGGGTTGAACAGCGCTTTTCCCGGGCGGTAAACCTGTTTGTTCCGGGTCCGCAGCGGATGCTGACGCTGCTCTGCGCAGATTACGACAACGCGCCCAACAGCTGTAGGTTGGCACTCACACACTTTGACAACCTGTTCCGGCCCGGCCAGCCGGTTCGCTTTCTTGATTCAGGCATCGCGTTTGGCGAGAGCGGATGGATAGAGACATCGCAATGCCGGCGCTGGCAAATGGCCAAACCCACGCTGAGCGACGAACGCCTGCGGCATATTCCATGGCGGCGCTGGAGCCAAACGCTCCGCCAGCAGCTGCACGACGATGAAACCTTATTTCTCTACCGCGGCAATAATCCTTTTCATCGGGAAATTAGCCGGCAATTACAGCAACGCCGCCGCGCTTTATTAGCGGCCCTGCAGCAGGGAGAGGAAATTACGTCCTCGGTCTCCTCAATGATCGGGCTGGGTATTGGCCTGACGCCGTCGGCGGATGATTATCTGGTTGGCATGAGCACTATTTTATTACTCCCCGGACATCCGCGGGAAAAATACCGGGATGATTTTTTATTGGCCCTGCGGCGCGCCGGGAATAATACCACGGCGCTCAGCGCCATAACCTTAGAAGCCGCCTTAAACCAGCGTTACCGAGAAAGTATTGCGCGATTTATTCATTATTTACTGAATGAACCAGCGTCCTTTTCTATCGAGGCTATTGCCGATATTAAAAATATTGGCTCAAGCTCCGGCTGCGACATGCTGTACGGCATGGCGGACGCCTGCGCCCTGAGCCAAACGTATGGAGGAAATGATGTCAGTTAAAATAATCGTTAAGCCAAATACCTATTTTGATTCCGTTTCGCTGATGTCGATTTCGACCCGGGCCAATCAGCTCGACGGCGTCGAGCAGGCGTTTGTGGCGATGGCCACGGAGATGAACAAAGGGGTGCTGAAAAATCTCGGGCTGCTGACGCCGGAGCTGGCGGCAGCGAAAAACGGCGACCTGATGATCGTCATTAACGGTCGCGACGGCGCGGACAACGAACAAACCCTGGCGGCCATCGAAGAGCTGTTCCACAACAAGGCGCAGAGCGGCCAGCATGAAGCCCGCTACGCGACGCTTGCCAGCGCCAAAAAGCATCTTCCCGAGAGCAATCTGGCGGTGATTTCGGTCAACGGCCTGTTCGCCGCCCGGGAGGCCCGCCAGGCGCTGCAAAACGACCTTAACGTTATGCTGTTCTCCGATAACGTCACGCCAGAAGAGGAGCTGGCGCTGAAGCAGCTGGCCCATGAAAAAGGTCTGCTGATGATGGGGCCGGACTGCGGCACCGCCATTATTAACGGCACCGCCCTGTGCTTTGGCAACGCGGTGCGCCGCGGCAATATCGGGATTATCGGCGCTTCCGGCACCGGCAGCCAGGAGCTGAGCGTCAGGATCCACGATTTCGGCGGCGGCGTGTCGCAGCTTATCGGCACCGGCGGCCGCGATCTGAGCGAAAAAATCGGCGGCCTGATGATGCTGGACGCCATCGGGATGCTGGAAGACGATCCGCAGACCGAAATCATCGTCCTGATCTCCAAACCCCCGGCTCCGGCGGTGGCGCGCAGGGTCATTGAACGCGCCCGCGCCTGCCGCAAGCCGGTGGTGGCCTGCTTCCTCGGTCGCGCCGAAGCGCCTGCGGATGAGAGCGGCCTGCAGTTTGCCCGCGGCACCTACGAAGCGGCGCTGAAGGCGGTCGCGCTCTGCGGCATTACGCCCGCAGACGACGATCGCCAGGCTGCCGATCGGGCGCTGATTGCCGAGGTTCGCGCGCGCCTGACTCCGCAGCAAAAGTATATTCGCGGCCTGTTCTGCGGCGGCACCCTGTGCGATGAAACGATGTTTGCGCTGCTGGAACAAGAAGCCGAGGTCTACAGCAATATCCAGCCCGACCCGGCGCTGCGCCTGACGGACATCAACCGCAGCGTCGGGCATACCTTCCTCGACTTCGGCGATGACGACTTCACCAACGGCAGGCCGCATCCGATGATCGACCCGACCAGCCGCATCCAGCGGCTATTGCAGGAGGCCCGCGATCCGCAGGTCGCCGCTATCGTTATGGATTTCGTGCTCGGCTTCGGCTCCCATGAGGATCCCGCCGGCGCGATTCTGGAGGCGATTAAGCAGGCGCAGGCCATTGCCGCCGCCGACGGGCGCCCGCTGGCGATCCTCGGCTACGTGCTGGGCACCGACCTCGACGCCCCTTCCCTGGAGCAACAGCGCCGCATGCTTAGCGATGCCGGCGTCATTTTGGCCAGCAGCAGCAGCCATACCGGCCTGCTGGCGCGCGAGTTTATCTGCAAAGGAGAGAAAGCCTGATGAGCCAGCCACTATTCAACCAGCCGCTGAACGTGATTAACGTTGGGATCGCCCTGTTTAGCGAGGATCTGAAAAAGCAGCACGCTGCCGTTACCCAGCTCGACTGGACGCCGCCGGGTCAGGGCAATATGCAGGTCGTGCAGGCGCTGGACGCCATCGCCGACTCCGCGCTGGCCGACAAAATCGACGCCGCCAACCGGCAGGCGCTGGAGCGCATTATTCAGTCGCACCCGGTGCTGACCGGCTTCGATCAGGCCATTAACGTGGTTCCCGGCATGACCGCCAAAACCATCCTCCACGCCGGGCCGCCGGTGCAGTGGCAGCAGATGTGCGGCGCGATGAAGGGCGCGGTGACCGGGGCGCTGGTGTTCGAAGGCCTGGCGCAGGATCTGGATGAGGCCGCAGAGCTGGCGGCCTCCGGGGAGATCATCTTCTCGCCGTGCCACGAGCACGACTGCGTCGGCTCAATGGCGGGCGTCACCTCGGCCTCAATGTTTATGCATATTGTCGAGAATAAAACCTACGGCAACGTCGCGTTTACCAACATGAGCGAGCAGATGGCGAAGATCCTGCGCATGGGGGCCAACGACCAGAGCGTGATCGATCGCCTTAACTGGATGCGCGACGTGCAGGGGCCGATGCTGCGGGAGGCGATGAAGATCGTCGGCGAAATCGACCTGCGCCTGATGCTGGCTCAGGCTCTGCATATGGGCGACGAGTGCCACAACCGCAACAATGCGGGCACCACCCTGCTGATCCAGGCGCTGACGCCGGGCATTATTCAGGCCGGCTATTCCGTCGAGCAGCAGCGCGAAGTCTTCGAGTTTGTCGCCAGCAGCGACTACTTCTCCGGCCCGACGTGGATGGCGATGTGTAAAGCGGCGATGGATGCGGCCCACGGCATTGAGTACAGCACCGTGGTCACCACCATGGCGCGCAACGGCGTCGAGTTCGGCCTGCGGGTCAGCGGCCTGCCGGGAGAGTGGTTTACCGGCCCGGCCCAGCAGGTTATCGGCCCGATGTTTGCCGGCTATAAACCGGAAGACTCCGGGCTGGATATCGGCGATAGCGCGATTACCGAAACCTACGGCATCGGCGGCTTTGCAATGGCGACGGCTCCGGCCATCGTCGCGCTGGTGGGCGGCACGGTTGAGGAGGCTATCGACTTTTCACGGCAGATGCGTGAAATCACCCTCGGTGAAAACCCCAACGTCACCATTCCGCTGCTCGGCTTTATGGGCGTCCCGACCGCCATCGATATTACCCGCGTCGGCAGCAGCGGCATTCTGCCGGTGATCAATACCGCCATCGCCCATAAGGATGCCGGGATCGGCATGATCGGCGCCGGCATTGTCCACCCGCCGTTCGCCTGCTTTGAAAAGGCCATTTTGCGCTGGAGCGAGCGCTACCTCGCGTAGCCAGGGGTTCCCCGGGGGCGGCGCTCCCGGGCAACGGCGAACAACCATAACTCTCTTACCCTCTGTAGCGGAACCCGGACAATGAAAGAACTCGTGGTCGTTGCCATTGGCGGCAACAGCATCATCAAAAATAACGCCAGCCAGTCGATTGAGCATCAGGCCGAAGCCGTGAAAGCCGTGGCGGATACGGTGCTGGAGATGCTGGCATCGGACTATAACATCGTGCTCACCCACGGCAACGGGCCGCAGGTTGGGCTGGATCTCCGTCGCGCCGAAATCGCCCACGAGCGCGAAGGCCTGCCGCTCACGCCGCTGGCCAACTGCGTCGCCGATACCCAGGGCGGCATCGGCTATCTGATCCAGCAGGCGCTTAATAATCGCCTGGCCCATCGCGGCGAGCAGAAGGCGGTCACCGTCGTCACCCAGGTTGAGGTGGACAAAAACGATCCCGGTTTTGCCCATCCCACCAAGCCGATTGGCGCATTTTTTAGCGCCGCCCAGCGCGATGAGCTGCAGCTGGCGCATCCCGACTGGCGCTTCGTCGAAGATGCCGGGCGCGGCTATCGCCGGGTGGTGGCCTCGCCGGAGCCAAAGCGCATCGTCGAGGCCGAGGCGATTAAAACCCTCACCCGCCAGGGCTTCCTGGTGATCGGCGCCGGCGGCGGCGGCATTCCGGTGGTGCGCGGCGAAGGCGGCGATTATCAGAGCGTGGATGCGGTCATCGATAAAGACCTCTCCACCGCGCTGCTGGCGCGGGAAATTCACGCCGACGTGCTGGTTATTACCACCGGCGTTGAAAAGGTGTGCATTCATTTTGGCAAAGCCAACCAGCAGGCGCTGGGAACGGTGACGGTCGGCGAGATGACCCGCTATATGCAGGAGGACCACTTTCCGGCGGGCAGCATGCTGCCGAAAATCGTCGCCAGCCTGGCATTTTTAGCCCACGGCGGCAGCCGGGTCATTATTACCACCCCCGAACGCCTGCCCGCCGCGCTGCGCGGGGAAACGGGCACCCATATTGTGCATAACTAACGGCGCATAGCTTAAGGAAGAAAGATGAATAACGACAATAGCCGCCGGGAGTTTCTCACCCGCAGTGGAAAAATAGCCGCCGCCGCGGCCCTGCTCGGCGCAGCGTCGCCCTCCGCCTACGCGGACGGCAGCAGCCCGGCCGCCTGCAGCGATCCCAAGGGGGCCACGAGCCTCGGCGACAGGCACTACTACCTCGACAACGTGCTGCTGGAGAGCGGCTTCGAGTATGAAAACGGGGCGGTGGTCCATACCCGCACCGAGCTGCAGACCCTGGAGATTCGCGACGGGAAGATAGCGGCCCTGCGGAGCAATAAAAGCCATCCCGATGCCACCCTCCCCCGCTACGACGCGGCGGGCATGCTGATGCTCCCGGCGATGCGCGACATGCATATTCACCTCGATAAAACCTTTTACGGCGGCCCGTGGCGCTCCCTGAACCGCCCGGCGGGCACCACGATTCAGGATATGATTAAGCTTGAGCAGAAGCTGCTGCCGGAGCTGCAGCCCTATACCCAGCAGCACGCAGAGAAGCTTATCGATCTTATCCAGTCCAAAGGCTCCACCGTGGCCCGCAGCCACTGCAATATCGAACCAACCTCGGGACTAAAAAACCTCGAAAACCTGCAGGCGGTGCTGGCGCGGCGCAGTCCGGGATTCGAATGTGAAATCGTCGCCTTCCCGCAGCACGGCCTGCTGCTGTCGCACTCCGAGTCGCTGGTACGCGAAGCGATGCAGGCCGGGGCGCACTATGTCGGCGGCCTCGATCCGACCAACGTTGACGGCGCGATGGAGAAGTCGCTCGATACCATGTTCCAGATCGCGCTGGACTATGACAAAGGGGTGGATATTCATCTGCACGAAACCAGCCCGGCGGGCGTGGCGGCGATAAACTACATGGTAGAAACCGTGGAGAAGACCCCGCAGCTGAAAGGCAAGCTGACCATCAGCCACGCCTTTGCCCTGGCGACCCTCAGCGAACGGCAGGTCGATGCGATTGCCGGGCGCATGGCGGCGGCGCGGATAACCATCGCCTCCACCGTGCCGATCGGCACCCTGCATATGCCGCTCAGCCAGCTGCGCGAGAAAGGCGTGTTTGTGATGACCGGTACCGACAGCGTCATCGACCACTGGTCGCCGTACGGCCTCGGCGACATGCTGGAAAAGGCCAACCTCTACGCCCAGCTCTACATTCGTCCGAATGAGCAGACGCTCTCCCGCTCGCTGGCGATTGCCACCGGCGACGTGCTGCCGCTGAACGATAAGGGCGAGCGCGTGTGGCCCAGGGTCCAGGACGACGCCAGCTTCGTGCTGGTTGACGCCTCCTGCTCCGCCGAAGCGGTGGCGCGCATTTCGCCGCGCACCGCAACCTTCCACCGGGGCCAGATGGTCTGGGGCCGCGTAGGCCGCGCCTGACGGCAGGCGGACATAAAAAAGCCCCGGGACGCCGACGCGCCTCGGGGCTTTGCTTTTTACGCTGGCTTATTTCTGCGGACGCATCGCCGGGAACAGGATCACGTCGCGGATGGTGTGGCTGTTGGTAAACAGCATCACCATTCGGTCGATGCCGATGCCCAGACCGGCGGTCGGCGGCAGGCCATACTCCAGCGCGGTCACGTAGTCTTCGTCGTAGAACATCGCTTCGTCGTCGCCGGCGGCCTTGGCGTTCACCTGGTCGAGGAAGCGCTGCGCCTGGTCTTCGGCGTCGTTGAGCTCGCTGAAGCCGTTGCCGATTTCACGTCCGCCGATGAAGAACTCAAAGCGGTCGGTGATCTGCGGATTGGCGTCGTTACGCCGCGCCAGAGGCGACACTTCTGCCGGATACTCGGTGATGAAGGTCGGCTGAATCAGGTGCGCTTCCGCCACTTCGTCAAAGATTTCGGTGACGATGCGGCCCAGGCCCCAGCTCTTCTCAACGTTGATGCCGATAGATTCGGCAATCGCTTTCGCCGCATCGAAGTTATCCAGATCCGCCATCTCGGTTTGCGGACGATATTTCTTGATAGCCTCGCGCATGGTCAGCTTTTCAAACGGCTTGCCGAAGTCGAAAACCTGGTCGCCGTAAGGCACTTCGGTTTTACCCAGCACGGTCTGCGCCAGGGTGCGGAACAGCGACTCGGTGAGTTCGATCAGGTCTTTGTAATCCGCGTACGCCATATAGAGTTCCATCATGGTGAACTCGGGGTTATGGCGCACGGAGATGCCTTCGTTACGGAAGTTACGGTTGATCTCAAAGACGCGCTCGAAGCCGCCTACGACCAGCCGTTTAAGGTACAGTTCCGGCGCAATGCGCAGGTACATGTCCATGTCCAGCGCGTTGTGGTGGGTGATAAACGGACGGGCGGAGGCGCCGCCGGGGATCACCTGCATCATCGGGGTTTCGACTTCCATAAAGCCGCGAGCCACCATGAACTGACGCATCGTCGCGAGGATCTGCGAACGCACCTTAAAGGTGTGGCGCGAGGCGTCGTTGGAGATCAGATCCAGATAGCGCTGGCGATAGCGCGCTTCCTGATCCTGCAGGCCGTGGAATTTGTCCGGCAGCGGGCGCAGGGCTTTGGTCAGCAGACGCAGCTCGGTGCAGTGGATCGACAGCTCGCCGGTTTGGGTTTTGAACAGCTTGCCGCGGGCGGCGATGATGTCGCCGAGGTCCCACTTTTTAAACTGCTCGTTGTAGACGCCTTCCGGCAGATCGTCACGCGCCACGTACAGCTGGATGCGGCCGCCAACGTCCTGCAAGGTCACGAAGGAGGCTTTACCCATGATACGACGGGTCATCATGCGGCCAGCCACGGAGACTTCGACGTTCAAGGAGGTGAGCGCTTCGTTGTCCTTGCCGTCAAATTCAGCGTGCAGCTGGTCAGAGGTATGGTCACGGCGAAAATCGTTCGGGAACGGGATACCCTGCTCGCGCAGCGCAGCCAGCTTTTCACGACGGCTTTTCAGTTCATTATTAAGGTCAATTGCCTCATCGGCACTTTGTGCTTGTTGTTCAGACATGTTGGTTCCTCATAACCCTGCTTTCAAACTTGCTTCGATAATTGAACCAGGTCCCCCCTCCGGCGCGGCCCGTCTCGGGCGCCATCGCCGAAGAACAATCTTAATGAACCTGGCTTCACTTCCGGCTGATCTCACTCAACCATCGCTTCACTAACGATTTTTTATCTCAGGCCTCCGCTACAGCCAGAATATCCTCCTCCTGATTATTGAACGGTGCAAGGAGCGTATGCCGCTCCCGCACCTGAGATAGCCTCATGGCTTACGCGCCGCCGCCGGGAATTTCGCCGGCGGCGCGACGTTTGCCGAGGCTGCAGGTTGCGGCAAACGCCAGCAGCACGATCGCCGCCACGCAGCCGAGCGTCCATGCGCCCATCTGGGAGAAAAAGTGTTGATAAGCGGCAATGGCCGTTTCGCTGATTTGCGATTCGGTGGTCTGCTGCGCCACCATCCCCGCCAGCCAGTTGGCGACCGCGCCGGTGGCGAGCATGTAAATACCGGTCAGCACCCCGGTCACGCCGGGCATGTTGAGGCGGGTAATCTGCGCCATCGCCACCGGGTCGATAAACAGCTCGGCAAACCCCATCAGCGCCAGCCCGCCGACCATCAGCCCCATTGAGGCCTGGCCGTCGACGGCTGCGTGGCGGGCATTAAGCGCCAGCAGCATAAATCCGCAGCCCATCAGCACCAGGCCAAAGGCGAATTTCAGCCATACCCGCAGCGCGGAGCGGGTGGCGCCTTCCGGACGCATCAGCCACGCCAGCGCCACCCCCGCCGCCATCACCGCCACCGCGTTGACCGACTGGAACAGCGCCGTCGGCACTTCAATATTCAGCAGGCGACGGTTAACGAAGTGGTCGATAAACAGGCTAATCGAGCTGCCGCCCTGCTGTGCCAGAACCCAGAACAGCGTCCCGGTCAGCATCAGCAAAACGATTTGCCACAGCGCCCGGCGGTGCTGCGGGGAGGCGATCATGATCCGCGCCACCATCTGGGCGGCAAAGACGCAGACGATCGCCAGCAGATAGCCGGACCAGTTATTTTGCAGCAGCAGCGTAAAGAACACCGGCGCCACGCACAGCATCACCACCAGCCAACCCCAGGTGGGCAGCACAAACTTCACCGCCCGCAGCGCCTGCTTGTCGACGCCGCGGGTGTGGCGGAAGTAGCGGCCGCCGCTTAAGAAAATCAGCAGACCGATAAACATGCCGATCCCCGCCAGCGCAAAGCCGATGTGCCAGCCGTACCACTGGGCGGTCAGCCCGCAGGCAATCGGCGCGGCGATTGAGCCGACGTTCCCCGCCGCGTAGAGCAGCGAAAAACCGCCGTCGCGACGATGGTCGTCAACGGCATAGAGCTCGCCAAGCAGGCAGCTGATGTTGGATTTGAACAGACCATAGCCGCAGATGATGATCGCCAGCGCGAGGTACAGGCTCCAGGTTGCATCGGATTCGACGCCGAGCACCACGTGGCCGAGCGTCATCAGCAGCGCGCCGGCAATGACCGCCGTGCGGTTGCCGAGCAGGCGGTCGGCAAGCCAGCCTCCGAGAATAGGGGTAACGTAAACCAGAGAGGCGTAGGCGCTAAACAGGCTGATGGCGTGGCTGTCATCAAAGCCAAGCTGATGGGTGAGGTAGAGGATAAGTAGGGCACGCATGCCGTAAAAGCTGAAGTATTCCCAGATTTGAATCGCTACGATGTAATAGATCGCGCGCGGCTGTGAGGGTGTTTTCATGAGGTCTCCTTGCAGCGTGAAAAAGGGAAGTGGCAGGCCACTTCCCTTTGGTGCTTCAGTTACTTGGTATTTTCGTCTTTCAGCACCTTAACGGTGTAGCGGCCATCCGCCTGACGATATGCGCCGTGGATATCGGTTTCGAAGCCCGGGTAGTGGGCGCCGATTTCGCACAGCATCTGCAGGAACTCCAGCACCGGACGGCTCTCTTCGGTGATCATCTCACCCGGCATGACCAGCGGAACTCCCGGAGGATACGGCAGGATCATGTTGGCATTGACGCGACCAACCATCTCTTCGAGATAGACCTCTTCGGTCTGAGCGTGCAGCTCTTTCTGGAACGCGGCGTACGGCGTCACCATCATTTTTGGCAGCACTTCGAACGCGCGGAACATCAGGTCCGGCAGGTTGTGATGCTCCACCAGTTTGTGAATGTTCTGCGCCAGCTCCTGAACGCGCATGTTTTCATAGAATTCAGGATCTTCACGGTACAGAGACGGCAGCATGTTTTTCACACGCAGGTTCAGGTCGAACGCGCGTTTGAAGTCGGTCAGCGCGCGCAGCAGGCTCAGGGCCTTGGTTTTGTCGATACCAATGCTGAACAGGAACAGCAGGTTGTACGGACCGGTTTTCTCCACCACGATGCCGTGTTCGTCGAGGTATTTCGCCACGATACTGGCCGGAATACCGAACTCATCCATGGTGCCGTCTTTTTTCATCCCCGGAGTCAGCAGAGTGACCTTAATTGGGTCGAGGTACATGTGCTCGTTATCGATGTTTTTGAAACCGTGCCATGCGCTGTCGGAGCGCAGCGGCCAGCATTCGGCGCCGTCGATATGCTCCGGCTGCCATACGTCGAAGAACCAGCCTTCAGACTCGCCTTTCAGACGCTTGATCTCTTTACGGAACTTGATTGAACGCTCAATAGAGCCGTCGATCAGACGCTTACCGGCGTTGCCTTTCATCATCGCCGCGGCGGTTTCGGTGGAGGCCACGATCCCGTAGTGCGGAGAGGTGGTGGTGTGCATCATGTAGGCTTCGTTAAAGGTTTCTTCGTTGATGTCACCTTTCACGTGGATCATTGAAGCCTGGGAGAACGCCGCCAGCAGCTTGTGGGTGGACTGGGTTTCGTAAATGATTTTCCCTTCCACGCGGCCGCCGCTCATCCCGCATTTGCCGGCATAGATTGGTGAGAAGTTGGTGTAAGGCACCCACGCTGAGTCAAAGTGGATGGATTTCACATCGAGGGTTTTCTTGATGAAGTCGGTGTTGTACAGCAGACCATCGTAGGTGGAGTTGGTGATAACCGCGTGCACCGGCCAGGTCGCGTTCGGGGTCTCTTTAACGCGCTTCGCGATGGTCGCGTGCTGGAATTCGCTCTGCGGGATGCCGCCGAGGATACCGTAGGCGTTACGGGTCGGGCGGAAGTAGATTGGCGTAATGTCGCTCATCATCATCAGATGGGTCAGCGATTTGTGGCAGTTACGGTCAATCAGCACGGTGCTGCCGGCCGGAGCCGAGTACATACCGACGATTTTGTTGGCGGTAGAGGTGCCGTTGGTCACCATGTAGCTGCGTTCAGCGTTAAAGACGCGGGCGATATACTCTTCCGCCTCTTTATGCGGGCCGCTGTGATCGAGCAGGGAGCCGAGCTCGGAAACCGAAATCGAGATATCCGACTTCATGGTGTTCGGGCCAAAGAAATCGTAGAAGATGCTGCCTACCGGGCTTTTCTGGAAGGCGGTACCGCCCATGTGGCCTGGGGTACAGAAGGTGTATTTGCCTTCACGCACGTATTTGAACAGCGCCTTGGTCAGCGGCGGCAGAATCGCATCGATATACTCATCGGTGTTCTGTTTGATTTTGTCGGCGATGTCGTCGGCCGCGCCCAGCGCATATTCGAAGAAGCGCACCTGCATGCGCAGATCGTTCAGACTTACGTCCAGCGTAGAGTAGGTGTTGGCGAAAGCGTACAGCGGCATATATTCGTTCAGCTTGCTGATCTCTTCGCACAGCTCAAGATTGTATTTATCCCAGTCGAAGATAACGCCGCACAGGCGGGAGTTATTTTCGATAAGTTTCAGTAAATCTTCGCGGTCGTTCGGATAGACAATACGGAAGTCCAGGCGTTCAAGGGCACGATGCAGTTCACGGATAGGCTCTTCTTTAAAGTAGACGCCCATGTGATTCATGATTGCGATAACGTTCATAGTCAAATCTCCAGATAGAGAAAGCCCCTCCCGTCGCGTGGTGACAGGTGCAGGAAGGAGCTCCAGGAAAAGGGGTTACTGCTTAATGCGCGCCAGCGGTAGAGTTGTCAGCAGGGTCATTTTCATGCTGGCGCTGGTGCATTTTGCGGCCGTAGAACATCAGGATAATCAGGCTGACGATAAAGGTACCGGCCAGTTCGAAGGAGCTTGCCCCCATCAGGGCGATGAAGCAGAAGCCGCAGCCCAGCACCGAACAAATCAGGCTGACCAGGTTACGGATGTTGATGCCTTCGAAGCGAATCAGATCAACGCAGGAGTAGAAGTAAGGCAGCATGGTCAGCAGTACGGCGATACCGGTCAGCTCACCGAACAGGTCAGAGGCTTTACCGCCGCTGGAGTTCATCAGGGTAATCAGCACCATCAGCACGGTCATTTTCACCGCCGCCAGCAGCAGGCCTTTTTTCGGGTTACCGTTGCTATCAAGCTCGCCGTAGATTTTCGGGAAGTTGCCGTCGTTGGCGGCACGTACGCCGGCCTGTCCAACCAGCATCATCCAGGAACCGAGAGACGTCAGGCAGGCAAAGGCGGTGAAGGCGGAAACCATCGGAGCCGCCCAGCCGCCGAGGATAGTTGAAGCGCTAATGGCGAACGGTGCGCCCGATGCGGCCATCTGGGCTGCAGGGTACATCCCGGCAATCACCTGAGTTGCGGCGATATAAACGATACCTGCCAGCGCGGTACCCAGCATGGTCGCCAGCGGTACGGTACGTTTCGGGTTTTTCACCATCCCGGTACTGACGGCGGCGGATTCTACGCCGACGAAGGCCCACAGGCACAGCAGGATACTTTTCACGACCGCGTGGCTGTCGGTGGTGCTGGAGGTGTTCCAGTTTGCCTGATAGGTGGCAGCGTCAAACCAGTGCCAGCCGACAACCGCCGTCATGACCACCGGAATTAATACCAGCACCAGACCAATGGTGGTCAGGCGGCTTACCCAGGTCCCTCCGAGCATATTAACGAAGGTAAATATCCAGACGATTGCAATACAGGCGATACCGGCTGGAACCGGGTTATTTAATATAGGGAAGAATGTCGACAGGTAGGATACGGCGGTAATCCCGATCGCCAGGTTACCAATCCAGTTGGCATGATAATAAAGCACCCCGGTCTGAAAACCGAACGCCGGAGATATTTCACCGGCGTACGCAATTGGCCCACCCTGCTGCGGATTTTTGGTCGCCAGTCGGGCATAAACATAAGCCAGAGACATTGCGCCAATAATAGAAATCACCCACCCCCAGATTGCAATTGAACCAATACTGGCGAGGTTCGCAGGTAATAATGCAATACCGCTCCCCATCATATTACCGGCAACCACGCCGGTACAGGCAAATAGCCCGATCTTCTTGGCAGAACTCATGTTTGCTTTTCTCCTAAGTTTATTTGGGAGGTACAGATCATGATAGTGAACCTTTTATTGACCCGACCAACTGCCAACCAGATTACTGATTCAAAGAAGATAAGTCCTAAAGATAAAGTGAAATAACGGAAAACATCAGACAAATGATATTTTGACCTTTTTTGATTAACATATCAGGATGACATATTGATATCATAAAAAGATAAACATCATTAAATTACAGACAGTTGCGATAGAGTTTTCATGTTGGAAATGTGTTGCAAGCGGTAGCTAAATTACTCCATAAATATAACAATCACCGGCCTCATGAGAAACATAAGTTTAACCTCACCATGCCCAAAACTATTCACACGGTGAGGGTTTACTTATTCTGAAGAGAGGAAGTTATCGAGATACGGCACCACCCGGGTAACCGAGGTCTGGAATACCGCGTTTTCAATCCAGTAAAAGGTATTTTCGCCTGGGCGCAAATTAAAAGCGGTCAGGTAAGCATCGGCCGCTTCCCGGTTCTCGCCCTTCATCTCGTAGACTTTACCCAGCAGCACGTAATTCATCCACGACATTTCAAGGTCAATGCCGGTATTAATCGCGTGGTACGCTTCGTCTACTTTCCCCTGCCCCAGCATATCCACGGCTTTAATTTGATAAAACACCGCCAGATCTTTAATACCCGGCATATCGCCAACCCGGTTTATTTCCGCATACAGCGCCGCGAGCTGCTGTTCATCCAGCGGCTGTTGCGAATGACGTAATACGTCCACCAGCGCCTTTTCCGCATACGCGTAGGTAAAGTCAGGAGCCTGTTTAATCACGTCATCAAGCAGCGCGCTGGCTTTTCCTAATGATTCGACATCACCATTCATTAATAGCTGATGCGCCTGGTAGAAGTGGGTCAGCGCGACGCTTTGCGAAGGCTGGTACTGCTTAAGCATGGTCTGCATGCGTTCCGGCCACGGCTGCTTCAGCGCTTCCGACAGGCTATTGAGCAGATCGTTTTGAATCGACAGCTGGTTGTCGCTGGTGATGAAGTAGCGCTTGTCCATCATGGTGGAACCGTCGGCGTTATCCACCATCTGCACCGACATAAAGCACTGCTGGGCGCGATAGTGGCGCTGGTTGACGAACTCAATGGTCAGCGTTTTACCCGAGCTGCTCGGCTCGTTGATGTTGTAGTTGGTTTTGTCATGCACCATAAAGGTGGAGAAGGTATTCAGCGAGGTGGTGACCAGGCTGCCAAGCCCCACCGCGTAAGAGTGCTGAGACGCCCAGTTGGTGCAGGAGTTGCCGTTAAGCAGGTGGATATCGATGTCGCGCGGGTTTAACAGCAGGCGGGCTTTATTGACCGGCGGGCGCGATTCGATGGTCGATAGCGCCACCAGCGCCACGCAGGTTGCCAGCGCCAGCAGGAACAGCCCCCAGACGATAAAGGTGCTGATCCGCTTGCGTCTCTCCGGACTGGCCGGGGGCTGAACGCCGGGCGCGGATGGCGCAGATGGCACAGCGGCTTCCGGCATCGCCTGCGGCGCGAGCGGCGAAAGGAGCGGCGTCAGCTCTTCCCCCTCCTCCGTACACCAGATGACCGGCACCGTCAGCTTATAGCCGCGTTTCGGTACCGTTGCGATATATTCGAGGCTGCTATCGTCGCCGTCCTTCAACGACTTGCGCAGTTCAGAAATGCTCTGGGTGACGACGTGGCTGGTCACAACGTTGCGCGTCCAGACATTATCAATCAGCTCGTCCCTGCTGAGCACTTCGCCAGGATGGCGGGCAAAGAAAACCAGAAGATCGATTAAGCGCGGTTCAAGAGTGAGCTGGCGTCCCTTCCGGCTAATTTGGTTAACAGAGGGGGTAACCAGCCATTCTCCAACGCGAACAACAGGTTGTTGCATAAAAAGGGCCCAAACGAAAAGGGAAAGGCGCGATGATACCATATTTACCCTACCTATTTATGATAGGGGTCATGACCTTGAACGCGTTATATCGCTCTGCGTTTATTAAGTTTAGCCATTTTTTGTTTTTAGACAAAATCAGCAATAGTTTATTAACACTTTTGCCATTTCATTAAAAATATCCCGAAACTATTCTACGTTCATCGTTTATTCAGCGTTCATTCCCTCAGACGCGACGGTTTGCGCGCCGGGAGCGAACGGGCTCCACGGAGACGCATCATGCTATTTAATCCCTGCTCTTTACCGGCGCTGACGCTGAAAAATCGTATTGTTATGCCCCCGAGCGCTCTTCGGCGGGGTCAGGCAGGCTATCGTGACTACCCCGCCGTCGCGGCGAAGTAAAGCGGCACTCGCCCGCAGCCCTTTTGCTGCGGGATTTTCACGCGTTAGCGGCGGCGGCGCACCGCCTGCTCCAGCGCCGTAATATCCTCCCCGGACAGCAGCGGCTGCAGCGCCAGCAGGTCGTCCTCCGGCAAAGCGTAGAGGTTCAGCGCCAGCAGGCGCTGAATATCCGACTCGGCAAAGCGGTATTTGATAAATTTGGCCGGGTTACCGCCCACCACCGCATACGGTGGCACGTCTTTAGTCACCACCGCGCCTGCGGCAACCACCGCCCCTTCGCCTATCGTCACTCCGGGCATAATCATCGCCCGCATGCCAAGCCAGCAGCCATCGTGGAGCACCGTATCGCCGCGGTGCTGGTACGATGCGGCAATGGACTCCATAAACGGATAGAGGCTGATCCAGTCGATCCGATGGGTGCTGTTGCCGCCCATCAGGATCGCCGTTTCCGCGCCGATGCAGACGAAATTGCCGATGATGAGCTTATCCAGCTGCCCTAAGGGCTGCCACTGCTGGCTAACCGCATCCCCGTGCAGGTAGCGCACCACGGAGCGCTCAAAGCCGTTGTCCCAGCAGTCGCTGTAGTAGCTGTGGGTGCCTTTAATAATGATATTCGGATTGGTCACCGTCTGGTGCAGACGTTCGGTTCTCGACCAGTGTTTGTCGGTCATGGGGCATTCCTTTCGCGTTAATATGTCCTGTTAGTCAGGACATATCATAAGCCGGAAACGCTCAACCGGCGCTCAATAGCGCGAAGCGACGCCGTCGGGGCAGGTTTTAAAGCGGCGATGGAGCCACATATATTGCTCCGGCGCCATCAGGATGCACTTCTCGACGATCTTATTCATCCACGTCGCCGTGGTTTGCGGATTCTCCAGCGGCGGCCTCGACTCAGGGATCATAGAGATGAGCTCGTATCCTCCGCCGTTTGGCTTACGCCGCGGGACGAAGGGGACGATCGTCGCCTTCGACATTTTGGCCAGCACCCAGGTACCGGTTGTCGTTGCCGCCTGCTCCACGCCAAAAAATGGCGCAAACACGCTGCTGCCTGGCCCGTAGTCATGATCGGGCGCGTACCACAGAATTTCGCCCTCCTTCAGCACCCGCACCATTCCCTTCAGGTTTTTGCGATCGAGCATCGTCTTATTGGAACGCAGCCGCCCGCAGGTCTGCAGCCAGTCAAGCACCGGGTTGTCATTGGGGCGGTACACGCCGATCCCCGGCGTATGCATGCCGAACATTCGCGCCCCGAGCTCAAGGGTCAGAAAATGGACGCCGATAAGCAGCACTCCCTGCTTTTGCGCCTGCAAATCGATGACCGCCTCCAGCCCGCTGGTCTCGGTCCAGCGGGCAATCCGCCGCTCCGGCCAGAACCACGCCATGCCGGTTTCCATTACCCCCATGCCCAGCGATTCAAAATTCTGCACCACCATCTGGTGGCGCTGCGCGACGCTCATTTCCGGGAAGCAGAGTTCGACGTTACGCCGGGCAATGCACGCACGACGCGTCATAAAGCGCATCGCCAGGCGGCCAATCGAGGTCCCGAGGCGGTAAATAAGCGGATACGGCAGCTGCACAACCAGCCACAGCAGGCCGGCCCCCAGCCATATCAAGCCGTAACGAGGGTGCAGCAGGGATGCGGAAAACTTCGGTAACTGGGTCATATTATTCCTGTTAATTCAGTCAAATATTTCGACGCTTTGATTTATAAGACCAGATGACGGGCATACCGTTTAGCAATAAACAGGTCGTGAATTTATCGTGCGCAAGTTTCTTTCCGCACAGGCCGAGCGCCATTTTCTGCCGGGGATCATAGGTCTTTCACCGCCATAAAACGACTTAATCCCGGTCACAAATTTATTATTAACTAAATAATCGCGTTTTTTACAGCAATAGTAAAATGGGCTTACGAGGAAATTTATCGGCAATAGCATCAGCAATTAATAAAGCGCATTATCAATTTAATTTTACCAGAAATTTATTATCCAAAATTAAATAACCCGTTTGTAGTTTCAGCAAACAGGCGTGGTACAAAGCAGGCTATTTTATTCTGCTGACAGGCTCTACCATGGTTAAAATGCTTATACTCAGCGCGGTGCTGCTTCTGACATCGTGCATGGGGAGCGCGCCAGGAACGGCGCCGGAGGCTTTGGGTCGCTCTCCTGAAGCAAACGGGCTTCCTCGGTGCCATGACCTTGATAAGCTTATTATCTGCGACTGGGGCCGCGACCGGTAAATGCGCTCAAAAACGCCGCATCAGGCCGGCTGGCCGCGGTCCTATCCGCCTTCCCCGCGCGCAGCGGCCTCCTCTGAGTCGGCAAAGCGCCCGCTTCCCTCGTATTTACTGTGACCGAGCCAACGTCCTGAGAAATGACCGTCGGCCGCGGGGTGTACAAATACCCTGAACCGTTCATACTTACCGGTATAGATGAGTCATTGATTTTTAATATTAAATTAGCATCAGCACTGTCGTGTAGCAGAATAAATAAAAAGGAAGACCGGCCAATGAAATACAAATTAGTCAAACAGGTTATGGATAATGATGCCCTGAGGAACAGCTTCATTGACCTGGCTATTAAGACCTTTGATCTCTCATTCAAAGACTGGTACAAAAAAGGCTACTGGACCGAGTCATACATTCCCTACGCTTTCGTTGATAATAATAAGGTGATTGCTAACGCCTCCGCCAACGTCATCGACCTCAAGTGGCAAGGGAAGCTCGTTCACTATATTCAGATAGGCACCGTGATGACCGATACCGACCATCGCGATAAGGGCCTTGCGACGCAGTTGATTAACCATATTCTCGATGACTGGAAGGATAAGGCCGACGCGATTTTTCTGTTTGCTAACTCCACCACCGTCGATTTCTATCCGAGATTTGGCTTCGAGCAGTACGATGAGTATCAGTATACCCTGCCGGTGACCCCGGCCGAGGGCGACTTCCGCCGGCTTGATATGGATAAAGAGAGCGATGTGGCAATTCTCAGGCACTATTATCAGAAATCCAATCCCTTCTCTCAGCTCTCGGCGCACAATAACTTCGGCCTGCTGATGTTCTACTGCTCGGCGTTTATGAAGCACTTCGTCTACTATTCGGAAAAAAATAGCGCCGTGGCCATCGCGATGCAAAACGATCGCGCGCTGATCTGCTTTGATATTTTCTGCGACGCCAGCGGTTCGATGTCGGCTATCGTCAATGAGCTCGCCGACCAGCGCACCCAGCTGGCGATTTTAGGCTTCACTCCCGTCGAAGGTCGCATCGGCGAGTATGAAAAAATAGAGGGCGACGACTTCTTATTTATCTCTACGGCCAAAGAGAACATTTTTAAGGGCAACAGGCTGATGTTCCCGACGCTATCCCATGCCTGAGCCGCGGTGGCCTGCTGTCTTATCTCGGCGCAAAATCCCCTCATGAGAAGTCATGAGGGGCAAAACCAGGACAGAGCTGAGAAAGAGCTGAGAAAAGGCTGAATCAAAACCGGGACAAAACGGGAGCAATGAAGGGACAACGCAGGGATAAAACGGCGGGTGAGCGCCTCCCCGCTGCCACTTATGATTTATCGCCATCATTAATCACCTCGCTTTATTTCAATTTATCGCGGCACAACGTTTTAAATAAGCGCTCAATAAGGCATAAATAGGATTGACTTCATCTGCAGCCTGATAGAGGATCCCTTAATTATAAGCCGTCCTGACGGCAACGGCGAAAGTAAACGGTCGGTTTCTCTTCCCCTCGCGCCAAAACAGAGAGCGCCAGCCCTTAAGATAGCGCGCGATCGCAACCCGCATTAAAAACAATTAAAAATGTCAATGATGCAAATCAGCATCTAAAGAAAAATAAGAAATAAAAAGATCTGAGATTCAGTAATTAAAATAACAATTTCCCTTACTAAAGATTACTTAAGATAAATTAACTACCCAAAACAATATCACCCGCCTTATGATTTTTCCCCATGAGTTCAGACGCTCTCAGTGAACAATTAAAATTGCAGGCATTCCCTATGCATGAACAAATAAGCGCATCCGGTCAACAGAGTAAGATAATTAAACCCGATACGGAACACTACGCTTACTTAGATCTTGAGCTATTGTTGAAAAACTATAGCGGCGGCAGCCTTACGGATATCCCACCGGCAACGGCGATCTCTGCATATTCCTATATGGCGAACCAGTACCTCAGCGACGGCCTTGAGACGCTAAAAGAGTCGATACGACCCAGCGGCGCCGGGGATCTCTTTGTTCTTGAAGAAAGCTACTTCCCTAATATCCGTGCTCTTCTCACGGTTATTCAGGTGCTGATTATTCGCGGTAACGCATCGATATTAATTATCAGCGACCGCAAAATAAAAGACGGCATGGCCGATTTCTTTATCTCTAAGCAGGCCGGATTACGTGAGTGGCGTAGAAAGCTCAAGGGCAATAACGCCGCCAGCATCGGTAAGTTGCTGAGATATTATGGCGAACTGCGCAGCGGCGGCCTCTTAACAAAAAGAGAGTATGACGTTATGCGCGCCGCATATACTTCACCGTCCCGCGGCGGCGTCGAACGGATGCTCTCCATGAGCAATAAGCAGGTCTCCCATTACTATCTGAGAATAAAAGACAAGCTCGGCGTAAATAATAAAATCGCGATGCTCAACTATATCGGCTGGCTATTCCCTTAGCCAGCGTGGGGCCTGCCCCCTTTAACCTACGTTTAATAACCAGGAGGGCTGGTGAAGAAGATAAATCTCGACATAGATGTTCTTGATGCGGCGCTGCTTCGCCTCGACTGGGTGTTTGAATCATTTGAGCAGGTTTGTTTATCTTTCTCTGGGGGCAAGGACTCAACCGTCCTGTTTCACCTGGCGGCAACCGTTGCGCGCAAGAAGCGCAAAAAGTTCGTGGTCCTGTTTATCGACTGGGAGGCGCAGTATTTATTAACCATTGAGCATGTCGCAAAAATGCGGGCCCTCTATCAGGACGTCATCAGCCACTTTTACTGGATTGCCCTGCCGCTGACCACGGTAAGCGGCGTATCGCAGCACCAGCCGGAGTGGATCTGCTGGGAGCCCGGCGTCGAATGGGTGCGCCAGCCGCCGGCGGGGGCAGTCACCCGCGCCGCCGACCTCCCCTTCTATCACTATCCGATGACCTTTGAATCCTTTGTGCCGGCGTTCATTCAGTGGCTGGCCGCCGGGCGCAGCCTGGCCTCGCTGATCGGCATTCGCACCGACGAGTCGCTACACCGCTATATGGCGCTGACATCGCAGACAAAATCGCGTTTTGCTGATGACAAACCCTGGACGACGGCGCTGCCGGGAGGCGAAAGCTATACCTGCTACCCTCTGTACGACTGGCGTACTCGGGATATCTGGATCTTCAACGCCAAATCGAAGCTCCCCTATAACCCGCTGTATGACCTGATGTACCGTGCCGGCGTGACGCTGAAAAACATGCGCGTGTGCGAACCCTTTGGCCCGGAGCAGCGCCGCGGGTTATGGCTTTACCACACGCTCGAACCGGACACCTGGGAGAAAATGTGTCGCCGGGTGTGCGGCGCGCACGGCGCGGCGAAATATGCTAACGAAAGCGGCGATTATTTTGCCCTCAGAACGCAGATGCGCAAGCCGGAGCAGCATACCTGGCGCAGCTACGCGCTGTTCCTGCTCGACAGTATGCCGGATACAACCGCAGAGCATTACCGCAACAAGATAGCCATCTATCTGCACTGGTATCAGACGCGCGGCTTTCCGCAGGATATTCCTGATGCCCAGGAGAAGGACCTTGGCTTTCGCGATATTCCCTCCTGGCGCCGGATCTGCAAAACGATCCTCAAGAATGATTACTGGTGTCGGACGCTGTCATTCAGCCCGACCAAATCCCAGCATTACGAACGTTACTGCAACAATATCAATAATAAACGAAAGACATGGGGGACTCTGTAATGTCGAAGGATATCAGCAAGGTCGTGGCCGAATACCTTGAATCTTTCTCAGATATGAAAAGTAAGATTGACGCCATAAACCAGCTCAAGACGCTTATCCACCGGCACAGCCCCTTCCGCGACGAGCCCGTAGATTGCGTATTATGGGTTGATGCCGAATCGGTCACGGCGAATGACTATAACCCCAATAGCATGAGCGCAACGGAAAAAAAACTGCTGGAACGCTCGGTTGAAATGGATGGCTTCACCCAGCCGGTGGTGGTCGCTCGCCAGCAGGAGCAGTATCTGGTTGTCGATGGCTTTCATCGGCATCTGATAAGCGCGGCCAACCCGCAGATTCACCAGAGGCTGCATGGTCATCTGCCGGTTACGCTGATCAACGCATCGCGTCAGGGGAAGAAGGAGCGCATCGCCGCCACCATTCGCCACAACCGCGCCCGGGGCAAGCACCAGATCGCCGCCATGTCGGATATCGTTCGCGATCTTTACCGCCTGGGCTGGGACGATCGGCGCATCGGCCAGGAGCTGGGAATGGACAGCGATGAGGTATTACGCCTGAAGCAGATTAGCGGGCTGGCGGAGATCTTTATCAACGATAGCTTCAGCCAGGCCTGGACGGTTGAATAGCCCGGCGGCCGGAGTCGCCTGCGCGCAGAGCGTTACCGCCGGTGCAGGACTCGGCGGTGGTCAGGAGCAATCCTCGCCGGGTCAGCGCCCCGGCCACCCGAGCCGTCAGCTGTGAGGTGGCGTTGCCAGAATCCGGCATGATGATGCGCTCCTTACTCTTCTGCCGGGATAACCGATATATGGCCGTTGCGCTCCAGAATGGCATATTTTATTTTGCGAAATTCCGTGATGCCTTGATTTTGACGCGCGGCGACCAGGATGTCGTCGCAGGAGACATCGACCTTTTTCAGGTTATCGGTTAACGGTACCCCGTCGGCCACCAGCACCACGGGGGAGCCATCGAGCGCGGACTCCGCGCCGGAAATATACTTTTTCATTAGCCCAAACAGGATATCGACCACCACCAGCGTAATAATCGTCAGCATCGCCCCGGTAACCGAAAAATCGTTGCCGAGCAGGGCCTGCTGCGTCGCCTCGCTGATAATCAGCAGCAGGATCAGGTCGAAGCTGGTCATTTGCAGCAGCGCCCGGCGGCCGGCAATTTTAAATACCACCAACAGGATTAAATAAATGGCTAACGCCCGGAAGACCATCTCCATAGCAACCCCCTAAGGATAAATAAACTGCCAAAAGCGGATTTCAGGCTCGGCGTTCACCTGGATAGAATTCTCCGACCTTCCCGGCTTCGCCGGCGTGACGTATAGCCAGATGGTGAAGTCGCCTTTATTTTTCACGTTGTTGTAGATCAGATACAGCGTCTTTCCCTGGCTGTACATCCCATCCGGCTGCGGCCAGATGCTGCCAGGCTCATAGCTTTCATTAAAATCGCCGCCGAGGCTGAAGACATATTTATCGCCACGGTGCGGGTGCGCCGTGATTTTGAGGCGAAACTCTTTCTGCAGCCGGCCAAAATACTCGTAGTCGAGCTTTACCGTCCCCGGCGGATTGGTTTTTTCAGCCTCGCTGAAATAGCCGACAGAAAATCCGCCGGCCAGCGCCACGCAGATAATAGCCAGCAGAATAACCAGGCCGACGTTCCTCGAAGCGGCCTCGAAATTCAGCAGGCGCTGACTCTCTTTAATCCCGGGCAACTTCACCTTATTCTCCACCATTCATCACCCCACCGCTTCGCCCACAGACTATAAACTATATATTTTACAATTAGATACTGCTTTAAGGCTCATATTCTTTGCCTGATTAAGCAATAGCAAGCGCGCTTAAGATGTCAAGCCGATCGCCGCGGGAAGGCAATGCGAGGTTATTGGCGTTGGCGCTATTGTGTTCGCTTTTAGTCGCGACGCACTGGCTGCATTCGCGGAGGGATATGCCGGGACGCCGCTTCGTTCAGAGCCTTTAAAATAGCCGCGCTATTTAATATGTCATATTTAAGGTATAAAACGCGTTCCGCCGCCGCTGCCCAGATACACAGCGAGCGGCGGCGTAAAAGAGTTTTAACTATAATCACCCTGCTCCCACATTTTCAGCGAGGCCCGCCGTGTTAGCCAATCTCCTTATCGCCCTGGTGGCCGCCATCCACCTCTACATACTGATCCTCGAGATGTTTCTATGGGATACCAAAACTGGTCACAAAGCCTTTAACCTGAGCGCTGATTTTGCGCGCGACACCCGGGTGCTGGCCGCGAACCAGGGGCTGTACAACGGTTTTTTAGCCGCGGGCCTGCTGTGGGGGCTTTGGGCGGGAGAGAGCGGGTTTCAGCTTAAAGTCTTTTTCCTGTCCTGCGTTGTGCTTGCCGGAATATACGGCTCGATCACCGCAAGCAGGAAAATACTCTACGTTCAGGCTTTGCCCGCCATCGCGGCGCTGGCGGCCCTGTTTATCGGCTGACGGCGGATAAAATAAGCCGGCGCTTCCGGCCTGCTGCAAATTGCGCTAAGTTGCTTAATAATCAGCCGCTCCTTAATTACGGCCGGCTTTTCTTACTCTTCGCGGAGGTCATCCTGAACACGTTCAGTATTATTGCCATACCTTTTTTCACCCTTGCCGTTGTTCTCTTAACCCTGGGTGCGACCAGGAAGAACCGGGCGTGCGTTATCGTTGGCGGCGTGCTGATGTCCTCCGCCGTTGTCAACGCGGTGATTGGAATGTCGCTTTAGCAGGACGCCGGAAAAACGCCCTGACCAGCGGCTAAAACGAGCGCGCCGTCCGGCATTTGATGCGCGATCTCCCGCCTGAGCGAAAAGGTCCGCGCTTATCAAAACCGCCAGGCGACAAACAGGACGCCGTTAACCTGCCCTGACTTTTGCGTAACGGGGCTGTCGGCGGCGTCGTTTTGCAGACGCTGCGCGCTGACTCGGGCGCCGATCAGCCATGCCGGCGTCACCGAATAGTCCATACCCAGCTGCCAGCCCACTTTCTCCAGCCCGGCCCCGCCGTCGTAGCGTGACAGGCCGCTGCGCGCCGACTGAGCGGCGGTGACGCCGTACTGCGTCTGCATATAATCGCCGTCCCCCCAGCTCAGGCTGGGGCCGGTATAAAAGCGCAGGCTCTCGAGCGGCCGCCACTGCAGGTGCGCCCAGGAGATGAGCCTCAAGCCCTGCCGATCCCCACCGATATCCTGGGTCAAAATCACGCCGCCGTTGAAGAGCGTATTTTCATAAACCGCCGAGCTAAAGGCGCGCGGCGAGACGCTAATATCGCCCAGCCCTCGGAGGTGTTCGTCATCGGACTCCTGGCGAGGAGAGAGATCCGCACCCACGCCGAGCGAAAAGGTCCAGCGATCGGTGCGGGCAAACTCCCACCCCAGCGCCGTAAGATCGTCCACTCCGCCGACAAAAAACGGTCCGTAAGCCAGCTTTATTGCGGGTACGAACGTCGTTTTGGACTCTTTGGCGCCGGAATACTTCGGCTTTACGCCCACGCCGCCGCCGATAAAGCCGGAGAATCCGTTTTCGGCGGGCTCGGCGACGGCGGAAAAGGCTGCCGCAGAGAGCAGACACAGGAGCGTAAAGGGTTTAGCCAGGGTGGATAGCATGCAGATGATCCTTACCGTTACAGGAAGCCGACAATGAGATTGGCTTATTCAAACAGGCTCCTGTAACCCCTCTTTTTACCTCAGGTAAAGTTATGTAACAGCGACTGGGATGCGTACCTGGAAACAGGCTCCGCCGCCGCGGCGGTTGCGGACCGCAAGGGTTCCCCGGTGGTATTCAGTGATTGAACGGACCAGCGCCAGGCCAAGACCGCAGCCGTTTCCGCTGCTGCTGAGCCGATAAAACGGCTCAAAGATACGTTCTATTTCCGCTTCAGGAATGCCGGGGCCGCGATCTTTCACCTCGAGGGTGAAGTACTCCCGGTCGGTAAGCTTCAGGACGACCGAAATATCATGACCCGCATAGCGCTGCGCATTTTCAATCAGGTTGCGCAGCAGGCGGCGTATTAACCGCGCGTCCACCTCGGCGAGCACGTGCTCGGCGCACAGCTCAATCTGCGCGCTGGCGCACTCCTCCGCCGCAATGGCGGTGATATCCGCCGGCCGGAAGTCGCCGGTAATCACGCCGGTCGCCTGAGTCAGGCGGCTCAGCGTCAAAATCTCCTCCACCAGCGCATCCAGCTCGCCGACGCTGCGCCGCAGCTCGCGGGAGGCGGGCGACTCCTTCTGCACTAACAGAGCCGCCGCCATTTGAATACGCATCAGCGGCGAACGCAGCTCGTGCGAGGCGTTGGCCAGCATGGTTTTTTGTGACTGAACCAGCTGCTCAATCTGCGCGGCGGCGCGGTTAAAACTGGCCGCGAGCTGTGCCACCTCATCGCGTCCGGTAACCTGCACGCGCGCGTCGAGGTTGCCTTTGCCGAGCGACTCGACGCTCTGCTGTAACGACTCCAGGCGGGCGGTCAGGCGGCGGATCACCGGAAACGACACCAGCACCACGCTGGCCGCCATGCCCAGCAGCAGCAGGATAAACAGCCACGGGCGCTTTTGCCGGTCGCTGCTGAGCTGAATGACCAGCACGCGCTTATCCTTGAGCTGCCAGACAAAACGCGTGCCGTACCAGTCATCAAACAATCCTCCCGACGCCACGCGCAGCGGAAAAGAGAGCGGAGGTGCCAGCGGGCGGCTAAGCGGAGAGCCGTCGGCGGCGTACAGGGAGAAGCGGGTATGGGTACGCTGGATCCAGCTATCAATGGCCAGAGACTGCGCGGCGCGCGGCGCGGAGGCCGGGGGAAGGTTTTGCTCTACCAGCTCGGAAAAGGTAGCGAACGCCTTTAGATGACGGTTGTTATCGTTGTTCCACAGCCACAGCGCGATAGTGCAGGTCACCACCAGCGCCAGGGCGCAGCTAAAGGCGAAAAAAATCTGCAGATGCATGGGAAAGCAGGCGAGCCGCTTCATGGGTGGGGCAAGGCGGAGAAGACGTAGCCGACGCCGCGCACGGTAATAATGCGCTGCGGTACCTGCGGATCGTCCTCGATGGCCTGACGAATGCGCCCGATATGGACATCGATGGCGCGATCGAAGCTGTCGTAACTTTCGCCGCGCACCGACTGCCAGATCTGTTCGCGGTTAAGCACCCGGCCCGCATTGCGCGCCAGCGCGACCAGCAGGTCAAACTGTAGGGAGGTCAGGCTACAGCGCCGCTGGTTAAGCGTGACGCTGCGCGCCGCGGTATCAATCTCCAGCGCGCCGGAGCGAATAACGCCGTCGCCGCCCGACGCCGCACCGGGCCTCATGCGCCGCAGCACCGCGCGCATGCGCGCCAGCAGCTCGCGCGGCTCAAAGGGTTTTGCCAGATAGTCGTCGGCCCCCACTTCGAGTCCGATAATCCGATCCGCCGGATCTCCTCGCCCCGTCACCATAATAATCGCCGGGTCGTGCCGGAGCTGGGTGCGAATTTGCCGACACAGCGCCAGGCCATCGGCGTCGCCCAGCATCAGGTCCAGCAGCACGACGTCAAAGGCGCGCTGCTTCAGCTTATTCTCCGCGTCCTGTGCGCTGGCGCTGTGTACCACGCTAAATTCGTACTGGGTAAGGTAGGGCATCAGCATACCGGCCAGCCGGCTATCATCCTCAATCAACAAAACGGACGTCATCTTTATCTTCCACACCAAAAGCATTGCGCCAATGAATTAAAGACAGCGTTAGCTATCAGTTAGTTTCAGGCTGCAGCGCGGCTGCCGCTAATTACTTTTCCCGGGGCGCCTTTATCTCCCTTTCGCATGTGCTACCCGGCGGCTATGCTTGCCCGCTCACGGCCTAAAACCGGACCCGCCGCGGTAGGCGGGTCCGGCGCATAACGTCAGTCTCAGGATTTAACGAACGCCAGCAGGTCCGGGTTAATGACCTCAGGGTGGGTGGCAAACATCCCGTGCGACAGTCCCGGGTAGATTTTCAACGTCCCGTGCTTCAGCAGCTTGATTGATTTGCGCGCGGCGTCATCGACAGGCACCACCTGATCGTCTTCGCCGTGCATTACCAGTACCGGTACATCAATCGCCAGTAAATCCTGCGTAAAGTCGGTTTCAGAGAACGCTTTGATACAGTCATATTGCGCTTTGGCGCCGCCTGCCATGCCCTGACGCCACCAGTTATCGATCAGGCCCTGGCTGATTTTGGCCCCCGGGCGGTTAAAGCCGTAGAACGGACCCGACGGCACGTCAATGAAGAATTGCGCGCGATTAGCGGCGAGCGCGGAGCGGAAGCTATCAAACAGGGATAGCGGGAGCCCTTCCGGGTTAGCGGCCGTTTTTAGCATAATCGGCGGGACCGCCCCCATCAGCACCGCCTTCGCCACGCGGCCTTTTTCGGCCCTGGCGACATAGCGCGCCACTTCTCCGCCGCCGGTAGAGTGGCCGATATGGATGGCATTGTTAAGATCCAGCGCACCGGCAAGTTCAGCGACGTCGGCGGCATAGGTATCCATCTCGTTGCCGGTATCGGTCTGGTCGGAACGCCCGTGGCCGCGACGGTCGTGGGCAATCACCCGATACCCCTGCGATAAAAAGAACAGCATCTGATTATCCCAGTCGTCGGCGCTTAACGGCCAGCCGTGGTGGAAAACGACGGGCTGCGCGTTTTTAGGGCCCCAGTCTTTATAGAAAATTCGGGTACCGTCTTTGGTGGTAATAATGCCGTTGCTCATAGAAATATCTCCTGTCTGTGATGAGAGTGAGGTCATACCCCGGGCGAAGGGCGAAAGTGACAGCCCGATACCGGCAGACAACGTGCCGCTGAGGATCAGCAGACGCCGTCGTGAAATCTCAAACCGTTCGTCTGGCATAGCTGCTCCTTTATCGTTCAGGTCATCGCTGTTGTTGTCCGATGGGGCTATTGTTATGCAATACGTCGGGAGATAGAATTGTCAAAAATGACACTATAAAAGGCAAAAATGACAAATGAAGCCTTCTGTTGAAAAGAGCATCGTGGCGGAAGTGGGCCTGCTGATATATCCCGAATGCCAGCTGGCTGCGGTGTATGGATTGACGGATATGTTCAGGATTGCGGCGGACTGGGCGGTGAGTATCTCCGGCGAGGAGCGCGTTCGCGCGATCCGGGTGTCGCACTGGCAGGTCATGCCCGACGGCGATACGGTGGCGTGCGTCTGGGACAGCCATCCGGATGAGCCGCATCGCCTGAGCCATGTGATAGCCCCGCCCAGCCTGGTCATGCCCGCGCAGATGAAGCCTATGGCGGCCCCTGCCGCCTGGATGAGCGCCCTGTATCATGACGGCGTAACGCTCTGTTCGGTTTGTGCCGGAGCGTTCGTGCTGGCGGAGACCGGGCTTATCGATCATCGTCGCGCAACGACGCACTGGGCGTTTGCTCAGGCCCTGTCGGAGCGTTTCCCGGAGATTGACGTCGCGGCGGAAAATATGGTTATCGACGACGGCGATATTATCACCGCCGGCGGTATTTTTGCCTGGACGGATCTGGGCCTGACGCTGATAGAGAAGCTGCTGGGAAACGGTACCATGCTGGCGACGGCGCGTTTTTTACTTATCGATCCTCCCCGCCGCAAGCAAAACACCTATTCGGCATTTATTCCGCATTTCGACCACGGCGACCTCGTCATTCTGCGCGTCCAGCACCACCTCCATGCGACATATTCTGAACAGCAGAGCATCGATGAAATGGCGGCGCTGGCGGGAATGACCCCGCGGACATTTCTGCGCCGCTTTCAGAAAGCGACGGGCGTGCGGCCAACGGAGTACCTGCAGCAGGTTCGCATCATGAAGGCGCGGGATGCCCTTGAGTTAACCGGGCGTTCGGCCGACCGTATTGCCTGGGAAGTGGGATATACCGATCCCTCAGCCTTCCGCAAAATTTTTCGCAAAATCACCGGCGTAACGCCGGGCCAGTACCGGCAGCGTTTTGGCCTGGAATAAAGCGGCTTGCCGCTGCCCCGGCTTAATTTTAATTAGCTGACAAAGCCGCCAGACATATTATTTAATTGCCGCCGGATAAGAAATTAAGCAGCAATGTTTATAACTTGATGTTTTCTTTTTTCAATTGTATGATTATCGTAATAATATTCTTAATATGATGAAGGCTGTTAAATGTTCGACGTAAAAATCCGTGAAGTTAGTCACGAACTATCTGCCAAAGAACGGAATGTCGCCAATTACATCATTGAAAACAAACAGTCATTGAAAAGTATGAGTATTCAGATGCTTGCTAAGGTAAATGGCGTAAGCACCACCACTATTTTACGCTTATGCCACAAGCTAGGTTATCAGGGGTTCAGCGATCTTAAAATTGATTTGATGACCTCATCCAGCGCGGTAACCAATAATAAATTCCTCCAGGAAGATATTTGCCTCGATGATTCAGTTGAGGCTGTCAATGCTAAAATCCTGCAAATAGAGAAATCATCAATCGATGAGACGCACGCGCTTGCTAATGCCGGCACGCTTCTTGAAGCCAATGAGCTGATCAGGAAAAGCCATAAAATTGTTATTTATGGTGCCGGCAGCAGCGGCCTTGTGGGAAAAGAGCTTGAATACCAGCTAATCAAAATTAAAAAAGATGTCAGCTGTCATCTGGACTACAGTATTCAGTTTAGTATTGTTAATACCCTGGATGAAAACGATCTGCTGATTATTATCTCGCATTCTGGTGAAAACCAGGAAGGCGTCATGCTCCTGACCCTGGCGCAGCAGCTCGGCGTGCCCTCCATTGCCATTACTAAAATGGGGCAAAGCCGTATTTCCACCCTTGCCGATATCGTCCTGCACACGGTTTCTACGGAAAGCGTTTCACGCCTGATACCCATCCGCTCCAAAATGTCGCAGCTGGCGGTGATTAACATGCTGGTGACCAATCTTTTCGTCCAGCAATATGACGAGCGCCTGCTCAAACAAATCCAGATGCGCGCCGAGCGTTTTTATCGTCAAAATCATAAGCCCTGAAGCGGCCGCCGCGAAGCCGATCGCCTTCCGCGGCTGAGATTCCCCCCCAACGCCGTCGGTGTTCCGCCGCTCCCCACGCCTTAAGCTCGCCTTTATTCCTCGCTACCCGGCCGAAAAACGGCTTCTGAAAGCTCAAGCTGACTCATTGCCAAAGAGCGATCGTTATCACATATCGGTCAAAATAGTGTTTCATGGTATTTCCTTAAGCCAAAAGTAATAGTATTACTATAATTAAATTAAATCGTAGTAATAATGTCACAAAAAAAAGGAAAGCTATGTCAGCCGAACTTCCCGTCATCTTGATAAGCCACGGCCCCTTTGCCCAGGGAGCCCTCACCTGCGCGGAGATGCTCATTGGTAAGCAAAGTCATGTTTTGGTTATTTCCATCGAGGAAGAGAGCAATATCAACGACGTGCGCGCGCGGCTGGCCGAGGCCTATCGTGCGCTAAATAAAGAAAATGGCGTTCTCATTCTGGTTGATATGCTGGGCGGATCGCCCTGTAATTTAGCCAGCGAGCTGGTATTAACCTATGATGACGTTGTTTTATTCTGCGGGTTTAACATTCCAACGCTGCTTGAAGTCTTTAACAACCGCGACCAGCCGCTGCCTGCGGTTAGCAAACTTATTGCTGAAGTATTTCCGCAAAGCTGTTTCAACGTCGGGGATATTTTAAACGAAGAACGGCAGCAAGCCGCCGATCTCTAAGGGGAATATCATGCCAGTTAATGTTGCAAGAATAGACGACCGCCTTATCCACGGCCAGGTCATTACAACCTGGGTAAAAAATCATGATATCGAGCAGGTGCTGATTATTAACGATAAGGTCGCAGGCGATAAAGTTCAGCAGTCCGTGCTGACCATGTCCGCGCCACCTGAGCTGAAGGTCCTCGTTTTTGGAGTACAAAAATTCATTGATGTTCTGAAAAAAACGGAAATAAAGAAACGCACTATGTTGCTATTCACCAATAGTATTGACGTGAATATTCTGGTGGAAAACGGTTTGAAAATTACCACCCTGAACGTCGGCGGTATGCGGATGCAGGAAGGGCGTAAAAGCCTGACCCGCGCGGTTGCCGTTACGCCGGAAGAAGAGGCGGCGTTTAAATCCCTTATCGCCAAAGATATTACCGTAGAAGTGCAAATGGTGCCTAAAGACCCCGTTATTGAGCTTCACACGTTACTTAAATAAGTACCCGGAACATTTATTTTATAATAAATGAGGAATAGCAAATGTTAATTGAAGCTCTTTTAGTCGCTATCTGGGCAGGTATTTGCTCAATGGATGATGTGGGTCCGCAGATGCTTCGCCGGCCTCTGTTAACCGGCACCGTTGCCGGTATTATCATGGGCGATACGGTCCAGGGACTGGCGATCGGCGCCACGCTTGAGCTGATGTGGATGGGTATCGGGAACGTTGGCGCCTACTCCGCCCCTGATATTATTGCAGGCTCTATTATCGGCGTCGCTTTGGGGATTGCCTCCAAAGGGGGGATTGCCGCAGGGATTGCGCTTGCGGTCCCGGTCTCTATTTTATGCCAGCAGCTGCTTATCGTATGGCGCTCTTTCGCCAGCTTTCTTAACCTCTGGGCAGAAAAATCGATCCATGATGGCGACTACCGAGGGCTGGTTAAAGTTCATTACTTTTCCACGCCGCTGTGGTTTTTAATTCGCGCCGTACCCTGTTTTCTGGCGATCTACTTCGGCGGCGATCTGGTGAGCAAAATTTTAGCGGCGATCCCTGAAAACGTTTTGACCGGTATGGGCGTGGCATCAAAAATGATCCCGGCCGTCGGCGTATGTATCCTGCTATTGATGTTATTAAAAGGCAGAATGTGGTTTTTCTTCCTGCTCGGTTTCATCCTGACAACGTATTTGAAACTGCCGATTATTCCTATCACCTTTATTGCCCTGGCGTTTGCCGTTTTGTATGACATGGCCTACACCAACGGAATTAACAACGCTAACAATACGACGCCGGACGAAAAAAACTCCGCCGCGACATCTGAAGAAGAGTACGATTTATGAATACCGAAAATACCTGTCCAGACGTTAGTGAAGAAGACCTTCCCTGCGAACGTAAACTCAATAAAAAAGATCTGAATCGTATTTTTTGGAATCTGCAAACAATGTCATTTTCATATAACTATGAAAAATTGCAAACTATCGGCTTTGCACACTGCATGATCCCGGTTCTTGATAAACTCTATGCCCAAGCCGATAAAGAAACGCGAATCAAGGCGATGCAGCGCCATTTCGAGTTTTTTAACTCGCAAATAAATACCGGGGCTCTTATTTTAGGGGTCACCGCCGCGCTGGAAGAAAAGACCACCGAAGAAGAAAAGGATGCTGTGGTTTCCGTTAAGGCCGGATTGATGGGACCGCTTGCGGGTTTAGGTGACAGCCTGCTCAAGTTTACCTGGCTACCCATCTGCGGAAGTATTGGCGCGGCCTTTGCTCTGCAGGGTAATCTCATTGGCCCAATCCTGATGTTTCTTTTATTTAATATCGTCAACATTGGCACCAAATATTTCTTTATCCACTATGGCTATAACAAGGGCGTCGACTTAATCGAACAGTCGAAAAACTCAAATATTATTCAGAGAATTACTAATATCGCCAACGTTGTCGGGGTTATGGTGCTCGGTTCTTTAATCGCCACGACGGTCAAAATATCGACACCGCTGGTTATTGCGGTAGGTGAACAGTCCATCAAAGTGCAGGAGATGTTTGATAAAGTTACGCCTAATTTATTAACCCTGCTTTTCTCCTTAGGCGTGTTCTTCCTCGTCAAAAGGCTGCGCGGGAAATATACCGTATCACTCATTATTTCGATGATGGTGCTTGGCGTTATATGTTCAACTTTCGGTATTTTAGCTTAAGGATAAAAAATGAGTTTATGTCAGATCCCGTCAGTATGCAGAAATAATAAAAATTATCTCACGCTTTCTTTTACCGCTCCCGCGGAAAACGTAGCGCTGTACTGGACCAAAGATAATGATGTCAAAACAAAAGAGCGCTACCTTATTACTCAACATGCCGTCAGCCCGTATGAACTGGAGGACCCTTTACAAGCCGAGCAGCGGATCTATTTTATTCTGGAGCACAGCGGCCAGCCAGTACTTTTCGCCGAACGAACGCTGCCGGTTTCTGGATTAAATAACTTTCGGGATTTTGGTGGTTATCCCGCAGCCGAGGGGAAAACCGTAAAATGGGGCATGCTATTTCGCTCCAACCATTTGTACAACCTCGATCGGCAGGCATTGGCCTACATCCAACGCCTTAACATTCAGTCAATCATCGATTACCGAAGTGAAAATGAAATCGCCAAAAGCCCGAACGACCACGTCGGTGAAAAGAGAACCTACCATTTAAACGCAACGGCACAAACGGCGGAGCTGGCGGCACAGTTCTCTGCCGAACCCAGTAATGAAGATCGAGCTTTAATCGAAAGCGTGATACGGGACATTCCCGCAGAATTAATTAATGGTCGAGGCGAACAGGTTTTAGAGCAATATCGTAACTTTGTGACCAGCGAAAAATCGAAGCGTGCATTTAAGCACATGATCGATGTGCTGCTCGATCCCCATAACGCGCCCAATATCCAGCACTGTCGTGGGGGAAAAGACCGCACCGGTTATGGCGTTCTTCTGGCACTATCGATGCTCGGCGTATCCGAAGAGGATATTATCGCCGATTATATGGTCACGCAGGCTAATCGCATGGAGCGTAATGCTATCAAAATGGACGCCTACCGAAAAATAACCAATGATGAGGACGTCCTTGCCTATCTTCACACGTTAATCGATACGCGTGAATCCTTTATTATTGAAGTACTTAACACCATCAAAGCCCATTCAGGCAGCGTCGCTAACTATATCTGCAGCGAGCTGGGCTTTTCACAACAGGCCTTTGATCAGATGCGGCAGAACTATTTAACCGATGATTAACGGGCCCGCTATTTGTAAGCACGCCTGCGGCGCTGGCTCAGGATCGCCGCCGGAACTGCACCATCCGGTCAATCACGATCGCGCAGATCAGGATCGCCAGTCCCGCGAGTATACCTTTACCCTGGGCTGCGTACTGCAGCGCGGAAAGGACATCCTCACCTAAGCCTTTTGCGCCGATCAGCGCCGCAATGACCACCATCGACAGGCTCATCAGCACCGTCTGGCTGACGCCTGCGAGGATCGCCGGGCGGGCAATAGGCAAATCAACTTTAAATAGCATAAACCCCCGCCCGGCGCCAAAGGCCAGGGCCGCCTCCCGCACGGCGGGCGGAACGTTGGCAATACCAAAGGCCGTCTGGCGAATCACCGGGGCGATGCCGAAGATGATAGTGGCAATAATCCCGGCGGTCTTACCGATACCGAACAGGGCGATGATCGGGATCAGGTAGACGAAAGCGGGCGTGGTTTGCATAAAATCAAGGACCGGTCGGATAACGGACGCCACGCGCCGGCGATAGCCGCTCCAGATGCCGAGCGGGATGCCGACGGCGACGGCGATAAACGATGCCGTCCCCAGCAGCGCAACGGTTTGCATCGCTTTGGTCCAGTAGCCGAAAGCGAGGATATAGGCCAGCCCCACCCCGACGCCAAATGCCAGGCGCCAGCCGCCGCGCTGCGCGGCAAAGGCGAGAAGCACGATAAACACCACCGGCCACGGCGTGGCGATCAGCGCATATTCCAGGGCACCCAGCAGCGCATCGATGACCCCGGATATATGCTGCGCGGCGGGAGCAAGGGCGGCGGCCAGCGACCCCATCCCCTCGTCGATCCACTGCGATGCGTTCGACGCCAGCTCGGGTAACCCGGCGGGGTTGAAAATCTGAGCGGGGATCGCGCCGGCGTAGTTTAAGAGCGCCATCGGCACGATCGCCAGCCAAATCAGCGCCGCGAAGAGGGCGGCGCCGGTCGAACAGGTCATGCCGCTAAAATCCTCCGTCAGGCGCGCTCTGCGCAGCCGCCCCGCCATCAGCGGCACGGCGGCAAATCCTAAAATAACGCGCGCGCTCAGCAGCGCGGCCAGCCCACCGAGGATAAGGCCACGCCCTCCCCGCTCGGCCTCAAGCGCCGCGCGCGCATCGCTGGCGGCTCTGCTCAGCGACGCGGCGGAGCGCTCCAGGGATTGGGTCATCGCACTCTGCGGGTCCTGCCTGTGGGCCGCGGCGGCCTCCTGCGCCCGCTGGCTCGCGAGCTCGACCAGGGTGGTCACGCGCGCCTGCTGGTCGCGCGACAGGCCGTGGCTCAGCGCAAGCACGATCAGCGCCGCCCCGATCAGCTCGGCGCTTAAAAACAGCCAGAACAGTCCCCGAAAGCGGTGTGCGCCAAGCCAGAGGCTGCCGAACAGCGCCGCTTTGCGATGAAAAGGCGGCAGCCTGCGCGATTCATCCTGCAGTTGGCTAAACGCGCGCTGGTAAAACGGCGTCACGACATCCGTCTGGTGCATCATGTGGTCTCCTCTGCTCTCGCCATGCCAATGCGGATAAAGCGGGCGACATATTCATTGGCCGGACGGGCCAGAAGCTCCGCCGGCGTGGCCAGCTGCTCGAAGCGGCCCTGCCGCATAACGGCGATACGATCCGCGATGCGCAACGCTTCGGCGACATCATGGGTAATAAACAGCGTGGTTTTATTGAGATCGCGCGACAGGCTGCGAAACTCGGTCTGCAGGTCGTCGCGGATCAGCGGGTCCAGGGCGCTGAAGGGCTCATCCATCAGCAACACGTCCGGATCGGAGGCCAGCGCGCGCGCCAGCCCAACCCGCTGCTTCATCCCGCCGGAGAGCGTGTCGATCCCGCGCTGCCCCATCCCGGCAAGCCCCAGTCGTTCCAGAAGCGCTTCGGCGCGCGCTTCGCGCCGGGCGCGGGCAACCCCGAGGATTTCCAGCGGCAATGCCACGTTTTCCTGAATGCTCATATGTTCGATGAGAGCGTGGCTCTGGAACACCATCCCGATACGGCGGGCGCGCAGCTCGCGCAGCCTGGCGGGCGACAGCTCGGCAATCGCCTCCCCGGCGATGCGCACGCGGCCGATGCTGGGCGCGATCAGGTGGTTCACCATGCGCAGAAGCGTGGACTTGCCGCACCCGGAGAGGCCTAAAATGCATAGCAATTCGCCGCGCTCGACGTGCATATCGATACCGCGCACCGCCGCCAGGCCGCCTGCGGGCAGGCGGGCGTCGGGGTCGCGCCGCAACGCCGTGACGGCATGCTGCGGATCGCAACCGAATACCTTCCAGACATTTTCCAGCTGAATCATTTCGCGCTCAGCCAGTCAGCCACGCGCGCCTTATTCGCATCCAGCCAGCCGCGCGCCGCCTGCTCCGGCGTCTTCCCTTCGACGGCGATCGCATAGGCCAGGGCGCTGACGTCCTGGGTGTCGAAATGGACCGCTTCAACGATTTTCACCCCATCAGGGTTCGTTTGGGCAAAGTGATTGCTGTAGGCGATGTGGATCGCCGCATCGCCATAGCCGGTGCTGATGCGTGATTTCGTTAACCAGTCCGGGTCCGACTGATCCGCAACCTGCCAGGTCGTCGGCGTATGCTTAGGCTCCTGCAGATTGGTGAGCTTGTAGCGGACGTAGTTCTGATGCGGCGCATAGCAGTAGCCGATCCAGGCGCCGCCCGTTTTCGCGGCGTTATCCAGCGCCGCCGTCGCCACCGCCTCATCGGAACGGGTCAGGTCGAAGAACGGCGCGAAGCCGTAGGTTCGGGCGCGGATCTCTTCATAATTGGTGGACAGCCAGCCCGCCGCGCCCAGCCAGATCTGCCCGCGATCCGACCCCTTCGGTGCAAAAACTTTTGCTTTGTCAGGGTCGGTCAGATCGTAGACGGAATGAATGTTGTGCGCCTCGGCGGTCGCCGTCAGGGTGCAGTAACCCTGGGTTCCGGCATAGGCGTTTTTCGCCAGAGTGACGTTCTTGCCGGCCCCGGCGTATTTCGCCACCAGCGCGTCCTGGTTCGGTAGCCAGACGTCTGTCCAGATATCGATCTCGCCGTTGTTGCGGTTCAGCCCTTCCCAGATAACCGGCACGGAAGAGACGGGCACAATTTTGGTCTCCGCCCCCGTCTGATCTTCGAGCAGCAGCTTGACGACATACGCCGTGCCCTGAGCGGTAGCATAGCCGGCATCCACAATGCTGACGGCGTGGGCTGCGGGTGTCGCCAGCAGAAGGGCGACAATCATTTTCTTCGCTAAAAATTTCATCTGGTTATCATCCTTCCGGGTCAATATTGTGTGTGAGATGAGGTTGCGGGACGGGCAGACGGAGCCTCTCGCGCAGCGTGCCGCTAAATTCCAGCGGCGTCAGCAGACCGCGCTCGCGAAGCAGGGGAACCACATCGGAAATAAAGAGGTCCAGCCCTTCCGGGAAGGTGGGAGGCAGCAGCATAAAGCCGTCCGCCCCGCCCGCTTCGTGCCAGCGGATCATCTCCGCCGCCACCTGCTGCGGGGTGCCGACGATCTGCAGGTGGCCGCGCGCGCCGGCAATGCGCCGCGCCAGCTGCAGCACGCTGAGGTTTTCGCGCTCCGCCAGCTCCCGCAGCAGCTGCTGGCGGCTGGCAATGGAATTGGACGCGGGCAGCGGTGGCAAAGGGCCGTTGGGATCGACATCCGTTAAATCAATATCGCCGAGATAGCTCCCCAGCAGCGCCAGCGCGACCTCTTCGGCGATCAGCCCCTGCAGCTGGTCAAACTTCGCCTGGGCCTCAGCCTCGGTTTTGCCAATCACCGGAAAAATGCCGGGCAGAATATACAGGTCGTCGCTGCTGCGGCCGGCCGCTTTACGGCGGGCGTGCAGATCCTGGCGATAGGCAACCGCCTCTTCCAGGGTGGGCGCCGCAACGAAAATCACTTCCGCATGGCGGGCCGCAAGATCCCGTCCCGCGGGCGACGCCCCGGCCTGCACCAGCACCGGCTGTCCCTGCGCCGAGGGCAAGACGTTCAGCCCGCCCAGCGCGCGGAACCAGCGCCCCTGAAAGCCGGGCTCACGCAGCGCATCGGCTTCAAAAAAAACGCCGCTTTGCTTATCGCGCGGAAAGTTCGTGACGTTCCAGGAACCCCACAGCGCCCGCACCGCCGCAATAAACTCCTCTGCGCGCGCGTAGCGTTTATCGTGGCGAAACTCCGTCGGGTTAAAATTCGTGGCCTCACTCGACAGGCCCGACGTCACGATATTCCAGCCCAGGCGTCCGCCGCTGATAAGATCGAGCGAAGCCAGCTGGCGCGCCAGGTTGTAGGGTTCATTGAAGGTGGTGCTGGCGGTGACGACGATGCCGATACGCTGCGTGGTGGCCGCAACCGCCGCGGCCAGCGTCAGCGCCTCGAAGCCGTGCGACCACTCATCCACCCGCCGCGTCGCCTCGAGGGGTCCGGCGGGAATGCCGAGGCGGTCCGCAATAAAGGTGATATCAAACCCCGCGGCCTCGGCGGCGCGCGCGCTGGCAATATAGCTATCGACGGAGATATTGGCCTTTGGATCCGTATCCGGATGGCGCCACGCGGCGACATGATGGCCGCTCGGGTACTGCAGCAGCGAAAGCACCAGCGGCTTTTTCACGCGATTCATAGAAGCGGGTTCCGATTGTTGGCGACCGTAGACGCGGCGGCCTGGGATAAACAATCAGCTAAACTTATTGGAATAAGAAACACCGCTCAAATACCATTTTGATATATTTTATACGCCATCGACAGGCAGCAGGCGCCTCGATTACGCTCCGGCGGTGAGCCGCATTTTTTCCCTTAACAGCGGCAATAAATAGCTGCAGCGGCCGCGACAGATACCGTCGGCTGGGATATACAATGCTTACAGGCGGGTCGGCATCACTTCGCATAAAACTCCTGCGGCCAGCTATTCGCTCACATCATATTCAGGGATCTGAATCATACCCATGCCAGATGCGCAGGCCGCAATATAGGCCCCGGGCTGTTTACCGTCAGGTGGCTGCTGACGGCGGCGCTGGAAAAACTCTTACGTTGACTACCTACCTACTAGTAGGTTAATGTTTGTTCATTGAGCAGGAACATCACGCGACGAACCGCTCATGCAGCTCGCCCCGGGCTGCTTTGCACTCAGGTTAGTCCCCGCGCGTAAGCGGCGGCGGTACCACCCGATATTCTACCTACTAATAGGTCGCCAGTGATTTTTATTACCTGACGGCCTGGAGAGCTGACATGCAAAACGCCCCTGCAACCCCGAATCGATTTCTGAACCAATGGCTCCAGACCTACTACTTTCTGCGAACTGGGGTCTCGATTGCCTGGATCGCCCTTGCCGTTTTCGTGGGCAAGCACAATCCCGCCGTGGGCGCGGCCCTGCTGATTCTGTATCCGGCCTGGGACGCGTTCGCGAACTATCTGGACGCCCGCAGAAGCGGTGGCCTTGGCGCGAATCCATCGCAAAAGTTTAACTTTGTGGTCAGCATCATTATCGCCCTCGCCGTCTGCGGAGCGCTTACCGTCGGTATGCCTACGACGATCGCGGTGTTCGCCGCCTGGGCTATCTTCTCCGGCCTGCTGCAGCTGGCGACGGCCGTGCGGCGCTGGAAAACGACGAGCGGCCAATGGCCGATGATCCTCAGCGGTGCCCAGTCCGCGCTCGCCGGCGTCTTCATGTTTCAGCAGGCGCATAGCGGCATGGCGCTGGACGTGACCACGGTCGCGCCCTATGCGGCCTTCGGCGCGTTCTACTTCCTCGTCTCCGCCATCTGGCTGACCGTCAAGAACGTTCGCCAGCGCGCCGCGCTCGCCGACTGAACGATCCTCCCCGCTGGACGGCGGCTCGCCGGAGACAAAGTGGAGCGATAAGCACGAGGACGACTTTTCCTGTGCTTATCTTCACCGCTGCGGTAGTGTTGCTGAGGCGTTAGCAGCGCCAAAGCCGACCGATAACAACCGCATAAATGGGAAGCGATAGCATGAACGATCGACAGATTGTGCCAGACGAGAATAGCTGGGACTCCTGGAGCCCTGCCGAGCTCTCCCGTCGGCTGAGCCGCGTATCGAGGCCGTGGTGCGTCGTGGGCGGCTGGGCGCTCGATCTGTGGCACGGGAAGAAGACGCGCGAGCATGAGGATATCGAGTTCACGATCCTGCGCAAGGATCTGCCCCTTTTTCGCCGCGAGCTGCGCGATATGGAGTTTTACACCGTCAGCGACGGCGTGCTTGAGCGGCTGGCGGCCGACCGGCAACCGGAGGCCGAGATTTCCCAGATCTGGTGCTTCGACCGCCCCGCTGACCGCTGGCGGGCGGATATGATGATTGAGCCGGGAACGGATGAGCGCTGGGCCTATAAGCGCGATCCGCAGCTCACGCGACCGCGCAGCGAAATGGTCGCGCTGGCCGCGGGCGGCATTCCTTACCTCAGCCCCTCAGCCGTGCTGCTGTTCAAGGCAAAGCACCGCCGGCCGAAGGACGAGGAGGATTTCGCCCGGACCATACCGGGGTTACTCCCGTCCGAGCGCTTATGGCTGCGGGAGTGTCTCGAGCGCCTGCACCCGAACCATCCGTGGGCAGACATGCTGTAACGGCCAGGATAGCGCCCGTCCGATCATCCCACCGACGCGGGAAAGCCGCGATCTCTGGCCGACCACGCCACCAGCAGCGTGGCCAGCAGCAGCACCAGCAGCGCAGGAGAGAATGCCCCGACGCCAAAACGGTCCAGCAGCACGCCGCCAACGATACCTCCGCTGGCAATAGCCGCATTCCAGGCGGTCACCAGCATCGACTGCGCGATATCGGCCGCATCGCCGGCGCTCCTCGCCAGCGCGGTCTGAAACAGGGTCGCCGCCCCGCCGAAAGCCAGCCCCCACGCCCCTACCGCCGCGTAGACCGCGACAGGATCGCCACCGGCCATACCCAGCGTCAACGCCGCCGCGCCGAACAGGAGCGCGCTCGCCAGGGTTAGCCGGCGCAGGTAGCGATCGATCAGCACGCCGACGATCCAGATACCCGCTACCGACGTCCCGCCAAAAACCAGCAGTACCACATCCGTGCGCTCCACCATTCCCGCCTTCACCAGAAACGGAGCGATATAGGTGTAGAGGATGTTATGCGCCAGAACGAAGGCCAGCACCACGAACAGCACCGGACGGATCCCCGGCAGGGTGAACACCTGGCGCAGCGACAGGCGCTTGCCCGCCGGCTGCCCGGCGAAGTCCGGCACTTTCAGCCTCACCCAGCCCATCAGCAGTAGCGCCAGCAGGCTGATGATGCCAAAACACATCCGCCATCCCAGCAGATTGCCGAGCAACGTACCGGCAGGCACGCCCAGAGAAAGCGCCAGCGGCGTACCCACCATGGCGATAGCGATGGCGCGGCCCTTCTGCTGCTCCGGCACCATCCGCGCCGCGTAGCCGGCCAGCAGAGCCCACAGCAGGCCCGCCGAGACGCCCGCCACGAAGCGTGCCGCTAGCGTCAGCGCATAGCTGACGGAGAGCGTCGTGACCGTGTTGGCGATGGCGAATCCGCCAATGGCGGCCAGCAGCAGCGGCCGGCGACGAACGCCTTGAGTGGCGGCGGTCAGCGGAATGGCGGCCACCAGAGAACCGATGGCATAGACAGTCACCGTCTGGCCGACCCACGCCTCGGAGACGGCCAGGCCTTGCGCCATCTGGGGCAGCAGGCCGGCCGGCAGCGCTTCGGTCAGGATGGTGATGAAAGCCGCCATCGCGAGCGCCAGCAGCGACGCGACGGGCATGCGATGCCCGGTCGTCGAATTCATCGCTCAGCCTCCAGGGCGCCGTAGACCGCATCGCGCAGATCGCCGACGAAACGGCCCGACATCCCTTCGTATAGGGTGTTCGTGAAGGCGACGACGCTCAGCCCCCGCGTCCGATCCACGAACCACGAGTGGCCGTAGGCGCCTCCCCAGCGCCAGGTGCCTTCTGATTCAGGCGAAGCGGCCAGCGTCCGATCGCGCAGGACCGAAAAACCGAGCCCAAAGCCGCAGCCCGGCGCGTTGGGCAGCTCCAGATTTTCCGTCCGATCCCGCGCCATTTCCGCAATCAACTCATCCGGCAGGATCGCGCCGCCCCCCTGACGCAGAGCCTCCAGCAGGCGCAGGAAGTCTTCGGCGGTTCCCGCCATGCCCGCGCCACCCGAGGGAAACGCCTGCGGGTCGAAGATGCGCGCAGGGCTGTAGGGAATACCGACCGCCCCCTCGAAGGGCGAAACGATTTCACCTTCCGCCAGCGGATGCGGCTGAGGCACATCGTTCACGTAGGCGGTCGCCACACGCTTCGCATCCCGCGCGATAAAGCCGGTATCGGCCATGCCCAGCGGGCCGGTCACCAGCTGGCGCACGGCTGCGTCAAGCGGTTCGCCCTGCACTCGCTCGATCAACGCGCCCAGCACGTCGGTCGCCAGCGAGTAGCCCCAGCCCGTACCGGGCTCGTACAGCAGCGGCACGCTGGCGATGCGGCGCAGGTTCTCCGCCAGGCTGATACCGGACGCATCCATGCCGTCCGATACGCCGGCCCGCGCATAGGGGCCGTTGGCATCGGCCTCGAAGAATCGATAGCCCAGCCCGGCCGTATGGCTGAGCAGCTGCCGTACGGCGATCCGCGCGGGCTGGCCGTCGGGCAGCAGCGGCCTGAACTCAGGCAGCCAGCGCTCGAGGCTGTCGTCCAGGCCGAGCCTTCCCTGCGCCACCAGCACCAGCGCCGCCGTTGAGACGATAGGCTTGCTTACCGATGCCAGACGGAAGACCGCATCCGCGGCCATCGTCCGACCGCTTTCACGATCGGCCCAGCCGGCGGCCTGGCGGTAAATAAGCGCGCCGTCGCGGGCCACCAGGACCACGGCGCCGACCAGACGCCGTTCGTCCAGCGCCCGTTGAACGGCGGCCTGAATGCGGGTGGAGAGCTGCGCAGGCGCAACGCCTGCGTGCAGCGAAAATGCGGGAACCGACATGGGAAATTCCTTTCATCAGTGAACGTTCCCGCCATGATAGAAACGCGGCTATTAAAGAAAAAGTAGGGTACAGTTCCTGTCTTAGCGGAACTCTATGTCCGCAATGGAGGAGTGAAGTGGACAACCTTAACGGCTTCGTGGTGTTCGTACGGGTCGCCGAAACGCGCAGCTTCGTCGCGGCCAGCCGGCTGCTGGGCGTTTCGGCATCGGCCATCGGCAAAAGCGTGGCGAGGCTGGAAGAGAAGCTCGGCGTGCGTCTGTTTCACCGCAGCACCCGCAGCGTGACGCTGACGGCCGAGGGCACGCTGTTTCTGGAGCGCAGCCGGCGCATTCTTGCCGAGATCGAGGCGGCGGAGCTGGAGCTGTCGCAGGCAACGGCCGCGCCGCGCGGTCGGCTGCGGGTCAGCCTGCCCCTGGTCAGCTCGCTGGTGCTGCCGGTGCTCGGCGAGTTCATGCGCGAATATCCGGCCATCGAGCTGGATCTGGACTTCACGGACCGGCTGGTCGATGTGATTGAAGAAGGCTTCGACGTGGTGGTCAGAACGGGACACCCGACGGACTCGCGCCTGTCGGCGCGCAGGCTGGGCACCTTCCGCTCGATGCTGGTCGCCTCGCCCGATTACCTGGCACGACGGGGTCTCCCCGTCGCGCCTGCCGATCTGCTGGCGCATACCTGCCTGCACTATCGCTTTCCCAACAGCGGCAAGCTGGAGCCGTGGGCGCTACGGCTGACGCCCGGAGACCCTGAGCTGCAGCTTCCCACCTCAATGATCTGCAACAACATTGAGACGCGAGTGTGCTTTGCTCTGCAAGGTCTGGGGATCGCCTATCTGCCGGAATTCGCAATTGCGGAACCGCTGGCGGATGGCCGGCTGCTCGCCGTTCTGGCCGACCGGGTGGAACGCACCGGCGTTTTCCACGTGCTCTGGCCCGCCAGCAGGCACCCCTCGCCGAAGGTTCGGGCGCTGGTCGATTTCCTCTGCGCCAGGGTGTTTCCGCCCGCCAGCGCCGGGAGATCAATCAGCAGCAGAGGCTGAGGCTAAGTGCTGATCCGGGGCTACGGGATGAATAGCTACAGGTAGTAAATCATTTCATCGCGCGAATTGGCTGGATATTGGGCAGAGGAACGCAAATATGACGCAAGGGGAAAATCAAGCGGGATTAAAGTTAGTGTAACTTACTGATTTAAATGGTACGCCCTACAGGGCTCGAACCTGTGACCTACGGCTTAGAAGGCCGTTGCTCTATCCAACTGAGCTAAGGGCGCACTGAGAAGCGGGAGCTTCATGATGTGCAATCGCCGGGAATTATACGGTGCATGCCTGATGAGTCAATGCATTTTGCCATCAAACTGTTTTCTGCGGCCGACTTGTCTACTTATGCACCAGGCGACGCATAAGGATTATCCAATCCGCTTCGTCATTTCCCCGTATAACATCGGCTTAAATGTCCGCCGGTTCGTCGTGTATGGATCTTCATCGCGTCGCAACGGCAGGGCTTATCGCCCCTCCGCGCGCCGAAAAGCGATAAAAAATCAAACGAGGACTGACAGAGAGGCTGGCTTCTGACAAAATATCCGCAACCCCCTTTCGTTAAGATACAGATGGAATCCTCTCTCTGATGGCAGCAAAAATTATTGACGGTAAAACGATTGCGCAGCAGGTGCGCTCTGAAGTCGCGGAAAAAGTGAAGGCGCGCACTGCGGCCGGAAAACGCGCCCCAGGGTTAGCCGTCGTGCTGGTTGGCAGCAACCCGGCATCGCAGATTTATGTCGGCAGCAAGCGCAAGGCGTGTGAAGAGGTGGGGTTCATCTCCCGCTCATACGATCTCCCGGAAACCACCAGCGAAGCGGAGCTGCTGGAGCTTATCGATACGCTGAATGCCGATTCGGCTATCGACGGTATCCTGGTACAGCTGCCGCTGCCTGCCGGGATCGATAATGTGAAAGTACTGGAACGCATTGCGCCGGACAAAGACGTCGATGGCTTCCATCCCTACAACGTCGGCCGCCTGTGCCAGCGCGCTCCGCGTCTGCGCCCGTGCACGCCGCGCGGTATCGTGACGCTGCTTGAGCGTTACAACATCGATACCTACGGCCTGAATGCCGTGGTGATCGGCGCCTCTAACATCGTCGGCCGTCCGATGAGCATGGAGCTGCTGCTGGCAGGCTGCACCACCACCGTGACCCACCGCTTTACCAAAAACCTGCGCCAGCACGTCGAAAATGCCGATCTGCTGATCGTCGCGGTCGGTAAGCCGGGCTTTATTCCGGGCGAATGGATTAAAGAAGGCGCGATTGTGGTCGATGTCGGGATTAACCGCCTGGAAAGCGGCAAAGTGGTTGGCGACGTGGTCTATGAAGATGCCGCCGCGCGCGCGTCATACATCACGCCAGTCCCTGGCGGCGTCGGCCCGATGACCGTTGCCACCCTCATTCAGAACACGCTGCAGGCGTGCGAAGAGTATCACGACATTCAGGAGGCCTAAGATGGCGACTTTTTCTCTGGGTAAACACCCGCACGTTGAGCTCTGCGATCTGCTGAAGCTGGAAGGCTGGAGCGAAAGCGGCGCGCAGGCAAAAATCGTCATTGCCGACGGTCTGGTGAAAGTTGACGGCGCGGTTGAAACCCGCAAGCGCTGCAAGATCGTTGCCGGCCAGACGGTCAGCTTTGAAGGTCAGAGCATCACCGTGACCGCCTGACCGCCGTCGCTGAATAAAAAAATGCCGGGCCCTTAAGGTCCGGCATTTTTATTTCGCTAAAGGCTGCGCTGCCCCCTGGCGTCTCGCCCGGAGTTCAGGCCTGAGACTACTTGCGGCGCCAGGTGGTGCCCTGAGCGCCATCTTCCAGCACGATCCCCATCTCGTTGAGACGGTCACGCGCGGCGTCCGCTGCGGCCCAGTCCTTCGCTTTACGCGCGTCGAGACGCTGCTGAATCAGCGCTTCAATCTCAGCCACTTCGCCGTCATCCGCCTGCGCCCCGCTCTGCAGGAACACGTCCGGCTCCTGCTCCAGCAGGCCCAGCACGCCGGAGAGCTTACGCATATGCGCCGCCAGCGCGTTCGCCGCCTGCGCATCTTCGGTTTTCAGCCGGTTCACTTCGCGCGCCATATCGAACAGCACCGAATAGGCTTCCGGGGTGTTGAAATCGTCGTCCATCGCTTCCACAAAGCGCGCTTCAAACGCCTCGCCGCCGGCCGGGGCTACGCTGCCATCGGTACCGCGCAGCGCGGTGTAGAGACGCTCCAGCGCGGAACGCGCCTGCTTCAGGTTCTCTTCGCTGTAGTTCAGCTGGCTACGATAGTGGCCGGACATCAGGAAGTAGCGGATGGTTTCGGCATCGTAGTACTTCAGCACGTCGCGCACGGTAAAGAAGTTGCCCAGCGATTTCGACATCTTTTCGCGGTCAATCATCACCATGCCGGAGTGCATCCAGTAGTTCACGTATTCGCCGTCGTGCGCGCAGGTGGACTGCGCGATTTCGTTTTCGTGATGCGGGAACATCAGATCCGAACCGCCGCCGTGAATATCAAAATGGTTGCCCAGCTGCTTGCAGTTCATCGCCGAACATTCTATGTGCCAGCCCGGACGCCCGGCACCCCACGGCGACGGCCAGCTCGGTTCGCCCTCTTTCGACATCTTCCACAGCACGAAGTCCATCGGGTTGCGCTTGACGTCAACCACGTCAACGCGAGCGCCGGCCTGCAGCTGCTCCAGATCCTGACGCGACAGCTGACCGTAGTTCGGATCGGTCGGAACCGAGAACATCACGTCGCCGTTGTCCGCCACATAGGCGTGCTCGCGGGCGATCAGCTGCCCGGTGATTTCAATAATTTCCGGAATGTGGTGCGTCGCACGCGGCTCGAGGTCCGGGCGCAGAATATTCAGCGCATCAAAATCGCTGTGCATTTCGCCAATCATGCGATCGACCAGCGCCACGAAGCTTTCGCCGTTCTCATTCGCACGCTTAATGATTTTGTCGTCAATATCGGTGATGTTGCGCACATACTTCAGCTTATAGCCGAGAAAACGCAGGTAGCGGGCTACGACGTCAAAAGAGACAAAAGTACGGCCGTGGCCGATGTGACAGAGATCGTAAACGGTGATACCACACACGTACATGCCAACTTCCCCGGCATGAATAGGTTTAAACTCTTCTTTTTGGCGCGTCAGTGTATTAAAAATTTTTAACATCGAAGATTCCGTGTAAACGTGTGTAGTGATAAGCCGCATATTCTAACCTGAATTCAACCCCGAAGCAGCACACAATGCAAGGTGATCCAACCCCGCGGTTATGCTATAACAGCCCCCTATGTCACGCCCAACCTTGGGTTCAAGCACCACAATCATCGGAACAGGATGCAAAAATGGTTACTTTCCACACTAATCATGGCGATATCGTAATCAAAACCTTTGACGACAAAGCGCCGGAAACAGTTAAAAACTTCCTGGACTACTGCCGCGAAGGTTTCTATAACAACACCATTTTCCACCGTGTTATCAACGGCTTTATGATCCAGGGCGGCGGTTTTGAGCCGGGTATGGAGCAGAAAACAACCAAGTCGCCGATCCAAAACGAAGCCAACAACGGCCTGAAAAACACCCGCGGCACTCTGGCGATGGCCCGTACTCAGGCGCCTCACTCCGCCACCGCGCAGTTCTTCATCAACGTGGCTGATAACGACTTCCTGAACTTCTCTGGTGAAAACCTGCAGGGTTGGGGCTACTGCGTATTTGCTGAAGTCGTTGAAGGCATGGACGTGGTAGACAAAATCAAAGCGGTTTCTACCGGCCGCAGCGGCATGCATCAGGATGTGCCGAAAGAAGATGTTGTGATCAAAAGCGTCACCGTCAGCGAATAATTCGTGGCGACACTTTTTATTGCAGACCTGCATCTGCAAACCGAAGAACCGGCGATCGTCGCCGGTTTTCTCCGCTTTTTACGCGGCCAGGCCCGCGAGGCGGACGCGCTCTATATCCTTGGCGATCTGTTCGAAGCCTGGATCGGCGATGACGATCCTAACCCGCTGCATCAGGAAATCGCCGCCGCGCTCAGCGCATTGACCGACTCCGGCGTCCCCTGCTTTTTCGTCCACGGCAACCGCGATTTTCTTATCGGCCAGCGCTTTGCCCGCGCCTGCGGCATGACGCTGCTGACGGAAGAAAACGTGCTCGATCTCTACGGCCGCCGCGTTTTAATTATGCATGGCGACACCCTCTGCACCGACGATGCCGGCTACCTGGCGTTTCGCGCCAAGGTGCATACGCCGTGGATCCAGCGCCTTTTCCTCGCTCTGCCGCTGTTTATTCGCCGCCGCATCGCCGCGAAAATGCGCGCCAACAGCACCGCGGCCAACAGCAGCAAGTCGATAGAGATCATGGACGTTAACCCGCAGGCGGTCACGGCGGTCCTCGAAAAGCATCGCGTCCAGTGGCTGATCCACGGTCATACCCATCGCCCGGCCATCCACCAAATAGAAGCAAACGGCATGCCGGCCTTTCGCGTGGTCCTCGGCGCGTGGCACAGCGAAGGCTCGATGGTGAAGGTCACCAAAGACGACGTTGAACTGATCCCCTTCCCGTTTTAATTATCGCGCTATTTTCCGCCGCAATCGGCCTACGCAACCGTTTTCCTCGCCCGTTTATCGTGTTATTCTCTGTGGCCTCTAAAGCAGTGTGAAGCACACCCACAGGAGTTTTAAGACGCATGTCTTCCCGCAATAATTCGGCGCGTATCGCCATCGTGATGGGGTCCAAAAGCGACTGGGCTACCATGCAGTTTACCGCAGAAATCCTTGATGCCCTGAACGTTCCGTACCATGTTGAAGTGGTCTCCGCGCACCGTACTCCCGATAAGCTGTTCAGCTTCGCCGAAGGCGCGGAAAGCAACGGCTATCAGGTGATTATTGCCGGTGCGGGCGGCGCGGCGCATTTGCCGGGCATGATTGCGGCGAAAACGCTGGTCCCGGTGCTCGGCGTGCCGGTGCAGAGCGCGGCGCTGAGCGGCGTTGACAGCCTCTACTCTATCGTCCAGATGCCGCGCGGGATCCCGGTCGGCACGCTGGCCATCGGTAAAGCCGGCGCGGCCAACGCCGCCCTGCTGGCGGCACAGATTCTGGCGGTGCACGACGCCGAACTGCACCAGCGCCTGAGCGCATGGCGCCAGGCGCAAACCGATGAAGTGCTGGATAATCCGGACCCACGGGGTGCGGCATGAAGCAGGTTTGTATCCTCGGCAACGGCCAGCTCGGCCGCATGCTGCGCCAGGCCGGAGAGCCGCTGGGTATCGCGGTGTGGCCGGTTGGCCTTGAGGCCGATCCTGAAGCGGTGCCGTTTCAGCAAAGCGTCATCACCGCTGAAATCGAACGCTGGCCGGAAACGGCCCTCACCCGCGAACTGGCGCGTCACCCGGCGTTTGTTAACCGCGACGTGTTTCCCATTATTGCCGATCGCCTGACGCAAAAGCAGCTGTTCGACAGGCTGGGCCTCGCCACCGCGCCGTGGCAGCTGCTGGCGGATAAAAACCAGTGGCCGGAGATTTTCGCGACCCTCGGCGAGCTGGCTATCGTTAAGCGCCGAGTGGGCGGCTACGACGGGCGCGGCCAGTGGCGCCTGCGTGAAGACGACTGCGCGCAGCTGCCCGACGATAACTACGGCGAATGCATCGTCGAACGGGGAATTAACTTCTCCGGCGAAGTGTCGCTGGTTGGCGCCCGCGCCCGGGACGGCAGCACGGTGTTCTATCCGCTGACCCGCAACCTGCATCAGGACGGAATTCTGCGCACCAGCGTCGCCTTCCCGCAGGCCAACGCCCGCCAGCAGGACCAGGCCGAAGGCATGCTCTCCGCCATTATGGACGAGCTGCAGTACGTCGGCGTCATGGCGATGGAGTGCTTCGTCACCGCCGACGGTCTGCTGATCAACGAGCTGGCCCCGCGCGTGCACAACAGCGGCCACTGGACGCAGAACGGCGCCTCCATCAGCCAGTTTGAGCTGCATCTGCGGGCCATTACCGACCTGCCGCTGCCGCCGCCGGTGGTCAACAGCCCGTCGGTGATGATCAACCTGATCGGTACCGATCTCAACTACGACTGGCTGAAGCTGCCGCTGGTGCACCTGCACTGGTACGACAAAGAGGTTCGTCCGGGCCGCAAAGTGGGCCACCTGAACCTGACCGACAGCGATACCGACCGCCTGAGCGCCACGCTCGAAGCGTTGAAGCCGCTGCTGCCGCCGGAGTACGCCAGCGGTATTTTCTGGGCGCAGTCGCAGCTCAGCTAAGCCTTTCGTGCCGGGGGAAGCGCGTTATTCCTTCCCCGGCACGCCTTCAGGCGCGTAGAATCCCTCCTTCGCTTTACAGAAAATCTCGGTTTCACTGCAAAAGGAAGACCCATGAATAATGGGACGGATTACCGCGCCATTCTCGCCGCGGATACCCCACTCATTGACGTACGCGCCCCGGTTGAATTCAGCCAAAGCGCGCTCCCCGCAGCGCTCAACCTGCCGCTGATGGACGATGAAGAACGCGCCGCCGTCGGCACCTGCTATAAACGTCAGGGGGCAGAAGCCGCCCTGGCGCTCGGCCATCGCCTGGTCAATGGCGACCTTCGCGCCCAGCGCATGCGGGCGTGGCGTGAAGCCTGCTTACGCAATCCTCAGGGCTATCTTTGCTGCGCCCGCGGCGGCCAGCGTTCGCACATTGTTCAGCAGTGGCTGCGCGAATCGGGCGTCGATTATCCGCTGATCGTCGGCGGCTATAAGGCGCTGCGCCAGGCCGCCATCCAGCTGACGCAGGAGCTGGTCCAGCGCTCGATAGTGCTTATCGGCGGCTGCACCGGCAACGGTAAAACTCAGCTGGTCGGCGCGCGGCCCGACGGAATCGACCTCGAAGGCCTCGCCCACCATCGCGGCTCCTCCTTCGGACGCACGCTGCGCGAGCAGCACTCTCAGGCGACGTTTGAAAACCACCTCGCGGTAGCCATGTTGAAAAAAGCGGCCAGCCAGCGCCGCTGGGTGCTGGAAGATGAGGGGCATATGATAGGCGCCAACCATCTGCCGGAATGCCTGCGCGAGCGCATGGCGCAGTCGCCGCTGGCGGTGGTGGAGGATCCGTTTGACGTCCGCCTGGCGAGGCTGCGGGAGGAGTATTTTGACCGGATGCACCGCGACTTTATGGCCGCGTACGGTGAAGAGCAGGGCTGGCAGGAGTACAGCGCCTATCTGCACCACGGCCTGTTTGCTATCCGCCGTCGCCTGGGGCTCCAGCGTTTTGCTCAGCTCACCGCCCTGCTCGATGATGCGCTGGCTGAACAGCTGCGCACGGCAAGCACCGAGGCGCATTTTGCGTGGCTCGTTCCGCTATTGAAGGAGTACTACGACCCGATGTATCGCTATCAGCTGGGTAAAAAGGCGGAGAAGATTATCTTTCGCGGAAGCTGGCAGGACGTCGCCTCCTGGCTGGCGCGGTAGCCCGCGTAAACGCAGCGCAAGCCGGGATTTTCGGCGTCGCGCTGCGCGGGAGGTCGCGGTTTAGAAGTCGTAGCGCAGACGCACCAGGTTCATATCGCCCAGGTTGTCGGTGCTCGACGTAAAGACGTGTTCGTAGTCAACGCGGAAGCCATAATCGAGTTGGAAGCTGATCCCCAGACCGTTATCAATGCGCTGGTAGTTACGTCCGTTAACGTATTCCAGGCGGTCGCCCATAAAGTACGGCTGAACGGATTTAAGCGCGTACTGGCCAACCGGGATTTTATACCCCGCGAAGTACTCAATACCCCAGGCATCGCCGGCGAAGTAGTTATTCACATCGGCTTTTTTGGTGGTCAGGAAGTTCTGATACCAGCCGCCGCCGAAGGAGAAGGTCCAGTTATCCGGCGTCCAGCTTAGGGCGGTACCGAGGATATTCTGGTCATAGGTTTTATTCTCAGCGCTCGACGGATCGCGCATTTCGGCACGCGTATAGTTCCACGCCGTACCCCAGGTCAGGTCCTTCATGATGTGGTAGTCCACGCCAACGGAGCCCCCGCCTTTACGCTTATAGCGCAGGCCATTTCCCGGCAGATACTCATTATCTTCAAACAGATAAGAAGCATACAGATCGACGTCACCGGCCGATTTTTTGTACTTGAGCATATTGCGCGAGCGGTAGGAACCATCATAATCGCCGTTGATCCCGTTACCCGGCGCCTGGGCAATCATGTCGTAATCCCAGATATCGGTTTTGGCGCCCACCACATCGTAATAAATACTGTTTTGCTGACCGTAGGTTAGCGTCCCCCAGGTGTCGCTCTTCAGCCCGGTATAGAGCATACGGCGAGAGGTGTTATTGGCGCCTTCCGCATAGTGATTATCCCAGTCGAACAGCGCCGGAATATTGACCCCCAGTTCGTAATAGCTGATCCAGCTGATATCGTCGAACAGGTAATAATCAGCGGCGAAGCGGAAACGGGTGCCGCCGTCGAAGCCGTTACGCTTATAGGAGCCTTTGTCGCCATCGCCGGACATCATGTTGAACTGCGGACGAATACTCCCGCCGACGGTGAAGTTCAGACGGCTTAACGGATCGCCGGCCTGCGGATCTTGTTTCAGCAGCGTTATCTCGGCCTGGGAAGCAAAAGAAGTGACTGCCAGCGCTGCGCCGATCGTTATCGCCAGCGCTTTTATTTTATGTGCCATGCTTTTTCCTTGAGTAATAAGCAACCTTATATTTGCAAGGTGAATATTAACCGTGATTACCAACTCCGTGTTGTCGCTTTTTTACGCTTTCGTGCTCTTAAAAATCAGTGACTTACCATTTTGTGCCGTTAACGGAAAGCCGCCGCAAATTTCATTCAACCGTCATTAACCTGCGCTAGCTGCGTCGCGCCCGCAGGGGCTCGCTTTGCCGTCGCCGATCTATTGCGGGTATAGTTGCCAATGCACGGCGCTCCCGGGGAGTACCGCTCTGCCGACGGCGCGCTGGCGACCCCTACGTCGAGCCCATGGAGGAGTTATGTCGAATAAACTGCTGCAGCTTCACTTTGCCTTTAACGGCCCGTTTGGCAGCGAGATGTCCCGTCAGCTGGTGGAGCTTGCCGAGTCCATCAACCAGGAGCCGGGTTTTATCTGGAAGATTTGGACCGAAAGCGAAAAAAACTACGAGGCGGGAGGTATCTATCTTTTTGCGGATGAGGAGACGGCGCTCGCCTATCTCACGAAGCATACCGCGCGCCTGAAGTCGCTGGGCGTCGAATGCGTGGAGTACAAACTTTTTGATATTAATGAACCGCTGACCGCGCTGAACCACGGCCACGCCCGCTAGCCGGGCGCCTGGCTTAAACGCAACGCAGTAAAAAGCCCGGGGCGCTGATGCTCCACCCCGGGCCTGCAGACGATCCGCCCGCTGAATTACTGGCTAAACAGGCGGAACAGCGCCTTGCCTTTTAACAAACGCAGCCCCAGCCAGCCGCCGCACAGGGAGAGCAGCAGCGCCCCGCAGAGCGGCAGCATCACCCACAGCCGCCAGTCCGGCGACCACGGGAAATCAAAGACTTTGGTTTGCAGCATCGCCAGCGCCACCTCAGCCCCTATCGCCGCCACAATCCCGGAAACCACGCCCAGCAGGGCAAACTCCGCCCATAGCGTGGTGCGCAGCAGCGACTTTCCGGCCCCCAGCGTGCGCCAGACCACCAGCTCCTGATAGCGCTGGCGCATCCCGACCTGAACCTGCGCCAGCAGCAGTAAAATACCGCAGGCGGTCACCAGCACCACCATCACTTCCAGCGCGCGGCTGACCTGCGTCAGTACCTGACCCACCTGACGCAGAATGGCGCCGATATCCAGCAGGCTGACGGTCGGGAATTCGCGGTTCAGCTGCGTCAACATGCCGCTGCCGTTATCCCAGCGGAAGCTAGTCAGCCAGCTCTGCGGCTGTCCGTCGAGCGCGTTCGGCGGGAAGATAAAGAAGAAGTTAGGCCGCAGGCTCTCCCAGTCAACTTTGCGCACGCTGGTCACCTTAGCGCTGAAGTCCTGGGTATCGCCGGTGAAGGTGACGCTATCGCCGAGCTTAACCCCCAGCCGCTGCGCCAGCCCCTCTTCGATCGACACCTCACCGGCTTTTGGCGGCCAGCTGCCGGCCACCAGCGGATTATGATCCGGCCGGTCGTTGCTCCAGGTCAGGTTGAGCTCGCGATTCAGCGCTTCGTCCTTATTGCCCTCCGTCGTCTGGCCGTTAATCTGCGTCAGACGCGCGCGGACGATCGGGTAGAACTCCGTCGCCGCCGTCTGGTGCCCGGCAAGAAAAGCTTTGACCGGCGCGACCTGATCCGGGGCAATATTAATCAGGAAGTAGTTGGGGCTTTCCGGCGGCAGCTGCTGCTGCCAGCGATCCAGCAGATCGCCGCGCAGCACCAGCAGCAGAGCGAGCAGCATAAACGACAGCGAAAACGCCGCCAGCTGGCTGAGCGTCGACCACGGCTGGCGCAGCAGCCGGTTGACCGCCAGGCGCAGCGGCAGCGCCTTCAGCGTCACGCGCTTCAGCAGCCACAGCAGCCCCCATCCCAGCAGGCCGCACAGCAGCGCCAGCACCACCGCGCCGGCCAGTACCGCCCACAGCAGCGGGCTGCCGCCCATCAGCCACGCCAGCAGGATAACCACCACCGCGCAGACCAGCGGAATATAGACCTTCAGCGGCCAGACGTTAGCCACCACGTCCTGACGCAGCACCCGCAGCGGCAGCGTCGCCAGCAGCAGCCGATAGGGACGCAGGCCCACCAGCAGCGAAATCACCACCATCGCGCCAATCGCCCACAGCCACGGCCAGAGGCTGGCGGCCGGCAGCGCGCCCGGGAGAACCGGTTTCAGCATCACCAGCAGGACTTTCTCCAGCCCCATCCCCATCGCGCCGCCGGCAATGACCGCCAGCGCCAGCAGCAGCAGCCACTGCCCGACGATCAGCTTGCGCAGCTGCGCCCGCCCGGCGCCCAGGGTTTTAAGGATCGCCACCAGATCGTAACGGCTGCGGCAGTAGTGGCTCATGGCCACCGCTACCGCCGCCACCGCCAGCAGGAGGGTGAGCAGCGCCGAGAGCAGCAGGAACTGCTGCGAGCGTTCGAGCGATTTACCCAGCGCGCTGTCATCCTGCTGCAGGCCAATCCAGCGGTGTTCCGTCCCCAGCTTTGGCAGCAGCCACCGCTCATATTCCGCCAGCTGCGGCGCGGTTCCGGCAAACTTATAGCGCCAGGAGACGCGGCTGCCGGGCTGCACCGCCCCGGTCTTTGCCACATCGGCGGTATTCATCATCAGCCGCGGCGCCATCTGGAAAGGATTGAACCCGGCGTCCGGCTCCTGAATCACCTCCCCGGCAATGCGCAGCGTGGCGTCGCCGACGTCGATGGTATCGCCGGTTTTTAAATTCAGCAGCGCCATTAATCGCGGGGCCAGCAGCACGCTGCCCGCCTGCGGTTTTAAGCCCGGCGGCTGGGTTTCCAGCAGCCCGTAAAGAGGATAGGTATCATCAACCGCCTTGACGTCGGCCAGCTGCGGCGTATCGCCAGCGAAGGTCATGGTGGCGAAGCTGAGCTGTTCGCCAACCGTTAACCCCAGCCGGCGCGCCTGCGCGAGCCAGTCGGCGGGCACCTCGCGCGAGCTGCGCAGCGTCCTGTCTCCGGCCATAAACTCACGGCTCTGCTGGCTGAGCCCCTTTTCCATGCGATCGCTTATCGACCCCAGCGCCAGCACGCAGGCCACCGCCAGGCTCAGCGCCAGCCAGACGATCAGCAGCGACGGCGATCGCCATTCGCGCCAGAACCAGCGGGCAATCATGCTTCCTCCCGCAGCTGACCATCAACCAGCCGCAGCCGCCGGTCGCAGCGCGCCGCCAGCAGCGGATCGTGCGTCACCAGGATCAGCGTCGTCCCGTGTTCGCGATTGAGCGAGAACAGCAGGTCGGCAATTTTATCCCCGGTCTGCCGATCGAGGTTGCCGGTCGGCTCATCGGCAAACAGCAGCTCCGGACGCCCGTTGAAGGCGCGGGCCAGCGCCACCCGCTGCTGCTCGCCGCCGGAAAGCTGCGCCGGCAGATGGTTCAGGCGCTTGCCCAGCCCCAGCTGCTCCAGCAGCGCCCTGGCGCTGCCCCGGCTCTGGCTGTCGCTCTCGCCGCGCAGCAGCGCCGGAAGCTCGACGTTCTCCAGCGCGTTGAGGGTCGGGATTAGCATAAAGGACTGAAAGACAAAGCCGATGTGCTTCGCGCGCAGCTGCGCCCTCGCCTCTTCGTCCATGCGGTGCAGCGGCTGCCCGAGCAGAGAGACCTCCCCGCCGCTGCCGTCGTCCAGCCCGGCAAGGATCGCCAGCAGCGTGGATTTGCCGGAACCCGACTCGCCAATCAGGGCGATGGTCTGCGCCGGTTTGACAACCAGCTCAACTCCGGTGAGGATGGAAAGCTGATGCTCTCCCTGACCGACGGACTTCTTAAGATGATGAACTTCAAGTATGTTTTCCGCTGGCATTTGCCTTTCCTGTTTCTGGTCCTGTTTACCTGCCGCGCGATGGCGGCGGACACGCTGTTAGTTCTCGGCGACAGTCTGAGCGCCGGCTATCGAATGGCGGCCAACGCCGCGTGGCCTGCGCTACTTAACGATAAGTGGCAGGCAAAAACGCCGGTAGTTAACGCCAGCATCAGCGGCGACACGTCGCAGCAGGGGCTGGCGCGTCTGCCGGCGCTGCTTAAACAGCATCAGCCGCGCTGGGTGCTGGTCGAACTGGGCGGCAACGACGGGCTGCGCGGCTTCCCGCCGCAGCAAACGGAGCAGACGCTGCGCACCGTTTTGCAGGATATCAAAGCGGCGAATGCCCAGCCGCTGCTGATGCAAATTCGCCTGCCCGCCAACTACGGCCGTCGTTATAATGAAGCCTTTAGCGCAATGTATCCCGCACTGGCCAAAGAGTTTGATATTCCTCTGTTACCCTTTTTTATGGAAGAGGTCTACCTGAAGCCGCAGTGGATGCAGGATGATGGAATCCACCCCAACCGCGACGCCCAGCCGTTTATTGCCGACTGGATGGCGACGCGGCTGGCTCCCTTAGTTAATCATGACTCCTGATCCTCAGGGGTTGTTTGCAGGTAAAGTTATGCAAAAAACGGTTTTAGTTACAGGATGTTCCAGCGGTATTGGCCTTGAAAGCGCGCTCGATCTGCAACGTCAGGGCTTTAACGTTCTGGCGGCCTGCCGCAAGGCTGACGACGTTGCGCGGATGCAGGAACTCGGACTGACCGGTATTTTGCTGGATCTCGACGATCCGCTGAGCGTGGAGCGCGCGGCGGCAGAGGTTATCGCCCTGACCGATAACCGCCTGTACGGCCTGTTTAATAACGCCGGCTACGGCGTGTATGGCCCGCTTATCACCATCAGCCGCCGGCAGATGGAGCAGCAGTTTGGCGCCAACTTTTTTGGCGCCCATCAGCTCACCATGCTGCTGCTTCCGGCGATGGAGCCACACGGAGAGGGCCGCATCGTGATGACCTCCTCGGTGATGGGGATCATCTCCAGCCCCGGGCGCGGCGCCTATGCCGCCAGCAAATATGCGCTGGAGGCCTGGTCCGACGCCCTGCGTATGGAGCTGCGCTATAGCGGCATTAAGGTCAGCCTGATTGAGCCGGGGCCGATTCGCACCCGCTTTACGACCAACGTCAACCAAACCCAGAGCGATAAACCGGTGGAAAACCCCGGTATCGCCGCGCGCTTTACCCTCGGGCCGGAGGCGGTGGTGGAAAAAGTGCGCCATGCTTTCGTTAGCGAGAAACCGAAGCTGCGCTATCCGGTGACCCTGGTCACGCACGCGGTGGCCCTGCTCAAACGCCTGTTGCCCACACGGATGATGGACAAAATTATCCAGGGCTGAGTTGAAGCGTCGGCCGTCGCCCCCATGTATACAAAAAATTGATTAAAGAGATGCGCTTATGTCAGTACAGAATATTATCAACATTACCGAAGCTAACCTGCACCAGACGCTGGAACAATCCGTTACCGCACCGGTGCTGTTTTATTTCTGGTCCGCGCGCAGCCAGCACTGCGAGCAGCTGACGCCGGTTCTGGAAAACCTGGCGGCGCAGTACAACGGTCAGTTTATCCTGGCGAAGGTGGACTGCGATGCCGAGCAGATGCTGGCTTCACAGTTCGGCCTGCGCTCGATCCCAACGGTTTATCTGTTCCAGAACGGTCAGCCGGTGGACGGCTTTGAAGGCCCGCAGCCTGAGTCCGCCGTGCGCGCGCTGCTTGATAAGGTGCTGCCGCGCGAAGAAGAGCTAAAGGCCCAGCAGGCGCTGGCGCTGATGCAGGAAGAGAAGTACGCCGAAGCCCTGCCGCTGCTGAAAGAGGCGTGGCAGCTCTCCGCTCAGGAGAGCCAGATTGGCCTGCTGCTGGCGGAAACCCTGATCGCCCTGCAGCGCTCCGACGAGGCCGAAGCGGTGCTGAAAACCGTTCCGCTGCAGGATCAGGATACCCGTTTCCAGGGGCTGGTGGCGCAGATTGAGCTGCTCAAGCAGGCGGCCGATACCCCGGAAATCCAGCTGCTCCAGCAGCAGGTTGAGCAAAACCCGCAGGACGCGGCGCTGGCGGCCCAGCTGGCCCTGCAGCTGCATCAGGTTGGCCGCAACGAAGAGGCGCTGGCGCTGCTGTTCAGCCATCTGCAGAAAGATTTAGACGCCGGCGATGGCCAGGTGCGCAAGATGCTGCAGGAAATTCTGGCCGCCCTCGGCACCGGCGACGCGCTGGCCGCCAAATATCGCCGTCAGCTCTACTCTCTGCTGTACTGATCGTTACGCCACAAAACCCTCCCCGGCGGCGCTGCGCCGACCGGGGAACGCGGCTAGTCGTTCTTTTTCAGCTGCGTCACCACCAGCTGGTGGCGCGGGTTAAAGAATTTCCGGTAGGTCAGATAGCCGGCGATGATGGTTGACAGGCTGGCGGTCGATAGCAGCATAAACGTGACCATTATCTGATATTTAATCGCTTTCACCGGATCTATCCCGGCAAAAATCAGCCCCGACATCATCCCCGGCAGGCTCACCAGCCCCACCGTTTTCGCCGAATCAATGGTCGGAATAAGCGCGGCGCGAATGCTCTCGCGAATCAATCCGGCAGAGGCCATTTTTGGCGTCGCGCCGAGGCTCAGCTTCTCCTGGATCTGCTGCTGCTCGCTGCTGAAGCGCTGGCCCATATTGTTGTAGCACAGCCCCACCGCCACCATCGCGTTGCCGGCGATCATGCCGGCGATCGGGATCACCTGCATCGGCACGAAAGAGATCGACCCGGAGAAGACCAGCACCGCCAGGGTAAGCCCCGCGCCGGTGGTAATGGCGATAAAGGATGAGAGGAAGGCCTTATCGATATATTTGCTGCGCTTTTGCGCATTCCACGCGGCGTTAAAACAGATAAACAGCACCATAAGCAGCGTCAGCAGGGCGTGATTGACGTTGAAGATATATTTCAGCACGTAGCCGACGATAATCAGCTGCACCACCGCCCGGCAAATGCTCCAGACGATATCTTTCTCCAGCGCCAGCTTTTCGCGATAGCTCACCACGATGGCCACCAGCACCAGCACCATCGACAGGGCCAGCGATTCGTTAGTGATATTATGCCCGTTCATTGATGAACTCCTGCCCCTCTGCGCTCGCCGGCTGCAGCGTAATCACCTCATCAGCGTGGTCGATTTCACTCCGGTCATGCGTCACCCACAGCACCGCAATATTCTTTTCCGTCGTATAGCGATGAATAATATCGTTGACGTTGCGCTTATTGCTCTCATCCAGGGCGCTGGTAATTTCATCGAGCAGCAGCACCTGCGGCAAAAACTGTAAATTGCGGATCAGCGAAACGCGCTGCTTTTCTCCGCCGGAGAGTTCGTTGATCGATTTGCCCAGCGTATTTTCCGCCAGCCCGAAGCGGCGTAAATCGGCAATTAGCGCCTGCGGGTCCGGCTGCTGATTGCGAATTTGCCACGGGAAGATCAGGTTGTCATAAACCGAATCGCCGAACAGCGCCGGGGTTTGCGCGCAGTACGAGACCTGCTGGCGGTAGGTTTCCGGCGACAGCGTATTGATATCCTTACCGGAATAAAAAACCTGCCCGCTGGTCGGGCTGAGCAGCGAGGCGATAATTTTTAGCAACGTACTTTTACCGCAGCCGGAGGGCCCGGTAATTAGCTTAAATTCCCCGGCGCCCAGCTCGAGATTAATATTATGCAAAATGACCGACTTATCGATCTGAAAGCCAACGCCGTCAAGGCGCAAGATAGCGTTATTTTCCTTCATTATCGTTCCATATATTTCCCAAAACCCGACTAGTTTACTCCACTTTTCTTTCGCCAGGATGAGGAGAAAGATATACTCGATTTAAACATGCGTCATTTTGCTGACGCCTGGCAGGCAATTAAACAGGAGGTTTTTTGATGCTAATTTTTATCCCCGTTCTCATTTTCGTCGCCCTGGTTATCGTGATTGCCGGAGTGAAAATTGTCCCTCAGGGTTACCAGTGGACCGTTGAGCGCTTTGGCCGCTATACCATGACCCTCCAGCCAGGCCTGAGCCTGGTGGTGCCGTTTATGGACCGCATCGGGCGGAAAATTAATATGATGGAGCAGGTGCTGGATATCCCCTCGCAGGAGGTTATTTCGCGCGATAACGCCAACGTCACCATCGATGCGGTGTGCTTTATTCAGGTTATTGACGCGCCGAAAGCGGCCTATGAGGTCAGCAACCTCGAGCTGGCGATTATCAACCTGACGATGACCAACATCCGTACCGTGCTCGGCTCGATGGAGCTCGACGAAATGCTCTCCCAGCGCGACAGCATCAACACCCGCCTGCTGCATATCGTCGATGAGGCCACCAACCCGTGGGGGATCAAAATCACCCGCGTGGAAATTCGCGACGTGCGCCCGCCGGCGGAGCTTATCGCCTCGATGAACGCCCAGATGAAGGCCGAGCGTACCAAGCGCGCCTATATTCTGGAGGCCGAAGGGATACGTCAGGCAGAAATCCTCAAAGCCGAAGGCGAAAAGCAGTCGCAAATCCTCAAAGCCGAAGGCGAGCGCCAGTCGGCGTTCCTGCAGGCAGAAGCGCGTGAACGTTCGGCGGAAGCGGAGGCCCGCGCCACCCAAATGGTCTCTTCCGCTATCGCCTCCGGGGATATTCAGGCGATTAACTACTTCGTTGCGCAGAAATATACCGACGCGCTGCAGCAGATTGGCGCATCAAATAACAGCAAAGTTGTGCTGATGCCGCTCGACGCGACCAGCCTGATGGGCTCTATCGCCGGGATTAGCGAACTGCTTAAAGAAGGCGCCGGCGAACGGAAAAAACTATGATTGCGATGATACTGGTCCATCCGCACCTCTTCTGGCTGAGCCTCGGCGGGCTGCTGCTGGCGGCGGAGATGCTCGGCGGTAACGGCTATCTGCTGTGGAGCGGGGTTGCCGGCGTTATCACCGGCGCCCTGACCTGGCTACTGCCGCTGGGCTGGGAGTGGCAGGGCACGCTGTTTGCCGCGCTGACCCTGCTGGCGGCCTGGCTCTGGTCGCGCTGGCTGCGCGGCCAGGTGAAGCGGCAGAAGCCGGCAGACGCCCGGCTTAACCAGCGCGGGAATCAGCTGATCGGCCGCATCTTCTCCCTGGAGACGGCGCTGGTTAACGGCCGCGGCCACGTGCGCGTTGGCGATAGCTCATGGCCGGTGATCGCCGACGAGGACCTCCCGGCGGGCAGTAAGGTCGAGGTGCTGGCCGTTGAGGGCATCACGCTGCGGATCAGGCTCGCCCCTCCCCACCGCTAGCTCTGCGCCTTGCGATGGCAGCAGCCGGAGAGATTGTCGATAATCGGACAGTCCGCGCCGTCATCGCCGGGACAGGATTCCGCCAGCGCCAGCAGGTGGCTACGCATGCTCTGCAGCTCGCTGATATGGCGCTCAATATCAGCGACTTTATCCAGCGTTCTGCGCTTGACGTCGGCGCTATGCCGCGACGGATCGTTAAACAGGCCCACCAGCTCGCGGCACTCCTCCAGATTAAAACCAACCTGCCGCGCCTGGCGCAGCAGGGTCAGCTCGTCCAGATGCCGCTGGCTGTAGCTGCGGTAGCCGTTTTCACTGCGCAGCGGCGGCGTCACCAGCCCCTTCTCTTCGTAGAAGCGGATCGCTTTACTGGTTAAGCCGGTTTTTTTTGCCACATCGCTGATATTCATCGCCTCTGCACCTCATTGCTTCTCGCACAGCCCCTATTGTAGGACCATTCGCACAATAACCAACCCTGTGCGCGGGGAAAAAGATATAAGCCATATCTTTTATCAGGTTAACCGCGCCGGCGGTTTTTCATAACGTGATGAGTCTCGCAAAAAACTATTTACGCACCGGTAGAAATTGACCCATATCAAAGGTGCATTCCATTTACCTCTTAGCGTCTGGACGTGTCCTCCACAAACCAATATAAATGCGAATGATAGTAGTTATCATTATAATAAAGGTTACTCTAATGGTGAAAAGGACAAACCGGGGGAGCATGTTACTCTCCAGCCTGTCGCTGTTTGTTGCCGCCAACGTTTCTGCGGCAACCCCGACCAGCACAGCCAAAACGGCCGGCGACGAGACGCTGATCGTCACGGCCAATCGTACAGAATCAAGCCTCTGGGACAGCCCGGCGACCGTTCAGGTTATCGACCGGGAAACGCTCAACAACTCAACCAGCGTCTCTATCGCCGACGATCTGCAGGATATTCCCGGCGTTGAGGTGACCGACAACTCCCTGGCCGGGCGTAAGCAAATCCGCATCCGCGGCGAGGCCTCGTCGCGGGTGCTGATCTTGATTGACGGCCAGGTGGTCAGCTACCAGCGCGCCGGGCAAAACTACGGCGTCGGGCTGCTGATTGATGAGTCGGCGCTGGAGCGGATCGAAGTGGTAAAAGGCCCCTACTCGGTGCTTTACGGCTCGCAGGCCATCGGGGGCGTGGTTAACTTTATCACCAAAAAAGGCGGGGATAAGCCCCTCGCCGGGACGGTGAAGGCCGTTTATAACTCGGCGACCGCGGGCTGGGAAGAGTCCGCTGCGGCCTGGGGCAGCATCGGCCAGTTCGACTATCGCATCAACGGCAGCTACTCCGACCAGGGCAACCGCGATACGCCGGACGGCAGATTGCAGAACACCAACTTTCGCAACAACAGCCAGGGCGTCTGGCTTGGCTACAATCTCGACCGGCATAAATTCGGCCTGTCGCTTGACCGCTACAAAACCTCCACGCAAACCTGGTTTGACGATCCCGAGGGCCAATACGAAGACTTCAGCGTCCGGATCCCCAAGCTGGAACGCGAAAAAATCGGCGCGTTCTATGACTTCGACGCCGGCGGCGATTACCTGAAAAAAATCCACTTCGACGCCTACAGCCAGACCATCGAGCGTGAATTTGAAAACCGGATTAAGACCACCCAGCCGATCCCCAGCCCGATTATTCAGGCGCTGACGGTCAGCAACCAGACCAACACCAACGATAAGCAATATACCCAGGGCGTAACGCTGCAGGGCAACTTCTCCCTGCCGGCAAACAACGAGCTGGTTATCGGCACCCAGTATCAGCATGACAAGGTGAAGCAGGACACCCGCAGCAGCACGCGGCAGACGGCGGCCACCGGCGCCTTCGATATCCAGACCCTCACGCTGTCGCATATTGAGGCGGAGCAAAGCAATGCCTCGGTGTTTGCGCAAAACGACTGGCGCTTCGCCGATGACTGGACCTGGACCGTTGGCGCGCGCCAGTACTGGCTCTCCTCCGAACTTAACCGCAGCGACAGCCAGAGCGGCGCGGTCAGCCAGTCTACGGGCGGCAAGTCGGCCCATGACGATAAGCTGGTGACCTCAACCAGCCTGCGCTATTCCGGCTTTAAAGATATTGAGCTGCGCGCGGCGTACGCCCAGGGCTACGTCTTCCCGACGCTGACCCAGCTGTTTATGCAGACCTCGGCCGGCGGCGGCGTCACCTATGGCAATACCGGCCTGAAGGCGGAACATTCCAACAACTACGAGCTGGGCGCCCGTTACAAAGGCAATATGTGGCTGGTTGACGGGGCGATTTACTACTCCGAAGCCAAAGACTATATCGCCAGCCTCCCCTGCTCGGGTCAGGCGATATGCAGCGGCAACAGCACCTCTTCCCGCGGCGAATATTTCTATTACGACAATATCGATCGCGCCAAAACCTGGGGGATGGAGCTGACGGCAGAGTACAACGGCTGGGCCGTTTCGCCCTATCTGAGCGGCAACCTTATCCGCCGGCAGTATGAAGGCGAGACCGTTAAAACCTGGGATACCGGTGAACCCGCCCTGACGGGAAGAGCTGGCCTGAAGCATACGCTGCTGCTGAACAGCGCCAACGTCACCTCCGATCTCTTCGTGCGCGCCGCCTCCAGCGCCGACGATAAAACCGGCAGCAGGGAGATTCGCTATCCGGGCTGGGCAACGCTTAACCTCGCGTTCAATACCGAGTTTGGCCCGCAGGAGCAGTATCAGGTCAACCTGGCGCTCAACAACCTGACCAACAAACGCTATCAAACCGCCCATGAAACCATTCCGGCGGCCGGATTTAACGCAGCGGTCGGTTTTGCGTGGAACTTCTGATGATGAAAAAACTCTTGTTCGCCCTGCTGGCGCTTTGTGCCGCCGGCGCAGCCTGCGCCAGCGAACGTATCGTCGTGGCCGGCGGCTCGCTGAGCGAGCTGGTCTACGCGCTTGGCGCCGGAAATCAGGTGGTCGGCGTCGATGAAACCACCTCCTGGCCGCCGGAAACGGCCGGGCTGCCGCATATCGGCTACTGGAAGCAGCTCAGCAGCGAAGGCATTTTATCCCTCAGGCCGGACGTTTTTATCACCTGGCGGGATGCCGGGCCGCAGATCGTTCTGGACCAGCTGCGAACGCAGAAAGTGAGCGTCTTGACCCTGCCGCGCGTGCCGGCCACGGTTGAACAGATGTACGCCAACGTTCGCCAGCTGGCGAAGACGCTGCGGGTTCCCGAGCGAGGAGATGCGCTGGTAGGCCAGATTGAGCAGCGCCTGGAGCGCGTTCAGCGCAGCGCGGCGCAAAAGGCGCCGCTCAGGGCGATGTTTATTCTCTCCGCGGGCGGCAGCGCGCCGCAGGTGGCCGGTAAGGGCAGCGTTGCCGACGCCATTCTGACCCTCGCGGGCGCGCGGAACGTGGCTTCGCACGAGCAGTATAAAAGCTACAGCGCGGAATCGCTGATTGCGGCAAACCCGGAGGTCATTGTCGTGACCTCGCAAATGGTCGACGGCGATATTAACCGGCTGCGCGCCGTCGCCGGCATAACCCACACCGCCGCATGGAAAAATCAGCGCATTGTCACCATCGATCAGGCGCTGATCCTCGGAATGGGCCCGCGGGTGGCCGACGCGGTTGAGTCCCTGCACCGGCAGTTTTGGCCCCAATAACTGGATGTGATGTTGACGCTATGAAGACTAACAATGCCCTCGATCTCTCCGCGCACTTCGCGCTGGAGGGAAGCCAGCCCTTTAAAGATCGTCGGGCCACCATGCCGTGGCGCGGTGCGATCCCGGTGGCAAAAGAGCAGCTGGCGCAGACCTGGCAGGAGGTCATCAGCCGCAGCGCGCCGCCGCGTAAAAGGCTGCTGTACCTGCACATTCCCTTTTGCGCCACCCACTGCACTTTTTGCGGCTTTTATCAGAACCGCTATGAGGATGACCACTGCGCCCGCTATACCGATGCCCTGCTGCGCGAAATAGAAATGGAGGCCGATAGCGTCCTGCACCAGTCGGCGCCGATCCACGCGGTTTACTTCGGCGGCGGCACGCCCTCCGCGCTGGCGGCGCAGGACCTGGCGAGAATTATCACCGCGCTGCGGGAAAAGCTGCCCCTCGCGCCGGACTGCGAAATCACCATCGAAGGACGGGTGCTTAACTTCGATGACAACCGCATCGACGCCTGCCTTGACGCCGGCGCCAATCGCTTCTCCATCGGCATTCAGTCCTTCAACAGCAGGGTGCGCAAGAAAATGGCCCGCACCTCCGACGGCCCCACCGCCGCCGCCTTTATGCGGAGGCTGGTGCGGCGGGATCGCGCGGCCGTGGTGTGCGATCTGCTGTTCGGCCTCCCCGGTCAGGACGCAAAGCTGTGGGGGGAAGATCTCAGCATCGCCCGCGATATCGGGCTCGATGGCGTCGATCTCTACGCCCTTAATCTGCTGCCCAACACGCCGCTGGGTAAAGCCGTGGAAAACGGACGCACCGCCGTCCCCACTCCGGCAGAGCGGCGCGATCTCTATCTCCAGGGCTGCGATTTCATGGAGGATGCGGGCTGGCGCTGTATCAGCAACAGCCACTGGGCCCGCACAACCCGCGAACGCAACCTCTACAACCTGCTGATTAAACAGGGGGCCGACTGCCTGGCCCTGGGCTCCGGCGCGGGCGGCTCGGTCAACGGCTATTCGTGGATGGTGGAACGTAACCTGACAACCTGGCACGAAGCGATCGCCGCCGGGAAAAAGCCGCTGATGATGATGATGCGCGCCGCCGAGCGCGGCTTTCAGTGGCGGCATACGCTGCAGGCGGGGGTGGAAACCGCCCGCGTGCCGCTGGACGAGCTGACGCCGCGCGCCGGGGAGCTGGCCCCGCTGCTGGCCCAGTGGCATCAGGCGGGGCTCACCCGCGACGCCTCAACCTGTCTGCGCCTGACCAATGAAGGACGCTTCTGGGCCAGCAATATTTTGCAGTCTCTTGATGAGCTGATTCAACACCTTAACGCGCCGCGCATTGCGGTAGAGCAACCCTAACAGGAGTGATTTATGAGCCATGTTTCTTTAGCGGAATTTTTGCTAACCGAGCCGGACGGCACCCTGGAAGCGATCGCCGATCGTTACCAAACCTCCCTTCTGGAGGTGGTGCAAAACCTCCCCTCTCCGACTCTCGTGTCGAGTGAGAACTTTGACGCCGTCTGGGAAACCGTCAGCGAATGGGGCAAGGTCACCACGCTGGTCCATACCGCCGACGTCATCCTTGAGTTTACCGGCGAACTGCCTTCCGGATTCCACCGCCACGGCTATTTCAATCTGCGCGGCAAAAAGGGCATGACGGGCCATATCAAAGCGGAAAACTGCCACCATATCGCGCTGATTGAACGTAAATTTATGGGCATGGATACCGCGTCGATTCTCTTCTTTAACCAGGCCGGTAGCGCGATGTTCAAGATTTTCCTCGGCCGCGATGAGCATCGCCAGCTGCTCGCCGACCAGGTTAGCGCCTTCCGGGCCCTCGCCGCTTCCCTCAAGGAAACCGCCTGATGAGGCCGTGGTTAATCTTTGGCGCCGGCGGCAGCGGCACGGGCGCAAAGGTGCTTGAACTGGCGCTGGCGGAGCGGCGTCCGCTGCTGGCGGTGGTGCGCAATCCGCAATCCGCTGTCGCCCTTGAGGCGAAAGGCGTGCGGGTTTTCGCCGGCGACGCCTGCGATGCCGACGTGGTGGCTGACGCCTGTCATGCCGCCGGTGCGGATGCGCTGATCGTCTCCTCCATGGGCGGCGCCGAGGACTACCTGGCGCACAGGACCGTTATTGATGCGGCAGAGGCGGCGGGCATCGGGCAAATGATTCTGGTGACGTCGCTGGGCTGCGGCGATAGCTGGCCCTTTTTATCCCCGCGCGCCAAAGCCGCGTTCGGTCAGGCGGTGCGCGAAAAGACCCTGGCGGAAAGCTGGCTGCAAACCAGCGGCCTGGATTATGCCATCCTGCGCCCCGGCGGCCTGCTCAACGGCGAGGCGAGCGGTAAAGCGCAGCGCTTGCAGAACCAGGAGTGCCACGGTTTCGTGAGGCGCGCGGACGTTGCCGCGCATATTCACGAGCTGGCCGCCGCGCCGGCGCTCAACAATCAGATCTACAGCCTGATTGAGCCGGACCTGAAGCCGGCGTAATCCCCTCGCGGCTCGGCTCGTCCGCGCCGCAAAGACGTAATGGAGTTTTGCGTGCTCAAGGATTCACTCTCTTCCGTCGGCGTTCTGACGGGCCTTTCGCTGCTGCTGGTCGCGCTGGTGCTGGTTGGCGCCAGCCAGGGCGCGCTGAACATCAGCTTCAGCGCGCTGTTTGACGAAGAATACCGCGATATCTGGCTGAACATTCGCCTTCCCCGCGTTCTGCTGGCGGTCCTGGTGGGCAGCGCGCTGGCGACGGCTGGCGTCATTATGCAGGGCCTGTTTCGTAACCCAATGGCCGACCCCGGCCTGCTCGGCGTCAGCAGCGGCTCCGCGCTGATGGTGGGGGTGGCGATCGTTCTGCCTTTCTCATTTCCGGTGGTTTTGGCGCTGTACGAGCAGATGATTTTCGCCGTCGCCGGCAGTATGGCGGTCTGCGTGGTGATTTTTCTCATCAGCCGGCGCCACGCTCACGGCGGCATGATGCAGCTCCTGTTAGCCGGGATCGCCATCAACGCGCTGTGCGGAGCGGCGATAGGCGTGCTGAGCTACATCGGCGACGAGCAGCAGCTGCGCCAGCTCACGCTGTGGATGATGGGCAATCTTGGCCAGGCGCAGTGGCCTACGCTGCTGGTCGCCGGCTCGTTTATTCTGCCGGCTATTGTCACCACGCTGTTTCTTGCCGGGACGCTCAACCTGCTGCAGCTGGGTGACGAAGAGGCGCACTATCTCGGCGTTAACGTTAGCCGTAAGCGTCAGCAGCTGCTGCTGCTCAGCTCGCTGCTGGTAGGCGCGGCGGTGTCGGTGAGCGGCGTTATCGGCTTTATTGGTCTGGTTGTCCCGCACCTGATCCGCATGACCACCGGGGCCGATCATCGCTGGCTTATCCCCTGCTCGACCCTGGCCGGCGCCTGCCTGCTGCTGGTGGCCGATACCCTCGCCCGCACGCTGGTGCAGCCGGCGGAAATGCCCGTCGGCCTGCTGACCAGCTTGATCGGCGGTCCCTATTTTCTGTGGCTGATCCTGCGCGGCCGGAGGTCAGCATGATTCTGGCCGAAAATCTGGTTTATACCCTGCAGGGACGTCGCCTGACCGATAATGTCTCCCTGGCGCTGCCCGGCGGGGAGATCGTCGCCATTCTGGGTCCGAACGGCGCCGGGAAATCCACGCTGCTGCGCCAGCTCACGGGCTATCTGCGGCCGCACGGCGGGCGATGTTCCCTGCTGGGTACGCCGCTGGAGGCGTGGTCGATAACCGAGCTGGCGAAGACCCGCGCCGTGATGCGGCAGAACGGGCATATGGCGTTTCCGTTCAGCGTGCAGGAGGTGATCCGCATGGGAAGGCATCCCTGGCGGACGCGCGGCTCCCATGATGAAACGGATCGCATTATGGCGCTGTGCGACTGCCGCGAGCTGGCCGCCCGCGACTATCGACAGCTCTCCGGCGGCGAGCAGCAGCGGGTACAGCTGGCGCGTCTGCTGGTGCAGCTCTGGGAGCCGATCCCGTCGCCCAAATGGCTGTTTCTGGATGAGCCCACTTCCGCCCTCGATATTCACCACCAGCAGCATCTTTTCCGCCTGCTGCGCCGGCTGGTGCGCGAGCGGCAGTTCAACGTCTGCTGCGTCCTGCACGATCTTAATCTCGCCGCCCGCTATGCCGACCGCGTGGTGCTGATGGATAAGGGGCGCGTCGTCGATAGCGGCAGCCCGCAGGCGGTTATGCAGCAGCAGGCGCTAAAAGACCTCTACGGCGCGGATATCAGGGTTTTACACGATCCGGCGGACAACACGCCCTCGATCGTCCTCGATCGCTAATCCCCCCGGAGCGCCATTTCTGGCGCTCTATTTCTGTAACAATTGCCTGTTATAAGTGATCGCATTCGCAATTTTGATTTTTTAGGATTCAAATCTACGCGGGTAGATTTATTAATATGCGCTAAAAACATACTATCTACGCGAGTAGAACACGAAAAGTAAAAAAATCTGCGACCTTTGTCGACAGCTAACTTCAAGGAGTTCTTATGAACACGCTTTCATCCTCTGCCTCCCTGACCGATGACCAGCAGGCTGCCCAGGAGCGTCTGGAAACCCCCGAAGGGCGCCGCGAATTCTGGCGAGCAACCTTTTCCTGCTGGTTGGGTACCACGATGGAATATGCCGATTTTGCGCTGTACGGCCTTGCCGCCGGCATTATCTTCGGCGACGTATTTTTCCCGGAGGCCACGCCCGTGATGGCCCTACTCTCCAGCTTTGCCGCCTACTCAGTCGGCTTCATTGCGCGCCCGATCGGCGCGTTACTGTTCGGTTGGATTGGCGATCGCCACGGTCGCAAAATTGTTATGGTTATCACTATCGGCCTGATGGGATTTTCAACCATGTTGATTGGCTTAATCCCCAGCTACGCTCAAATTGGCGTATGGGCGCCGGTGTGTCTGGTGATCCTCCGATTTTCTCAGGGGCTGGGAGCAGGCGCTGAACTTTCAGGCGGTACCGTAATGCTCGGTGAATACGCCCCCGTGAAGCGCCGTGGCCTGGTTTCTTCTATCATCGCACTCGGCTCAAACAGTGGGACATTATTAGCCTCCCTGGTTTGGCTCATCGTATTACAAATGGATCAGGAGGATTTACTCAGCTGGGGATGGCGTATTCCTTTTCTGTGCAGCATCCTCATCGCCGCTACCGCGCTGCTAATTCGCCGCCATATGCGAGAAACCCCCGTTTTTGAACGGCAAAAAGCGCTTCTACAGGCCGAACGGGAGAAAGCTCTTCGTCAGGGGAAAGAGCTTAAGCAGCGCGATACCCGCAGCTTCTGGCGACGGACCCGAGCGTTCTGGACCATGGTTGGCCTGCGTATTGGCGAAAATGGGCCCTCCTATCTTGCCCAGGGGTTTATCATTGGCTATGTCGCTAAGGTTCTGATGGTTGATAAGTCTGTGCCGACTGTTGCGGTGTTTATCGCTTCTATTCTGGGATTCGCCATTATTCCCCTGGCGGGTTGGCTTTCCGATCGATTCGGCAGGCGCATCATTTATCGCTGGTTCTGCTTGCTACTGATCCTCTATGCATTTCCAGCATTTATGCTGCTGGACTCCCGTGAACCGTGGATTGTTATCCCGACCATCATTACCGGAATGGGGCTCGCTTCGCTGGGTATTTTTGGCGTACAGGCCGCATGGGGCGTGGAGCTTTTTGGCGTCACCAATCGTTATACTAAAATGGCGTTCGCTAAAGAGCTGGGATCGATTATGTCTGGCGGTACAGCGCCCCTTGTCGCCTCGGCGCTGCTCTCATTTTATGGTCACTGGTGGCCTATCGCCCTCTATTTCGCCCTCATGGCCACCATTGGCCTGGTAACCACCTTTTTCGCTCCGGAGACGCGTGGACGGGATCTTAACTTACCCGAGGATGCAATTTGACAAGCGAAGGGGTCGGATACGCGTGCTTTAGCAAAGCTTTTTGGCCCGCAACGCCTTATGCTGTCCGGAAAAGAAAGCGCTCTGAAATGAACCAGGTAGGTATCTTTTGACCCAATCACATTCACCACGCATCACGCGTGCCGATGTCGCCAAAGAAGCAGGAACGTCCGTCGCCGTTGTTAGCTACGTAATCAACAACGGCCCGCGCCCCGTCGCTGAGGCGACCCGGCAACGGGTGCTACAGGCGATTAAAAAAACGGGCTATCGACCGAACGGTATCGCTCGGGCCCTGGCTTCAGGGAGTACACAAACCTACGGTCTTATCGCTCCTGATATTTCTAACCCGTTTATTGCCTCAATGGCGCATGCTCTGCAGCGTGAGGCTTTTGCCGATGGCAAAGTACTGCTGCTGGGAGATGCTGGCGATAGCAGCGGGCGCGAGCGCGAACTCATTAATAATATGTTGCATCGCCAGGTCGATGGCCTGATTTATACCAGCGTAGACCGACATCCCTATATTGAGTTGATTCAGCAGAGCGGCACCCCCTGCGTAATGTTGGATAGTGTAGATGCCGGACTAAACGTCAGCGTTATCCAGGTGGATGAACAACTGGCAGCATGGCAGGTGACGAAACATCTACTCGATCACGGCTACCGCGACATCGGCATTATCTGCGGCCCGCGCGAAATGCTGAACACCCAGGATCGTATTCGTGGATGGCAGCGCGCGCTGGAGGAGTCATCGCTCCCCGTCAATCCATCATGGATTTTCTCAACTGACTATACCCGCGCCGGGGGATATGAAGCGACGCTGCGCATGCTGCAAGGCCAACCTCCGCGCGCGCTATTCGCAACCAATGAACAACAGGCGCTCGGATGCCTGCGCGCGCTGGCCGAACGCGGGCTACGCGTTCCTCAGGATGTGGCGATAGTCTGCTTTAACGCAACGCAAGAATCGGCTTATAACGTGCCTTCCTTAACGGCCGTCCGCCAGCCTGTCGATAAGATGGCCCGCGCCGCAATCGACATGCTAAAAAACTGGGATGGCGAAGTTCGCCGCCTTGAATTTGAGTTTTACTTACGAGTGGGAGAATCGTGTGGCTGCCAGGGACAAGAAATACACCCCGAAAAATGCTCATCAATCTCTACGCATGATTATTGACTGCGACCCCGGCAATGGCGTTCCGGGAGCCAATATCGATGATGGACTGGCACTGGCGCTGGCTATTGCCGCTCCGCAGATCGCTGTGGAGATGATCTCAATCGTTGCCGGTAATACGCCGGTTGACGTCGGCTATGCCGTGGCCAGCGACTTCGTTAGGCAGATAGGGATTTCCGTTCCCGTGCTGCAGGGCGCCGCCCGAGCGCTGAGAGAAGATCCTGGACCATGGCGCGAGAAACTCGATCGTGGCGTCGATCGTTTTGGCTTACGTCAATTATGGTCAGACGTCCCGCCCCCACCTCCTTGCCCGAGGGCGGAACCGCTGGCGCCGCAGGCAATCGGTAAGCTCATCTGCAGTAATCCGGGCGAGATCGTGCTGGTGGCGACGGGTCCGCTCACCAATGTCGCAATAGCGCTGCAGCTCTATCCGGAGATGGTTCATGCGGTTAAAAATATTGTAATAATGGGCGGGGTGTTTAACGTGACAGGCTATATAAAAGACACCAATTTTGGCCTCGATCCCGAGGCTGCTCACGCAGTGTTAACCAGCGGTGCTCCTGTCACCCTTGTCCCGATGGACGTCACCACGCAAACCCAGATGCTTCATGCCGATCTGGATCGTCTAACGACGGTGGGGAATACGCTTAGCCGCTATCTGGAGCAAACTATCCGCCCATGGATCGTTTACTCTATGCAGACCCGTAACCTGCCGGGATGTTGGATCCATGATGTTTTAACGGTGGCCTGGCTGCTCGATCCCTCTCTGTCCACGAAGACCGAAGAGCATCTTGATGTCGCACTTGAGGGGATCACTCGCGGCATGACCTGCCGCTACGGTCGAGACGCCTTACGCCTCGACGTGGGCATTCCTGAACCGCAGGGCAAAACGATACACATTCTCCAAAGCATCGATAACAGCCGACTTCTCTCACTGATTGAATACTATATCCATTCCTACAGCGCTTAGGATTACGGGCCGGGGAAGAGGCTGCACACTCGATGCGATGGTATTATTTTCCGGAGCAAGGAAATGAATACATTAGCGTTAATTTTATCCACCGACGGTGAGTCAATTTTCATTACGCTCTGCAAAGTTTGTCTCGCATTTATTCTCGGTGGGATCTTTGGTCTGGAAAGAGAGTCTCGAGGAAAACCCGTCGGATTTAAAACCTGCGTTATTATTGCCGTCGCCAGCTGCATCCTTACCATCGTCTCGATTCAATCCGCGGAATATTATGCTGAAATATCCATGAACATTCGTAGTGATCCTATGCGACTGGCTGCGCAAGTCATCAGCGGCGTCGGCTTTCTCGGTGCCGGGGTGATCCTCCATCGCCAGGATGACGCCATCTCCGGGCTAACGACGGCAGCAATTGTCTGGGCCTCCGCAGGGATAGGGATTACCAGCGGAGCCGGCTTTTATATACATGCTTTACTTGCTACCGGATTATCCCTGTTGGCGATTAAGCTCAGCTACTCTGTAATTTTTTTGCACAACAAAAATCCGTTACCTGGAAAAGTTAAGATGCGTATTATTGTTGATGAAAAAGCCGGCTTAAACAGCCTCACCAACAATATTAAGCAGCAAAAAAATATCATTGAAGCCATAACAATCCGCGATTTAAAAAATGGGAAAATAGAAGTCAGTCTTAAAGTGGCGCTCGCGAAGAGGATGACCTTACCCGAACTGTACAACCAGCTGGCGGCCATCGAGCATGTTTGCGCTATCGCGCTTGAGCACTGAAACCGACCCGACACAATAAACGCCTTGACCTTCCCCTTGCTGGAAGGTTTAACCTTTATCACCGTCAGCTCATCCACGTAATAAAGGAGTTTGTTATGTCACAAACCATCGACCTGACGCTCGATGGCCTCACCTGCGGCCACTGCGTCAAACGCGTAAAAGAGAGCCTGGAGCAGCGTCCTGACGTTGAGCTGGCGGAGGTCACCACGACCGAAGCCCACGTCACCGGTAGCGCCAGCGCTGAAGCGCTCATCGACACGATTCAGAAAGCCGGATACGGTGCGGAGCTCAGCCACCCAAAGGCTAAACCGCTGGCGGAATCAACACTCCCGTCGGAAGCACTGACAGCGGCCTCTCCTGCGCTTCCGGCAGCCCATGATAGCGATGACAGCCAACAGCTGCTGATCAACGGCATGAGCTGCGCCAGCTGCGTTTCCCGGGTCCAGAAGGCGCTTGCCGCGGTACCGGGCGTCGCGCAGGCGCGGGTAAACCTGGCGGAACGCACTGCGCTGGTCATGGGCAGCGCGTCCGCCGCAGAATTAGTGCAGGCGGTGGAGAAGGCAGGCTACGGTGCCGAGGCTATCGAAGATGACCTGGAGCGCCGCGAGCGCCAGCAGGAAACCGCCATCGCCACCATGAAACGCTTCCGCTGGCAGGCGATCGTCGCCCTGCTGGTGGGCGTTCCGGTGATGGTGTGGGGAATGTTCGGTGACAACATGATGGTCACCGACGACAACCGCTCGCTGTGGCTGGCTATCGGGCTTATCACCCTGGCGGTGATGGTCTTTGCCGGCGGCCACTTCTACCGCAGCGCCTGGAAAAGCCTGAGAAACGCCACCGCCACCATGGATACGCTGGTGGCGCTGGGCACCGGGGTCGCCTGGCTCTACTCGATGAGCGTCAACCTGTGGCCGCAGTGGTTCCCGATGGAAGCCCGCCACCTCTACTATGAAGCCAGCGCCATGATTATCGGCCTGATTAACCTCGGCCATATGCTGGAAGCCCGCGCCCGGCAGCGCTCTTCCCGGGCGCTGGAAAAGCTGCTCGATCTGACGCCACCGTCGGCACGCGTAGTCACGCCCGAGGGCGAAAAAAGCGTCCCCCTGGCCGACGTTATGCCCGGCATGACCCTGCGTCTGACCACCGGCGACCGGGTGCCGGTTGACGGCATCATCTCTCAGGGCGAGGCCTGGCTGGATGAAGCCATGCTGACCGGCGAACCGATCCCGCAGCAGAAAAGCGGCGGAGATCCCCTGCACGCCGGGACGGTTGTGCAGGACGGCAGCGTCCTGTTTACCGCCAGCGCCGTGGGGAGTCAGACCACGCTGGCGCGTATTATCCGCATGGTGCGCCAGGCGCAGAGCAGTAAGCCAGAAATCGGCCAGCTGGCGGACAAAATTTCCGCCGTCTTCGTCCCGACGGTGGTGGTCATTGCGCTGTTCAGCGCGGCAATCTGGTACTTCTTCGGCCCGGCGCCGCAAATCGTCTATACCCTGATCATCGCCACCACGGTGCTGATTATCGCCTGCCCCTGCGCGCTGGGCCTGGCTACGCCGATGTCGATTATTTCCGGCGTCGGGCGGGCGGCAGAGTACGGCGTGCTGGTGCGCGACGCCGATGCGCTGCAGCGCGCCAGCCAGCTGGATACCGTCGTATTCGATAAAACCGGGACCCTGACCGAAGGAAAGCCGCAGGTTGTGGCGGTGAAAACCTTTACAGCTATCGATAAGGCGGCCGCTTTACGCCTGGCCGCCGCGCTGGAACAGGGTTCCAGCCATCCTCTGGCGCGGGCGATCCTCGACAAAGCGGCGGAGAGCGCGCTGCCAACGGTCAGCAACTTCCGTACCCTGCGCGGGCTGGGGGTGAGCGGCGAGGCCGACGGCCATCGGCTCCTGCTCGGTAATCAGGCGCTGCTCAACGAGCAGAATATTACCACCGACGCGGCGGAGGGTGACCTCAACGCTCAGGCCGCGCAGGGCGCCACGCCGGTGCTGCTGGCGGTAGACGGCGAGGTTGCCGCGCTGATCGCCATTCGCGATCCGCTGCGCAGCGACAGCGTGGCGGCGCTGGCCCGCCTGCATCGCCAGGGCTACCGTCTGGTGATGCTCACCGGGGATAACCCGGTTACGGCCAACGCCATCGCCAAAGAGGCGGGTATCGATGAGGTGATTGCCGGCGTCCTGCCGGACGGTAAAGCCGATGCCATCAAGCGTCTGCAAAGCCAGGGCCACCAGGTCGCGATGGTCGGCGATGGCATTAACGACGCCCCGGCGCTGGCGCAGGCCGATGTCGGCATTGCGATGGGCGGCGGCAGCGACGTCGCCATTGAAACGGCGGCGATTACCCTGATGCGCCATAGCCTGAACGGCGTCGCCGACGCGCTGGCGATTGCAAAGGCCACGCTGCGTAATATGAAGCAAAACCTGCTGGGCGCCTTTGTCTATAACTCGCTGGGTATTCCGATTGCCGCCGGGATCCTCTGGCCGCTGACCGGCACGCTGCTCAACCCGGTGGTTGCCGGGGCGGCGATGGCGCTCTCTTCCATTACCGTGGTGAGCAACGCCAACCGGCTGCTGCGTTTTAAACCAAAAGAGTAGCCCCTCGCGCGAATCAGCACCGGATCCTTTCCCGGACAGCGGCACCACGCCCTGTCCGGGCTATCGCACGCCGATCCTCCCGCCCACGCTTGCACCCTCAGGCCGCGCGCGCTAGCATGAGTTCTTCACTTTGCGGAGCGCGTATGGGCCTGTTAAACCGAATAAAAATGCTGTGGCGAGCCGCCGTTGGCCCGTCTTATTCCTGGCCGGCGCTGGATGTTACCCTCCCCGGCGGACGCTATCTGCACCTCGTCGGCAGCATTCATATGGGCACCCGCGATATGGCGCCGCCCCCGGCAAGGCTGCTGAAAAAAATTCGCCAGGCCGATGCGCTGATTGTGGAAGCCGATATTACCGGGAACGAAACGCCCTTCAGCAACCTCCCCTCTTATCCGCCGCTGGCCGAGCGCCTGAGTCCCGAACAGCGCGTTGAGCTGGAAGCCCGCGCCGCGGAGCTGGGGCTGGCAACCGCCCTCTTCGACAGCCAGCCGCTGTGGCAGGTTGCCATGGTGCTGCAGGCGACCCAGGCGCAAAAGCTGGGGCTTCGTCCGGATTACGGGATTGATTATCAGCTGCTGATGGCGGCGCGCGAAAGCCGCGTGCGGGTGATGGAGCTGGAGGGGACCGATAGCCAGATTGCGCTGCTGCGCGATTTGCCCGACGGCGGGCTGGCGCTGCTGGAAGACACGCTGACCCACTGGCGAACCAACGCCCGTCTTCTGCAGGTGATGATCGGCTGGTGGCTGGAGCAGCCGCCGGCAAAAGGGGCGACCTCGCTGCCCACGACCTTTAGCCAGTCGCTGTACGATGTTCTGATGCATCAGCGCAACCTCGCCTGGCGCGAGACGCTGCTGGCTCTGCCTCCGGGGCGCTACGTTGTCGCCGTCGGCGCGCTGCATTTATACGGTGAAGGGAACCTGCCTGATATGCTGACGTAAAAAAATGGCCAATATTTCTATTGGCCCGTCAAAGAGGAATTTCATCATTATTATTATCCCGAGATTCGCACCTCGGATCGTTCGATTGTCGCTCAAAGTGACCATCACTGCCAATACTATTGCGCAAGATGGTACTATTTTTTACACAATCATCAGGCGTATGCTTAACGTACATTAGATCGGTTGGTAAGAAGGATAGCGATGACTCCCGCCGTTAAGTTACTCGAAAAAAACAAAATTGCTTTTACGATCCACAGCTACGATCACGATCCCGGCGAAACCAATTTCGGCGACGAAGTGGTGCGCAAGCTCGGCCTGAACGCCGATCGGGTTTATAAAACGCTGCTGGTGGCGCTCAACGGGGATATGAAGCATCTGGCCGTGGCGGTCACCCCGGTTGCTGGTCAGCTGGATTTGAAAAAAGTGGCCAAAGCCCTGGGCGCGAAGAAAGTAGATATGGCCGACCCGATGGTGGCGCAGCGGGTAACCGGCTATCTGGTCGGCGGAATCAGCCCGCTTGGACAGAAAAAACGCCTGCCGACGGTGATTGACGCCCCGGCACAGGAGTTTGCCACCATGTATATCTCAGGCGGCAGGCGCGGGCTGGATATCGAGCTGGCGGCCAGCGATCTGGCGAAAATCCTGGATGCGAAGTTCGCCGATATCGCCCGCCGCGATTAATCCTCGCAGCCGGATCGCGCTGCGCTTCGCCGGGCTGAACCCACAACCCGGCGAGCGATGCGGTCCCGTTACTGCCAGCTCACCTCGCCTTTCGGCTCAAACACCGCCGCGTCGAGCGGGGAGTTCTTCTGGATATACTCCTTCAGCACCTCTGCGTCGATGAACCCGGTGTTGACGTAGCCTGGCTTAGCGTCGATGTGCGGATAGCCGTCGCCGCCGGTGCCGTTAAAGCTCAGGGTCGCCATGCGGTAGGTTTTCGTCGGATCGACCGGCTGGCCTTTGATTTTCAAATCATTCAGCTTGCCGTCTTTCGCCACAAAGCTGACGTTGGCGAACTGCGGATAGGCCCCGGAATCCGGTTTCATCTGCGCCACGGCGGTGAGATATTCCGTCACCTCCTGGCCGTTCATATCGATGTACACCAGCACGTTGCCGAACGGCTGCACCTTCATCACGTCTTTATAGGTAATATCCCCGGCTTCGATGGAGTCGCGGATACCGCCGCCGCTCATCACCGCAAAATCGGCTCCGCTGCGCGCCATCTGCGCCGCCAGCAGCAGCTGTCCCATATTGGTCTGCACGAAGCGTACCTTGCTGCGATCGCCCTCAAGATGACCGTTGACGCTGCCGATTTTCACCTGCAGCTGCGCTTTGCCCTTATTCTGGAACGGCGTCAGCAGCGATAGCATCTGCGCGTTTTCCGGGATCTGCGGCGTATAGAGCACGCGTTCGCTCTGGCCGTTGTCGTAGGTCACCTTTTTCTTCAGGTTGACCGGGATCAGCTGATAGTGCACCAGCTTCATTTCACCGTTGCGGAATTCAAAATCCGCGCGGCCCACGTATTTACCCCATTCGTGCGCCTGGACGATCCAGATGCCGTTTTGCTTGTCCGGCGCGCACGGCGTACCGGGAACGTAGTCCACCTGCTTTTTATTCTCCGCCGCCATGCATACCGGGTCCTGCGAATGACCGCCGACAATCATCGCCAGCGCTCCGGCAGGGAGGCTGCGCGCCATCTCCACGTCGCCCGGGGCATTCGAACCGTGAGCGCCGTTGTCATAATGGCCCATATGGGTCGTAGCCAGAATGACGTCCGGCTTTTCATTCTGCTGCAGCTCCTGAATCACCAGCTTCGCTTCTTCCGCCGGGTTGCGGAATTCAATATCGGTGAAGTACTCCGGGTTGCCAATTTTCGCCGTATCGTCCGTCGTCAGGCCAATCACCGCGATATTCAGCCCACCGCGCTTAAACAGGGCCCAGGGCTTAAACAGGCGCTCACCGGTGCTTTTCTGGTAAATATTGGCCGACAGGAACGGGAATTTAGCCCACTTCTCCTGCTGGCGCAGCACGCTGAGCGGATTATCAAACTCATGGTTGCCCACCGCCATCGCGTCGTAGCCCACCAGGTTCATGCCGCGAAAATCAGGCTCCGCATCCTGTAAATCAGACTCCGGAACCCCGGTATTAATATCGCCACCGGATAGCAGCAGCACGCTGCCGCCCTCGCTGGCAACCTCTTTGCGAATACCGTCCACCAGCGTTTTTTGCGCCGACAGGCCGTATTCACCGTAATCGCTGCGCCAGAAATGTCCGTGATGATCGTTGGTATGCAGGATGGTGATTTTATAGGTTTTATCCTGCTCATAGGCCTGCGCCGACAGGCTTCCCAGCGATAGCGCCGCCAATAACGCCAGCGCCACGCCCTGTTTCACAAATTGCATCTTTCACTCCCTGATTTAATAACAAGTGCCGAAAGTATAGCGAGTTAAGCCATTAGACAAATATGTTTTCAGAATTGCGGCTTCCTTCAAACCTTAGGCGCGGGTATGTTAGTCAGATAATAATTCCACCTGCATCCTCTAATAAGAACCTTTAAGTGAATCTATGGCAATGAATCAGACCGCTCAACCCTTATCCGGCTCCGCTGCGCCGCCGCAAAAAGCACGCACCTCGTTTCGCATTCTGGGGGCCATCAGCCTTTCCCACCTGCTGAACGATATGATCCAGTCGCTGATCCTCGCGATCTACCCGCTGCTACAGTCGGAGTTCTCCCTCTCCTTTGTGCAGATCGGCATGATCACCCTTACCTTCCAGCTCGCATCTTCGCTCCTGCAGCCGGTGGTGGGCTATATAACCGATAAGCACCCGATGCCGTGGTCGCTGCCCGTTGGCATGTGCTTTACCCTCTGCGGGCTGGTGCTGCTGGCGCTGGCGGGAAGCTTTGGCACGGTGCTGCTGGCCGCCGCGCTGGTCGGTACCGGCTCCTCGGTCTTCCATCCGGAATCTTCTCGCGTGGCGCGCATGGCCTCCGGCGGACGCCACGGCCTGGCGCAGTCGCTGTTCCAGGTTGGCGGAAACTTTGGCAGCTCGCTGGGCCCGCTGCTGGCGGCGGTCATCATTGCCCCTTACGGCAAAGGCAACGTTGCCTGGTTCGTGCTGGCCGCGCTGCTGGCTATCGTTGTGCTGTCGCAAATCAGCCGCTGGTACGCCGCGCAGCATCGGATGAACAAAGGTAAACCTAAGGCCGTCATCGCCAATCCGCTGCCCAAAAATAAAGTTATTCTGGCGGTAAGCATCCTGCTGATGCTTATTTTCTCGAAATACTTCTATATGGCGAGCATTAGCAGCTATTACACCTTTTATCTGATGGATAAGTTTGGCTTATCGATCCAAAATGCGCAGATTCACCTGTTTATCTTCCTGTTCGCGGTTGCCGCAGGAACGGTGATTGGCGGGCCTGTCGGCGATAAAATCGGGCGGAAATACGTAATTTGGGGCTCTATCCTTGGCGTAGCGCCGTTTACCCTTATTTTACCCTATGCCACCCTCGAGTGGACGGGGATTTTGACCATGATAATTGGTTTTATCCTCGCATCGGCGTTTTCTGCCATTCTGGTTTACGCCCAGGAGCTATTACCGGGCCGAATTGGCATGGTTTCCGGCCTGTTCTTCGGCTTTGCATTCGGAATGGGCGGCCTGGGAGCCGCGGTGCTGGGGCTGTTAGCCGATCACACCAGTATCGAGCTGGTCTATAAAATCTGCGCTTTCCTGCCTCTGCTCGGCATATTGACGATATTCCTCCCTAACAATCATCAAAAAGCGTGATTATACGGCAGCCAAAGTGAAAGTTTGGCTGCCGTCACCCCTTACCCCATCAGGATCGCCCGGCATTACCTGCCCCTGTTTTCCGATCTGTGCTTTTTTGCGGGCTAATTCCAGTTTTCGGCATAATTCAATAATTATTCATAAACAAAACGGCTAAAAGTGTCATAAACTATTACTCGGTTTTTTAGGTTTATGCACCAAACCATTCGAGTTGCATCAGGGCCGCGAGCAGGATGAACGCGCGAAGCTAACGCCGAGGCAGCCTGAAGGATGAGGTGCTTAATACCGAAAATGGATTGGCTCACCACATGCAAGGAGACGGAATGCACCACGCAACACCGCTTATCACCACCATTGTCGGCGGGCTGGTCCTCGCTTTTATTTTTGGCATGATCGCCAATAAGCTACGTATTTCTCCACTGGTGGGCTACCTGTTAGCGGGCGTACTCTCCGGCCCTTTTACCCCGGGTTTTGTCGCTGATACCAAGCTGGCGCCAGAGCTGGCCGAGCTTGGGGTCATTTTGCTGATGTTCGGCGTCGGTCTGCATTTCTCTTTAAAAGATTTAATGGCGGTAAAGTCGATAGCCATCCCCGGCGCGATTGCCCAGATAGGCGTGGCAACGCTGCTAGGTATGGCGCTTTCAGCGATGCTGGGCTGGTCGCTTATGACCGGTATCGTTTTTGGCCTGTGTCTTTCTACCGCCAGTACCGTGGTGCTGCTGCGCGCGTTGGAAGAACGCCAGCTTATTGATAGCCAGCGAGGGCAAATCGCCATCGGCTGGCTCATCGTCGAAGATTTAGTGATGGTGCTGACGCTGGTCCTGCTGCCCGCCGTCGCCGGAATGACGGAAAAAGGCGACGTCGGCCTGGCGTCGCTGGCCGTGGATATGGGCATTACTATCGGTAAAGTCGTCGCCTTTATCGCCATTATGATGCTGGTTGGCCGCCGCCTGGTGCCGTGGATTTTGTCGCGCAGCGCCGCGACCGGCTCGCGCGAACTGTTTACGCTTTCGGTGCTGGCGCTGGCGCTCGGCATTGCCTTCGGCGCGGTTGAGTTGTTTGACGTCTCCTTTGCCCTCGGTGCCTTTTTCGCCGGCATGGTGCTCAACGAATCCGAACTCAGCCACCGCGCCGCCCACGATACGCTGCCGCTTCGCGACGCGTTCGCGGTACTGTTCTTTGTTTCCGTTGGCATGCTGTTCGACCCGATGATCCTGCTGGAGCAGCCGCTGGCGGTGCTGGCAACGCTGGCGATTATCATCTTCGGTAAATCGGTGGTGGCCTACTTCCTCGTGCGGATGTTCGGCCACTCTCCGCGCACCGCGCTGACCATCGCCGCCAGCCTGGCGCAAATCGGCGAGTTCGCCTTTATCCTCGCCGGCCTCGGTATGGCGCTGGATCTGCTGCCGCAGGCCGGGCAAAACCTGGTGCTTGCCGGGGCGATTATCTCCATTATGCTCAACCCGGTGCTGTTCGCGCTGCTGGAGAAATACCTCGATAAAACCGAAACCCTCGATGAGCAAACCCTCGAAGAGGTGCTGGAAGAAGAGAAGCAAATTCCGGTCGATATCTGCAATCACGCGCTGCTGGTCGGCTTTGGCCGCGTCGGCAGCCTGCTCGGCGAGAAGCTGATGGCGCAGGGTATTCCGCTGGTGGTTATCGAAACGTCACGCACCCGCGTGGACGAGCTGCGCGAACGCGGCATCCGCGCGGTGCTGGGCAATGCGGCAAACGAAGAGATTATGAATCTGGCGCATCTGGACTGCGCCCGCTGGCTGCTTCTGACCATCCCTAACGGCTACGAGGCGGGAGAAATTGTGGCCTCTGCGCGCGAGAAGTGTCCGAACATCGAGATTATCGCCCGCGCGCACTATGATGACGAAGTGGACTATATTGTCGAACGCGGCGCGAACCAGGTGGTCATGGGCGAGCGCGAAATCGCCCGCGCCATGCTGCTGCTGCTGGAAACGCCGCCGGCGGGTGAAGTGGTCACCGGCTAGGCTCTGACGCCCTCTCGCCTCGGCTGAGGGCGCTCCTGTCCGTCTAACGGTTTCCCTCCCCCTGCGGCGAGGGAAACGCGCCTAGCGCTCCCAGTACGCCTCTTCGAGGCTGTCTTCCCGCTCCGGCAGCCCGCGGGTTAAACGCGGCGAGTGCTGATTCAGTACCTGATAGCTCACGCGGTTCGCGTATTTGCACACCTGCGCCAGAGATGAGTAGGTCAGCCACTTGCACTTGTGCTTGCTGGAGTTGGGGACGTTATTGCGGTGGTAGTTGTTGGCCGTGATATCGTGCAGCAGCGCCGCCAGCGCGCCGTCGCCGGCACCGTTGGTATTCATGATTTTCTCAGGCCCGCCCATGTACGGGGCGATGTGGGAGTAAATACGCAGCGGATTTTGACAATCCTGATGGCGCATCGCGCGGCTGAACTCGTACTGATTAAACTCGGCAATGGCTCCCGGCAGCAGCGGGTGCTGGGTTTTGCGTTTCGCCTCGTCTTCGGTGAAGCTGGCCATATACAGGCCCGCAGGCCCGGCGGTGCATAGCACCAGATCCACCCACTCCAGCGCCTTATCCGAGGCCAGCAGCGGATCGGCAAGCCCGGTCAGCGCCTCGGCCTCTTCTTCGTTCATCGCCAGAATCGAGACATTTTCCTTCAGGAAGTCCTGCCACCACTGCGGGTTGTCGGCAATGACGTATTTGGTGCCCAGCGTCAGCACCACCGGCACGTCGTGTTTTTTCGCATACTCAATCGCTTTCATCGTGGCGTCCGGCATCGGTTCGCCGGGCTTGCAGCGCACCAGATAAGAGGTCAGGACCAGCGCTGAGGCGCCGGCAATCACCTCTTCCGGGATACTTTCCGGACGCAGCTTATTCATGTGCCCTGGGCTGATGGCGAAGGTGCGTTCGCCGGAGTCGCCGATCAGGGTGAAGCAGCGGCCGATCGCCCCGTCCACGCCCTGAAGATAGTTAAGATCGGTACGGCTGGAGGTATTACAAAGATAGCGATAGGCGTAGCCGCCGATGTCGATATTGCTGCACATCACGCCAAGCAGCACCGAGCGATCGTCCGCCAGCACCGAATAGTTGTGCATGGTATTGCCGATGGTGCCACCGGCAAACTGGTGGGTGATAAGATCGTTATGCAGCAGATCCTGATAAAGCGCCTCGGCGATATCATCTTCAATCACCAGCGAATGTCCGGCGCTCAGGCCGTAGCGCTCGATAAACGCCTCATCCACTTTCGCTTCGATATCTACCAGCGTCTGGTCGATGCCGACCACCCAGGAGATAGCGGATTCATTTTCCGGCTGAATTTGCTGCAGCAGCGGATCGCGGGCGTTGACGGGGAAGTAGTGTTTAGATTTGCGTTTACCGGGAAATTTCATAGTGGTGGTTTAGTGGCAGTGGACAGGCGGGGAATAGTAGCATATTCCCCGCGCCGCACGCGATTAGCGATACGCTGCCGTCAGGTTAACCATCATTTCAATATGCGCAGCGTCGGCGTTGAGAGCGGGAATATATTCATATTTCTGCCCGCCGGCCTCGAGGAAGAACTCGCGGTTCTGCACGGCAATCTCTTCCAGCGTCTCCAGGCAGTCGGCGGAAAATCCAGGACAGATAACCTGGACGTGCTTCACGCCCTGCTCGCCCAGCATTTTCAGCGTCTCGTCGGTATACGGAGTCAGCCACGGCTCGCGGCCAAAGCGCGACTGGTAGGTCATCATCACCCGGTCGGGAGAGAGATCCAGCGCGGAGACCAGTTCACGGGTGGTATCGCGGCAGCGCTGCGGGTAAACATCCCCTTCGCGGGCGTAGCGCTGCGGAATACCGTGATAGGAGAGCAGCAGCACGTCCGGCTCGCCGTGTTCGGCAAACGAAGCGCGAACGCTGGCGGCGAGCGCCGCAATGTAGTCCACGTCGTCGGCATAATCACGGATAAAGGAGACTCCCGGGATCGCCCGCTTTTTGCCGAGGATCCGCGCCAGCTCGTCCCATACCGCCGCCACGGTGGAACAGGAGTACTGGGGATAGAGCGGCAGCACCACGATATGGTCAACGCCCTGGGCCAGCAGCTCGTCCACGGCGCTTTCAAGCGCAGGCGAACCGTAGCTCATCCCCAGCGCTACCGGCGTCTCCGGCAGTCGGGCGGCCAGCGCCTGCTGCTGCTGACGGCTGTAGACCATCAGCGGCGAGCCCTCTTCCATCCATACCGCCTGGTAAAGCTTCGCCACCCTCGGGGAGCGCAGAGGGAGGATCGCGCCGCGCAGCAGCGGCCACCACAGCAGACGAGGCGTATCAACGACCCGTTTGTCGCTCAGAAATTGTCGCAGATAGCGCTTCACCGCGTCGGGCGTGGGCGCATCGGGAGTGCCTAAATTGGCCAGCAAGATACCTGTTTTCGTCTGATGCATTACCGCCTCTTAACCATTTGAATCGCAGCCAATTGTAGCTGAAATGGCGCTAAACGGAACCAATCATAGAAAAAGGTAGAATGAGAGGTGTTCTCACCCCGTAATGACGGGATGAGAACGCACGGGATTAGCCGAGGATTTTTTCCAGCTCAACGCGAACTTCAGCCACGGCTTTGGTGCCGTCAACTTTGGCGTATTGGGTGTTGCCCGCCTGCGCTTCTTTCTGGTAGTAGCCGATCAGCGGCGCGGTCATCTGATGGTATTCCACCAGGCGCTTACGCACGGTCTCTTCCTGATCGTCTTTACGGGTGCTCAGCTCTTCGCCGGTCACGTCGTCTTTGCCTTCAACCTTCGGCGGGTTGAATTTGATGTGGTAAACGCGGCCGGAAGCGGCGTGGACGCGGCGACCGATGATGCGATCGACGATCAGCTCGTCCGGTACGTCAAACTCAAGGACGTAATCGACGGCGATGCCCGCTTCTTTCATGGCGTCAGCCTGAGGAATGGTGCGCGGGAAGCCGTCGAGCAGGAAACCGTTGCGGCAATCTTCCTGGGTAATACGCTCTTTCACCAGCGCAATCACCAGCTCATCGGTCACCAGCTTGCCGGCGTCCATAATGTCTTTGGCTTGCTTACCCAGCTCAGAGCCAGATTTCACAGCCGCGCGCAGCATATCACCGGTAGAGATTTGCGGAATACCGTATTTCTCCATGATGAACTGAGCCTGAGTTCCTTTACCCGCGCCCGGAGCGCCAAGCAGAATAATACGCATTACGAAAATCCCCTCAAAAGTCGATTCTATTTTTCAAAAACGCTAAACCATACCACCAGAACGCAGATGGCTCAAGGAAGGCAGAACGGCTGAAACGGTTAATGGTCAGTTTATTTTGGCTGAAGAGGGTATTTCAGAAGGTTTGAGGCAGATACCCTCCCCCGTTTCGGGAGAGGGTATTGAGGGCAGGAGTTAGGATGCCAGCAGCTGGTTCATGCGGCGGATAAACTGGTTAGGATCTTCCAGCGTACCGCGCTCGGCCAGCAGCGCCTGATCGAGCAGCAGCTCAACCCATTCGCCAAACTGAGCATCATCCTGGGTATCCGCGGCGCGTTTAACCAGCTGATGAGCCGGGTTCAGTTCAAAGATGTACTTCACTTCCGGCGCCGCCTGGCCCGCAGCGGCGAACAGCTTCGCCATCTGGGTGCTCATCTCATCCGCATCGGTGGTGACGATGGCCGGCGTATCGGTCAGACGGTGGGTCAGACGAACCTCTTTCACCCGCTCGCCCAGCAGCGTTTTCACGCGGTCAACGAACGGCTCCAGCGCCTTTTCGGCCTCTTTGGTGCTTTCATCGACTTCATCCGCCAGCTTATCCAGCGACTCGTCGGTTTTGGCTACCGACTGGAACGCCTTGCCGTCGAACTCGGTCAGATAGCTCATCATCCACTCGTCAATGCGGTCAGAGAGCAGCAGCACTTCGATGCCTTTCTTACGCAGCAGCTCGAGGTGCGGGCTGCTCTTCGCGGCGGCGTAGCTGTCGGCGGTGATGTAGTAAATCTTCTCCTGCCCTTCTTTCATGCGGGAGACGTACTCTTCCAGCGACACGGTCTGGGCGGCGGAGTCGGTATGCGTGCTGGCGAAGCGCAGCAGCTTAGCAATGGTCTGCTGGTTCGCAGCGTCTTCCGCCGGGCCCTCTTTCAGCGCCAGGCCGAACTGCTGCCAGAAGGTCTGATATTTTTCACCATCGTCTTTCGCCAGCTTTTCCAGCATCTGCAGCACGCGCTTGCTCAGCGCGCTGCGCAGGTTGCGGGTGACGCTGCTATCCTGCAGGATTTCGCGCGATACGTTCAGCGGCAGGTCGTTGGAATCAACGAGGCCGCGGACGAAGCGCAGGTAGTTAGGCATGAACTGCTCGGCGTCATCCATGATGAAGACGCGCTGAACGTACAGCTTCAGGCCATGTTTATGATCGCGGTTCCACATATCCCACGGCGCCTGGGACGGGATATACAGCAGGCTGGTGTACTCCTGCTTCCCTTCAACGCGGTTGTGGCTCCAGGTCAGCGGATCGCTATAGTCGTGGGCAATGTGCTTATAGAACTCGTGGTACTCGTCGTCTTTAATTTCCGACTTATTGCGCGTCCACAGCGCCTGCGCCTTGTTGATTTTCTCCCAGGAGATAACGGTTTCACCGTCAACTTCTTCCTGTTTTTCAATCTCTACCGGCAGCGCGATATGGTCGGAGTATTTGCTGATGATCGAGCGCACGCGCCAGTCGTTGAGGAAATCATCCTCGCCTTCGCGCAGATGCAGGGTGATCTCGGTCCCGCGATCGGCCTTGGTGATGTCGGCAACGGTGTAGTCACCTTCGCCGGCGGACTCCCAGAATACGCCGTTTTCGGCGCTGTCGCCCGCGGCACGCGTGCGTACGGTGACCTTATCGGCAACGATAAACGCGGAGTAGAAGCCGACGCCAAATTGACCGATCAGCTGGCTGTCTTTGGCCTGATCGGAGCCCATCGACTCGAGGAACGATTTGGTGCCGGATTTGGCAATCGTCCCGAGATGATCGATAACCTCGTCGCGATTCATCCCGATGCCGTTGTCGGCGATGGTCAGAGTGCGGTCGTCTTTGTTAAAAGAGACCCGTACGCGCAGCTCACCGTCGCCCTCGTAGAGATCCGGCTGCGACAGCGCGCGAAAGCGCAGCTTGTCGGCCGCATCGGAGGCGTTGGAAATAAGCTCGCGCAGGAAGATTTCTTTATTGGAATAGAGGGAATGGATCATCAGGTGCAGAAGCTGTTTTACTTCTGACTGAAAACCGCGAGTTTCTTGTCCTTTCATCTAGCTTAACCTCAACAATGCCATGTTTAATGGTAAAAAAACCGTTGAGTGTGAGATGGGGACGGGAGGAAAATTTTTCAAGCAACGGCGGCGAAAAATGCCGAATGCGCGAAATAATTCAGGCTGCGGACGACGCGCGCCAGCAGCCTGAATGTCGGACTAAAGCCGGATCTTATGCCGTCCGGCGAGGGAGTGCGACAGCGTGGTGCCGTCAACCATCTCCAGCTCGCCGCCAACCGGCACGCCGTGGGCGATGCGGCTGGCCTCTACGCCGTACTGCGCGCAGAGTTCGGCAATGTAGTTCGCGGTCGCTTCGCCTTCCACCGTGGGGTTGGTGGCGAGGATCACTTCCTGCATCGATTCGTCACGCAGTCGCTGCTCCAGGCGGTCAAGCCCGATGTCATCCGGGCCGATGCCGTCAAGCGGCGACAGGTGGCCCATCAGGACGAAGTAGCGGCCGGAAAACTGCCCGGTCTGCTCGATGGCGTAGATGTCCGCAGGACTCTCCACCACGCAGATCTGCCCGTTCTCCCGGCGGCGCGGATTGCTGCAAATATTGCACACCTCCTGCTCGGTGAAGGTGCGGCAATCGGCACAGTGGCCGATTTCCGACATGGCGCGCGTCAATGACTGCGCCAGACGCATCCCGCCGCTACGATCGCGCTGAAGTAGCGTAAACGCCATACGCTGCGCCGACTTCGGGCCAACGCCAGGCAGGCAGCGCAGTGCTTCCATAAGCTGAGTTAACAGCGGGCTGGTTTGCATCAGAACGGCATCTTAAAGCCAGGCGGCAGCTGCATACCGGAAGAGACGGAGGCCATTTTCTCTTTCTGGGTCTCTTCAATGCGGCGCGCCGCGTCGTTGAAGGCCGCAGCCACGAGGTCTTCCAGCATATCTTTGTCATCTTCCAGCAGGCTTGGGTCGATCTCCACGCGACGGCAGTTGTGCGCGCCGTTGATGGTGACTTTAACCAGTCCTGCGCCGGATTCACCGGTCACTTCCAGCCGGGCAATCTCTTCCTGCATCTGCTGCATTTTGTCCTGCATCTGCTGGGCCTGCTTCATCAGGTTACCCAGGCCGCCTTTTCCACCAAACATAGGCTTCTCTCTCAGTAGGTCATCGTTAAGGATGATGATGGCAAGTCGAACTTGTCATCAAATGGGGCGAATACTCTCTTCATCCAGGTCTGCATCGAAGAATCGGCGCAGCGTCTGGATGTTGTTATCCGCAATAATCGCTTCACGCGCCTGCGTGAGCTTCTCTTCATAAATTGCCTGCCGCCACTCCAGCGGCGTGCGCATCGCGGGATTATCGTCTTCCACGATGGTCAGTTCAACCGCTGCGCCGTATAAAACGCCGAGCGCTTCCGCCAGCTTTTGCTGCGCGCCAGCGGAGTTGAGATGCCGCTGGCTCGGCCGCAGATGCAGGCAGATACGGTTACCGTCCTGCTCTTTCCACGCGTTGAGCGCCACCTGCTCGACCAGCTTCGGCACCGCAAGCTGGTTAACTTCCGCCGCCCAGCTATCGCGTTCGACCGCTTCAACGGCAAGCTTTGCCGCCAGCTCCGGGGTTTTCTCATGCTCCAGCGCTTTCTTCAGCGCCTTCGGCGTGGCGACTTCTTCCTTCACCGTTTCGACGACGGTCGTCGATTTCCAGCGATAGGCTTCTTTCTTCGCCGGGGCCTGCTCCAGCGCCGCTGCAGCAGGTCGTGCCTGCACGCGCTCGGTAATCGAACTCAGACGCTCCAGCGCAGAGTTATTCACCGGCCGCGCGCGTGATGCGGCTGCCGGTTCACTCTTTTTTGGGCTGGGTGCTCCCTGATTACGCTGCAGATGGCTCCGCGCCGCCAGCACCTGACTGGTGTTCTGCGGCAAATTCTGCGGCGGCGGTGGTTGAACCGGCGGCGCCGCTGCGGCCTGCTGCGGTGCGGCGGCTATGGTCGGCACCGGCCGGACCTCCGGTTCGGGCAGCGGCTTATGCGGATGGAAAGCCAGCGCGCGCAGCAGGGTCATCTCAACGCCCATGCGCCGGTCAGGGGCATAGGGCAGCTCTTTACGGCCAATCAGCAGCGTCTGATAGTATAGCTGTACATCGGCAGGCGGGACGGTGCGCGCAAGCTCGCGCATCCGCTGCTCTATCGCGGCCATATCGGCGCCCAGCGCCGAAGGCGACAGCTGTACCATCGCGATGCGGTGCAGCAGGCCCTGCATCTCGACCAGCAGCGCCTCCCACTCTACGCCGCGCGACGCGGCCTCGTTAACGCCTGCCATCACCCGCTCGCCGTCGGCGGCTACCAGCGCCTCAATTAATGAGAGCGCCTGGTCGTCGTCCAGGGTGCCAAGCATCGCGCTGACCGACTCCGTCGTCAGGCGACCATCGCCGCTGGCAATGGCCTGATCGGTGAGGCTCAGGGCGTCACGCAGGCTGCCGTCCGCCGCGCGCGACAGCAGCTGCAGCGCTCGGGCTTCAAAGGCAATCTGCTCTTCGCCGAGGATATGCTCAAGCTGATGGCGGATCTGCTCGACGTCCAGCGCCTTCAGATGGAACTGAAGGCAGCGCGACAGGATCGTCACCGGCAGCTTTTGCGGATCGGTGGTGGCCAGCAGGAATTTGACGTGCGCGGGCGGCTCCTCCAGCGTCTTTAACAACGCGTTGAAGCTGTGGCGCGACAGCATGTGGACTTCATCGATCAGGTAGACTTTGAAGCGGCCACGGGCCGGCGCGTACTGAACGTTGTCCAGCAGATCGCGGGTATCTTCGACTTTCGTCCGCGAGGCGGCATCGATCTCTATCAGATCGACGAAGCGCCCCTGCTCTATTTCACGGCAGTTGTCGCACACGCCGCACGGCGTGGCGGTAATGCCGGTTTCACAGTTCAACCCTTTTGCCAGCAGGCGCGCAATGGAGGTTTTACCTACCCCGCGGGTGCCGGAAAAGAGATAAGCGTGATGGATGCGCCCTAACGACAAGCCGTTCGCCAGTGCGGTCAGCACATGTTCCTGGCCGACGACGTCAGCAAAGGTTTGTGGGCGCCATTTACGGGCTAAGACCTGATAACTCATGGGCTGGCTCTGAAACGCTGGAAGGTGAAATCACGAAGGGGCCATGCTATCACAGCCCCGCCGGATCGGCGAGGCTATGTATCGGGAAATGCTTAGTGACCCGGGAACGGAACCAGGCTGTAGCTGTTGATGCCCAGCTTATCCAGACGCTGCTCGCCGCCCAGATCGAACAGGTTGATGACGAAAGCGGCATCCTGCACCTCACCGCCCAGACGGCGGATCAGCTTCACGGTCGCATCGATGGTGCCGCCGGTCGCCAGCAGATCGTCAACCACCAGCACCTTGTCACCTTCTTTGATGGCGTCAACGTGGATTTCAAGGCTGTCGGTGCCGTACTCGAGCTCGTAGCTCTCGGAGATAGTTTCACGCGGCAGCTTACCCGGTTTACGTACCGGAACGAAGCCAACACCCAGCGCCAGCGCAACCGGTGCGCCAAACAGGAAACCACGCGCTTCGGTACCCACCACCTTGGTGATGCCGGCGTTTCTGTAACGCTCGGTCAGCAGCTCGATGCTCAGGGCATAGGCCTGCGGGTCTTCCAGCAAGCTGGTGACATCACGGAAAAGAATACCCGGTTTCGGATAGTCCTGAATGCTTTGGATGCTGTTCTTCAGATATTCAAGCTGCTGTGCAGTTGCGGTCATAAGTTTATGCCTGATAAAAACGGTGTTACTCACGGACGCGCCAAACGGGCCAGGGAAACATTTGATTAACCTTTGACCAGGCGTACCCGCGCTCGAAAACGCTCGAATTTACTGACTGTCAGCGACAATTGCAACAGGCATTATGGCGCATCAGTGCTTTTGTTGCTTTGCATCAACCACCGGAATACGCCACATAAATATCAGCAGGCAGGCCAGAATCACCAGCAGCATGATGCGTACCCACGTAAGCTTAACCAGCCACAGGGAAATGGCAAAGGTCAGTATAATCATTGCTATCGCCCGGGGCTTAGCGCCGGGCGGCATGGCGCGGTGCTGCTGCCAGTGGCGCAGGTAGCCGCCAAACCACGAGCGATACAGCAGCCAGTGATGAAAACGCGGCGACGAGCGGGCAAAGCACCAGGCTGCCAGCAGAATAAACGGCGTCGTCGGCAGTAAAGGCAGGAAGACGCCCAGCGTTCCCAGAACTACCGCCAGCCAGCCAATGATGATTAAAATAATACGTGGCATAATGCGAATCGTTATCAAGCAGATGTGGCTACTGTAGCACAGTTGCTTCTCAGACCAGGGAGGAGTTATTTGAAAACAACCCGGCTTTTACACTCGCTGGAAGAGCAGCTTGCCCGGCTGGCCGCAGAGGTCGCGCCGCTGGCCAACCACGCAACGCTGAGCGCCCGCTTCGATCGCCAGCTGTTCCGTACCCGCAGCACGCTGATGCAGGCCTATCTGGATGAAGCCCGGCATAATTTTGCCAATTTACAGCAGGCCGTTGCGCACCGGCAGCTGCCGCAGGTTGCGTGGCTGGCAGAGCGCCTGAGTGCGCAAATTGCCGCCATCAGCCGCGAGACGGCAACCTGGTCGCTGCGCAGCTGGGACAGCGCGGCATCGGGGCTGGGCCGCTGGCAGCGACGTCGGCTGAAGCATCAGGAGTATGAGCGTCGCCTGCTGGCCATGCGCAACGATCGCCAGCGGCAGTGGCTGCAGGCGACGACGCTCGATGAGCAGCAGCGCCTGGCGAAAGAGGTGGAGGCCTATGCCGGACGCCTTGCCCGCTGCCGCGATGCGCTGGAAAAAATAGAGAGCGTGCTGGCACGCATGATGCGCTAACGGAAGGAGTGAGAATGTCGCTAGAAAACGCCCCGGATGAAGTCAAACTGGCCGTTGATTTAATCATGCTGCTTGAAGAGAACCAGGTCAGCCCGCGCACGGTGCTCGGCGCGCTGGAAATCATTCGCCGTGATTATGAAAACAAGCTAAAGAACGCGCCGGGATCGGCGCAGAACGAAGAACGGTAGCGGGCTGCGGGGCGGCGCATCGGCCGCCCCGAGAGTTAATTAGCCGAGCGCCGGGGAAGGATCGTCCCCTTTAACTTCACGCTTCAGCTCCGTCACCTCATCACCCTTTTCATTACGCAGATGAACTTCCAGCTGGTTGAAGGCGATGTTGATGTTGTTTTCACGGCACAGGCGGTCGATGGTGCGGTTCAGTTCGTCCACCGTGTAGCTGCGATCGCGCAGTTCGCGAACGTAGAGACGCAGTTCGTGATCCAGCGTGCTGGCGCCAAAGGTCGTGAAGAAGACCGACGGCGCAGGTTCAGGCATGACCTTCGGATGCTCGTGCGCGGCCTGCAGCAGGACCTCCTTCACCTTATCCAGATTCGAACCGTACGCCACGCCGAGGCGGATGACGACGCGGGTAACGGTGTCGGACAGCGACCAGTTGATCAGGCGCTCCGTTACGAACGCTTTGTTCGGAATGATCACCTCTTTGCGGTCAAAGTCGGTAATGGTGGTCGCGCGGATGCGGATCTTGCTGACGGTGCCGGAGAAGGTCCCGATGGTAACCGTATCGCCGATGCGTACCGGGCGTTCAAACAGGATGATCAGGCCGGAAACGAAGTTACCGAAAATTTCCTGCAGGCCAAAGCCCAAACCTACCGACAGCGCGGCCGCCAGCCACTGCAGTTTGTCCCACGATACCCCCAGCGAGCCGAACACCGTCATCGCGCCAATGGCGATAATGGCGTAGTTCAGAATCGAGGTGATCGCATACGACGTCCCCTGGCGCATGTTGAGCCGCGACAGGATCAGCACTTCCAGCAGGCCCGGCAGGTTGCGGATGAGCGCCCAGGCCACCATCGAGGCCACTATCGCAAACAGCAGGCTGCCCATGGTGACGCTTTTTACCACGTTGACGCCGGCTTCGGTGCCGTTGTAGTGCCACAGGGTGATGCTGTCGAGATAGGCAAATACAGTGATCAGATCCGACCAAATGGCCCAGAACAGGATGCCGAACAGCGCGATCATCACCAGCATGGTGATGCGCAGCGTTTGCTGGTTGACCTGCTCCAGCGCAATCGTCGGCTCCTCCTGCGGCTCGGCGCCTTCGGCGCCCTCTTTGACCAGGTGCTGACGGCGAGCCAGCGCGCGACGCCAGGCGATGCGGCGGGCCGCCACGCTCAGGCCGCGCAGCACGGTCTGATACAGCAGATTCCACAGCATCACCAGATAGACGGTTTCAATCCAGCGGCCGGCAAGGCGCAGCGTGGTATAGAAGTAGCCGGTTGCGGTCAGCGCCATCAGCGCGATGGGGACGATCGACAGCACGGTGACGGTCGCCAGGCGCAGGCTGTGCGACTCCTTGTCGCGCCAGCTTTCGCGGCACATCGGCCACACCAGCACCGCGATCAGCAGCAGGTTGATAAAGATAACGAACTGCCCCAGCACATCGTCCATCAGATGCAGCGGAGAGAGTTCGGAGATAACCGACCACAGGTTCAGCGGCAGCAGCGCCAGGCTGACGCGGACAATCTGCCGACGCCAGTGGCTGGTGAGCTGCGGCGGCATATTGAAGTGGCTTACCGCCACGCCGTCTTTTTCCAGAACCTTCCAGCACAGGCCAAACACCAGCCAGAACAGCGCCAGCTTCTTGCTGTAGGCCCACAGCAGATCGCTGATATTGAGCTGCATCGTCAGCAGAATCAGGCCCGCGGCGAGGATCAGCAGCACCACCGGCAGCGCTCTTATCAGATCGATCAAAATCGCTTTTGGCGTATGCAGCTGGGTATCGTTACGCAGCTGCCCGACCTGCGACGCCAGCTTTGCCTGGTAGCTGCGCAGCCACTGCAGGCGCCAGCGGATAAGGCCGGCAATCAGCAGCAGCGGCAGCCCGGCAAGGAAGGCCACAAAGACGGCGGGCCAGGCTTTTTCCCAGTTCACGGTGATTTTCATCGCCTTAAACTGCCCCTTCAGCGCCTCAGGGAAGGATTTGATCCACTCCCAGTCCATGGGCTTGTTGCTGTTAACCCAGAAAATTTGCTGGGTCAGGATAGCTTTCAGGGCGCTGGAGACGCTCATCAGCTGCTGCTGGTTAATCTGCAGGTTGATCGCCATCATCAGCTGATTACCCAGCTGCTTATTGAACTGATCGAGCAGCTCGCGGCGCATATCCACCACGTCCAGCAGGGCGTCGTGGACTTCCGGATTCACGTCGCTGCTGTGCCCTTCTTCCAGTTTTGCGACGTAGGCGTCGCTCTGGAACAGGGCGTCGCGCTGCTGGTTCACCTCAAATTGTTCGAGGCGCAGGTCGGCGATGCGGTTGGTCATATCCTCCAGCTCGTCGGCAGACGGCAGCGTCTGCTGCTGCTGGTAGAGGATACGCGACAGCAGCAGGCTGCCTTTGAGGACCGAAATCTGTTCTTTAATATCGCGTTCCGACTGCAGCGCGCGATCGAGCCAGTTTTTGACCTTGATATTGCGCTGCACCAGCTGGTTGCCGCTTTCAGTCGCCGAAATCAACCTCTGGCTAAGCTGGTGGTTAATCTCCAGCTCCTGCTTCACCAGCGGATTGGCCTGAATGCGTGCGGTTTCATCTGGCGTTACCGCTTCCTGCGCGGTTTTTTCCGTCAGCGTCAGCCGCTTGCTGTTAACGGCTTCCTGCAGCAGCTGCAGCTGATGCTCCAGACGGTTGCTGTTGGCGCTGACGTAGTCCCGCTGCTTCTGCAGCGTGTCCTGCAGGACGGTATTTCCTTCCAGACTTTTACGCTGCTGGTCGATCTGCGCGTTCAGCAGCGCCTGCTGCGTCAGCAGAAGGCTCTGCTGGGTTGGGCGCAGGGCCTCCTCCCCCACCGAGGTGCCGTTCAGCCGGTTACGGATCTGCTGCAATTGCTGGGACGCCGAGTACATCGCGTTCTGCACGCGCTCCGGCTGGGTTTGCAAAGCAACCAGCTGGCTGTTGTACGTCGCCAGATCGTTCTGGGCATTTTGCAGATCGTCGAGGGTCTGGGTGACGCGGGCTTCCAGCTGACGGAGCGACAGCGAGGCCAGCGTTTTGCGCGTGGCCTCATCGTCAGGCACATCGCCGAGCGCGTTCAGGCCATCGACCGCCTGGCGCATTTTCGCCGGGGCCTGATCGACCTGCTGGCGCAGCTGGGCCGACTCCGACTTGATGCGCTCAATTTTATCGAGCGTTTCGAGGGTTTGCGTCAGGTCCTGCTGAACCAGCTTGTCCTGAGGGGTGAGCTCTTTCTGCTTATTCAGCGTATTGAGCTGGCTCTGCACTTCGGAGCGATCGGGTAAATCGGCCGCAAAGGCCCGCGTTGCGCCAAGGCTGCCAACGAAAAACATCAGTACAATTACAAAAGCGGAAATGGCGTTTCGCCAACGAATAGTATGCAGCATAGTGTTAACATGAATGATTGCAGAAGCCGGAGAATACCGGGGGTCGTCGCAGCGCGCAGAATAGCACTTCTACCCGCGCGCGAATAGCGGCGGATAGCGGCATTTTTTCGCGCCGGTTCAGGCCGGGAATTTGCGCGAAGCGCTAGATCGCAGCCTCGGCTGGAGCCCGCAGTGACGGGCAAAACTGATACATCTCGAGAAGCGTCTCGACAAATTCGCGCGCGTCTTTTTGCAGATCGAAAGAGTCCGGCGCAAATAGCCAGTTTTCCATCAGGCCAGAAAGGTAGCTGCGCATTAAAAGCGCCGCCCGCCGGGTTAATAAATTGGCCGGCAGCATCTTCGCCGCAATACATTCGTTGAGGGTGTGCTCGATGCGATCGTAGCTCTCGAGACAGAGGCTGCGCTGCGCCTCCTGGACCACCGCCATCTCGCCAACAAACTCACATTTATGGAAGATGATTTCCATCATCAGCCGCCGACGCTCTTCTGTCACCGTTGCTTCAAGAATATAGACTAAGATCTCACGGACAACTGACAGTGGATCGTTGGGGAATTTTGCCCGATACTCAACTTCGAGGTCACTAATGCTGGCCTCCGAAAGCACCCATATTTCATTAAATAAATCTGATTTATTCTTGAAATGCCAGTAGATAGCCCCCCTCGTCACCCCTGCAGCTTTTGCAATTGCTGCCAACGAGGTAGATGATACGCCTTGCTGCGAAAACAAACGCAGAGCAACGTCCAGAATGTGTTGCCGGGTTTCAAGTGCCTGTTGTTTGGTTTTTCGTGCCATAGGTCGATGAGTTTACAGAGGTTACGTTTACATACATTTGTGAATGTATGTACCATAGCATGACCATAATAGAAACACAGCAGTGGGTTTGTGGTCGTTTGAGCCACTGAACAATTTGAAATTGGACACTCGAGGTTTACATATGAACAAAAACAGAGGGTTAACGCCTCTGGCGGTCGTTCTGATGCTCTCAGGCAGCTTAGCGCTAACAGGATGTGACGACAAACCGGCTCAACAAGGGGCCCAGCAAATGCCGGAAGTCGGCGTTGTGACGCTCAAATCCGCACCTCTACAAATCACCACCGAGCTGCCTGGCCGCACCAGTGCATATCGCGTTGCTGAAGTTCGCCCTCAGGTGAGTGGCATTATTCTGAAACGTAACTTCACTGAAGGCAGCGATATCCAGGCAGGTGTGTCCCTTTATCAGATCGATCCGGCAACCTATCAGGCCAGCTACGAAAGCGCGAAAGGCGACTTAGCCAAGGCGCAGGCGGCGGCAAATATCACCCAGCTGACGGTTAAGCGCTACCAGAAACTGTTAGGCACCAAATACATCAGTCAACAAGACTACGACACCGCAGTTGCTGACGCTCAGCAGAACAATGCGGCCGTCGTGGCGGCAAAAGCTGCCGTGGAAACCGCGCGTATTAACCTGGCGTACACCAAAGTCACGTCGCCTATCAGCGGTCGTATTGGTAAATCGGCCGTAACGGAAGGTGCGCTGGTGCAGAACGGCCAGACCACCGCGCTGGCCACCGTTCAGCAGCTGGACCCGATCTACGTTGACGTGACCCAGTCGAGCAACGATTTCCTGCGCCTGAAACAGGAGCTGGCAAACGGTAAGCTGAAACAGGAAAACGGCAAAGCCAAGGTCGAGCTGGTCACCAGCGATGGTCTGAAGTATCCGCAGGGCGGCACGCTGGAATTTTCTGACGTGACCGTTGATCAGACCACCGGTTCTATCACTCTGCGCGCTATCTTCCCGAACCCGGATAACTCCCTGCTGCCAGGTATGTTCGTCCGCGCGCGTCTGGAAGAAGGCACCAACCCTGACGCACTGCTGGTACCACAGCAGGGTGTAACCCGCACTCCGCGCGGTGATGCCAGCGTAATGGTGGTGGGCGAAGGCGATAAGGTCGAGGTTCGTCAGGTCACTGCAACGCAGGCGATTGGCGATAAATGGCTGGTCACTACCGGGGTGAAATCGGGCGATCGCGTCATCGTCACCGGACTGCAAAAAGTAAAACCAGGCGTGCAGGTGAAAGCGCAGGAAGTAGCCTCTGACGATAAGCAGCAAGCCGCAAGCAGCGCTAAGTCAGAGTAAACCAGGTCTTAACTTAAACAGGAGCCGTTAAGACATGCCTAATTTCTTTATCGATCGCCCCATATTCGCATGGGTGATCGCCATAATAATCATGCTAGCTGGGGGACTTGCGATCCTGAAGCTGCCTGTCGCGCAATATCCAACGATTGCGCCGCCGGCGGTGACAATTTCCGCAACCTACCCGGGAGCTGATGCGAAAACGGTGCAGGATACCGTCACGCAGGTTATCGAACAGAACATGAACGGTATCGATAACCTGATGTACATGTCCTCCAACAGTGACTCAACCGGTACGGTTCAGATCACGCTGACCTTCCAGTCCGGTACCGACGCGGATATCGCGCAGGTGCAGGTGCAGAACAAACTGCAGCTCGCGATGCCGCTGCTGCCTCAGGAAGTACAGCAACAGGGCGTGAGCGTGGAGAAATCCTCCAGCAGCTTCCTGATGGTTGTCGGCGTTATCAACACCAACGGCACCATGACGCAGGAGGATATTTCCGACTACGTTGGCGCCAACATGAAGGATGCGATCAGCCGTACGTCAGGCGTGGGCGACGTTCAGCTGTTTGGTTCCCAGTACGCGATGCGTATCTGGATGGATCCGAACAAGCTGAACAACTTCCAGCTGACGCCGGTCGATGTCATTAGCGCCATTAAAGCGCAGAACGCCCAGGTTGCAGCCGGTCAGTTAGGCGGTACGCCGCCGGTGAAAGGCCAGCAGCTGAACGCTTCGATCATTGCGCAAACGCGTCTGAAATCTGCGGACGAATTTAGCAACATCCTGCTGAAAGTGAACCAGGACGGTTCGCAGGTTCGCCTACGCGATGTGGCGAAGGTCGAGCTCGGTGGCGAAAACTACGACATCATCGCTAAGTTTAACAACCAGCCGGCTTCCGGTCTGGGTATCAAACTGGCGACCGGCGCTAACGCACTGGATACCGCAAACGCCATTCGCGCTGAACTGGCAAAAATGGAGCCGTACTTCCCGTCAGGCCTGAAGATTGTTTACCCGTATGACACCACGCCGTTCGTGAAAATCTCCATTCATGAAGTGGTTAAAACGCTGGTTGAAGCCATTATCCTGGTCTTCCTGGTTATGTACCTGTTCCTGCAGAACTTCCGCGCCACGCTGATTCCAACCATCGCGGTTCCGGTGGTCCTGTTAGGGACATTCGCCATCCTCTCCATCTTTGGCTTCTCGATAAACACCTTGACCATGTTTGGTATGGTGCTGGCGATAGGCCTGCTGGTGGATGACGCCATCGTGGTGGTAGAAAACGTCGAGCGCGTCATGGCCGAGGAGGGGCTCCCGCCGAAGGAAGCAACCCGTAAATCCATGGGCCAGATCCAGGGCGCGCTGGTCGGTATCGCGATGGTGCTGTCGGCGGTATTCATCCCGATGGCCTTCTTCGGCGGCTCAACCGGGGCGATTTATCGTCAGTTCTCCATCACGATCGTTTCGGCGATGGCGCTGTCGGTACTGGTGGCATTGATTCTGACTCCGGCGCTGTGCGCCACGATGCTGAAACCTATCGCTAAAGGCGGTCACGGCGAGCACAAAGGCTTCTTTGGCTGGTTTAACCGCATGTTCGATAAGAGCACCCACCACTACACCGATAGCGTAGGCAACATCCTGCGCAGTACCGGTCGTTATCTGGTGCTGTATCTGATCATCGTTGTCGGAATGGCCTTCCTGTTCGTTCGTCTGCCGAGCTCGTTCCTGCCGGATGAAGACCAGGGCGTGTTCCTGAGCATGGCGCAGCTGCCTGCTGGCGCCACCCAGGAGCGTACGCAGAAAGTGCTGGATGAGATGACGGACTACTACCTCACGAAAGAGAAGGCCAACGTTGAATCCGTGTTCGCGGTTAACGGCTTTGGCTTCGCGGGTCGTGGTCAGAACACCGGTATTGCGTTCGTTTCTCTGAAAGACTGGAGCGAACGTCCGGGCAGCGAGAACAAGGTTGAAGCGATTACCGGTCGGGCGATGGCGCGCTTCTCGCAGATTAAAGATGCGATGGTCTTCGCCTTTAACCTGCCGGCTATCGTCGAGCTGGGTACCGCAACCGGCTTTGACTTCCAGCTGATCGACCAGGGTGGCTTAGGCCACGAAAAACTGACCCAGGCGCGTAATCAGCTGTTTGGTGAAATAGCGAAGCACCCTGACCTGCTGGTCGGCGTGCGTCCGAACGGCCTGGAAGATACGCCGCAGTTCAAGGTGGATATCGATCAGGAGAAAGCGCAGGCGCTGGGCGTCTCCATCAGCGACATCAATACCACGCTGGGCGCAGCCTGGGGCGGTAGCTACGTCAACGACTTTATCGACCGCGGTCGCGTGAAGAAGGTGTACGTGATGTCCGAAGCGAAATACCGCATGCTGCCGGAAGATATTGGCAACTGGTACGTTCGCGGTAGCGACGGGCAGATGGTGCCGTTCTCGGCCTTCTCAACGTCGCACTGGGAGTACGGTTCACCGCGTCTGGAACGCTATAACGGTCTGCCGTCAATGGAAATCCTCGGCCAGGCGACTCCGGGTAGAAGTACCGGTGAAGCCATGAACCTGATGGAAGAACTGGCGGGCAAGCTGCCGGCTGGCGTTGGCTACGACTGGACCGGTATGTCCTATCAGGAACGTCTGTCCGGTAACCAGGCTCCGGCACTGTATGCCATCTCGTTGATTGTGGTATTCCTGTGTCTGGCAGCGCTGTATGAAAGCTGGTCGATTCCGTTCTCGGTTATGCTGGTTGTACCGCTCGGGGTTATCGGCGCGCTGCTGGCCGCAACCTTCCGCGGTCTGACTAACGACGTGTACTTCCAGGTTGGTCTGCTGACCACCATCGGCCTGTCGGCGAAGAACGCGATACTTATCGTAGAGTTTGCCAAAGACCTGATGGATAAAGAAGGCAAGGGCCTGATTGAGGCGACGCTGGAAGCGGTACGTATGCGTCTGCGTCCAATCCTGATGACCTCGCTGGCCTTTATCCTCGGGGTTATGCCGCTGGTTATCAGCTCCGGCGCAGGCTCCGGCGCGCAGAACGCCGTAGGTACCGGCGTAATGGGCGGGATGGTCACCGCGACGGTTCTGGCAATCTTCTTCGTGCCGGTATTCTTCGTGGTCGTTCGTCGCCGTTTCAGCAAGAAAACGGAAGATATTGAGCACAGTCATCCGACCGGGCATCATTAATCTCTGAACTCAGGGCCGCATTTGCGGCCCTTTTTTTATCGATGAAAGCGCACACAATGTGATTGTTTAGCGGATGTTCTGCTATATAATCAGCAAAGATATGACATAACCTATTTTTACCAGATTATTCTTCACGGTTTTACCCTTCGGTCTCACTCAGAATATTCTTAATACCAGCGTTATCCGTGGCTGCCGACGGGTGCATGACAAAATAACCTGCTAAACCAATGATCCATAAGGTGTGCTTTGCGATAGCCATCACCTTGATATGTTGCGGTATAATAGAGTCCGGTGCTTTAAGATAAATTAAGGGTAATAATTGTAATTTTTCGTAATAGCACGGTGAAATCTGTTTAAGAGTGGATTATAGTTAAATCAACAGGATTACAATGTATGTGCCAGGTCTGTTAGTCGTGTTCATCCCACAACGGTGCTTGTTAGTCGTCGTTTAAAACCACTCAAAAGGGGATGTGTTATGGACGAATACTCGCCAAAAAGACATGATATCGCACAGCTTCGATTTCTCTGCGAAACCCTGTATCATGATTGCCTTGCAAACCTGGAAGAGAGCAACCACGGGTGGGTTAATGACCCGACCTCGGCTGTCAATCTTCAGCTTAATGAATTGATCGATCACATTGCTACCTTCGCGCTTAATTATAAAATTAAGTACGCTGAGGATAATAAACTGATTGCTCAGCTCGATGAATACCTTGATGACACTTTCATGTTGTTTAGCAGCTACGGCATTAACAGCGTAGACCTGCAAAAATGGCGTAAATCGGGAAATCGGTTATTCCGTTGTTTTGTTAACGCCAGCCGGGAAAATCCGGCAAGTCTTTCTTGTTAGTATTATTACAATTTAAAGGTGAATTTATGTCTGGTGAACCATTAACCAAAACAGACTATTTGATGCGCTTACGCCGTTGTCAGACAATTGATACGCTGGAACGCGTAATTGAAAAAAATAAATACGAACTTCCGGACAACGAATTGGCTGTATTTTACTCAGCGGCCGATCACCGTCTTGCCGAATTGACCATGAATAAGCTGTACGACAAAATCCCGACGTCGGTGTGGAAATTCATTCGCTAATTCATTTCAGGTAACGACCAGGCGGTAATCAGTCCCCTCCCCTCACTTCGGGTATATTTGTGATATTACTCGCATAAATAGCCAAACGGCGTATCTGAAACCGGTTTCTTTTTTATACTGTGGCCCACCCGCTATTTGAGGAAAGCCCCATGAGTGAAGAGAAGCTTAAGATGATCGCCGGCGAGCTGTATCAGCCCGGAGATGCGACGCTACGCGCGGATCGCCTGCATGCCAGGCAGGAGCTGCATCGCTACAACCATTCGGCGCCGGAAGAACGTGAACTACGCAAAAACTGTCTGACAGCGTTATTTGGTCAGGCGGGCGATGCCTGGATTGAGCCCACCTTCCGCTGTGACTATGGTTACAATATTTATCTCGGCAGTAATTTCTACGCTAATTTTGACTGCGTCATGCTCGACGTCTGCCCGATAAGGATCGGCGATAACTGCATGTTGGCACCCGGCGTACATATCTATACCGCCACTCATCCTCTCGATGCGGTCGAGCGCAACAGCGGCAGAGAGTACGGTAAACCGGTCACCATCGGGAATAACGTCTGGATTGGCGGCCGCGCCGTAATTAACCCAGGCGTGACGATTGGCGATAACGCCGTCATCGCCTCCGGGGCCGTGGTCGTCAAAGACGTTCCGCCGAATGCGGTCGTTGGCGGCAATCCCGCGCAAATCATCAGGATGCTGGAAGCGGAAAAAGAGTAACTGTTATGCTTTTCCGCAACTGATCTGTTACTTTTCCATCTGATTCCCGCAACATAAAATAGCCTTCAGGCTGGGCCTTAGTAGAATTCGGGGACAAAATGACAGAAATACAGCAACTGCTGACCAATACCATTGATGAGCTCAATGTGAAAGAGAAGCGCGACAACCGTCCGCGCTTCAGCATCAGTTTTATTCGCAATCATCCGTGGCTGTTCGTCGCGATGTACGCCGCCTTTGCTGCGACCTTCGTCGTCATGTTCACCTCAGAGACGCTGGTGGATTCCGTATGGCTACTGGTGGTGCTGTTTGTCCTGCTGAACGGCTTCTTTTTCTTTGACGTCTATCCACGCTATCGCTACGAAGATATCGACGTCCTGGACTTTCGCGTCTGCTACAACGGCGAATGGTACAACACCCGCTTCGTCCCGCCTCAGCTGATCGAGCGGATCCTGCAGTCGCCGCGCGTAGCGGGCGAGCAGAAAACGCAGCTGCAAAAAATGATTGCTACCAAAGGCGAGCTGTCGTTCTACGATGTCTTCAGCCTGACCCGCGTCGGCACTGCCTGATAAGACGATTTAACGTCCGCAGCGCCGGATCAAAATGCGAAGCGGACGTATTGCCATATCCCAGCACCAGCCCGCTTCGCGCGCGCCGTGCGTCCAGGTAGAAGCGGCTTAACGCCGCAGGGGCCTGCTGATACTGGCGGGCCTGCTCAACCACCGCCACATCATCAATCCCCTCAACGGCGACCGTCAGGTGCAGCCCGCCCTCGCCGCCGAGAATGTCATAAGGCTGGGTCAGCTCCCTGGCCAGGGCCTCGCGTAGCTGCAGCTGACGCTTACGGTACAAACGGCGCATGGCGGCCAGATGACGGGCATAGTGGCCCTCTTCGATGAAGAGCGCCAGCGCCCGCTGTTCAGCCCGATGGCCGCCCCGCAGCAGCGCGCTAACCGCCCCCTGAGCCGCGGCGGCCAGCGCCGGTGGCATGACCACAAAACCAATCCGCAGCGCCGGGAACAGCGTTTTACTAAACGTACCGAGATAGACCACCGGCGCGTCTTTTACCATTCCCAGCATCGCCGGGATCGGCTCACCGCTGTAGCGAAACTCGCTATCGTAGTCATCTTCCACGATCCAGGCATTATGCTGGCGCGCATACTCCAGCAGCGCCAGACGTCGCCCGGCGCTCATCACCGCTCCGCATGGATACTGGTGCGAAGGGGAAGTGAAAATGAGCCTCGGCGTTTTGCTCTCATCCACCTCCGGACGCATGCCTTCGCTATCGACCGCCATCCCCTTCACCCGCAGTCCGGCCTTCAGAAATACGCTTTTGGCGCCTAAATAGCCCGGCTCCTCTACCCAGGCGGTATCGCCGGCGACGCTCAGCAGGTGGGTACACAAATTCACGCCCTCAAGCGCGCCTTCGGTAATGACAATCTGCCGGGCATCGCAGCGAATCCCGCGCGACAGCGCGAGGTGGCGAACGATAGCCTGCCGCAGCGCCAGCTCCCCGGCCGCATCGCCGTAGCCCAGCAGCGTGCTGCCCTCTTCGCGCAGGACGCGATCGAGCAGGCGTCGCCAGATGGAGAGAGGAAAGTAGTTAATCGCCGGCGTACCGGGAGTAAAGGCCAGCGCAGGAGAGTCGCGCCTGGCCCCCGCCGGGAGCGCCAGCAGCCGCTCCGGCAGCGCAATCGCCGGTAGCGTAACCTTGCTCTCCTGCGCAGAGCTCAGCGCCGCCACGTGCGTCCCCTGCCGGCTGCGCAGCAAATAGCCTTCCATCGCCAGCTGCTCCAGCGCCGCGTTTACCGTATTGCGCGACAGATTGAGCCAGCTGGCGATGGCGCGTGAGCCCGGCAGACGGCTGCCTCCTGCCAGAGTCCCCTGCAAAATAGCGCCACGCAGCGCGTGGTACAGCGTCCGCTGCAGCGTCTCATCGCCCCTGTCTCGCAGGGCATGTTCCAGTAAAGTGAAAAAGGCATCGTCAGGGATATTCATTGCGGCTCCTCGTGGCACCATAAAAATATAATTCAATGGCTCTTTTTATGGAACCAGTAAGGCCTTAGTCTCAGCGCATACCTCCATACAAGGAAAGCAAAATGAGTCAGCATAACCACTTCGGCCAACCCGTTGGCGATGCCCTGCCCGACTGGCAGCCGCGTCCCGCTCCACAGCGGCAGACCCTGCAAGGACGCCTCTGTTATCTGGAGCCGCTGGCCGGAAAGCACGCTGAGGCGCTCTTCGCTGCCCATCAGCTGGCTCCGGATACGCGCAGCTGGACCTGGCTGCTGCGTGAGCCCGATAGCAGCGTCGAAGAGTTTAGCGCATGGGTAACCGGCGTAGCCGAACTTAACGACCCGCTTCATTTTGCGGTGATTGACCGCCAGACCCGGCTGCCCGTCGGCTCACTGGCGCTGATGAGAATTGATGCCAATAATGGCGTTGTCGAGGTGGGGCACGTGCATTTTTCGCCGCTGCTTAGCCGAACGGCAATGGCTACCGAAGCGCACTGGCTGCTGATGCGCTACGCGTTTGATACCCTCGGCTATCGCCGCTATGAATGGAAATGCAACAGTTTGAACGAGCCTTCGCGCCGGGCGGCACGGCGGCTAGGTTTTCACTATGAGGGGCGCTTTCGTCAGGCGCTGGTGATAAAGGGCCACAACCGAGATACCGACTGGTTTTCGATAATCGATACGGAGTGGCCGCAGATTGATAGCGCTATGCAGAGATGGCTGGCCAGCGACAATTTCAGCGCCGATGGCCAGCAGATCCGTACCCTTGAGAGCCTTCGCCCTCAGGCAGGCTAGCGCCTTTTTTTCCGCCCCTGCACGGCCTTAAAGCGGGGGTTGCTTTTGCAGATGACGTACAGCCGCCCTTTGCGTTTGACTATCTGGCAGTCCGGATGGCGCTGTTTGGCGCTGCGTAAAGAATTAAGTACCTGCATTATTCGCTCCTTTTCGCATCAATAAAGCTGCCAAAACGCTTACGGAAACGAGCGGTGCTTCCTTCACTGGAGAAGGTTTTCTGCTTACCGGTGTAGTACGGGTGCGATTTGGAGGAGACGTCAATCGGCACGTACGGATAGGTCACCCCTTCCAGATCGATCTCACGCTCGGTTTTTATCGTCGAACCCACTTTAAAATATTCATTAGCGCTGGTGTCGTGAAACACAACGGTGCGGTAATGCGGATGAATATTCGCTTTCATGATGACCTCATTCGATACGTTATAACATAACAACAAGGTTACGCCGGTAGACAACAAAGATCAACCATGAACAGCAAAGGGATTTAGGCGGCGGGCTGAGACGCCCGTCCGCTGGCTATCAGGAATTCAGCTGATGGGCAAGCGCGCGCAGCTGCTCGGCAATGGCCTGCAGGTTCTTCCCCTGCTCCATTTTGGGCCCGGTGGAGTGACGCACCACCAGCCGCGCCGGAAGGATGGAGGAGGTGTTCAGCTTTTCGCTATCGCCGCTGTCCAGAATGCGGCGCACGGCCTCTTTCCCCTGTAAATCAAGATCCAGTGAAACGGTGGTTAGCGCCGGATAGAAGAAGGAGCTTTCATAGGTATCGTCATAGCCAATGACCGACTTCTCACCGGGGATCGGCACCTGATGCTGATGGAAAGCGCTCAATACCCCCAGCGCCATCTGGTCGTTGCCGACCAGCACCGCGCTAAATTTCGGCGTCTCGCGCAGCATCTGTAAAGCCCCGGCGTAGCCGCTTTGCGCATCCCAGTTGCCGCGGATCACCGTTACCGGCTGCAGGCCATAGCCCTCCAGCGTTTCAAGCCAGCTTTTCAGCCTCAGCCTGGCCGATACGGAGCTTTCCGGGCCGGCCAGCAGCGCAATTTCACGGTGGCCCATCTCATAGAGATATTTCACGCTCGCACGGGTGCCATCGGCCGGGTTAAACGAAACGTTAAACACCGAGCTATAGGGATCAACGTCTAAAAACAAACATACGATGTCGTCATTGTCAGCGGCGATTTTCTGCGCCTGTTCGGTATCCAAAGGGACGTTAATGATCACCTTGTCTACCAGCTGAGACTTCAGCTCATTGATCGAATCCTGGATACTTTGGTTGACGCTCTCATCAATCATTGAGATCAGCACCTGATACCCTTCAACGTTAGCGTAGCGTTTCACCGCCGCCGCCACCTGCGAAGGCGCGTGCAGCGCGAGCGAAATGGTCACCAGACCGACGGTCCGACTTTGCTTACCCACCAGCTGCTGAGCCAGGCGATTTGGCACGTAGCGCAGCAGCTCAATAGATTTCTCCACCTTGTGACGCGTGGCTTCGGATACATTGGCAGATTTATTCAGTACCCTGGACACCGTCTGATAAGAGACCCCCGCATGGCGAGCGACATCTTCTAAGGTTGCACTTTTAGACTTCATGGTCCGGTTCCTTATGTTGTTATCCCTGGATTGTAACAGGGGCTATTTGAAAAAACGCTCCCCGCAACGTTCCCCGGCGAAAAATTGTCAATAAAAGTATTACGCTCACAATACATTAAATTGTGAATGGACTCACCAACCGTAACAAAATGCGCGGTTTTATTTGCAGTTAGTCACACTATCGCGATCGTTCATTTGCCTGAATTTACGTTTAGGCATTTTATGACATCGTTAATGTGAACGTAATACAAAACAATAAGAGGATAGACATGAACACTACGCTGCGCACTCTTTCTGCTGCGTTAACCGCCGCGCTGATTTCACCCTCCGTAATCGCGGCCACCGCTACGGTTCCGGGTATCGATTTTCATGGTTATATGCGCGCCGGGGTTGGGGTCTCCGGTGATGGAAGTCTCGCCGAATGGCAAAAGAATAAGCTTGGCCGCCTGGGCAACGAATCCGATACCTACGGCGAGCTGGAGCTCGGCTCGGAAGTCTATAAAAAGAACGACGTCAGCTTCTACCTTGATAGCATGGTCAGCATGGTGTCAGACGGCTCCAACGATAACGAAACCACGCTTAACGACGACGCGCAGTTTGGCCTGCGTCAGCTCAACCTGCAGATTAAAGGCCTGGTCCCGGGCGACCCGAACGCGGTGATATGGGGCGGCAAGCGCTATTACCAGCGCCACGATCTACACATCATTGATACCAAATACTGGAACATTTCCGGCTCCGGTGCCGGGCTCGAAAACTACACCCTGGGCCCGGGCGCGGTCTCGTTCGCATGGATCCGCGGCGACGCTAACGACGTCGACTACCGCGTCGATGGCGACAGCAACGTCAATATTAACTACCTCGATCTGCGCTACGCCGGCTGGAAGCCGTGGTCCGGCTCGTGGACCGAATTCGGTATCGACTATGCCATGCCGAACACCACCAAAAAGCAGGACAGCTACGGCGGACTCTACGATGCTGAAAACGGCGTCATGCTGACCGGTGAGATAAGCCAGGATATGCTGGGCGGTTATAACAAGCTGGTGCTGCAGTACGCCAATAAAGGGCTGGCGCAAAATATGGTTTCCCAGGGCGGCGGCTGGTACGACATGTGGAACTACGTCAACGACGCCAGCGGCTATCGCGTTATCAATACCGGCCTGATCCCGATAACCGAGAAGTTCTCCATTAACCACGTTCTGACCTGGGGTTCCGCCGACGACATCACCGACTACACCAATAAAACGCGGCTGCTTTCCCTCGTCGCCCGCGGACAGTATCAGTTTACGGAGTACGTACGGCTGATCGGCGAGGTGGGCGGGTTCTACCAGAAAGATAGCTACAAGAACAATACCGACTACAAGCAGGCGGGTGAGAAGTACACCATTGCGCTAGGCCTCGCCGACGGTCCTGACTTTATGTCGCGCCCGGAGCTGCGTATTTTTGCCTCCTATCTGAATGATTCAGAACACGGAAAGCCGTTTGAAGATCAGACTGCCAGCAACACGTGGAACTTTGGTGTCCAGGTAGAAGCCTGGTGGTAATAAATATCGCGTAATATCGTTTTATCTCCAGCTGTAAGGTTGTTAATTACCCTCCGGTAATGAGTATTGCCATTGCTATTTTAATATCCTGAATAATTCGGGTCGCGGGACGGCGGCAGTCATGAAAGCGTTTTTAACGACAGCAGCTGCCCACCTACGGCGTGAAATATGCGGCGTATATCAGGGATAACTCACCGTTGAGTTATCCCTTTTTTATTTAACGACGGGCGGTAAAGTGGCCGTCTAATAATTGACGCAGGGCATCCGACTGTTTGCCAAAAATAGCATGCACCTGCTGTCCAAGAATAATAACGCCCAACGCCCCCTGCTGCTGTAAAGCCTGAGAGTCGACGACCGCCAGATTATTTACCGTGACCCGCAGGCGGGTAATACAGGCATCAACGTTAACAATATTCTCCTCGCCGCCAAAGGCGGAAATGAGGGACTGAACCTGCTGCTTTTCCACATCGCTTAGCGGAACCGTCGGGCGGGGCTGGGAGAAATAGTGCAGGAAGGATTTTAAACTCACCATAATACGCTCCAGATGATAACAGATAAAAAAAAGCCTGCTCGCGAGAGCAGGCATGGGCAGAGAGGAGTTACGCTTTGCGGCTGAGGATGCGGCAATCCCAGGCGCTCAGGCTCAGAGGCGCATCAGCCGCGGCGTCGGAGAGGCAGTCGCGATAGCCCGGCGGGAGCGTCACGCTATGCTGCTGGGCGCTGTAGTTTTGCAGGAACACAAAGGTCGTTTCACCGTCGGTACGCGCCGTTGCCACGACGCCCGGCGGGAAATCCGCGTCGACGGCCCGCGGCAGCGCCAGCTCTTTGCTTATCGAGGCGAAGAAATCGCGCTGGAAGGCCAGGTCGTTGCGCGACGCCACGTGCCAGGCCTTGCCTTTGCCAAAGCGGTTAACGGTGACCGCCGGCCGCCCGGCGTAGAAATCATCCCGATAGGTCGCCAGCGGCTGCGCGCCCTCAGCATGGATAAGCTCGCAGAGGTGGCGCACCTGATAAGGGCCCTGCAGGCCGCTCTCATTGCCCGCCAGCCCCTGAACCAGATTACGTTCGCCCTCATTCAGGCAGTCAATCTCCTCCGCCCAAATTCCCAGCAGGTTGCGCAGCGGGCCCGGGAAGCCGCCGAGGTGGCAAAGATCGCTCTCGTTTACAATCCCGGTCCAGTAGGTGGTCACCAGATGACCGCCGCCGGCAACGAACGCTTCGGCGCGCTCGGCAAAGCCGTCGCGAACCATATAGAGCATCGGCGCAATCACCAGCCGATAGGGGCTTAAATCGACATCAGCATCGATGATATCCACCGCAATGCCCTGCTCCCAGAACGGGCGGTAGTGCTCGTTAACGGTATTTTCATACTCCATACCCATATTGCGCGGCCCCTGGGCATCGTCCAACGCCCAGCGGTTTTGCTGATCGAAAACGATCGCCACTTTAGCATCGGTGCTACAGCCCACCACCTCCGGCAGCTGACTCAGCATCTCACCCAGCCGGGTCACTTCCCGGCCGACGCGGGTATCAAGGTGCCCGACGTGATCGATAATGGCGCCGTGGAATTTCTCCACCGACCCCCGGCTCTTGCGCCACTGGAAGTACTGCACCGAATCCGCGCCGTGGGCCACAGCCTGCATGGAGGAGAGAATGTGCATGCCCGGCTTTTTCAGCTTGCTGGTCGGCTGCCAGTTGGTTGCGCTCGGCGTCGACTCCATTAGCACAAACGGCTTACCGCCCTTCAGGCTACGCATCATGTCGTGATACATCGCGGTGTAGCAGGCCAGCGTCGTCTCATCCTTGTCGCGATGCCACATCGGGTAGCTATCCCAGGAGATGAAATCGAGGTTTTTTGCCAGCTGCCAGTAGTCGTAATCGTAGAAATATTCCATAAAGTTTGTGGTCACCGGCAGGTCGGCATTTGCCGCTTTCAGCGGAGCAACTTCATGGCGGCAAAAATCGCTCACCTGGGCGGTGTTAAAGCGATGCCAGTCGAGGTTGAGGCCGTGGATGGAGACCTCCCCCTGCGGGGACGGAGACTCAATCTGCGACCAGTCGCTATAGGTGTGGCTCCAGAAGGTGCTCCACCAGGCATGATTGAGATTATCCAGCGTCTCATAGCGCGCCTTCAGCCAGTCGCGGAAGCGCTCCTGGCAGATATCACAGTGGCACTCGCCGCCGTATTCGTTGGAGATATGCCAGCCCAGCACCGCCGGATGCCGTGAATAGCGCTCCGCCAGCAGGCTGTTTATTTTGAAGCTTTTTTCCCGGTATACCGGCGAGCTCATGCAGTGGTTGTGCCGCCCGCCGTGCAGCGCCGGCACGCGGTCGCGCCCCACGCGCAGCACCTGCGGATAGGCCTGCGACATCCAGGCCGGCCGCGCCCCGCTCGGAGTGGCAAGAAATACGTGAATGCCGGCGGCATAGAGCTTATCCAGGATGCTATCCAGCCAGCCAAACTCAAATACGCCTTCCCGAGGTTCAAGTTTGGCCCAGCTGAAAATACCCACCGACATGACGTTGCAGTTTGCCTGCTGCATCATGGCAATATCCTGGTCGATAATATCGGGATAGTTTTCCCACTGTTCCGGGTTGTAGTCCGCACCATGCAATAGCGCATTAACCTTCGGACTCAAAGGCGCAAATTTTTTCATAATAAACATCCTGAAGTTTAACATTCATATATTCCCTGAATAACTTGAGCATCGGCCGACGGGAAATTAATCCCATATCGGGGTAGCCAAATGCCGCCGGCGCCTGCGAAGCTCAATACGTCTCGGGGATATTAATTAAAGACTTTCATCGACGGTAATACTTTACCCTGGCAATCAAATAGCGCCTGGTTTTCACGGGCATTGCCCTGCTTCCACTCATCATGAATATATTTCATTCCCGCCGGCGTGGCCCAGGTATTTCCCGGCACGGCAATCCACGTGGGCTCCCAATAAAATATGCCCTTTCCGCGATGGTCGGGAACATCGGCAACGGCCTGCATTAAATCGTGAACGTAATTATATTGTCCCTGCACCGTTGCCGGATAGCCGCCGTCTTTTTCCTCTTTGGCCTGGAAACTATTTTCGGCACTGTCGCAATTCTCCAGGGTATAGGCGTAAGCGGCCTCCACCACGATAACGTCTTTGTTATAGCGTCTGCTGATATCGTCCATATTGGCCTTCAGCGCGCTAATCGGACCATTCCAGTAGGTGTACATCGACAGGCCAATGATGTCGTACGGCACGTTGCGCTTGCTGATTTCGTCAAACCACCAGCGGAAGGTATCGTTTTTGGTGCCTTCAGCCAGATGGAGCATGATTTTGACCTGCTCGCCGCCCTTCAGATTCTCCTTCAGACCATCGATGGCGGCGTTCAGCAGGCCGGCCAGTCGGTCAAACTCGCCGCCGCCCTGCCCCCAGCTTTTGCCTTCCGGCCACAGCATACCGCCGTTAATTTCATTGCCAATCTGCACCATATCCGGCAGCACGCCCTCCTGCTTAAAGCGGGCGATGGTATCGCGGGTATAGTCGTGGATAGTGGTTTTCAGCTGCGGATAATCCATCTTTTCCCAGGCTTTCGGCTTGAACTGCTTGCCCGGGTCGGTCCAGAAATCGCTGTAGTGGAAGTCGAGCAGCAGCTTCATACCCTGCGCTTTTGCCCGCTTAGCCAGCGCCAGCGTTGCCGCCAGATCGTTATCGCCGCCGCCGTAGGCCTGGCCCTGCGCATCTTTCGGGTCAACCCACAGCCGCAAGCGCACGTAGTTAACGCCGTCGGCCTTGAGGATCGCGATGGGGTCCTGCAGCTGGTTGCTGTGGTTATAAAACTTTGCCCCATGCTTTTCGGCATCCAGCAGGGTGGAAATATCCGCGCCTTTGATAAAGTCGGCGGGCATAGTGTTAAAAGAGCGCGTTTGCAGCGTATCGGCAGCATGCAAACTGGCGGAAAAACTGCATGCCAGACAAACAGCAAGCAGCGCGGGCGTTAATCTTTTCATGGGGTTATCCTTTTGTACTGCCAGAGGTCAGGCCGGAAACAAAGTATTTTTGTAATGCCAGATAGAGAATCGCTACCGGTACCGCAATCAGCACCGCGCCCGCCGCATAGGTGGTGTAGCTGGCGCCCATTTTCTGCGCCACCAGGTTATACAGGCCGATCGGCAGCGTGTATTTGTCCGGCGTGCGCAGGATAGTGCTCGATAAAATGAAGTCCCCCAGCGGACCGGTGAACGAAAACAGCGCGACCACCGCCAGAATCGGCTTCGACAACGGCATGATGATTTCGAAAAAGATCCGCAGGCTGCTGGCGCCGTCCATGCGCGCCGACTCGTCCAGATCTTTGGGGATCGCGTCGAGGTAGCCCTTCATCAGCCAGGTGTTCATCGGGATCATGCCGCCAACGTAGATCAGCACCAGCGCCAGATGGCTGTTGATCAGGCCCAGCAGCTGCGAGAGGACAAAGATCGCAATCAGCGCCGAAAACTGGGGGATCATCTGCAGCAGCAGAAACAGCATCAGCCCGTTCTGCCGTCCTTTAAAACGAAAGCGGGAGAAGGCGTAGGCGGTGAAGCTGACGCTGATGAGGGTCAGCGCCATGGTCATGAAGCTGATCTTCATCGAGTTCCAGTACCAGGTCAGATAGTTCACGTTACCGTTGAACAGATCGGCGTAGTGCTGGAAGGAGAGATTCTCCGGAATAATCGAGGTGCTGAGCAGGCTGTTGCCGGCGTTCAGCGACGCCCCAACCGTCCAGACCAGCGGATAGATGATGATCGCCGACACCGCGGCGATAACCAGCCAGGTGAGCGACAGGCGAATCCACTTTTCGCGTTTAATACTGGGTGATTTAGCCATGTTGCTTCCCTTACGCCATCTCGTCATTTTTAAAGGATTTAGTGGCGCGGAACTGCCACAGCGCCAGGCCGACGACAAAAATCGACAGCAGGATGGTAATGGTCGCCGCAATGGCATATTGCGAAGACGACATCGTCAGCTTGTAGATCCACGACACCAGGATATCCGTCCCGCCGGCGTTCGACCCCGCCACCGCAGGCCCGCCGTTGTTGAACAGGTAAATGATGTTGAAGTTGTTAAAGTTGAAGGTGTACTGGGTGATGATGATCGGCGCAATCGAGTACAGCACCAGCGGCAGCGTAATCGTCCGCAGACGGGTCCAGGCGCTGGCGCCATCCATCGTTGCCGCCTCATACAGATCGTCGGGGATCGCCTGCAGCACGCCGGTGGTCATGGCGAATACGAACGGGAAGCCCAGCCAGGTCTGCATCATAATCAGCGCGGTTTTAGTCCAGAACGGGTCGGTCAGCCACGCCTTCGGGCTAATGCCAAAGAAGGAGAGGATCGCGTTGTTAATCACCCCGAACGAGTCGTTAAACATTCCTGCAAACACCAGAATAGTGACGAAGCCCGGCACCGCCCACGGCAGGATGAAAATGGTGCGGATCATCGGCTTGAAGCGCAGATCTTTCTGGTTGACGAGGATCGCCAGCAAAACGCCAACGGTACACTGCAGGGTGGTCGCCAGCAGGGTCCAGACCACCGTCCACTGCAGGACGTCAAAGAACGTCGAGCGCCAGATAGAGAGGGTAAAGATATTAATAAAGTTCTTTAATCCCACCCAGTCCACCAGCTTCGCCGGCGGCGTGTGGTAGAGGTTGTAGTTGGTAAACGCAATCGCGAAACCGAACAAAATCGGGAAGATCACGACAAATACCAGCAGAATGAAGCCGGGGGTAATCATCAGATACGGGAAGCCGTCTTTGAGCAGCATCTGGTACTGCTTGCGAACGCTGTTTAGCGCCACGCCCTCATCGCGCTTTTTGCCGTTAACCCAGGCATCGCGCAGCGAGAGAGAGTAGACCAGCACGCCAAAAGCGACGATCAGTACGCTGATTATCCCTTCCGCCAGCAGGAAAATAGAGTTGTCTCGCGGCACCTCTTCACCGAGGGTGTACAGCCCCCACAGCCCCTGATGCAGGAAGTCGTAAAAAACGCTCATAAAACTGCTCAGCAGCACGAGGAAAACCAGCCCCTTCAGCCACTGACGATGATAAAACTGGCCAAAACCCGGCACCACAGCCAGCAGCAGGCCGCACCACGCATGGCGTCCCGCGCCGCGCGCTGCGGCAATATTTTCGCTGGGATTGATAATCACACACGACTCCTTCTGAAAACGGGAGGTTCCCCGCCCGTTCTGTTACAGCGATACCCTGATCGTTCGCGCTGCGTTACAGCGCGAATCAACGTCGCCAGCCTACGCGTCGCCTGCAGAGTGGCGAACATCGCAATTACTGGTTACTGGCCTGCATCGCTTCAATTTGCATTTTGATCTGTTTTTCCGCGTTATCGAGCGCCGCCTGCGGCGCTTGCTTACCGGTCAGACTCAGCTCCAGCGCGGCGTTAGCCGGCCCCCAAACCTCGCCCATCTCCGGGATCCCCGGCATCGCCGTCGCGCGCGCCGACTGCACCGCCACCGCGCTGGCCTTCTCATCATTTTTGATTAACGGGTCGTCAATCATCGCCTTCAGCGCCGGGATTTCACCGGTGGCGACGTAGCGGGCCTTCGCGTACTGCGGCTGATTGATAAACTCAATAAACTGCTGCGCCAGCGCTTTGTCTTTGCTCCAGGTCGACACCACGTAGCCTTTCACGCCGAGGAAAGAGCTCATTGGCTTACCGTCCGGCAGCGTCGGCAGCGGTACGACGCCGTAGTTGATCCCCGCCGCTTCGTACGGCTGGAAGGCCCACGGGCCGTTGATCACCGCCGCCGCTTTTTTCTCGGTAAACAGCGAGTCGATCGCGTTCAGGCCGTTATCGCCAAGGATCCCCGCCGGGAAGACGTTATCGCTGTAGAATTTTTTCAGGAAGGTCACCGCCTCGACGGCCCCCGGTTTATTCAAACCGACGTCCTGCGGGTTAAAGCCGCCGTTGGCGTTTTTGCCAAAGATATAGCCGCCCATCGGGCCAATCGCCCCCCAGCTGTAGTAAATCTGGTCAAACTTCGCCAGCAGGCCGTATTTGTTCTGCGCACGCTGCGCCTTCGAGAAGTCATACCACGCCTGCAGGCTATCCAGCGGCTTGTCGATCAGGTCTTTGTTATAGATCAGCACCAGCGTTTCTACGGCTTTCGGCACGCCGTAGAGCGCATTATCGAGGCGGAAAGCGCCGATCGATGCCGGCGTAAACGCCTCTTGTTTCGCCTGCTCCAGCTTCAGCGGCGACAGCAGCCCCTGAACCACCGCTCCGCCCAGCTGGTCGTTGGGGATAACCAGTACGTCAGGGCCAATACCCGCCGGGCCATCGAGACGCAGCTTTTCCAGCTGCTGCGCGTAGGGCATTTCCTGCACGCTGACCTTCACGTCGTACTGTTTTTCAAAATCGCTCACCGCGGCTTTGATGCCGTCGGATTTTTTGATGTCTTCCCAGACGTTAAGCTGGCCGGCGGCCTGCGCCTGCAGGCTAACCAGCTGTCCGGCAGCCAGCGTCGTGAGGATAAGTACGGCAAGAGTGTTCTTTTTCATTATCAACCTCATGTGAAGGTATAACAATTTATTGGTTTTTATTAAGCCATTCGACGTTTGTCGATGTTTACATCAGGCACTTTACGGTGTTTTATAACGCTAAAACCCAACTTTCGTGATTTGTTATACGCTACGCTTTGAAGGCGGATAAAACCATATGAAGCTACCAGTTGTGTGATCGTGCTTGCAGAAATGAAACATCGGTGTAGGGCGCAAAAATACTGGAAGTTATAGTCACAGCATGATTTCAGTGCTGTTGATCATCGGTCAGACGAGTTGTTACACGTAATACAAAAACCCGCTGAAACCCTAATCCCAACGGCAAATAACGACTACTAACCCCGGGGAACGTTGATGTCCAATATACGACTGAGGAATGTCACCAAACGGTTTGGCAGTACCGTGACGCTGCATCAGGTTAATCTTGATATCGAAGATGGTGAATTTGCGGTTTTCGTTGGGCCTTCCGGCTGCGGAAAGTCAACCCTGCTGCGAATGATTGCCGGTCTTGAAGAGGTCAGCGATGGTGAGGTGCTGATTGGCGATGAGGTGATGAATGACGTTGTTCCCGCCCACCGCGGCGTGGCGATGGTATTCCAGTCCTATGCGCTCTATCCGCATATGACGGTCGCGGAAAACATGGGCTACGGCCTGAAGGTCAATAAGGTGCCGAAAGACGAGATCCGCCGTCAGGTTGAAATGGTGGCGAAAACCCTGCAGCTCTCGCATCTGCTGGACCGCAAGCCCAAACAGCTCTCCGGCGGCCAGCGCCAGCGCGTGGCGATCGGCCGCGCCATCGTGCGCAATCCGCGGGTGTTCATGTTCGATGAACCGCTCTCTAACCTCGACGCCGAGCTGCGCGTCGAGATGCGTCTGCATATCGCCAAACTGCACCATGAGCTCAAAACTACGATGGTGTATGTCACCCACGATCAGGTTGAAGCCATGACCCTTGCCGATAAGATCGTGGTGATGAACTACGGCAAGGTTGAGCAGATGGGCTCGCCGATGTCGCTGTACTACAACCCGGTCAATAAATTCGTTGCCGGGTTTATCGGCTCGCCGAAGATGAACTTCCTGCCCGCAACGGTCACCGCATGGCAGCCGGGCCAGCTCAGCGTGAAGATGGCGCAGGATCATCACCTGACGCTGAATATCACCACCGCCCCGGTACGGCCCGGCGATAGCGTCACGTTAGGGATCCGCCCTGAGCATCTGTCGACCGACGTTCGCAGCGGGACGGTCGTCGGCTTCCAGTGTGAAGTCGTTGAACGTCTGGGGAACAACACCTATCTGTTCGGCCAGTGCTACGGTCACGATAATGTCAAAATCCTGCTCCCCGGCGACGTGCACTTCCGCCCGTGGCAGAAAATCGACGTCGCCTTCGACGACGGCTTCTGTATGGTCTTTGATGAAAATGACCTGCGCATCAGCGCCGATATTGCCGCCCCGGACGCCCACTAGACCTTCATGATGCGCAACATCTCGCTGTCACGATCGTCGATTAAGCTGTTACGGAATGCTTAACGCTAGCGCGGAAGGCATTCCAGCCCTCGTTTTTTCCGCGCGTTCAACGCTTTGAACGCAGCGGATCGTCCATCTTAGCCCGATATCGGCGGCATCTTCCGGTTCGGGCATTTTTTACATCCAATAATAATTCACCTCCGCCGCGACCTTTTTACTCTATCGGGTATACTCAGCGAACCCCCTCTGACATAAGGATATTCTCATGACGACCCGACATCTGGTGAGTCTGGTTACGGGGGTGCTGATTCTCGCCATTATTTTACCCACCGGGCTGAGCATCTGGCTGGCAACGAGTCAGGCAAAAACGCAGTTTTATAGCGAACTGGATAACTACTCCAAACGCGTTTTAATGCGGGTTCAGCAGGTTGCCGATCGGGCGAAAGAGGCCCTGCAGGAAGCGGAGGCCATTCCCTACGCCCCGTGTAGCCCACAGCATTTACAGGCGATGCGGCGCATTGCCTATACCCATCGCTACGTGCAGGAAGTGCTGTGGCTGCATGATTCAGTCCCGCAGTGCTCTTCGCTTGAAGACCGCAGCGCGCCCGTCAAATTTCCCGAGCCCGATAGCATCACCTCCGACGGCTACCGCGCCTGGCTGACAACCCTCAACGATCTCGGCTTGCAGCGCCGAATGACGGCCCTGGGCAGCGATAACCACATGGTGATGATAGATCCCGCATCGTTTATCGACGTCGTCCAGCTGGGCCCGGATGAGATCCACACCGTTCTGTTTGGCACCCGGCGCGAACGGGCGATCGTCAGTAGCGAAAAGATCGATCCGCTTATCTGGGAGAAAATCAAAAACCAGAATGCCAAAACGCTGACCCTCGACAATACCGTTTTCCGCATTCGCCGCATCCCGGAGCTGGGCCTCGGGATTGCGACCTGGTCTTCGACCCTGCCGCTGCAGGAGCGATGGCGGCATCAGCTGCTGCTGTGGGTGCCCATCGGCTTGTTTACCAGCCTGCTGGCCTCATTTTTAATTCTGCGGCTGCTGCGTCGGCTGCGCTCGCCGCGCTATGCGATGCTGGATGCCCTCAACTCCAACGCCATCCAGGTCTACTATCAGCCGGTTGTTTCGCTGCAGAGTGGCAAAATCGCGGGGGCGGAAGCGCTGGCGCGCTGGAAGCAGCCCGACGGCAGCTTTCTGTCGCCGGATATTTTTATCCCGCTCGCCGAACAAACCGGGCTTATTACCCGCTTAACCGAAGATCTCGTGCGAACCATTTTTGCCGACCTCGGCCCCTGGCTACAGCGGCGCCCGGAGGTCCATATTTCGATTAATCTGTCAGTTGATGATTTGCGCTCGCCACAGCTGCCGATACTTCTGCGCGAACAGCTTCAGCACTGGAATATCGCCGCGCAGCAGATCATTCTGGAGATTACCGAGCGCGGCTTCGTTGACCCGCAAACCACGCTGCCGGTGATCGCCAGCTACCGTCAGGCAGGGCACCGCATCTCCATCGATGATTTCGGCACCGGCTACTCCAGCCTGAGCTATCTGCAGCGGCTGGACGTCGATACCCTAAAAATCGATAAATCGTTTGTTGATACGCTGGAGTATAAACCGCTGACGCCGCACATCATCGAGATGGCAAAGGCGCTCGACCTGGCGACGGTTGCGGAAGGCGTGGAAACCGAACGCCAGCGCGACTGGCTGCGCGATCACGGCGTGATATACGCCCAGGGCTGGCTGTACAGCAAAGCGCTGCCGAAAGAGGAATTTATTCTGTGGGCGGAAAATAACCTGAAGAGAACGTGAACGCCGCGTAGCTGGCTAACACCATCCCCGAAACCGGCGGGCCGGCGGGGATGGTGCTGCTGGCAGATTATTCATCGAGTAGCGGCGCGAAGCCGCCAAAGATCATGCGCTGGCCGTCAAAGGGCATTCCCTCTCCCAGCGCCTTCATCCGCGGGTCCGTCATCAGTTTTGCGTTGGCGCTATCCCTCGCCTCTTTCGACGGATATTCGATCCAGCTGAATACCACCTCTTCATCGTCCTCGGCTTTTACCGCCATCCGAAAGTCGGTGTACTTGCCTTGCGGCACGTCGTCCGCCCAGCACTCCACAACGCGCAGCGCGCCAAACTCTCTGAACAGTGACGCGGCCTTCGCTGCCATCTCGCGGTATGCCTCCTTATTCTCCGCGGGCACGGCAACGACAAAACCATCAACGTACTTCATGAGCATTATCTCCGAAGTGAGCAGCGCAGCCGGCGAACCCGGCCGCATCTGCAGCGTTAAGTTTAGTTCTCATCGCCGAAGACGGCATAAAATCAGGATGCGGCTTCGCGACCGGCGTTAACGGGCTGCGCAGCGACGGGCTGGCGGAACCAGGGCAAACAGAGCTGAATAAGCGGCCCGATGGTCAGCGCATACAGCACGGTGCCGACGCCAAAGGTGCCGCCGGCCATCCAGCCAATCAGCAGGACCGATACCTCGATGGCGGTGCGGATCCCGCGCAGCGACCAGCCGGTACGGGCATGGAGTCCGGTCATCAGGCCGTCGCGCGGCCCGGGGCCAAATCCGGCGCCAATATACATACCGGTTGCCAGGGCGTTGAGGACCACCGCGCCGACCAGCAGCAGGCTGCGCGCCACCACCGATTCAAGCGGCGGCAAAACGGCCAGGGTCGCATTTGCCGCCAGGCCCAGCACGATCACATTGCTGATGGTGCCCAGCCCGGGCATCTGGCGCAGGGGGATCCACAGCAGCAGGACCGCCGCGCCGGTCAGGATCATGACCGTGCCAAAATCCAGACCAAACTGTTTACCCATGCCGAGATGAAAAACATCCCACGGGTCGGCTCCGAGGTTAGCGTGCACAAAGAGCGCAGTCGACACGCCGTACAGAACAAGGCCGATATAGAGCTGCAGTAGACGACGTAACATTTTTTACCTCTGGATGATTGCGGACCTCTCCATCATCGGCAAAAATGGATTGATAATTAATGGCCAGTTTTACAAAAGTGGATCGCTATGGCTTCTCGTCGATTTGGTACGCAATCTTTGGTGCGCCTGCTGGGAAACTGGCAGGAGTCCGCCTCCCGCACCCCGCTCTGGCGCCAGCTGGCAGAAGCCCTGAGGCTACTGATCCTTGACGGCCGCCTGACGCTGGAAACGCGCCTGCCCGGCGAGCGCGAGCTGGCGACGGCGCTGAGCGTTAGCCGCACGACCATCGCCAGCGCACTCGGCCAGCTGCGGGAAGAGGGGTATCTTTACAGCCGCCAGGGCAGCGGCTCGCGCATCGCCCTGCCCCAGCGCCAGGCTGGAACGGTGGAACAGGCCGCCAGCGCCACGTCGGTGAACCTGGCCACCGCCGCCCTCAGCGCCGGGCCGGAAATCCATCAGGCCTACCATCACGCGCTGGGCGTGATGCCTCAGCATCTGACCAGCACCGGCTACGATCAGCAGGGGCTTGCGACGCTGCGCGAGGCGATAGCCCGCCGCTACTGCGATCGCGGTTTAGCGACCCAGGCTGATGAAGTGATGATTGTTAACGGCGCGCTTAGCGGCCTGGCGCTGGTGCTGCGCTTAATGACCGGACCCGGCGACCGCGTGGTGGTCGATGCCCCAACCTACCCCATGGCGATCAGCGCGATTCAGGGAGCCTCCTGCCGGCCGGTTGGCGTGGCGCTGCCCGCCCAGGGCTGGGACTGCGACGGCCTGGCGGCAACCATTGCGCAAACCGCCCCGCGCCTGGCCTGGCTGATGCCGGACTTTCACAATCCCACCGGCCGCTGCATGGATAGCGCCACGCGACAGCGGGTGGCTGATATTGCGGCCCATACGCGCACCACGCTGGTGGTCGATGAGACAATGGTTGATTTATGGTACAACGCCCCGCCGCCTCCGCCGCTGGCGGCCTTCAATCCCGAGGCGCCGGTTATCACCATCGGCTCTGCCGGCAAAAGCTTCTGGGGCGGGCTGCGCATTGGCTGGATCCGCGCGTCGTCCCGAACCATCGCCTCGCTCGTCCAGGCCCGCGACTCCCTTGACCTCGGATCGCCTCTGCTCGAACAGCTGGCCTGCTGCTGGCTGCTGGAAAATGAAAAACAGCTGCTGCCGCCGCGTCGGGCAATGCTGGCCGCCCGCCGGGATATGTGCGGTAAATTAATGGCTGAATATTTTCCCCACTGGCACTTTACGCCGCCGGAGGGCGGACTCTCTTTTTGGGTTGAACTACCGGGGATGCTGGCGACGATACTTTCCGCGCGGGCAGAAAGCCGCGGTATTCATATCGGAACCGGGACGCGCTTTGGCCTCGCAGGGGCTTTCGATCGCTATCTGCGGCTGCCGTTTACGCTGGAGGATGAGGCGCTGCGCAGCGCCTTCACTACGCTACAGCCGCTGTGGCATAGTCTTGCACAGCAGAGTGAAAATACGCGGGCGCGAAAAATAATATAATAAAATATCGACGGGCTGGGTTCAGCCCGTCAAAAATCATCGTCCATGACGGATATGAGATGTTTTTATAAAATTGCAGTTCATCTTGTCATCGCAATATGTCAGCGGAATGACAAAATCAACCGCATTTCATTAATGCTGGCGCGGAATGGGAAAACTTTTTAACGAGATAATAAAACCATCGTCATCTTTTTTTATTTTTGCCCCGGTTTCACACCAGTCGGACGCAATGCGAAAGAACTCATCGCTGCCGATATTCCAGTTCAGGCGAACGTGCTTCACATACCCTGAACGTAACATGTCGCAGGCTTCGCTGTAGCTGCTGGCTGTAGAGAGTTGTTGTTTCATTTTCTCTTCTTCAGAATCTTTCTTAATGCTTTGATTTCTTTAGGGGTTAATGGGGTTGCTTCCTCTTCGGTATGCTGGCTGTCAATGTCCTCTTCCGAAACCCCCGCCTCGTCCGCTGAATCCGCTATTTGAAAAGCGAGTAGCAGCAGTTTCTCCGTCGCAGTACCCAGATTTTCGTTATTTACTTCCGCATAGTGACGCAGCTTCTCTTTTAATTCTGCATCAATTTTTACGTTCAAAACCACTGTGGTCATAGTCACGCTTCCCGTGCAATAAATTCATCATAATTAATACACGAAGTTAACATGTTGATCCAGACATATATTTACGGCTTGTAATCTGGCAACAAATTCCCACTACTAATCTGCCAGTTATTTATGACGAATGCATGACGGATATATTTCATTATTATTTCAAAATTATGACAGCTCATTTTTTGGGTAGCAGAAGAGTCGACTTTGTGCAAAAAAATAAATTCGCTGCCGCTGCCGGGCGACGAGCCTCTTCGGGTCGCGTAGAAGCAGATGAAGAACGGATCCTGACCGATAATCAGCCACTGCGTTGCGTGGAACGGCTTCACTCGATGGAAGGCAACTGCCGACCCCTGCGAGATCCACCCTCAGGCTATCCAGTTTGGTTTCATACCTGTCGCGGGCGGCCTGCTTCCCGTCCCGCAGGCTGGCTCCGTTTGCTGCTTCCGCCTTCGGGCGGCTAGCGCGGCGCGAGCCTCACTCACTGCCGGCAGCTGTCGTATTGGGGTCCATCTCGCGCGCCAGCGCCGTTAGCGCTTTTTTATTACTTATCGCATAGCCGGTATTGAGTTTGAGCAATATTCCCTGAGCGCACAGCTGCGCAATCACGTACAGCAGGTGGCGATAGGTTACGCCAAGATACTCCGCGACCTGCGTATGCTTTTCTTTGTAGTGCGCATCGTGCTCGGTCAGCAAAATAAAAGCTGCCAGGCGATTGAGCAGCGGATAGGCCTGGTTACGCGTCGACGTAACAATATTGCGGTGATTCTTGCCAACCAGCCCGAGGCAGACGTTGCGCAGAAATAACGTATCGTTGAGCAGTGCGCTGCGTAAGATTTTGACCGGCAATGCCAGACACCAGCACTCTTCAATGGCCTGCACCGCGCGAGAGGGATGCTGTTCATCTAACACTTCTATTTCCCCTATAAAACAGGGGGCGCTAAAGAAATCGACCAGGGATATTCGGCCATTGGCTAACGTGACGTAAAGTTTGGTCCGTCCGCGCACCAAATAAAAAAGAAAGGTCGGTAAAGTCCCCTCCCGCACAATGTAGTCTCCGGCCTGGGCATGGAGTAAATGTGTGTTGCGGATCACATCCATTGAAAATTTATCGGCATAGCCAGACTCCTTTATCAATTGATTTTTAAAGGATTCATTCTGTACTTCTTTCATCTGTCGCCTGCCTATATGAGATTTCTCATGCCTGCAATATTTTGCCGCTGATAAGGTGAAAACGTCAACCCTACTTCACCTGCTTATTTCTTCATAAATAATATCCAGGTGAGCCAAAAATAAAAGATGAGGAATAAAAATGACAGCGCGTAAAATAATTCTGGACTGCGACCCGGGTCACGATGACGCAATAGCAATCATGCTCGCCGCAAAACATCCGGCAATTGAATTACTGGGTATCAGCATCGTTTCAGGAAATCAAACGCTCGATAAAACCTTGATTAACGGCCTGAACGTTTGTCAAACCCTGAATATTGACGTTCCGGTACACGCCGGGATGCCGCAGCCGATTATGCGTAAACAAATTGTCGCCGATAACATTCATGGCGAAACCGGACTGGACGGCCCGGTATTCGGCCCGCTCACTCGCGAGGCCGAAAAAAAGCACGCGGTTAACTTTATTATTGATACGTTAATGGATAGCGCAGGAGATATTACTCTGGTCCCGGTGGGGCCTTTAACTAATATCGCGGTCGCGATGCGGATGCAGCCGGCGATTATTCCAAAAATACGCGAAATCGTGCTGATGGGCGGCGCCTATGGTACCGGGAACTTCACCCCTTCTGCCGAGTTTAATATTTTCGCCGACCCCGAGGCCGCTCGCGTGGTCTTTACCTCTGGCGTTCCGCTGGTGATGATGGGGCTCGATTTGACCCACCAAACGGTTTGTACCCCGGATATTATCGCGCGCATGGAGAATGCCGGCGGTCCGGCCGGTAAGCTCTTCAGCGACATGATGAACTTCACGCTGAAGACGCAACACGACAACTATGGCCTGGAAGGCGGCCCGGTGCACGATGCCACCTGCGTTGCCTACCTCATCAACCCCGACGCCTTCAAGGTACAGGAGATGTACGTCGAGATCGACGTCAACAGCGGGCCATGCTATGGCCGCACGGTCTGCGACGAGCTGGGCGTGCTTGGCCAGGCACCGAATACCAAAGTTGGCATAACTCTGGATACCGCCTGGTTCTGGGACCTGGTCGAAGAGTGCGTGCGTAAATATCATTAATTAAACCACCATGGGCAGAATGCAGTCGCCCATACCGCTATGAAACATCCCAAAGATGACATGAAGAGAGATCATTATGGATATACTGAGAAGCATTCTTGGTATGGTGGTACTGCTGGCGATTGCATTTCTGCTATCAGTCAATAAAAAAAATATTAGCCTACGCACCACCGGAGCGGCACTGTTAATACAGATTATTATTGGCGGCGCCATGCTATATCTCCCGCCAGGAAAATGGCTGGCCGAGAAAGCGGCAAACGGAATTCATCACGTATTATCCTACAGCGACGCCGGCAGCGCCTTTATCTTTGGCGCCCTCGCCGGACCGCAAATGGATAAGGTGTTTGACGGTGCCGGCTTTGTTTTTGCCTTTCGCGTCTTGCCAGCCATTATATTTATTACCGCGCTGGTGAGTATCCTGTATTACATCGGCGTCATGGGGTTTTTAATTCGTATATTAGGCGGATTATTTCAGAAGGCCCTGAAGATTAGTAAGATCGAATCTTTTGTCGCGGTGACGACGATATTCCTTGGGCAGAATGAAATTCCGGCAATCGTCAAACCGTTTATTCATCGCCTCAACCGCAATGAACTCTTTACCGCAATCTGCAGCGGCATGGCGTCGATTGCCGGCTCAACGATGGTGGGATACGCGGGGCTCGGCGTGCCGATCGAGTTCCTGCTGGCCGCCTCGCTGATGGCTATTCCCGGCGGAATTCTGTTTGCTCGTTTACTCAGCCCCGCCACGGAAGAGTCGAAGGTCGATTTTGATAATCTCTCATTCAATGAAACCCCCGCGCGCAGCTTTATAGAAGCTGCGGCATCCGGGGCCATCATTGGCCTGAAAATCGCCGCCGGGCTGGCAACGGTGGTGATGGCGTTCGTTGGCATCATCGCGCTGATCAATGGGATTCTGGCCGGCATCGGCGGCTGGTTTGGCTATGGTCATGCAAGCCTGCAGGCTATTCTGGGCGTGGTACTGGCGCCGCTGGCGTGGCTGATGGGCGTTGACTGGAGTGACGCTGCGCTGGCAGGCAGCCTGATCGGCCAGAAGCTGGTGGTGAATGAGTTTGTTGCCTATCTGAGCTTCTCACCCTATCTACACGCACCCGGCCTGTTGGATAGTAAAACTATCGCCATTGTGTCGTTCGCCCTGTGTGGATTCGCCAATTTTGGCTCCATCGGCGTGGTGGTGGGCGCATTCTCCGCCGTGGCGCCGGATCGCACCTCGGAAATAGCCCGTCTGGGCATGCGGGCTCTGCTCGCAGCGACCCTGTCGAATCTGATGAGCGCCACTATCGCCGGTTTCTTTATCGGTATTGGCTAAACGTTAGGCCTCTGCGATGGCGGCCGCTCAGGGCTGCCGTCGGCCAGCGGGCGGGTCCCCTCGGTCACCCGCCCGCTTCCTGAACCACGGCGGTAGCCCCTAACATGCGCGCTCACCGTAAGCCGCCTATGAGCCAGGCAGAAGAAATAGCGCCCATACTCACGATACATTCTCTGAATGAAGGAAAATGCCATGACGGCGTTGGAACAACAGTTAACGTTTCTGCGAGAAATCGACAAACTTAAAACGGTGATACGTCAATCACCGTTGCTTGATAAAAGCCGCAGGGAAAACTCCGCCGAGCACTCCTGGCATCTGGCGATGTACGCCTTAATCTTGAGCGAATACGCCAGCGGCACGGTTAATCCCTCTCGGGTGATAAAAATGCTCCTGCTGCATGACGTTGTCGAAATAGACGTTGGCGATCATCCCATTCATCACGCTTACTCAGGCGAGCTCTATCAGGAGGAGTCAGCGGCCGCGACGCGGCTGTTTGGTTTATTGCCGCAGCCGCAATGCACTGAGCTCAATAATTTGTGGCAAGAGTTTGAGCTGGCAGAAACCGCAGATGCGCGGTTTGCTAAAGCCCTCGATCGCTTTCAGCCCCTGCTGGTGAATATCTTTACCGATGGAGGAACCTGGCAAGAAAACGGCGTATCGCTTGAACAGGTATTAACCCGCTATGGGCCGACGATAAAAAGAGGCTCACCTGCGCTATGGGAAACGTGCGAGAGTTTGATAATGAAGCATTTTTGCTAATATTTGACGACCATGACGCGGGCAGAGCGTAGATACATATTGCCCAGCGGGCGACTTCGGGCTACCGCGCAAAATACAAATCAGCCCACGCCGTCCGCTCAGAACCTCACGCCCAGGGGCGCGGACAACAAGGATGATGCGGGATAGCCTGTGGTTAAACTTAAATCAGTCGCTTGCCATCCTTATCAACGACTTTTTCCCCGTCTTCCTTAATGAACTCTCCCTGCTGGGGCGCAGGCAGAATCTCGAGCACCACCTCTGACGGGCGACACAGACGCGTTCCCAGCGGTGTAACGACGATCGGGCGGTTGATCAAAACCGGATGACTCAGCATGGCTGCAATCAGTTCTTCATCGCTGAAGCGGTCTTCAGCTAAACCAAGCTGGTCGTATGGTTCAACATTTGTCCGCAATAATGCGCGAACACCGATCCCCATTGCGCCGATCAGCGCCTTAAGTTGCGCCCTGGTCGGTGGCGTTTCCAGATAGAGAATCACGGTTGGTTCAACACCGCTATTTTGAATCAAAGCCAGCGTATTACGGGATGTTCCACATGCTGGATTGTGATAAATGGTTATATCAGTCACGGTTCTTCTCCTGTCTTACAGGGAAAGCGACAGGCGCAGAGCCAGCGCGCTAAGGGTAACCAATAACACAGGCAGCGTCATAACCACGCCCACCCGGAAATAGTACCCCCAACTTATTTTAATGTTTTTCTGATCAAGTACATGTAACCAAAGCAAGGTTGCGAGACTGCCTATTGGTGTGATTTTCGGCCCCAGATCGCAGCCAATCACATTGGCATAGATCATCGCTTCCTTGATAACCCCTGATGCCGTACTTCCATCTATCGATAAAGCGCCAATCAGGACAGTGGGCATGTTGTTCATGACCGATGACAAGAACGCAGATAAGAAGCCGGTTCCCAGCGTAGCTGCCCAGATGCCCCGATCCGCAAACTGATTGAGAACAGCGGAAAGGTATTCGGTGAGTCCTGCGTTACGCAGACCATAAACAACCAGGTACATTCCAAGAGAGAAAATAACTATCTGCCAGGGCGCCCCGCGCAACACTTTGCCCGTGTTGATGGAATGCCCGCGTTTAGCAACAAGGAAGAGTATTAACGCCCCTGCTGCGGCAATAGCGCTTACCGGGATTCCAGCAGGCTCCAGCACAAAAAAGCCGGCTAAAAGAAGCAATAACACGATCCAACCCGTTCTGAACGTCGCCAGATCTTTAATAGCCTCTGCTGGTGCTTTCAATCGCGATAGCTCGTAAACGGCGGGAATGTCTTTACGGAAGAACAGATGAAGCACGGCAAGCGTGGCAGCAATAGCGGCAAGATCCACCGGTACCATCACGGAAGCATAATTACTGAATCCCAGCTGGAAGAAGTCAGCGGAAACAATGTTCACAAGATTAGAGACGATCAGCGGTAAACTTGCCGTATCCGCGATAAACCCGGCGGCCATAACAAAAGCCAGCGTTGTTCCTTTGCTGAAACCCAGCGCCAGCAGCATAGCAATAACGATCGGCGTAAGAATCAGCGCCGCGCCATCATTAGCGAAAAGTGCAGCAACGGCAGCCCCCAACAAAACGATGTAGGTAAACAGAATCCGTCCGCGTCCATTCCCCCAGCGGGCAACATGCAGAGCACACCATTCAAAAAAACCCGATTCATCAAGCAGTAAGCTGATGATGATGACCGCGATAAAGGCCCCGGTAGCATTCCAGACAATGTGCCATACAGCCGGAATGTCGTTGACTTGTATAACCCCCGTAACTAAAGCCAGTGCCGCTCCAGTAGAAGCCGTCCAGCCAATACTGAGGCCGCGAGGCTGCCAAATCACAAAGATAATGGTGAGTACGAAGATTGCTCCTGCCAATAACACGACAAACCCCTTAAACATATTCGTTTTAGTGAATGTGTATTTATTATCAGCCGCAGATCGCGGCATTGACGCTATTTAAAGACTCCCGCACGTGATCGCGTTGACTACTCCAGGCAGTTTCGATGATGGAAGCCACCCAGGCAGGCATGTGCGGGGAAAGTCGATAATAAATCCATTTTCCTTCACGCCGATCCAGCACCAATCCGGCCTCTCTCAGCAAGGCTATATGCCGGGAAACTTTGGGTTGAGATTGATGAGTGACCGAGCAAAGCTCGCATACGCACAGCTCCCCCGCCTCTCGCAGCAGTAGAATAATCGTCGTGCGCGTCTCGTCTGCGAGTAGCTTGAAAAGTTGAACAGGTCGCATCCGTAAGCAGCTCCAGTGGAAAATTAATACATATGTTATTCCATATGTATTAAAAGTAAAGTCTGGCGTTGCAGACTCGGAGTAACAATGCGACCGGTTCAGCCACTGCTTGCAGGACTGCGCAAAAATGGCAGGGCCGATTCCAGCCGATAGTGACATTCTCGGGTCAGAGCAGTTTATAATTTCTAATCGACAAGGCGATCAACGAAGTCAAGCAGTACACGGGTTTTAGTGGGGACATATCGGCGCGAAGGGTAGTATGCGTAGAGAGGGAACCGATGATCTGACCACTCGGGGAAAACCTGTACCAGCTGATTTGCGGCCACGTAATCTTCAATACCCAGCTCAAAAAGCTGCGCTATACCCAGTCCGGCAAGACAAGAGCTGTATACAGTCCCCGGATCGTTGACTGTCAGCATACCCTGCGGCTCAACAAGTAGTTTCTTACGACGCTGATGAAACTCCCATGGAAACGGTTTTCCTGTGACGGGCTCCCTGAACAAAATACATTTATGCGGTGGAGACTCCAGCTCGCGGGGATCCGTCGGATGGCCGAATCGCTGCAAATAGTCCGGTGATGCCATAGCCAACACTCTGGTATCAAATAACTTTCTGGCTACCAGCGATGAGGATTGAGGATGGCCAAAGCGCAGAGCAAGATCAAAACCGTCCGCAACCAGGTCACCTGGCTCATCCTTGCTTCGCAATTCAATTTCTAATTCCGGATAACGGTCCATGAAGGCCCCAAGACGAGGGGCCAGAATGAATCTTGCGAACAGGGGATCGACATTGACTCGCAATTTTCCGCGGACACGTTCAGCGTCCCCTGCTGCGCTGCTGGTCGCTTCTGCCAGAGCGCCGATAAGTGGCATGACTTCCTCATAGAAGCGTCGTCCTTCATCCGTCAGACGTACCTGTCGTGTCGTGCGCTCGAAGAGGCGAATGCCCAATCTGGCCTCAAGGCGCGCGATGGCTCTGCTGACGCCGGACTGTGACATATCCACAATCTCTGCCGCTTTTCCAAAACTGCGCGTGTCGACTATTGCAGCCATGACGTCCAGACCTTCCAGAAGCTGCTTGCTGAATGCGCTCATTTATGACTCCGACACATAAATATTGTGATTCCCATGCTATCGCATTTCAAAGCACGGCGGGACAGAATTGCACCAACGCGAAAGAACGTTGCTCCATGAACGAAGCGCTTTCTTTAAATGCCGGGGCGATTGACCGGCACAAACAGGATAACCAGATGGCAAGAATCTTCATCACCGGATCGTCTGATGGCCTGGGCCAAATGGCGGCGAAACTGCTCGTAGCCCAGGGTCACCAGGTCGTTCTGCATGCCCGTAATAAAGCACGCGCAGAATATGCCCTTGGACAGCTCCCGGGAGCCCGGTCGGTACCAGATGCCGATCTTTCGAGTATTGAGGAAACGAAGGCTCTGGCATATCGCAGTAATGATATGGGGCACTTCGACGCCGTGATTCATAACGCGGCAGCGGGCTTTCAGGAGCCAGGGCGCATCGCAACCGTCGACGGTCTGCCCCATGTATTTGCTGTGAACTCACTTGCACCTTACATCCTGACGGCGCTGATCAATGTGCCCAAAAGACTTATCTATATCAGCTCAAGACTGCACCTGGATGGCGATCCGTCCCTGACAGACCTTGCGTGGGAGACACGCCCCTGGAACGGAATGCAAGCCTGCTCTGACCCTAAGCTACATGTTGTGCTGCTCGCGTTTGCCGCTGCCCGTCGCTGGTCCGAAGTCTTATCTAACTGCGTCGAACCCGGCTGGGTTGTAACGAAGATGGGCGGAGCAAATGCCCCTGACGACATCGATCTTGCCTGTCGTACTCAGGCCTGGCCCGCTGCCGGTGCCTCTCCCGCGCGTCGCGTAGCGGGCGACGACGTCTATCACCAGACATCGGCAGAAGCTATGCGTGCGGCATTCGAGCCTACGCTTCAGGATCGCTTCATGAAGAGATGCGCCCGGTTTAGCGGAGTTGCGTTTCCCGCCCACTAATCACGTCCAGGTTATATCCAACCCCGCGGTCGATTTGCCCGGGGAAGGTAGCGCTATGCCTGAAAAAAGCCGCAGCGACGCCAGACCTATTTAATTGTTCATTTTAATGGAGAACATTCATGCACTCTCATGGTACTGAATCTAAAGTCGATTCATCATCGCAGACGCACCACGCCGCTCATCATCGAGGTAGCAATATTTCTCAAGCGCGAGCGGTTGCCGCCATACTCGCATTGAGCATGGGCTGCTTTACCTTTGTCAGCACCGAACTCATGCCTGTCGGCGTATTGCCGGCAATGGCTGAGGGTTTGCATGTATCGCTCGGAGCAGCGGGCTATCTTGTGACGATATTTGCCTTCATGGTGGCCCTCACGGCCGCGCCGCTCACCAGCATATTGGCTGGATTCAACCGTAAAGCGCTAATGGCCGGTTTGCTGGCCGCGTGCTGCGTCGGCAACCTGGTCACCTTTCTGGCGCCGGGCTACTTTGTCGTCTTTCTGGGGCGTATTCTTGTCGCAGCCGCGATTGGGGTATTTTGGTCTACCGCTGTTGTCACGGCGGTACATATGGTTTCTGCCCGTCATGCAGTGAGGGCCACTGCCATCGTTTTTGGCGGCGTCTCTCTGGCAGCAGTGCTCGGGGTTCCTGTCGGGACGATGTTGGGCGATCTGTATAACTGGCGCGCAGTATTCGCCGCGCTCTCCGCGCTGAGCCTGTTAGTTTTCACGCTTATTGTCTGGTCGGTACCCGCCGTTCGCATTTCCAAAGCCGCCAGGCGTGGTGCAATGTCGTCCGTGCTGAAAAACGGGCCGCTGCTTGCCGTATTCGCTATCACCGCCCTGGTCGTGACCGGCAATTTCCTGGCATATACCTACATCTCGCCCTACCTGGAGCAGATCGCAGGACAAAGCCCTGCGCAGATCGGCATGCTGCTTCTCATCTACGGCGCTGCTGGCGTGGTCACCAACTTTGCCATCGGTCCCTTTGCCTCCAGCGCCCCGCGTACAAGCCTTGGCCTGGTCACGGCCCTCTTCATGCTGAGTCTGGCATGTCTGAATTCGGCTGCGGCCAGCACGGCCGCGTTGTTTATTACATTGGCGGCATGGGGAGCCGCATATGGGGCACTGCCCGTTCTGCTGCAAACGCTGGTGTTCCGGGAAGCGTCCCGGATTCCGGGAGCCGCTGACGCCGCGACCTCCATCAATGTCTCGGTATTCAACGCAGCGATCGGTCTCGGCTCTTTGCTTGGCGGAATGTTGATTAACCTGGCCGGTCCGCATCCCATTCCCTATCTGTCTGCATGCTTTGGCCTAGCAGGATTAGGGGCCATTTTTATCAGCCGTGAAGGCAGGTCACGCCAGCATTAAGTTAATCGCATCGAGCGAAGAAAAGAGGATGAATATCAACGTACCGGGGGGAAGTGCGAGGGGAAAACGCTAGCAGAATTGGGTGGGGGCCCTGCCAGCTACATCCCGGCACACACGTCGTCTGCTCTGGCTGCTTCCTTCCGGATCTGACCTGGTAAACAGAGTAGCGTTGCGGGAGAACCAACAGAGCCCCCATTGAGAGCGTTGTTAACCAACGCGCCGGCGCATTATCCCCACTGCGGCGCTGAATTGCAAGCTGGCGTCGCTCGGATGCTGGTTTATTGCGCAAAGCCGCCAATAAGCTGGCTAAAAGCCGCCGTCGTGCGGGCTGTTAATTTTCGAAACAATCCTTCCGGGACAATACGAGGGATTGCGAGCGCCGTCGCGGCAGGATGCTTCATGCTCATCCATACTTTATCAGATACCGAAGCCCTCTTTTTTATCAATAACTTATCAGTATGGGGAATCCATGAGTGAATCACCGCGTTTGACGTCAACTCTGGCGATGCCGGCGATTGACGGCGTGACCGTATCCTTCAAGGGCTTGCACTACCTGCGCCCGGAGCTGGTGCTGGATTTTATCACCATCAGCAGCGGCACGATGCTGGCGGTGACGCCGGTTGCGCTGCTCTACTCCACCGTCGGCGTGCTGCAAAGCGTCGAGTTACGCAGGCTGCCTATTGCGGTCTGCGGGCGCGTGGTTTACCCCATCACCTCGCAGAAGCTCCCTGCCCTGCGCGCAAAGCTGATTATTAACGCTCAGTCGCGGCGGCTTAAGTTTCTCGAAAGCCTGATGGCTTTGACTCCGCATGACAACATACACGGGATGCAGACCCTCGGCCTGGCGCTGGAATTTACCCTCGCGCATTCCGCTTAAGCCGCGGGCTGTACAGCCCGTTATCCAGCGCTTATCCTGAACCTTTCCCGGCAACAGGGCGCCTCATGGATCCTCAAGACACATTTCCTCAGCGGGTATGGCAGATTATCGCCTCTATACCGGAAGGCTATGTCGCCACCTACGGCGACGTCGCGCTGCTGGCAGGCTCGCCGCGCGCGGCCCGCCAGGTTGGCGGCGTGCTCAAGCGTCTGCCGGAGGGCTCAGCTCTGCCGTGGCATCGGGTGGTGAATCGGCACGGCGATATTTCCCTGACCGGGCCGGACCTGCAGCGTCAGCGCCAGGCGCTGCTGGCCGAGGGGGTACAGGTCTCCGGCAGCGGGCATATCGACCTGCAGCACTATCGATGGATTTATTAAAAAAATGCCCCTGAACAGGGGCATGTGAGGTCTTATTGCGCGACGGCCGGCGTGTTCGCCGCTGCGCCATCGCCGGCGACAGGTACCGCGGTTTGCTGTACCGGTACCAGCAGCAGATCGGCACGACTGCCGCCACCGTTGACCACCGTCTGGACCGTATCGGTGATAAACATCAGCTGCCCATTGACCGTAATGGCCGAGCTCAGCAGGATACGCGCGTTAGGCTTTATATCCGCCTGGTTGTACGGCAGAACAAAGTTATACGGCGGCTGCTGGCCTTCGGTACGTACGGCTTTCTGCGCCAGCACGCGCGACGGCGCGTCGGCCAGTGAAGCATCAGACAAGGTCACGGTCAGTACCGCATCCGGCGGCAGGGCAACTTTCTGCCGAATAGAGATAGTCCCGGAAACGTTAGGCTGTTGCTGCGAGGACGTCAGTGACGCGATGCCGTAAGGATCGGCGGCAGCCGCGTTATTTTTCGCACTGTCGCTGTGATTATTGGCACAGGCGGTCAATGCGGTGGCAACGGCTAAAGCACTTAACATATAGGCAAATTTCATGTTGTTCTCCTTTTCATCCCTATATACACAGGAGCATGTCCTACCGACTGAATGGCATGAACATTTGTATCGTGCATAAGTGTGGCACAGATCTCAGATCTCTTCCTGCAAACGACCCCTTATTCAGATTATTACACCCATCGGACCACTTGCGATTCCAGGTTATACTTTGCCTCAATACGCGCCGCGAGAAGCGGTTATCACCGATTGAGGGTAAATATGAGTCAGGCACTAACCAATCTGCTGGCATTGTTAAATCTGGAAAAAATTGAAGAAGGGCTGTTCCGCGGGCAGAGCGAAGATCTGGGGCTGCGTCAGGTTTTTGGCGGCCAGGTCGTCGGCCAGGCGCTGTACGCGGCGAAAGAGACCGTGCCTGCCGAGCGTCTGATCCACTCGTTCCACAGCTACTTCCTGCGCCCCGGCGATAGCCAGAAGCCGATTATTTATGATGTCGAAGTCCTGCGCGATGGCAACAGCTTCAGCGCGCGCCGGGTGGCCGCGATTCAAAACGGCAAGCCGATTTTCTATATGACCGCCTCTTTCCAGGCCCCGGAGCCGGGCTACGAGCATCAAAAAACGATGCCAGCGGCCCCGGCGCCGGACTCTCTGCCTTCAGAGACCGATATTGCCCGTAAGCTGGCGCACCTGCTGCCGCCGCAGGTCAAAGATAAGTTCCTCTGCGATAAGCCGCTGGAGATCCGCCCGGTTGAGTTCCATAACCCGCTAAAAGGCCACGCCGCGGAGCCGACCCGCCAGGTATGGATCCGCGCCAACGGCGCCGTCCCGCAGGACATCCGCATCCATCAATACCTGCTGGGCTACGCCTCGGACTTTAACTTCCTGCCGGTCGCGCTGCAGCCGCACGGCGTGGGCTTCCTTGAGCCCGGAATGCAGGTGGCCACGATCGATCACTCGATGTGGTTCCATCGTCCGTTCAACATTAATGAGTGGCTGCTGTACAGCGTTGAGAGCACCTCAGCCTCCAGCGCCAGAGGATTCGTGCGCGGCGAGTTCTATACCCAGGACGGCATCCTGGTGGCCTCAACGGTGCAGGAAGGCGTGATGCGCAACCGCAATGCATAGGGCGTAACGGCATAAAAAAAGCCTCCCGAGGGAGGCTTTGCTGCTACTGGAGATAACACAAGGATTCAGGCGTTGTAGGCGTTTTCGCCGTGGCTGTTGACGTCCAGACCTTCGCGCTCCTGCTCTTCCGGTACGCGCAGACCGACGGTCATATCAGCAACTTTATAGCCGATCCAGGCGACGATGCCGGACCAGACGATGGTGATGCCGATGCTTTCCAGCTGCACCAGCAGCTGATGCCCCATGGTGACGCCTTCTGCGTAACCCACACCGCCCAGAGACGTCGCGGCAAAGATGCCGGTCAGGATACAGCCGACAATCCCACAGACGCCGTGTACGCCGAACACATCGCACGGGTCGTCAACGCGCAGCCAGCGCTTCAGGACGGTCACGCCCCACAGACCCGCCAGACCGGCAGCAAGACCGACAATCAGTGAACCACCCACGCCGACGTAACCACAGGCTGGCGTAATGCCGACCAGACCGGCGATCGCCCCGGAGCAGGCGCCCAGCAGGGACGGCTTACCGCGGGTCACCCATTCGCCGAAGGTCCAGGCCAGAATCGCAGCGGCAGTCGCCACGACGGTATTCACAAATGCCAGGGCCGCAATTTCGTTCGCCGCGCTCGCAGAACCGGCGTTGAAGCCAAACCAGCCAACGTACAGGATCGCGGTGCCGGTGAAGACCATCGGCAGGTTATGCGGTTTGAACGCCTCTTTGCCAAAGCCCACGCGTTTGCCCATCATGTAGGCACCCACCAGCCCGGCAACCGCGGCGTTGATATGCACGACGGTACCGCCGGCAAAATCCAGCGCGCCGTGCGTCGCCAGCAGACCGCCGCCCCATACCATATGGGCAATCGGGACATAGGAGAGCGTCATCCACACCACCACGAAGATCAGCACCGCGGAGAAGCGAATACGCTCCGCCAGCGCGCCGACGATGAGGCCGACGGTGATACAGGCGAAGGAGCCCTGGAAAGCAACGTGAATGTACTGATAGAAGGAGCCCATCAGCGCTTTCAGCTCAATATTCTTCAATAATACCCAGTCAAAGTTGCCGAAGAAGCTGCCGCCGGTGCCGAACGCCAGCGTGTAGCCGTAAACCACCCACAGAACGCACACCAGAGCAAAGGTGACAATCACCTGAGTCAGCATCGAAAGCACGTTTTTGCCGCGAATCAGGCCGCCGTAAAACAGCGCGATGCCCGGAATAGTCATAAACAGCACCAGCGCGGTGCAAATCATCATAAAGGCGTTGTCGGCTTTATCCGCCACCGCCGGTGCGGCCATGGCCAATCCCGGGAGAAGCGCCAGCGCACCCAGACCTGTTTTCATTGTTGTTGCTATTTTCATCTTCTCAATCCCCATCACTGTGTGGTCTGGTCGTTACAGTGCCGCTTCGTCGGCTTCGCCGGTGCGGATGCGAATAACGCGCTGCAGCTCGGCGACAAAAATTTTGCCATCGCCAATTTTCCCGGTGTATGCCGCTTTACTGATGACGTCGACGACCTCATCCAGCTGATCGTCGGCAATCGCCACGTCAATTTTTACCTTCGGCAAAAAGTTAACGCTGTATTCGGCGCCACGGTACAGCTCAGCATGGCCTTTCTGGCGGCCAAACCCTTTCACTTCAGTGACCGTCAGGCCCTGAATGCCGATGGAAGATAACGCTTCGCGAACGTCTTCCAGTTTAAACGGTTTGATTACCACGGTAACCAGCTTCATAAGTCCCCTCCGATCAGAATTCGTAATGGCAGCAGCTAACACACAGGGAATAAAGCAAAGGCTATGCCAGAAATGAAAAAGGACCGCTAAGCGGCCCTTTTGATGGAGAAAAGCGAGAAACGCCCCGGGAACGCGGGGGAAAGCGCCCGGGAGCGGCTAAAAACGCACCATTTTAGTGCGTGAGAGGTTGCATTTTTGCACCACGCTATATCGCCGCAGAATCACTGCCTGCTTATAGTGCATCAGGCAATCAGGGACTCTTCCTGCGAGCTGGCCGCCAGCTCCTCACCGGCCAGCTGTAGCTGGTACATCTGCCAGTAGCGCCCTTTTTCCGCCAGCAGCTGCTGATGGTTGCCGCGCTCAACCGCCTGGCCGCGATGAAGCACCAGAATCGTATCCGCTTCGACTATCGTCGACAGGCGGTGGGCAATCACAATCAGCGTGGTGTTCTGACGAACCTTTGCCAGCGCCTGCTGGATCGCCTGCTCGGTGCCGGAGTCAATATTGGCCGTCGCCTCGTCGAGGATCAGTATCTGCGGCGTATCGACCAGCACCCTGGCCAGCGCCAGCAGCTGCTTCTGGCCCACCGAGAGGTTGTTGCCCTGCTCGCCCAGCTGGGTATAAAGCCCGCCCTCCATGCCGCGCGCCAGCTCGGCCAGCTGAACGGCTTCCAGCGCGTCCCAGACCTGCGCCTCGCTAATATCGCGGCCGAGAGTGACGTTGGCGTAGAAGGTATCGGCCAGCACCACCGGATCCTGCTGCACCATTGCGACGCCCTGGCGTAATGCGCTGTGGCTTAAAGAAGAGAGCGGCCGGCCGTCAATACGGATCTCGCCTTTGCTCAGCGGGTAGTAGCCCATCATCAGGCTGGCAAGCGTACTTTTACCGCTGCCGGTATGGCCAACCAGCGCCACAAAGCTGCGGGACGGAATTTCAAGGTTGATATCCTGCAGCACCAGCCGATCGCCGCGGTAGGCGAAAGAGAGATCCTCGATCGATACCGTCCCGCTGCGCAGCGGGGCATCGTCCTGCCCCCACGCCTGCCGCGGCCGATCCATCAGCTCGAAGACCCGCTCGCCGGCCACCACCGCCTGCTGCAGCATCGACTGCTGCGTAGTCAGCTCAATCAGCGGCTCGTTCAGCCGACCGAGATAGCTGATAAAGGCGTACAGCACCCCCACCTCAATGGTTCCCGAGGCGCTGAAGCCAAAGAGCATCAGCAGCCCGCACAGCACCAGCGTCGAGAAGAGGCTGAGCAGCGGACGCAGCAGGAAGCCGTCGAGACGCAGCGTTTGCATGCGCGCCAAATAGTGGGCATAGCTGGCCTCGCGCATCCGCTCGCCGAACCGCGCCTGCTGGCGGAACTGCTGGATAACGCCCATACCGTTAATCACTTCATTAAAGCCGTCGTTGATATCTGCCAGCCAGGCGCGCACCCGCCGGACGATAGGCGTGCTGTAGCGCTGATAGATCATCATGACGATCAGCACCGCCGGGAAAATCGCCAGCGCCACCAGCGCCATGCGCCAGTCGAGGCTGAACATCGCCACCAGCATGGCGCCAATCAGCGCCGCGCTGCGCAGCACCGTCGCCACCACGGTAACGTAGAGATCGCGGATCACCTCGGTGTCGTTAGTCACCCGGGAGATAAGCTGCCCGACCGGCTGCGTATCAAATTCGCTCAGCGGCTGGCGCAGCGCGGCATCCATCACGTCGCTACGCAGCTGCTGAACGACGCCGACGGCGGCGCGGTTAAACAGCAGCGACTGGTTGTAGTGCAGCGTCGCCGCGAGGATCTGCAGGCCAAGATAGGCCACCGCGAGGCCGCTAACCAGCTTCAGCGGCAGCGAATTCTTCGCCACCATATTGTCGATAAAGTAGCTGATCAGCAGCGGGCCGCTGACTTCGGCGGCGGCCGCAACCCACATCATTCCGACCGCAATCAGCAGCGGCCTGCGCCACGGCGAGCCGTAGGCCAGCAGGCGTTTTAAGGTCGGCCAGAGTTCGGTAAAACTACGCATCGGCAGCCTCCTCAAGTTCATGAGGGGCATCATCCAGCGCCGCCTCCAGCTGCTGATAGCGGTACATATCGCGATACCAGCCCGGCTGCGCTGCCAGCACGTCATGGCGGCCGCGCTGGGCAATATGGCCATGCTGCATCACCAGAATTTCGCTGGCTTCCGTCAACGCCGATAGACGATGGGCGCTGATGATTACCGTCCGGCCTTCTCCCCACTGCCGCAGGTTATAGAGTATCTGGTGCTCAGTGCGGCCGTCTACCGCCGACAGGGCATCGTCAAGAATCAGGATCTCCGCCTCCAGCAGCAGCGCGCGGGCAATGGAGATGCGCTGTTTCTGTCCACCGGAGAGCATCACGCCGCGTTCGCCCACCTCGGTCTCGTAGCCCTGAGGCAGGCGCAGAATATCCTCGTGAACGCTGGCAAGGCGCGCCACCCGCTCAATTTGCTCGGCCGTCGCGTCGGGCCTGCCGAGCGCGATGTTGTTTGCCACGGTGTCGGAAAACAGGAACGGCGTCTGATTGACCACCGCCAGCCGGCCGCGCCAGCTGTCGAGCTGTAGCCGGGTTAGAGGAATATCGTGAAAACGAATATCTCCCTGGGTGACGTCGAAGTGGCGCTGTATCAGCGCCAGAATCGTGCTTTTCCCCGAGCCGGTTGGCCCGCAGATGCCGAGCATTTGCCCCGGCTGCAGCACAAAATTGACCTTCTCCAGCGACGCTTTGTTGGCCTGAGGATAGATAAATTCGCGCACGGCGACGCTAAGCGTTCCGCGCCCTTCCGGCGCCGCTTCGCTGCCGTCTTTGACCGCCGGCGCCTCTTCCAGCATCGTGCGAATCCGGCTGTAGGCCGCGCTGCCGCGCTCAACGATATTAAACATCCACGCCAGCGCCAGCATCGGCCAAATCATCAGCCCCAGATACATCACAAAGCTGGTGAGCTGGCCCAGAGTCATGCTGCCCTGCAGCACCATCCAGCTCCCGCCGCCGATCGCCAGCAGGTTGGCGGTGCCGATAGCGATATAAATCGTCGGGTCAAAGCGCGCGTCGATGCGCGCCACGCGCATGTTTTTCTTACCGGTATCCTGCGCATCGGCCGCGAACTGCGCCGACTGCCGGTCTTCCAGGCCAAAGGCTTTAATCATGCGGATACTGGTCAGGCTTTCCTGGGTTCGGTCGTTGAGGCTTGAGAACGCCGCCTGCGCCACGCGAAAACGCTCGTGCAGCGCATCGCCGTTGCGCTTAATCACCAGCGCCATCACCGGCATCGGCAGCAGCGCCAGCAGCGTGAGCTGCCAGCTGATTTGCGTTGACATGACGATCAGCACCGCGCAGCCCATCACCAGCGAGTCCACCAGCGTCAGCACGCCCTCCCCCGCCGCGAAGACCACCCGGTCAACGTCGTTGGTGGCGCGGGCGATCAGGTCGCCGGTGCGATGGCGCAGGTAGAAGGCCGGATGCTGGCGGCTCAGCTGGCGATAGAAATCTTCCCGCAGCTCGACGGCCAGCTGATAAGAGGCGCCAAACAGCAGCACGCGCCAGACGTAGCGCAGCAGGTAAACCATTATCGCGATAAGTACCAGCACGCCAATCCACATCCACACCTTTTCCGCGGTGTAATGTTCTTTGGTGACGCCATCAACCACAATCCCCACCACCTTAGGTGGGATCAGCTGTAGGACGGCGATAATGGCCAGCAGAGCAATAGCGCCGAGATAACGGCGCCACTCCCGGCGGAAGTACCAGCTAAGTTGAGCAAATAATCGCAAGCAGTTAAATCCTGAGTGTATAAATCGTCGTGGCAAACGCCGTTAATCAATCGGTAAGGCCGTGGTGTATTTTATCTGTTCCATGGCAAAACTCGAAGTCACATCGGAGAGTCCCGGAACGCTGTTCACCAGCCGTTTATAAAAATCGTCGTAGCGCTTCATATCCGCGACCTGGACCCGCAGCAGGTAATCATACTCCCCCGCCATGCGCCAGAAGCCGAGAACTTCCGCCATTTGCGTCACCTCGCTTACGAAGCGGCAGTACCAGTCGCTGCTGTGATGCTGGGTCTTGATCAGCACGAAGGCCGTCAGGCTAAGACCGAGCTTTTCGGCATCAAGCAGCGCGACCCGCTCGCGCAGGATACCCTCATCTTCCAGCCGCTTCAGCCGTTTCCAGCAGGGCGTGGTGGTCAGATTAACGGCATCAGCCAACGCCTGCAAAGAGAGGGTACAGTCCCTCTGCAGTAAAGAAAGCAGCTTGCGGTCAATTTTATCTAACATAGGTCACCAATAGAGAAAATTTTACTCCTTTTATTGTAATTCAAAGGCTAAATAGCAACAATTTTTCCTTCGACTTCCTTTAAGCTGGGCACAAAATGACAAACAGGAAATGAAGATGAACAGCGCCTGGGTAAAACACGCCATTAGCGAAATCAACGCCGACTATCAGCGCTCCGCCGACACGCACCTTATTCGCCTTGCGCTGCCCGGGTTCCCAGGGATCCAGATCTACCTGAAGGATGAAAGTACCCATCCCACCGGCAGCCTGAAGCATCGCCTGGCGCGCTCGCTCTTCCTTTATGGTCTGTGCAACGGCTGGATTAAAGAAGGGACGACGATTATCGAGTCGTCTTCGGGCTCCACCGCGGTGTCCGAGGCCTACTTCGCGCGCCTGCTGGGCCTGCCGTTTATTGCCGTGATGCCTTCCTGCACGGCGAAGCGCAAAATCGAGCAGATCGAGTTTTACGGCGGTCGCTGCCATTTCGTGGACAGCGCCTGCGAAATCTACGCCGCCTCCGAAACCCTGGCTCGCGAACTGAACGGCCACTATATGGACCAGTTTACCTTTGCCGAGCGGGCGACCGACTGGCGAGGAAACAATAATATTGCCGACAGCATCTTCCGTCAGATGACCCATGAGCCGCATCCGCAGCCGTCGTATATCGTGATGAGCGCGGGAACCGGCGGGACCTCGGCAACCATCGGCCGCTATATCCGCAGCCAGGGCTACGATACTCAGCTGATGGTGGTTGACCCGCAAAACTCGGTATTTCTCGACTACTGGCAGAGCCGCGACGCCGGCCTGCGCAGTCCGGTCGGCAGCAAAATAGAAGGTATCGGCCGCCCGCGCGTCGAGCCGTCATTTATTCCGGATGTGGTTGATGAAATGCTGCGCGTGCCCGATGCCGCCAGCGTCGCAACCGCCCTGTGGCTGGAGACGCTGCTGGGCCGTAAGGTCGGAGCCTCAACCGGTACCAATATGTGGGGCGTGCTGGAGCTTGCCGTCCGCATGCGCGCCGAAGGGCGGACCGGCTCGATTGTGACCCTGCTCTGCGACAGCGGCGAGCGCTACCTCGAAAGCTATTACAATCCGCAGTGGGTAGCGGCCAATATCGGCGACATCGCGCCGTGGCAGGCGCAAATTGCGGCAAGAGTGGCAGCGCAATAAAAAAAGCCAGGCTTAATGCATCATCGCGATGCCCGGCCTGGCTTGCTGGAATGGTCTGATTATTCGGGGGAATAAGGAAGATCGGGTGTATCCAGCCAATGCGTTAAAAAGTGGGAAACGGCCTGGTTGCGGCAGTCTCCGATAACCGGTAAATGCGGCAGTTCAGCCTTGAGCTGCGCCATTGCGTTGCCCATAATCACCCCGCGCCCGACGCTGCCCAGCATCTCGCGGTCGTTCATCGCGTCACCAAACGCCATACAATCCTGCAGCGTCAGGCCAAGATGCTGGCTAAGCACCGCCAGCGCCGCGCCCTTATTACAGCCGTTCGGCAGCACTTCCAGGCACTCAATGGCCGAGAAGCATATATGCGCGCGATCGCCCAGGGCTTCAGTAAGCTGGACTTTCAGCCGCTGGAGATCCTGATAATCGCCGCAGAAGCACACTTTAGTGACCTCGTGCGCCGACATGCGTTTTAAATCACGGATGTGGTAGCGGAAGCCGCTAAAGATATGCGCCTGCAGCAGCTCGGGGATCGCCTGCCCGGTAAACCAACCGCCGTCGTTAAATACGTGCATGCTGGCCGCCGTATCCCAGGCGCCGTGCAGGACGAGTTCAGCGACGCCCGGATCGAGATCGCATTGATGCAGCACCTCCCCCTCCAGGGAGTGGATGCGCGTGCCGTTGCCGGTGATCAGGAACGCGTCGAGCGCGAACTCGCCGATCACGTGGCGCATTTCCAGAGCATGACGCCCGGTGGCAAAGGTCAGGGTTATATCGCGCTCGCGCAGACGTTTCAGGGCCGAAAGCGTGCGCTCTCCCAGACGATGGTCCGGCATTAACAGCGTACCGTCCATATCAAATGCAGCGAGTCTTGCCATGTTTTGCTCCCGGAGGTGAGGTGGGTTTTGCTTGTGTTCCAGTATTGCCTGAGATATACGGAAGTAATAGTGAATAGATATTTTTTGTTGTTCCGGGTTTATAAGCGGCGCATGAGCTGGCCTCAAACGGACGCAATGCAGCCACTACAAGCGCCAGTGATTGTCTTGTCAGGTAAAGTAGGTATACACAAAATCATTCGACCTGCATCAAGGCGGCAAGTGCGCGAATCCCCGGGAGCTTACGCCAGTAAGTGACTGGGGTGAGCAAGCGCGGCCAACTCAAGCAACTCAAGCAACTCAAGCAACTCAAGCAACTCAAGCAACTCAAGCAACACAGAGACAGCCTTGTCAGGTGAGGTGGATATACACAAAATCATTCGACCTGCATCAAGGCGGCAAGGGCGCGAATCCCCAGGAGCTTACGCCAGTAAGTGACTGGGGTGAGCAAGCGCGGCCAACGCAGAGGCAGGTTGAAGGATGAAGTGTATATGAGATTACTGAACAGGCTGAACCAGTACCAGCGCCTCTGGCTGCCTTCTTCCGGCGCTCCGCAGCAGGTTACCGTGGGCGAGCTGGCTGAGCGCTGTTTTTGCAGCGAACGTCATATCCGCACGCTGTTACGCCAAGCGCAGGAGGCCGGCTGGCTGAGCTGGCAGGCCAGTTCCGGTCGCGGCAAGCGCGGCACTCTTCTTTTTCACACTTCGCCTGAGATGCTGCGTAATGAGATGATGGAGCTGGCGCTCAATAGCGGACAGCAGAAAAATGCGCTGGAGCTGGCCCAGCTGGCGCCGGTCGATCTTAAAGCGCTGCTGTCGCCGTTCCTCGGCGGCCAGTGGCAGAACAATACGCCGACCCTGCGGATCCCCTACTATCGCCCGCTCGAACCGCTGCGGCCCGGCTTTTTACCCGGCCGGGCGGAGCAGCACCTCGCCGGGCAGATATTTTCCGGCCTGCTGCGTTTTGATGCGCAAAGTACCTGCCCGATGGGGGACCTGGCCCACCACTGGCAGGTCTCGGCGGACGGATTACGCTGGCATTTTTACATCCGCTCGACGCTGTTCTGGCACAACGGCGACCCGATAGAGACGCCTCAGCTACGCCAGCGTCTGCTGATGCTGCTCACTATACCGGCGCTGCGTACGCTCTTCGCCAGCATCAGCCGGATTGATGTTACCCACGCCCAGCGTCTGACTATTACGCTGCATCGTCCGGACTACTGGCTGCCGTTTCGCCTTGCCAGCTATTGCAGCGTCCTCGCGCATCCGGACGATCCGACGATCGGCAGCGGCCCGTTTCGCCTCAAGCTGTTGAGCCCCGAGCTGGTGCGGCTGGAGAATCATCCCCGTTATCATCTGAATCATCCGCTCATCCAGGCCGTCGAATATTGGATAACCCCGCAGCTTTTCGAGCAGGATTTAGGCACCAGCTGCCGTCATCCGGTGCAGATAACGATTGGCGATGCCGACGAGCTGGCCCATCTTCGTCAGGTCAGCAATAGCATTAGCCTGGGCTTTTGCTACCTGACGCTGCGCCAAAGCCCTCGCCTAAGCAAAGCTCAGGCCCAGCGGCTGGTGGCGCTTATTCATCGCTCTTCGCTGCTGGAAACGCTGCCGCTGGACGAAGATCTGATTACTCCCAGCAACGAAGTGCTTCCCGGATGGTCAATTCCGCAGGAGCCTGAAGATCGGCAGGTCGCGCTGCCCGAGCGGCTAACCCTGCTCTACCATCTGCCGGTTGAGCTGCATACCATGGCCGAACAGCTACGGCAGCGGCTAAGCGAGCTCGGCTGTTGCCTGACGCTTATTTTTCACGATGCCAAAAACTGGGACGGCTGCCAGGCACTGGCGCAGGCAGATTTGATCATGGGCGATCGCCTGATCGGCGAGGCGCCGGAATATACTCTTGAGCAGTGGCTACGCTGCGACGCCATGTGGCCAAATTTACTGACCGGGGCACAGTATGCTCATCTGCAGGCCACGCTTGATGCGGTCCAAACGCAGCCGGATGAGCGCAGCCGCAACGATGCTTTGCGTAACGTATTCAACAGGTTAATGGACAACGCCATCATGACGCCGCTGTTCAATTATAATTATCGCATTAGCGCCCCGCCGGGAGTTAACGGCCTGCGCCTTAACGCGCGCGGCTGGTTTGATTTCGCCAGCGCCTGGCTGCCGGCCTCATCGCCGTGATGAAGCTGGTCGCCGCGCCCATCAAGCGCTACCATACTGCTTTCATTTTAATAGCCAGGAATGACCATGAAACGCGCCGTAGTTGTCTTCAGCGGAGGACAAGATTCAACGACCTGTCTGGTGCAGGCTCTGAAGCAGTATGATGAAGTGCACTGCGTCACTTTTGACTATGGGCAGCGCCACCGCGCAGAGATCGACGTCGCTCGCGAGCTGGCGCTAAAGCTGGGCGCCGTGGCCCATAAGGTGCTCGACGTCACCCTGCTTAACGAACTTGCGGTGAGCAGCCTGACCCGCGATAGCATTCCGGTTCCGGACTACGAACCGGACGCCAGCGGGATTCCGAATACCTTCGTTCCCGGGCGTAATATCCTCTTTTTAACCCTGACGGCGATCTACGCTTATCAGGTTAAAGCCGAAGCGATTATCACCGGCGTTTGCGAGACCGACTTCTCCGGCTATCCAGACTGTCGGGACGAGTTCGTGAAAGCGCTCAACCACGCCGTTAATCTGGGCATGGCAAAAGATATCCGCTTTGAAACGCCGCTGATGTGGCTCAACAAGGCTGAGACCTGGGCGCTGGCCGACTACTGGGGCCAGCTGGAGCTGATCCGTACCGAAACCCTGACCTGCTATAACGGCATTAAGGGTGACGGCTGCGGGCAGTGCGCCTCCTGTAACCTGCGCGCCAACGGCCTGCATCAGTACCAGGCCGATAAGGTCGGCGTCATGGCGCTGATGAAGCAAAAAACAGGGTTGCAGTAAGCATCGCCAGACGCTTCCCCCGCTCGCGCTTCGCTTAGCGGGGTTACAGGTCCATATTAGGGATGGCGCGTGGCGGGAAATATGCGCGCCGGCCCTTTCCGCTACAGCTCCATCTGCTCGAGCTTCTCGCGCAGCTCACCGTCCAGCGGCAGCGCCTTCTGAGTTTTCAAATCGATACAGACAAAGGTAATCATCGCATCGGCGACTACTTCCCCTTCGGGATTCAGGGTTACCGTCTGGCTTAAGGTGCCGCTTTTGCCGTTCAGCTGCTGCAGGTGGCTGGTGACGGTTAACACGTCTCCAAGGACCGCCGGACGGCGATAGTTAATATTGATGTTCACCACCACGAAGGCGATATTGCGGGCGGTCATCCAGTGGAACGCCGCGCTGTTTTCCAGGCCATCCCAGCGCGCCTCCTCGAGGAACTCAAGATAGCGGGCATTATTAACGTGCTGATAAACGTCCAGGTGATAGCCGCGAACTTTAATTTGTGTCTGCATAGCGCAAGTGCCTTTGTCTTATTATCGTTGATGAGGTAAGAGGTCACACCACTCGTATGACCTCTTTAGTCTGGCAAAGATTTACGCTGCTGCAAGCCCCTGGCGCAAAATTACAGGGTGAGGTGCGCCAGGTTTCGCTCTACCAGCGCATGACCCATTCCGGGAACCTGCTTGAGATCGTCGATGGTCTTAAACGGCCCAAACTCTTCGCGATAGCTCACAATCCCCTGCGCTTTCTTCAGGCCTACGCCGTTCAGCGCCTCCATCAGGTCCTGCGCGCTGGCGCTATTGATGCTGACCTTTGTCGTCCCCGACTCCCCCACTTTGGCTGAGTCGGGCGCTTTAGCCCGCACGCTCTCCCTACCTGTCGACACCGACGACTTACCTGTCGCCACCTGCGCCTTGCCCTCGGCAGGCGCTCCCAGCGCCACAGGGCTTCCCGCAGCGCAAAGTAATGCGGCGGCAGCTACGATCGCTTTCACTCTTGGTTTCATGCTGTGTTCTCCTTTTTTGTAGACAGCAGAGCCACGATAGCGAGCGGAGAAAAAGAGGACAAAAGGCGAATGCCAGAAATGGAAAAGGCCGCGAAAGCGGCCTTTGGGGATTACATTACGTTACTTGCTTTTGCGAGTATGCGCGAAATTACTGCTGCTGGTCGATGATATCGCCGAGCTTAATTTTCGCTGATTTACGCAGGCTGCTCATCAGCGCTTCGAAAGCAATCTGGGCATTGTTTTGCGTAATACCCTGCACCATGGCCTGTTTCTGCTCAGCCGGCATGTCGCCTGCTTTAACGGCATCCAGAGCCAGCAGTACCACGTTACCGTTCGCATCGCTGCCCACGCCGTAGCTTGCTTTACCTTCCTGCGGCAGCGGCAGAGCGAACGCGGCCTGGCTCAGCGGATCCTGACCGGTGCGCGCGAGCGTCTGCGCCGCGCCGAAGCTTAAGCCTGCGGCCTTCATCGCGTCATCGCCTTTGCCATCTTTCAGGGCAGCCAGCAGTTTGTCCGCATCGAGCTTAGCCTGCTGCTCAGCTTTGGTGTGCTTAACGATATCCGTCACCTGCGCTTTGACTTCCGCCAGCGGCTTAACGGCCTGCGCTTTATGCTCGCTAATGCGCACAACAAAGGCGCGATCGCCATCAACGGTGATGATATCGGAGTTGCTGCCCGGTGCGCCGTTTTCGCCCACCAGGCCACCGTTAAAGATAGCGTCGGAGACCGGCTTAAAGTTCAGCTCTTCCGGCAGGTTGTCGTGTCCGAACCAGCCCGTTTCGACAACTTTAACGTCCGCTGCCTGTGCTGCGCCGGCCAGAGATTCGTTATCGTTGCTGGCGGCATCGCTCACCTTCTGCTGCAGCGCGTAGTACGCATCAAGCGCTTTTTCCTGCTTCACCTTCGCTGCGATATCCGCGCGAACGTCGGCGAGCGGTTTCACCTGCGCAGGCTGAACGTCAACCAGGCGTACGACCAGGAAACCGACGGAAGATTTGATCACGCCGGAGAGCTGGCCTTTTTCTTTCAGCCCGGCCTCTTTCAGCTCGGGAACCGTTGCCGCATCTTCCAGCCAGCCCATGTCGCCGCCGTTGCGGGCAGAGATAATGTCGGTAGATTTTTCTTTCGCCAGCGTCGCGAAATCGGCGCCTTTTTTCAGTTCGTCCAGTACGGCCTGCGCATCAGCTTCGGTCTTCGTCTGAATCACGCTGTAGCGGTTACGCTGCGGCTGAGTGAACTGATCCTGATGCTGGTCGTACCAGGACTGAATTTCCGCGTCAGAAGCGTTCTCCTGCATGCTCGCTGCATCCATTTTGATGTAGCTCACGCGGAACTGCTCCGGCGCCATGAAGCGCGCCTGGTTCTGCTGATAGTAGGCCTCAACTTCCGCGTCGGTCACCGTCTGCTTCGCCGCCAGCGCGTTGACGTCAATCGTTGCTTCACGCACCACCCGCTGCTGAGAAACCAGCGCCGCCAGCTGGTCGGATTCGCCCGGCAGCATGAAGTCGGTACCGGCAACGGCGTTAATCAGCTGCTGAGTCGTCAGCTGGTTGCGCAATGCCTGAGCGTACTGGTCGGTGGTCATGCCCATCTGATTAACGATGCCGCCAAAACGTTCGTTATCAAATTTACCGTTAGACTGGAAGGCCTGGGTCTGGAAGATGGCCTGCTTCACCTGGGCATCGCTGACGCTGAGGCCGAGTTCACGCGCGTACTGGTCAAGCAGCGATTCGTCGATCAGGCGGTTCAGCACCTGCTGGCGCATGGTTTTCATGTAGTTTTCGTTGGCCGCCAGTTCAGAGAACTGGTCGCCGAGCTGCTGCTGCATGCGATTACGTTCGCTGGCAACGGCATTTTCAAACTGTGAGCGACCAATTTCCTGGTCATTAACTTTCGCGGCATAATTGCTGCTGCCGCCAATCAGGTAACCACTCACCCCGGTCAAAATGAACGAGACAATGATGATACCGAAAATAATCTTGAGCACGACGCTGTTGGCGGCCGTGCGTAGGTTGTCCATCATGGTGTAACAACGCTCCGCTGTAGATGACTTTAGCTCGCGCAGCATAGCACGTGATGGCCGCCGCGCGTGAGGACCTATTTTGACAACAAAATGGGGTGATTGTCAGCCCACAAGTGTCCGCAAACACACATAAAGTCGCTTTCTGGAGAAATAAAAAAGGCACATCTCTCGATGCGCCCTTGTACTTCGTCAAATTCCCTGACGGGAAGCCGATCAGTTGACCGCGTCTTTCAGCGCTTTACCAGCACGGAAACCCGGAACTTTAGCAGCGGCAATAGTAATTTCTTTACCTGTTTGCGGGTTGCGACCGGTACGGGCAGCACGCTCTTTAACAGCAAAAGTACCAAAACCTACCAGCGCAACGTCATCCCCAGCCTGCAGAGATTCAGTAACAGAAGCAATTAAAGCATCTAACGCACGTCCGGCTGCAGCTTTAGAAATGTCCGCACCCGCAGCAATTTTGTCAATCAGTTGAGATTTATTCACTGTTCTCTTCCTCTCTTTATAATTTATATCGCACCAGAATCCTTCGTGGTGCGACCGCGCAGCAGTTATATCAGGACTGTCATGCCCTTACAACAGAGTTGTAGATGACCCCCTGCCAGCGATCTAAGTTAGCTACACAAAAAAAGGCTGGCAAGCACGAATTTACTTACCAGCCCTACTTTTCTTAGCGCAATTTGCGCGAAATCACTATTTCGCCGTGGCAACCTGCATGCCGAACGGCTCATTCTGCAGCGCAAGTGCCAGAACTTCTTCGATTCGTTTCACCGGATGGATATCCAAATCGGCGATAACGTTATCTGGAATTTCTTCAAGGTCACGTTTGTTTTCGTCAGGAATCAGAACAGTCTTAATGCCGCCGCGGTGCGCCGCCAGCAGTTTTTCCTTCAGACCACCGATTGGCAGCACCTGACCACGCAGGGTAATTTCCCCGGTCATGGCGACATCGGCGCGTACCGGATTGCCCGTCAGACAGGAGACCAGCGCGGTACACATCGCAATACCAGCGCTTGGGCCATCTTTCGGCGTCGCCCCTTCCGGAACGTGGACGTGGATATCACGTTTTTCGTAGAAATCTGAGTTAATACCCAGCTTATCCGCACGAGAACGCACCACGGTCAGCGCTGCCTGAATGGATTCCTGCATCACTTCGCCGAGCGAACCGGTGTAGGTGAGCTTGCCTTTACCCGGAACGCAGGCGGTTTCGATGGTCAGCAGATCGCCGCCCACTTCCGTCCACGCCAGGCCGGTCACCTGACCTACGCGGTTTTCGCTATCCGCACGACCGTAGTCAAAGCGCTGAACGCCGAGGAAGTCGTGCAGGTTATCGCCGTTGATGGTGATGTGCTTGAGCGATTTATCCAGCAGCAGCTGTTTAACCGCCTTACGGCACAGTTTGGAGATTTCACGCTCCAGGCCACGCACGCCCGCTTCACGGGTGTAATAGCGAATAATGCCGACGATCGCGCTGTCTTCAACGGTCAACTCGCCTTTTTTCAGCGCGTTACGCTCGATTTGCTTCGACAGCAGGTGCTGTTTAGCGATGTTCAGCTTTTCATCTTCGGTATAGCCGGAGAGACGAATAACTTCCATACGGTCCAGCAGCGGCGCCGGGATATTCATGGAGTTAGAGGTCGCCACGAACATCACGTCGCTCAGATCGTAGTCCACTTCCAGATAGTGGTCGTTAAAGGCCACGTTCTGTTCAGGATCCAGCACTTCCAGCAGAGCTGACGCCGGATCGCCGCGCATGTCGGAGGACATTTTGTCGATCTCATCAAGCAGGAACAGCGGGTTTTTAACCCCCACTTTCGCCATTTTCTGGATCAGTTTACCCGGCATTGAGCCGATGTAGGTCCGGCGGTGACCGCGGATTTCCGCTTCATCACGCACGCCGCCCAGCGCCATACGCACGTATTTACGTCCGGTGGCTTTGGCGATGGATTGACCCAGAGAGGTTTTACCTACCCCCGGCGGCCCAACCAGGCACAGGATCGGCCCTTTGAGCTTATTCACGCGGCTCTGCACTGCGAGGTACTCAAGAATACGATCCTTCACGCGTTCCAGACCGTAGTGGTCGGTATCGAGGATCTCCTGCGCCTGGCGCAGATCTTTTTTGACCTTGCTGCGGGCGTTCCACGGCACCTGCACCATCCAGTCGATGTAGCCGCGCACGACGGTAGCTTCCGCCGACATCGGCGACATCATCTTCAGCTTTTGCAGTTCCGCTTCGGTTTTTTCTTTCGCCTCTTTCGGCATTTTCGCGGCGTCGATTTTACGCTTCAACGCTTCGTTTTCGTCCGGGGCATCGTCCATCTCGCCGAGCTCTTTCTGGATGGCCTTCATCTGCTCATTCAGATAGTACTCACGCTGGGACTTTTCCATCTGCTTTTTAACGCGGTTGCGAATGCGTTTCTCAACCTGCAGCAGATCGATTTCTGATTCCATCATCGCCATCAGATACTCCAGACGTTCGTTAACGTCGGACATCTCCAGCACGGACTGTTTGTCCGCCAGCTTCAGCGGCATGTGCGCCGCGATGGTGTCCGCCAGACGCGCGGGATCGTCGATGCTATTCAGCGACGTCAGCACTTCCGGGGGGATTTTTTTGTTCAGCTTGATGTAGCCTTCAAACTGACCGATAGCCGTGCGAACCAGGACTTCCTGCTCGCGCTCTTCAATAGCAGGCGATTCAAGGTACTCCGCTTTCGCTGAAAAATGCTCGCCGTCGTCGGATAACGCGGAAATACGCGCCCGCTGCAGGCCTTCAACCAGCACTTTTACCGTGCCATCAGGCAGCTTCAGCATCTGTAAAATTGACGCCACGGTCCCGACGGTGAAAAGATCATTTACACCCGGCTCATCCGTTGAAGCTTCTTTCTGCGCAACCAGCATGATTTTTTTATCATGGTCCATAGCCGCTTCAAGACAACGGATAGATTTTTCCCGCCCTACAAACAGGGGTATGACCATGTGCGGATAAACCACCACATCGCGCAACGGCAATACGGGGATTTCAATGCGTTCAGAACGCTCAGGATTCATAGAGCTCTCTCTTAGTTTAAAGTCCGCCAGGTAGCCAGCGGCACGACTCTCGATCGCGTCGCCGTTAATATGTAATCCAGTATATGGGGATGTAATCCACACATTCAACGGCAGGAATGCAGGAAAAATAAAAGGGGAGATAAAATCCCCCCTTTTTGGTTAACTGCTTGAGCGAGTTGGCTAATTATTCACCAGACGCCTGCTGCGCTTCCGGTTTCCCGTAAATCAGCAGCGGCTTGCTTTGTCCGTCGATAACCGAGGCGTCGATGACCACTTTTTCGACGTCTTCCATCGACGGAAGGTCGTACATGGTATCGAGCAGCGCCGCTTCTACGATAGAACGCAGGCCGCGGGCGCCGGTTTTACGCGCCATCGCTTTCTTGGCGATAGCGTCCAGCGCTTCATCACGGAACTCCAGCTCAGCGCCTTCAAGATTGAACAGCGCCTGATACTGCTTGGTCAGGGCGTTTTTCGGCTCTTTCAGGATCTGAATCAGCGCGTCTTCGCTCAGCTCGTTGAGGGTCGCCACCACCGGCAGACGGCCGATAAACTCGGGGATCAGACCAAACTTGATCAGATCTTCCGGCTCAACCTGGGACAGCAGTTCGCCTTCGCTGGCCTTGTCGGATTTCGCTTTTACCGTCGCGCCGAAACCAATTCCGGAACCGGTCTCTACGCGATGAGAAATCACTTTATCCAGGCCGGCAAACGCACCGCCGCAGATAAACAGAATCTTGGAGGTATCAACCTGCAAGAACTCCTGCTGCGGATGCTTGCGTCCGCCCTGAGGCGGAACGGCGGCAATGGTGCCTTCGATAAGCTTCAGCAGCGCCTGCTGCACGCCTTCACCGGAAACATCGCGGGTAATCGACGGGTTATCCGATTTACGGGAAATTTTGTCGATTTCATCGATATAAACGATGCCGCGCTGCGCTTTCTGCACGTCGTAGTCGCATTTCTGCAGCAGTTTCTGAATGATGTTTTCGACGTCCTCACCCACATAACCGGCTTCGGTCAGGGTGGTGGCATCAGCCATGGTGAACGGTACATCCAGCAGGCGAGCCAGCGTTTCCGCCAGCAGAGTCTTACCGGAGCCCGTCGGCCCAATCAGCAGAATGTTGCTTTTACCCAGCTCCACGCCGTTGCTGGTATCGCCATTGCGCAGGCGCTTGTAGTGGTTGTATACCGCTACTGCCAGCACTTTTTTCGCCGGTTCCTGGCCGATAACGTAATCGTCAAGATGGTGGCGAATCTCGTGCGGAGTCGGCAGCGCGCTGCGCTCGCGATGCGGCGCCACTTCTTTAATCTCTTCGCGAATGATGTCGTTACATAAATCAACGCATTCGTCGCAGATATACACGGATGGCCCGGCGATCAGCTTACGCACTTCATGCTGGCTTTTGCCGCAAAAAGAGCAATACAACAATTTGCCCGATCCATCTTTGCGTTTATCTGTCATGAGTCCAAACCTCTTATTAAGTTCTTTGTGCCGCACACGACGACGCAAATGCCATTCTCAGGCGCAAGCCGCTGTTAAGCGTTGTGCCGCCCTACTTCAGACAAGTATAGCGGCACCCTTGCGCCAGGGGCATCAATTACGATGGGTCAAAATGGAATCGACCAGGCCGTATTCCACCGCTTCTGATGCAGACAGGAAGCGGTCACGCTCGGTGTCGCGCTCAATCTGCTCAAGGGATTGACCCGTATGGTGTGCCATCAGTTCATTCATGCGCCCCTTCACTTTCAGAATTTCACGGGCGTGAATTTCGATATCCGTTGCCTGACCCTGATAGCCGCCCAGCGGCTGGTGGATCATCACGCGGGAATTCGGCAGGCAGAAACGCTTGCCTTTTGCCCCTGCGGTCAGCAGGAACGCGCCCATCGACGCCGCCTGGCCCATACAAATGGTGCTCACGTCAGGCTTGATGAACTGCATGGTGTCATAAATCGACATCCCGGCGGTAATCACCCCGCCCGGAGAGTTAATGTACAGGTAAATGTCTTTTTCCGGGTTTTCTGCTTCCAGAAAAAGCATCTGCGCCACGATCAGGTTCGCCATGTGGTCTTCCACCTGGCCGGTCAGAAAAATGACGCGCTCCTTGAGCAGACGGGAATAGATATCAAAAGAACGTTCACCGCGCGAGGTCTGTTCAATGACCATCGGCACCAGGGCCATATGGGGTGCAAAGTTATCTCGTTCGCCACTGTATGACATTTCCGTCTCCTGGATTAATTTTGAATAAACCTGCTGCACTGATTGTAACCTTATGGACGGATTATCAGCCAGAGTCTTCTGCCCGTCATCATTCGAATTACCGCTGCTTAAGCTGAATTCCTGCGTCCTCAATGATGGCGGCCAGACACGCTTCGTCATTATGCATGATTTCACGCGTGCAGTTACGTTCCCCGGTAATGGGGGCGTTGTCGCCATAATTCAAGCATAACAATCTTTTGTCGTAACGCTATCACTGAAATCGGCTTTTCGCACTCGTCCTAACGCCATCATTGTTCTAAAAAAAAACCCGCAGCCTCTCGGCAACGGGTTTTGCTCGAACCTTAAACCGCCGGGCGAAATTACGCCTGCTGGTTCATCAGCTCGCTGAAGGAGGTCGCTTTCTCGGAAACTTTAGCTTTCGCCAGTACCGCTTCAACAGCCTGCTCTTCCAGAGCTACGTTACGCATGTTGTCCATCAGTTCGTTGTTTTTGCTGTAGAACTCAACAACTTCAGTCGGATCTTCGTAAGCAGAAGCCATCTCTTCGATCAGGCCTTTCACGCGGTCTTCGTCAGCTTTCAGCTCGTTGGTACGAATCACTTCGCCCAGCAGCAGGCCAACAACAACGCGGCGTTTAGCCTGCTCCTCGAACAGCTCACGCGGCAGTTCCAGAGCCTGGTTTTCGTTACCGCCAAAGCGCTGAGCAGCCTGACGACGCAGAACGTCGATTTCGCTGTCGATCAGTGCCGCAGGAACGTCGATTTCGTTAGCCTTCACCAGACCTTCGATAGCCTGAGTCTTCACGCGGTTACGCACGGCGCCTTTCAGCTCGCGATCCATGTTTTTACGCACTTCAGCGCGCAGACCTTCTACGGAACCATCTTCAACGCCGAAACGTTTGATGAATTCTGCAGTCAGTTCCGGCAGCTCGCGCTCTTCAACTTTCTTCAGGTTAATAACGAACTTAGCCGCTTTACCTTTCAGAGTTTCTGCGTGGTACTCTTCCGGGAAGGTCACTTCGATAGTGAACTCTTCGCCAGCTTTGTGGCCTTTGATACCGTCTTCAAAGCCCGGGATCATACGACCCTGGCCCATCGCCAGTACGAAGTCAGACGCTTTGCCGCCTTCGAACTCTTCGCCGTCAACGGAACCGCTGAAGTCGATGGTTACGCGGTCTTCTGCATCAACAGCGCCGTCTTTGTCTTTCCAGTTCGCCTGCTGCTTGCGCAGGGTATCCAGCATGGTGTCGACGTCAGCGTCGGTCACTTCAACAACCGGTTTTTCAACTTCGATCGCGTCCAGACCCTGCAGCTCAACTTCCGGATAAACTTCGAATTCTACCGCGTAGGTGAAGTCTTCACCCAGCTTGTATTCGCCCGGAACATAGTTCGGTGCGCCAGCCGGATTGATTTTCTCTTTGATGATCGCGTCAACGAAGTGACGGCTCATCAGGTCACCCAGCACGTCCTGGCGAACGGATGCGCCATAACGCTGAGCGACAACATTCATCGGCACTTTACCCTTGCGGAAGCCGTCAATGCGAACTTTTTTCGCTACGTTGACCAGCTCGCTTTTGACAGCATTCTCGATGCTGTCAGCAGCGATAGTAATCGTTACACGGCGCCCAAGGCCCTGAGTGGTTTCAACTGAAACTTGCATCTTGTTACCTCAAAAAAATCACAGTGCTCGGTCAACTCTGGAAGCGCGTGTAGGTTGCTTCGCAGAACCGGGATGCCCTCTTCACTTCAGAAACACATTCCCTGTCGTCAGAATCATCCCGAAGACATTCATATAAGACGCGGCATTATAGCGGCATCACTTTTGTGAGTCGAGAACGGTTGTCGCCCACTGCTGCGGCATTTTTCACATTTCTCGTGCAAATTTACCTGTAAAAGTGTCCATAGCGCACATTTTCCAGGCAAAATAAAACGGCCCGTAGGCCGTTTTCTGATAAATCTTCACGCAACATACTGGAAAAGCTCCGGCGGTTGCAAATAGGATTTCTACGCGATGCTTCCAGCCCCGCGACAGGCAGGGGAGGCAAAGACGGTGTCCTGGAGTCCTTCCCACTCTTTAATCGTATAGGTATGCAGCGCCAGCGCGTGCACGGGGCCAGACAGCTCCTCGGTCAACGTACCGTAAATCATACGGTGACGGCTGAGAAAACGCTCGCCGGTGAAACGATCGCTCACCAACACCACTTTAAAATGACTTTCGGAGCCCGCGGGAACATTGTGGCGATAACTTTCATCCACGACTTCGAGATACACGGGGTCGAACGCTGCCCTAAGTTTTGCTTCGATCTGTTCACGTATCATCATGAATTTTCTCCTCCGACAACGCTGAGATGCCGCCATTCCTTTTAAATGTTAGCCGCTTTTACCGTTTCCATTACCGGAAAACAACAAAAAATTAGCATTTCTCTGATATTTTCATTCAAAAGTATCAAGTTTACTGGCTCTGCCTGGCGTAATGTCCGTGCGGATCGCCATAAAAATGGGAAGACGGCCAGAAAACGCACAGCGAGATGAATTTACATACGTTGCCACTTCCCCTCGCCGTTGGCGATGTTATGATGACGGCAATTTTCCTCATAACAACACCATGCCTTGAGACCCCTGAACATGTTTAAGAAAATTCTTTTCCCACTGGTCGCAATGTTTATGCTGGCAGGATGCGCCACACCGCCGACCACTATTGATGTCTCGCCGAAAATGTCCCTGCCTCAGCAGGATCCGAGCCTGATGGGCGTTACCGTCAGCATTAACGGCGCCGATCAGCGTCCGGACCAGGCCCTGGCCAAAGTGACCCGCGATAATCAGCAGGTCACCCTGACCGCCTCCCGCGATCTCCGCTTCCTGCTGCAGGAAGTGCTGGAGAAACAGATGACCGCCCGCGGCTATATGATTGGGCCGAACGGCGCCGTCGATCTGCAAATCATCGTGAATAAACTGTACGCCGACGTTTCCCAGGGCAACGTGCGTTACAACATCGCCACCAAGGCGGATATCGCCATCATCGCCACCGCGGCGAACGGCACGAAGATGACCAAAAACTACCGCGCCAGCTATTCCGTGGAAGGCGCATTCCAGGCTACCAATAAGAATATTGCCAATGCGGTGAACAGCGTTCTGACCGACACTATCGCCGACATGGCGCAGGACACCAGCATCCACGACTTCATCAAGCAAAACGCGCGTTAATAAAATCATGAACCCGGCCAGCGGTCGGGTTCGTGCTACAGGCCCATGTCCAGTCACTACTTACGTATTTTTCAGCAGCCTAAATCAGCTATTTTGCTGATCCTCGGCTTTGCTTCCGGTTTGCCTCTCGCCCTCACCTCCGGCACGCTGCAGGCGTGGATGACCGTCGAGAATATCGATCTGAAAACCATCGGTTTCTTTTCGCTTGTTGGCCAGGCCTACGTCTTCAAGTTCCTGTGGTCACCGGTCATGGACCGCTACACGCCGCCGTTTCTCGGCAGGCGCCGCGGCTGGCTGCTGCTGACGCAGTTTCTGCTGCTTATCGCCATCGCGGCCATGGGCTTCCTTGAACCCTCGACGCAGCTGCGCTGGATGGCGGCGCTGGCGGTGGTTATTGCCTTCTGTTCCGCATCGCAGGATATCGTCTTCGACGCGTGGAAAACCGACATTCTGGCCGCCGAGGAGCGCGGAGCCGGCGCCGCGGTTAGCGTGCTGGGCTACCGTCTGGGGATGCTGGTTTCCGGCGGCCTGGCGCTATGGCTGGCCGACCGCTGGCTGGGCTGGCAGGGCATGTACTGGCTGATGGCCGCGCTGCTGGTTCCGTGCATCATCGCCACCCTGCTGGCGCCGGAGCCCAGCGACACGATCCCGGTACCGAAAAGCCTTGAGCAGGCCGTCGCGGAACCGCTTCGCGATTTCTTCGGCCGCAACAACGCCTGGCTGATCTTACTGTTAATCGTCCTTTATAAGCTCGGCGACGCTTTTGCGATGAGCCTGACCACCACTTTTCTGATCCGCGGCGTCGGTTTTGACGCCGGCGAGGTGGGGATGGTGAATAAAACGCTGGGGCTATTTGCCACGATCGTCGGCGCCCTGTACGGCGGCGTATTGATGCAGCGACTGACCCTGTTTCGCGCCCTGCTGATTTTCGGCCTGCTGCAGGGGGTCTCCAACGCCGGCTACTGGCTGCTGTCGATTACCGATAAGCATATCTACTCGATGGCCACGGCGGTATTTTTTGAAAACCTGTGCGGCGGGATGGGGACCGCGGCGTTTGTCGCGCTATTAATGACGCTGTGCAATAAATCGTTCTCCGCCACCCAGTTTGCGCTGCTGTCGGCGCTCTCTGCCGTCGGGCGCGTGTACGTCGGGCCGATTGCCGGCTGGTTTGTTGAAGCCCACGGCTGGCCGACGTTTTATCTCTTCTCGGTCGTGGCGGCCGTTCCCGGCATCGTACTGCTGCTTATCTGTCGGCGTACCCTGGAACATACCCAGCGCACGGAGACGTTTATGCCGCGCACGCATTATCGGCAGGCCTATTCCCTGGCCCTGATCGTGTTGGCTATCGGCTGCACCATGCTGGCGGTCTGGCTGCTGCTGCTGGTGCTGAACGCCCTCGATTACACCGCTTTCTCCTTCTTAACCGGCCTGCTGGAGATTGCGGCGCTGACCGCCATTGGCGGCATTTTGCTCGGCAGCCTGCTGGACTATCTGGCGCTGCGCAAAACGGAGCTGGCTTAGGTTACCGCGTTCTGCGGGGCCCAGCGCGCCTGGGCCCGCGTCTGTCGGCGGTGGGAATAAGCCGTTTTAATCACTAAACGTAATTATAACGGCTTATTAACGATTTTATATTTTCCTTTTTTCATTTGTTGTTTTGTGCGCTTTACATTTTGGGAAATTATTGACAACTTTTATTCAATTCATTAAATAATTTAAACGATTCAGCAAAGGCCGTTTATTTCCTCTTGCCGTCGATGTCTTTTATTTGATAATTAAATGTTAATTAGTTGTGCTATTTTCTCGATAGTTATACCCATTACCCCATAAGCAACTTCATTCTTATCCCTTTCGTTATAGATCCAGCGCAAATCAGGCTTTGCAAGCGACAGCGTCACACTCGGTTACATATGTGACAAAGCAAGCAGAACCCACTAACACGGAACTGACACAGCTCCAATCATGTTTACAGTAATGCAACCTTCCCGTAAAATGCCCGCACACTTTAAGCGCCACCAGATTCCGTGGAATTGAGGTCGTTCAATGAGACTTAGGAAATACAATAAAAGTTTGGGATGGATGTCATTAATCGCAGGTACTGTATTACTCAGTGGTTGTGATTCTGCGCTCCTTGACCCAAAAGGACAGATTGGACTGGAGCAACGTTCTTTGATACTGACGGCCTTTGGCCTGATGATGATTGTCGTTATTCCCGCCGTCTTAATGGCAGTAGGATTTGCCTGGAAGTATCGCGCGAGCAATAAAGATGCGAAGTATAGCCCGAACTGGTCACACTCCAACAAAGTTGAAGCTGTGGTCTGGACGGTTCCTATCCTGATCATTCTGTTCCTGGCCGTTCTGACCTGGAAAACCACTCACGCATTAGAGCCAAGCAAACCGCTAGCTCACGAAGAGAATCCGATCGTCATCGAAGTTGTTTCGATGGACTGGAAATGGTTCTTTATTTATCCGGAACAGGGTATTGCTACCGTCAACGAAATCGCCTTCCCGGCGAACGTACCGGTACACTTCAAAGTGACCTCTAACTCCGTGATGAACTCGTTCTTTATCCCACGTTTAGGCAGCCAGATTTACGCAATGGCCGGGATGCAGACTCAGCTGCACCTCATCGCGAACGAAACTGGTACTTATGACGGTATCTCCGCAAGCTATAGCGGCCCGGGCTTCTCAGGAATGAAGTTCAAAGCTCTCGCCACGCCGGATCGTGCATCCTTCGATCAGTGGGTAGCGAAAGTAAAACAGTCTTCGAACACCATGGACTCCATGGCTGCCTTCGAAAAAGTGGCTGCGCCTAGCGAATACAACAAAGTGGAATACTTCTCTAACGTGAAGCCAGATTTGTTTAAAGACGTTATTGGCAAATTCATGTCTCACGGCAAGAGCATGGACATGTCCCAACCTGAAGGCGAGCACGCAGCGCACGAAGGAATGGAAGGCATGGACATGAGCCACGCGGAAACCGCTCACTAAGGGACCGAGGAAGAAAACGATGTTCGGAAAACTAACACTGGATGCAGTGCCCTATCACGAACCTATTATCGTGATTACGGTAGCTGCAATCATCATCGGGGGACTGGCGCTTCTGGCGGCAATCACTTACTTCGGTAAGTGGTCCTACCTATGGAAAGAGTGGCTGACTTCGGTTGACCACAAACGACTCGGTATCATGTACGTCATCGTAGCAATCGTTATGCTGCTGCGTGGCTTTGCTGACGCCGTCATGATGCGTAGCCAGCAGGTGCTGGCCTCGGCCGGGGATGCGGGCTTCCTGCCTCCTCACCACTACGATCAGATCTTTACCGCCCACGGCGTTATCATGATCTTCTTCGTAGCGATGCCGTTTGTTATCGGTCTGATGAACCTCGTTGTTCCGCTGCAGCTCGGCGCGCGCGACGTGGCGTTCCCGTTCCTTAACAACCTGAGCTTCTGGTTCACCGTTGTTGGCGTTATTCTGGTTAACCTCTCTCTGGGCGTCGGTGAGTTCGCGCAGACCGGTTGGCTGGCCTACCCGCCGCTATCGGGAATCGAGTACAGTCCGGGCGTTGGGGTCGATTACTGGATCTGGGCTCTCCAGCTGTCCGGTATCGGGACAACCTTAACCGGTATTAACTTCTTTGTGACCATTATCAAGATGCGTGCCCCTGGCATGACGATGTTCAAGATGCCCGTGTTCGCCTGGGCTTCTCTGTGCGCCAACATCCTGATTATTGCTTCCTTCCCAATTCTGACCGTCACCGTCGCGCTGCTGACCCTGGACCGCTACCTGGGCACCCATTTCTTTACCAACGATATGGGTGGCAACATGATGATGTACATCAACCTGATTTGGGCCTGGGGCCACCCGGAAGTGTACATTCTGGTTCTGCCGGTATTCGGCGTGTTCTCCGAAATCGCGGCAACCTTCTCGCGTAAGCGTCTGTTCGGCTATACCTCGCTGGTATGGGCAACCATTTGTATTACCGTTCTGTCGTTCATCGTTTGGCTGCACCACTTCTTCACCATGGGTGCCGGTGCGAACGTCAACGCCTTCTTCGGTATTACAACCATGATTATCGCCATCCCGACCGGGGTGAAGATCTTCAACTGGCTGTTCACTATGTACCAGGGACGTATCGTCCTGAACTCTGCCATGCTGTGGACTATCGGCTTCATCGTCACCTTCTCCGTAGGCGGCATGACCGGTGTACTGCTGGCGGTTCCGGGCGCGGACTTCGTTCTGCACAACAGCCTGTTCCTGATTGCCCACTTCCATAACGTTATTATCGGTGGTGTGGTCTTCGGCTGCTTCGCCGGTCTGACCTACTGGTGGCCAAAAGCCTTCGGCTTCACGCTGAACGAAACCTGGGGCGTACGCGCGTTCTGGTTCTGGATCATCGGCTTCTTCGTGGCGTTTATGCCGCTGTACGTGCTGGGCTTCATGGGGATGACTCGTCGTCTGAGCCAGCAAATCGATCCGCAGTTCCACCCGATGCTGGTTGTTGCAGCCTGCGGCGCGGCGCTGATCGCTTGCGGTATCCTCTGCCAGCTGATTCAGTTCTACGTCTCCATCCGCGATCGCGAGCAAAACCGCGACCTGACCGGTGACCCGTGGGGCGGCCGTACTCTGGAGTGGGCAACCTCTTCACCTCCGCCGTTCTATAACTTTGCTATCGTTCCGAACGTCCACGAGCGCGATGCGTTCTGGGAAATGAAAGAAAAAGGCGAAGCGTACAAGAAACCTGCAGGCTATGAAGAGATTCATATGCCGAAAAACAGCGGCGCCGGCATCGTTATTGCTGCCTTCGCTACGGTGTTTGGTTTCGCGATGATCTGGCATATCTGGTGGATGGCGATTGTTGGCTTTGTCGGCATCGTTGTTACCTGGATTATTAAGAGCTTTGACGAAGACGTGGATTACTACGTGCCTGTTGCAGAAGTCGAAAAACTGGAAGGTCAGCATTTCGATGAAATTAACAAAGCGGGGCTGAAAAATGGCAACTGATACTCTTGCGCATAACGCCCACGGACACGACCACGGGCATCACGATACAGGGCCGATGAAGGTATTCGGCTTCTGGATCTACCTGATGAGCGACTGCATTATCTTCGCCACCCTGTTCGCTACCTATGCCGTTCTGGTGAACGGCACGGCGGGCGGCCCGACCGGTAAAGATATTTTCGAACTGCCGTTCGTTCTGGTTGAAACTGCTCTGCTGCTGTTCAGCTCCATCACCTACGGCATGGCGGCTATCGCCATGTACAAAAACAACAAGAGCCAGGTCGTTTCCTGGCTGGCGCTGACCTTCCTCTTCGGGGCAGGGTTCATCGCGATGGAACTCTATGAATTCCATCACCTGATTGTTGAAGGTATGGGTCCGGATCGCAGCGGCTTCCTGTCAGCGTTCTTCGCGCTGGTAGGCACGCACGGTCTGCACGTCACCTCCGGTCTGATCTGGATGGCGGTGCTGATGTTCCAGGTTTCGCGTCGCGGCCTGACACCAACTAACCGTACCCGTATCATGTGCCTGAGCCTGTTCTGGCACTTCCTGGACGTGGTGTGGATCTGCGTGTTCTCTGTTGTTTATCTGATGGGGGCAATGTAATGAGTCATTCTACCGATCATAACGGCGCTTCTCACGGCAGCGTTAAGAGCTACATGACAGGATTTATCCTGTCGATCATTCTGACGGCCATTCCGTTTGCTATGGTTATGAGTGGCTCCGCATCGCATGCGGCTATTCTGGGAACTATCCTGGTCACTGCTGTTGTGCAGATCGTGGTACACCTGGTGTACTTCCTGCATATGAACAGCAAATCTGACGAAGGTTGGAACCTGACCGCGTTTATCTTCACCGTAATCATCATTGCTATCGTTGTTATCGGCTCCATTTGGATTATGTGGAACCTGAACTACAACATGATGATGCACTAAGAGCGGCGAGTATGTTTAAGCAATACCTGCAAGTAACGAAACCTGGCATCATTTTCGGCAACCTGATCTCGGTGATCGGCGGTTTCCTGCTGGCCTCTAAAGGCCACATCGACTATCCGCTGTTCGCCTGGACGCTCCTTGGCGTGTCCCTGGTGGTCGCCTCGGGTTGTGTATTCAACAACTACATCGACCGTGATATCGATCGCAAGATGGAACGGACGAAAAACCGGGTGCTGGTCAAAGGGCTGATCTCGCCAGGAGCTTCGCTGGTATACGCCACCTTGCTGGGTATTGCTGGCTTCATGCTCCTGTGGTTTGGCGCTAATCCCCTGGCCTGCTGGCTGGGGGTGATGGGGTTCGTGGTTTATGTCGGCGTCTACAGCCTGTACATGAAGCGCCACTCCGTCTACGGCACGCTGATTGGTTCTCTCTCCGGCGCTGCGCCGCCGGTGATTGGCTACTGTGCGGTTACCGGTAATTTCGATAGCGGTGCCGCCATTCTGCTGGCTATCTTTAGCCTGTGGCAGATGCCTCACTCCTATGCCATCGCGATTTTCCGCTTCAAGGATTATCAGGCGGCAAATATTCCGGTTCTGCCGGTAGTGAAAGGTATCTCGGTTGCCAAGAACCATATCACCGTCTACATCATTGCTTTCGCCGTCGCGACGCTGATGCTCTCTCTGGGTGGCTACGCCGGGTATAAATACCTGGTCGTGGCAGCCGCGGTGAGCGTCTGGTGGCTGGGTATGGCGCTGCGCGGTTACAAAGTGGCCGATGATAAAGTCTGGGCACGCAAGCTGTTCGTCTTTTCCATCGTCGCTATTACCGCACTGTCGGTGATGATGTCCGTCGACTTTATGGTGCCGAACTCGCACAATCTGCTGGCCTACGTCGGATAAGATTGGCTCTGTGACAAACCCCGCTTCGGCGGGGTTTTTTATTTGTACCGCTAGCTAATCAGCATCGTCTGCACCTCCCTGCTTATCTCACGCCCGCCGGAGGTGTCGCCCCGTATCGCCCGGCAAATAGCCTTCTCTTTCCTTTCCTCTCCCCCCCTGCCCTTCATTTCTTCACGGATATCGCCATTTTTCGATCGCCCTCGCACAAACGAAAAATAAATTTCAAATTTATAATAAAATGAAATAAACAATTCCATAATGTGGATGCCGAAATATGCCCCATCGACGGCGCAAGCGGCAGGAATCACTCAACGTCCCCTCTGACACCCGTGTTTTTGAAAGGAGAGCTCCATGTTAAACGGCATGAAACCCCTGCCCCGTTCCCTGCGTTGGGGGATGATCGGCGGCGGCGGCACCAGCCAGATTGGCTACAGCCACCGCTCTGCGGCGCTGCGCGACAACGTATTCACCCTGCTGGCGGGCGCGCTCGATATCGATGCCGAACGCGGGCGCCGGTTTGGCCAGCAGCTCGGCATCGCGCCAGAGCGCTGCTACGCCGATTATCAAACCCTGTTCCGCGAGGAGGCGCTGCGTCCCGATGGCGTCGAGGCGGTGTCGGTCACCACGCCAAACAATACCCACTTTGCGATCGCCAAAGCCGCGCTGGAGGCCGGGCTGCACGTTATCTGCGAAAAGCCGCTGTGCTTCACCGCCGCCGAAGCCAACGAACTGCTGGCGCTGAGCCGCCGGCAGAAAAAAATCGTCGGCGTCACCTACGGCTATGCCGGATATCAGATGGTCCAGCAGGCGCGGCAGATGATCGCCGAAGGGCTGCTCGGCCAGATTCGGGTGATCACCATGCAGTTCGCCCACGGTTTTCATAACGAGGCGGTCGAGCTGCAGGCGGAATCGACCCGCTGGCGGGTGACGCCGGAGTACGCGGGCCCGAGCTACGTGCTGGGCGATCTCGCAACGCACCCGCTGTTTATCGCCGAAACCATGGTGCCGCAAATCAACATTAAGCGCCTGATGTGCGCCCGCCAGAGCTTCGTTAAGTCCAGGGCGCCGCTGGAAGATAACGCCTTCGTGCTGATGGAGTACGACAACGGTGCGGTCGGTTCGATGTGGACCAGCGCGGTCAACAGCGGCGCCATGCATTCGCAAAAGGTGCGCGTGGTCGGGGAAAAGGCCAGTATCGAATGGTGGGATGAGCGCCCCAACCAGCTCAGCTACGAGGTGCAGGGCGAACCGGCACGGATCCTTGAGCGCGGAATGCCCTACCTTAGCCGCGAGGCGCTGGCGGACGATCGCATCGGCGGCGGCCATCCTGAGGGCCTGTTCGAAGCCTGGGCAAACCTCTACCGCCGCTTCGCTATTGCCATGGATGCAACGGATCGCGGTGACGCTGAGCTGCTGGTAGACTTCTGGTACCCGAACGTCGAGGCCGGCCTACACGGCGTCTACTGGGTTGAACAATGCGTCAAATCCGCCGACGCCGGCGGCCAGTGGGTTGACTTTAATTTACAATAAATGCTGCATCCCGGTGGGGCTTCCTCCACCGGTTCCTTTATTTCTACCGCACTTACCTCGCCGCGCAACAGACCGGTAATATCTGTTAAACAAACATTTATTTACGCTTCCGGCTCCCCCCACTACACTAGGCGCAGTTTTTAGATTGAGGTGGTAATGAACGATAACAAAATGACGCCAGGCGAACTGCGCGCGACCTGGGGTTTGGGAACCGTATTCTCGCTGCGTATGCTCGGCATGTTTATGGTTCTGCCGGTTCTAACCACCTACGGTATGGCATTACAGGGCGCCAGCGAGGCGCTTATCGGTCTGGCGATTGGTATTTATGGACTGGCCCAGGCCCTGTTTCAGATCCCGTTCGGCCTGCTTTCCGACCGTATCGGGCGCAAGCCGCTGATCGTAGGCGGCCTGCTGATCTTCGTTATCGGCAGCGTTATCGCCGCGCTCAGCGACTCCATCTGGGGCATTATTCTCGGCCGGGCGCTGCAGGGCTCCGGGGCGATTGCCGCCGCGGTCATGGCGCTCCTTTCCGATTTAACTCGCGAGCAGAACCGCACCAAAGCGATGGCCTTTATTGGCGTCAGCTTCGGCGTAACCTTTGCTATCGCCATGGTGCTGGGGCCGATAGTCACCCACCAGCTGGGCCTGCACGCCCTGTTCTGGATGATCGCCGGACTGGCGTCAATCGGCATTCTGCTCACCCTGTGGGTGGTGCCCAACAGCCATAATCACGTCCTGAACCGCGAATCAGGCATGGTAAAAGACTGCTTTAGCAAAGTCCTCGCCGAGCCAAAGCTGCTGAAGCTCAATTTCGGCATTATGTGCCTGCACATCATGCTGATGTCGACATTCGTCGCCCTACCCGGCCAGCTGGAGGCCGCAGGCTTCCCCGCCGCTGAGCACTGGAAGATTTATCTGGTGACCATGCTTATCTCTTTTGTCTCGGTCGTGCCGTTTATCATCTATGCCGAAGTGAAGCGCAAGATGAAGCAGGTCTTCGTGTTCTGCGTTGCGCTGCTGCTGGTCGCCGAAATCGTCCTGTGGGGCGCGGGCGGATACTTCTGGGAGCTGGTCGCGGGGGTTCAGCTGTTCTTCCTCGCCTTTAACCTGCTGGAAGCGCTGCTGCCGTCGCTGATTAGCAAAGAGTCGCCGGCCGGGTATAAAGGCACCGCGATGGGCATCTACTCCACCAGCCAGTTTCTCGGCGTGGCGATCGGCGGCGCGCTCGGCGGCTGGGTTGACGGCTTCTTCGATTCGCAGACCGTGTTCCTGCTCGGCGCGCTGCTGGCGATGCTGTGGCTGCTGGTTGCCGGAACGATGAGCGAGCCGCCGTACGTCAGCAGCCTGAGAATTGAAATCCCGGGTGAGGTGGCCGTAGATGATTCGCTGCAGACGCGTCTGCTGGCCCTCGACGGGGTGAAGCAGGCGCTGGTGGTTGCCGAAGAGCGTTCGGTCTACGTCAAAATCGACAGCAAGCTGACCAATCGCTTCGAGGTTGAGCAGGCGATAAAAGGCAGTTAAAAAAAGCGGGGATAACCCGCTTTTTTATTAGTCGCGGAAGTTCTTGAACTGGAACGGCTGGCCTAAATCGCCGCCGCGCACCAGCGCCATTACCGCCTGCAGATCGTCACGCGCCTTGCCGGTCACGCGGATCTCTTCGCCCTGAATCTGCGCCTGCACCTTCAGCTTGCTGTCTTTGATGAGCTTAACGATTTTTTTCTGCATCGTGCTCTCAATGCCCTGCTTCAGTTTGGCATCGACAAACCAGGTTTTACCGCTGTGCACGAACTCTTCCGGCACCTCGAGAGAGCTGCCCTCGATGCCGCGCTTCAGCAGCTTAGCACGCAGAATATCCAGCAGCTGGTTAATCTGGAAATCAGACTCGCTGAGAACCTTGATGGTCTCATTTTTTTCGTTCAGCTCAAAGCTGGCTTCCACGTTGCGAAAATCAAAACGCGATTCAACTTCACGGGTCGCGTTCTCTACGGCGTTTCGAACTTCCTGAAGATCGACTTCAGAGACAATATCGAAAGATGGCATCTTTTCCTCTCCTTTCGTTTCTTTTGCGTTGCATAATACCTGCAACACGGCATAACTCAACTGGTTATCCCGCAAGCATAGCTGACGGCGCTATGCTCCAGGTTTTTCCAGCCGCGGCGGCATTGGCTGCAGCAGGAAGGACAACGAGTATATACTTTAGCTATGAGTGCCTGGGATTGTCGCAGGTGAGGAGGATTAATGAAGGTAACCGTACTCGGATGCGGTGCGCTTGGGCAGCTATGGCTGACCGCGCTGTGTAAACGTGGACACGAAGTCCAGGGGTGGTTGCGCGTCCCACAGCCTTTCTGCAGCGTCAATCTGGTCGAGAGTGACGGCAGCATTTTCAACGAATCGTTAACCGCTAACGATCCCGATTTTCTCGCCAGCAGCGACCTGCTGCTGGTTACCCTGAAGGCCTGGCAGGTCTCTACGGCGGTAAAGAACCTCGCCGAGCGCCTGCCCGCCTCCTCCCCGATACTGCTTATCCATAACGGCATGGGCACCGTCGACGAGCTCAAAGGCGTCACCCAGCCCCTGCTGCTGGCCTCAACTACCCAGGCCGCGCGGCGCGACGGCAACGTTATCGTCCACGTGGCGAACGGCACCACCCATATTGGCCCGGCGAAAGCCTATCCGCAGGACTACAGCGCGCTTGCCGATACGCTGCAAAACGTCCTGCCCGACGTGGCCTGGCACAATAATATCCAGCCGGCCCTCTGGAGCAAGCTGGCGGTCAACTGCGTGATTAATCCGCTGACGGCGCTACGAAACTGTAAAAATGGCGATCTGCGCGATGCGGCGGGGGAAGTAGAGACTATCTGCCGGGAAGTTGCCGCGGTGATGGAGCGCGAAGGCATACATACATCGCCGGAAAATCTGCTATTTTATGTCCATCAGGTAATTGAAAGTACGGCAGAAAATATCTCTTCGATGTTGCAGGACATCCGCGCTCAGCGTCATACGGAAATCGACTATATCACCGGTTTTCTGCTCAAGCGCGCCCGCGCCCACGGCCTTGCCGTACCGGAAAACGCCCGCATGTTTGAACTGGTCAAGCGTAAGGAGAATGAATATGAGCGCGTCGGCACTGATTTGCCTCGCCCCTGGTAGCGAAGAGACGGAAGCGGTCACCGCTATCGATATATTAGTACGCGGCGGCGTGCAGGTCACCACCGCCAGCGTCGCCGGCGACGGCAGCCTGACCGTTGTCTGCTCGCGCGGCGTTAAGCTGCTGGCCGATGCGCCGCTGGTCGAAGTTGCCGACGGCGACTATGACATTATCGTTCTGCCCGGCGGCATCAAGGGCGCGGAATACTTCCGCGATAGCCCGCTGCTGGTCGAAACGGTCCGGCAGTTCCATCTCTCCGGGCGGATCGTCGCCGCCATCTGCGCCGCTGCCGCCACGGTGCTGGTCCCGCACAACCTTTTCCCCATCGGCAACATGACCGGCTTTCCGGCGCTGAAGGAGCAAATTCCCGTCGGGCAGTGGCAGGATAAGCGCGTGGTCTGGGATCCGCGGGTTAACCTGCTCACCAGCCAGGGGCCGGGAACGGCGATTGATTTTGCGCTCAAGATGATCGATCTGCTGGTCAGTCGTGAAAAGGCGCACGAGGTCGCTTCACAGCTGATAATACCGGCGGGAATATATAACTACTACGAAGCCTGATCCGCTACGGGTCAGGCTCGGTCGCCCGGACAAGGCATCGCTGCCGTTATCCGGGACTTCCCCCGCTCGCGCCGGGCGGCGCTTAACGGGGTGACCGTCACGCTTCGCGGCTACGGACGATAGACCTTCACGTTCTCAAAGCCCTGCTCGCGCAGATAGAGCGCCTGCAGGCGACTCATTACGCCACGCTCGCACCACAGCAGCCAGGTTTTGCTCTGGTCGAGGTTGCCGAACTGGGTGCTCAGCTTGTAGAACGGCAGCGAAACCACGTCGACGCCTTCCACCTTCAGCGGTTTTTCATCCTGCTCGTCAACCGAGCGAATATCCAGAATCACGTCGTTGGGGCCAAAACCGCTGACGGTTTCAACTTCAACCACTTCCTGCTGAGTCTGCTGGGCGATCTCGCGAATATCGACGTTATTGGCTTCCGCCACCACCTTCTCAAGGATGCTGAAATCGAAGTTCTGCTCTTCCGCTTCGATCTTCGCCTTCACCGCCTTCACGGTCGGGCTCTTCGAGATCACGCCGCAGTATTCCGGCATGGTGCGGGCAAAGTCTTCGGTACCGATTTCGCGCGCCAGGTTAATGATGTGCTCTTTATCGTGAGAGATCAGCGGACGCAGGATCAGCGTATCGGAGACGTTATCGATCAGCCGCAGGTTGGTCAGCGTCTGGCTGGATACCTGACCCAGCGCTTCACCGGTCACCAGCGCCTGCACGCCGTAGCGTTCGGCTACCTGAGAGGCCGCGCGCACCATCATGCGCTTAAGCACGACGCCCATCTGACCATCGTCAACTTTTTCGAGGATCTCACCGACTACCGGCTCAAAGTTAATCGCCACAAAACGCACGCGGTGGGAGCTGCCAAAGCGGTTCCACAGGTAGTGCGCAACCTGACGAACGCCGATTTCGTGCGCCGCGCCGCCGAGGTTAAAGAAGCAGTAGTGTACGCGACAGCCGCGACGCATCAGCATGTAGCTGGAAACGCCGGAGTCGAAGCCGCCGGAAATCAGCGACAGCACGTCTTCCTGGGTGCCGATAGGGAAACCGCCGATGCCTTCATAGCGCCCCTTCACCAGCAGCAGGCGATCGTTTTCGATCTCCAGATTGACGGTGATATCCGGGTTGGTCAGCTTAACGCGGGCGGTCTCGATATGCTGGTTGAGGCCGCCACCGACGTAGCGTTCCACTTCGATAGAGGTAAACTCATGCTTACCGCGACGCTTCACGCGCACGCAGAAGGTTTTGCCTTCCAGCGTCTCGCGCCACAGCGGCAGCGTTTGCTCGAAAATATCGTGCAGCGAAGTGAAGGGGACGTCTTCGACTTCGAGAATATGGTGAATACCGGGAATTCGGGTCAGCGCATCGCGAATAGCCGGACGCTGATTTTCGTCTTTCGCGCGAACTTCGATATGATCCCAATGACGAACGACGGCGAGCGTCTCATCATAGTTTTTGAGAACGTTACGAATGTTCCCGGTTAAGATTTTAATGAAGCGCAATCGCACAGATTGGCTTTTGATGGTGATTTCCGGGAACAATTTAATGATAAACTTCATGGCGACAATAGTTCGTTGGCAAGCCCGACAGGGCTTTAAGCAAAAGATGTACTGCAGTGCACCGCGGTGCCTGCATCCAGGGCGCGAAGTATACCACTAATGGAAGCTTTTCACCTGGCATTGCGTGTTTTACGCTAAATCATCTGCCGCAGCCGGGACGACAGGTTCGCCGGGAGCGCATCGGGCTTAGGCCGGCGCCGCTTGCCGGATAAGGCGCATATTTGCTTAACCACGTGACTTCGTTACCATACTGCTGTCGCGACATAACAAGAGTCTATATTCACTATGCCAAAGAAAAATGAGGCCCCGGCCAGCTTTGAAACCGCCCTGAGCGAGCTGGAGCAGATCGTCAATCGTCTGGAAAGCGGCGCTCTGCCGTTAGAAGAAGCGCTCGGTGAGTTTGAGCGCGGCGTGCAGCTGGCGCGTCAGGGACAGGCAAAGCTGCAGCAGGCCGAGCAGCGCGTACAAATTCTGCTGGCAGAGAGCGAAGATACGCCGCTGACGCCTTTTACACCGGACGCTGAATAGATGGATTTCCCGCAACAGCTTCAGGCCTGCGTTGAGCAGGCCAACGACGCGCTGCGCCGTTTTCTTGCGCCGCTGCCGTTTCAGAACACTCCGCTGGTTGAAGCCATGCAGTACGGCGCATTATTAGGCGGCAAGCGCCTGCGCCCCTTCCTGGTGTACGCCACCGGCGACATGTTTGGCGTCAGCCGCGCAACCCTGGACGCGCCGGCCGCGGCCGTTGAATGCATCCACGCCTATTCGCTGATGCATGACGATCTGCCGGCCATGGACGATGACGATCTGCGTCGCGGCCTGCCTACCTGCCATATTAAATTTGGCGAAGCCAACGCAATTCTTGCCGGAGACGCCCTACAAACGCTGGCGTTTTCTATACTAAGTGATGCGGCGATGCCGGAAGTACCGGATCGCGACCGGCTGGCGATGGTTTCCGAGCTAGCTCAGGCCAGCGGCGTTGCCGGCATGTGCGGTGGTCAGGCGCTGGATCTCGAAGCCGAAGGCCATCAGGTTGACCTTGAGGCGCTCAAGCGCATTCATCGCCATAAGACCGGGGCGCTGATTCGTGCGGCGGTGCGCATGGGCGCCCTGAGCGCCGGCGAACGCGGCCGTGCGGCGCTGCCGGCGCTCGATCGCTATGCGGAAAATATCGGTCTCGCCTTCCAGGTCCAGGATGACATTCTTGACGTGGTAGGGGATACTGCGACCCTTGGCAAACGTCAGGGAGCCGATCAGCAGCTGGGCAAAAGTACCTACCCCGCGCTTCTGGGTCTTGAGCAAGCCCGGAACAAAGCGCACGGCCTGATTGAAGACGCCCGCCAGTCGTTAAATGAGCTGGCCGCGCAATCTCTGGATACCACGGCACTGGAAGCGCTCGCGAATTACATAATTCAGCGTGATAAATAAACAATAAATGAGTCTCTGATGAGTTTTGATATTGCCAAATACCCGACCCTGGCGCTGGTAGATTCCACCCAGGAGCTGCGTTTGTTGCCGAAAGATAGCCTGCCGAAGCTGTGCGACGAACTTCGGCGCTATCTGCTGGACAGCGTCAGCCGTTCCAGCGGGCATTTTGCCTCCGGCCTCGGCACGGTCGAACTGACCGTGGCGCTTCACTACGTCTATAACACCCCTTTCGACCGCCTGATTTGGGACGTTGGCCACCAGGCCTACCCGCATAAAATTCTGACCGGCCGCCGTGACAAAATCGGCACTATTCGGCAGAAAGGCGGGCTGCATCCGTTCCCGTGGCGCGGCGAAAGTGAATATGACGTGCTGAGCGTCGGACACTCATCGACCTCCATTTCTGCGGGCATTGGCGTCGCCATTGCCGCCGCGAAGGAAGACAAGCAGCGGCGTGCGGTCTGCGTCATTGGCGACGGGGCGATCACCGCCGGGATGGCGTTTGAGGCCATGAACCACGCGGGCGATATCAAACCCGACCTGCTGGTGGTGCTGAACGACAATGAAATGTCGATTTCTGAGAACGTCGGTGCGCTGAATAATCATCTCGCGCAGCTGCTTTCCGGCAAGCTGTACTCGACCCTGCGCGAAGGCGGCAAGAAGGTCTTCTCAGGCGTTCCGCCGATTAAAGAGCTGCTCAAACGCACCGAAGAACATATCAAAGGCATGGTGGTTCCCGGGACTCTGTTTGAAGAGCTGGGCTTTAACTACATCGGGCCGGTGGACGGTCACGACGTGCTCGGGCTGGTCAATACGCTGAAGAACATGCGCGATCTGAAAGGGCCGCAGTTCCTGCATATTATGACCAAAAAAGGCCGCGGCTATGAGCCAGCGGAAAAAGACCCGATCACCTTCCACGCGGTGCCGAAATTTGACCATACCAGCGGGGTGCTGCCAAAAAGCAGCGGCGGCCTGCCCTCTTATTCGAAAATTTTCGGCGACTGGCTGTGCGAAACCGCGGCGAAAGATAGCAAGCTAATGGCCGTGACGCCGGCCATGCGCGAAGGCTCGGGGATGGTCGAGTTCTCGAAAAAATTCCCTGACCAGTATTTCGATGTGGCTATCGCCGAGCAGCACGCGGTGACCTTTGCCGCCGGGCTGGCAATCGGCGACTATAAGCCGGTGGTGGCCATTTACTCCACCTTCCTGCAGCGCGCCTACGATCAGGTGATTCACGACGTCGCTATCCAGAAGCTGCCGGTGCTGTTTGCCATCGACCGGGCCGGCATCGTCGGCGCCGACGGGCAGACGCACCAGGGCGCCTTCGACCTCTCCTTCCTGCGCTGTATTCCGGAGATGGTCATCATGACGCCGAGCGACGAGAACGAATGTCGCCAGATGCTGTATACCGGCTATCACTACGGCGACGGCCCAAGCGCGGTGCGCTATCCGCGCGGAACGGGTACCGGCGCGACGCTGGAGCCGCTGGCCTCGCTGCCGATCGGTAAGGGCGTGGTGAAGCGCGAAGGCGAGAAAATTGCGATCCTTAACTTCGGTACCATGCTGAAGGAAGCCGCGCAGGTGGCGGACAAGCTCAACGCCACGCTGGTGGATATGCGCTTTGTGAAACCGCTTGATAACGCGCTGATTTTGCAGCTGGCCGCCGGGCACGAGGCGCTGGTCACGCTGGAAGAGAACGCGATCATGGGCGGCGCGGGCAGCGGCGTTAATGAGCTGCTGATGGCGCATCGCCGCGCGGTGCCGGTGCTGAATATCGGTCTGCCGGACTTCTTTATTCCCCAGGGAACCCAGGAAGAAGTTCACGCCGACCTCGGCCTCGATGCCGCCGGTATCGAAGCTAAAATCACCGCCTGGCTCGCATAACCCTCCGAACGGCTCCTGCTATGCTTAAAAGAAACCCTTTTTAGCGCATAGCAGGAGTATATCAATGCAATATATCACCCCTGAAGCAACCAACCTGCGGGTTTCCCGACTGTGTCTCGGCTGCATGACCTTCGGCGAGCCGGACCGGGGCAAACACGCCTGGACGCTACCGGAAGAGAGCAGCCGCCCGCTGATCCAGCGCGCTCTGGAAGGCGGCATCAACTTTTTTGATACTGCCAACAGTTACTCCGAAGGCAGCAGCGAAGAGATCGTTGGCCGCGCCCTGCGCGACTTTGCCCGCCGCGACGAAGTGGTGGTTGCCACCAAGGTTTACCACCAGGTGGGGGACCTGCCGGAAGGCCTCTCCCGCGCGCAAATTCTCCGCTCTATCGACGACAGCCTGCGGCGCCTGGGCATGGAGTACGTTGACCTGCTGCAAATCCACCGCTGGGATTACGCCACGCCCATTGAAGAGACCCTCGAGGCGTTGAACGAGGTGGTTAAGGCGGGTAAGGCGCGCTATATCGGCGCTTCATCGATGCATGCCCGCCAGTTTGCCCAGGCCCTGGAGCTGCAGGAGCGTAACGGCTGGGCGCGCTTCGTCACCATGCAGGATCATTACAACCTGATATACCGCGAAGAAGAGAACGAGATGCTGCCGCTGTGCAATCGCGCAGGGGTCTCGGTCATCCCCTGGAGCCCGCTGGCGCGCGGCCGTCTCACCCGCCCGTGGGGAGAAACCACCGCGCGGCTGGTCTCCGATGAGTTTGGCCAGTCGCTGTACAGCGCCAGCGATAGCAACGATGAGCTGATCGCGGCGAATCTCGCGGAGGTGGCGGAGGAGTTGGGCGTCGGGCGGGCGCAGGTGGCGCTGGCGTGGCTGCTGAGCAAACCCGGCGTGGCCGCGCCGATTATCGGCGCCTCGCGTCAGGATCAGCTGGACGAGCTGCTGAACGCCGTCGATTTAACGCTGACGCCGGAGCAGGTAGAAAAGCTGGAAGCGCCGTACAGGCCGCATCCGGTGGTCGGATTCAAATAGCCCGCCGGCGGCGTTAAGCCAGAACCCCGGCAGTCAGCGCACCGCCGGGGTTTTAGCGTCAGATAAGGCCGATCGGCCAGTGATGGCCGATGACGTAGAGCACGCCCGCCGAAATCACGCCGGCGACGATATCATCGACCATGATCCCCATTCCGCCGTGAATATTACGGTCGAACCAGCGAATCGGCCACGGCTTCCACATATCGAAAATGCGGAAAATGACGAATCCGCCGGCCACCCACTGCCAGTCAAGAGTCGGCAGCGCCATCAGGGTTATCCACATCCCGACAAACTCATCCCAGACGATGCTGCCGTGATCGTGAGTGCCCATATCTTTGGCCGTGCGGTGGCAGATATAGACCCCAATACAGATGCTCATCATCACCACCAGCGAATAGAGCTGCCAGGGCAGAAACGTCATCAGGTACCAAAACGGAATCGACGCCAGCGACCCCATAGTCCCGGGGACGATGGGGCTTAGCCCGCTGCCGAAGCCGGTCGCCAGCAGATGCCAGGGGTTAAGCAGGTTCAGCCGACTTTTTGCGATATCTTTACTGCGCGCCAAAATGATCGTACCCCTTTAAATCAAGCTTCACCGGCTTGCCCCCCTGCAGAAACTGCAGGCCGTCAGCCTCGGCGCAAACCTGCCCGATGCAGGTAAATCGCGCCCCGAGCTGGCCGATAGCCACGTCGAGCGCGCCGCGATTGAGCTCCGGTACGGTAAAGCACAGCTCATAATCTTCGCCGCCGGCAAGCGCCCAGCGCAGGGCCGTCTCCGGCGCAACCTGACGCTGCATCGCCTCGGATAGCGGCATCGCGTCAAGGTCGATGCGCGCCCCGCAGCCGCTGGCTTTGAGGATATGGCCCAGATCGGAGACCAGCCCGTCGGAAAGATCGATAGCCGAGCTCGCCAGATCGCGCAGCGCCTGGCCCTGCAGCACGCGCGGCATCGGGCGCAGATGGCGCGCCAGCAGATAGTCGGCGTCGGCGGCGTCAGCCACCGCCAGCCGCTCCTGCAGTATCGCCAGCCCGGCGGCGCTGTCGCCGGGCGTACCGGTCACGTAAATCCAGTCGCCGGGCTTCGCCCCGGAGCGCTTCAGGGCGCGTCCCGGCGGCACAAAACCGTGGATTCCCAGCGTCATCGACAGCGGACCGCGGGTGGTATCACCGCCGATCAGCTGCATGTCGTAATAGTTGAGCAGCATAAACAGGCTATCGCTGAAGGACTCCAGCCACGCCTCGTCCACCTCCGGCAGCGTCAGCGCCAGCGTTAGCCACGCCGGCTCCGCGCCCATCGCCGCGAGGTCGCTCAGATTAACGGCCAGCGCTTTATAGGCCAGATCGGCAGGATCGATATCAGGTAAGAAATGGTTGCCCGCCACCAGGGTGTCGGTGCTGATTGCCAGCGTTTTTTTCTCGGGAATATTCAGGAGTGCGCAGTCGTCGCCAATGCCGGTTTCCACATCGAGACGCATGCTTTTTACGCGATCAAAATAACGGGCAATCAGGGAGAATTCGCCGCATGCCATACGTTATGCCTCAGCAAAAGAAAAAAATGAGAGCCTACCGAAATAGGCTCTAAGGCCGGGTTCACGAGGATGAGTCCTGCAAAGCCCGACCTGGAGTTTACTTTTTGTTGGGACGAATTGCCGGAGCTGCTTTATCCAGCACGCCGTTGACAAACTTGTGACTATCTTCAGCGCCGAAGGTTTTCGCCAGCTCAATGGCTTCATTGATGGCGACTTTGTACGGCACATCGTCACGTTTTGACAGTTCGAACAGCGCGATACGCAGTACCGCCTTCTCAACCTGGCCCAGCTCTTCAAGCAGGCGGGACAGGTACGGCTTCATCAGGCCGTCGAGGTATGCGCTGTTAGTCGCCACTCCGGACAGCAGTTCGCGAAAATACGGAACGTCGACATCTTTAACGTCCTGTTCCGCCAGGAACTGGTATTCAACATCAGAGATGTCGTTTTTCGACAACTGCCAGGAGTAAAGCGCCTGGACAGCACACTCACGGGCGCGGCGACGAGCAGCAGGTTTCACGGAATTCCCCTTACAAAAAAATTCAGGCCTTGATGGCTTTCAATACGTTAATCATTTCCAGCGCGGTCAGCGCAGCTTCTGCGCCCTTGTTACCGGCTTTGGTGCCAGCGCGTTCGATGGCTTGCTCAATGCTTTCGGTGGTCAGAACACCAAAGGCTACCGGAACCTCGCTTTCCTGGGCGACGTGCGCCAGGCCATTGCTTGCTCCGCCAGCCACATATTCAAAGTGCGCGGTACCGCCACGGATCACCGTACCCAGCGCAATTATCGCGTCATATTTACCGGTTTTTGCCAGTGCGCCAGCCGCCAGCGGCAGCTCATACGCGCCTGGAACCCAAACAACGGTAATATTGTCATCTTTTACCTGACCGATGCGCTTCAGGGCGTCGATAGCACCTTCCAGCAGGCTGTCATTGATAAAGTTGTTGAAACGCGCAATGGTGATGGCGACGCGAGCGTCCGGGGTAGCAACGTTAGCTTCAATAATGTTCATACTCTTCCTTCGGGTTCATTTGGCCCCGCAAGGGGGGCGGATTCTACCATAATATTTTATACACTTCATCCTGCAAACTGCTCTGACGTGAGCTGCGGCTGACCCGGCCACTATTCAGGCTGCGTCCCTCGCTGACCGTCTCGTCGCATGCTGAATAACCAGGCGTACCGGCGCGGTTTCCCCGTCTGGCAGGGCAATCACGCGCTGACTAAATGCAGGCAAACGTCCGGCCCTACATGACGTATCTCGTTGAATTTGAAATGGGGAGCGTCGGCCAGCTTCTCAAGCCCCGGCAGCGCGCAGAGCCCGCGCGCGTCGCTTCCTAACAGTTTAGGCGCAATGTAGAGGATAAGCTCGTCCACCAGCCCCGCCTGCAGCAGCGCCCCGGCCAGGGCAGGACCGGCCTCCACCCAGATGCTGTTAACCTGCTGCTTGCCCAGCTGCATCATCAGCACCACCAGATCGAGATGGCCTTTATGCTCCGGGATCTGCAGAGTGCGCACGTTCTCAGGCCACTCGCGGGAGTCCTGATGGGTGCGGGCAAACAGCGTTTCTCCCGCCTGCTGCACGATGCGGTGCTGCGGCGTTACGCGGTTTTGGCTGTCGATGACAATACGCAGCGGCTGGCGCAGATTCTCCTGCGGATAGCGCGCCTGAATATCAGGAGTGAGCTCGTCCCAGCGCACGGTCAGCGCCGGATCGTCCGCGAGGACGGTGGCGCTGCTGGTGAGGATCGCATGGCTTTGCGCGCGCAGGCGCTGCACGTCGCGTCGCGCCTGCGGGGAGGTGATCCACTGGCTTTCGCCGCTGGCCATTGCCGTGCGGCCGTCAAGCGAGGCGCCCATTTTTAGCTGAATATAGGGAAAGCCGGTGCGCATCCGCTTCAGGAAGCCCTTATTCAGCGCTTCTGCCTCGCCCATCAGCAGGCCGTGGCTGACGTCGATACCTTCCTGCTGCAGGCGATACAGACCGCGCCCGGCCACCTGCGGGTTGGGGTCCTGCATCGCGGCCACCACCCGCACGACGCCTGCGGCAATCAGGGCATCGCAGCACGGCGGCGTGCGCCCGTGATGGCTGCAGGGCTCCAGGGTGACGTAGGCGGTGGCGCCTTTGGCCCTTTCACCGGCCATGCGCAGCGCGTGCACTTCGGCATGCGGCTCGCCGGCGCGGTAGTGGAAACCTTCGCCAACAATTTCGCCGTCTTTAACAATGATGCAGCCGACGTTCGGGTTTGGATGGGTGGTGAAGCGACCGCGCGCGGCGAGCCTGAGCGCGCGTGCCATGTATATTTCGTCACGCATGGCTTAATCCTGTAAGCGGGCGATCTCTTCGCCGAATTCTTTGATGTCTTCAAAACTGCGATAGACGGAAGCGAAGCGGATGTAGGCGACTTTATCGAGCTTCTTCAGCTGCTCCATCACCAGGTTACCGATCATTTTGCTGGGAACTTCGCGTTCACCGGTGCCGCGCAGATGCGTTTTGATGTGGTTGAGCGCCATTTCTACATCGTCGGCGCTGACCGGACGCTTTTCTAACGCTTTGAGCATCCCGCTGCGCAGCTTATCTTCGTTGAAGGGTTCGCGAACGTCGTTGCTTTTTACCACTCGCGGCATCACCAGCTCGGCCACTTCGAAGGTGGTAAAGCGTTCATTGCAGACCAGGCACTGCCGGCGACGACGTACAGAAGAGCCCTCCCCCACCAGGCGAGAGTCGATCACTTTAGTATCTACGGCGAAACAGAAAGGGCAGTGCATAGCGCGTCCTGGCATCAAGTTAAACTGGCAGGTAGTTTACCGCGAAGTGACCCGACTACAAAGAAAGAGCTTTTGAGACAAAGGATCTATAGTGCGCTTATGCAAACGATCTACCATTAAGCATCCCTCTGTTAACGGAATCCCGACCATGACAAGACGTTATTTGCAGCTGGCGATTGTGGGTAGCCTTTTTACGCTCAGCGCCTGCGCTCAGCAAAGCGAAGTTCGCCAGATGAATCAGAGCGTGAGCACGTTGAGCAAGGAGATGACCCAGCTCAATCAGCAAACGGTGAAAATTACCCAGCAAAACGCCCTTAACGCGAAGTCCAGCAGCGGCGTTTACCTGCTGCCCGGCGCGAAAACCCCGGCGCGGCTGAACAGCCAGATAGGCACCCTGCGGATGTCGCTGCGCGATATCGCTCCCGACGGCGACGGCACCCGCCTGACGCTGCGTATCCAGGGCGAATCAAACGATCCGCTGCCGGCGTTTAGCGCAACCGTGGCCTCCGGGCAGATCAGCGGCACCACCGAGAGCTACCGGGAGGTCAACGTCCGCGACCAGCTGATTAGCGCCCCCGCCAGCATTCTGGCACCGAGCGACGTCGATATTCCGCTACGCCTCAGCGGCGTCACGCCGGAGCAGCTAGGCTTCGTACGCATCCACGATATTCAGCCCGCAGACGCGCAGTAAGCTCCCCGCCGGGCGTTTCTGACGCCCGGTTTTCCCCGCAAAAATCCACTTACAATTTTTCGCAACAGTTCAGAAAAAATGGGCATCAGTGATGAATTTCAGTGGCATTCTGTCAAGAAATGCATAGAATCGTGAACGCAATCGATTACGCATGTTTTCGATCTGTGAAACAACACATATTTTTGTGAGCAATGATTCCTATAATAGACGCCACAGAAATACGAAATATTTAGATACGCTTCGGCAAATTTCTTCACGCCTTTCGGCTCAATTTAAACAGTGGCATCAATATGAAAAAAACATTACTGGCAGCAAGCGCCGTCGTGGCGCTCTCCGCATCTTTCACTGCCGGCGCGGCAGAAAACGACAAACCGCAGTACCTGTCTGATTGGTGGCACCAGAGTGTAAACGTGGTGGGTAGCTACCACACCCGTTTTGGGCCACAAATCCGTAACGATACCTACCTGGAATACGAAGCCTTTGCCAAGAAAGACTGGTTTGATTTCTATGGTTACATGGATGCACCGGTATTCTTCGGCGGTAACACCAACGCAAAAGGTATCTGGAACCACGGTTCCCCGCTGTTTATGGAAATTGAGCCGCGTTTCTCTATCGATAAGCTGACCAATACCGACCTGAGCTTCGGTCCGTTTAAAGAGTGGTATTTCGCTAACAACTACATCTACGACATGGGCCGCAACGCGTCCGGTCGCCAGAGCACCTGGTATATGGGTCTCGGTACCGACATCGATACCGGCCTGCCGATGAGCCTCTCCCTGAACGTCTACGCCAAATACCAGTGGCAGAACTACGGCGCATCCAACGAAAACGAGTGGGATGGCTACCGCTTCAAGGTGAAATACTTTGTTCCGCTGACCGACCTGTGGGGCGGCTCGCTGAGCTACATCGGCTTCACCAACTTTGACTGGGGCTCCGATCTGGGCGATGACAACTTCTACGACCAGAACGGCAAACACGCGCGCACCAGCAACTCCATCGCTTCCAGCCACATCCTGGCGCTGAACTACGCACACTGGCACTACTCGGTAGTGGCTCGTTACTTCCATAACGGCGGTCAGTGGGCTAACGACGCGAAGCTGAACTTCGGTGACGGCGACTTCAACGTTCGCTCTACCGGCTGGGGTGGTTACTTCGTGGTGGGTTACAACTTCTAATCCTGCCCGATGGTCCCCGGCCTCTGCGCCGGGGATATCGATTGAGCCGCATTATGCTTCGCGATCTTCGCACCTCACCTTACGCAGAAAATCACTCAATGAACGGTCTGCCCGCTCGCTGAAAAGGCGCCCGGTAGCCGCCACTTCCAGACAGCGGTCGAGACGAAAGCAGCGGTAATCATCGCGCAGCTCGCACCAGCTCACCAGCAGCCAGCGCTCGCCCCAGAAAAAGAGCCCCAGCGGCAGCACCTCACGCTGCGACACCTTTCCTGCTTCGTCGCGATAGTGCAGCGCCAGCACCCGCTGACCGGAAACCGCCCGATGCACCAGATCGAACTGCGTCTTGCTATAGCCCTGAACACCAAAGTCCGGCGCAAACAACCGCGACTGCTCGGCCTTGCGCCGGCTCTCCTCAGGCAAAATCGCCAGCACCTTTTCCTGAGCCGACTCCAGCGCCTGGGACAGCGATTCGCCTCCCCAGGTTTGCAGCAGCCGAATGGCGGCCACCAGCGCCTCCGACTCCTGGGTCGTCAGCATTAGCGGCGGCAAGCTGTAGCCGGCCAGCAGGCGATATCCGCTGCCGGCCTCGCCCTCCACCGGCACGCCGGAGAGCGACAGGTCGCGGATATCCCGGTAGATGGTGCGCTCCGATACGCCGAGCCGCTCCGCCAGCAGTCCGGCGGTGGTCAGCCTTCTTCCCCGCAGGATCTGCACGATTTGAAAAAGGCGGTCGGCGCGTCGGCTCATTCTCTTTTCTCTTATTGTTTAGGGCCTGTCCCGCAGGCCTCACTGAGCATCACTGGGACAGGTTCTTCGGCTGATGCAGGCCAATCCGATTACCTTCGCTGTCAATAAACAGCGCGATGGCGCCAATATCGTTCGACAGCTCAAGCGGGCCAAAGACGCAGCTGCCGCCGGCAGAGCTTACGCGGTCGAGCGTCGCGGACAGATTGTCGGTATGCAGATAGATAATACATCCCTGAGCAGCAGGTTTAACCCCGTCAAATTTTGCCAGCGCACCGCCGGGAGCCGGTTCCTGGTACGGGAACACGGCCATTTCAGCACCATCCATATTTTCCCGACGCAGCGTCACCTGCAGCACCGGCTCGTAAAACGCCACCGCGCGATCCATATCGGCGACCGGAATTTCAAACCAGTTAATTACGTTGTTCATACATCCTCCTGTCCATTGTTTGGCTTCAGGAGAAGTCTACGACAGGGCTACTGACAGCGTAGTGTCAGCAGCGTTCGGCTTCCACGGCGGTTAACCCGCCGTGCAGGCCGTGCCGGAGGGTCGATTGGGGAGTGCGAAGAGGGTTACGACGGCCCCGGGCGTTACTCCATGTCACAACGTGCGGATAATGGAGAGTAGCCAAAACTGGCGACGCTGTAATAAAAAAATCCCGGCCTTGCGACCGGGATTGCGTTATCAGAACGGAACTGCCTTACGGCAGAATTGACGGCTGATCCGCCCCTTCTTTCTCCACTTTCTGCTGCAGCATATGCTCGCGCTTCATGCCCAGCTTCAGCGCCAGCGCGGACGCCACGTAGATAGAAGAGGCCGTACCGATGGAGACACCGATCAGCATCGTCAGCGAGAAGCCTTCGAGAACCGGACCGCCAAAGAGATACAGCATCAGGATCACCACTAACGTGGTCCCGGAAGTGATCAAGGTACGGTGCAGCGTCTGGGTCAACGACACGTTGAAGATCTCGTACGGCGTACCGCGGCGGATCTTACGGAAGTTTTCACGAATACGGTCAGATACCACGATGCTGTCGTTCAGCGAGTAGCCGATAACCGACATCAGCGAGGCAACGATGGTCAGGTCAATCTCGATATGGAACAGCGAGAGGATACCCATCGTAATGACCACATCGTGCGCCAGGGCGATGACCACCCCGGCGGCAAGACGCCATTCGAAACGGAAGCCGACGTATACCAGGATACAGATCAGCGCCGCCAGCAGCGCCATCGCACCGCTTTGCGCAAGATCGGCCCCGACGCTCGGCCCCACGAACTCGATTCGTTTAACCGTCGCGTCCTGGCTGGTCGATTGGTTAATCACGCTCACGACCTTGCTGCCCAGCTCCTGGCTGACGTTGGTATCATGTACCGGCGGCATACGTACCATGATGTCGCGGCTGCTGCCGAAGTTCTGCAGCTGCGGCTCTTCAAAGCCCGCCTTCTGCAGCGCTTCGCGCATCTGGTCCAGATCCGCGGGTTTTTCGAGGGTAATTTCAATCACCGTACCGCCGGTGAAATCGAGACCCCAGTTAAACCCACGCACGCCCATCACGACAATGGCGGCAATCAGCAGAAAACCGGAAATGCCGAAAGCCCAGTAGTCCCAGCGCATAAAGTCATAGACTTTACGGCCGTGGTTCAATTGTTCAACAGTATATTCCTGTGCCACAACGCACTCCTCAGATAGACAGCTTTTTAACGCGCTTGCCGCCGTACAGCAGGTTCACGATGGCACGGGTGCCGACGATAGCGGTAAACATCGAGGTTGCCACACCGATACCGGTGGTAATAGCAAACCCTTTAATTGCACCGGTACCGACCGCGTACAGGATGATAACTTTGATCAACGTCGTAATGTTCGCATCGAAGATCGAGCTGAATGCGCCCCTGTAACCTTCATCAATCGCCTGCTGAACGGAACGTCCGTTGCTCAACTCTTCTTTAATACGCTCGTTGATCAGAACGTTCGCATCGACCGCCACCGCAAGGGTTAAAACGATACCCGCAATCCCCGGCATACTCAGCGTCGCCCCAGGCAGCAGGGACATGATACCGACGATCAGCACCAGGTTAGCCACCAGCGCGGAGGTCGCAATCAGGCCGAATTTCTTATAGAAGAAGATCATGAACAGGATAGACACCACCAGACCGGCCAGACACGCTTCCAGGCCCTGCTTGATGTTCTGCATACCCAGGGTCGGGCCGATAGTCCGTTCTTCAACGATCTGAATCGGCGCGATCAGCGCACCGGCACGCAGCAGCAGAGAGAGCTGACGCGCTTCGTTCGGGTTGCTGATACCGGTAATACGGAAGCTGTTACCCAGGCGAGACTGGATATTGGCGATGTTAATCACCTCTTCCTCTTTCGCCAGAATGGCGCGACCGTTGGCATCTTTCTTACCGCTGTCTTTGTACTCCACAAACAGGGTCGCCATCGGCTTACCGATGTTGTCCTTGGTGAAGTTAGACATGATGTTACCACCGGCGCTGTCGAGCGAGATGTTAACCTGCGGCTGGTTGAACTCGTCCATGCTGGAAGTGGAGTCGGTGATATGGTCACCGGTCAGAATCACGCGCTTGTACAGCACAACCGGCTGACCTTCACGCGTACTTTTCACTTCAGAATCGCCAGGAACGCGGCCGGAAGCGGCTGCGGAGCTGTCAACGTTGCTGTTAACCAGACGGAATTCCAGGGTCGCGGTGGCGCCAAGAATCTCTTTCGCGCGCGCGGTATCCTGAATACCCGGCAGCTCAACCACGATGCGGTCGGCACCCTGACGCTGAACCAGCGGCTCGGCAACGCCCAGCTGGTTTACACGGTTACGCAGAATGTTGATGTTCTGCTGCACGGCGTATTCGCGGGCTTCTTTCAGACGCTCGTCGGTCATCACCGCTTTCAGGCCGGTGCTGCCCTGAGTTGAGATAACCAGGTCGCGGTGACGCGGGCTAAGATACGAGATTGCCTGATCGCGCGCGGTAGCGTCACGGAAAGCGATGCTCAGACCAAAATTGTCTTCTTTACGCACGGTGGAGTAAGGAATGCCTTTATCACGCAGCTCGCTGCGCAGGCTGTCGATATTTTGTTCCTGCAGTTTGCCCAGCGCGGTGTCCATATCGACTTCCATCAGGAAGTGTACGCCGCCGCGAAGGTCAAGACCCAGCTTCATCGGCTCGGCATGGATGGCCGCCAGCCAGCGCGGGGTTGCCGGAGCAAGGTTCAGCGCCACGACGTATTTATCACCCAACACGTCCACCAGCACTTCGCGTGCGCGGAGCTGGACATCGGTGGTGTCGAAGCGCGCAAGAATTGCGCCCTCTTCCAGTGCCACAGACTTAGCGGTAATTTTTTCTTCTTGTAACGTTTTCTGGACCTGGATCAGCGTTTGCTCACTGGCGGCGACGCCGCGCGCGCCAGTGATTTGAACGGCCGGATCCTCACCATACAGGTTGGGGAGCGCATACAGCAGGCCGACGACAATGACGACGACCAGCATGACGTACTTCCACAAAGGATAACGGTTTAACACGGCAGTTCCCTTAGGGAAAAGTGGATTACAGCGCCTTCATGGTGCCTTTCGGCAGAACGGCGGCTACGAAGTCACGTTTGATAACCACTTCAGTGGTGTCGTTCAGTGCGATAGCGATGTATCCGCTTTCGGCAACTTTAGTGACGCGACCAACCAGGCCACCATTCGTCAGCACTTCATCACCTTTGGCGATGGAGCTCATCAGATTTTTATGTTCTTTGCTGCGTTTCTGCTGTGGGCGCAGGATCATGAAGTAAAAAATCAGACCAAACACCACCAGCATCAGGATCAGAGACATCGGGCTGCTCTGCGCTGCGCCACCGGTTGCTGCTGCCGCATCAGAAATGAAAAAGCTCATTGAAATTCCCTCATTATTAAAATTAATCAACGTTCAAAGGAGGAACGGTTCGTCCCTGACGTTGGTAAAAATCGGCCACGAAGCTCTCTAATTTACCCTCTTCAATAGCCTTGCGTAAACCAGCCATTAAGCGCTGATAATAACGCAGGTTATGAATGGTGTTGAGGCGCGCGCCCAATATTTCGTTGCAACGATCGAGATGATGCAAGTAAGCGCGTGAATAATTGCGACATGTATAGCAATCACATTCGGCATCCAGCGTCGCCGTATCGCTTTTATGCTTCGCATTACGGATTTTTACGACGCCATCGGTGACGAACAGGTGACCGTTACGCGCGTTACGCGTAGGCATAACGCAGTCGAACATATCGATACCGCGACGTACCCCTTCAACCAGATCTTCCGGCTTGCCGACGCCCATCAAATATCGCGGCTTGTCGGCCGGGATCTGCGGGCAGACGTGCTCGAGAATACGGTGCATGTCCTCTTTCGGCTCGCCGACAGCCAAACCGCCGACAGCGTAGCCATCAAAGCCGATATCTACCAGACCTTTAACGGAGATATCACGTAAATCTTCGTAAACGCTGCCCTGAATGATGCCGAAGAGCGCGTTTTTGTTGCCCAGGCCGTCAAAGCGGTCACGGCTGCGCTGCGCCCAGCGCAGGGACATCTCCATTGAGCGTTTGGCATAGTCCCAGTCCGCCGGATACGGCGTACATTCGTCGAAGATCATCACGATATCGGAACCGAGATCGAACTGAATCTCCATCGATTTTTCCGGATCGAGGAAGATAGGATCGCCGTTGATGGGGTTGCGGAAGTGTACGCCCTGCTCGGTTATCTTGCGGATATCGCCGAGGCTGAAGACCTGAAAACCGCCGGAATCGGTGAGAATCGGCCCTTTCCACTGCATGAAGTCGTGCAGGTCGCCGTGCAGCTTCATGATCTCCTGACCAGGACGCAGCCACAGGTGGAACGTGTTGCCCAGAATGATCTGCGCGCCGGTGGCTTCAACTTCCTCCGGCGTCATTCCTTTAACGGTACCGTAGGTCCCAACGGGCATAAATGCAGGCGTTTCAACCACGCCGCGCTCAAACACCAGGCGACCGCGGCGGGCGCGACCGTCGGTGGTATCCAGTTCAAATTTCATTATCACTCCTGCGTCAGAAAAACAGTCTGACGTTAAACACTCATGTCGCGGAGTTATTCCCCGACACGCTCAAAAATAGCCCGCGGATTGTACGTGATAAACATCGCGTCCCCGTAGCTAAAAAAGCGATATTTTTGTTCTACCGCAGCCTTATAGGCGTTCATGGTGTGCTGATAGCCGGCAAACGCCGAAACCAGCATAATCAGAGTAGATTCAGGCAGATGGAAATTGGTAACCAGCGCATCCACCGCTTTGTACTGATATCCCGGATAGATAAAAATCTTCGTGTCGCCGAAGAAAGGTTCGATCAGATCGTTTTTTGCCGCCTGGGCCGCGCTCTCCAGCGAGCGTACCGAGGTCGTTCCCACGGCGATAACGCGGCTGCCGCGCGCTTTGGCGGCCAGCACCGCGTCAACCACGTCCTGCGGGACTTCGGCATATTCGGAGTGCATGATGTGCTCTTCGATGCTGTCCACGCGCACCGGCTGGAACGTCCCCGCGCCAACGTGCAGCGTCACGAACGCCATCTCAACGCCTTTCTCGCGCAGCTTTTCCAGCAGCGGCTCGTCAAAGTGCAGGCCCGCGGTCGGCGCGGCTACCGCGCCCGGCCTGACGCTATAAACGGTCTGGTACAGCTCGCGGTCGGCTTCTTCATCCGGGCGGTCGATATAGGGCGGCAGCGGCATATGGCCGATGCTGTTAAGAATATCCAGCACCGGACGCTCGTCGTTAAACTCGACTTCAAACAGCGCGTCGTGGCGTGCCACCATCGTCGCCTGGATGCTTTCATCATCGCCCAGCAGCAGCTCGGCGCCCGGCTTCGGCGCCTTCGAGGCGCGGATGTGCGCCAGGATGCGTTTGTCATCCAGCATGCGCTCGACCAGCACTTCAATCTTGCCGCCGCTGGCCTTACGCCCGAACAGGCGCGCCGGGATCACCCGGGTATTGTTAAAGACCAGCAGATCGCCGGGATTAAGCTTATCGAGCAGATCGGTGAAGGTGCCGTGCGTCAGCGCGCCCGTCGGCCCGTCTAACGACAGCAAGCGGCAGCTACTGCGCTCAGGCTGCGGGTAGTGGGCAATCAGGGATTCGGGTAGTTCAAAGGAAAAATCGGTAACGCGCATGACGGTGGCTCAGACTAAATAAAGAGGCGGGTAGTCTAGTGCCGGGGCGTTCTCCCTGCAACCTTTACCCCGCAGCACGGTTATAATACTCTAAATAATTCGCGCTGCAGGACAAGACGCCTGTGCCTTGAACAGCGCCTGCGCTGGCCCCATCAGGGCGAGGCCGTCGGCCGAGTCATGCGGCAACCGGGAGGCAAATTCGTCAGCAACGAATTTAACCTGCCGAGGTCTGGCCTCCGGTGAGGGGCATGGATATCCTTCATTAATCCCGGGCGCTTAGTCAACTCGGTGACCGGGAAGAACAAGGCCCACGAATGGACCGAGTAAGGAAGCCAACGCACATGCAACCGGAAGTACAACGAGTATTATGAATTTTCTCGCACACCTGCACTTAGCCCACCTTGCCGACAGCTCGCTGCCGGGCAACCTGCTGGCCGATTTCGTCCGCGGTAATCCGCAGTCGGACTATCCCCTGGAGATCGTTGACGGCATCTTTATGCATCGGCGAATAGACGTCATGACCGACAATCTGGCGGAAGTTAAGGCTGCCCGGGAGTGGTTTCGTCCGCAGACCCGGCGCGTGGCGCCGATTACGCTAGACGTCATGTGGGATCACTTTCTCTCGCACCACTGGGACCGCATCTCACCCGATATGCCGCTCAGCGAGTTCGTCCGCTATGCTCATGCCCAGGTGGCAACCATTTTGCCGGATTCGCCGCCGCGCTTCGTCAATCTCAATGAGTACATGTGGTCCGAGCGCTGGCTCGAGCGCTATGAGGATATGGCGTTTATCCAGCGCGTCCTTAACGGAATGGCCAGCCGTCGCCCGCGCCTCGACGCCCTGCGCGACTCCTGGCAGGACCTCGATACCCACTACGACAAGCTGGAGCAGCAGTTCTGGCTTTTTTATCCGCGCATGATGGCGCAGGCGAAAAATCGCGAACTCTAGCGGTTGCGTTTGCTGACAAAAAGGCTATCCTGAAGGTCACACTTCGATATCCATTGATAGGTAAAACCTATCTCATCGATTGTCAGCCTCACGTTGAGTTCGCTCGCTCCCGCCCCTATACTTGCCCGCGTTGCGTTTCAATTAACCTTAGTATTAACAGGAGAATCATATGGTTCTGGTAACTCGTCAGGCTCCGGATTTTACCGCGGCAGCAGTTTTAGGTAACGGCGAAATCGTTGAGAAATTCAACTTCAAACAGCACACCAACGGTAAAGCCACCGTACTGTTCTTCTGGCCGATGGACTTCACCTTCGTTTGCCCGTCTGAACTGATCGCTTTTGACAAACGTTATGAAGAATTCCAGAAGCGCGGCGTAGAAGTTGTTGGCGTTTCCTTCGACTCCGAATTCGTTCACAACGCATGGCGTAACACCCCGGTAGACCAGGGCGGTATTGGTCCGGTTAAATACGCGATGGTTGCTGACATCAAGCGTGAAATCCAGAAAGCCTACGGTATCGAACATCCGGACGAAGGCGTTGCGCTGCGCGGCTCCTTCCTGATCGACGCGAACGGCGTTGTTCGCCACCAGGTGGTTAACGACCTGCCGCTGGGACGTAACATCGACGAAATGCTGCGCATGGTTGACGCGCTGCAGTTCCACGAAGAGCACGGCGAAGTATGCCCGGCACAGTGGGAAAAAGGTAAAGAAGGGATGGCCGCTTCTCCGGAAGGAGTCGCTAAATACCTGACCGAGAACGTTTCCAGCCTGTAATCGGCTGCCGTTCATAAAAAAGCTCGCTGCGGCGAGCTTTTTTGTTGCTTTGCGCCTCCCTTTTTTACTGCTGGAAATACGCGGCGGATACCGGCAAAGGGCTAAAAACATCCCGGTGCGCCTTTTTTTGTAATCCCGTTCAAACTTTGCTGAAAAAACAGCCTGATATTTGTGACAGGCATTGCATTTTTCCGTTTTAAATTAAGATGCAAGCTCATTTCCCCACACCTGCCTTTCCGCCTCTGGAAAATTCAAAGTCAATAAGCCTTTGATATATAAAGATATAATTAATTTTATTTTTTCAGATAAAATATTTCCAATATCCCTTCGATGTGATCAACTTCAATATTTAAAAATCCATATGTGATCTGAAGCCTAATTTTTGTTGATATATTTGTTCATGATCTAGTTCAGGAATACGAACGCATTAAGGATCGGATGATGGACATTATTTTTAACCCTACATTAATTGCGCTTAAGCAAAATATTTCCACAGCCGAGCAGGCGATCGAATTCGCAGGAACGCTGCTTGTCCGGCAACACATTTGTCGCCCGGAATATATTAATGCGATGGTCGAGGTGTATCGGGATTTTGGTCCGGCGATTGTTATCGACCACGGCCTGGCGATGCCCCATGCCCGACCGGAAAAAGGCGCATTGCAAACGGGTTTTTCCTTAGTCACCACCCAACGGCCGATCGCATTTGGCCACGAGGAGTTTGATCCGGTGAAAGTCATTATCGCCATCGCCGGGGCGGATGCGAATAGCCATATAAAAATGATCCAGCTGATAGCCTCGCTGATTGAGTCAGATATTGTCACGTTTCTTCAACAGGAGCATGACGCCAATTCAGTATTACATTTCATCCAAAAGCAAATGGAGTAGTCATTATGTTAGTTATCAGAACGGTTTGTGGTAACGGTATTGGCAGTTCATTAATGGCTGCGAATAATGTCAAAAAAATATGTGATGAATTAGGTATTAAAGCCGACGTGGCCTCCGTTGATTTTGCCAACGCGGTAGGAGAAAAAGCCGACCTCTACGTCACAATTAAAGAGCTGGCAAACCAATTTCCTGCGCGCTGCAACGTCGCCATTATTCGCAGCTACGTGCACAAGGCGAAAATCGCCGAGGATATTACTGAAGCACTCACCAAAATTGCTGCAACTCACTCTTAATCATTATTGAGGGAACGACCATGCAGGCTATTCTTAGCTTCTTAGCGGAAATATTTAGTCAACCCGCGTTTCTGATGGGGATTATCGCATTTGTCGGTTTAGTGGCGCTGCGCTCCCCGGGTAATAAATTACTGACCGGTACCTTAAAGCCAATATTAGGCTATTTGATGTTAAGCGCCGGCGCCGGGGTTATTGTGGCAAACCTCAACCCTCTCGGCGGCATTATTGAAGCCGGATTTAATATTCGCGGCGTGATCCCTAATAATGAGGCCATTGTTTCCGTCGCGCAAAAAATGCTGGGCGTGGAAACCATGAGCATTTTGCTCTTAGGCTTTATTTTCAATCTGCTCATTGCCCGCTGCACCAAGTATAAATATATCTTTCTTACCGGGCACCACTCTTTCTTCCTGGCATGCCTGTTCTCCGCGGTGCTGCAGGCGGCAGAATTCCACGGCTGGATGCTGGTGTTAATCGGTGGATTCCTGCTGGGCTCATGGTCGGCCATTTCTCCGGCAATCGGTCAGCGCTACACCAAACAGGTTACCGAAGATGGCGGCATTGCGATGGGGCACTTCGGCTCGCTGGGCTATTACATCTCGGCCTGGATCGCCACGAAAACCGGTAATCCGGCAAATTCATTTGCCGATACTGAAATCTCAGAGAAATGGGGCTTTCTGCGCGACACCACGGTCACCACCGGGATCGTGATGTTTGTTATCTACTTCGTCTGCAGCGCCGTCGCGGGCACGGAGTACCTGCGGACGATAACCGACCAGAATATGCTGATCTTCTCTATCCTTACCGGCCTGCAGTTCGCGGTCGGCGTCGCCATCGTCTACAACGGTGTACGATTGATCCTCGGCGATCTCGTCCCGGCATTCCAGGGGATCAGCCAGAAGCTGATACCGAACTCCATCCCCGCCGTCGACTGTGCCGTATTTTTTACCTTTAGCCCAACCGCCGTTGTCGTGGGGTTCATCAGCTCGTTCGTTGGCGGCCTGGTCGGCATGCTTTTCCTCGGCGCATTTGGCATGGCGCTGATAATCCCCGGCATGGTGCCGCACTTCTTCTGCGGCGGAACCTCCGGAGTCTTTGCCGATAAGCTGGGCGGCAAACGCGGCTGCGTTATCGCCTCATTTATCGGCGGCATATTCCTTGCGTTCCTGCCGGCGATGCTGCTTCCGGCTTTGGGTAGCCTCGGCTTTGAGAACAGCACCTTCGCCGACTTCGACTTTGCTGTCTGGGGCATCATCATCGGTAATGCATTCACCCAGTTTGGTCAGATAACGATTTATCTCATCTGCCTGGCGCTTCTGGTCGCGCTGCTGGTGCCATTCTGCTTCCGCTCGGTGCGCGTGGTCGGTGACACCCTCAGCTATGAGGAGCTCACTGCGGATAAGAAAAATGAATAAGCGGTTTCATTTTTCCCTGCGGGAAGGGACTTCCTCCCGCAGCTGACAAAATAATCAGGAGTTGTTATGGCTATCTTGTCCATTGGGTTTTCATGTTTCGATCAGTTCTTTTTTCTTAACGAATGGCCGCAGGAGAATACCAAAAATTTCTGCCACGACTTTATCGAGAGCGGCGGCGGCCCGGCAGCAAATGCGGCGTGGCTGCTGGGCCTGTGGGGGGAAGATGTTTACTACATTGGCCATTTGAATAAGGACCTCTACGGCCAGCGTATTATCGATGAGTTTGCCGAGGCCGGGGTTGATACCAGCCAGGTGGTCTTCTCCGATGAAATGATCACCCCGCTGGCGTCGGTGCTGGTGAATCGGCTGTCGGGCTCAAGGACGATTATTACCCGTAAAATGCAAACACCGCCTTCGCTGACCTACGACCAGAAGCTGAAAATTGATGATTTAGCGGCGCGGCTCATTGAGTCAGAGGAACCGGTAACGCTATTAGTTGATGGGCATGAAGCAGAACTCAGCGAATATATCATCAAGAAACTGCCAGCCGCAAAGGTAGTTATGGACGGTGGTTCGCTGCGCGCCAGCAATATTAAACTGGCAGCCTGGACCGATTACTTTGTTGTTAGCGAGCATTTCGCCAGAGACTATATGAGCTATCGCGCCCTCGAGACCGAAGCGGAAATTAAAACGGCGCTGATCGAGCTAAATAAAATTTGCCGCGGTGACGCCTTTATTACGCTGGGGGAAAAAGGCTGTGCGTTCTTAAAAAGCGGCATGCTGCAAATTGTTCCGGCCTGGCTCTGCAATGTGGTCGATACTACCGGCGCCGGGGACGTATTCCACGGAGCCTTTACCTATGGCGTGCACTACTCGTGGCATATCGACAATATTATTTTGTTTGCCAGCCTGACCGCGGCAATCTCTATTGAGAAAAAGGGCGTGCGTGAATCAATGCCCGACCTTGCCATCGTCCATAACTCGCTAAATAACTACGAAAGAAACTTAACGCAATATTTTGGTGAATAATTTCCGTTAATAAATATCGAGAGGTGATCATGTTAGTTTCTATGAAGGACATGCTTCAGCATGCCCTGAGGGACGGTTATGCCGTAGGGCAGTTCAATATTAATAATCTGGAATGGGTCGCTGCCGTATTAAGCACCGCACAACAGCTGCGCTCCCCGGTTATTTTAGGCGTCTCCGGCGGTACCGTTAAGCATATGCTGGGATTAAAATGTATTCATGACATCGTGGTTAACGCGATTGATTATTTACACATTGATATTCCGGTCGCGCTGCATCTCGATCACGGGACCACCCGTGAAGCCTGCGAAGCGGCTATTGAGGCCGGATTCAGCTCCATCATGTTTGATGGTTCGCACCTGCCGTTCAGCGAAAACCTGGCCATCACCCGCCATCTGGTCGAGCTGGCGCATGCCAGAGGCATTTCGGTTGAAGCTGAGCTGGGCACCATTGCCGGAAGCGAAGACGGTATCGTTAACTCGACGGTGATCTATGCCGACCCGCAGGAGTGCTACACCCTGGTCAGCGAAACCCAGGTCGATTGTCTGGCAGCGGCGTTAGGCTCGACCCACGGGCTGTACAAAGGCAAAGCAAAGCTCGGGTTTACGGAGATGAAGGCAATTGCGGAGCGGGTTAAGGTTCCGCTGGTACTGCACGGCGGCACCGGCATTGCCGACGAGGATATGCGTAGGGCCATTGCCTGCGGCACGGCCAAAATTAACGTCAATACCGAAAATATGTACGCCTGGTGCCAGGAGGTGAAGGCCATACTATCTGCCGATACCGGTCATGATGTGAACGACCCGCGTAAAGTGATCGGCCAGGGGCTGAAACCGGTGCGCGAAATGATTGCGCGGCGCATTGAGCTGTTCGGCTCACAGAACCGCTATTAGCCAATTTTCACTTTATCGACGCCACTTCAGGGAGAACCCAGCCCCGGACAGATCCGGAGGCTGGTTAATCTGGGGCTAAAACGCGAAGCAGGAGCAGCCCAGCACGCCCCAGAACGCCTGCTCATCGGCAACCGGGATCGACGACCGCCGCGCAATATCGTGCTGGTGGCCGTGGACGCCGCAGCTGCCGCAGCACTGGTGCATCTGCACGATGGCGCCGATTTTTGCCGCAGCGGGCGGCGCCGAGCGGTAGTGGCCCGGAACCTTGACCACCGGAGACCACTCCGGCAGTACCGGGATGGGCGGCGGCGCCAGCGGCGAGAAGTGTCCGGCGGCATAAACCACTTTGCCATCAACCACCGTCAGCACCGATTCTATGCCTTTTATCTCCTCTTCCGGCACGCTGAAATAGTCCTTCGACAGCACCACCAGATCGGCAAGCTGATCCTGCTCAATACGCCCTTTTTTACCCTGCTCGCTGGAGAACCAGGCGCTGCCCGCCGTCCACAGCTCCAGCGCCACGTCGCGCGGCAGGCGGTTGCTCTCATCGTACATTGCCATGCCGCCGACGGTGCGTCCGGAAACCAGCCAGTAGAGCGCGGTCCACGGGTTGTAGCTCGCCACGCGGGTGGCGTCGGTGCCGAGCCCCACCGGCACCTCCATTTCCAGCATTTTCGCCACCGGCGGGGTGTGCTTCACCGCATCGATGCCGTAGCGGTCGACAAAATACTCCCCCTGGAAGGCCATCCGGTGCTGTACCGCAATCCCGCCGCCCAGCGCCTTCACGCGCTCAATATTGCGCTCGGTGATGGTTTCCGCATGGTCAAAGAACCAGTGCAGGCCGTTAAACGGAATCTCGCGGTTCACCTTCTCAAAGACGTCCAGCATCCGGCTGATGGATTCGTCATAGGTGGCGTGCAGGCGGAACGGCCAGCGGTGCTCCACCAGGTGGTGCACCACCCGCTCCAGTTCGTCCTCCATTCCCGCCGGCAGATCCGGACGCGGCTGCAGGAAATCTTCAAAATCCGCCGCCGAAAAGACCAGCATCTCGCCGGCACCGTTGGCGCGGAAAAAGTCGGTCCCCTGCCCCGGCTTCAGCATATCGGTCCAGCGTTCGAAATCATCCAGCTCCTGCTTCGGACGCTGGGTAAACAGGTTATAGGCAATGCGCACGGTCATCTGCTGGTTAGCGTGCAGCTGCTCAATAATTTCATAATCTTCCGGGTAGTTCTGGAAGCCGCCGCCGGCGTCAATCGCGCTGGTCAGCCCGAGACGGTTCAGCTCGCGCATAAACTGGCGCGTCGAGTTCACCTGCAGCTCCAGCGGCAGCCTGGGCCCTTTCGCCAGCGTCGCGTAGAGGATCATGGCATTAGGTTTCGCTATCAGCATCCCGGTCGGGTTGCCGTTGCTATCCCGCACAATTTCGCCGCCCGCCGGATCCGGCGTCTCTTTGGTATAGCCTACGGCCTTCAGCGCCGCGCGGTTAAGCAGCGCGCGATCGTAGAGATGCAGCACGAATACCGGCGTATCCGGCGCCACCTGGTTGAGCTCTTCCAGCGTCGGCATGCGCCGCTCGGCAAACTGGAATTCGCTCCAGCCGCCGACCACCCGCACCCACTGCGGCGAAGGCGTGCGATCGACCTGCTCTTTGAGCATCCGCAGCGCATCCGCCAGCGAGGGAACGCCTTCCCAGCGCAGCTCAAGGTTGTAGTTCAGCCCCCCACGGATCAGGTGCAGGTGGGAATCATTCAGGCCGGGGATCGCCGTATGGCCCTGCAGATCGACGATCTGCGTGCCTTCGGCGGCAAAGTTCATGATCCGATCGTGGCTCCCGGCGGCGAGGATCTTACCGTCGGCGATCGCTACCGCATCGGCCAGCGGGTTTTGCCGATCGAGGGTGTGGATCCGACCATGGGTCAGGATCAGTGTGGCAGTTTGTGGCATAACGCTCTCCTTGAGGAGGCTGACTCAGTTTTTCTTTAACCAGCCAGCAAACAGGCGGGTCACGATGGGCATCCAGAACCAGACCACCAGCGCGACGACGCAGGCATCGTTTATCAAATGCAGCGGCAGGCTTCCCCGCATCGAGGGCAGCAGCATGCCGGTCAGCCAGGGCACCAGGTTGGTGCTGGGGAAGATAACCAGTAGGGTTATCAGAAACTGCTTCCAGCGCAGCGGCTGGCGCACGTTGGCCGCCGGCGGGGTAAACCAGAAAGCCGGTTCGGTACGGACCTCCGTGCGATCGCCCTCGCTAAGCAGCGGCGCAATTTCGGCAACCAGTTCGCGGCGCGTTTCCGACTGCGTCCAGGCGTAGAGGTGCTCAATGGTGTCGAAGCGAATAATCACGCTCCATAAATTCTGCCCGGCCCCCGGGCGAATGACGTTAGCGCCAAGGTGCCCGGGAAACTCTGCCGCCACGGGCATAATTTTTCCGAGCCACTCTTCATAGCGCTTACCGTGTTCGGGATCGAGCATATGACTGATAACCAGCGTTACCGATTTCTGTTGCGCCATGAGGAGCTCCTTGCTGCAGGGAAGCGGCGGGATTTCCCGCCATCAGCCATAAATGACAATACACAAAGTCATTCAATCTGCGCCGGGGCGGGCAAACGAAGCCAGCAAAGAGGCAGCTTGAAATACACAAAATCATTCATGCTGCGCCGGGGCGGGCAAACGAAGCCCAAAGAAGCAGCCTGAAGGACGATGACAATACACAAAGTCATTCAATCTGCGCCGGGACGGGCAAACGAAGCCAGCAAAGAGGCAGCTTGAAATACACAAAATCATTCATGCTGCATCGAGGCGGCAAGGGAAGAAATCCCCAGGAGCATAGGTAACTATGTGACTGGGGTTTCTGAGTGCAGCCAACAAAGAGGCAGCCTGAAGGATGAAGTGTATTTAGGCCTGGCGCTCCGGCGCGCCGTGCACCATGGTGTACGCGTAATCCACGCCCATGCCGTACGCGCCGCTATGTTCGCGAACCAGGTCCATCACCGCGTCGTAGGTCTCTTTGCGCGACCAGTCGCGCTGGTACTCAAGCAGCACCTGCTGCCAGGTCACCGGCACCGCGCCGGCCTGCACCATGCGGTCAATCGAGCGCTCATGCGCATCGACGGAGGTCCCACCGGAAGCGTCGGTCACCACGTACACTTCATATCCCTCTTCCAGCGCCATCAGCGCCGGGAACGTCAGGCAGACTTCGGTCCACAGCGCGGAGATAATCAGCTTCTTACGCCCGGCAGCCTTAACCGCCTTAACGAAACCCGCATCTTCCCAGGAGTTCATTGAGGTACGTTCTATCGGTTTAACCTGCGGGTGCACCGCCAGCAATTCCGGCCAGATATAGCCGCTAAAGCTTTTTGTTTCCACGGAGGTATAAATAACCGGAACATTAAAAATCTTGCCCGCTTTAGCTAGCGCAACGGTATTATTTTTAAGCATCTGGCGATCGATATTGGCGACACCAAACGACATCTGCGGCTGGTGGTCAATAAAGATAAGCGTTGAGTTGGTTGGATCAATCAGTTCCCGAATAGACATAGCATACCTTCTTAATCAATGAGTTAAAAAGAGAAAATCAGCGCTGCTGTGGGTCTGGATCCTGACGGATAAAGCATGGTGAGTATAGTCAGTAATTTCTAACGAGTTATTAAAGAAATTTTTCTGATTTATTTCAAAAATAAAAGGCAAGAAATAAAAAATACGCTATTAGCGAAGAGGGCGATAATGATGTTTATCAAAAAATTGCGGGTAACGGTTCTAAATTATTCACTGGTATTGAGCAACTGGCTTCGGTAAAACAGAGGGATTATTTATTACCGGTAAGCCGCCGATGCGCCTGAATCTTGATGTCCTGCAGATCCTCGATGCCCTGGAGACCCATGGCTCCTTCGCCACCGCCGCGGAATCGCTCTATAAAACGCCCGCCGCCCTGAGCTACATGATCCAAAAGCTGGAAAGCGATCTCGGTATCACCCTGCTGGATCGCAGCGGACACCGGGCGAAGTTTACCGATACCGGCACAATGGTGCTGGAAAAGGGTCGGCTGCTGCTCAACGCGGCAAAGGATCTGGAAAAGCAGGCGCTGCAGCTGAATGCCGGCTGGGAGCGGGATCTGGCCATCGCCCTGGACGCCTCCTTCCCTTTCGATCGTCTACTCCCGCTTATCGACGCGTTTTACGCGCAAAATCCGCAAACCCGCCTCAATTTTACCCACCATACGCTGGCGGGCGCCTGGGAAGAGCTGACCCGTAACGGGGCGGATATCATTCTTGGCGCGATCAACGAACCGCCGACCTCCGCCGAATGGTCATGGAAAATGCTCGGCACGCTGGATAACGTATTTGTGGTCGCGCCCGGCCATCCGCTGGCGGAAACGGTACAGCCGCTGACCAACAAGCAGCTCAGCCTGCATCGCGCGGTGGTGATCAGCGATAGCGCCCGCCACTGCCACCCGCTCAACAGCAACCTTCTCACCGAGCAGCCGCAAATTCGCGTCGATGATTTTGCCAGCAAGGTCGCGCTGCTGCGGGCCGGGATCGGCTGCGGTTTTCTCCCCCGCCACGTCGCCCAGCCGTGGCTGGCGAGCGGCGAACTGGTGGAGAAAACCGTCATCTCTTTTCGCGAAAAGGATATCGCCTACATGGCCTGGCGTACGGATAACGACGGCCTGGCCCAGCGCTGGTGGCGGGAAGCCATTCTCGAAGAACCGTTTCTACACCAGCTTTATCCCTGACGGCTGAACCACACGCTGGCGGCGATGGCCGGAAGCGTCAGCACGCCGTCGTGCAGCGCGCCGCAGCCCTCTTTGAGCTGCCACTCGCCCACGTCCAGCAGCGGTGAATCCTCAACCACCACCTCACAGGCTTCGCCGCGGTTGATCGCCACCAGCACGCGCTGATTTTTATAAACCCGGGCAAATACCACCACGTTTTCTTCGGCATAAATCACCTGACACCCGCCGTAGCGCAGCGCCTGGTTCGCCTTGCGCAGCTTCGCCATGCGTTTATACAGGCCCAGCAGCGTCGCGTCCTGCAAAGCCGGGTCCCACGGGAAGGGTTTGCGGCAGAACGGATCGTTATTGCCATCAACGCCCACTTCGTCGCCGTAGTAGATGCACGGCACGCCCGGCCAGCAGAACAGCCAGACCACCGCCAGCGGCAGACGCGCGACGTCCTTACCCAGCAGCGACTTAAAGCGCGCCGTATCGTGGCTATCAAGCTGGTTAAACATCCGCAGCTGCTGCTGGTGCGACAGCCCGGCGCGGTAGTTATCCATCCACGCCACGCAGGTTTGCGCATCTATCTTCTGCGGATCGTAAGAGATATCGGTATTCGCCAGGAAGCCCCACAGCGGGAAGGTAAACCCGCGGTAGTTCATCGCCGCATCTTCGGCATCGGCCTGCAGCCACTGGCGCGCGTCGCCAAAATGTTCCCCAAAAACAAAGGATTCTGGCTGCGTCTCCTTTGCCGCCTGGGTTATACCGGCGATATGGCGCAGGTTATTACGCGCCCCGCCGCCTTCCCCCAGCATATGCACCACGTCCAGACGCCAGCCGTCCATGCTCCACGGCGCCTTCAGCCAGTGGCGCACGATGCTGTCTTCCCCGGCGTAGATTTCGTTGATCAGGCTGGTCGATCGATAATCCAGCTTCGGCAGGCTGGCGTAGCCCAGCCAGCTGTGCGCTTCGCCCTCGGGGGAAAAGGTGAACCAGTCGCGCCACGGTGAATCCGCGCTGTGGCAGGCGCCGCCGCTGCCGCGCTGGTGGCGGTCAAACCAGACGTGTGAATCTCCGGTGTGGTTGAACACGCCGTCGAGGATCAGGCGCATCCCCTCCCGCTGCGTATTGTGCCGCAGGCGCAGCAGCGCGGCGTCACCGCCGAACTGCGGATCGACGCGACGATAATCTTCGGTATCGTATTTATGCACGCTCGGCGCGACAAACACCGGATTCAGGTACAGCGCCGTGACGCCCAGCTGCTTGAGATACGGCAGCTTCTCGCTGATACCGTCCAGATCGCCGCCGTAGAAGGTTGAGCCGCCCGCCTCGCCGGTTAACGGTTCATCCCACTGCTTCTGAACGATATCCTGTCCCGCAGCGTGGTGATGGTAGGGCCGATCCTGCTCGGTCTGGCGCGGTTCGCTGCGCGCAAAGCGGTCAGGAAAGATTTGATAAAAGACCTGATCGGCAACCCACTGCGGGCCGCTGTCCGGCAGATCGACCGCAAACTGCTCCAGCCGCGCCGGCGGGAAGCGGTTAAAGCCCTGCGGGGTAAACCAGCGCTGCCGGTCGGCCCACAGCAGCTTGAAGCTATAGCGCCGACGCGGCTGGCCGCTGGCCAGATTAATCTCACCGCGCCACGCGACGACGCCCGGCCGCGGCTCCTGGCGCAGGCGGTGCATCGGCAGCGAAAGCTCTTCGTTGTCTTCTTCCGCACGCAGCGTAACGCGCTGCGGCAGCTCATCGCCGCTGACCCATAGGGTGATCAAGAGTCGTCCCTGCTGCTCCTTGATAAACGGGGCAACAGGCAGGTGCCATGCCTTTAACATCGTTATTCCTCTCTGTACAGAATGGGCACACCTTGCCACAGCGCCCAGGGGTATGACTCATCATCGGCAGAATTATTGGGGGAGGAGAGCGGAGGAGGATATCGGAAAAGCGGAAATATCCTGCCGGACAGCGCGCGCATATCCGGCAGGCGAGCGGCCCGCCTAGCGGGCCTGCGCCAGCTGACGGTCGCGGCGGGTTTTCAGCTTCCAGCCGACCAGCAGCAGCGCTATCCAGGCGAAGCCGACGTACAGGGAAATACGCGTATCCGGATGGTAGCCAATCAGCGCAATGATAAAGACGAGGAACGCCAGGCCTACCGCCGTGGTCGCCACGCCGCCCGGCACTTTAAACTTCAGCGCCCTGGCCTCTTCCGGCGGCAGACGACGGCGGAAGGCAATCTGCGACAGCAGGATCATAATCCACACCCACACCGTCGCAAAGGTCGCCAGGGAGGCGATCACCAGGAAGACATTTTCCGGCATGATGTAGTTCAGGTAGACCGCGAACAGCAGCGCGATGGTCATCACCATCACCGTCACCCACGGCACGCCGCGGCGCGACGTTTTGGCGAACATTTTCGGCGCGCTGCCCTGCTCGGCCATGCCGTGCAGCATGCGCCCGACGCCGAATACGTCGCTGTTAATCGCCGACAGCGAGGCGGTCAGCACCACGAAGTTGAGGATGCTGGCGGCAAACGCGATGCCCATATGCTGGAAGGTTAAGACGAACGGGCTGCCGTTAGTCCCAACCTGGTTCCACGGATAAATAGACATAATCACGAACAGCGTGCCAACGTAGAACACCAGAATACGCATCGGGACCGAGTTGATGGCGCGCGGGATGGATTTCTCCGGATCCTGCGCTTCCCCGGCGGTAATACCGATGATTTCAATCCCGCCGTAGGCGAACATCACCATCTGCAGCGACATCACCATTCCCAGCCAGCCGTTGCTGAAGAAGCCGCCGTTGCTCCACAGATTATGGATGCCGGTCGGCTGGCCGCCGTTGCCGATGCCCCAGATAATGATGCCGAAACCGGCGAGGATCATGATGATAATGGTGGCGACTTTAAAGAAGGAGAACCAGAACTCCAGCTCGCCAAACACCTTCACGCTCATCAGATTGACGGCGCAGATAATCAGCACCACGCTGAGCACCCAGATCCAGTGCGGGACCGTCGGGAACCAGACGCCCATATAGATGCCGAAGGCCGTCACGTCGGCGATGGCAACAATCAGGATTTCAAAACAGTAGGTCCAGCCGGTGATGTAGCCCGCCAGCGGGCCGAGGTAGTCCTGCGCGTAGCGCGAAAATGAGCTGGCGGCGGGGTTATGCACCGACATCTCGCCCAGCGCGCGCATAATAATGTACGCCGCCGCGCCGCCGATAATATAGGCCAGCAGCACGCTCGGGCCGGCCATTTTAATCGCATCGGCCGAGCCATAGAACAGGCCGGTACCAATTGCCGAACCCAGCGCCATAAAGCGGATATGCCGGGTACTTAGCCCGCGCTTAAGTTTGTTACTACTTTCCATCGTATTCCATGCCGTTTTTCTCCTTTAGCCTTCGTCGGGCGAAGATCAAAAGAGGATTACCTGAAAAACAAAAAACCACGGGACCTGAAGTCCCGTGGTTTAACACTGATTTTTAAACGTCGGCTAGTGCGCGCTGGATGTCACCTGACGCCCCGCGGCGCGGTCCCAGACCACCGCCAGAACCACCATCACGGCGGTCGGCATCAGCCAGGCCAGACCCTGCTCTGCCAAAGGCAGACGCGCGGTCCACGCCGGCAGCATATCGGCAAAGGCCGACGTTTTAATGCCGTCAATGATACCAAACATCAGGCTGATAAACATGGCCGGCGCAATAACGCGGGACGAATTATGCCACCAGTTGCGGGTAAAGCTTAATACCACCAGGGCGATACACGGCGGATAGATAGCCGTCAGCACCGGGATCGAAATCTGAATCAGGTGGCTCAGCCCGAGGTTGGAGACCGCCATCGAGAAGATGCCGAGAATAAACACCAGCGAGCGGTAGGAGAGCGGCAGATACTGGGCGAAAAACTCCGCGCAGGCGCAGGTCAGGCCAACTGCGGTCACCAGGCAGGCAATGAAAATCAGCGCCGCCAGCATAAAGCTTCCCGCGCCACCAAAGGTGTGCTGGACGTACGAGTGCAGAATGGCCGCGCCGTTAGCCGACTGATCGACCAGGGTCGCGCTGTCGGAGCCGAGGCGGAACAGGGCCAGGTACAGCAACGTCAGGCCAACGCCCGCCATCAGGCCGGCCCACACGGTATAGCGGGTCAGCAGGCGCGCTTCGTTAACGCCGCGAGAGCGGGCGGCGTTAACAATGACGATCCCGAAGACCATCGCGCCGAGGGTGTCCATCGTCAGATAGCCGTTGACGAAGCCGTTTGAGAACGGCGCGGTGCGGTAGGCCTCCAGCGCGTTGCTGATCGGGCCTGCCGGCCAAATAATCGCCGCGACGGAGAGAATAATCAGGGCAATGATTTTCAGCGGAGCGAGGAAATTGCCGACGGTATCCAGCAGCTTGCCGGGATATAACGAAACGAGGATCACCAGGGCGAAATAGATAACGCTATAAATCAGCAGCGGCATCGCGCCGTCGCCGGTCAGCGGGGCAATCCCCACTTCAAAGGAGACCGTCGCGGTACGCGGAGTCGCGAACAGCGGTCCTACCGCCAGGTAGCAGACGACGGCCAGCAGAATTCCCGCCACTTTGCCAATCGGGGTGCTCAGGCTTTCAACGCCGCCGCCGACTTTCGCCAGCGCCACGACCGTCAGCACCGGTAAACCCACGGCGGTGATCAGAAAGCCGATAGCGGCGGTCCAGACGTGTTCACCAGCCTGTAAACCAACCATTGGGGGGAAGATGATGTTGCCTGCACCGACGAACAGCGCGAAGGTCATAAAGCCCAACGCGATGATGTCGCGAGATTTTAACTGATGGGTCATAAATTCATACTGCCTGTGGATGTGGTGGTGTTAAACGGAAAAATACCGTGCCTTCCCTTAGGGATGATACAGCGGCTATTGCCGGAAACTCAGCGAGATATGCTCCCGAAGCGGCGTGGGAAAGAATTGTTTTTTGAAATACCACGCAAAAGCAGTCTGTCTACGACTGCATGGGGCGCAATTTAAACGCTTATAACGTTTTAAAGCAAGGCGGGATCGTAAAAGCAGATGATTATGCTAAGTCTACAATTTCAACCAGCGTTATTAACCATAATGAAGGAAAACATGTGGCTAATCATGCGAACAAAAAAGCAGCAGACGTTCGTTAATTACGCAGCTGAAAATTGACTGCAAACGAAAATGACCAGCCGGAGCTGGTCATTGACAAGTTATGTTGACAGCGCGGCGCCTAGCCGCTTTTTTTGGCAATTAAACGTTCCGGCAGCAGGAAGCTAAACCGCGTTCCTTTACCGGGCGTGCTCTCAATATCCAGCCGGCTGTCGTGATGGTTGACCGCATGCTTAACGATAGCCAGCCCCAGGCCGCTACCCCCGGTTTGCCGCGAGCGCGCTTTATCCACGCGATAGAAGCGCTCGGTGAGCCGCGGAATGTGCTCGGGCGCGATCCCCGGGCCGTTATCCTCAACGCTAAACAGCGCGCCGTGCGGCGCTTTCTGCCAGCTGACGGTAATCTCCGTGCCCTCCGGAGTATGGTTGATCGCGTTATACACCAGATTCGAGATCGCGCTGCGCAGCTGCTCATCGTTACCGAGTACCTGCAGCGACTCATCGACCACAAAGTGCAGGGTATGCTTTTTCTGGCTGAGCGTTTGCGCCTCGCGCTCGACAACCCGCAGCATCATCGGCACGTCGATTTTGTCGTTCATTGCCAGAACCGGGGCCGCCTCAATACGCGATAGCGTCAACAGCTGTTTAACTAACCCCTCCATACGCTGGGTTTGCTCACGCATAGTATGCAGGGCTTTTTCCCGCGTCACCCCTTCCAGCACCTGCTCCTGCATCATCTCCAGATACCCCTGCAGCACCGTTAGCGGCGTGCGCAGCTCGTGGCTGACGTTAGCAAAAAAGTTGCGCCGCGCCCCTTCAAGCTGGTGCATCTGCGTCACGTCGCGCGCCACCATCAGCATCTGCTTGTCGCTGTAGGGCATCACGCGAATTTCCAGATGCCGGGAGTTATTAAGGATCAGATTGAGCGGTTTACTGAAATCCTTGTTTTTTAGGTAGTTGGCAAATTCAGGGTAGCGCAGGAGGTTAAGGATGTTTTGTCCGCTGTCGTCCGGCCAGCGCAGATTGAGGATCTGCTGTGCGAGGCCGTTACACCAGAAGATCGCCCCCTCCTCCGTGGTCAGCACCACCGCATCGGGCAGCGATTCCGCCCCGCTGCGAAAGCGTTTGATCAGGCTGCCCAGCTCGCGTCGGCGTTTTTTATTACGCATCTGCATCTGATGGAGGCCGTACAGCAGCGGTTCCCAGCTGCCGCTCCCCGGCGGTGGCGTCATGCTGCGGTCCACCCACAGCCACCACGAAAGACGTAATAAATTCCAGAAATGCCAGATAAGAAGTCCGGTCACCGCCGCCAGTAAAAACCACGGCAAATGACCAAATACCGCCCCGAGAATCAGGGCCGGGATACAAGATAAGAAAAGCTCAAGCGCCAGCCTTTTCCATGACAGCCGTTCCAGCACGGTTCACACTCCTGTCGACATTCAGAAACGGGCGGAGAAACGATATCCCGTGCCGCGAACCGTTTGTACCATCCGGTCATGGCCACTCTGTTCCAGCGCTTTACGCAGACGGCGAATATGCACGTCTACCGTTCGGTCTTCTACATACACGTTGGTCCCCCAGACGTGATTCAGCAGCTGCTCGCGGCTGTATACGCGTTCCGGATGGGTCATAAAGAAGTGTAATAACTTAAACTCGGTCGGTCCCATGTCCAGCGGGTTTTCGCCGGTCATCACGCGATGGGAGGAGGGATCGAGGCTCAGCCCCTGCATTTCAATCACCTCTTCCACCGCCATCGGGGAAATGCGCCGCATCACGGCTTTGATTCGCGCCACCAGCTCTTTCGGCGAGAAAGGCTTGGTGATGTAATCGTCGGCGCCGGTCTCGAGGCCGCGAACGCGATCTTCCTCTTCACCGCGAGCGGTCAGCATCACCACCGGAATATCGCGGGTCATCGCCTCACGCTTAAGCTGCTTAATAAACTGCAGACCCGATCCACCCGGCAGCATCCAGTCAAGGAGAATCAGATCGGGCCAGGGTTCATTGAGCTGGTTCACCGCGCTGTCAAAATCTTCCGCCTCGACGGGCTGAAAGCCGTTTTGTTCCAGAACAAAGCAGACCATTTCGCGGATTGGAGCTTCATCTTCAACGACCAGAATTCTTCTCGCCATTATTTACCCTGTATTTTTTAGCCATCAGTATAGAGTGCGGCGCCATTATGCGTCAGTTTTGTGACAGATTTATGAAAAAAATGGTCGTCTGACGATCGAGGATTTTGAATTATGACACGCACTTAACTCCCCCTGCGTCGATGGTATAATGGCGGCAACGCTCTTAGGCAACGGAATATTTATGCGCATCATTCACACCTCTGACTGGCATCTCGGGCAAAACTTTTACAGCAAAAGCCGCGCCGCTGAGCATGCGGCCTTTCTCGACTGGCTGCTGGCCAGCGCGCAGGAGCACGAGGTCGATGCCATTATTGTCGCCGGCGATATCTTTGATACCGGCTCGCCGCCGAGCTACGCCCGCGAGCTGTACAACCACTTCGTGGTTCAGCTCCAGCAAACCGGCTGTCGGCTGGTGGTGCTGGCGGGAAACCATGATTCGGTCGCCACGCTGAATGAATCGCGCGACATCCTGGCCTTCTTAAAAACCACGGTCGTGGCGAACGCCGGCCATGCCCCCTTCTTTCTGCCGCTGCGCGACGGCTCGCCGGGGGCAATATTCTGCCCGGTCCCCTTCCTGCGCCCGCGCGAGCTGGTCACCAGTCAGGCCGGACACTCCAGCGGTGAAAAGCAGCAGCTGCTGCTCACCGCCATCAGCGACTACTATCAGCAGCAGTACCAGCAGGCCTGCGCCCTGCGCGGCGACCGGCCGCTGCCGATTATCGCCAGCGGCCACCTGACCACCGTCGGTGCCAGCAAAAGCGACGCGGTGCGTGAAATCTACATCGGCACCCTCGATGCCTTCCCGGCCAGCCGTTTTCCTCCCGTCGACTACATCGCGCTGGGCCATATCCACCGGGCGCAGATCGTCGGCGGCTGCGAGCATATCCGCTACAGCGGCTCGCCAATCTCCCTGAGCTTTGATGAGACCGGGAAAAGTAAAAGCGTCAATCTGGTGACCTTTACCGACGGCCAACTGGCGGACGTGAGCCCGCTGGCGGTGCCGATAGTCCAGCCGCTGGCGGTGCTAAAAGGCGATTTTGCCAGCATCAGCGAACAGCTTGACCGGTGGCAGGATAGCGCGGGGCTGCCCGCCGCCTGGCTGGATATTGAAATCACCAGCGACGAATATCTGCACGATATTCAGCGCCAGATCCAGGCCCGCTGCGAAGCGCTGCCGGTGGAAGTGCTGCTGGTGCGCCGCAGCCGCGCCCAGCGCGAGCGTATTCTGGCCGGCGAGCGGCGGGAAACCCTCAGCGAACTGCGTGTTGAGGAGGTTTTTGCCCGTCGCCTGGCGCTGGAGGATCTCGAAGAGCCGCAGCAGCAGCGCCTCGAGCAGCTGTTTAACGAAACGCTGCACGGCCTGAACGATGAGGAGCACCTGTGAAGATTCTGAGCCTGCGTCTTAAAAACCTTAACTCCCTGAAAGGCGAGTGGAAAATTGATTTCACCGCCGAACCCTTCGCCAGCAACGGGCTGTTCGCGATCGTCGGGCCGACGGGGGCCGGGAAAACGACGCTGCTGGACGCTATCTGCCTCGCGCTGTACCACGAAACGCCGCGCCTGAGCAGCGTGTCGCAATCGCAAAACGATCTGATGACCCGCAATACCGCCGAATGCCTGGCTGAAGTTGAGTTTGAGGTCAAAGGCACCGCCTACCGCGCCTTCTGGAGCCAGAACCGCGCGCGCAACCAGCCCGACGGCAACCTGCAGGCGCCCCGCGTCGAGCTGGCCCGCTGCGACGATGGGCAAATTCTTGCCGACAAAGTCAAAGACAAGCTGGAGATGACCGCCTCGCTCACCGGCCTCGATTACGGCCGCTTTACCCGCTCGATGCTCCTCTCCCAGGGCCAGTTCGCCGCCTTTCTTAACGCCAAACCCAAAGAGCGCGCGGAGCTGCTGGAGGAGCTCACCGGCACCGAAATTTACGGTCAGATCTCCGCCCAGGTGTTTGAAAAGCACAAGCTCGCCCGCAGCGAGCTGGAAAAGCTGCAGGCCCAGGCCTCCGGCGTGCTGCTGCTAAGCGACGAGCAGCAGCAGGCGCTGCAGCAAAGTTTGCAAGTACTTACTGCTGAAGAACAGCAGCGCCTCGCCGAGCAGGCGCGGGAGCAAAATACGCTGCAATGGCTGCTGCGCCAGCAGGAGCTAAGCCGCGACCAGATCCAGACCGAGGCGCGACTGCGCGAGGCGCAGCAGGCGCTGGAGCAGGCCCAGCCGCAGCTGGCGGCGCTGCAGCAGGCGCAGCCTGCCGACCAGCTGCGTCCGCTGTGGACCCGACAGCAAGAGCAGGCCGAGGCGCTGGCGCAGACCCGCCGTCAGGTGGAAGAAGTAAATACTCGCTTACACGATCGGCTGAGGCTGCGGGCGGGCATTCGTCTCGCGGCGCAGCAGCAAACGAGCCAGCTGCAGCAGACGCAGCAATCGCTCGCCGAATGGCTGAAGGCCAACGACCGCTATCGTCAGTGGGGCAATGCCCTGGCGGGCTGGCGGGCGGCGTTCCAGCAGCAGGCGCGCGACGCGCAGCAGCAGGCCGGGCTGGAGCAGCGGCTGGCGGAAACCCGCCGTCGGCTCGGCGAACTGCCGCCGGCGACGCTGGCGCTGGATGCCGAGCAGGTTCGCGACGACCTTGCCCGCCACGCCGCCGCCCGCCCGCAGCGTCAGCAGCTGGCAACCCTGCACAGCCGTCTGCTGCCCCTGCGCCAGCGCCTCAGCCAGCTGCAGGCGACGGAGCAGGCCGGCCGCGAGGAGCAGGAGAAGCTGGAAACGACGCTGACCCAGCGGCGCCAGGCCTACAAAGAGAAAAATCAGCAGTTCAGCGATGTGAAAGCCATTTGTGAACTGGAAGAGCGGATTGCCGGACTGGAAGAGGAGCGCGCGCGCCTGCAGCCCGGCGCGCCTTGCCCGCTCTGCGGCTCCTGCGAACACCCGGCCGTCGCCGAATATCGGGCACTGACGCCCGGCGTGAATCACGCCCGCCGCGAGGCCCTCGAGCGCGAGGTTAAACGGCTGGCGGAAGAAGGTGCCCAGCTGCGCGGCGAGCTGGATGCGCTTTTGAAACAACAGCTTAAACAAAAAGAGGAGCGAGACTCGCTGCTCCAGCAGGAGCAAGCGCTTACCTCTCAGTGGCAGAGCGTCAGCGGCGAACTGCAGATTGACCTGCGGCCGGAGGATGATATTCCCGGCTGGCTCGACGCTCAGCAGGAGCGGGAGCAGCAGCTGTATCAGCATCAGCAGCGGCTGGCCTGGCAGGCGCAGCAGCAGGAGTGCGAGCTGCAGCTCCGGCAGCTGCAGCAGGATCTGGCCCAGCGTCACAGCGCCCTCAACGCCGAGCTCGCGGCGTTTGCCCTCAGCGCGCCTGAGGCGGAAACGGCGGCGGCCTGGCTGGCCGCGCGCGAAGAGGAAACCCGCGGCTGGCAGACCAGGCACGACGAATCTGCCGCCCTGCAGGAGCGCCTGCAGCAGCTGATCCCCCTGCTGGAGACGCTGCCGGAGACGGAAGAGGCGGTCCCGCCCGCGCCGCTTGAGGGCTGGCGCCAGGTGCACGACGACTGCCTGGCGCTGCAGAGCCAGTGGCGCACCCTTGGCCAGCAGGAGAGCCAGCAGCAGCGGCTGCTGGCAGAAACCGAGGGCCAGTTCGCCGCCGCCCTCGCCGCCAGCCCCTTTGCCGACCGGCAGGCGTTTCTCGACGCCCTGCTCGATGAAGAGACCCGCCAGCGCCTGGAACAGCTCAGGCAGACGCTGGAAAATACGCTCCAGCAAAACGGCGCTCTCGCCCTGCGGGCCCGGGAGGCGCTGGCGCAGCATCGGCAGCAGCCGCCGGCGGAGGCCGACATCACCCAGCCGATGGAAGAGGTCGAGGCCCGCTTACGGCAGCTGGCCCCTCTGCTGCGGGAAAACAGCGCCCGTCAGGGGGAGATCCGCCAGCAGCTGAAGCAGAACGCCGAGAATCAGCAGCGCCAGCAGGCGCTGCTGCAGGAGATCGCGCTCGCCGCGCGGCAGGTGGAGGACTGGGCGTGGCTCAATTCGCTGATTGGCTCGAAAGAAGGCGATAAATTCCGTAAATTTGCCCAGGGGCTGACGCTGGATAACCTTGTCTGGCTGGCTAACCATCAGCTCAACCGCCTGCACGGCCGCTATCAGCTGCAGCGCAAGGCCAGCGAAGCGCTGGAGCTGGAGGTGGTCGATACCTGGCAGGCGGACGCGGTGCGCGATACCCGCACCCTCTCCGGCGGCGAAAGCTTCCTCGTCAGCCTTGCGCTGGCGCTGGCGCTATCCGATCTGGTGAGTCATAAAACGCGCATTGATTCGCTGTTCCTTGACGAAGGGTTCGGTACGCTCGATAGCGAAACGCTGGATACCGCGCTGGACGCGCTGGATGCCCTCAACGCCAGCGGCAAGGCGATCGGCGTGATTAGCCACGTCGAAGCGATGAAGGAGCGTATCCCCGTGCAGATCAAGGTGAAAAAAATTAACGGGCTGGGATACAGCCGTCTCGATAAGGCCTACGCGGTAGAGTAAAACTCCACCCGGCCTCCCGGCAGCGCGGTGCCGCCGGGAAGCCGGAGTCGAGAGCCTCTCCTCAGCCGCCTACAGCGGCCACAGCCAGGCCGCGCCGCGCACGCCGCTGGAGTCACCGTGCAGCGCTTTACGGATCGGCGTTTCACACTCGCCGCCAAACACCCACCCTTTCACCAGCGCGGGCACCGTCTGGTACAGGCGCTCGACGTTGCTCATTCCGCCGCCGAGTACGATAACGTCCGGGTCGAGGATATTCACCACGTGGGCCAGCGACTTCGCCAGCCGCATCTCGTAGCGGCTCAGCGCCAGCTCCGCCAGCGGGTCCTGCTCGCCAACCCGCTGCACGATCTCGCTGCCCTTTAACGGCTGGCCGCCCAGACGCCGATAGTCGGTGGCAAAGCCGGTGCCGGAGATAAAGGTTTCAATACACCCCTGCTTTGCGCAGTAGCACGGGACCTCCGCGCGATAGCGCAGCTCGTCCTCATCCATCCACGGCAGCGGGTTGTGCCCCCACTCTCCGGCGGCGCCGTTGCCACCAATATGCGAACGACCGTTAAACGCCACGCCGGCGCCGCAGCCGGTGCCGATAATGACCGCAAATACGGTCTGAGCGCCCGCCGCGGCGCCATCCACCGCTTCCGATACCGCCAGGCAGTTGGCATCATTCGCCAGCCGCACTTCGCGATTCAGCCGCTGGCTCAGGTCCTTATCAAACGGCTGACCGTTGAGCCAGGTGGAGTTGGCATTTTTCACCACGCCGGTGTACGGCGAAATCGAGCCGGGGATCCCCATTCCAACGCTGCCGCGCTCTCCGGTCGCCTGCTCTGCCATATCGACCAGGGCGGCAATATTCTCTATCGTTTGCCGATAATCGTCCCGCGGCGTCGGCAAACGGTGGCGAAACAGCTGCTCTCCCTTATCGCTCAGGGCAATGACTTCCGTTTTCGTGCCGCCTAAATCAATACCAATACGCACTGTATGCTCCTCTCCCCGATTAACAATGCAAGCATAGCGACAATTCGCTATCATGCCCGCTGGATTTAACGACAAAGCCGTGGAAATTATCATGCTGTGGTTCAAAAATTTAATGGTTTACCGTCTCAGCCGCGACATTTCCCTGCGCGCCGAGGAGATGGAAAAACAGCTGGCCGAGCTGACGTTTACGCCTTGTGGTAGCCAGGATATGGCGAAAACCGGTTGGGTATCGCCGATGGGATCGCACAGCGATGCGCTGACGCACACGACAAACGGGCAGATCGTTATCTGCGCGCGCAAAGAAGAGAAGATCCTGCCGTCTCCGGTGATCAAACAGGCGCTGGAAGCGAAGATCTTCAAGCTGGAAGCCGAGCAGGGCCGCAAGCTGAAAAAAACCGAAAAAGATTCGCTGAAAGACGAAGTGCTGCACTCGCTGCTGCCGCGCGCTTTCAGCCGCTTTAGCCAGACCATGATGTGGATCGATACCGTCAACGGTCTGATCATGGTGGACTGCGCCAGCGCCAAAAAAGCGGAAGATACGCTGGCTCTGCTGCGCAAAACCTTAGGCTCGCTGCCGGTTGTCCCGCTGGCGCTGGAAAACCCGATCGAGCTGACGCTCACCGAATGGGTGCGCTCAGGCACCGTGGCGCAGGGCTTCCAGCTGCTGGATGAAGCCGAGCTGAAGGCTATGCTGGAAGACGGTGGCGTGATCCGCGCGAAGAAGCAGGATCTGGTCAGCGACGAAATCGCCGTGCACATTGAGGCCGGGAAGGTCGTCACCAAGCTGGCCCTCGACTGGCAGCAGCGTATTCAGTTCCTGATGTGTGACGATGGCTCCATCAAGCGCCTGAAGTTCTGTGACGAACTGCGCGATCAGAATGAGGATATCGATCGGGAAGATTTTGCCCTGCGCTTTGACGCCGACTTTATTCTGATGACCGGCGAACTGGCCGCGCTGATTCAGAATCTGGTGGAAGCCCTGGGCGGAGAAGCCCAGCGCTAATCAGCTGAATGACATCCGCAGAATCACTCGATTACGCGGATCGTCATCCTGCCGCACGGCGGCAGGATGACAAAATCTGCATTACAGATAGCGGCACAGATAGGACGTTGGCTCAGCAACCTGCAGGTGGAACTCGCTGCTGCCAGGAACGTTGAATACTTCACCGGCGCTATAAACTTTCCACTCGGTTTCCCCAGGTAGCAGAACGTTCAGCGCCCCGCTGACCACGGTCATCTCTTCCGGCTGTGCGGTGCCAAAGGTATATTCCCCTTCCGCCATCACGCCCACGCTCGCGCGGCCCGTACTGCTGCTGGTGAAACCAATCGATTTCACTTTTCCATCGAAGTATTCATTACTTTGAAGCATAAACAAGCCCTTATGATCTTTTGTTGAAACCTCAATATAGGGGGCGCTCCTCGTTTCTGTCACGTAAAATTAACGTCTGATACCTGTCCTGTGACGCAGGATAGCCGCAGCGCCCGCCTTTGCCCACAGGCCTGGCGCCTCGCAATACGCGCGGCCGCAAAATGGCTTAGACCAAAAGCTCTGCCGCCAGCCGTGAAACCAGCACGTTAGACAGCAGAACCGGCACGTCCAGCGCTTTTTGCAGCACGTCCCGGTGATGCTGATGGTAGCCGAGACAGTCCAGCACCAGCACGTCGGCGCCCTGCTCCAGCAGCACCCTTCCGGCCTCCAGCAAATCGCTGTCGCTGCCGCTAACCGGGTTCGCCAGCGCGTAGTACGGCGCGCTGTTGAGCGAGAGCCATTTTTGCTGCTGCAGCGGCAGAACGTCCTCAACGGGAACGATGACCCCCACCTGATGGCCGTCGACGATCGACGCCACCAGCGGCGGGATAATGCGCTGCGGCTCCAGCAGAATAGCGTTGCGCGCCGTAAAACCGCTCAGCATGTCGGAGCTCAACAGCAGAATGACGTCATACTCCTGCCGGTCGAGCACCGCGATAAGATGTTTTAAATCACGTTCAATCTTCCACCGCGAGACCTCGGCCATCCGGTTGTCATTGAGCAAGGTCAGCAGGCACTCGTCGTCGGGATCAACGGCATAATCTTCCATCACCTCTTCACGCGTCATTTTACCCAGCAGGCTAATATGCGTGATCTGCTCTTCCCTGATATGTTCGGTTAACAGCGGCAGAACCTCCGCTACCGGCACCACGCCAACGGTTAAAATGGCCATTGTTGTACTCATATCATCTACCTTTTCACTTCCACGCCTTCAGCACAGGCTTACCGCATAATATCCGCCCCCCTGGTGGCTAAAAATCAACCGTCCAGAAGCGTAGCAGCTTAGCGCTCCAGTAGAGTGTAAAGATTCCAGATGATTCAGGAACACTCCTGAAAAATCCGCACCTTAGGTATTCATTAGTACGCGTGATGAATTAAAAATGTGACAGGTGTCTGGTTTTACTCTTTGGCTGAGAGAAACAGCGCACCGCGCAGGTACGGAAATCAGCGGCGAGCGACAGGGTCAGCGGGGGCAAAAATACCTGCCAGCGGTGGCGCTGACAGGCTACGGCGCAGAAGGCGGGCTAGGATTTATCAGGATCCTCATAGCGCCGTTTGGCATCCAGCGCTTCGCTTTCGACAGGATGTTCGCTAATCAGTGAATCGGGGGTGGGATAATCGGCGCGGAGTTGATACCAGGTTTCAGTCTGGCCCTTCTGACCTTTCTCAACGGCGACGACGCGCACTTCGCGCGGATATGGCGGTCGGTCTGGCATGGCTCTTCCCTCTTTTACCGTACGAGCCATAAAGTATAGATAGCCGCGCTCCGTTTGCCCCAGGTAAAGTCCGAACTCGCTCCGTTATCCGCCAGCAGGCGGCTCTTTCGCCACCCTGAAGGGTTAATTATCAACCGCACAGGCGCTCTGCAGCGTCGCCACGATCTGCCCGACCACCTCATCCGGCTCGGCGGTCGCATCGATAATATGGTGCGCGGTCGCCCGGTACAGCACCTCTCTTTGCGCCAGCACTTCGCCAACCTCATCGCGGATCGGTTTGCCGGTCAGCGTCGGACGCTGTTCGGTTTTCGGATAGGCTTCAAGGCGGTCAATCAGCGCAGATACCGAGGCCTGGAGATAGAAAACCACGCCGTTCTCACGCATAAACTGACGGTTCTCTTCAATGAGCACAATGCCGCCGCCGGTGGCAATAACCGTTTCCGGGCGGGTGACCGCTTTTAGCGCCTGCGACTCCAGCTCACGAAAGCGATCCCAGCCCTCCTGCTCAACGATCGTCGCGACCGTACGCTGCTCTAGCGCCTGCAGGGCATGATCGGTATCGGTAAACTGGTAATTGCGCGCCCGCGCCAGCGCGTGGCCGATCGTCGTTTTACCGCAGCCGCGTGGACCGATGAGATAGATTGGCTGTGTCATTACCGAAGACCCTCTGGTTCCGCATTTTGCGGGAAAATGAATACGAAAAGTGCGCAATGATACCTGCAAAGCGGCGTCACGATAACCGTAAAATAAACGTTACAAATTATCAGGCGATCCCTTTCATCATAGAGAGCAAAGGGATTTTGCATGTAAACCTATCATTGCATTAAATGTTGCGCCAGATTTACCTCGACTCAGGGATTATTTTTTAGCCGCTGGCAGGCGTAAACGGTAACACATTTATGCAAAGCTTTACGCTGCAACATATTTACAACATGGGTGGTCCAGACGCACTCTGACCGTAATTTATCAGTGTGACAGAGGAATGTATCATGCAATCTGAAGAACAACGCCTTATCGATGGGCTGTTTTCCCGACTAAAAGAGGCCGGAACGCAGAGCGCATCGCGCGATGCCGGCGCCGAGGAGCGGATTGCGCAGCACATCAAAGAGCAGCCGGCCGCCCCCTACTACATGGCGCAAACGATCCTGATTCAGGAAGCGGCGATTAAGCGGCTCAACGATCGTATCCAGGCGCTGGAAGGCCAGGTGACGCAGCTGCAGGCGGCAAAACCGAGCAGCGGCGGATTTCTCTCCGGCCTGTTCGGCGGCGGCCAGTCGCCATCGCGCGGTTCTGACCCTATTCCGGGCGCGGATCAGTACGGTCGGCCGCAGGCCGGCGCGCAGCCGCAGTATGCCCCGCAAATGCAGCAGCAGAACTACGCTCCTCAGGCGGCTCGCGGCGGCGGCTTTATGGCCGGTGCGCTCCAGACCGCGGCGGGCGTGGCGGGCGGCGTGGTGCTCGGCAATATGCTGACCAATATGTTCAGCGGCTCGCACCCGCAGGAGATCGTCAATATCATCGAAGAGCAGCCGCAGGCAGACCTCACGCAGACGGCGGATAGCAGCGCGTCGGACGATCTCTTCCGCCAGGACGACGGTCAGTTCCTTGCGGATAACAGCACCTACAGCTCCGACTTCGACGCCGGTTTCGGCGATGACGACATCGGCAGCGACGACGATAGCTGGGTGTAGGCTACCGACCTTTCGCTTCTGTAAGCCACTTCTCCAGCGCGGCGGCAAACTGCTGACGGTCGCGCTGCGATAGGGTATCCGGGCCGCCGGTTTGCACGCCGCTGGCCCGCATCGTTTCCATAAAATCACGCATCGTCAGGCGCTCGCGAATGGTGGCCTCGCTGTAGCGCTCCCCGCGCGGATTGAGCGCCGCGCCGCCTTTGGCCAGCACTTCGGCGGCCAGCGGAATATCGGCGGTAATCACCAGATCGCCCGGCTCGCACAGGCGAACGATTTCATTATCGGCGACATCAAAGCCCTGCGCTACGCGCAGGGTACGGATAACGCGCGACGGCGGCACCCGCAGCGCCTGGTTTGCCACCAGCGTCGTTGGCGTTTGCGTGCGCTCGGCGGCACGAAACAAAATCTCTTTAATCACGTTTGGACAGGCGTCCGCATCAACCCAAATAGCCATTCCAGCTCCTGTTGACGAAAAAGGGGGCTATTATTGTCACCTGCTTTTGTCCCCCGGGAAAGCTCCGGAGTGATAAGCTAGATAGCTCACGACAAAATAAGCACAGGAGAAGGGTGATGGAGAAGAAAATTGGCTTTATCGGCTGCGGTAATATGGGTAAGGCCATTCTCGGCGGCCTTATCGCCAGCGGGCAGGTACAGCCGGGGCAAATTTGGGTCTACACCCCGTCGCCGGATAAAGTAGCGGCCCTACGCGACCAGTACGGTATCAACGCGGCGCAGAGCGCTCAGGACGTTGCCCAGGTTGCAGATATTGTGTTCGGCGCGGTAAAGCCGGGGATCATGGTTAAAGTGCTGAGCGACGTGGCCTCCAGCCTGAATAAAGATTCTCTGGTGGTCTCCATCGCGGCGGGCGTCACCCTCGATCAGCTCGCGCGCGCGCTGGGACACGATCGCAAGATCGTCCGCGCCATGCCTAACACGCCCTCACTGGTCAACGCGGGGATGACCTCCGTCACGCCAAACGCGCTGGTCACCAGCGAAGAAACCGCTGAAATTCTGACAATTTTCCGCTGCTTTGGTCAGGCTGAGATTATCTCTGAGGCGATGATCCATCCGGTGGTCGGCGTCAGCGGCTCGGCGCCGGCCTACGTGTTTATGTTTATCGAAGCGATGGCTGACGCCGCCGTGCTCGGCGGCATGCCTCGGGCTCAGGCCTATAAGTTTGCCGCCCAGGCGGTGATGGGCTCGGCGAAAATGGTGCTGGAAAGCGCAGAGCATCCGGGCGCGCTGAAGGATATGGTGTGCTCGCCGGGTGGAACCACCATCGAGGCGGTTCGGGTACTGGAAGAGAAAGGTTTCCGTTCAGCGGTGATCGAAGCGATGGTGAAATGCATGGAAAAATCGGAGAAGCTTAGCCGCTCCTGAAGCCGGGCATAATCGGGTGAGGCCCGGCCTCACCCGTTTCCACTACCCCTGTTTTTTCAGGCAGGCGCTCATAAATTTCTTACGATCGTCCCCTTTCAGCGACTGCTGGGTCGCCTGACCGTTACACTCGCCCATTTTTTGCTGCTGAGGCGTTAACCCTTTGTTCTCCGGAGCCGGCGCATCTTTCTTCAGACAGCTGCTCATGAACGCCTTACGCTCATCCCCTTTCAGCGCTTTCGCCGACGCATCTTTGTTACAGACCGTCATTTTTTGCTGCTGGGGCGTCGGCGTTTTTTCCGCGGCACTGACCGCAGTGGCAAAGACCAGGCCAAACAACAGGGCAACCAGTAATGTTATTTTCATCGCACCATCCTTCTGTGAGTCAATCCCTGTAAGTCTGGTCGCTGACGGGAAAAAAACCAGCCGGCGGCTGAAATTCGCCGCCGGCACGGGCTTATTTCAGGCCCAGAGCCTCTTTCATGGTATAGAACAGGTCGGTCTGATCGGTTAGGCCGACGACGTTCCCGGCGTGCGGGCCGTAGGCGGCGATACGCAGCTGCGTCCCGGTATGCTCCATCGACTCACCCTCGGAGTTACCGTAGCTCATCACCATCACCGCACCGTCTTTGGTGGTCAGGGCCTGCGTCAGGCCCGGCGCTTTAGAATCTGCGGGGATGATCTGGCTGGAGTGCGCGTGGTCGGCGGTTACCACCACCAGGGTATTGCCATCTTTTTTGGCGAACTCCAGCGCTTTCTGCACCGCTTCGTCAAGATCGACGGTCTCGCCAATCTGGCCGCACGGGTTCGCCGCGTGATCCTGTTTGTCGATGGAGGCACCTTCAACCTGCAGGAAGAAGCCCTTCTCGTTGCTGCTCAGCAGGCTGATGGCTTTATCCGTCATCTGCGCCAGCGTTGGCACCGAGGCATCGCGCTTCGCGTTCGGCGTACAGGTTACCGCCGGCTTGTCGATATTGCCGTGCAGGGAGGCTTTAGGCCCTTCCCAGCGAACCGGCATATTACCGTCAGAAAACAGCCCCAGCAGCGGTTTACCCTGGTTGGCTTCGCCGACCGCGGCCAGCGAAGCGGCGTCGGTAACAATCTGGTAGCCGCGAGCGACCGCCTGGTCATGCAGCGTTTTGCCCTGCCATTCACCGGCGGTGGCGGTTTCGGCGAAGGTTTTAGCCCCGCCGCCTAGCGTCACGTCGGCGCGGGCGTTCAGCAGCTGCTCGGTAATCGAACCCTTGCCGCCCTTTTCCAGCGCGTTGCCCGGACATTTTTCGCTGGTAACGCTGGGGCCATAGCACTTACGTGAGGTCACGTGCGCCACCAGAGCGGCCGGCGTGGCGTCCTGCAGTTCGGCGGTAGAGACGTTGCCGGTAGCAAAGCCGGCGGCTTTCGCCAGCTCAAGGATGGTCTGGTGATCTTTCTCGTGGATATCGACGCCCAGCGCGCCGTTATAGCTTTTGACGCCGGTGGTCCACGCCGTCGCGGACGCGGCGGAATCGGTCACATAATCCGGCTTGCCGGTTTTCTTATCCAGAGAATAATGGGTGTATTGACCGGTCAGCGGCAGCGCATCAATACCTTTGAAGAAGCCGCCCGCGCCTTCGGCATAATTGCGTGCGGCAGTAATTTCTGAATCACCCATTCCGTCACCAATCAGCAAAATAATATTTTTAGCTGGCTTGTTGATTAATGAGGCCTGTAACGCGGCAGTTTGGTCGCCGCTTAAACGACGAGCGCCGCCGGGAGCGGTGATATCTCCCTGGGCGGCACGATTATCGAGCGCCGGGGCGGACGGGGTATCAGCATGAATAACCGGGGAGGCCAGCAGAGGCAGCAGGGCAATAAAGAGGGCGCTTAATTTCACTTTTGTCGTCTCCATGTAAAAATACTTAAAAAACAAAACGAGGGAGACTTTATAAAAGCGATGTGACAGTAAAATGACAGCATCCATGCCTTGTCACAGGCGCTAGCTACGAGGATGCCGCAACAGCTTTTTTATATATTGCTGCAACCGCTGGGCATCGCGCTCGTCAACCAGCGGACCGGGGCTGGCCTGCTCGATAGCCTGTTCAATATCGTTAATTAACGCCTGCTGAGCGTCCTGCTCCATATGCCTTAGCAGCGCCGTGACCACCACTTCCAGCGCCTCAACCTGCACCGTCAGCTCCTTTGTTTCCTCTTCCTTTTGTGCCAGATTTACCAGTAGCTCGGCAATGAGATTCTTCACAACGCTTTATCCTTAGGCGAGGTCAGTGAGTTGCTATTTATGTCATACATTAGCCGTCGGATACCAGAATTATTTTTTTAAAATGATTACTCGCCGCAATCAATATTTAGCGAAACGTTTTGCTCATTACTTATTTGGCGCGAGGGGTCCCCTGAATACCGGCGTAATAATCTTCATAACTAAATTTAATAGATAAGAGTTAAAAGGAATATTGCTATTCCAGCGCCCGCGAAAATAAATTCGGTTGCAGAAAGGCGGCCAACCTGGCAGGAGCATAGCCCGCAATCTGAGGGGGCGAGGCCGGTGGATGAGTCGGGAGCCGCAGGGTCAAGGCATCAGCAATTTCAGGGATAGCGGATATATAACTATAACGTATCGCCATAATATATCTGATAGCCCAAATTCACGCTGTCCGGTGCATCTTTACCGGCAAGTCTGGCAAGCAGTATTTCGCTGGCCGTTTTACCGATGTCATAACGTGGAGTAATGACGCTGGCTATTTTCTGCAAACTTGCGCGGCCAATTTCCAACCCGTGAAAACCAGCAATAGCCATATCCTGCGGCACCGTTTTACCCTGAGACTGACATTCAAGCAATACGCCAACCGCCAGATCGTCATTGGTACAAAAAATCGCGTCGATACCCGGGCACGACTGCTGCATTTTCAGGAACATCTGCCGCCCAAGGGCGACCGAAGAAATAGTACGCGGAGCCATGTGATACGCCTTCAGGCCATGAGCCTGCAGCGCCAGTTCGGTACCGCGAAAACGGCTCAGATCGCGGGGATCGTCCATTGAGCCAAAGAAGGCAATTGACCGTTTGCCGCTTTCGAGAAAAGCGTTGGTCATATCCCGTGCGGCCTTTTCGTTATCGAAGCCCACCTGAATATCAAGCTGCGGGCCACCGAAGTCCATCAGTTCCGCAACCGGAATACCGCTCGCGCGTACGTATTGGATCATGCGATCGCTATGCTGCTTGCCGGTCAGGATCAGGCCATCGATGTTATATGAAAGCAGGTTGAGCACTTCGCGCTCTTCGCGCTGGGGGTCATATTCGTAGTTAGCGATCAGGGTCTGGTACTGATGCGCGGAAGTCACCGACTCAATACCGGCCAGCACGTCGGCGAAAATCTGATTGCGAAACGAGGGGATAAGCACGCCGATTGTTTTACTGCGCGCGTTGAGCAGGATTTCCGGTGCCCGGTTGGGGATATAGTTATTCTCTTCCATGACTTTAGAAATAAGCTCGCGGCTACGCTGCGACACCTGGCCTGGGTCGCGCAAATAGCGGCTCACCGTCATTTTATTAAGCCCCGCCAGGTTGGCGATATCCTGTAATGTCATCCGGCTGTTTTTCATCAGGTTCTCTACGACAAACGACTTATGTACTCGCAGAGAACCTTACCACAGCAGCTACGTTTTATGTTAACCCGCAACCTTTTTTGCCGTCAGCAGCGATGAAGAGGGTTCATTATTGGCCCGCACGTTATACATCAGCACCACCGAGGCCAGCAGCGCGATAGCCATAAAGGTGTAAGAAACGCCGGGACCGCCCGTAACGCCATTCAAATAGCCAACCAGCCACGCGCCGAGGAAAGCACCAAGCGCCCCGAAGCTGTTAATCAGCCCCATAGAAACGCCGGAGACGTTACGCGGCAGCAGCTCAGGAATCAGCGCAAAGAAAGGACCGTACGGCGCGTACATGCAGGCGGCGGCAATCACCAGCAGCGCATAAGAGAACCAGAACGCCTGGTTGCCCACCATCCACGAACCGAAGAAGGCAATAGCGGCGATCAGTAACAATGGCCAAATGAACAGCTTACGATTCTGGAACTTGTCCGACAGCCAGGAGACCGTCAGCATTAATATAATGGCAGCCAGATACGGCACGGCCGCCAGCCAGCCTACCGCCACAATATCCATCTGTGCGGCATTTTTCAGAATCGACGGCATCCACATCATAAAACCGTACACGCCGATGCTCCACAGCGCATGCACGGCGCACAGCATAATGACGTTGCGCGATCGCAGCGCCTCGCCATAGTTACGTACCGGCTTGATATGGCTCTGTTCGCTATCCATCGCCTGCTGTAGAGCCTGTTTTTCCTGCTCGTTCAGCCAGGAGACCTCTGAAGGTTTATCGCGAACCAGTATCCACCAGCATACCGCCCACAGAACTGCCGGAATGCCTTCGATAATAAACATCTCCCGCCAGCCCCAGGACTGAATCAGGTAGCCGGAAACGATAGACATCCACAGCACGGTGACCGGATTACCGAGGATCAGGAAGGTATTGGCACGCGAACGCTCGGTTTTGGTAAACCAGTTGCTGATATAAATCAGCATCGCCGGCATCACCGCCGCCTCGACCACGCCGAGGGTAAAGCGAATAGCCATCAGCATCGGAATATTACTGACAAATCCGGTCGCCGCCGCGCAGACGCCCCATAATATAAGGCTGCAAAAAATCATTTTGCGCACGCTGCGCTTTACGGCATATATCGCGCCGGGAACCTGAAAAAAGAAATAGCCGAGAAAAAAGAGCGCACCAATCAGCGACGCGGTCCCTTTGGTTATACCTAAATCATTTTCAATTCCCGCCGCGGCGGCAAATCCGTAATTCGCGCGGTCAAGATATGCCAGACTATAGGTAATAAAAATGATGGGCATTAAATACCACCAGCGACGCGCTGGTAACTTCGCGAGCATTTGCATAAGCAATCCTCAGATTATGTTCGTAGGCAAACGGGTTTAATTATGACTTCAGCTTAATTTTATTAACTGCGCCTAAAGCAGCAGCGATACAATCTGGATTAGGGTGGAAATTAGACGGCGGCAAGCATTCCTCCATCGACAAACAACAGATGACCGTTGACGAAGTTTGCCGCCGGAGAGGCCAGGTACACCGCAGCACCAATCAGCTCCTCCGGTTTTCCCCAGCGGGCTGCCGGCGTACGCTGATACAGCCATGCGGAAAACGCCTCGTCATTCACCAGCGCAGCCGTCATTTCGGTCGCAAAATAGCCGGGGGCAATGCCATTAACCTGAATATTATATTCCGCCAGCTCCACGCACATTCCACGGGTAAGCATTTTGACCGCTCCTTTCGATGCGGCATACGGAGTAATGGTTTTTCGCCCTAATTCGCTTTGCATCGAGCAAATATTTATTATTTTACCCGCACGGCGCGTCATCATATATTTAGCGACCTGCTGCGAGACGAGGAACACCCCTTTCTGGTTAACTTCAATAACCCGATCCCACTCCGCTTCGGGGAATTCAGTAAAAGGATATCGGCGCTGGATCCCGGCGTTATTAATTAAAATATCAATCGCCCCAATTTCCTGCTCAATACGGGTAATCCCGCGCTCGACCTCCTCCGCCCTGGTCACATCAAATGCGCATCCCACTGCGCAATAACCCCGATCAACCAGCGCCTGCGCGGCCTGGTCCGCACGCAGCTGGGTCCGATCGTTGATAATTATCTCCGCGCCGTACTCTGCAAGGCCGCCGGCCAGCAGATTACCAATCCCCTGGGCAGAACCGGTGATGAGCGCTCGCTTCCCCGATAAATCGAATAAATTTCTCATAAAACCTCTTTTAAGATAGCTGTTACGCGTAACTGTATACGCGTAACAGTTACAAATAGAAGGGGAAAAGAGGTGAAAATGATCATTTTGTGATCGGAGATACATTTATCAGCGGGAGGGATCGGTAACCGGCATTTACGCTGTGACGTAAATACCGGCAGAAGGGAGGAGTGTGATTACGCCGTCGCCTGGCGGCTGCGCCGCAGCATAACCGCCAGCTGCCAAAGGTTAATCAGCACGATAATCGCCGTGGCGATAAACACCCAGCGGAAGCCGGCCATTGCCGATACCGAGGCGCCAATCAGCGGCCCGACGACGTTCCCCAGATACATAAACGACTGGTTATAGCCGAAGATGCGTCCGGTCACGCTATCGCTGCAATATTTGAGCAGCAGCGTTTGCACCGCCGGCAGCATCGCGCCGTCGGCAAAGCCCAGCATGAAGCGCAGCACGCCCAGCTGCAGCGGCGTGGTCACGAACGACATCGCAAAGAACATCACCACCGCGCAGCACAGCGTCGCCAGCAGGATCCGCGAGGTGCCAATCCGATCGCCAAGCTTGCCTAAACGCGGGGCCGAGATCAGCGCCGAAACGCCCGGCACGGCGGCAATCATGCCGGCGAGGAAGGCAATATTATTGCTCTCCGGGGCCATCGATTTGATAAACAGCGCCAGAATCGGCCCGATTGAACCGTTGCACAGCTGAATCACGAGGGTGGTGAAGAACAGGCTAATGACCAGGCCAGGATAGGGCAGCGAAGCAAATACCTCCCTGCCGCTTAGGCGATCCGCCTTATTGACCTGCGGGCGCACGCCCTCTTTAATCAAGAACAGCGTCACCAGGAAGCTCACCGTCAGCAAAATGGCGGTAATGATAAACACCATTCGCAGACCAACGTGGTCGGCGAGGAAGCCTCCCAGCAGCGGCCCGCCGATGACGCCGCTAATCTGCGCCGTCGATAGCGTACTGAGCGCCCAGCCGCTGCGTTCGCGCGGCACCTGAGAGGCCACCAGCGCCATCGCATTAGGAATATAGCCGGAAGTCAGCCCCATCACCGCACGCAGGATAAACAGCTGCCAGACGTTGGTCGCAAAGGCCTGAAGCAGGATGGCAATCGCCATTCCCAGGGAGGCGCGCAGCAGCATCAGCTTGCGCCCTTTGCGATCCGCGAGGCTGCCCCACATCGGCGAAACAATGGCCGATACCAGGAAGGTGACGCTAAACGTCAGGCCTGACCACATCGACAGCGCCTCGTGAGAGGTGACGCCCAGCTGAGAAACATAGAGCGGCAAAAACGGCAGAATTTGGCTGATTGCCAGGCCGGTAAAAAAGCAGCCGAACCAGACAGAGATGAGATTAACCTTCCAGGATTCCATAACTACGCGTATTCATTAGTTTTTTGTGAATTATTATCTAGCTTAGCAAGTTCCCTCCGCCGGCGTATTACCAGAGATGCGCTCGCGATGAGTTTAGTGTTTTATCATTCTATATCCCAATTTATAAAATATTATCAGAGCTAATCGCCTGAGCCTCAGGGCGTTGTGCTGACTTCGCGTCGCCGCCGCGCATCGACTCCCGCCCTCGCCTGCTTATCCGCAGCGGCGGTTGCACAGCTTTTAACCCCCCGCAATCTGCCGCAGAGATTCTGGCAGCCATGCCGTCATCACGCATGCTATGTTATGTGCTTTGATGTAATCAGGATGGAAGTTGAAATGGCTAAGATGAGGGTTGGGATCGTTTTTGGCGGCAAGTCGGCAGAACATGAAGTGTCGCTGCAGTCGGCGAAGAACATCGTGGAAGCAATTGATAAATCGCGCTTCGACGTCGTTCTGCTGGGGATTGATAAACAGGGTCTCTGGCACATTAACGATGCCGGTAACTATCTGCTGAACCCGCAGGATCCTGCCCATATTGCGCTGCGTCCCTCCGATGTCACGCTGGCGCAGATTCCCGGTCGCCAATCCGGGCAGCTGATTAATGCCGACAGCGGCCAGCCGCTGGCCGCCATCGACGTCATTTTCCCGATAGTGCACGGCACCCTGGGAGAAGACGGCTCGCTGCAGGGCATGCTGCGGATGGCTAACCTGCCCTTCGTCGGCTCGGACGTGCTCGGCTCCGCCGCCTGCATGGATAAAGACGTCACCAAACGCCTGCTGCGTGACGCCGGCCTGTCTATCGCGCCGTTTATTACCCTGACCCGCGCTAACCGCCAGCGTTTTAGCTTCGCTGAAGTGCAAAACACGCTCGGCCTGCCGCTGTTTGTCAAACCGGCCAACCAGGGCTCTTCGGTGGGCGTGAGCAAGGTGAACAACGAAGAGCAGTATCAGCAGGCGGTCGACCTGGCCTTTGAATTTGACCATAAAGTAGTGGTTGAACAAGGAATCAAGGGCCGGGAGATCGAGTGTGCGGTACTGGGTAACGATGAACCTCAGGCCAGCACCTGCGGTGAAATCGTCCTCAACAGCGAATTCTACGCCTACGACACCAAGTACATTGACGACCAGGGAGCGAAAGTCGTCGTTCCGGCGGCCATTGACGGTGAAGTTAACGATAAAATTCGCGATATCGCCGTTCGCGCCTATCAGACGCTCGGCTGCAGCGGCATGGCGCGCGTCGACGTATTTCTGACGGCAGATAATGAAGTGGTTATCAATGAAATCAACACGCTGCCAGGGTTTACCAATATCAGCATGTATCCCAAACTGTGGCAAGCCAGCGGACTGGATTATACCAGCCTGATCACCCGCCTGATTGAGCTGGCGCTGGAGCGTCACGCCGCCGATCGCGCGCTGAAAACCTCGATGAACTGATGAAATTGCCCCGGCGACGCAGCGCTTGCCGGGGCGACAGCTTTACGGCCCGGGTGGCCGCGAAACCGTCAGCGCCCTAGGCTTGCTCCGCCGGACGACGGCGAATAATAAACCCCGCCAGCCAGAAGCTAATGACCCAGGTCACCAGCCCCACGGCATAGGATTGCCAGCCCTGAGTTTCAAATCCCAGCAGCCCCACCACGCCGTTCAGAATAAAAATTAACCCCAGCGCAATAGCGTAATAGTGCCAGTCACGGCGAATTTTCTCAGTGAGCTTCATGACAACTCCAACGGCAAAAAAAGCATCTTCGCACAGGTGCAATCCACGGTCTGTAGCGGCGTTGAGAATTATTTAACAGTGGGAGATGGCTCTCTCTTTGCCAAACTTTTAGCACGCTAGCAAAGCGGCAAGTTCAGGAGTATTCCTGGCCGAAAATTACCAGCAATCTGATACTGGATAGCGCCCCCCGCTGCCAAAATAATCGCCGTGTAGCCGGTGTAAAAAACGGCTGAGAAGTGGAGTACGGAGGTTATATGGCAGAGTTTGCCTTTTCAAAAACGCTCTTTGGCAAAAAAAGAAGGAGCCCGCTGACCAGCAGCAATATCGCCTACGGACTGTTTGTGCTGTTCTGCTTCTGGGCCGGGGCGCAAATGCTGAGCATGCTGGTGCACGCACCCGGCGTTTTTGAACACTTAATACAGGTCCAGAATACTCACCATCCGCGCGTAGAAATCGGTCTGGCGGTGGGGACAATATTTGGCCTGGTCCCCTTTCTGATTGGCTGCCTGCTGCTCGCTTTTCTCGGGCTGTTCCTGCGCTGGCGCAATAATCGCTAACGACGCGCCATGCAGCTGGCGCGCCGCTCATCAACCCGCTTCGCGAACCAGGCGGTGGTCAGATTTCGCGTAATTTTAGGGCTTTCGAGCTGGATCCCGGGGAGTATTTCCCGCGGTACGGCCTTGCCTGCTTTCTTATCAGCAAGGCGGAAAACCTGCTGATAGAGGTCGGTTTTCTCAAACGCCAGGCTGTCGCCTTTCTTCAGCTGTCGGTGAATATCGTCATCACTCATCGCCAGCCGTCCGGCGACGCGCCGCACCGCCAGCTCGGTGGTCCCCGGCTCGTCGCTGTCGTAGCGAATCAAATCCCCGTCCAGCGCCAGCTTCACGCCGCTAACGTTGCTGACCGCATGCTGAAATGCGGCATTGCGGCTGGCGTACCAGCCGGCGTTGAAATCAGCAAAACGATACAGCGGCGCGCTATAGTTCGCCGGGTAGTTCAGCAAATGCCGGGTGCCAAACCACAGGCCGCCGCGCAGGCTAAAGACCTCCTTGCGCACGGAGCCCTCCATTTTCCACGGATAGCCGTCGGTGTGCTGCTGGGCAAAGGCGATGCTGACCTGCATCGGGCCGCCGGTATGCACCGGGTTGAGGGAGCCAAACAGGGTCTGGCCCATCGGTACCATGTCGATAAAATCGTCAAAAACGGCGCTCAGCTGCTTCTCCGTTTTCACACTATCCAGGCGCTCGCTGTAGCTTTTGCCGTTCGGCGAAGGAATTTTTAGCGCGGTATGCACGACGAACAGCGGAATGTGCATTTTCTCCGCCCGGCGGTCTATCTCCTGCCAGGCGATTTTATTCAGCCCCGGCACCACCGGGTCAGACTGATAGTTGGACTCCTGCTGGGCCACCGCGAGCACCGAACAGACGTTTTCTTCCGTCGGTGCCAGCTTCTGGCTTTCGAAGGCTTTAGCTATCGCCTGCGCCCATTCGTCACGGTCCTTCACGCTGGCCGGCATTTTTTGCCGGACTACGGCGGCAACGTCCACGGGCTTTTCGCCTTTTTTTAGCGCCGGCCCCTGATTACTGGTACAGGCGCTGAGAACCATCCCCGCCAGAAGCGTCAGGGAGAGCGAAACAATACGAGTAGAGGCTGCTGCCGCCATAATCCTTCCTTGAGATAATTAACCGAGCGTTTGCGTGACTTCATTCAGCTCTTTGCCATCGAGCTCACGCTCAAAGCTGCGCAGACGTTTGTAGATGGACATCAGCTCCACCAGCGTCGTCCAGGAGCTGATCAGGTACTGGAACGAACCGCGCACCTGGCCGAATACGTTGGTTATCTGCGTCATCAGGCCCAGCGTAATGGTACCGGCAACGATCGACGGAAACAGCAGGAACAAACCGAAAACGTTATCGACCTGCAGATAGAGAATGCGCGCGATGTTGAAGTACATGTAGTGGAAATAGAGGCGGAAATAGTTGCGGCGTACGGCACCGAACAGCTCGCGTACGGTCGGCGGCGTCGCGCGAGCTGCGTCGTCTTCGCCGTACACCAGCTCTTTACGATAGGCCGCCTCAACGCGCTGGTTTTTAAACTCCAGCCCCGGCAGCTTGATCCCCACCACCGCCAGCATACCGGTTCCCATCAGCGACCAGACGATCGCCGCAATCACCAGGCCATACGGCAGGTGGCCAACAATCGGCAGGTCCGGCACGTGCTCGGACAGGGTGACCAGCACCGGCAGAAAGGCAATCAGGGTCATCACCGCGTTGATAAAGCTGACGCCCATATCTTCAAGGGTGGAGGCAAAGCGCATGGTATCTTCCTGCACACGCTGGGCCGCGCCTTCGATATGGCGTAAATGGTGCCAGTGCGCCATGTAGTGTTCGTTCATCGCGGTACGCCAGCGGAAGACGTAGTGGCTGACGAAAAAGTTGTTCATCACGCCGATAATCACCGCAATAACCGCAATCCCGAGGAATACGCCAATTTCTTGATAAAACTGGTTAATGCTGACCTTATGCGGCGTGGCCAGCGCGGCCTGTATCAGATCGTAGAACGGCGCGTACCAGGCGTTAATCGCCACCCCGACTTCGACCATAAACCAGGTGACGAAGATAATCAGCGCTGTGCCGAGGATCGACCAGTACTGCCAGCGATGCGGACTGTAGATAAACCAAAACAGAGCGAACACGCCGACGCAGAACATATAGTAAACGTAGAACAGCAGATAGTTCAGCGACCAGAAGCGTGCGGCGCTGATGGCCACGTTTTGCGATGCGCCGGCTATCCGCAGCAGCCAGTCGCCGCCGCCCGCCTGCCAAAAGATCACCGCCAGCAGCGACCAGATAAAGGCAGAGATAAAAAACGGCCCCGGTTTGGGGAAAAAAGATTTAAACATCATGCTCTCCTGCTAACTTCTTATCATTCTGATTATGCTGTGTACCACGACAATGCCCGCCGCAGAGAAGCAGCGGCAAGGAAAGGCGACCGAATTATGAGACCGGATATCAGCAGCTTAGTTCGTCTGCCAGGCGCCAAGAATTGTTTCTGTGGATTTCACGCGTACGGGATTGCCGGGGACGGTCAGCGTACGCCAGACCTCGTTATAGTGGGCAATCAGCGTTTGCGCCTGCGCCGCCGGGCGGTTAGCGGTAGTATGCGCATCCTCGGCAACGGTTATCGCATAGCCGCGGCTGGCGCCGTTCTTGATGGTGGTATCAACGCAATAGTCCGTTGCGCAGCCGCAAATCACAAACTGCGTAATGTCCTGCTCGCTCAGCGCCTGCGCGAGGCGGGTCTGGTAAAACGCATCGCAGGCGGTTTTAGTGACAAAAATTGCATTTTCCGGCTGCTCCAGCTCAGCCAGCAGCGCAAAACCTTCGCTTCCCTCTTCCAGCCCACCATCCTCAGCGTGCTGAATAAAAATCACGCGATCCGCGGCGCGGATCAGGCGGTTAATTTGTGCGACGCAGCGCTCACGCTCAATACGCGGGGTCGCAAAAACGCCATTTTGCATATCCACTACCATTACTACCCGCTGAGCGGCCATGTATCTCTCTCTTACAACCTGATTAACCAAACAATAATCATACGCGCCCGCCGGGTAAAGCGGGTATCGAAAGCGTAAAAAATCGTTTTTTACGCACCGTTACGTTTTTCCATGAAATATTGTCGTCATTGCGCTTCGCTGTGCGCCGCTTCGTAGTATAAATACGCTCTATATCTCTTTTCATCATATGGATACCCCCGTTGAAACGTAGTCTGCTCATTTTTGCTGCGCTGTGCGCGGCGTCGTGGACATCGGTCCAGGCTGCTCAACCGAGCGTCGACCCGGAATTTGCCTCCGATGTTGTCGACCGTTACGCCAACCATATCTACTACGGTAGCGGTGCCACCGGCATGGCGCTGGTCGTCATCGACGGTAACCAGCGCGTTTTTCGCAGCTTTGGCGAGACGCGTCCGGGCAATAATGAACATCCTCAGCTGGATTCCGTTATCCGCATCGCCTCACTGAGCAAGCTGATGACCAGCGAAATGCTGGTGAAAATGCTCGATCGGGGGGTGGTGAAGCTTAACGATCCGCTGAGCAAATACGCTCCGCCGGGCGCTCGGGTGCCGAGCTATCAGGGTACGCCGATTACGCTAGTTAACCTGGCGACGCATACCAGCGCCCTGCCGCGTGAACAGCCCGGCGGCGCGGCGCACCGCGCGGTCTTCGTCTGGCCAACTCGCCAGCAGCGCTGGGAATGGCTGTCGACGACGTCGTTGAAAGCCGCGCCCGGCTCGCAGGCCGCCTACTCCAACCTCGCGTTTGATCTGCTGGCGGACGCCCTCTCGAACGCCGCGGGCAAGCCTTATCCGCAGCTGTTTGAAGAGCAAATTACCCGCCCGCTGGGCATGAAGGACACCACCTTTACGCCATCGCCGGATCAGTGTGGCCGCCTGATGGTCGCCGAGAAGGGTGCCAGCCCGTGCAACAACACCCTGGCGGCGATCGGCAGCGGCGGCGTTTACTCCACCCCGGGCGATATGATGCGCTGGATGCAGCAGTTCCTCTCCTCTGATTTTTACACCCGCGGCCAGCAGGCTGACCGCATGCAGACGCTGATCTATCAGCGCAGCCAGCTGACCCGCGTTATTGGTATGGACGTGCCGGGGAAAGCCGATGCGCTGGGCCTTGGCTGGGTTTATATGAAGCCGAAGAACGGGCATCCGGGCATTATTCAGAAGACCGGCGGCGGCGGTGGATTTATTACCTACATGGCGATGAACCCGCAGGCTAACGTGGGCGCCTTCGTGGTGGTCACCCGTTCCTCGCTGACGCGCTTTAGCAATATGAGTAACGGCATCAATGACCTGGTTAGCGAACTCAGCGGCGAAAAACCGCTGACCGTTCCCGAATCCTGATTAATATTCTGAAGGCAAATGGTTGATGCTGACCAGTTTGCCTTTATCCATCTCGATATAGCCGCCCTTACGCAGAGCAGCAAGCACTTCGGCAACAACGGAGCGCGAAATACGCGTTTTTTGATGAATATAATTCATAACGCCAATACGGAAGCGTAATTGTTCGTCCCAGTCAATCATCGACAGCAGCGTTGCGCGAATTTGCTCATAGGAGTTATTACCGATTAGCTGCAGGTCGCGTAGTTCCATAATGCGGTTATGCCATACCAGCCAGCAGAATGCGTCGCGCCACAAATTATTCTGGTCGATTATTTTAATCGCCTGGGAGGAAGGCAGGTGGTATCCGCTGCACTCTCCCTCGGTCATTAATTTATATTTCACCTCATTTTTCATTACCCCATCGGCCAGCCCGATAATAAAAGGGGCCTGAGCGATACCCACAAGGATATTTTCACCTCTGCGCAGCGAGATTACGCCGGCCAAAATAACCACCGTTTTGTCGCAATGTATATCGTTCGAAAATATAATCTGCTTTTCACTGCAAAAATCGAAGCGCGTGCCGTATTTTGACAGGCATTGATCCAGCTGATCAAATTCATTAAGCGGTTTACTCAGCGATAGCATTTATGCATTCCTGACAATAATGCCCGTCAACTCCTTGACGGGCATACTTTTAGATTAAATAACCTTTAATGTTTTATCACTGCAAACTATCTTACCAGGTGTATTTAACGCCCACGTTAGCAGACCAGTCCTGATCCACATCCCCGCCGCCGAGGTAGCTCACATCGGAGTAGGCGCTGAAGCTGCGGGTAAAGCTGAACTGCGTACCCAGCCCAACGCGTACCGCAGAACCTTCGGTGCCGTTATCGATAGCATCCCCGTTGACCTTAGCGTTGTTGTCGGCATCGTCATACACGTAGGCCAGCTTGAAGTAAGGCGTAAGCGCCTGATCGCTGCCGTAGCTAAAGGTGTAGCCCGCATCAACGCCCAGCTCATAGCGCATGCTGTCGTAAGACTGTTCGCCTACCTTCATGCCGTTGCTCAGGCGGTAGTCGTCCCCGGACTGGAACAGGCCGGATACGCTGCCGTACGGGGTCACATAGCCCGCATCGCCCAGCTTCCAGTCGTAGCCCAGCTTCAGACCAAAGCCCCAGGCATCCGTGGAAGTCCTGCCATCGACGTACTGGCCGTTGCTCATGCTGGCAGACAGCTCGTTGTTGAAGCGAGAGTAGTTCAGAGAGCCGTCAACGAAAACGTTGTTCGCAAAGCGGGCGGACGAGTAGACGTAGGCCGTCTGGCTGTCCTGATCCACCTGACCGCTGCGATCGCTCAGGTCGCCTTTCACGAAGCCCGCTGCGGCCCCGACGATCCACTGGGCGTGGTTACCCTCAATTTTGCTATCCAGACCCAGCATGACGCCGTTGACGTTCTGATCGTAGCTGATGGTGCCGTTATCGCCGTTGAAGCTGCCGCCGAAGTAGCTGCCCCAGACGCCGCCGTTATCCGCCAGACCGTGCCGGGAGTGGGTCAGACGCGTCGCCACGGTATCCTGCTGCAGGTTCCAGATATTGCTGTTCGCGGACGGGATGCTGAGCGCCATATTTGCGTAATCGGTCAGCGACCGCTGCTGCATAACCACCACGTTGCCTTCCTGCTTAGCCTGCCAGGTGTAGGCACCCAGATCGGCTTTGTTTGCCGCAGAGAAGGTAGCGGTGCTGCTCTTGTCGTTAACATAGACCAGCTCTTTGCCTTTGTAATCAGCAATGGAGCCCGTACCTACCGCGTTATCAATACGCACTTTATAGTTGCCGGTGGCGGCCGCAACGTTATCGCCCGCGTTATCCACTTCAGACTGGTCAAAAGAGGTGTCGGAGTCACCGTTGCCGTTGATGGTCAGGTGACCATCAGAGTTCATGGCGATGATGCCGTAGCCGTAGTTTGGCTTAGCGGTATCGTTAGTGCGATCGTTGGTTAAATCGGCATTCAGCACGAAGCGATTGCTGTGAACGTTTAACACGCCAGCATGTACGTCCCCGCGGGCATCCGTCGAGCTGGTCAGGTTCAGCGTATCGGCCTGCAGCGCGTACGCCGTGCTGTTGCCCACATCGAGAATACCATCGTGGGTGACGTTGACGATGTTGGCATACAAGGCAGCATCATCCACGCCCCAACCGGCGGAGACATCGTCGGCAATTGTGACGATACTGTTGTCGATTGTCAGCGCGTGGGTCGCGACGTGGCCATCTTCCGCGATCTTCAGAGCAGAACCGCCGGTCAGAGAGATGGTGTCAGAGACCAGGGTGGAATCCGCTACGTTGACCACAGAACTGCTGTTGATGCTTAAAGTATCAATCAGCGACGTTTTGGTGGTATCCCACCGTGAACCGCCGTTCAGCGTCACGTTGAACAGACCGCTCTGATAGACTTCATTGCCGGCAACGTGGCCGTTTTCATTGTAGGCCGTATCGCTGCTGTTGATCCCATAGGTTGACCATGGCCACAGGCTGTTCGCCGCGACATCAATCAGCGTTGCGGTCGCTTCAGTGCCTTCGCCAAAGCTGTCGTAAACGCCATCGCCATCGGAATCGATCTGATGCGTGGAGATCGCGGCCCCCACCCACTTGCTGCCGTTATTCAGCGTGACATCCATGCGGTCGGTGCCGTCCCAACCGTTAGTATCTACGGCAGAATTGGTATCCCGATAGCTGTCCGCACCGCTCGGGAAGAAATTGTGGTCAAAGTTACTGGCAAAAAGGATGTCACCCATCAGGGTAGAGTTAGTGAGGTTAACCGTCGTCTGCATCGCGTTATCCGCATTCGGATTGGCGATAGCGGAGATCGCGACGTCATCAGTATTGAAGCCGGCATCGCCGTTCACGTTCAGGCCGCTACCGCCGTAATCGCTGGCGTTATTGTTGTTGCCGAACCAGCCGGAGGTGCCTTCATCCGCCCATGATCCGGACGTCACGGTAGAATCCGTCACGCTAATCGTGTTGTGAAACACTTTGCCGCTGTTGACGCCGGTGCTGACGGTATTGTCGTCAATATCCCCCCACTCATAGCCCTGGGTTAGGGTTATGCCGGCAACGTGGGAGTTATTTTTGACGACCAGATCGACCTCCTGATCAAGCGTAATGGCCGTCCCCAGATCGTAAACGTCAACAACGTGCGTATCTACGGAGCCATCGGCGTGCGTGCCGTTGTAGGTATAGTGCTCGTAGTTATCATCAATGGTCGAGTTATCAACGGTCAGCGCCAGGCGGTCATAAACGTAGCCGGTAGCGTCACGCCCCACGCAGTCGGTGGTCATGCACTCGGAGGTGATCATCCCGTGAATGGTGCTGTTTTTAATAGTCAGGCTATTGCTGTTCGCGTTGGTAGCAAGACCATCGTCCAGATAGTAAGTCGAGATCACGCCATTAACGACGGACTTATTGATGACCGGATAAATGTCACCGTTATAAAGACTATCCGTCGCATAGTTATTCCAGCCTACATAGCCATTATAATAAACACCGTCGACATAGTTCGCGTCGTTATAATGTTTAAATGTCGTGTAGTTGGTTCCAGATATATCAGTAACAGCACTTGCCTGAGAGGTGATTGCCAAAGTGCAGGCTAATGCTAATTGTGAAACTGCAAATTTCTTTTTCCAAGGGTGCATTGTCATCCCTCCTCAGGGACGTAATATCGTTGATCCATCAATTATCAATACGTAGAAGAACATTATTATGCTTCGCGGAACGATTATGCGGTGTCAGCGAGGAAAGGTTCAATTATTCTTTAGCCAAAGTCCGAAACCGGACAATAATTTAACCAGCACAACTCCCGGAAATAAAAAACAAACACTCTAACTTCAGTTAATTAGCCATGAAATAAACACCAGATATAAAATAAACAAATACATTAGCAAACAAACAAAATAACAATGAATAAACAGAGCAAAACCTTCACCATATTAAATATATAACTCCCATTAATTCCTAAAACATCCAATAAAAAACAGCCACTGAAAATATAAATATTCGCCATGCGCATTCAATTCAGCAACCCATTATTATGGCCAGCACCGTCCGACCGACGGGAGATTTTAAGCCACTTTCGTAAAACGTCCGCCCTCAGGTTCGGGTATACTGCGGTCTTTCATTTCACAAAATCAGGCAAACCATGACAGATTTAATCACTCGCCCGCGCCGCTTGCGTCAGTCCGCTTCGCTACGAGCCATGTTTGAAGAGACAACACTGAGTTTGAATGACCTGGTGTTGCCGATCTTTGTTGAAGAAGAAATCGACGATTACAAAGCCATCGAGGCCATGCCCGGCGTGATGCGCATCCCGGAGAAACACCTGGCGCGTGAAATCGAGCGTATCGCCAACGCCGGTATCCGCTCGGTGATGACCTTCGGTATTTCCCATCACACCGACGCCAACGGCAGCGATGCCTGGAACGAAAACGGCCTGGTCGCGCGGATGTCGCGTATCTCTAAAGATGCGGTACCGGAGATGATCGTGATGTCCGATACCTGCTTCTGCGAATACACCTCCCACGGCCACTGCGGCGTACTCTGCGAGCACGGCGTAGACAACGATGCCACCCTGGTGAACCTCGGCAAGCAGGCGGTTGTTGCGGCAGCGGCCGGCGCTGATTTTATCGCGCCATCCGCCGCGATGGACGGCCAGGTGCAGGCTATTCGCCAGGCGCTGGATGCCGCCGGGTTTACCCGCACCGCCATCATGTCCTACTCCACCAAGTTTGCCTCTTCGTTCTACGGCCCGTTCCGCGAGGCGGCGGGTACCGCGCTGAAGGGCGATCGTAAAACCTATCAGATGAGCCCGATGAACCGCCGGGAAGCAATTCGCGAGTCGCTGCTCGATGAAGCCCAGGGCGCTGACTGCCTGATGGTGAAACCGGCCGGCGCCTATCTTGATATCCTGCGCGATATCCGCGAGCGCAGCGATCTGCCGATCGGCGCTTACCAGGTCAGCGGCGAGTACGCGATGATCAAATTTGCCGCTCAGGCGGGCGCCATCGATGAAGAAAAAGTGGTTCTGGAAAGTCTGGGAGCCATTAAGCGCGCCGGCGCAGATCTGATCTTCAGCTACTTCGCCCTTGATCTCGCCGAGAAGAAAATCCTGCGCTAAACCCGTCTTGCGGGCGACAGGCTGCGCGCGCAGGCCGGGAATTTTCCTGACCTGCGCCGCGCTTTCGGGTCTGCCAATACCGAATCTTCACCCAACTGCAATATAAGCGACACTTCCGCCTTCTACTGTCTCGGCAGGACGGAGGAGGAAGCGCTATGTTTAGTCTCGATCATGTACTCGACGACCTGTGGCCTCAGGCCAGGCCCGCCGCCTGGCAAAAGAAGCTGCTAAAAAAACTGCTCCATGAGGAAGAGTTTCAACAATTTGCCGCCCGCCATCGCCACCTGAAGGGGCTCGATACGGTCGAACAGGTGCTGGAACACCTGAATATTCGCTGCGCGATCCCGGCGCACGATCTGGAACAAATTCCCGAGCACGGCCCGCTGGTGATCGTCGCCAATCATCCTACCGGTACCCTCGACGGCCTTGCGCTACTCTATGCCGTCTCCCGCGTTCGCCGCGATGTAAAAGTCGTGACCAACCGCCTGTTGACCCACCTTGAGCCGCTCAGCTCGCTGTTCATTCCGGTCGATAATATCAACGGCCGTACCGCTAAAGCCGCGCTGCAGCAAATGGATCGCCAGCTGCAAAACGGCGGCGTGCTGATCTTTTTCCCGGCAGGTGAGGTCTCGCGCCTGACGCGCCGGGGGATCCGCGATAAGAAATGGCACCCCGGCTTTATCAAGCTGGCGACCAAATATCGTGCCCCGCTGCTGCCGGTGTGGATCCGCGCGCACAACAGTGCCCTGTTCTACGCCAGCACCCTGCTCTCAGAAAACCTGCCGCTGCTGCTGCTTATGCAGCAAATGTTCCGTCGCCGCAACAGCAGCCTGCCGATCGGCATTGGTCAGCAGATTGCCTGGTCCAGCTGGTATAGCCCGCAGATGTCTCCCCGGGAGCTGGCGGACCGCTGCTATCGCCACGTCGAGCTGATGGGCAAAGGTCTGGCGGGCCTCTTCAAAACGGAAAGCGCCATCGCCCGCCCTGAAGATCGCGCGCTGATAAAACGCGAGCTGCACCGCGCGGAGTGCCTGGGGCATACCGCCGATGGCAAAACCATCTATCTGTGGCAGCGCAACGGTCAGGACGACGCCCCGCTGCTGCGCGAGCTCGGCCGCCTGCGGGAGATCGCCTTCCGCGCGGTGGGGGAAGGTAGCGGCAAGCGTCGCGACGTCGACGGCTATGACGACGATTATCTGCACCTGATTCTGTGGGATGAGGAAGATCTGGAGATCGTCGGCGCCTATCGCTTTATGCCCACCGCAATGCAGCTGGAAAAGCGCGGGCTGGAGGGGATTTACAGCTATAGCCTGTTCCATTACGACCAGCGGATGGACGACATTCTCCAGTACGGCATTGAGCTGGGGCGCAGCTTTATCCAGCCGCGCTACTGGGGACGGCGCGGGCTGGATTATCTGTGGTCGGGGATCGGCGCCTACCTCGCACGCTACCCGCACTACCGCTATCTGTTCGGCCCGGTGTCTATTTCCGGCGGCCTGCCGCCGGCGGCCCGCGATCTGCTGGTGGCCTTCTATCGGCTGTGGTTCCCGGCGACCCACCCGCTGGCGGAGTCGCGGCGTCCCTATCCCGCTTCGCTACCGGACGTGCTGGCGCAGTTTAGCGGCGAGGATTATGCCGAGGATCTCACCCGGCTGAAGTCGCTGCTCGGCAATCTCGGCTGCGCCATTCCGCCGCTGTATAAGCAATACTCCGAAGTGTGCGAGCCGGGCGGCGTGCAGTTTATCGACTTCGGCAGCGACCCTGACTTCAACAACTGCGTGGACGGGCTGGTGCTGGTGGATTTGACGTTTTTAAAAGCCAACCGCTATCAGCGCTATATCGGCGCGCATCTGTAATCAGCCCGGCCTGCGGCGCGCTGCCGCAGGTTTTAACCGGCGCGATAGTACGGCTTATCGCCGAGGATCGTCGCCCGGTGCATAATGCGCCGCTGCGGCAGATAGTCGGCGTTGGCGTAATGCTGGGTCACGCGGTTATCCCAAATCGCCACATCGTTCGGCTGCCAGCGCCAGCGCACCTGAAACTCCGGTTTCGTTATATGGCTAAACAGGAAGTTCAGCAGCGCCTCGCTCTCTTTCTCGGTGACGTCAACAATACGCGTGGTAAAGCCTTCGTTAACGAACAGCGCCTGCCTGCCGGTCACCGGATGCGTGCGCACCACCGGATGCAGCAGCGGCGGGTTCTTCTCCACCGCCTCCAGCCAGCGCCGGTGCTCCTCTTCGCTGCCGCGGTATTTATACTCCTGGAACGATTTACGGAAATCATGCTCCGCCCGCAGGCCGCTCAACAGCTGGCGAAAAGGCTCGGAAAGCGCTTCGTACGCCGCCACGCCGCTGGTCCACAGGGTATCACCGCCGGTGGACGGCAGCTCTTTCGCCGCCAGAATCGCGCCGGCGGGCGGCGTCTCGATAAAGGTGACATCGGTATGCCAGTTGTCGTTATCCGGCGGATTATCATCATGGGTGTCGAGCACGATAATTTCATCGACGCCCGGCGCGTGGGGATAGACCGGATGTATATGCAGGTCGCCAAAGCGCAGCGCAAAGTCACGCTGCTGCTGCGGGGTAATATTCTGCTCGCGCAGGAACACCACCTGATGGCGCAGCACCGCGTGATACAGCTGCTCAAACTGGTTATCGCTCAGCGGACGCGCGAGGTCCACGCCGGCTACCTGCGCGCCAATATAGGGCCCCAGCGGGATAATGCTCAGACGTTCACTCATTGTACTTCTCCATGCCAGGGCGTCAGGCGGCGCTGCAGCGCGCGCAGCCCCAGTTCCAACAGAAACGCAATTATCGCAATCACCGCAATCCCGGCCAGCACCACGTCGGTTGCCAGGAATTCGCCGGCGGATTGCACCATAAAACCTAATCCGCGAGTGGCGGCGATCAGCTCCGCGGCCACCAGCGTTGACCAGCCCACGCCAAGACCAATGCGCAGCCCGGTGAGGATCTCCGGCAGCGCGCCGGGTAAAATAACCAGCCACAGCACCTGCGCGCGGCTGGCGCCTAGCGACTGGGCGGCGCGAATGCGCACCTGCTGGGCGCTTTTCACCCCCGCCAGCGCCGACATCGCCACCGGGGCGAAGATCGCCAGATAGATCAATAAGATCTTCGACGTCTCGCCGATGCCGAACCAGATAACCATCAGCGGGAGATAGGCCAGCGGCGGCACCGGGCGGTAGAGCTCAATTAACGGATCGAGAATGCCGCGCACCGTCGGGCTGAGCCCCATGGCGATCCCCACCGGAACGCCGAGCAGCACCGCCGCCAGCAGCGCTATCACGATCCGCGTCAGGCTCGCCGCCAGATGCTGCCAGAGGGTGGCATCCATAAAGCCCTGCGGGCCGGCAATGGTTATCAGCTTGTGCAACACCTGGCCCGGCGGCGGCAGAAACAGCGGGCTAACCAGCTGTAGCGCCGCGACGGCCCACCAGATAGCCAGCAGCACCGCCAGCGTCGCCGCGCTCAGCGTCAGCTGGCGGGAAACCGGCCAGCGCCACTTCAGCGGCCGCCGACGCGGTTTATCGTTGATGACCACGCTCATGAGAAGGCCTCCCGTTGTTCAAATACCCGGCTCAGCACGTATTCACGCTGCTCGATAAAGCGCGGATCGGATTTAATGCTGCGGCAGGACTCGCCGGCGACGAAGCGGCGGCCAAAGTCGAGCGGTAGCCGCTCCAGCACCCGCCCCGGGCCCGGCGACAGCAGCACCAGCTCGGTGGCCATAAACACGGCCTCTTCAATATCATGGGTGATAAGCAGTACCTGCTTGCCGGTCTCGTGCCACAGGCCGAGCAGCAGGGTTTGCATCTGTTCTCGGGTAAAGGCGTCCAGCGCGCCGAACGGCTCATCAAGGAGCAGCAGCTGCGGATTGGCCGCCAGCGCTCTGGCAATCCCCACCCGCTGGCGCTGGCCGCCGGAAAGCTGCCAGATAAAGCGTTTTTCCGCCCCTTCGAGACCCACCTTCTTCAGCATCTGCGCCGCCGTTTCCCGGCGGAGCGCTTTGTCCACGCCCGCCAGCTGCAGCCCCAGCGCCACGTTATCCTGCACGTTACGCCACGGCAGCAATCCTTCATGCTGAAAGACCACGCCGCGTTCGGCGCCCGGTCCCGTTACGCGCTGCCCTTCAAGGACGATGCTGCCGTGCTGATAAGGCACGAATCCGGCAATCAGGTTCAGCAGCGTGGTTTTACCGCAGCCCGACGGTCCAAGGACCACCAGCAGTTCGCCGCTGTCCAGCGTCAGGTTGATATCCGCCAGCGCCGGTTTGCCGCCGTAGTCGGCAAAGAGATGCGAGATTTGCAGCATCGTGACCTCCTTATTTCACAAAACGGTCGGTAACGTACTGGCTGTAATCGGCGCCGGCATCGGGTACTTTGCCCTGCTCTTTGAGGAACTTAGCCGTATCGATAATCGCTTTGTTCACCGGTCCGTTCAGCTCCTGCGCCTGCTGCGCCGCGGTCAGGTAGGTATTGCCCTTCACCAGCCCCGGGACGTCCGCATCCGGCACGCCGCTTAAGCGCGACAGCTTGCTGATATTTTCCGGCTGCTTCAGCCATGCATCAGGGTTAGCGATGTAGGGCTGCTGAGCGTCGATAGCGCTCTTCGCAAAGGCTTTCACAATCTCAGGATGCTTCTCGGCAAAGTCTTTACGCACCACCCAGACGTCCAGCGTCGGCGCACCCCACTCGCCGACCTGAGACGAATCGGTCAGCACCTTGCCCTCTTTTTCCAGCGCGTTGACCGCAGGGGCCCAGACGTAGGCGCCGTCGATATCCCCGCGCTGCCAGGCAGCAATAATCGCCGGCGGCTGCAGGTTGATAATCTGTACCTGGCCCGGCTTAATGCCCCAGTGCTTCAGCGCCGACAGCAGGCTGTAGTGGGTGGTGGAGATAAACGGCACCGCGATGCGCTTACCAATCAAATCTTCGGGTTTAGTAATGCTCTTTTTCACCACCAGCGCTTCGGAGTTACCGAGCTTTGAGGCCAGCAGGAAGACTTCAATCGGCACCTGCTGACTGGCGGCTACCGCCAGCGGGCTGGAGCCGAGATTGCCAATCTGGACATCGCCGGAAGCCAGCGCGCGTACGATGCTCGCCCCGCTGTCGAACTTGCGCCAGTCAACGGTCGCACCGCTCTCTTTGGCAAAGGTATTGTCAGCCTGAGCGACTTTCGCCGGCTCGGCAGAGGTTTGATACGCCACGGTGACGTTGACCGCCTGCGCCTGAAAAGCGGCGAAAGCCAGGGCGGCGAAAAGTGTAATGCGCGATGCGTGTGCCATAGTGTCTGCTCCCCTTCGTTGTTATGGGTGCAGTATTTCCGGCCTGATGCGTTTGATGAAGTAATTAAAAATTCTGGCTAATAGCCAATCGTCATTAGAAAAAAACTGGCAAACGATAGTTAAAAATGGGGATTGAGTAGCAGAAGCGCTGGCCCGGTAAGCATAGCGCGAGCGGGGAGATCCCCGGCCGGCGACGCGCTGCGCCGCGGCCGGGAGACCGGTCAGCGTTTGGCCGCCAGCGCGGCAATATCTTTCGGCGTGGTGCGGCAGCAGCCGCCAATCAGTTTTGCCCCCGCCGCCAGCCACTGCGGCAGATACTCGCTCAGGGCGACGCAGGACTCGCCGTGATGGTGCCAGGTTTTACTCACCGCGTCGTAATGTTCCCCGGAGTTGGGATAGACCACCAGCGGCAGCGCGGTCAAACCGTGCAGGTGCTGCAACGCGGCGGTGGTGTTCTCCAGGGCAATACAGTTAATGCCCAGCGCCACCACCTGCGGATAGTGCGCAAGCGCCGCCACCACTTCGCTCAGCGGCGTGCCGTCGCTGAGATGCCCGGCGTCGCGCAGGGTAAACGAGAACCAGGCGCGAGCGCGCGGGTACGCCGTCAGCAGCGCCGCCAGCGCCTTAATTTCGGCAAAGGACGGCAGGGTTTCGCAGGCCAGCAGATCGGCTCCGGCATCGAGAAGCGCTTCCACGCGCGGGCGATGGAAGGCCTGAAACTCTTCCGCGCTGCGCTGGTAATCGCCGCGATATTCCGAACCATCGGCAAGATAGGCACCGTACGGCCCCACCGAACCGGCGACCAGCAGCGTGCCGGCCTGCGGATTTTCCGCGAGGCAGGCTTCCCGCGCCTTGCGCGCCAGCTCAACGCTTTTCCCAATCAGCGCTTTCGACTGCGCCTCGTCCAGCCCGCAGGCGGCGAAGCCCGCCGGGGTTGCCTGATAGCTGGCGGTGATCGCGACCTGCGCTCCGGCGCGGAAATAGTCGAGGTGCACGTCGCGAATCAGCTGCGGATTTTCCAGCAGCACCCGCGCCGACCACAGGCTATCGGCCAGATTACAGCCGCGCGCTTCCAGCTCCGTCGCCATCGCGCCGTCGAGCAGCACAAAAGGCTCGCGGGCGAGGATAGAGGTTAACGGGTTATTCTGCGACATGCTGTTGCTCCCTGTTAAGTTGTCGTGCGTGGGTCAGATACCAGGCACCATAGCACAGCGCCACGAAGGGAATTCCGCACCACAGCGCAATGCGCTGGCTGGGGTCAAACGCCAGGCCCACGCAGGCCACCAGGCATAAAATGAACCCCAGCACCGGCACCAGCGGATACCAGGGCGCGCGATAGTGCAGCTCGCTCAGGGCTTTACCCTGCTGGAGATGGCGACGGCGAAACATAAAGTGCGAGGCGCAGATGCTGAGCCACACCGCCACCACCGCAAAGCCGGAAATCGCCGACAGCGCGACAAACACCGTATCTGGCGCAATTACGCTGGAAAACAGCGCCAGCACGCCGCCGAGCATGCTCACCGACAGCGCGGTCAGCGGCACGCCGTTCCTGGTCACTTTGGCAAAGCACGCCGGCAGGGTCCGCTCGTTCGCCAACGACCACAGCATCCGTCCGGAGGCGTAGAGGCCGGAGTTGGCCGCCGACAGGATCGCCGTCAGGATCACGAAGTTAAAGATATCCGCCGCGTAGGGGATGCCCACCTTTTCAAAGACCAGCACAAACGGGCTTTTCTCCACTCCCGCCTGCTGCATCGGGATCAGCGCCGCCAGCACAAACACGGTGCCGATAAAAAAGATAATCAGCCGGGCGATGGTGGTACGAATGGCGATCGGGATGACCTTATGCGGGTTTTGCGTTTCACCCGCCGCGATGCCGATAAGTTCGGTCCCGGAGAAGGCGAAGTTCACCGCCACCATGGTCATCAGGATCGGCAGGCCGCCGTGCGGGAACCAGCCTTCAGAGGTCAGGTTACGCAGCCCCGGCGCCGGCGAGCCGTCCTGCATCGGGATAATGCCGAATATCGCCGCCCCGCCGAGAATAATAAAGGCGATGATGGTGACGACTTTGACCAGCGAAAACCAAAACTCGCCTTCGGCAAAGAAGCGGGTAGAGATGACGTTAAGGAAAAAAATCACCGCGCAGAACACCACGCACCATACCCACACCGGCACCTGCGGAAACCAGTACTGCATACAGAAACCGGCGGCGGTAAAGCTCGATCCGAGCGCCACCGTCCACGTCAGCCAGTAGAGCCAGGCTACCGTGTACCCCGTTGCCGGGCCGAGATAGCGGGCGGCGTAGACGTGAAACGCGCCGGTCTCCGGCATCGCCACCGACAGCTCGCCAAGGCACTGCATCACCAGCCAGACCACCAGCGCGCCAATCAGATAGGCCAGCAGCGTCCCCGCCGCCCCGGTGGTCGAGATGATATAGCCGGTATTAAAAAACAGACCGGTGCCAATCACGCCGCCCAGCGAGAGCATGATCAGGTGGCGGGTTTTCATGGTGCGCTTCAGCGGCTCACTCTGCTGCGGTGTACTTTGCATATTACCTTCTAAACGTATGGACATCTAAACATCCAAAGAGGTGCAGTTATACCGCGCCGCAGCTGAAATTGCAAAACAAGCGCCGCTTTCCACGCCGTTTTACGGGCGTTTGCCCGAAAAATGAGCGCGGGTTCTGGGCATTTAAATGACAAAAAGCAAAACGTGATCGGCATAAACACAAAAATAAAACAATGTTGCTATTTTTACAAAACACAACACCTAAAAAGGATAATCAGATGACAACCCGCCCCTTTCCTCTGTTGGCTGCCGTCGCTATCGTCGGCGTCATCCCCTTTCATACGGCTCTCGCCGCCAGCAAGGTGACGTTTGCGGATAAAGTCTGCGACGTCACCCAATACGGCGCAGAAGGCCACCGCCTGCAAATTGCGCTGAATACCGACGCCATTCAAAAAGCGATCGATGACTGCGCCGCCGCAGGGGGCGGCACGGTGCGGGTCCCGAAGGGAAACTATCTGAGCAATCCGCTGTTTTTGAAGAGTAATATTCGGCTCAGGCTGGAGAAAGACGCGACCCTCGTCGCCTCAAGCGAAATCGCCGCCTGGCGCGCGGATGAAAAAACGCAGTATGCCGCAGCGGAAAACGGCTGGCTGCCGTTTATCAGCATCGCCGATGCGCAAAACGTCGCTATCGTGGGTGAAGGGACCATCGACGGCCAGGGGGCGGTATGGTGGGAGCGCTGGCGAGAAAACATTCGCGCCAGCGGCAAGAAAGGCGGCACCGACCGGCCGCGGCTGATCTACATCACCCGCTCGAACAACGTGCTGATCGACGGCGTGACCCTCACCCACTCGCCCAGCTTCCACATCGTTACCCGCTACGCGCACGATGTCGACATTAACGGCACGCGAATTTTATCCCCGTGGCATGCGCCGAATACCGACGCCATCGATCCTATCGACAGCCAGAACATCCGCATCACCAACAACTATATCGACTGCAATGACGACCATATCGCCATCAAAGCGGAGAAAGCCGATCCGCGCTTCCCCGAAGGGGTGGTCGAGAATATTTACATCGCCAACAATACGCTGAAGCAGGGGCGCGGTATCTCTATCGGCAGCGAAAGCGCCGGCGGCGTCAATAACGTGCTGGTGGAAAACAACGCCTTCGAAGGCTCGATGTACGGTATTCGCATTAAGAGCCCGCGCGGCAAAGGCGGCGAGGTGAAAAATATCGTTTATCGCAACACCAAAATGCATAACGTCGAGGTGCCGCTGGTCTTCTCCGCTTACTACCAGGCCGCGCCTATCGTGCAGGCCGAGGTCGACAAGCAGCTGCAGGCCGGAGGATTTACCCTCGGCGAGCAGATCTATCCGCCGGACAGCGACCCGCAACAGCCGTTCGACAAATATCGGACCCCGCACTTCAGCAATATCACCGTGGAGAATTTAACCTCCACCGGCGATAGCAAAGCGGCGGCCTATATTATCGGCACCCCGGAAGCGCCGCTCAGCGGGTTCCACTTTAGCAACGTCAACATCGACGCCACCCGCGGCCTGCGAATTCGCCACGCCGAGCTGGAGACCCGCGGCCTCAACCTGAAGGTAAAAGAGGGCCCGGTGATTCAACAGGACGCGGGCGCCGTCGTTCGCGACTAGCGCTACATTTGTGGGCAGCTGCACCAGGACGCATATCTTTGCGCGCGCAGGCTGCCCTTTTTTGGATCGTCCCGCGGCTAACCCCCCGCGTTTATCAGGGCTCTGACCTGGCACTCTCCTTGCAACCACCCGATATCTTTATCTGGCGAGGTCGCAAAAATGACAGAGCAAACCACAACGCTAAAAAGAACGCTCGGCAGTTTCCGCCTGTGGGGGATCGCCGTCGGGCTGGTTATTTCCGGGGAGTATTTTGGCTGGAGCTACGGCTGGTCCCAGGCCGGGACGCTGGGATTTCTGATCGTGGCGCTGGCGGTTGCCGCCATGTACTGCGCCTTTATTTTTAGTTTCACCGAGCTGACGACCGCGATCCCCCACGCCGGCGGCCCGTTCGCCTACGCCTACCGCGCTTTTGGCCCCACCGGCGGCTTTATTGCCGGCTTCGCGACGCTGATTGAGTTCGTCTTCGCCCCGCCGGCGATTGCCATGGCGATTGGCGCCTACCTCAACGTCCAGTTTCCGGCGCTGGATCCGAAATGGGTGGCCTGCGGCGCCTACGTTATATTTATGACGCTGAACATTCTCGGCGTCGGTATTGCCGCCACCTTTGAGCTGATTGTCACCCTGCTGGCGATTTTCGAACTGCTGGTGTTTATGGGCGTGGTCGCTCCGGGCTTCTCGTGGAGCCACTTTACCGCCAACGGCTGGGCCGGGGCGGAGAGCTTCAGCGGGCTGGCGCTGCCGGGAATGTTCGCGGCCATTCCTTTTGCTATCTGGTTCTTTCTGGCTATTGAAGGCGCATCGATGGCCGCCGAAGAGGCTAAAGATCCGCAGCGTACCATCCCCCGCGCGCTGGGCGGCGGGATCCTGACCCTTACCGTGCTGGCGATCGGCGTTATGGTGTTTGCCGGCGGCGTCGGCGACTGGCGGGCGCTCGCCAACATCAACGACCCGCTGCCGCAGGCGATGAAAATGGTGGTTGGCAGCAGCAGCGGCTGGCTGCATATGCTGGTATGGCTGGGGCTGTTCGGCCTGGTGGCGTCGTTCCACGGCATCATCATGGGCTACTCCCGGCAGATCTATTCTCTGGCGCGGGCCGGCTACCTGCCCGCCGGCCTGGCGGCGCTCAACCGCCGCACCCGCACGCCGCATCTGGCGATCCTCGCCGGGGGCGTGGTGGGCATTGCCGCTATTTTCTCCGACTCGCTGATCACCATCAGCGGGATGCCGCTCACCGCCTGCATCGTCACGATGTCGGTATTTGGCGCTATTGTTATGTATATCACCTCGATGGCGGCGCTGTTCAAGCTGCGCCGCAGCGAGCCGAAACTGATTCGCCCGTTCCGCGCGCCGCTCTATCCGTGGGCGCCGGCCTTCGCCCTGGCGATGGCGGTGCTCTGCCTGGTGGCGATGGTCTGGTACAATACGCTGCTGGCGCTGATTTTTGCAGCCATGATGCTCGGCGGCTACCTGTGGTTTCGTAAAACCGCGGCGGCCCGCGAGCGCGCGCCGGTGGATCCGCAGCTGCGTATAGTCTCCTGAGGAGGCGGCATGTATAAAACAACGCTATCAGGCCAGGTCTGGCGCTTTGATAGTCTGAAGACGTTAATGGCGAAGGCCTCTCCGGCACGTTCCGGGGATGCCCTCGCCGGCATTATCGCCGATAGCGCCGAAGAGCGGATGGCGGCGAAAATGGCGCTGGCGGAGGTGCCGCTAAAGGCGATCCTCGACAGCCTGCTCATCCCCTACGAGCAGGACGAAGTCACCCGGCTGATTATCGACACGCACGATAGCCGCGGCTTCGCGGCGATTAGCCACCTGACGGTGGGCGACTTTCGCGACTGGCTGCTTGACGACGCCACCGATACCGCCACCCTGCAGCAGGTGGCGCGGGCGATAACCCCGGAGATGGCGGCCGCGGTCAGCAAGCTGATGCGTAACCAGGACCTGATCCTCGCCGCCAGCAAATGCCGGGTAACCACCCGCTTTCGCAATACGATTGGCCTGCCGGGGCATCTTAGCGTGCGTCTGCAGCCCAACCACCCGACCGACGATCTGAAGGGCATCGCCGCCAGCATGCTCGACGGCCTGCTGTACGGCGCGGGCGATGCGGTCATTGGCATCAACCCGGCCAGCGACAGCCTGCCGGTGCTGGCACAGCTCAACCATATGCTCGACGATATTATTCAGCGCTTTGCGATCCCCACCCAGTCCTGCATTCTGACCCACGTCACCAACACCCTGCAGCTGATTGAGCGCGGCGCGCCGGTGGACCTGGTGTTCCAGTCGGTGGCGGGCACCGAGGCGGCCAACGGCGGCTTCGGTATCAATCTGGCGCTGCTGCAGGAGGCCAGGGAGGCCGCGCTGAGCCTCAACCGCGGCACCCTCGGCAATAACGTGATGTATTTTGAAACCGGACAGGGGAGCTGTCTTTCGGCTAACGCCCACCACGGCGTCGATCAGCAAACCTGTGAAGCCCGCGCCTACGCCGTCGCCCGCCATTTCGATCCGCTGCTGGTCAATACCGTGGTGGGATTCATCGGCCCGGAATATCTCTATGACGGGAAGCAGATTATTCGCGCCGGCCTCGAGGATCACTTCTGCGGCAAGATCATGGGGCTGCCGATCGGCTGCGACGTTTGCTATACCAACCACGCCGAGGCGGATCAGGATGACATGGACACTCTGCTGACCCTGCTGTGCGCCGCCGGGCTGACCTTTTTAATCGGCGTACCCGGCGCGGACGATATCATGCTCAACTACCAAAGCACTTCGTTCCACGATGCCCTGTACGCCCGCCGCCTGCTGGGCCTCAGGCACGCGCCGGAGTTCGCCGCCTGGCTGACGAAAATGCAGATAACCGACCCGGACGGCGCGCTGCGCCTGACCGACGCCCGCCATCCTCTGCTTTCCATGATGGCGTAAGGAGAACCGGTATGAATCGCCCCGACGCCTGGAACCCGCTACGTGAATTTACCGATGCGCGCATCGCGCTGGGCCGCAGCGGCGCCAGCCTGCCAACCCGCGAGGTGCTGAATTTTGGCCTCGCTCACGCCCGGGCGCGCGACGCCATCCACCAGCCCTTTGACAGCCAGCAGCTGGTCTCCCCGCTGGCGGAGCTGGGCCTCTCGTCGCTGACGGTGCACAGCGCCGCCGCCGATCGGCATATCTATCTTAACCGCCCGGATCTGGGGCGACGGCTGAACGATGAGAGCCGCGCGGACCTCGCCGCCAGCGGCGCGCGTCCTGCCGACCTGCTGCTGGTGATTGGCGACGGGCTCTCCTCTTACGCGGTGCAGCGCCAGGCCCTGCCGCTGATCCGCGCCCTGCAGCCCTATCTGCAGACGCTGGGGCTGAGCCTCGCGCCGGTGGTGCTGGCCCATCAGTCTCGGGTCGCGCTGGGGGATGATATTGGCGAAACGCTGCGGGCTCGCGCGGTGGCGATACTGATTGGCGAACGGCCGGGGCTTTCGTCACCGGACAGCCTCGGGGTTTATCTGACCTGGCAACCGCATCGTCAGCGGCTGGAGTCGGAGCGCAACTGTATTTCGAATATTCGCCCGGAAGGGCTGGGCTATGATGCCGCCGCCTTTAAGCTGGCGTGGCTGCTGGAGCAGGCTTTTCTGCGCCGGCTGACCGGCGTGCGTCTGAAGGATGAAAGCGATAATCCGGCACTGCATGGCAGGGTGAAACCCCTGGCCATCGGGAAAGATTAAAGCTGCTCGGGGCTGCGGCAGATGAGTTCGGTCGCCGCAACCGCAAGCAGCCTTGTGCTACACAAAGCACACCTCGTTCCAGTAGGCTTCACGCGTCCTGCGCCGCTCAGTATGTTTTATCATGGCGAAACCACCGCGTTTCGACATTCCCCATATCAATGCCGTACAGGCTGGCGACCGGTAATATGGCCTCCATCATTCGCTGGGTATCCTGCTGTCCGGCTTCAGCGTGAGATAGCGAAGCCAGCCAGCGCGTCATTCGTTGCCATAGTGCAAGTTTCATTTTTTCCTCCGTCGGGAAGCATTTCCCCTGGGTCTATTTCAACCACAGCCTGCACCGCTCGGGAAATATCAATTCCGTCTTTTCAATCCCGGAAGATGCATATTACGCGTCTTCTCCAGAGCCGCCGGGCGGGAGTCGCCCTGCGCCAATACCCATGAGCTTGCTAAGTTCTTTTTCGCTATAGATAAGAACTTTTTCTTCTTTGCCGTCAGCGGCCAATTTGTGGGAGCGTAATAATCACAAAACATATACAGGGACTCAGGGGATATAATAATGCGCAAGACAAAAACAAAAATTGCACTGGCGCTGGGCATTCTGGTGCTTGCCGCGCAGGCTCAGGCCGACCAGCTGGCAGACATCAAAGCCGCCGGCGTGGTGAAAGTCGCCACCTTCGACGCCAACCCGCCGTTTGGCTCGGTTGACCCGAAAACGCACCAGATCGTCGGCTATGACGTTGATTTCGCCCAGGCGCTGGCTAAATCGCTCGGCGTGAAGCTGGAGCTGGTTGCCACCAACCCGGCCAACCGTATTCCGCTGCTGCAGTCCGGCAAGGCCGATCTGATCGTTGCCGATATCACCATCACTCCGGAACGCGCGCAGGTTATTGATTTCTCAACGCCGTATTTTGTCACCGGCCAGCAGTTCCTCGTGCCGGCTAAATCGGCGGATAAGCTTGACGACTACGGCAAAGCGCGCATCGGGGCGGTAAAAGGCACCACCGGCGAGCAGGCGCTGCACCAGCGCTTCCCGCAGTCGCGCGTGCTCTCCTATGACGATATTCCGCTGGCGCTGACCGCACTGCGTAACGGCAACGTGCAGGCGATTACCCAGGACAGCACCATTCTCGCCGGCCTGCTGGCGGAAGCGCCGGATAAGGCCAACTTTAAAATCATCCCCGATCTGCTGAGCAAAGAGGAGATCGGCGTCGGCGTGAAGAAAGGCGAGCCGGCGCTGCTGAAGGCGGTGAACGACGAGCTGGTGAACCTGGAGAAATCCGGCCAGGCGGCAAAAATTTACGACGTCTGGTTCGGCCCGGCGACCAAAACCCCACAGCCGCGCGCGTTTACCATAGAAGCTAAATAATATGTTATCGGGTTTATTTTCACGCTCCGCGGCCTCGGCCGCGGATTTTTCACATCTGCAGAACGCCAGTATCGAACTGCGTAAAGCGGCAAAAAGCTACGGCGATCATCGAGTGCTTAACGGCGTCGATCTGCAGATAAATCCCGGAGAAGTGGTAGCGATCCTCGGCCCTTCCGGATCGGGGAAATCAACGCTGATCCGCCTGATCAACCAGCTCGAAACCCTGAGCGACGGCGAGATTCTGATCGATGGCAGGCCCACGCGTCAGCTCACCGCCGGCGCGCTTCGCCAGCTGCGCAGCCGCGTCGGGTTCGTGTTTCAGCAGTTTAATCTCTACGCCCACCTGACGGCGCAGGAAAACATCACCCTGGCGCTGGAGCGCGTGCACGGCTGGGCAAAAAATGCCGCCCGCCAGCGGGCGCTGGAGCTGCTGCAGCAGGTGGGTCTGGAGGATAAGGCCAGCCAGATGCCGGCCCAGCTCTCCGGCGGCCAGCAGCAGCGCGTGGCCATCGCCCGCGCCCTCGCCTCTTCGCCACAAATTATTCTGTTTGACGAGCCAACCTCAGCGCTCGACCCGGAGATGATCGGCGAGGTGCTGCAGGTGATGAAAACCCTGGCGCACAGCGGCATCACCATGGTGGTGGTCACCCACGAGATGCAGTTTGCCCGCGAGATTGCCGACCGGGTGGTGTTTATCGACGGCGGCGATATCCTCGAAGTGGCGCCGCCGGCGGAGTTTTTCGCCCGGCCGCAGCACGCCCGCACCCGCCGCTTTCTGCAAAAGGTGCTTAATCCGCTGCACCAGGAGGGCCTCGAGTGACGCCGATTCTCGACTGGCACGGCGTACTCAGCGGGCAGCCGCTGCAGTGGATCGTCTCCGGGTTTCTCACCACCGTATGGGTCAGCCTTGCCGGGATGGCGCTGGCGACCGTGCTGGCTATTCTGCTGCTGGCACTTCGCCTCGGCGGCGGCAGGCCCGGGCGCTGGCTGGTGGCCTGCTGGGTTTCGCTGTTTCGCAACACCCCGCTGCTGGTGCAGCTGCTGTTCTGGTACTTTGCCGCCTGGAACCTGCTGCCCCTCGGCGCCCGTGATTTTATCAACGCCGACCATTCCTGGTCGATTCTGCCGGGTAACGTCTGGTGGCTGACGCCGGAGTTTATCTGCTCGATGTGGGGGCTGGGGGTCTTTACCTCGGCGTTCCTGATCGAAGAGATCGCCTCCGGGCTACGCGCGGTCGGCAGCGGCCAGCGGGAAGCGGCCGTCTCGCAGGGATTTACCCCGTGGGGCGAGCTGCGCCATATTCTGCTGCCGCAGGGGCTGGCTAATGCCTGGCAGCCGATTGTCGGCCAGTATCTGAACCTGATGAAGCTCTCTTCGCTGGCGAGCGGCATTGGCTTTGCCGAACTGACCTATCAGGTGCGGCAAATTGAGAGCTATAACGCCCACGCGCTGGAAGCCTTTGCCGTCGGTACCGCGCTGTATCTGGCGCTCGGCGTGGCGCTGGGGCTGCTGCTGACGCGCCTCGGCCCGGGTCATAGTCCGCACAGGAGAGCCCAGCATGAACGCTAATCTGGCGGTTATCGCCGACAATCTCGATTACCTGCTGTGGGGACGCCTGGCGGAAGGCATTCCCGGCGGCGTGGCCCTGACGCTGATGATGGCCGTTGGCGCAGCGGCGCTGGCGCTACCCGGCGGCGTTCTCCTGGCCGCCGTCGCCTGGCGCTATGGCGGAACCGTCCGTCGGCTGCTGTTTTTGTGGGCCGAAATCATTCGCGGTATTCCGCTGATTTTCGTCATTTTTTGGCTCTGGTATCTGCTGCCGATGCTCACCGGCAGCGATCTGCCCGGTGCCGTGACGGTGACCCTGGCGCTGGCGTGGTTTACCGCCGCCTCGGTGATGCACTCGGTGCTGGCCGGCCTGCAGTCGCTTCCCGCCGGCCAGTATGAGGCGGCGCGGACGCAGGGCTTTTCCGCCGGACAGGCGCTGCGCCTGATCCTGCTGCCGCAGGCGCTGCGCAACGTTCAGCCTTCGCTGGTGGGGATTTTTATCGGCCTGCTGAAGGATACGTCGCTGGCGTTTATCGTCAACGTCCCGGAGCTCACCACCGTCGCCGGCCAGGTGAACAACCGCGTCCAGATCTACCCGCTGGCCATTTTTGTCTTCACCGGCGCGGTCTACTATCTGCTGTGCTGCGGCCTGAGCCTGCTGGCAAGCCGCCGTTTTCGCTGGCGCAAGCGGCTGAAGCCGGCATAAAAATCGCCGCCGCTCCCGGCGCGTCGCCTCCCTGCCCTTCGTCATCGGAGGGCACTATTTTCGTCCTTTCCGCGGCGACAAATCGCCACCGTTCACTATTTGTTCGCCTTACCGTCATATAACGATCATAAAAAACGCCATTAATAGTGCCCAGTTTAATGACGAACCTGGACGCTGTTATGAATAGTTCTCTCGCTGCGGTAACCGATACCGATTACCCACAATTTAGTCAGCCAGATACCGATCGGCAGCGGAAAGTCTTAAGCGTGCGCGGCCTGAGCAAGTCCTACAGCGCGCAGCAAACCGTGCTGGATGGCATCAGCTTCGATCTCCACGCCGGCGAGCTGGTGGGCGTTATCGGCCGCTCCGGCGCGGGCAAATCAACCCTGCTGCACGTGCTTAACGGCACCCACAGCGCCACCAGCGGCGAGATCCTCAGCTATCCGGAAGTCGGCACCCCGCACGATGTCGCCAAACTTAAGGGCCGGGCGCTGAACGCCTGGCGTAGCGAATGCGGGATGATTTTCCAGGACTTCTGCCTGGTGCCGCGCCTTGATGTGCTGACAAACGTCCTGCTCGGCCGCCTGAGCCAGACCTCGACGCTGAAGTCGCTGTTCAAAGTCTTCCCCGATGCCGACCGGGCGCGCGCCATCTCCCTGCTCGAATGGATGAACATGCTGCCGCATGCGCTGCAGCGGGCGGAAAATCTCTCCGGCGGGCAGATGCAGCGCGTGGCTATCTGCCGGGCGCTGATGCAGAACCCCGGTATTTTGCTGGCCGATGAGCCGGTCGCCTCTCTCGACCCGAAAAATACGCAGCGCATCATGAACGTGCTGCGCGAAATTAGCGAGCAGGGCATCAGCGTGATGGTCAACCTGCACTCGGTCGAGCTGGTTAAAGAATACTGCACGCGGGTTATCGGCGTGGCGCGGGGCAACATTATTTTTGACGACCATCCCTCTCAGCTGAATCAGGATATTCTGCATCGGCTGTACGGGGATGAAATTAGCCAATTGCATTAATTTCCACTCACACGGGCAAAATAATGAAACAATATATCACTGGCGCAGTTCGTTTATCCGCAGCGATCGCGGGCATTATGATGGCATGGCAGGCAAGCGCTGCCGGGCAGCCGAAAGAGTTAAATCTGGGGATCCTCGGCGGCCAGAACGCCACCCAGCAAATTGGTGATAACCAGTGTGTGAAAGACTTTCTCGATAAAGAGCTGAACGTCGATACCAAATTACGCAACTCTTCCGACTACTCCGGCGTTATTCAGGGCCTGCTGGGCGGCAAGGTTGACGTGGTATTGAGCATGTCACCCTCCTCGTACGCCTCGGTTTATATTAATAACCCGAAAGCGGTCGATATTGTCGGCATCGCCGTGGATGATAAAGACAAGTCTCGCGGCTACCATTCGGTGGTTATCGTTAAAGCCGACAGCCCGTATAAATCGTTAGACGATCTGAAAGGCAAAGCCTTTGGCTTCGCCGATCCGGATTCAACCTCCGGCTTCCTGATCCCGAACCAAACCTTTAAGCAGAAATTTGGCGGCACCACGGATAATAAATATAACAACTTCTTCTCCAGCGTGACCTTCTCCGGCGGCCACGAGCAGGACATTCTGGGCGTGCTGAACGGCCAGTTTGCCGGCGCGGTGACCTGGACCTCTATGGTGGGCGACTACAACAGCGGCTACAGCGTGGGCGCGTTCAACCGCCTGATTCGGATGGATCATCCGGATCTGATGAAGCAGATCCGCATCATCTGGCAATCACCGCTGATCCCCAACGGCCCGATCCTGGTGAGCAACGCGCTGCCGGCTGATTTTAAAGCCAGGGTCATCACCGCGATCAAAAAGCTGGATACCGATAACCACGCCTGCTTTATCAAAGCGATGGGCGGCACCCAGCATATCGGCCCGGGCAGCGTTGCCGATTTCCAGCAGATTATCGATATGAAGCGCGAGCTGGTGAGCGCCCGTTAATCCCGCCTCCACGCCGCCTCCCGGCTTATCAAGCGCGAGGCGGCGGTATGCTGAAGACCCCTTGACGTATGAATATTTCGAATACCGAATTTGAACGCTATTACCAGCAGGTGCGCGCGCGGCAAAAGCGCGACACCTTTAGCTGGTCGCTGCTGCTGCTGGTGCTTTACTTCGCCGCGGGCAGCGCGGCTGAATTTAATCTCTTCACCATCTGGCACTCCCTGCCAAACTTTCTCGATTACATGTTTGAGACGCTGCCGACGCTCCACGTCAGCGATCTGTTTGCCGATTCGCATACCAAAGGGTCGTTCGCCTACTGGGGCTACCGCCTGCCGATCCAGCTGCCGCTGATTTGGGAAACCCTGCAGCTGGCGCTGGCCTCTACCCTGGTCGCCGTAGTCATCGCCACCCTGCTGGCCTTTCTTGCCGCCAACAACGCCTGGTCACCGCCGCCGCTGCGTTTCGCCATCCGCGTTTTAGTCGCCTTTTTGCGTACCATGCCGGAGCTGGCGTGGGCGGTCATTTTCGTGATGGCCTTCGGTATTGGCGCGATCCCCGGCTTTCTGGCGCTGATGCTGCACACCATCGGCAGCCTGACCAAGCTGTTTTATGAAGCGGTGGAAAGCGCTCAGGACAAGCCGGTTCGCGGGCTGATGGCCTGCGGCGCCTCGCCGCTGCAGCGGGTTCGCTTCGCCCTGTGGCCGCAGGTAAAACCGATTTTTCTCTCCTACGGCTTTATGCGCCTGGAGATCAACTTCCGCTCCTCAACCATTCTTGGGCTGGTGGGCGCCGGGGGGATCGGCCAGGAGCTGATGACCAACATTAAGCTCGATCGTTACGATCAGGTCAGCATCACGCTGCTGCTGATCATCATCGTGGTCTCGCTGCTGGATATGCTGTCCGGCCGCCTGCGACAGTGGGTTCTCGAGGGTAAAAAATGAGTCAGTGGCAAAACCAACCGGATATCGCCGCCAGCCGCCGCCAGCATAAGGCGCTGTATCAGGCCCAGGGACGCTATTTGCGCTACGTCGGCCTGCTGGCGCTGCTGAGCGTGCTCTATTACGTCTGGTTCTTTATGCAGTTTGGCATCAGCGGGGAGCAGCTCACCACCGGGCTGCAGCAAATCAGCCGCTATCTGCTGCGCATGTTCGTGTGGCACGACTTTTTTAACTGGCCGTTCCGCTACTATTTCACGCAGATCGGGATTACCCTGGCGATCGTCTTCGTCGGGACGATCACCGCCACGGTCATCGCCCTGCTGCTCTCTTTCCTCGCGGCGCGCAATATTATGCGCGGCTTGATTCCGGGGATTATCGCCCTGCTGATGCGTCGGCTGTTTGACGTCCTGCGCGGGATCGATATGGCTATCTGGGGGCTGATTTTCGTGCGCGCCGTCGGCCTCGGGCCGCTGGCCGGGGTGCTGGCGATTATTATGCAGGATACCGGCCTGCTCGGCCGCCTGTATGCCGAAGGCCATGAGGCGGTAGACCGCTCACCGGGGCGGGGATTGACCGCCGTCGGCGCCAACGGCCTGCAGAAACACCGCTTCGGCATTTTCACCCAATCCTTCCCGACGTTTCTGGCCCTGAGCCTGTATCAAATCGAGTCCAACACCCGCTCCGCAGCGGTACTGGGCTTCGTCGGCGCCGGCGGGATCGGCCTGATTTACGCGGAAAATATGCGCCTGTGGAACTGGGACGTGGTGATGTTTATCACCCTTCTGCTGGTGGTGGTGGTGATGGCGATGGATATGCTCTCCGCCTGGCTCCGTCGGCGCTATATCGGCGGCAGCGTAGTGCCGCTGTTTAAATCCTGATAGCGCCAGCCTCCCCGAGGCGGCGCGCTGCGCCCGCCCGGAGAGATCAAAGCTGCCAGTGAAGCACCGGCCACCGGTGCTCCTCATTCGCCGCCGTCAGCTGCGGGCAAGGGTTGACCAGCCGCACGCGGTCGGCGTGCAGGCACAGCGGCAGATCGTTAATTGAATCGGTATAAAACGTCACCTCTCCGGCGAATTGCGGGTAGGCCTGCCGCCACTCAGCCAGCCGAATCACCTTCCCGTGCTGATAGCTCGGCGTGCCGGCAATCACGCCGGTATAGCCGCCATCGGCCATCTCTACGTCAATGCCTAACGCCTGCTCGATGCCCAGCTCATCGGACACCGCCTGCACCAGCAGGCTGACCGAGGCCGAGATCACCAGCATCTGTTCGCCGCGCGCCCGTAGCGTGCGGATAACCTCCCACGCCTGCGGGTAGACGCGGGGCAGGATCTCCTCGCGCACGCAGCGGGCGACCAGGCCGTCAACTTCCGCCTGCGGGACGCCGATCAGCGGGGCCTGGATCAGCGCCACGTAGTCGGCGATATTCATCTCTCCGCGATCGTAATCCGCCATCAGCATCGCTTCTCGCGCCAGATAGTCCGGGTCGCTAATCCATCCTTCCCTCACCAGAAAACGGCTCCATACCGTACTGCTGTCACCCTTAATCAAGGTGTTATCCAGATCGAAAATCGTGAGAGTTTTGGACATCGTTAATTTTCCCTAATCAGTAAACAGGCTCGCCAGAGCATGCTTAAGAAAGATGACAGCAGAATGATCCGCCCAGCCTGTCCGCCGTCACGCCACCGCCTCAAGGTAGCAAACGAAATATCCGCCCATCAACCCGGGCCGGCATAAAGCCAGCCCGCAGCGGCTCTACGACGCCAGCGCGCCCTTCAGCCAGGCCAGCAGATTTTCAACCGACAGTTGCGCGGGCGCCCGCGCCGTCGGCTGCCCCCGCTCGATCAGCAGCAGCGTCGGCAGACCGCGAACCCCGAGGGTCGTCGCCAGATCCTGGTGGCGATCGGCATCGAGATAGCGCCGGTTCAGCGCCGCGATCCGTTGCGCAACCTTTTCCTGCGCCAGCAGCTGCCAGAGTTTACGGCAGTGCACGCAGCGCTCAGCGCCGACAAACAGCAGTATTGGCCGCTCGCTTTCCAGCTCCTCCGCCGCGCTCAGCGGAGTGAAGGCGCTTTCCGCCACCCGGAACAGCTTCGGGCTGCGGCGCAGGGTATCGTTGTCGGTCGCCACGCACAGCGCATCGGCGCTTTTGCTGTACGGCTGCACTCCCGCGACCCGCACCACGCTCTGCGCCGGGCCCGCGGCCGCCGCGCCGGGCTGGCGTAACGTCCGCACGTCCACCGCCGCGATCGGCGTCTCCTGCGGCTGCGCCAGCTGCGGTATCCAGGCGTAGGGGATGCGGTAGGCGCGGTAGACCATATTGTTATTCAGCGTCTTGCCCCAGAACGGTGAAATATATTCCCAGACGATCTCATGGTCGCGGGTCACTTCAAAAACGCGCCCGTTCGAGCCTTCGTTAATCAAGGTATTGCCGTTTTCCAGACGCTGCATATTGCTGATATAGGGGCTGTAGAAGCGGTACGAGTCGGTTGGCTGCGGAAGATCCGCTTCATAGGGCGAGTAGCGCCACTCGATATCAAGGGTCAGCGGGTTGATCTCAAGGATCCGCGAGTAATCGCGCCAGGCGTTTTTCACCCCATCCGCCGACGCCGGGTTTGGCGCGCCGTATCCGGCCCAGCCGCCGTTATCGAAGATGAGAATATTGCCCGCGCCCGGCAGCCCGTGGGGGATCATATGCGCGTGATGCTGGCCGATAATCCAGCCGATGTGCTTGAGCTCCGGCTTACTGTAGTCCGGGCCAAGCTGCCAGACGATGCGACCGCTCTGCTTATCAATGATGGCGATAATGTTGGATTCGCGGGCGTCCCAGATAATATTGTCGGGATGGAAGCGCCGATCCCCGGCGTCATACCATTTATTCGGCCCCAGCGCCGACATCGAGTTGATATGCATCCAGTCGCCCATTCCGCCGCCGCTGGCGCGCATATTGGGGTTGTTGTACAGCGCGGTGCGCGCCGCATCGTCGAAGCCAAGCTCGTGGAAATGGTCGCTGCAGCGCCACTCCCAGACCACGTTGCCCTGCCAGTCGACTTCAATAATCGTGTCATCCAGCAGCAGCTTGTCGGAGATGTCGGCATTCACCAGGTTGGTGTGGGCGAGGATCAGCGTATTTCCCCCCTCCACCTGCGGCTCCAGGCCCGGCGCGTAGTAGCCTACCGGGTTGCCGGCGCGCTGGTAATCATGATGCGCGCGGGCCATCCAGCGCGTTTCGTTGCCGGGATCGCTGACCCGTTCGTAGCGATCGAACCTCCAGGTCACGTTCCCCTCCCAGTCCACCTGGATCAGGTCGAGCATATCCTGCATGCCGTAGCGCGGATCGCGCTCGCCGCTGTGGCCGAGTATCGCGCCGCCGGGCAGGATTTTATTGGGAAATCCGTGCAGTTCAGGCCATTCGCGTACCACCTGACCGTTCATATCCACCAGCACCGCGCCGCGCTCGGTGGCCTGGAAAAGGGTGTAGCCGCTCCAGGCGCGCGTGGGATCGTAAACGGTGGCGCCGGTCGGGTAAATGGAAGGATGTCCCATGGTGTTGCTCCTTAAATAACGGTATCAGGCAGAGAAGTAATCAGATTGCGGATCTGGCGGCAGGCGGCGGTAAAAGAGGCCTCTTCGCGCCGGCGCGGATGGGGGAGCTCAAGGCTCACCACTTCGCGTATCCGTCCCGGGCGCGGCGACAGCACCACCACCCGGTCGGCCAGCGCGACCGCCTCTTCCACATCGTGGGTCACCAGCAGCGTGGTGGTTCCCGCGCTCCGGTGGATCTGCAGCAGCTCCTGCTGCAGGGTATGGCGCGTCAGGGCATCCAGCGCGCCGAAAGGTTCATCCAGCATCAGAATTTGCGGGCGGCCGACGAGGCCGCGGGCGATCGCCACCCGCTGCGCCATGCCGCCCGAGAGCTGGGCGGGCAGCGCGCTGGCAAACTCGGTGAGCTGGACGCGCTCCAGCATTTCCAGCGCCCGCTGGCGTTTCGCCGTCCGGCTCAGCGGCTCATCCGCCAGGCCGAGCATCACGTTGTCGATAACGTTAAGCCACGGAAACAGGCGCGGCTCCTGAAACACGATGCCGCGCTCTTTGCCGACGCCGGTCACCGGCTCGCCGTGGATGCGAATCTCGCCCTGGGTCGCGGATTCGAGGCCGACCAGCATCCGCAGCAGCGTTGATTTACCGCAGCCGCTGCTGCCTACCAGCGCCACCAGCTCGCCGGCGGCGATATCCAGGCTGAAGTTCTGTAGCGCCGTCACCTGCTGCCAGGATTTACGGACGCGGTCAAAAGAGACCAGGGGTGAAGTGGTCATAGCGACTCCTGTTGGCGCCAGCGGGTGGCGCGAATTTCCAGTAAACGTCCGGCTTTATCCAGCGCAGCGCCGGTGACGCCGATCAGCACCATGCCGCAGAGAATGGTCGGCATATCCAGCAGCTGCTGGGCATTGATCATCAGGCTGCCGATACCGACGCCGGAGGACATGAAATACTCCGCGCCGATATTGCCAAGCCAGGCGTAAATCAGCGCCAGGCGCAGGCCGGCAAAAATACCCGCGGCGGCGCCGGGGAGGATCAGCCTGCGCAGGCGCGTCAGGCCGCTCAGGCGCAGCACCCTGGCAACCTCATCCAGCTGCGGGCTGCGCTGAAGAACGGCCTGCAGGGTGCTGAAGAACATCGGAAAAAAGGAGGCCAGGGCGATGAACACGATTTTGCCGCCGTTATCGTTGCCGACCCACGCGGTCAGCAGCGGGAGCCAGGCAAACAGGGCGATATGGCGCAGGACGTTAAGCGTCGGGGTAAAGATCGCTCCGGCGCGCGGGCGCAGCGCCAGCAGCAGTCCGCAGAGCAGCCCGCCGGCGATACCCAGCGCGCCGCCGGCAAACGCCCGTCCCAGGCTTGCGAGCATCGCCGCGGCAAGCTCGCCGCTGGCCGCTCCCTGAATAAAGCGCTCGGCCACCGCCAGCGGCGACGAGAAAAGTACGCTATCGATCCAGCCCTGCCCGCTGGCCAGCTGCCATAGCGCCAGCAGCACCAGCGGCAGCTGTAACGCCCGCCAGCTGGCCTGCGGTTTCCAGGCCAGGCGCCCGGTGGCCGGCTGCGGCCAGAACACCAGCCGGGAGCAGGCCCGGTTGGCCGCCCACTCCATCGCCATGCCGCTGAGGCCCACCGCCGCGATGGTGACGAAGACGATATCCAGCTGAAACAGCTGGCGCCCCCAGACCATCAGGTAGCCAATCCCTTCGGAAGAGGCCAGCAGCTCAACGACGATCAGCGATACCCAGGCCTGCGAAAGCGCCAGCCGCAGGCCGGTAAACCAGCCCGGCAGGCTCGCCGGGATCACCAGCCAGCGCAGCCGCTGCCAGCGGGAGAAGTTCATGACCCTTGCCGCTTCGCTCAGCGTCAGCGGTACGCCGCTGACCGCCTGCTGGGTATTGATGGTCATCGGCACCACGGTGGTTTTGACGATAACCGCCAGCTTGAGGCCGTTATCAATGCCGAAGATCACCATAAACAGCGGGATCCAGCCCAGCGTCGGAATTTGCGCCAGGGCGTAAAACAGCGGCTCGATCCGCTGGGCGGCAGACGGAACCAGGCCGAACAGCGCCCCGAGCAGCGTTCCGGCCACGGCTCCCAGCAGCAGGCCCAGCGCCAGATGCCGGAGGCTGAATCCCCACTGCGCCAGCAGATCGCCGCTCAGCAGCGACAGCGCGGTATCGGCAACGACCGACGGCGCGGGCAGGATCTGCTCCGCCATCCAGCCTTCGCGGGCGTCGACGTACCACAGCAGCAGCAGCAGCGCGGGCAGCAGCCACGGCCAACCGTTTAGCCTGAACTGCGGCCTGCCCGGTGCGCCTGTTTTTAAGATCATCTGCGACATATCGGTCCACTTTTGCTGAAGTTATAGCGCTATAAAAACGTTCCTTGCGCCCTGCCGCCATTGCGTTAGACGAATAATCCCGATGCAGCGAATGCATTTCAGCCTGCCGGGCACGCGGCCCCTGGCTTAGCTTTTTTTCAGCTTTGCTCTGCGCATAAAAGCATTTAACACCCGGCCCTTCGGCTCTTTAGGGTGAGAAAAAAACTCAGAGGAGCAATAACTTATGATGAAAGCATTTTTTAGCCGCACCCTGCTGGCGCTGGTCGCCGCCGTGGGCCTGCTGGCCGGCGCGCAGGGCGAGGAGCTGCGCACGATCCGCATCGGCGTGCCGGATCAAAGCGCGGGCAGCAAGCCGTTTATCGAAGGGCCCGTCGGCATGGCGTTTATCCGCCATCAGCTGGAAGAGGTGTTTAAGCCGCAGGGCGTGGAGGTGCAGTGGAAGTTTTTCAAAGGCGCGGGCCCGGCGGTAAATGAGGCGCTGGCCAACCGGCAGCTTGATTTTGTCTACCTCGGCGACCTGGCGGCGATTATCGGCAAAGCCAACGGGCTCCCGACGCGCCTGCTGCTGGGCAGCCGCGGCTCCGAATCTTACCTCGCGGCCACCGCCGCCTCGGGAATTAAAAATCTCGCCGACCTGAAGGGCAAACGGGTGGCCGTCTATCGCGGTACGGCGGATCAGCTGGCCTTCGATCGCGCCTTACAAACCGTCGGTCTTAACGAACGCAGCATGCAGGTGATTAATCTCGACTGGAACGCCGGCAAAGCCGCGCTGGCGGCCGGTCGCGTCGATGCGGTGTGGGGCGGCGTCTCGCTGCTGGCGCTGCGCGGAGATAAGATAGAGGTGGTGGTGAAAAGCGGCGATTCCGGCCGTCAGAACACCACTCAAGCCGGCTTCCTCGGGACGCAAACCTTTATTGCGGCCTGGCCGCAGGCCACCCAGCAGATTATCGACGTGCTGGTGAAGAACGCCGCTGAAATCAGCGACCCGGCCAACCGGGACGCCTGGGCGGCAGAGATGGCGCAGCAGAGCCAGATCCCGCAGGTGCTGTTCCTGGAGGAGCTGCAGCCGCAGGATCTTAACTTCACCACCTCCCCGCGCATCGACCCGTTCCTCACCGACAGCTTCAGCAGCAGCGTCGGGCAGGCGCAATCCGGCCGCCTGATCCGCAGCGCTTTTGACGTCGGCCAGTGGGCGGACGGACAGTTTGTCGAACGGGCGCTAAAAACGCAGGGCCTGGAAAAGCGCTGGCCGCAGTACGATGCCAAAGGCCAGCCGGCAAACGGCGGTTAGCCCCTCTCCTCCCGATCCAGGAGCTGCAGCTGATGCAGACGGTCGGCGTGCAGGATAACCTCTATCAGCTTTGCCACCAGCGGCGGCTGCGCGGCGTGAACCGGGGAGATAATCGCAAACCGGGTCTGCATCAGCCGCCACTCGTCCGGCAGGTCGCTTAGCTCGAGCTTGACCAGCCGGTGGCTGTGCTGGCAAAGCGCGAAGCCGTCTTCGCTGGCGAAGCTTATCGCGTCGGTATGCGCCAGGGTTGAGAGCAGCGCGTAGATATGGTCGCACTGAATCGCCGGGGCAAAGTCCTGCTGCTGGCTGAGGGTCGCCAGCACTTTGCGCACTCCGGGCGGCAAGTACGGCGCGGCAAAAGGATAGCGCAGCATCTCCTGGATAGAGACCGGCCCCCGCTTTGCCAGCGGATGGTCGGCGTGGCAGACGAAGAAGCAGCGCTGCGGGCTGAGCGGCTGGACCCGCAGCTGCGGATCCAGTTCGGCCTGCCAGCTGTCGGCCACCACAAAAGGATAGTGCTGGGTGGTGAGCGCATGATGCAGGGCAAACCAGTTATCAATTTGAAAGCGCACCCGCGCCTGCGGCAGCAGACGGTGAAACTCACCCACGGCGGCCGGGATCAGCCTCGCGGAGGGCGCCGGGCCGCAGCCAAACGCGACCTCGCCGTTTTGCGCATCATCCGCCTCCCGCAGCTGGCTGCTGAGCTCGACGTTCAGCTCCTGAAACCGCCGGGCGTACGGCAGCAGCTTTTGCCCGTGCAGCGTGAGCGTCGGCAGCCTGCTCTGACGGTCGAATAACGGATGGCCGACGCTCTGTTCGAGCGCCTGAATGCTGCGGCTGAAGGCCGATTGCGACAGGCACACCGCCTCCGCCGCACGATTAAAGGTGCCGTACTCAACCAACGCCACAAAGTTGCGCAGTTGGCGAAAATCCAGATGCATAGACCCGCCCCGTTCTCTCTTTTATGCCACAAAAGTACTGGAGGGCGGGCCGGCGGCGCAATGCCGGGATGATGAGGATCTTTCACCTTGTCGTTAGCCGCAATCCTCGCACCCGCAAAGTTTCCGTGAAATATTGTTTAATAGTGAAATTATTTATTAATAAATGAGATTGAAATGTTAACGCTAATATTCCCTGCGCCGCCGGCATGACAAATTATGCATGCGCCTAACGTAAGGTTTCGTAAATATCATCTCATCCCATTCTGGCAATATGGTGAATACGCTATAAATAATTCCGTTCTATAGCTCACTATGAAAATAATGATATGACGCCAAAGCTTGTGCACGCCTTATTATTTGTTCCTTTTTTGATTTTGGCAGGATGTTCATCCCCGGCTAAGCACCCGAAAACCGCGGCCCACCATGATTATGCGCCTATCGACGGCGGTTCAGATGACCTGATCCCGGTCCTCGCCGCGCTGCACGATCAGATGCATACCTGGCACGGAACGCCCTATGAATGGGGCGGCACCGATCAAAGCGGAGTCGACTGCTCCGGCTTCGTCTGGCGCACGCTGAAGGATCGCTTCAACCTGCCGATGGACAGGGTTACGACCAAAGAGCTGCTGCGGATGGGCGAGCGGGTCAAGCCTCAGCAGCTGCGCCCCGGAGACCTGGTGTTCTTCCGCATTAACGGCGGCATGCACGTCGGCTTCTACGACACCAACCACGATTTTCTCCACGCCTCGGCCAGCCAGGGCGTAATGCGCTCCTCGCTGGACAATCCGTACTGGAAGTCGGCTTTCTATCAGGCGCGCCGCCTGCCGAAAGAGTATAACGCTCAGATAACGATGAACGACGATCGCCAACACCTGGCTAAAAACCGCTAATGCCGAATAAGAAAAAGCCGCTGCGCAAAACGCAGCGGCTTTTTTTACCCTCTACCCGGCAGCGCTTGCTGGCCGGGCGTCAGGATAATCAGAACTGATAGGTCATGCCCACGGCAACGATGTCGTCGTCGCTAAGACCCAGCTTGTTATCGCTCTTCAGCTGGTTGATTTTATAATCAACGAAGGCGTTCATGTTTTTGTTGAAGTAGTAGGTCAGGCCGACGTCGATATAGTTGACCAGGTCTTCGCTACCTACGCCTTCGATATCCTTACCTTTTGACAGCACGTAGCCCAGGGACGGACGCAGGCCAAAATCGAACTGGTACTGTGCCACCGCTTCAAAGTTCTGCGCTTTCGTCGCAAAACCGCCGCTGATCGGGGTCATTTTGCGGGTTTCAGAATACATGGTTGCCAGGTAGATATTGTTGGCGTCATATTTCAGGCCGGTAGCCCAGGCTTCCGCTTTTTTACCCACGCCGCGTGCCAGCTGGTTCTGGGCATCGGTACGGTCAGAGCTGGTGTAGGCTGCGCTGATGGCGAAATCGCTGCCGCCGAAGTCATAGCTTAAAGACGTACCGAAGCCGTCGCCGTTCTGTTTTTTAGCGTCACGGTTTTCGTTTTTACCCTGGTACTGGAGGGTCAGATCCAGGCCATCAACCACGCCGAAGAAGTCGGTATTGCGGTAGGTTGCCAGGCCGCTGGAGCGCTTGGTCATAAAGTTGTCGGTTTGCGCGGAAGAGTCGCCGCCGAATTCAGGGAACATATCGGTCCAGGCTTCAACATCGTACAGCGCGCCGAGGTTACGGCCGTAGTCGAAGGAGCCGAAGTCCTTCAGTTTTACGCCAGCGAACGCCAGACGAGTCTTCTGGGAAGAGTCGCTTTCGGTTTTGTTGCCGGAGAATTCGGACTCCCAGCGACCGTAGCCGGTCAGCTGATCGTTAATCTGGGTTTCGCCTTTGATGCCGAAACGAACGTAGGTCTGGTCGCCGTCCTTGCTGTCATCATCGCTTAAATAGTGCATCGCTCTGACTTTGCCGTACACGTCCAGCTTATTGCCGTTTTTGTTAAAAACTTCGGCTGCCTGGGTAGCCGAAGCAGCAATAAGACCCATCATCATTAATGCCAGTGAGCTCTTTTTCATTATTCAGTCCTGGTGATTTATTTATACGCGCTAATCAATTCCGGGCGAAGGCCCCGTGAAAACAGGAGGTTTTTTAACGCTCCAGTATTAAAAATTTATGACAATGTGGAACTTTTTATAAAAAAGGGTATTTAAATGTTTCCATCATAAAATTGTCATCTTCCCTCTCCAGAATGCCCGATCCCGCGCAATAAAACGGCGCGCTAAAAACGCCGCGGTTGGCAAGCGGCCTGAGTCCTGTTACAACATCACCTCGATATCGATATTCCTTTTGAACGGCAGAGAATCATGAGTGATAGCCAGACGCTGGTGGTAAAACTGGGCACCAGTGTTTTAACGGGCGGATCCCGCCGCCTGAACCGCGCCCATATCGTCGAATTAGTGCGCCAGTGCGCGCAGCTGCACGCCATGGGCCACCGCATTGTTATTGTGACCTCCGGGGCCATCGCCGCCGGTCGTGAGCACCTCGGCTACCCGGAACTTCCCGCGACGATTGCGTCGAAGCAGTTGCTGGCGGCGGTAGGACAGAGCCGTCTGATCCAGCTGTGGGAACAGCTGTTTTCCATTTACGGTATCCACGTTGGCCAGATGCTGCTGACCCGCGCGGATATGGAAGACCGCGAGCGTTTCCTTAACGCCCGCGATACCCTGCGCGCCCTGCTGGATAACAACATCGTGCCGGTCATTAATGAAAATGACGCCGTGGCCACCGCCGAGATTAAAGTCGGCGATAACGATAATCTTTCGGCGCTGGCCGCTATTCTTGCCGGCGCAGATAAGCTGCTGCTGCTGACCGATCAGCAGGGCCTGTTCACCGCCGACCCGCGCAATAATCCGCAGGCCGAGCTCATTACGGACGTGCACGGTATTGACGACGCCCTGCGCGCAATTGCCGGCGACAGCGTTTCCGGCCTCGGCACCGGCGGGATGGGCACCAAGCTGCAGGCCGCCGACGTCGCCTGCCGGGCGGGCATCGATACCATCATTGCCGCGGGCAGCCGGCCTGGGGTGATTGGCGACGTGATGCAGGGCGTATCGGTCGGTACGCGTTTTCACGCGCAGGAGTCGCCGCTGGAGAACCGCAAGCGCTGGATTTTCGGCGCCCCACCGGCGGGAGAACTCACCGTCGATGCCGGTGCGGTGCAGGCGATTCTGGAGCGAGGCAGCTCGCTGCTGCCGAAAGGTATCAAAGTCGTGACCGGCAACTTCTCGCGCGGCGAAGTTATCCGCATCCGCAATAGCGACGGCCGCGATATTGCTCACGGCGTCAGCCGCTACAACAGCGATGCGCTGCGCCTGATTGCCGGCCAGCACTCGCAGCAGATTGATGCGATCCTCGGCTATGAATATGGCCCGGTCGCCGTCCATCGTGACGATATGATAATCCGTTAAGGAGCTGAAAATGCTGGAACAAATGGGCATAGCTGCCAAGGCGGCCTCTTACAAACTCGCGCTGCTTTCCAGCCGCGAAAAGAACCGGGTGCTGGAGAAGATTGCCGACTATCTGCAGGCCGAGACCGAGACAATTCTGCGGGCTAACGCCGAGGATCTGGCGGAAGCTCGCGCCAACGGCCTGAGCGAAGCCATGCTCGATCGCCTGGCGCTCACTCCGGCGCGCCTCGACGGGATAGCCAACGACGTTCGCCAGGTGTGCAGCCTGGCCGATCCGGTGGGACAGGTCATTGACGGCGGGCTGCTCGACAGCGGCCTGCGCATTGAACGCCGTCGCGTTCCGCTGGGCGTTATCGGCGTGATCTACGAAGCGCGGCCAAACGTCACCGTCGACGTCGCCTCCCTGTGCCTGAAAACCGGCAACGCGGCGATCCTGCGCGGCGGGAAAGAGACCTGGCGCACCAACGCCGCAACGGTGAAGGTTATCCAGCTGGCGCTGGAAGAGTGCGGCCTGCCGGCCGCGGCGGTCCAGGCGATTGAGAGCCCGGACCGGGCGCTGGTCAGCGAGCTGCTGAAGATGGATAAATATATCGATATGCTGATCCCTCGCGGCGGCGCGGGCCTGCACAAGCTGTGCCGCGAGCAGTCAACGATCCCGGTGATCACAGGCGGTATTGGCGTGTGTCATATCTTTGTTGATGAGTCCGCCGAGATTGAGCCAGCGCTGAAGATCCTCGTCAACGCTAAAACCCAGCGTCCGAGCACCTGTAACACCGTCGAGACTCTGCTGGTGCATGAGAACATCGCCGGGCGTTTCCTGCCCGCGCTGAGCAAGCAGATGGCGGAAAGCGGCGTGACGCTGCACGCTGACGCGCGGTCGCTGCCGGTACTGCAGGACGGCCCGGCGAGCGTAGAGCCGGTGAAGGCCGAGCAGTACGACGACGAGTTTCTGTCGCTGGATCTGAACGTCAAAGTCGTTGCCGACCTCGACGACGCCATCGCGCATATCCGCCAGCACGGTACCCAGCACTCGGATGCCATCCTCACCCGCACCCTGAGCCACGCAAATCGTTTTATCAACGAGGTGGACTCTTCTGCGGTGTACGTGAATGCCTCCACCCGCTTTACCGACGGCGGCCAGTTTGGCCTCGGCGCAGAGGTGGCGGTCAGCACCCAGAAGCTGCACGCGCGCGGCCCGATGGGCCTTGAAGCGTTGACGACCTATAAGTGGATTGGTTTCGGCGACGATACTATTCGTGCTTAAAGCCAGACGGGTGATGCAAAAGTAGCCGGTTGATTCATAAGGCCATTGACGCATCACCCACTTAGTTTTAACCTTTTATCCCGTGGTTCACCCCGGTGAACGCGTCCTCTTCAGGGCCGATATAGCTCAGTTGGTAGAGCAGCGCATTCGTAATGCGAAGGTCGTAGGTTCGACTCCTATTATCGGCACTCACACAACAAAATCCATTAAAAACAATAACTTAAAGAGTATTATTCTCTCAAGTTACGATCTTCTTTTAAGGGATTCTATGACCAACAGTTGCCGCTATGGTTAACAGTGGCTACTCAGGGATGTTAGCACGTAGCGGCCTGTAGTTGTAAAGCTCGAACAGGTACAAAGCGTGAACAGTCCCCACGAACCGCTATCAACTCGAAGCTGATGACGCTGCCAACGTCTCTAATCAATCCCAAAACTTTCAACTGTCCGCACTTTGCACGGTGTCCCGTTCCTGCCTGTCGTGATGACACGCAGCGGATAAACGAGCGAATGTTGGGATCCCAACTTGACCGGGGAAAGAGTCAAGCTCTACGTGGTGTTCACCGAGCCATAAATGATCGGTACTCGATAAGAGACAGTTGAACTGTGATCATTGGAAATGCTTTGCGGTAGACCGGAACAGACTGTAGATGTCGCTGTGCTCCGCTTGTCTCTATGTACCCAACCCGGTGCATTAGGCAGGCTTTGCCTGTTTTCAGCAGGAAGGCCGCGGAGGCCAGGAAATTTATCTGATGGTGAAGCCTGACCCAACAGTAAGAAAGGGGCCTGCAATAGGCCCCTTTTACATCTTTTTACTCCCCACAACTCAGAATCGCTGAAACCTCATCAAAAATTTTCATAGCTATATTGCGATCGAGATTGTTTCGTAGCATCGTAAGTAGTTTCAGAGAATCTTAGTTTCAGGCTACTTGAGCACTAAGCTAGTACAGATTCTAAATCAATCATCACGGGGCAGAGACATATGAAAAAACCAAGAGTGGAATATGATCTAGAACTCGATCCACATGCAGATTATAAGATGGCGTGGATTTATGAAAGGGATAGAAGAAATTTCGAATCAGTAACAAAATGGTTATATCTTGGAGCTGATCTTAAAGATAGTGGATTTGCTAAGGTCGGTTTGACAATGGATGATCTTACAAGTAGGTCATACAGTTCAGCCAATCCTAACTATTACTTGTTTTGCGCATTTAAATGTAGGGATGATATTACAAGAACCGAGATTGAAAGTATTGAACTACGCGCATTAGCATATCTTGAACGCAAATTTGCTAATGAAGATGGTACTTCAAATCGAGTGTGTCATGCAGAGTCTGGACGCTTGTCTGAATGTTTTAATAACATTAATTTTACGGATTTTTTTATTAGCTATCATAACTATCTGCTTGATAATCATAGAAATGAATTTTTAGTCAACGGATTACATGATGAGCTTGACAATTGTGAGGGTGAGTTTCTTGATTGCGAGTTTAGCCCAAGATTCACGCAACAGGAAAAACAAAAATTTATTAAGATGATACTTCGTTGGCCATGAATATAAATTGTAATCTTAGATCGACATGGCCCGATGATGCCTAATTGCCATCATCACCATTCCGATCCGAGAGAAAATTCTCCCGCTAATGTGTCCGCTGTCTCCTGCGTGAACCCGATATAGAACAGTGTTGAAGCTGGGTTAGCCTGGCCCAACAATTTTGTAATGTGCTCCAGTGGTGCTCCGTTCTCAAACAATATACGGCCTTTGCTCTTGCGTGGTGTGTGACTCCCCACATCCAGGAAGCCTGCACGGCGTCCGCATTTGCCGTACTCCGTCAAAACCGCGTTGTGTGAAACTGGCTGGCGCTTCGACCTCAGGTCGGACAGTGACCTGCTCCCCGTTGATTAACACACTGCGATGCTAGTAATGTCTTCATAAGCCACATGAGGACATCCCCATGAAGAAGCGTTTTTCCGACGAACAGATCATCAGTATTCTCCGCGAGGCCGAGGCTGGCATTCCCGCCCGTGAGCTTTGCCGTAAGCATGCTATTTCTGACGCGACCTTTTACACCTGGCGTAAGAAGTTTGGTGGCATGGAAGTACCGGAAGTAAAACGCCTTAAGTCGCTTGAAGAAGAGAACGCCCGTCTCAAGAAGTTGCTTGCAGAAGCCATGCTGGATAAGGAGGCGTTACAGGTGGCGTTGAGCCGAAAGTACTGACGACAGACCACAAGCGGGAAGCTGCTGTAGTGATGTGTGAAGCGACGGGTCTGTCGCAACGCCGGGCCTGCAGGCTGGTTGGTTTGTCCCTGTCGATCTGCCGCTATGAGGCGCAGCGTCCGGCGGCTGATGTGCATTTATCCGGACGTATCACTGAGCTGGCGCTTGAGCGCAGGCGTTTCGGTTACCGCCGTATATGGCAACTACTGCGTCGGGAAGGCCTGCATGTTAATCACAAGCGCGT